>QHZD01000017.1:0-328963 GCA_003225315.1 Acidobacteriota bacterium
GAAGTGCCCGAGTGCTCGGCGTCAGCGACCAGCAACATGATGCGAAACGTTCCGGCGGTAACGACCAAAATACTGGCGTGCTCACCTCGCAATCTTGGGCGGGAGCTCGATGTCAGAAAAACGCTCCTCTCCTTGCGGAAGGGGAATTGTTTTTTCTTGACATCCCCCCTTTATAGAACCCCGATTTTGACGGCTTTCAGCCGCCCAAAGTTTTGCGAGGTCGCTCCCGCCCGCCCCGAGCAGCTCGGGGCCGTGTTTCGGCCGTGTGCAAGAGTCGGAGCAAACAGTTTGTAATGCAGGCCGTAATGCATCCCGAATACCGAAAGGAGGAAAGCGCTTGGCACTTCTGAAGGCACCATCGAAACATCCAAAAACTACAACCCTGCAGGTCCGACTAGAGGATGAAGTCCGACACAACTTGGACAGATACGCTGAGTTCATCGACGCAAACGCTTCTTACGTCGTCAGCGAAGCGCTCAAGCTGCTGTTTCGCAAGGATGAGGACTTCAAGCGCTGGCTAGGCCAACACACCAACAGTCACGATCAAAAACAAATCCAAGGAGACGCTCTTACAAAGACCGCATAACAATATGAAGTCCTCTCCAAAACAATTAGGTGTGCGCGAGAATACAGCGTCATCACGACGGCATGCTTCGCGCCTGGTAGTGGATTCGTTGCCATCGTTGTCTGAGACTCTGCCGAGAGGTTCGCAGCATCGACACCCAACGCCAATCTTGGCATTGCGCGCAAGCGAGCTGGACGAACCAGGCATCACTAAGCCGCTGGACGCGGCCACAGGGGGAGAAGAGGGAAGAGGCGCCAAAGCCTTGTCCGCGCCGGCGAAAGTCACCGCACCCAATGAGTCAAGGCAGGTATTCGAACCATTGATAAAGGAGCTGAGCGCCTTCTGGAAGGCAGTTAGCTTTTCGGTGTGCTCGGTGATGGCTAATGCGCTTAGAGTGACAGCGACTTTGCCCTTGCGATTCACGAATCTTCCCATTAGGTCGGCGGTCAGAGATCCGCTCGCCATGGTATCCACAGAAACAACCGCGATTCTGCTGGTGTCAGGCGCATCCGTGGATACGCAAACAACGGGGATTTTCGAGCGCGACGCGCGGCGCATCCAGGTGCCCAGGTCGCGCGGATGCAAGCAAGGAGAATGAGAAGCTCTATGAGGGAGTACCCAGTTCGGTTCCGATCACCCAGTTTTCTGCGTGAGCGAACATTCATTTCTACCCCTCAACAAAACTCTGCGACGTTTCCAGCCCATCGGATGGCGTGTTCTCGCAATCGTCGCGGTCATAAGAGGGTGCTAATGACAGAGACGGCTACGAACCGCGCGAAGGGCCGTCACTGTCCCCCAGCTAACATATAGAGCGAAGTACGGTTACCGTAAACTGGCCTCAGGCACAGAATTGGTTCACTGGCCGGAAGTTTGATCGTCCAGACCATTTGGCATTTTCGTTGTTAACGTAACCGAGTCCCTAAGAAGAACGCGCTTACACAGCAACGGGAGGAGCGGAGGGAAAGAAAAGCTAGAAAGCCGAGAGGAAGAAAGGCGAAGAGCGATTCAAGGCGAAGGAGATAGCGACCTATAGTCGCCGCAACAGGGAGCAGCGGGGCGGGGAGTTAGCGGGAGGCGGCGGTGATGGGGACGCCGAGTTCCTTGAGTTTGGCGCGGGCGAGGCGATCTTCGTCGCTGCCGGGGAAACGTTTGATGACTTCGCGGAGTTCGCGGACGCCGCCGTTCTTTTGGCCGAGTTCAAGAAGTGCCATGCCTTTTCGGAGACGCGCGGGGCCGAGCTTGAAACTCTTGGGATAGTTGGAGAGGACTTTGTCGTAGGCTGCGACGGCGTCAACATACTGCTTCTGCTTGTAAAAGATTTCGCCGAGGTAGAACTGAGCGTTGGAGGCGAGATCGGTTTCGGAGTAATACTTGAGGTAGTCCTCAAATTCGGAGCGGGCGAGATCGTATTTGCCGCTGGTGATGTCGCGAAGACCGTTGGAATAGAGCGTGTCGGCGGAAGGCGCGCCAGCGGGAATGCCGCCGGAACCAGAGCCTCCAGAATAAGCGGTGGGCTTTGTTGTACCGGTCGTGCCGGTGGAGGAAGTGGGAGTGGCGAGGCCCGCGGCCGGAGCCGACGTGGCGCCACTGGAGATCTTGGCATCGAGACTCTGCACGGAGTTCTGGAGATCAACGAGCTGCTGGTTGAGTTTGCCGAGGCGGGACTTAATTTCTTCGAGGTTGTCCGAAAGACCCTGGACCTGCGTGGACATCGTGTCCAGGCGCGCGCCGGCATTGGCCTGAACGTCCTGGACGGACTTCTGGAGCGAGCTCATGGTGGAGCCAAGCTTGCCGACGGTGTCACTGGATTGGCTGATGAGCGTCTTCATGACAGTGTTGTCTTGAGTGACTTGCGTGGAGAGATCCTTCTGGCCCTGGAGAAGGGAGGTGACGTCGCGCTGAAGCTCGATAAGTTCACGGGCGACGGCTTCGGCAGGACGAGGGCCGACCAGGCTTCCGGCGAGAGCGCCGGCCAAAACGGCGGCGCTAAAAATAGCAATGTGACGAATACGCATGAACATCCTCCTAAGGGCTACTAAGGGACTCCGCAGGGCTGCAAACGAATGAAGGCTGCTGGGCAGCCAACAAAAAATCCTACAGGCCAGGGGAACAACTCCCACTCTAATAAGAGAGCCGCGAGGTGGCAAGGGTTTGCCTGGCCTCGCGGCTGAATTCGTTACCAAACGGTCATGGCGGCGGACAGGGTGAAGCGGCTCAGTTAGCTTTGACGAAGTGGCCGCGGCGGTTCTGCTGCCAGCAGGCTTCGTTGCTCTCCCTGCAGAAAGGCTTCTCCTTGCCGAAGCTGACAGTGCTCAAGCGGTCAGCAGAAACGCCCAGAGAAACGAGATACTGTTTGACGGCGTTGGCTCGGCGGTCGCCGAGACCGAGGTTGTACTCGGTGGAACCACGCTCGTCGCAATGGCCTTCGACGGTGACCTTGATGGACGGGTGCGCTTTCAGGTAATCAGCGGTTTTCGAGAGCGCCGTACGAGCGTCGGGACGAATGTCTGCTTTGTCGTAGTCGAAATAGGCGTCGCGCACTTCCTGGTTAAAATCGGGCTCGGGCTCCACTTTCTGAGGCGGTGGAGGAGGCGCATTGACGGTGACAGTAGCCGTGGCGCTGGTGGAGCCGCCAGGGCCGGACGCGGTAATCGTGTAGGTCGCGGTGTCGGAGGGCGTGACCTTGGCTGTGCCCTGAGCCGGCACGGCGCCAACTCCTGGATCGATGGAGAGTTGCGTAGCGTCCGTAGAATTCCAGCTCAAAGTGGACGATTCACCTGCATTGACGGAAGACGGGCTAGCCTGCAAAGTTACCGTGGGACGCGCGGGCGCTGGTGCGGGCGCTGGCGGCGTTGGCGGCGGCGCGACGGTTTTCTTGCCGCAACCAACGATAAGAGCAGCAGCGGCGAACGCGACGAGGAAACCGGCGCGGTAGAGCGAGCGTGAAACCGAGTACATGCTTATCCTCCTGGACTATAAGATCCCGTGAATGTCCCACCAGGGCCAACATGGTACCACCAGCGGGCTGGGTCCGGGTAATATCTCGTATCACGATATATTATACATGGCGCAAGAATGCCTGCCTGGGATTACGCGAAAAAGTAAACCTTGATTGTTTCAACAGAGCCCCAAAGAAAAGCACCGTGCATTGGTGAGATGCATGAGCCGGCCGGTCTGGTTCCAAAAAGTTTTTCACTTTGGCGACCAATTGGGCGATTCGTTGTGGCCGCCGGTGGTTAGCTGGCGCGCTTGAGAGCCATCAGCGAGCATAGTCCAGATCTGCCGCGTGCCGCCACGGGTGGATTCAAAGACAAGGTGGCGGCCATCAGGAGCCCAACTGGGGCGCTCATTGCGGCCCTGGTCACGCGTCAACTCCACAAGCTGGCGGGTGACTGGGTCTATGACGTAGAGGTCGTAGTTATCGTTGGGGCGGCGCCAACTGAAAGCCAGTAACTGGCCGCTGGGGTGCCAGGCGGGGTCGATGACGTAGCCCTTGTCCGGCAGGTCGAGTTTGGTCGTGCTAGTGCCGTCGGAATTCATCAGGTAAAGCTGGGGAGTGCCGCCGCGATCGCTGACGAACGCGATGGTCTGGCCGGTTTTCGGATTCCAAGTGGGGGACATGCTGGCGCCGTTGGCGTTGGTCAAGCGCTTGGGGCGCCCGCCATTAATGTCAGAAACGTACAGCTCGGGATTGCCTTGCATTGAAGAAGAAAAAATAATCTGCGTGCCGTCGGGAGACCATGCAGGAGTGATATTGGTGCCGTGAAAGCGTGGGAAGGAAACGAGTTTGCCGCTGTCCATCGAATACATGCAAATCTGCGCGCTCGTGAGGCCCGTGGATGGAGCGAAACAAGTGAAAGCGATGCGCGAAACGTCGGGCGACCAGCGGGGCGTCAGGGCAATGGATTTCAGGTTTGTCAACTGGCGCTGATTTGAGCCGTCATAATCCATAACCCAGATTTCCTTGGGGCCGCTGCGGGAGCTTACAAATGCGATTTGCGTTCCGGCGACGCCGGGGAGACCCCCAGAGAGCTTGGCGATGATTTCGTCGGCAAACTGGTGTGCAAATTTTCGGACTTGAAGATCGGTGGGAGCGCCGCGATAGACTTTTCCAACGACTGCCGGCGAAGAAGGATTGCGGACGTCATAGAGCCAGGCTTCGATGGCAACTTCGGCGGTGGACTCGGTGAGATTGCCGAAGCCAAGGAAATTGGCGTTGGTGGGGGGATCCATCCAAATGGCTGGTTTCAGTTCGGCGGGCACGGTGGGGGGTTGCGTGGGATAAAAACTGGGGCTTGCAAGTTCAAAGATGCCGCTGTATTCGAGATCGTCGCGAACGACCTGGGTAAAAAGGGTGGCGTGGGACTTGGCGGCATCAGAACGGGCTGCGAAATCCGCGATGGCTATGCGGGGCTTTGCTTCACCGAGCCCGGTGGCAATTCTGATGCGGTCCTGGGCCGCAGCAGAGTGTGCTACGAGCAGGATAGCCGCGACGAAGAGCAGCGGCCTCGTAAAGTTCCCAAGATTCAGCACATGCACCCCCCAGAGATTTGAAACACGTAGTTCCAGAAAGACACCCTTGCTACTGCATCAGCGAGAGATCGAAATCAAAGGTCACGTCCACATAGGATCCCATGTAATCGTTGGGGAGCGCGCGGAACGAGTCAATGCTCTGCAGGGCCCTCAGAGCCGAATTGTCCATGGATGAGTTGCCGCCGCTTTGGGACATGCGAATATTAGAAATGGCGCCATTCGTGCTGATTCTGAATGTCACCACTGCATGGGCGCGGCGGGCCGCCCGTACGGCCGGATCAATGGTGGTCTGATCCCAGGCTTGGCGAACCCTGTTACGGACCGCATCCACATACCAAGGATAACGAGCGCCAAAGTCTCCGCCTCCTTGACCCATGGTGGCGACACCCGAGGACGCGCCGGGATTCTGGGTATAACCTGAGGAAACGTCAGGATTGCCCTGTTTGCCATAGGGTACATCGTTGTCGTGAACGGGCGCCTTATTCTCGAGGGTTCTGGACTTAGGCGAAGGAGGAAGTGGTTTTTCCTTCTCAAATTTTCGGATTTTCTCGGCATCGGTTTTCGGCTCGGGCGGTTTGGGAGGCTCTTCCTTGTGAAGACCCTTTGTGGGATCGATTGCCTTGCTTTCTTTGACCACGGATTCCATGGGCATGGGGATGCCGGCGGAAGTAACCAGGTTGACTTTCGTTCCGCCAAGTTTGCCTCCGACTCCGCCCCATGTGTCGCCGCGACGCTCGAGAAAGGAAGCGCCAACCACGGCCACGGTTAACAGGGCATGAAACACGACCGAGTAGAAGAGGTAACTTTTGAGGTTGAAATCGTTCGCATTGGCGACGGCACTGGTCATTTCTATCTCGTCCGCGCACGCTCGGTGAGGGGTTCCGTGACGATGCTGATGTTATTGATGCCGGATTGGCGCAAGGCATCGATGACGGACGCAAACGCTCCGAAGGGCACGGTTTCATCACACCGCAAGAAGACGCTGCGCTGAGTACTTTTCAATTGCGCATGAATCCTGGCCCCAAGTTCGTGAATACTGACGGGGTCATTGCCCAGGTAGACGCGCTGCGACTTGTCGAGGGTGACGACGAGACGATCCTGGCTGATATCTTTCACCGTGCGCGTCTTGGGGACGTCGACTTCGATGCCCGACTGCAGGATGGGGGCGGTGATCATGAAGATGATGAGCAGCACCAGCACCACGTCCACAAACGGGACCATATTGATTTCGGAGAGCGAGGTCTGCGTCGATTTGGAGAGTTGCGGCATGTTCCCATTTTACCAAGGCGGCCGGTTGGGGCGGCCGCGAAAATCTAATTCATGGCTTTTTCAATCAGCGCGGTCACTTCCAATGAAAAGGTATCCAAGCGCTGAGCGAGATCACGGATATTTTGCAAAAAATGGTTATAGAAAATGACGGCGGGGATCGCGGCGAAAAGGCCCGCAGCAGTAGTGACGAGTGCTTCAGCGATGCCCGGTGCGACAGCGCGAAGGCTGGCAGCGCCTGCGCTGCCGAGGCCGGAAAAGGCATCAATGATGCCCCAAACGGTCCCGAAGAGGCCGATGAACGGCGACACCGCGCCCGTGGTGGCGAGCCAGGACATTCCCTTTTCCACCCGGCGAACTTCTTCGGCGGAAGCAAGCTGCATGCTGACGGTTACCGCCTGCAAACTCTTGAGCCTTGGCGGGTGCGGGTTGCTGGAAACACCGCCGACCTGGCTTTGCAACTCGCGATAGCCTGCCGCATAGACGTTGGCGAACGGCGAAGGCACCATGACAAGCGCTTGCGGGTTCGCGACACTGCGCGTGGCGCGAAAAATGCGCAGGAACTCGTCGCTTTTCCGCCGGATGCGGCCGAACATGCCTAGCTTCTGCAGAATCATGGCCCAGGAAACGACGGAAAAGAAAAGCAGAAGCAGGAGAACGATGCGCGCAACCAAGCCGGTTTGCTTGAGAATGTCAAGGAGATCGGTGACAAAAATTGCGGTGAACAGAAAAATGACGTACCCCTCAGTGGAAACGAAATTTTTTCTGGGCGTTCAAAACGTAGCACACGCATCCAGAGCACGCAACAAATAGGATGCAACTGTTTCTGAATCTGCTGCTTATCGGGCAAGGGGTGGCTTACTTACCCAGGACTTCGAGAGCGGCGCGGAAGCCTACGGCGAGTTCTTCAGCGGAACCGCGGCCCCAGTAGTGAAGAAAAATGACCGTAGGCTGCGTGCCGAGCATGTGGTGGTGAATGGCGACAACATCGAGCTTGTGAGAGCGAAGCGCCTTCAACACAGGCTCAACTTCGGACTCGCGCATAGCGATGTCACCGGCGATTTGCGCGTCGGCTTCGTTGCCTGCTAAGGCAGCCCAGGAGTTCAGGCCCATGCGCGCATTGATCGTTGCGCCGTGCTCTTTGAGGTTGAGATCGTCGCGTCCGAGAGTGAACTTGTAAACAGAGCCGAGGGACTCTCCCTGTTGGCCAACGATCTTGTCCAGGGCGACGAGATTAAAGGCGGGCGCGGCGGCGGGAGCGCCCGATGGAGCCGTTGCGGGAGGCTTTGGGATGAGGTCCAGCGCGGGCTTGATGGAGTGCGCCAAATTCATAGCTTCACCGTGCCCGTGAACGTGCATGTAGAAGAGGCGCGGTTCTTCGAAGAAAAAATGGTTGTGCAACGCGGTGACTTCGATGCCGTGTTCAAGGAGGGCGGACATGACCGGATTGACTTCGTCTTGCGTCAGGACGAGATCGCCCATGAGGACTTCGGCGCCGGTGTCGCCTTTGGTCATGGCCACCCAGCCGCCGAAGCCGAAAGGCGTCGGGGTGGACTGCCCGGCGATGGTCACCTTGAGATCATTGCGAGGGACATTTATCTTCAGCACTTTGGCTTTGAAATCGCCGCTACGGCTGAGGAACGCGAGAACTTCCTGATAGTCTTTGGGGACGTCCTGGGCCCCAACGGGAGCCGAACTTAGCAGCAGTGCAAACAAGGACGTAGCAAAAATAGCGCAGACGAGTTTCATTGATGCTCCTCCAAATCCACTTTACTGCGAGACGGCGAAATTCGAAAGCAAAGCGCCGCCCGACAGAATAAAGCAGGTATGTTAAACTGCGAATTGGGCATGGGCAAACCGTTCGACATCGAATTGGAAAGACTGACGGGACGAACGTCTTATTCCGCAGTATTTCCCAGTGTGGCTGCAGGGCAGCGGGGAACATTTTTCCTCGAAACGTTTGGCTGCCAGATGAACGACCACGATTCCGAAAAGGTCGCGGGCATGCTGCTCTCGCGCGGCTACCAACAGGTGGAGACGCCGGAGGCAGCTTCGCTAATCCTTTACAACACATGCAGCATTCGCGAGAGAGCGGCGCAGAAAGTTTTTTCGCGGCTGGGTGAATACCGGGAGAAGCAGAGCGAAGGCAAGGTCATCGGAGTGCTGGGTTGCGTGGCGCAACAGGAAGGCGAAGAGATATTCAAGCGCGCGCCGTGGGTGAGTTTGGTTTGTGGTTCGGCAAGTTACCGCAAGCTGCCGGAGATGCTGGCGCAACTAGAAGCGGGGAATCAGCGCGTCACCGGGCTGGATACGGACACCGACGAGACTTTTGAGACGGAGATGACGCGACGGGACAATCCCTGGCGAGCCTACCTGACGATTATCGAAGGCTGCGACAAAGCGTGCTCGTACTGTGTGGTGCCGTTCACTCGCGGTCCGGAGCGGAGCCGCGCGAGCGATTCCATCCTGAGGGAAGTTAAGCAACTTGCCGAGCTTGGATATTCGGAGGTTCAACTTCTCGGACAAACGGTGAATTCTTACGTGGATCCGACTCCGCGCAAGATGCGCTTCTCGGAGTTGCTGCTGGCAGTGGCGGATGTACAAGGAATTAGGCGCGTGCGGTTCACCACGTCACACCCAAGTGATTTCACGCCTGACATTGTGGAAGCCATCGAGCAGCAGCCGAAAATCTGCGACCACGTTCATTTGCCGGTACAGTCCGGTTCGACGAGAGTGCTGCGCGCAATGCAGCGGACGTATTCGCGCGAAGAATATTTGGAAAAGATCGCCATGATACGCGGGGCGAGCAAGCCGATCACGATCACCACGGACATTATTGTGGGCTTTCCAGGCGAGACAGAATCCGAGTTCGCGGAGACCCTCAGTTTGTTGGAGGAAGTGCAGTACGACAGCATGTTTTCGTTCAAGTACTCGCCCAGGCCGAATACCCCTTCGCTTTCGATGAGTGATTCGATTTCGGAAGAGGAAAAAGGCCGGCGGCTCGCGATTCTGCAGGACCATCAGCGCGAAATTCAGGCTGCCAAGCACTCCCTCCTGGTAGGGGAGCGTTTCGAAGTTCTGGTCAGCGGAAAATCGCGGCGCGAGAATCAGTGGACGGGGTATAGCACTTCGCACCGCATGATAAATTTCGCTTCACAAGGGAGAGAGCTTCTGGGAACCTACGTGCAGGTGCGAGTTACGGGAGCGACGCCGAACGGTTTGGCGGGAGAGCACGTCACCTAGCGGAGGGAGGCATCGATGGAAGTGGAGATGAAAATCCGCGGCCTGATGATGGATCCCGTCACGAACATGCCCATCGTGGTGTTGAAGGACGTGCAGGGGCAGGCGATCCTGCCGATCTGGGTAGGCGTTTACGAAGCGAACGCCATCGCGCTGGAAATCGAGAAAGTGCAAACTCCTCGCCCGATGACCCATGACCTGTTGAAAAATGTTCTGCTGGGACTTGAAGTGCGCGTGCAGAAAATCGTGGTGAATGATCTGAAGGACGATACGTTTTACGCGCTGATCTGGGTGGAGCGCGAAGGGCAGATGATGACGATCGACTCGCGGCCCAGCGACGCGCTGGCTCTGGCGCTGCGTATGGACTGCCCCATCTTCGTGGATGAAGCGGTTCTGAAGAACTCCAAGATATCGAGCGCCTTCACCGAGCGCAACACCAACGAGCAACTGCGGACCTGGCTCGATGGGCTTTCCGATGAGGACCTCGGCCGTTACAAGATGTAAGACGTTGTAAGCCAACCGCGCGATCTTCCATCCTGAAGTGATTTTCCCGCCAGCTTGAGTTAGCCAGCGTGTACTAAGCGACGGACGGTGCGCCGCCAGGCGAAAAGCAAGACGATACCGATCAAAATGAGCGCCAGGCTCAGGCCGGCCCACAGGCCGAAAGCGCCCCATCCGCGCTTAAAGCACAGCCAGGCGCCCAGCGGAAGACCAATAATCCAATAGGCAATGAAGTGGCAGAACATTGGCGTGCGCGTGTCGCCCGCTCCGCGGAGAGCGCCGGTGGCGACGGTCTGGATGCCGTCGAAAAGTTGGAAGGCCGCGCCGGCAGCCAGCAGGGTCACCGTATTCTTAATCACAACAGCGTCCGGAGTGTAGACCCGCGCGATTGCATGTGGAAATAGCAACAGAACGATGCCCGCAAGAGTCATGAAACCTGCGCCGAAGAAAATGGCGCTACCGCCCGCGGAGGCGGCGCCGGAAGGATCCCTCCGGCCAATCGCCTGGCCGACACGCACGGCAGCTGCCGATGAGATGCCGAGCGGCACCATGTAGGTGAATGAGACAGTGTTCAGAGCGATCTGGTGGCCCGCCAGAGAAACAGCTCCGAGACGACCAATGAGCGCCGTGACCAGTGCGAAGACGCCGATTTCCAGCGTGATCTGCAGGGCTGCGGGAAATCCGAGTGCGATGAGCCGCCGGATGCGCGCCAGTTCTGGATGAATCGGAGTGCGAAGCAATTCGGTGCGATGCTTCTGGTCGTACCAGAGCAAGTAGCCAACGAGGATGGCCGCTAGATAGATGCGGGCGAAGGCCGTGGACCAACCGGAACCGACGGCACCCATCGCAGGCGCGCCAAGCTTTCCATAGATCAGAAGCCAGTTGCCAACGGCGTTGATGATGTTCGCGGTCACCAGCGCAAAGGAGATGGGGCGAACCATGTTCATGCCCTGCATGCAACGCCGTACTGCGAAATAGAGCAAAAGTGGCAGCGTGCCCCAGGCCATGGCCCTCGAGTAGGGCACGGCCACGGAAATGATGTCCGGTGAGATGCGCGCGAAACGAAGCAGCGGATCGAAGAACCAGACCGGTGCCATAAGCAAAGGAGTGAGAGCGAGGCTGAGATAAATGCCGTGCAGAAGCGAACGATGGCAATCTTCGCGCTGGCCTGCTCCAAAGGCTTGCGACACAAGCGTGTCCAGCCCGATGAGAAGTCCACCGCCGAAGAAAGCCAGCACATGAACGAGAATGCCTCCCAGGCTGACGGCAGCGATGGCCATGGCGCTGTTGGGGAGCCGACCGACCATCATGGTGTCGACGATGGCCATGCTCATCCAGCCGAGTTCAGCGAGGACTAGAGGGATCGCGAGCTGCAGGGTGGGGCGGAATTCGGCGCGAAGTGTCTGGAGTCCGATCATGAGCTAGAGACAGGAGAAACGAGTGTAAGCGGGGCGGCGAAAAGGAGCAACGGATGAAGGCCGGACGGGGTGGGAACTCGGCCTGGAGTTACAGGAGCCTTTGGCGGATTTTTGGGGCCTGGACTTCTAGCGTTCCCGGATCACGGTCATCTACAGCCGGAACCCCGCCTACCGTTTTCCACCGAAATCCTGCTGGTCCGACCACTTTTCCCTTGCCAATGATCCGGTTGCGAACGTAGAGTTAGCCTAGGCCTTGGGGGTTTTCTGGAGGCGGCACCCATATATAGGAACCCTGTTGCCGGATCGCTGCGGCTCGAGTTTTGGTGCGCGGGCGGAGGCACGAACAGATGACTGCCATCATCACGGTTGCGAATCAAAAAGGCGGCGTCGGGAAGACCACGACGGCGATCAATTTGTCCGCGGCGCTGGCACATCGCGGCAAGCGTACGCTGCTGATTGATCTCGATCCACAGGCGAATTCGACAATCGCGTTTTACGATACCGGGGAAATTGCGACGAGCATGTTCGACGTGCTGAGCGACAGCCGCACGACTCTGACTGCGGTGATCAAACCGACTAAAGATCCGCTGCTGTTTCTCGGGCCTGGGCGGTTGTCACTTGCAAAACTGGAACAGGTGCTGGCGGGACAATTTGATGCCCCCTTCAAATTGAAAGACGCGATGACGCCGGTGCTGAAAGATTATGACTACGTTATTCTTGATACGCCGCCGTCACTGGGAATCCTGACGGTAAATGCGCTGGTGGCTTCGACCCATTTGCTCGTGCCTATCCAGGCAGCGTACTTTGCGATCGAGGGGACGGACGATTTACTCGAGACCTATGAACGAATCCGCGCGCGCCCCAATCCGGGGCTGAAGGTTTTGGGAGTGGTGATTACGCTTTTTGACAGGCGGACGAATATTTCCAAGGATACGCACGGGCAAATTCGATCGGTGTTCGGCGAAGTGTTGTTCAAGACAAAAATCACCAAGAATGTGCGGCTGGAAGAGAGCCCCGCGTATAAAGAAACGATTTTGACGTTTGCGCCGAAATCACCCGGTGCCGTCGAATACAAGAAATTGGCAGGGGAGGTAATCCAACGTGTCGAAGAGAATCGGGTTACCCATCACGCTGAAGATGCGGCATGACGCGCACTACGTCGAGTCGCTAACGAGTTACAGCGGCGCGGCGGTCGGGCGGATGATTCGCGTGGACCAGATTCGCCCGAATCCGGACCAGCCGCGCAAAGCCCTCGGCGACCTGCGCGAGCTTACGGAGTCGGTTCGCGAAAAGGGCGTGCTGGAACCGTTGCTGGTGCGCTATGTCCCGCGCGAGGACTGCTTCCACATTATTTCGGGCGAGCGGCGGTACCATGCTTCGCGCGCGGCGGGCCTGCGGGAAGTGCCCTGCATTGAAAAAACGGCAGATGACGCGGAGACGCTCGAAATCGGGCTGATCGAAAATATTCAGCGGAAGGATTTGACGCCGTTTGAGGAAGCGGACGGGCTGCACCGGCTGAGCGCGCAGTTTGAATACACGCACGAGGATATCGCCAAGAAAATTGGCAGAGCGCGGTCCTCGGTGACGGAAACATTGTCGCTGCGGAGTATTCCTGATTCGCTGCGGAAGAAGTGCATCGAGCACGGGATTCTTTCCAAGTCGCTCTTGCTGCAGATTGCGCGCCAGCCCACGGACAAGAAAATGGTTGAGATGTTCCATCGAATCATGCAAGGCGGATTGACGCGCGATGAGGCGCGGCGCGAACGCCGCGAAGAGCAGGCTGGGCCGCAACGGCCGCGGCCATTCATCTTTCAATTCGAACCGCCTTCAGAGACGTTTAAGTTTCGGATTCAGTTTAAGAAGAGCCACGTTTCGCGCGATGAGCTGATTTCAACGCTGCGCGAAATCCTGTCGCAGCTCGAAGGATCCTCGGCGGCCGATTCGACGGCGGCCTAGACAGCACAAAGCCAAGGGGTAACTGAAGTTCGCCCTACAAAGACCCGCTTCCAAAACATGCAGGAACTGACGCCGCAACAAATGCAGATCATCCATCGGCTCTTCGAAGCAGGATTTCGCCCGATTGCGATTCCGCCTTACGAAAGTGCTTTGTGTATGAGGAAGGGTGATTGTGCAGCCGTCTTGTCTGCCGTTCCGCACGGCGGGATTAGATTACTTGCGTCGCCATCGTACTTGCTTGAGGGAAATCTCAGCGTCAAGCTGAAACGGAGCTCAGGCGAAGTGTTTGTATGGAAGAAGAAGGAAATGGAGGCGACGCCAGAGCGATTGAAGGAATTAGAAGCGTTTCGGCGGGAACTCAGCGAACTCCTGGATATGCCTTCGAAGCAGTAGACTTGCGGCAATTTGCAATTCCGAAAGACTCCCGGCAAACTGAAATTCCCATGGATGTTTACGACATTATTTGCATTGGTGCTGGCCCGACCGGCCTTGCCACGGCCATTGAGGCCAAGCGCGCGGGACTGCGACCCCTGGTCATCGACAAAGCCTGCCTCTGCAATTCGATCTTTCGTTACCCAGTGAACATGGTGTTTTTCACGACGCCGGAACTCCTTGAGATCGGTGATTTGCCGTTGGTTTGCGCGGCGGAAAAGCCCACTCGCGTCGAAGCGCTGAAATACTATCGGAGGGCGGCGGAACATTATGCGCTTGAATTGAGGTTGTACGAACGAGTCATGCGGTTGGATGGCCAGAACGGAAACTTCACGGCTGTAGCCACGAACGAGAACGGGACAGAGCAGAAATACCGAGGCAAAAAGATTGCCGTAGCGACAGGGTATTACGATTTACCGAACAAACTGGGAGTGCCGGGCGAGGAACTGCCGCGCGTATCGCACTACTACACGGAGCCCTTCGAATATTGGAATCAGGAGGTTGTCGTGATTGGCGGAAAAAACTCCGCTGCGGAGGCGGCGCTCGATCTCTATCGAAACGGAGCACGTGTGACGCTGGTGCATCGGAAGAAGGAACTTGGTGCGACCATTAAGTATTGGGTGCGGCCGGACATTGAGAATCGCATCAAGGCCGGCCAAGTGAAGGCCATGTTCGAGACGCATGTGAGACGAATCACGAATGACGAAGTTATAGTTGAAAATGGAGCCGGCGAGAGCAGATTGCCCGCGAGACGTGTGTTCGCGTTGACGGGCTATCATCCGGACTTCACGTTTATTCAGGGCCTGGGGGTGCGGCTCGATCCGGAAACCTGCAAACCGGCGCTCGATCCAAACACGCTGGAAAGCAATGTGCCGGGGATTCATTTGGCTGGCGTGGTCATCGGAGGGCGGCATACCGGCGAGATATTTATCGAGAACGGGCGCTTCCACGGAAAGCAAATCATTCAAGCACTGACGGCGTCACGCGGATAGAAACATAAATTAGTGGGGCCAGATTTGCCCGGCCCGAACCCCTTTGCTAGACTGAAACCATGGCATCGATCCTGCGGGAAGTGGGCGAGACGTTTGGCGCGCTGGTTAGGGGCTTCGGCGTAACCTTCCGAAATATGTTTCGTAAGACAGTTACGGAAAACTATCCATACGAACCGGTGCATTTTCAGCCGCGTTACCGCGGGATCCACGTCCTGCACCGCGACGAAAATGGTCTGGAGAAGTGTGTTGGCTGCTTTCTCTGCGCGGCGGCCTGCCCGGCGAATTGCATTTATATCGAAGCCGCTGAAAATGTGGATGCGAACCGGATTTCCGCGGGCGAGCGTTACGCCAGCGTGTACAATATCGATTATTCGCGCTGTATTTTCTGCGGCTATTGCGTGGAAGCGTGTCCGACCGATGCCATCACGCACGGTCATGGCTTCGAACTGGCGACCTACGACATAAATTCCCTTGTTTACCGCAAAGAACAACTTCTTGAAAAAGAGCCTGCTCCTACGGTCGTGTCCGCACGGTAGTTTCTTGCTAGTCTAATTTAGACTAGTTTTCCATAACATTCAGCAGCGACCATTCTGTGGCCGAAGTGTCGCTGTTGCCCTTCAGAATTAGCGTCCTCTAATAGATATAAAGCAGCCAAGACGTAAGTCTGAGGAGGGCGCGTGGACGCGGCGGCTGCGAAGAACTTCGGAGGGAGACGCCAGGCGTGGTTAGGCGAGGCGTTCGGGAGGAACGCTGGAGCAACCGAGCGGAAGCCGCTGCGGCACACCACGGCGGACACAACTCCACGTCCAAATGACCGCGGCCTCGTGAGCGCCAGAACTAGCGGCGAACTACGGATTGAGCGCCGAAAAATAGCCTTCCCCTCAAGCAGAGTCTCGATTTACCTGCGGCGTGACCGACAGATCCGCAAAAAAATTATCGGACGCAGCATCGCCGTTTTTCTGGCGAACTTCTCCAGGAACGGCGGCTTCGTGGATCTGCTGCGGGCGTTCCGCCTGCTCCATCAGCCAGCGGGCCAGCATGGCCGCGGAATTCTCCTCCATCCACAAGTCGAGCAGCGCGCCGATCTCCTTGCGGAGATTGGCGGCATGGCTGAGCCGCGAAAGTTCGTAGCTCTGCAGCGAGTTTCGCGAAGCCGAGAGAAGAAACTTCCACGGAGGCTCAGTCTTGTAATGGTTCACGCGGGCCTCCAGGAAGGCGGTAGCCGTACATTAACACTTCGAAAAAAATAGTCAAGAATAACGAGAAGGTAATACGCTGTGGAAAAATGTGGAAAACTCTGGCGGCAGGCGCAGCGGACTGCTGCTCAGTACGCGATGCGCGGCGGAGTGTACACGATAAATGGCGCCGGCGTGACAGGAGCAATGCGCGCTTGCAGCGCTTGCGCGGGGGATTACGAGGATCCGGACCGCACGGCGTGGACTCCGGACGATGCCGATGATGAGCGCGAGGACGAACCGCGCGCGACCACGGAAGAGTTTCCTGCTGAGGAGTGAAACGCGGCGGGAAGGGGGGCAAAACGAAAATGCGGAAAACTCACAGAAGGGAACTCTTGCGAATTGCAAGGCGAAGGCAGCGCGACGTGCTCTGCGACGTGATGCTGAGCGCGCGGCAGTGCGAGACGTGGCTGACGCTGGACGAATTGGCGAAGCTGACGCATTACCCCCCGGCAAGCATTTCCGCGCAGCTGCGGCATTTGCGCAAACCGGAATTCGGCGGCTACGACGTGGAGAAGCAACCGCGTGCCGCGGGCAAAGTCCTGCGCGGCGAAGACTTCGGAACGGTCTGGGAGTATCAGCTGAGGCGCGCGATTCGCAGGAAAGTCGCGAGGGTTCGTGCGCGAGGGGCAGGCAGGAAAGTTTCGGTGCGGGTGGCTCGCTGAGTCGTTACGAGTTCAGTGCGGAGGGGAGATGAGCGTCAAGCCGGAACTTGCTTTCGACGTCTGTTGGGAAGTCTACCGCGGCGCGCGCGAAGTGCTGGAGACGAAACGCGGCATTTCCGCGCTGAACTGGAAGGACACGGGAAAGTTCCTGTGGCGGCCGGACTACCGCGCACGGTTGAACGAGTGGGTAGCGGATTTCGCTCTGGCGGGAAAATCGGCGCTCGATGGGCCGGACTGGGCTTCGCGCATGGTGCTGTTCCGCCTCTACTACCTGGGACTCGCGCCATACGAAACGGCGCGGCATTTTCTCGGCTTGAGCGAGACCAACTGGGTGAACTGGACAGAGCAGATTCGCCACCGCTGCGGAAAAGAGCTAATGAGCCGCGGCATGTTCCCGCCGCGCAAGTATTTTACGAACGGCACCTAACGCATGGATCAGAGAAATGCAATCTTCAAAACGGAGCGGTAATGGCGTCATTTGAAAAACCATTTGACTCAGAAGCCGTATAATGCCTTGCGGTGCCAAAACTACCCAAACCCATCAAAGACATTTTGGAGCAGCTTGGCTTCTCTCACGAGTCTGCTCAGAAGTATAGGTTTGGAGGAATTGTGGGCAAGGTAGCTTTGGTGGCTCTGGGAGGGTTTGCCGCCGCTATTGGGGCGGCAAAATATGCAACGGGTTCAATTCAGGTCGTCTTGGTGATCGCAGTTCTTGCGACGACCGTTCTTATTATTCGATGGATTTTGGCCTACGCGGAGAAGCATCCGTCACTTGCTACGCTTGAAGGAACAGAGGTAATTCTTTGGCAGCAACAGCAGATCATGCTTGCTGCCAAGAACATGACGCCACCCAACGAATCGATCATCATCGCGAATCCGAAGGGGACACCGCCGCAACCGAATCCGCCGCAAGGGGAGGATCAGTGACGGCGCGATTCATCCACGTAGCTTTTAGTATTAGTGGGCCGGTGCCCATCGATGCGTTGAAAAAAGTATTTGACACCGCCCTCGATTGGATTAGATACGACGACAGGTGTTGGATTCTCTATACCAACACCGAGATCGATACCTGGAGAGATAGAATCCGAAAAACACCAGGCATAAAAGTGACCGATGGCTTCTTTCTGTGCGAATTTGAGGGAAAGTACTCTGGTTACATGGACAAATGGGTTTGGGATTGGCTGCAAAAAGATAGATCAAAATAATTCTAGTGTGGTCCAAACGCCATCCGTAGTCTTCGCTTGTGTTACCACTACCTGGGGCGAATCGCCGTTTGTTCTGGCGAGGTGGACGGCGGTAAAATAGAGGCGCCGGCCCAGAGTGGAGGGAAGAAATGGACTCCGAAACGAAGCGCGCCTGGCGCAGGCTGACAAGAGAACTAGGAGAGCGCTCGCATCCTAGTGCGCAGATGGGCTTACCCGTCTTCGCCCGTAATTTACAGATTCAAAAGCTCTTATAAGATTTGGCTTGACTTTTGTGCGATTTGGCGCATCATATGTGCAGCCTGTAAAAAAGATTGGCGGTGCAATCCCGCCAGCGTACTCACCGCAGCCACCTTTGAGGTGGCTGTGGTGTTTCTAGAGGTAAATCGGGGCTGTGGGGCTAGGATATCAACAAAGCAGGATGGATTCGCGTGCCTTGCCTCCATTTCTTGATATTCTTACGCGCGACTGGAAAACTACTGAACGGCACGATGACCGTTGAGCGGGTGTGGGAATCTCCAGCCAACGCAATTGAGAACGAATAGGGCTTGCTGTCGTACTCTTTGATGTAAACCCACTTCGCTGTTTTGGCCTTTGGGTTGTCTTCCCATACCTCATCAGGACTGGCGAGGGTTTCGTAGGCCGACCGAAGATGTCTTCCCCGAGAGCCGCCCTCTATCATTTCATAGTGAGCAAAACCGACATGCGTTTCTAAGATAGTGGACTTCTCTGTTTTCATTGACAACTCAGGAACCCCAGCTACTATTATTCCGGCCATATGAAAGAAATGGTGCTCAAAACAATAGATTCTGTGGCCGCACGGGCTAGTGATTAATGATTTCGCGCCAGCAAGGAAAATATTCTCGAACTCTAGGTAGAGTTCTCGAATAGAGGCAAATACGACGTTCGCCGGGCGTTTTGGCGATTGAGGGGCTATGGTTGGCCCACCAGTTCCCGAAGTTTCCACATGTGGTCACTGATTTCTGTGGACATTGCGTGCATGGTTGTCAAACTCCGACGAATTCTTCAAAACCACGATTCGAAGTGTAGCGCACGAGCGGGCATTCATTTAGTCAATCTGAAATAAATGTATTCATCAATCAACTAAAACACGCAGGCTGCATTCGCATCGTTACGTGCTAAGTTTCCATAAGGGATATGGGGGCTGTCGTTTTGTGTCATGTGGCCGACGGCGGTAAAATAGGGGGGACAGCCCAGAGTGGAGGGAAAGATGGACCCCGAAACGAAGCGCGCCTGGCGCAGGCTGACAAGAGAAGTACGAGAGAGCACGCCCATCGTGTTGCGCGGATTGGCAAGCGAAGGGAAACAAGTACCCCGTAAGCTTTATTCCGCCGCTGTTCGCGGCATGAAATCCTTGACCAGTCGCGCCAAAGAATGGCAATTGCCATTCGGTGACAGAAAAGCGCTGGTCTCCCGGCTCGCTCGCGTGCGATTGCGCTCGCCGATCTACAAGGCTTGAACGATCGACCGCGTTCCGGTCGATTGACAGTCAAGGACGAGAGTTAAGGGCCGCCCGCCGCAATTTCAAGGGAGTAGTGTCGCCAGTCGTTAGATTTGAAGCTAGGTGGCGTCGGACTCGACTACGGCATCGCCGGCCCTTTTTTCCTGGGCTCGATAGCGACCGTAAGCCGCATCGTCGAAGACGTAATCGAGAGTCGGCACGAGGTGCACTTCTTCTCCGCCGAATTTTGCCTTGAAGGTGGTAAAACTCTGCCACGGATGGTCCGGCTGATTTGCCGGAGCGATTCCCCACAGGTCATACCATTGATGGCCCAGCGCTTTGGCTTTGCGCATGATCTCGAAATGAAGCAGATACGGGGCCATCACGTGGCGGTGAATGTCCCGTGATCCGCCAAAGAAATACGTGGCCCGCGCTCCGAAGTACACGACCAAAGCGGTGGCAATCCGCACGCCCTCGAATTCGGCGAAGAAGAGCGACCGGTGCCGCGAAGGCGCGAACACGGACACGAGCGGCTGAAAGTAATCGCAAGGCTTTGCCTGGATTCCCTGGCGAACGGCCGTTTCTTCGTAGATGGTTTGAAAATCCGCGAGTCCCCGCTCTGATGTGTCTTCCGTGATCGAAACGCCGTGCTTCCTGGCGACATGAATGTTGTACCGGCCTTTGGGCTTCATCTGTGCCAGGATGGCGTCTTCCGAAGGGCGCAGATCGATGCAGCGCGTGTCCCTGGCTTCGAGGTAAGGATCCGCAAGCGGCGGGACCGGCCGAAATCCAGAAACAAAGCTGGGCAGGCTTAGCCAGCGCGGCTCGATGCGGAGATGGCTGACAGTGCCGGGCTCGGTTTCGCGCCGCTCTTCGATCTCACTGAGGATGACGCCAAAAATTTCTTCGGCGACGAGCGGGTCATCGCACGGAAGCACCGGGCCGTCCTGAACGTAATAGAAGCAACTGTCTTCGGCATACCAGAATTTCAAGACCACTGCGCCGCCGGCAATGCCGTTTTCGCCTTTCAGCGTGATGCCGAAGTTCTCGAATCCGCAGGTGTTGCGAAAATCCACCCACCAGGATGACTGCATAAATCCAGTTTCGGGCGTGGCTTCCACGAACTCGTTCCAGGCTTTCCAGTTGTCCGAAAGAGCCGGAATTGGAGATACCGGCGCGGAGGTCAATTCCTCGTTTGGCGGAGGACACGAGGAAGCTACGGGGCCGGGCATGAACTGATCGCTCACTCTTTTTTACGCGGCGGAAAGCCGGCGCGATTTTGCCGGAGGGGAAATCCTCTCGTTCCGGATAGCCTGATAAACGGTGCCGTCGTAATCCCGGCAGTTTGGCGCGCTTGGACGCCTGTCCCAATAATTGACCAACAGGGTCAAGCGCAATTCGGGCTGCTCTTCATTCTTCCTAGGGCGGCCGAACTGTTTCTTCGTTGTGCCGTTAGCCACCACACCGTGGCGCAAATCGCCGCGAAAAGCCACGTAGTGGTTCGGGACAGCGTCGAGCGACCTTCCCGCTTCTGCCACCGGGGGAACCCAGGACTTCCCGTCAGGGCTCAATACTTGATCCAGGACAACTGTCGGGCTGGAAGGAAAACGGTTCAGGTACAAGATGCTCGACCACAACGGATGGACGATTTGCCCGGTCAGGTGCCTGAGACTGCGGTCGCGGTCGGTGTGGAAGGGAAGGGCTTCGCCAAATTTCAGCCGGCCAAGCCACCACTCCATCCCAATGCATTTGGGACCAGGGCGGACCAGGTCATACAGTTTGCTAATACTCTCCTCTACGATGTTCGTGGGCGTCGCGCCGATGGGAAACCAGAACGTGGTGTTGTAGCTGCCCATGTTTTCCATCCGTTCCGTGCCCACGGCTTGCACGGCGCGCCCCAGCCGGCGAAAAAGCGAAATTGGCAGTGCGTCCTTGAATAAATTGATCTTGTCCATGTTGTGTAGGCCCTCCCGAGTCTTAACTTGCTGCCTGACCGCTCAGCAAAAAACAGTTGTCGTGCTCTTCTGTCGCGCATCTTCAAAGGGCGGGCGCGAAGGTTACGTCCACGTCGAACTTCACCGTGACCTGGCGCAACCGGCGGTAAACGCTCATGACTTTGCGCAGTCGCGGATCGAAGTAATCCTTGAGCATCATCGGCCGCGGATCTTGCAGGAAAAAGTTGGGGGCGTCCGTGACAGCCGTGCACGCCAGGACGCTCAATTCGTCGCGCGAAGAAATGTGCTGAACGATACAGGGAACGCGGGTGACTCCCAGGTCGCGGAGCGCGTAAGCCCGATGGCTCCCGTTGTTGAGGATGAGCCGGTTCTCCGTGTAAATGGCGTTCAAGAAGTTGCTGCCAAATCCCACCGCAAGCCCAATTACGCCGGCGAGGTTGCCGGGGGGAGGGTAGTCCTTAATATTCTCCGCCTCCATCGGCATGGCGCCGAGAAAGCGCATGTCGTCTGATGGGGACATGAAGACGAACGTGTCTCGGTGAGAGCGAGTCCATTTCACCGGCGGAAGAGAAGGCGCGCACGGCAGGCAGGCGCGGAAGACTTCTTCTTCGCTTGGCGAGGGCCCTAGCTTGCGCTTCAACTGCTCGACGTGAGTCAAGTCGATGTGGTGTTGGTATACGACCATCCGATCCAAGTCAACGTAAGCGACCTCCGTCGGCACGGTGTTGAAACTGTGGCGCACAAGAGGCACTTGCAGGAATTCAAGGAGCAGCGTGTCTTCGGGGTCCACCGGTGCAAGCGAAGGATTGTCGGCAAGGCCGGCCTCCTCTTTTTCCAGCTCGCGGACAATTTTGTTGGCGGCATGCCATTCTTCGACGAGGTCGCCCGAACTGGGCGGATGGATGGCGTTGTCCTTGACGAAGCGAAGAAATTGCTTCAGCGTTGGACGGCCGATCAAATACAGGTTTTCGCTCGAATCCGGCTGCGCATCCTGCGCAGCGACGGGCTCCGGGACGTCCGTTGTCATTTCTGGCGCCGCCGCGGTATCAGATTCCTTCCTGAGGGGGGCTAGAGCCATGTTTTTTTTCCTTTCGCGCTGTTGAGTACCAATCGGCATGCGGCAAGCCCTCACAACCAGGACCAGAATTCAACCTTGATGGTGTGCGCCAAACGCCGCGTAACGAGGTCCAGGGCGCGGCGGCGGCCGCAGAGAATCTTCGCTTGCCCGGTCATCTCCGGTTTGAGCAGCAGCGAGTGATTGTCAATTTGAGTGGTGATCAAGATGGTTCTCTTCGCTGCGCTGGAGGAGCTGCTGGAAGGCAACGGCAGGGAAGCGGCTTCTCCGGTGGCGCCGGCCGGAGCCGTTCCCAGAAGGCTCGTGGAGACAAAATTGACCTTCCCGTAGAACTCTTCATTCGGAAACGCGCGAGCCCGGAGCAAAACTCTTTGACCGACTTGCACGTCGGCAATGTCTTTTTCATCGATCGCAATTTGCGCCGTCACCGTTCGCAGGTCGAAAATCTTAGCGATCAAATCTCCTTTTTTCACGAGTTGATGCGTCAGTTGCTTCAGTTGGAGCGTGGGCGTGGCCACAACGCCCTCGGAAGGGCTGTAGACCATCAGCATGCGGCGCTGCTCCCCCAGGTGACGCTGGTCCGCTTTAAATTGTTCGATCTGCGCCCGTGTTGCTTCGATGTCTTCCGGACGCGTGCCGCTGAGAAGCAGATTGAGTTGGTCCCTGGCAACGGCGAGATCGTTGCGAGCCGCGCTTTCCAGAGCGGCCGCATCCTCATACTCCTTCCGGGAAATAAGATTTTCGTCAAACACTTTTTTGACCATGGACAGCCGGATTTGCGAGTACTTGAGGTTGTCCTCGGCCTTGGTGACGTTGGCTTTGGCGACTTCGATCTCATTGGCAGTGGGACCTGCCACTTGCATCTTGAGCTTGGCGCCAGCCTCCGCAAGTTGCGCCTCCGTTTTTTCAAGAGCGGCGCGGGTATCGATGTCCGTGAGCCGCGCAATGGGTTGCGCTTCGTGGACGTAATCGCCTTCGTGCACGTAGATTTTGTCGATCACGCCATCCACCGACGCCCGCACGTCGGAGTTCTCGACGGGTAGAACGTTGAATGGGCCTCCGACACGCAGTTCAGCGTGCCCGCGAACCAGAGCAAACGCAGCTCCCGCGACCGCAGCAACCCACACTGCCTTTCTAACGCGGCGTCCCCAGCGGCGGCTTTTCTTCTTCTTCTCTTCGGCGGGCTTTTCCACTCCGCTGTCGGGTTCTGGCGCTTTCGTGTGATGGCCATTCTGCGGGGCGACGTCCCGTTCAACAGTGCTGATCGGCGGTGTCTGCGCCTTGTGTCCGTTCGCCGGCGGTTCGGGCTTTGGCGCGTGTGTGGTGTAGGCCTTGTCCGACGAAGGTACGCTCTCGTCGAACTGTGGGACTGATGCCTGATACGGCTTGGCAGGCCCAGGTTTGGTCACAACGGCATGGCCGTTAGAGGGCGCGGGTGGTTCGTCCAAGACGGTGACGGTGTGCGACGTTTCAATGCTGCCGCTGCCAACGGAGCCTTCGGCAGCAGATGAATTGGCCTGCAATTTGCGAAGATGCCGCGCGTACACCATTTGAAGGAGCTTGTCCCGCGTGACCGGCCCTTCTGATTTCGCGGACTCAATTTCTTTGTTCCAAACCACGTGCTTCTCCGGCTCCATCTTCGGCGCGGTAATCCTATCCGGCGCCCTGGCAGTGACCGACGTCCCTGCAGGCGGCGGTTGCTCGGAGACGATGTCGTCTTCCGGCGAGTCGAAGTCTTCATCGTCGAATCCGCCGCCCGACGATCCGGACGCCTTGCCAAACATCCTGCGAAAGCGCCTGCGATACCTCATGCCCAGCAGGCCCAAAGTGACGAATACCGCCGTGGGCGACCGGCCGTCGACGAGCGCACCGCCCGCGGTCAGGATGATGAATCCCAGGATGGAGAACGAACCTGCCAATGCCGTCGTGCCGTAGATGGAGAAAACAAATCGTTCACGCGGCCCCAGATTTTCTTCGTCGTCCGGTCCCAAGCCGAAGAGTTTTTCCACCAGGCTTCCGACATAGCGAAACGATCTCCTACGCAAGTTGGGCAATTCCAGGTAGTCACTCAGCAAGTAGTAGCCGTCCAGCTTGATGAGCGGGTTGAAGTTCAGCAGCGTTTTAAGGCCGGAAGTGGCCATGACGCTGAGGGTCACGAAGTTGATCCATGTGTCTGGTTCCGTCATCCGCCAGGTCAGGACGGACAGCGACCAAAGGAACAACTCGAAGTACGGACCGGCAAAACCCACCCACAGGCGCTTGGATTTTTCTGGAAAAAGCCAGGCGTCGCTCACGTTGCAGTAAAAGGCCGGCTGAAGAAAGATCAGCGCGCAGCCCATCTCATGAACTTCGCCGCCAAACCGCGTGCAAGTGAGGCCATGACCAAATTCATGCGCCCCGACAACCAGAAAATTCAAAAATATCACCACAGCGATCGAAGCCCAGCTGGTATAGAGCCGGGGCAGCTCCTCGCGGAATTCGCTCCAATGCGTGATAGTCACGCTGGCGGCCGTCAGAATCATGGCAGCCGAGAGAACGCAGAAATAGGGCGTATAGAAAAAACCCGTTCGGGAAACGAGGCGCTTCAGAATCTGGCACGGATCGAATACTTTGAACCGGCAATACAGGGCGCTGCCACGAAAGCGCGGCGGTTCCCGGTACGGTTTGCTCCCGGTTCCGTCCTCCCCCTCCAGGAACCCGTACTTATTCAGGTTTTGCAGGAAGCCGTTCAGGGTCTCCATCGGAAGTTCGCCGCCAAAGCGAACTTCCACGCTTTGCCGAATCGCCTCGAGCGGCGTTTTTCCGTCCAGTTGCTCGGCGATGAATTGCTCAACTTCTCCCATCCGAAAGAACTTGCGGGATATTGGATCCTTGACGATGACAGACGTCTCGTGAGCCGTCTGCTGGGTGCAGACGATTAGGTCCTTTCGGAGCCTCGGCGGGCGAGAATTCATGAGCTCCTTCGCAAGAAACGGAGTATTCTTAGTAGAGGGCGGCGGGTTCTTTTCCGCCACCCTCTATTCGTCCTTGAAAGAACCACCAGGCGTCCAGAGTGCAACTGACGCCTGGTGGGTGCCCTGAGTCTGATTACACCAACGCGGGCGACTTATTTGGAGCCGTGGCTCTTGGAGCCGTGGCTCTTGTCGCTCTTGCCGCTCTTGTGGCTGCCGCCGCTTCCACAGCCGCAACCGCCTGGTGCGATCCGTTCCTCCAGCTTCTGCAGTTGGAGACTGATATGCTTCATGTTTTTTCACCCCCTTTCTTTCGCAAGGTAGGCGTCGGGAAATGTTCCCGAGGGCTGTGTGACGCCTATTCCGAAGTCCCTGAGATGAAATAGGCTGGGTCCGAGGGCACGCGCCATCCTCTCAGAGCCAGCGTTTGGTTGGTGGTTGTCAGCCGCAATAGGCTTGGACGCGGGCCAAACTGAGGCCTGTGTCGTGAAACTCTTTAAGAGCGGCGCCCCTGACAATGCGGGCTTCCTGACGAGCATGACTCATCCAGGGCTGAAAGAAGCTGATCCGCCAGTATTCGTTTCGGTGCCTTTGTCGAATTCGCTGAAGCACCAAACGTCACGCAGCGGCCGCTGCATGTTAATTTTTGCCCACGCAACCTGCGGCCGGGATCAGACGCGGCATCGTCTGTGCTTGGTTGTGTGGACCGGGTAAAATGCCAAGACTCAGGTCCGGTCCAAACTTATACGTCGGACGGGGCCGCTCTGCAATCGGGTGCATTCATCAAATCTTCATAAGGGAATAGCTGAACTTTAATTGCTATTTATGCAGGAATTCCCCTAGCAACGGAACTGAATGGAGGACGGCGGGTTCTTCTCCGCCGTCCTCTATTCGCTCTTGAATAAGCACCCAGGCATCCAGATTGCCGCTGGCACCTGGGTGGACACCCTGAGTTGGACTAGGTCAGCGAGAGCCGTCTTACTTGGAGCCGTGGCTCTTGGAGCCGTGACTCTTGTGACTGCCGGAGCCGTGGCTCTTGTGGCTGCCGCCGCTCTTGCCGCTCTTGTGGCTGCCGCCAGTTCCGCAGCAACACCCGCCTGGAGCAATGCGCTCCTCCAGTTTTTGCAGTTGGAGACTGATATGCCTCATGTTTTTCACCTCCTTCCTGTTTTGGATTGGCGAGACTTCAGATCTTTGTTCTTTGACTGGGCCCGATTCTGAAGCGCCTCGCGAAAGAATTGACCATCGGACGCACGATGAGCGCTCAGTCTGGGGAAATCAATTCCCAACACGGCCTAACCCAAACGGATTAGGGGATAAGGCGTACAAGCGGTGACACGAGGAATCGGCGGATCAAAAAACAAAGAGAGACGGCGGTGGCTAAACGACAAATTGCAAACCAATTCGGTATTGATTTGTGCCGGTGCGTTTCTCGCTCCAGCACACTTTCACCAGCAAAGGAATGTGGACGGGAACACCGGGTAGACGAAGCTCGCAGCGCATCAGGCCCGTGCTCTCCAACGGCCGGGTGGAGTGAATACACAGGCCCCCCGCACTGATATTCTCGGTTTTGGCGTGCAGCAGTTTCACACTTGGCCGCGCTTTGCCGGCAGGAGAGAGCAGGCTCGCCTGTAACTCCGTGGCAAAGGGAAACCGGGCGTGCCCCCGCTTTGGCTGCCCTCGCTGCAACTTCATGACTTGTAGAGAATGCCGCTTTGTTTCCCGCACATCTATACACTCGTTGGGTTAGTCCAAAGGGTGGGACCGGGCGGGCACCAAAAGGCAGCAAGAGTGTACCGCGATCTAGGTCTTGGCGTGGATAAATTTGCTCATGATCCCGGAGCGCGAGGTGACCCCCATCTTCATCATCGCAAGCCGCAGAAAAACCTTCAGAGTGTTCGTGCTGATGTTCATGCGAGCGGCGATCTCTTTGCTTGCTAAACCCTGCGCCAGAAAACGAACGGCTTCCTGCTCGCGCGGCGTAAGATGGTACTGCTGGCAGATTTTGACAACGTCCGCGGCAACTTCAGTACTTCGCTCCAGCAGGAGAGCCAACGAGGATCCGTTCGCCCCTCCTGACTCGCTGCCTGGCGATTGCACATTGAAGAACCGGCAAATGTAATGCCGGCCACCGGAGAGGAATTCCTTACACTCAGGGATCGTGGTTTTGCGAGCTCCGTTTGCGACCATCGAGCGAATCTTCGCGGCTAATTGTTCAGCGAAATCCCTGGTCTTGGCCGGCTTTTCCGGGTGGAAGAGGATCTGCGCCGCCTGCGGGTTTACATACAGTGGCTTAAAAGTGGTGCTCAACAACAAGAAGCCCGTAGCGGAGTGGCTTGACTTGCGCGTGGCGTTTGCGCTGGCTTCGGGGCCGTTGGGTCTGCCGACTTGGGGGACCTTGCGTGCCTGCCGGGTGGAACGCATCGTTATTCTCCGAGCGTTACCCTGAGCTGCCATGGTGCTATTGCGCGAACATCGTTTGCGCAGGATTAAACAAAGCGCCGGCCCCGCATACTCCAGCTTGATGCCCACGCGAACTCAGCGAAGCACCAAAGCCGTACAGAGGCCACCGCATGTGAATGAGGTCGAGTCGGCGAGTGGCCAGGATCAGACGCGGCATCGTCTGCGCCAAATTGCGGGGACGGAGCAAGATTGCGCCGAAACTCAGGGTCCGGCCCAAGCTTATACTTTGGAAGAGTACGCGCCGCAATCAGGTCAATGCCTCAAAAATTGATGAAGAATTATCGGAGTGTTCATAGTTGTCCATGAATGCGCAACGGGAGAACTCCGTAGTATCCAACTTATGGAAGGAAGTGCGCGTGCGGTGCTGCGCCGCGCCGGAAGACTGGCTAGATGTTGAGCGCGTCGCCTGCGCGCAAGACTCTACCAAATTCCGTAGCGGCCACGCGCGTGTTGGTGGCCAGGTGGTAGTAGTGGTCGAAGCGCGATTCCGGGGTCCAGGCAGGGAGATTGGCGCGGCGAAAATCGGAGAGGCGCTTCTGGAAACCGGGGATGATCTCTCCCGTGCGCGGGTTGCGCGGGGGAACGGGACAACGAGCACAAGGATTGCTGCCCTCGAAATTCACTTCGCCAATGCGGAATCTGACGGCGCTGCGTTCTTCTTCGCCAAAGAGTTGGTCTTCCCAAAATGCCAGTACGCCATCGATTTCCAGAGTGGTGCGGAAGCGCTGGCGCGTTTCGTCGACGTCCATGCCATCAAACAATTCGCTTACAGCTTGCAAAGTGGCCATGGAAACGATGGTCGGGCCGTTGGCGATGTTGTCGTCGGGGAAGCCTTCGGGAGAATAGCGAACGGTGATGGGTTGCTCGAGAAAAGCGGAAAACCATTGGGAGGCCGCGGCGGTATCGCCCGGGAAAACGAATGACTTGGTGGGGATTTTGCGACTGTCACCCGGAACGGAGAGGGTTACGGAGCTAATGTCGGGTGCGAAAATTGCGCGAATCAAGTGGACGGCCGCCGTGCGCTTGCCATTCACCCATTGCCCATCAGCGGAATAGAGCGCCCAGACGCGGTCAAATTCGAGCCCGCCGCCCGGGCCGATGCGCGCTTTCTTCACTTGCACCGGATCGAGCGACTTGATGGGATGAAGACGAATATTGGCGAGGCGTGGCGATGGATGTTCAGACATCACGGAAAGATCTTAGCAGAAGGAAGGGAAGCAAGCAGACGGGCGCGTTTGTGCGGGCATTATCCGGAAACGCTGGCCGTGCCGAAGATCAGCCAGGCAAGAAAAACGGCGCCAACGAGCGCCAGCGAGACGCTCAGCAGCGTGCCAATCAGAACGTATTCGGCAAAACGCGCGGATTTGAATTCTGGATAACGGGTGATGGCTTTCGCGGTGAGAATCAGTCCCACGGCCGCGGGAGATCGTAAGAGCAGCGCGGTGAGAATCAGGAATCGCTCGAGCCAGCCGATATACAATCCCGCATTTTGCAATTGCTCCCCGGCTTTCTCGAACTCATCGTCTTTCACGGTTTCCGTCAGGGAGCGCGTCAGTGAGCGAATCAGATAGCCGCCGCCGAAAATCACTCCGAGGTAGATCACGGGTACGGCGAGGAACTTGTTCCCCAGGCTGCGGGAAGCTTTCAGCGGAGCGGCGAGCGCCGTGAAAGACATACCTGGCGACAGCAGCCAGGCCGCAAGAACTACGGTGAGCAAATGAACGAGCTGATCGGCAACGTAGGATCCGGCGACACCACGGATCACACGCTTGGTCTCGAGCTGCACTTTGGCGGAATCGATCAGCAAATGAACCAGTGCAAGCGCCGCGATCACCAGGTGCGTCGAGAGGGCGACGATCGAGCCGGGAACAAAGAATCCAACGAGCAGGATTGCGGAAAGATAGTGAATGAGCCCGTGCAGAAGATACGCGGAGGGGCGGCCGCGCAGCTTTGCGTCGACGAGGCGGCGCGTCTGAAAAACAAAATCAGCCAGCAAGTGGCCCAGGTAAACGGCCAGCAGAGTTCGTAGAAAGATTTGCATAATTTCGTGCAACTTCCAGGATTTGTACGTTTCTGTACAACTAGCCAAAAGTGCGTTCGATGAACGATCCAGCCCGGTTCACCGTTTCCGCCAGCTGCCAATAGTAGCCGCGTTTGAGATTCCTGGAAACCGTGGAAATGTCCACTTTGAGGCGCCGGGCGGTTGGCGCAAGGGTCTGACGGCTGAGAAACGTCCCAATAGCCTCCCATTGTTTTGCGGTGATCTGCAGCACCAGCGTGTCGTGCAAGCCGTAGATCAGGTTGATGGTCTCGTTGAAGTCCTCGTTCCCGGATGCAAATGCCGTGAGCACGTTGAACTTGAAGAGCCGGCCCTCCTTGATGCTTTCGATCGCGCGACGCGCCAATTCAAACGCCTCGCCGGTGAGCTGGTTGACGGGCGGTTGAATGCGGCCGGAAACGCGGCCGATGCCGACTCCCACACGCAGAGAGAGAGGCCGGAGCGCGGACCGCAAATCCAGAATCAGCGCGGGAAGCGCTGGCAGCTCCGCCGTAATGGTTTGAAATTCGTCACCGGCGGTAACGGAATAGGGCAACCGGATGAGCTTCTGGCGCAGATGCTTTTCCGACGCGGCCGCGAGGTTTTTCCTCAGCAGGGCGCGCACGTCCCGGCGGGCGGTCGAGGCAACGATATCGGCGATCAATACGGCGTAGATTCCGTCGGCCATAAAGTCATCCGGGCACATCCAACTGCTTGCGCGAATCTGTACAAACAGTGTTATTTGTACGTATTCGTACAAATACTGTCCTTTGCACAATAACGTACAAGCTAGGAAATGTCAAGTCCGGAATCTCTCGGTGGGAATTCAGTATTGCTCGTGCAACTCCGGTGGATGGGGACGGCTGGCGGGTGGAACGATTCCGTTCTCGCGCAAGTACAGGAGCATTTGCCCGTAGTGATCGGCAGCGTGCCAAACCACCACGGTGGCCAGGCCGAGGCGCGTGTTCGGCCCGGCATAGGGCCCTTCGATGGGGTCGAACATGTTGTTGGCGTCGATGGCGCCGAGCGATTTGCGGATCGCGGCGAACGAATCGCGCAGGTAAATCAGCAATTCTTTTTTGGATTTCGCGGGGCTGGGGCCGCCTTTGTCACAGGCTTCGGGCGGCTTCTGCCCGTCGAATTCGGCGGCAAACCCAAAATTGCTGCAGGCCACGTGCTTGACCTGCTCTGCAAATGTGCGCACTTCGGCGGGACCAAACTCCGGCTTCTCGTTCTTGAATTTTCCTTCCGCGGGACGGTAGCCGTATTTCTCTTCGGGCATGGCTTCCGTGGCGGAGCGTACTTCGTACTCCTGGTAGAGCAGGCTGCGCAGCAGGGCGGACGCCACGGTTTCGTTCTTGCTTATTTCCGCAGCAGTAGGAGCATGCTGCTGTGAGGCGTCTTGGACACTCTTATCTTCGAGGGGTTTCGTCTGGTCGGGCCGCTGCCACTGTACCGGGAAGGGCGGCTGCGAAGATTGCGCTTTAGTGGACTGGCCCGTGAAAGCGCAGACCACGAGCACGACGACGGCAAGTGCACGCGGTAAAAGGCGAGCGGCAAGCAGACATTTGCGGCGCATCGCTTCCTCCTTCATGCATGCGAAGTCTATCACTGGCGGACGGCGAGCACCGCGGAAACGCAAAAACCCATCTGCCCCTAGCGGACAAGCTCCGCTGTGAGATTCTGTACTTGAATCGGCGGCCTTTCTCGGAATGCTTCCGCTTATGGCCGTGCGGCAGCACCGCTCGCTGCGGCAGCGACCGGCTTGTATCCGCAAGTCGCGGCTTTACGCATGGCCTCGATGCCCTCGGCGTTGGACATCAGCGCTGTGGTCTGGCAGTTGCGCAACGAACCGCCGGCAGCAAACGCCAGAGCGATCGCGGCAGCAGAAACGTTGTCCGGCATCTCGGTGATGAGAACGGCATCGTATTGCCCGAAGGCGAAATACGAGTTCATCACCCTTCCACCAAGTTTCTCGATGGGGCCCCGCACGGCGTCAAACCGATCCTGGGGATTGGCAAGTAACCGGGTCAGAGCTTCAGGCGTATAGCTGACTTGATGAAGAAAAAAGGGCATGGCAGGTCTCCTTTCGGGGAGAAAATACGGGGGATAGGCGGACTATGCTCCCGAGAGTAGAAGGAGTCAAGCGGTATCGTGCGTTCCCTGTAACGAATGGTTGCCTGATGTGGTCGTACTTCCGGGGGATTCCATGTTGCTGAAAGTAGAAGACTAAAAAGTTTTCTCAAGGAAATGCCAAATTTCCCTTGACAAAACTTTATAGTGTGATACACTTTCTTCTGTAGAAAGTTGCGTCCCGGTTTCGACCGGGACGTTTTTCTTTTTAGGGCACGAAAGTCACGCGAGCCGCTCAAGCGACCTGATCTCAGCTGTCGAGGCTAAATCCACAGTAAATACCCGAGCCGTTATCGGGCGATTACCTGATTGAAGTTGCTGTGTGCTTCCGGCAGAGTATTTCTATCGTCCTCCCAGTCCGACGGGCTGCCGTCGATTCCCGCGGCACTCGGATGGTAAATGGACTCGCGCCCTTCGCGCCGCACTGAAAATCGCGTTCCTTTGGAAGTGAGCATAACGCTGGTGAGCATGGACCTCGTCACTTACGAGGTTACTACCACGCGCGACGTGAGCCTTCATGGAGCCAGCGTCTTGACGAAGAAACAGTGGGCGCCCAACCAGCGCATCGACGTGCGGTCTCTTCAGGGCAGTTTTAGTGGTTTTGCCCGCGTGGTCCACCTTCAGCAAAGAAAAGACACTCCGTTCGTCATGGGATTAGAGTTCTTTTTCACCGACGGACAGTGGAAGCACAGTCTCGGGGCGGCCATGCCGGTGATTTCCCGACGAGCCAAAATTTTCTCTTGACATTAATTTATTCTGTGATATACTGACTCTCGTAGAAAAGTGCGTCCCGGTGCAAACCGGGACGTTTTGCTTTTAGGGCTGCCCGTCGCGCCCTCTCGCAGCTATTTCCTCACATTTCGCCAGACCACGTTAAGTCGTCTGCCGCCAAGAATTCGCGCCGCAACATGACGTTAAGGCCGGCGTGTGCGCGCGGTCCAGGCACAGGCGAACGTAGTTGTGTCAGCAAGGAGCAAACATGCCAGTGTATGCGAACAGTCTCCCGCCCAGCTCCCTCGATGCGGGCGCAGTGCAGAACGTCTGGGTCACCGGTGACGGCAACCTTACCAGCGGAACCAAGACGCAACGCGTGGCGCTCGTGCAGCGTCCAGGAGGGGAACCGATCAAAGTCGCTTTCCGCTGCGCGTTCAGCGGCGCTCCCGGAGTGATCGCTCTGCAACTGCAAACCTCGGACACCGACGTGGACACCGACTACGTCAACGAAGGCGCGGCCATCTCCACCGTAAACGCGTCTAACGTCGCGCGCGGGGAATTTCCCAGCGTCGCCGCAAAATTCGCCCGGCTCCTCGCCACCACGGTCACCAACGCAGTGACCGCGACCGTGGATATCGCCAGCTAGAGCACTGCCAGTCAGGCCTAAGCCGTTGAATCTTCCATCGGCCTGTCTTCAAGGGCAGCAAGGTTACCAAAATTTAAGGTGCTTTCGGAGGTTTGCGTGAGTAACGCCGAACGTAATCTGTGGCGAGCCGTTTTGGGGCAGGCATATGAGGACGCGGAAGCAAAGTTACTCGCGGACGAAACCGCGGAAGAGCCTTTCGAGGCCTCACGAGCACGCCGCTACTTGCGCGCGGATTCTCCTTTTGAAGCCGCCAATCTCGCGATGGTCTGCGAATTCGCGGACTTGCCCGCGGATCGCATTGTTTTGTGGGCGCGGCGCCGCTTTCCGCTCGCCGCTTGAGGAGATGTTGTGACACTCCCTAAAAATCAGCGCAAACCCAACGGACACGCCGGAGGACACGACCGCGCCAGTGGTGGCGGCCACAAGGTCAATGGTCATGCTCCGGCCTCCACGGACCGGGGCGGGGTCCCAGTGAAGCCGGACCAAGCTGCGTCTGACGACGCCGGCAGAGCATCCCTTGCAATGGGCGCAAGCGGCACTCACGCGTCCGGCACGGACTGCGAGGCGTACGCTGAGGCGGCACCGTCCCGTCCGAATGGAAATACGCGCGCCGCGTCAGGACAAGGGGCAAATGCCGCCACTGAGGAACAAATTCCTGGCGGCGAATTTCGATTGCCGGACAATCCCGCCGAATTTGTCGAGGAAATTCACCGTCGCGTCGATCTGTTCGAGGTCTGGCAGAAGTTTCTCGAATCCAAAGACGACAAGATCAGGCAGCGCGCCGTCGAAAAGCTGACCGAGATGCGCTACAAGGGCGCCGCCGCATTGGCCGACGAGCCGCAGCAGATTGTCATCGATATCGATAGCGCTGTCGCTCGGCGCGCAATGGAAGGAGCAACGAAATGACAGAAGTTTTCGTTCCTGGTCCTTCGTTTTTCGAGAAACTGACGAACGCCATCCATTTGGATTATGTGCTGAAGGTCGTGGGCGTTGGCGGCTTCGTCTGGGCGTTTTTGGCTTCCTGGCACACGCTCGGTCTCGGAGTGAAAGCTGGCATGCTCGCTTCCGTAGCAGCCTGGCTGGTCGGCAGCCGCTTTTCAAAGATCTATCGGTAAGTGTCGCTCAGAAAATACTATCGGCCTTTCCAGCGCCAGCAGCAGTTTCACGACAGTACCGCGAAATACAGGCTCTTTGGAGGAGCTGCGGGCCCGGGCAAGACGAAGGCGCTGCTCTGGGAAGCAATCTTTCAGTCTTATCTGGTAGCCGGGGCGGACACGCTGCTCCTGCGGCGAACTTACCCTGAGCTGGAATCTTCGCTACTCGCATATTTCCGGCGCGATGTTCCGCGCGCGATGTACAAGAGCTACAACGAAGCGAAGCACGTGGTCACTTGGACGAATGGTTCCACAACACGCTTCGGCTACTGCCGCAACGAGAACGACGTTTACCAATATCAAGGCGCGGAGTTCTTGTTCATCGGCATTGATGAGCTGACGCATTTCACGCTAAAGCAGTGGCAATTCCTGACGTCGCGCAACCGCTGCCCGGTGTCAAATAGTTTTTCCAACATGGCCGGCGCAACGAACCCTGGCAACGTCGGTCACGCCTGGGTCAAAGCGCTCTGGGTGGATCACCAGCCGCCGCCGGGGTTTGAGCGCACGGATTTGTACGACCCGCGCGACTACGAATTCATTCGCGCGCGGATTGACGACAATCCGATTTACGCCAACGACGCGGAGTATCGCCGCACACTGGAATCGTTGCCCGAGCATTTGCGTCGTGCGTTTCTCGACGGCGATTGGAACGTTTTTGCCGGGCAGTATTTCGACATTTTCGATTATGGGCGGCACACCGTCCGGCCGGAGGAGTTGCGGCTTGAGCCCTGGTGGCCGCGGTGGGTTTCGATCGACTGGGGATTTCAGCATCCCAGCGCCGTGTATTGGCATTGCGCGGTTCCAGGAACTGTAGCTCAGGCCTTCAGGCCTGAGGGTTTTTCTTCTTCGGTCGCACCAGCTACGTCGGATAGGAAAGGCCTCACCCCTGAAGGGGTGAGCTACAGCAATGCATCACGCATCGTCACCTATCGCGAATTCGTGCAAAACGGGCTGTCGCCGCGCATGCTGGCGCAAGCCATCGCGGAACGCGGCGGCCGCGAGCGCATCACCGACGTGGTTCTGTCGCCGGACGCGTTCGCCCATCGCACTTCCGAAGCGTCCATCGCGGAGCAACTCGGCGACGTTCTGGTTGCCAACGGTCTGCCCCGGCCGGCTGCTGCGGACGACGACCGCATCGGCGGCTGGCAGTTGATGTACCAGGCGCTCGAATCGAACGCCTGGGTGATCACCGACAATTGCGCGAAGCTCATTGAGTGCATTCCACAGCTGGTGCGCGACGAGCGCCGCTTCGAGGACATTCGCAAAGTCGACGGCGATGATCCCGCCGACGCCGCGCGCTATGGATTGGTCTCCGGCGGAAGGTTCGCCGGTGTTGGGCCGGCCTTTGTGCCGTCCAGGGCGGGGCAGGCCCCGCCCTTCAATACGCCAGCGGGAGGGCCGCACTTTGTCACCGGCATGCCGCTCGGCGAACAGATCGCGCGCCAGGTCACCGCGACCGATCAAACTTCCCGCGCGATTCACTATCAGCGCCTAGAATCGGCAGCAAAACAATTCTTTCGCCCGAAGCCGCTTCCGCGCCGCCGTTGGTAACAAAGATGGGCCATTGTCTCAAGAGGAACCAAGGCATATCATGTCAAATTGGTTGGAGAGTTTTACTGATGCTACCGGCTAAACTCTTCGCGGTGTTCGCAATCGTCTTTTCGGCTTGCGCTGGCCTGGGCTGGTTGAGCTCATTGCCCTCTGTGGATACTTATGTGCATGACAAATATTTCGTTGTCGAACCCGTACTTGTACTGTTGTTTTGCGCCGTAGCGAGCGTGAATTTTGCGGTCCTCTACTACGCTGCGGCCCGTTTCTTTCATGCGCGGTGGAATCGCACGCTAAGCATTCTTCACTTTTCACTGTTTGTCTGTTTTGGGGTTTCTTTCGCAGTCGTTTTTGCGGTGTCGACTCGACCTGGCATTGGAGAAGCACTTCGTTGGTTGGTCATCCCATGGTTTCTGGGTATTCTTAGTCTCGTGAGTTGTTTTGTACTATTCGGAATAAACTTGGCAATGGTAGTAGTTCAAATCTTGCGTGCGCGTTTCGCCAGCCATTAGCAACTAGTCCCCGCATCCTCAATCTACATATGCTTGAAAAGCTTAAACAAGCTCTCCGGTCGAGCTATGTCCGGTTGCTCGAAGAAGAAGTGTCGCGTCTGCGCGCGGAGAACCGCGCGCTGATGAACTCGCTGCTCGGCACGGCGGGATTTCCCCCGGTGGAGTTTCCGGAAGCGCCGAAGCCGCAGCCGCTGCCGCGCTTGAGAAAGCGCTCCTGGCACCAGCTCCAGGCTTGGCGTGAAACGGAAGCGCGCAGTTTGCGTCCCGACGCCGTCGGGAAGAATCGCAACAACTCCTCGGGTTTTGATGAAACGTCCTTTGAGAGGCCGAATGGACCTGTATCGCACAGCTAAATCTTCGACGGGCATTCCGGGCGCCATCGCGCCTGCCGACGGCAATGCTGTAGCTCAGGCCTTCAGGCCTGAGGTTTTTTCTTCTACGGACGCGCGAGCAGCGGATCGGGAAAGCCTCACTCCTAAAGGGTTGAGCTACAGCGGCATCGCAGCGGGCCAGCAAGATGGCACTGCTACGAACGCCGTGCTCGACTTCGGTCCGAACAACGAACGCCTCGAAGATGCAAAGCCCGAACTGGTCAACGCATTGCGCGAACTGGTCCGGCAATATCGCCAGGAAGGCGTCGTAGCGCGCCGGCATGAAATTCGCCGCATTCGCCAGGCGCGGCTCTTCTGGCAGGGCTTGCAATACGCCTGGTGGAATCCCAACGACATGAACTGGCATTTGCCGTTCGAGCAGCGCTTCCAAGACGACCGCGAGCTGGAAGAGATGCCGCGCTACCAGTTCGTCACGAATTTTTACCAGGGCTTCGGGCTTTCGTTCATTGCCGTACTGTCGCAGGACGTTCCAAGCGTGCGGTTCTATCCCCAGTCTTCGCAATCGCTGGCGGACATTGCCGCCGCGCGTGCCGCCAGCGACGTCGCCCAGCTCGTCGAGCAAAACAATCACGTCGAGCAATTGCTGACTTCGATCGGCTATTTTCTCTGGACCGATGGCAAACTTGGCGCCTACGTCCGGTACGTTGCCGATGGACAGCGCTTTGGTTTCCACGAAGAGAACATTCTCGAAGCACTGGAAATTCCGCTGGGCGAAGATGTCTACGTCTGCCCGCAATGCGGAAAGGAAGTCGTAGCGCCGGGCTTTAGCCCGGCATCGGGCAGTGGTGAGGAAGATGCCGCCATAAAGGGCGGCGCTACACAAACGTGTCCCGGCTGCGGCATCGAACTCACCGATGAAAATCTTCGCAAGGCCGAACGCGTCACCGTGCCGCGCGTCGTTGGCGCGCACCGCGTGCCCAACGGCCAGGAAGTCATCTCTATCGCAGGTGGCCTCGAGCTGAACACTCCCGTCTGGGCGAACGAAATGCACGAATATCCCTACTTGCAATGGCAGGCCGAGGTGCATCGCGCAAAATTGAAAGCCGCGTATCCGCTCGCGGCCAACAAGATTGAATCTGCCCCTTCGCAAGGTGGGGAAGACGTCTACGCGCGCGTTTCGCGGCTCAGCGTCGAACAAGGCTTGCCGTCGATTCACCCCGGCGATGCGCTGATGAATCTAATCACCTTCGATCGCACGTGGCTGCGTCCGTGGGCGTTTTATGCGATCGAAGACGGTGCTGTGCGCGCAGAACTGCTCGCCATGTTTCCCGATGGCTGTTACGTCGGCTTTGCCGGCGATGTTTATTGCGAATCGCGTAGCGAATCCATGGACGATCACTGGCGCGTCTTGCACGCGCTGCCTGGTGACGGCCAGAATCGCCCCAGCGTCGGCGATTCGCTGGTGCAAGTGCAGGAACGCTACAACGTTCTTTCCAACATGCAAGCGGAGACCTACGAATACGGCATTCCGCCGATTTATGCCGACCCGCAAGTTCTGGATTTTGATGCGCTCGCAAATCAAGTGGCCGAACCTGCCGCGCATTTTCCGGCGCGCGCGCGCCCGGGCCAGCCGCTCGCTGCGGGATTCTTCCAGCCGGCGCCGGCGCAAGTTCCGCCGGACATGATTCGCCACCAGCAGGATTTGATCGGTCCCGTGGCGCAGTTTCTCACTGGCCTCTTTCCCGCGATTTTTGGCGGAAACATGGAAGACGTAAAGACCGCGTCCGGCTACGCGCTCGCTCGCGATCAGGCAATGGGCCGCCTTGGGCTCGTTTGGCGGCGTACAAAACAGTTTTACGCCGATGTCCTGTTGCTCGCCGTCGATTCCTTCCGCAAGAATCGTCCGGAAGACGTGGAGATTCCGCTTCTCGGGCCAGACGGTATCCTCGACGCGCGCTCGATTCGCACCGCCGACCTGAAAGGCAACATTTGCGTACATCCGGAAGCCGACGAAACGTTTCCGCGCCTGAAGTCGCAGCAGCGCGGCGTGTTGCAGCAACTCTTCGGCATCAATGATCCGGTGATTCAGCGTGCGCTCACCGAGCCTGCGAATCTCGGCTACATCAAAAATGTGCTCGGCCTGACCGAGATGGTCATCCCCGGCGAAGATTCGCGCAATAAACAGTTGCGCGAAATTCAGCAGCTTCTTGCCAGCGCGCCCATCGTTGTGAATTTGCCGCCCGTTTCACATTCCTCTTCAGCATCCCTGCCTGTAGGGGCGTCCGCCGCGGCGGGCGCCCCACAACCTGGGACCCGGGAATCAGCGGTCGTGTCGGCGCGTGACGTAGCGGCGGGCTTTAGCCCGGCAGTCGCGCCGAGCGCAGACCAGTCGCCGACTGAAGATGCCGCCCTGAAGGGCGGCGCCACGCTTATTCTTCCCTCCGTGCCCGTCGATCAACTGCTCGACGACCACGCTGTGGAATTCGAGGAGTGCAAGCGCTGGTCCAACTCCGAAGCTGGCCAGTCCGCGCGCATGACCAATCCGGCCGGTTTCGCCAACGTCCGCGCCCATGCCGAAGCCCACCTCCGCGCCATGGGCCAGGCCACGCTGTTGCAAGCGGCCTCAACAAAAAAGTAGGACAGACATTCTCGTCTGTCTGTTTCTTGGGTTTTTGCAACACGAAAATAGGACAGGCACGAATACCTGTCCTACAGGAGCACTTCCTTGCCAGAAATGCAGTCACAAAGTGGAGTTGCTTCCAGCGGAAATGGCGCAAGTACTCCTCACGATCTCTTCGCGCTGACAGACGAGCAAATTCTCGAGATCGAGCCCGAAGCGCAAGATGTCGAACTCTCCAGCGCCGAGCCGCAAGCGCCACGACCAGCGTCTCTGCAAGTAGCGCCGGCATCCTTGCCGGCTGGTTCCAGTATGGCGCCTCAAACCGAACGGAGCCGGCTGGAAGCCGGCGCTACGCAACCGCCGCAGGGTGTGGAAAACAGCGCACAGCCAAGAGTGGCTGGGCCAGTGGAGGCGCCACCGTGGCTCGCGGAGCAAATGAAAGACCCTTGGAGCGGGGAAGAGGCACGGGAGCTTTGGGATGGCGTGCAACAGGCGAGGCAGGAAGCGGCGGCGTATCGCGCGGCGTTTGCGACTCCCGAAGATGCGCGCGCGCTGAAGGAATTGTATCCGGGCGGCGTCAATGAAGCGCGTGCTGCGGCCGAGCGTGCCCGCGTGCTCGACGATTTCGATCGCGCGTATTTCGGAGCAGCAGGGAAGTCCGCCCAGGAAGTGAGCGCCTCACGCGCGCAGCTCGCGCAAACGATGTTGCGCGAAGACCCCGCCGCATTTCGCGAAATGGTTTTCGCCGGACTGCGAGCACTCGAAGATTTGGGCAAAGGTACCGGCGAAAACACTGTAGCTCAGGCCTTAAGGCCTGAGAGTGTTTCCTCCTCGGTTTCAGCGGCGCCAACGGATCGGAAAAGCCTCACCCCTGAAGGGGTGAGCTACAGCGACCAACACGCCGCAGCTCTGGCAGCGTACGCATCGTTTGAAAAAGCCACTAACGACGATTTGGAGCGCAGCGTTGGAGCAACGATTGAACGGACTTTGCACCAGGCATTGCCGAACGCATCGCGCGTGTCAAACGCTTCCGGTGTAGGGGCTCAGGCTGCGCCCCTGCAAGCAAGACTGAGCGCTGCGATTCGTCAAGACGTCGAAGCGGCCCTAAAAGGCGACCGCCAACTTAGCGAGCAAGTCGCCCAGATTCTCTCCGGCAGGCGGCTCGATAATGAAACGCGCGCCCAGGTGGTTCGGCTGATAGGCGAGCGCGCGCAACAACTCGTGCCCGTCGCAGCAAAGCGCGTCCTCAACGACTGGACCCAGACAACGCTCGCCGCTCATCGCGGCAACGTGACGCGTGCCGATGCCGCATCTTCGCGGTCGAATATTGCCGCGGATGTAGCTCAGGGCCTTAGGCCTGAGGAAGTTCGCAGGTCCCGTCAGACAATGGAAGAGTCCGCGGGCCTGAAGGTCCGCGCTATAGCTTCCGATCGCCGCGTCGACTACCGCAAGCTCAGCGACGAACAAATCCTCGAGATGTAATCCGCCACAGAGGCTCGGAGACACAGAACAAGAAAGAAGCAGAGCAAGGAGCAGGGGACAGTTGTTGTCCCTGCCTCTGTGTCTCTGTGGCATTTCTGCTTTGAAATTTCGCAATTTTAAGGAGAACAACAGATGCCAGCACAAGCGAACGCGAACGTCGTCGCGTTGCAGCTCGAGAAGGTGCGCGACAAAGTGCCCCTGCTCTACGAGCGCGACGACATTTTACTCACCATGATCCAGCAGCGCGGCGACGTGGAGAAAGTTTCCAGCCGCAACATGCGCCTGCCTTTGCAGGTCAATCCCGGAGGCAAAGCCGGCTCGTACAATGCCGACGGCGGCGATCTCGGCCGCGGCTCCGGCACGGCGTATGACGTCGCGCAAGTCTCGCCGATTTTCTTCCGCTTTGCGATTGAAATCACGAAGCTGGTCGAATACGCCACCACCGGCCGCGAGCGCGCCATCGAAAATGCCGCCAAGCGCGAAGTCGCCAACGGCATGAAACAGTTCCGCGCGTTCCTGGACAAGCTAATGCAGACCGCCGGCAACGGCGTGCTCGGCACGATCAGCTCGTTCGCGAGCACGACTTGGACGATGGCAACGCCTCCGGGCGCAGCTCTTGTTTATGTCGGCCAGACGATTCAGGTTTACGATTCGACGCTAACCACCAATCGCGGCACGGCCAACGTGACCGGCGCCGATCCCATCAGCCCGACGCAAACAATCACCGTCGACGTGAATCCAGCGGGACTGACAAACGGCGACGTCATCGTGCACGATGGCTTGAGCGGCGCGAGCCCCGTCTCGCTCTTCGGCATCAAGTATCACCAGAACAACGCCACGACGGGCACCTGGCTCAACCTCAACCGCGCGACGTATCCCGTGCAGCTCGCCACGCCGCGCGTGAACGCTGGCAACGCCGCGCTCACTCCGAGCAACGTGCGCCTGGCCATCAACAAAGTCCGCAAAGCCCTGGGCATCAACCACCTCAGCAAGCTCATCGCGTATATGGCCGTGGAGCAGGAGCACGCCTGGGAAAATCTGGGCATCACCGTCTCGCAAATCATCAAGGAAGGCGGCGGTGGCAGTGGAAACGATCTCGACCTGCTCTTCAGCGGCCGTAAAACCATGAGCGGCATCCCGATCAAGTCCAGCGTCAACGCCGACCAGACCCGCGTCGATTTTCTCGACCTCTCGCACTGGGGCCGCGCCGTGTTGAAGGACATCGACTTCTACGAAGTCAATGGCAACACGGTGTTCCCGATTTACGGTGCGAGCGGCGGCCTCGCGGCCAGCTACATCTTCTACTTCGACACCGCGTTTCAAGTGTGGGATGACTCGCCTCGTACCGGCGCATTCATCGACACCTTGGCACGGCCATCCGGCTACTAATCAACGGAAGTTAAGGACGCAAAGGAAGTAGAGGAGGTAAAGGATCGGAGCCATCGCCGCAATATGCGATTGCACTGCGGCGTTCTCTTTCCCTTACCTCCTCAACTTCATTAATCTCGTTTACCACATTTTCTCAATGCGAAGAATCCTCATCGGCGCGATCGCTCTCTTGCTGTGTGGCGGAATTTCCGCTCGCAGCAAGAACGATCCGCTGATGTTTGTCTTTCTTCGCGTGGACCACGGCCAAGACGTTGCTATTCTCCGGCCCATGATCGCACCGGACATCGGCGTCCAGCTCGATTCCGGCCCGCGGGAACTCAAGCCCGGAACGGTGCTTCAATGCGCATCGTCGCTGCGTGAACATGACGCCATTGTCGAAACCAAAATCGCCACCGTCACGGACCTGGTGCTCGATTGCGGCGCCCAGAAGTTTGTCGTGAAGACCATCGATTTTCGTCCTGCCGCAAGATGATTCGAGTTGTCCGCGAAACGCATGACACTCCGGAATCCGTGGCGCATCGTCTTGCGGGCGCAGGCGGAGCGAATCGTCTCGGCGAACCGAATTATCGCGCCGTGTGGGGTTGGAACCGGCTCGCGTGGATCGGCGGGAAATTCGAGGATCGTGACGAGCATGGCGTTCTGCTGCGGGAGCGCATGGAACTGCGCTTGGAACCAAAATATCCAGCCGTGAACCGCTGGCACATCGAACGATGGATGCCTCCGGAAACCTACGGTTTGCCTCCCTCCTGGTATGCGCAAACAGTCGAACGTGAAAACGGTATCAGCATTCCTGCGCTGGGGCCGTATCCTTCGCGCGGCGAATACGAGCATTGCTTCACGCTCGAAGGCCCGCACGGCGAATTTATTCAGCTCGCACCGACGATTGCAGAGCACATCGCTCGAGCGATCGAGTGGTCGCGCAAATTCCCGCAGTCAGCAAAGAGACGCCAGCTCTACGACCGCGAGGGCAGGGAAGAGCGCAGTTACGAAAACTGGGCGTACGGTCTCCTTGACGACGCCGTCCCTGCGTTTCACAAGCAGCCGTTTGTAACGGTGGTTTAACTCATGAAGCGATTTGAACTTTGGCTCAAAGGCATACTGGCTGCCGCGATCAGCGGCGGCGCAGGCGGCGTGCTCACCGGATTCGCCGCTGTCGGCATCGATCCCCAGCATTTCAATTTGCAAGCGGGAATTGGCGCGACGTTGCGCATCGCCGCCGCCGCGGCGCTCATTAATGCCGTGATCGGCGTGGCCGCGTATCTGCAAAAATCGCCACTGCCTCAGGATTGATTTCAGTAGGACAGACATTCTTGTCTGTCTCCATTGAGCTTCCAGCAAGGAAAAAAGCGACAGGCAAGAATGCCTGTCCCACAGGACAAACCATGCCTGTCGTTGGCTCATCTGCCTACAACACCGCGGGGCAAATCACTTCGCTGGTGCGCTCGCTCTTGAACGATTCGCAGGGCAACCTGTTCACCGACGCGGTGCTGCTCCCGTACGCGAATTCCGCGTACCGCAAACTGCAGCGCATGCTTGGCAACGCGGGCGGCGGCGGATTCATTCAGGATGACGCGCTCCTCGTCGTGACCGCGGTTGCGCAGCCGGATACGTCGCTGCAAGTTTCCATCACCGATGCCACGGCGTCGCCGAATCAGTTGCCAACCGACTTGCTCGTGCCGCTAAAGATTTGGGAACGCCCCAACGGCTCGACCGACGATTTTCTGGAAATGGTGGATCTGACTCGGCATGGCGGCCTGCCTTCGCGCGTGCAGGACATCACGCTCAGCGTCTGGGAATGGCGCGCCGACGGCCTTTATTTTCTCGGCGCCACGCAGGACACGCAGATTCGTTTGCGCTATCTGAAAGCGTATCCGGATTTCACCGACGCTACTTCGCCGGTGCTCGTGCGCAATGCGCAAGAAGCCATTGCTTATGCGACTGCTGCGCTGGCCGGTTGGGCGCGCGGCAGCCCGCTCGCCGAAAAGTGGGACGATGCCGCCGCCGATGCCATCGAGGATCTGATCAGCGCCGCCGTGCGTCGCGAACAACAATCCGGGCATCGCCGCCGCCCGTTTTCCGCCCGCAGCGGCTATACCCCTTTTTAATCCGCTGTAGCTCAGGCCTTCAGGCCTGAGGGTTTTCTGATGTGGTAGCAATCACTCCGGCGCGAATGCCACGCTGCCGCGGGGAAAAGCCTCACCCCTAAAGGGGTGAGCTACAACTTGAAGGAGCACTCATGCCCATCACGATTTCACTATCGCCCTTGAACGTCGATTCTTCGGCGAGCAATTTTGTCTACGCGATTGGAACGCTCACCTTTTCCGGGAATTACCCAACCGGCGGCGACACGGTCGACTTCATGCAGGTTGCCGACAAGCTGCCTTCCACGCAGATCGTCCAGGCGTTCGCGGAATCGCAGAACGGGAACAGCGGCTACTATGTGGCGATTGCGGGGAGCGCCCTCAATAACTGGAAGCTGAAAGCCTTCAGCGGCGGCGGCACCGAAATCAGCGCCGGCGCTTATCCTGCCAGCGTGACCACCGACGTCGTGCAGCTCGCAATCACCGCTCGCAAACTACTGTAAGCCCATCTCTCATCGACGAATCCAAAATTCTTGAGGCAACCGATGATACGATCGAGAATCGCACCGCCCGCCAAGGCGGACGCTAAAACGATGGGTTTTCTCTGGGCACTACTGGCGCTCGCGCTGCATGTCGTCCCTGGTGTTGTCGGGCCGGTGCACGCGCAAGGTTCGCGCAAGGACGACATCGTCTTCAATTCGCGGGGCATTCCGCTGGCAGGGGCCACGGTGCGCGTTTGCGCCATGCCGGCAAGCGGCCAGCCTTGCACTCCGCTCGCGTTGATTTACTCCGACGTCGCGCTCACGCAAGCGCTTGCCAACCCCACCACCACCGACGGCCTCGGCAACTATTTCTTCTACGCCGCTCCGGGAAAATACGAAATCGAAATCTCCGGCCCGGCTATCACCACTAAGCAAATCCCCAACGTGATTCTGCCGAACGATCCGTCTTCGCCGACATTTACAGGCGCTATCAGCGCGTTTTCGTTGACGCTTAGCGGCAGCCTCACGGTGAACGGCAACACCACCGTCGTCGGCAATCTCGCGAGCGGCACGCTGAACCTCACCAATCAGAGCACACCGCCGGGAGCCGCCAGCATCGGCACCGTCAATCTCTACACCAAGACTGCGGACAAGCGCCTCTACTACAAAGATGATGCCGGTGTGGAGAGCGGCCCGCTCGGCACCGGCGTGCAAACGAACGTTGTCAACACGTTTACCGCAAGCCAGAACCTCGACGCTGGTCTCCACATCAAGGGACCGGATCCGTACAGTGACATGGCGCGCTACGGCGGTTACTTCAACGCTTCGCCGCCGTCCACAACCGCGTCCTGCACGAACGCCAGCACTTCCATCACCCTGGCTGCAGCTCTCGATTTTCAGGACGCCAGCAAATTTGCCGGAACCAACCTTGGCAATGGAATTGTTCTTTATCAATGCGGCGCCGCCACGGGGCTATCCACTCCGCCCGCGCCGACAGTCACACCGTTCGGCGTAACCAACGGCGCGACGACCTACAACTACAAGTATGTTGCGGAAGACATGAGCGGCGGCCTCACTGCCGCGTCTGCCGCCGGTTCAACGACAATAGGTGCGGTTACGCTCGGCCTCAACACCGTCAATCTTGCAAGCGTAGTGTGGAACAACACGCTGAACGGCGAGCAGGTCTACACCTGTTCCGGGAATTGCAACATTCAAGTCAATTCGCCCATCCGCATTGACGGTTTCACGAACAACCGCTTCAACGGCAACTACACTGTCATTGCGCAGACCGCCACAACGTTCACGGTCTATTCGCCCGCCGGCACGCCGCCGCTAGTGACAAGTGAATCCGCAGCGGCGACGATGAAGGTGCTGGCCTGCAACATTCTCAGCTTGCCCGCCTCCTCGGTCGCCACGATCGAAACGGCCGGCGATTCCGTGCTGCGCTATTGGGTCTACCGCAACAACGTGCTTGCATTCGTCATTCAGTCCCACGATCCGTACTACGACGACTGCGGGATGAACATGGACAACACCCGCATCCCGAGCTACGTTCCATCGGCTCCAGGCGGTGCCGTCAACAAGTATCTGGCAACAGCGATTGTCTCCGGCGGAGGCACTACCAGCATCGCCGTCGCGAACCAGGCAGGAAACACCATCAGCGGCGTGACTGCCCTGCACGACAGCTCTCAGAATCTGCTCGCGGCAACAAACGCATCGCACTTCTCGACTCCTGTGTACGTGCCAGGAGGGGCGGTCTTCAATGCCGCAACCGTTTTCACCAATGCTAAGGCGGCAAACACGAAAATTCTCTTGCCTCAAGGAGTGCAAATCAATCAGCCCTGGGTGGTGAAGACCAACGGCATCACGTTCGAGGGGGGGCAGCCGAGCGGCACAGGCTCCTTTTTGTTTGAGAATCCTGCGCAAATCATTGGAGGCGGTTCCGCGTATCCCATGGTCCTGGTGACCACGCCTTCGCCCAATTCTGGCGGCAGCGGCGTCCTGTTCAAGAATATCTTGTTCAACGCGCCCGCTCTCGGACAGACGGCTTTCGTGGTTGACTTTGACATTGGCGCACTGTTCGGGCTCCAAATGGATAACGTAGGTTTTTTTAACAGCTTGAGCACTTCCAACGTGAACACGCCGGCAGCGGTGTTCAAGAGCATCTCGGAGTCCGCAATCGGCAAGCCGGGCAACAGAAACGCCTGCAGCACGGCTCAGATCGCCCCCGGCCCTGCTTGCATGCGATTTACAACGGCTTCTACGGCCGTTAGCGCAGCGGCCGGCGGAGTAATTCTTGCCCGCGACACGCAAATCAATGGTTTTGCCGTGCAAGGGGGAGGAGCGAGCTTCCAATTCGATACTTTGCCTTTTGCGAACACCGGCGGGGTATCGCCGTTTGGCGCTACGGATGTTCGCTTCGTGGATGGTCTGCGCGAAGTTGGTAAAGGACCGTTCCTTCGTGTAATGACTCCGGGAATACCCATCGGGCCTTTCTACTTCAGATACATCGACGACGATGCCCCCAACGCAGCCATAGGTAATAGTTGGGTAGATGCAGCTTACGGAGGTCAGCAGGCAGGAACCTTTGATTTCGAGAACCTGTCTACTTCCGTCGGGGGCCAGGTTGCCGTCGTTGGTCCTGGAAACGTAACCTTTGGTATCAATCCAGGATTCTCCACCGCCGGAACGACGGGAACGGCTTTCTCCAGTGGTCCCCGAGCCAGTGGGACTGGCAGCATTTCGGTCAGTGGAACGGCTAACGCAGGTTACCTGATGGGACAAGCGAACGCTCCGACCGTGATTGTTGGCGCGCCCGGCTCTTGCGTTTCAAACTGCGTCGCCGCCGGCACCTACGTCTATGCGGTCAGCGGACTGGACATAAATGGCGGAGACTCGCTGCTTTCTCCCGGAACTTCTGCCACCACCGACGGTACCAAGACCATTACTGTCAGTTGGACGCCTATCAACGGACAAGTGCTGACGCGCCGCTGGAGAGGCTCCACAATCACCAATGCGCTCTCCATAGATTCCCCGGGAACGGGCGCCGCGGGTTCGAGTTATTCGGATGTCGGTTCGTTCGTTTATACAAACAGCCAGTTCTTTTTGGGCACGGGCGCGTCGGCGTCTCTTGGTTCTCAAGGCCTTGCGGGGCAACAACTCGCGCTTACGAACGGCAACTTCAAGAGTGTTATTTCCGGGACGCTCACCGCGAATCGCACGCAAACGATGCCGGATGTTACGGGCTATATCCCCGTGACGAGCTACGTCAACTCCGCGTATGACAATGCCACGCGCGCTAACGGCTCCATTGGCGGGAACTGGACCATTCAGCAAAACGGCTTGAACATTGCATCGAACCAGATTCAGGGCACGGGGGCAGGACTATCCAACACCGGTTTCTGGAACGCGAATGCGTTTTCGACGGTGCAGTTTGCGCAAGCCACTGTCACCGCGCTCAACGGCACCACGGATTTTCCTGGGGTCACAGTTCTCGCTTCCGGATCCGGGGCCAGCGCCACCTACTACGATTGCGTGGAGAACAGCACCACCATCTTCATTCAACGCGTGGTCAACGCCGGATCCACGAACTTGACCAGCACGGCTTCGACGGGGGCCGTCGGCGATATTTTGCGGCTCGAAGTTGCACCCGCGGGCACGCTCACCTGCTTCAAGAACGGCGTGTCCACGCTGACAGCCACGGACACACAGATCGCTTCCGGATCGCCGGGCTTGCTGATTTCCGGCAATGTCGCGACGGAAAAAAATTGGAGCGGTGGCAACCTGCATCCTCTTGCGCAGCTCGATACGGAGCAGGACTGGACCAGGACGCAACATTTCACGCAGGGCGTGGCCTTCGGAACCGAAACATTTACCACCAGCCCGCGCGCGGAGCAAAACATTTTCCTTCCGGGGGCGCTCACATCCACCTGGACCGGCGCTACCTGGACCAACGATAAAGCCGTAACCATCACGCGCGTTCAAGTGCAGGCCAAAACGGCGCCTGCTGGCTGCGCCACGAATGCTGTTGTACGGATCACCGACGGCACGACCCCAGTCAACGTGACCATTTCCGCTGTCGCCAATGACAGCGGCGCAATTGCTCAGAACTATCCGGCGGCCTCATCGCTGCAAGTCCTGGTGCAAACGGCCGCCGCTGGCTGCACCACCAGCCCCGCCGACGCCAATGTCACCGTCCAGTACAGAATGCAGTGAGTCTGTTACTCGGGGCTGTTGAAGGTCCAAAGCCTGACGAATGCTTATTTAGGTAAGTCGAGTCGCCGGAGTTCTATAACTGACTCGGGTCCATTTCTGAATTTCGCGACGCGAACGGTGGAATGAGCGCGGTAAAAATCCATTTCGGAATAAGGAACGCCGCATCGTGAACCCAGGAAGGAATCCCACACCGGCCGCGGAAGATCAAGCAGCGCAAGAAAATAAATCTTTCCCCCTGCTTTGTGGGTTTTCGTCACCCTTTCCTGAAGCAGCTTGACGGAGTCTGGACCGTGCACAACAGCCTCAGATGGAAACGAGAAAACCGGCGCCTCGGCCCAACCATAGCCATACAGCGTGGTTAAGCGGTCCCACTCTCCTACGAGCAAGTCGTTCGTGTCCACAATATGAGATAAGCGCTCTGTTTCGCTGAGATCCGAAGTTTCTGTCGACTGACTGCTCAGTGCCCAAATCACATTTGACAAAACCCCGCACAGGAGAAGTGCTGGCAATACGCTGGACAAAACGGTTTTCCCTTCGCTTACCATTACGCTAATCGAAATGCCGAGAAGGACAGCTAGGCAGGCAAGGGGCTGCAGCCAAAGTTTGTCATAGTGCGGACTCCACAAGGCTAGTGGAATAATCGAGAATAGAAAACCTGCGCCGGCGGCGATGAAGGACGTTTGGGCGAAGGGGGGCATACGGTTCCATTTCTGAAAAACCTGCGCAGCATAGATAACGAAAAACGCACAGACCGCCGCAACCAGGAAGAGAAACAGACCGGTAGAAAGTCGCGGGCCCGCCAGTAAATTTCTGATTCCGGTAAAGTTCGACTGCACTGGCAATATGTTGCGCACGAGGCCGAGCGGCAGGTTCAGCAGCTTTCCGGTGCCTGCGCCCAAATACACGCGAGTATCTTCCTGCGCAAAAAAGTGTCTGAGCATTTCGTTCGGCCGGTTGATTCCCAGCCGCGAGAAGACCCAGCCGTAAATGGACAAGCAACCCACTAGAGCACCAAGAGCAAATTGACAAAGCACGGCAACTTGCGCGCGGTGGAAAAAGGACTGGCTGTGTCCCCGCGCTTGTCCTGCCCAGATAATTACAATTGCAGCGGGCGCGAGGAAAATCGTGGAGCGGTATGTGGCCATGGCGAGCACAAACAGGAAGCCTGACGCGATGATGGGCCATTTGCGCTCCGTCTTGAACGATAGTGCGGCAAGGCAGACCGCAAGGAAGCTCCAAAAAACGGCAACCATTGGCTCGGCGGAATTGGTTGCGTGCAGCAGAAACGCCTTGGAGAAACCCAAGCCTGCCGAAACGCAAAGCGCCAGGCGTGGCGAACCCGTTGCCAGCTTGGTGAGGCAGAACACGATCGCGAGCGACGCGGCAGCAGCGAAGCAATTCAGCATCTCCACGAGCGAATAAAAGCCCTGGCGCGTGTCCGCAGTAAAACCCAGGACCCGAAGAAGGCGCGACCATGCGAGGACGTTGACCGGGTAGAGCATGTGATTGTTGTCGTGAAAAAAAATGCTCTGGCGCCAATAAACTTCAAGGCATCGAAATGCGCCGTCCACTCCGAAGATGTCGCGGGAACGAAGGCACGCAAAAATGAGGGTGAAAGCAAGGAAGAGCATCGAGGGAAGAAACATATTTCCTGGCTTTTGACGGTGCTCGGCGTTGTCGTCCTTCAATGATGAACCTTTTTCAGCGGTGGTATCGGCGAGAGTCATAAGAAGGGCGTCATGAGTTTACCCGGTTTGCTATCCGGGCTCCACGACTGCGACGAGGTTTTCTACACACTTGTCCGCATTTCCCGAACTGGACCTGAACTGGAAATGTTCCGCTCATCCTTGATCTAACAAGTCTCTGTGAACAATTGGAGGTGAACTTTGGAAGCACACCTTGCCGCAAAACCATCCGACGTGGCCGTCCTGGTGAACATCACGACCGAAAAGTGGCCGCCGCGCCACCGCACCTACTTTGGTTCGCTGGAAGTGCGCTCGCCTCAGCCTGGTGAGCCGTACGCCATCACTCCGGTTCGCGGATGCACAGGCGTAATGGATTTGGGCGACAAACGCACGGTGGAGTACTGCATCACCGCGCGGGAAATCGCCGAAGACATCGCTCGTGAAATTAACAACGATTCGGGCGAAGGAAGTTTTCACGGAGTGTTCGTGGCCGCGGGCGAAACGCCAACCGAGGCGGAGCTTGCAGACGCTCGGCGCCGGCTAGAAGAGTTTCAGTGCCGACTGGTCGCCGCCGCCGACCTCGAATGGGAGCGCACCAAGAACCCCATGTTTATCACCGACCTCGAGCGTCGCGCCGCGCGCCAGCTCGGCCAGGAAAAGCCGTGGCTCTACGATCCCAAGCCGCTGGCAGAGTGTCCGGTCTGCGCGGAAAAGATCAAGCACGGCGTGGCGGTGTGCCGCTCCTGCGGCGCCATCCTCGACCGCGAAAAAGCCGCACAATACGGTCTCGTCGGCGCAGGACGCAAAGAGCGCCAAAGAAATCCTGATCCTCAGGCCGAAGCAGGGAAGTAAGTTCCGGAGTTTGTAGGGGCGCAGCACGCTGCGCCCTCATCAGCGACCAAGAAAAATTACTCGAAAACACATGACAACCGCAGGCTCACAAGACGCTCCCATTGAAATTTTCGGTGGGCTGGTGACAGACATGTCTCCGGCGGATCTCCCGCACGGAGTCTCGCCCGATTGCCAGGACGTCATCTTCAGCAACGGCGGCGTGGCCACGCGGCCCGGTTTGCAATCGCTCTTCGGTCCGCTCGCCGGCAATCCGACGGTCAACTACGTCAAAACCTACGAAACGCTGAACGCCACGTTGCGCACCATGCTGCTGGACTCGAATGGCGTGCTCTACAAGGAAACGACTCCCGGCACGCTCGCGAGTATCGCCACTGGCCTCGCGCCCAACGCCTACGCGAATTCCACGACACTTTTCGGCAGGGAATACCTCGCTATCAGCGACGGAAAAACCGGCAACGACCTGCCGCGCCAGTTCGATGACACGAATTTCGATCGCGTCAGCCAGGGCGGCCCCGGCGCCGGGCCAACCGTCGTCGATGAAAACGTGATCGTTGCCATCACCGCTAGTCCGAACGGTGCCACGCAGCCAGCAGCTGTCACGATCGCCGCAAGTCCCACCGGCGCAACCGAAAACGGTTTTCTCGTAACGATTACCACGACTGCGGCGCACGGCCTCTCCGCCGGACAATCCGTCACCGTCGCGGGAGTCGGCGTGGCCGGCTACAACGGCACGTTTCCCGTTGTCTCCGCGCCCACTACCACGCAATTTACGTACATCGCCGGCGCTTCCGGACTCGCCGCTTCAGGTGGCGGCACGGCAGCCTCCGCAACCGCAACGATTCAGACCGCTGTGGCGCACGGCCTCGTTACCGGCCAACTGGTCACCACTAGCGGCATCGGTGTTGCCGGTTACAACGGCACGTTTTCCGTCACTAGCGTGCCAGACGCCACGCATTTCACATTCACGGCTGTGACCGGCGGACTCGCCGCTTCCGGTGGTGGAACCGCCGCCGCGGCCGGAAGCGTTTCGTCTGGTGTACACCAGGTCCGCGTGATTTTCAAAACGCGCCAGGGCTACCTCACGAAGCCCGGTCCAGCAACAACCTGGACCGCCAGCGGCGGCAAGCGCGCCGTCGTCACCAATATCCCGACTGCGCCATCGAACGTTGTGGCCAGAATTCTCTGCTTCACCGGCGCGGCCGGGGCAAGTTTTTTCTATACGGCAAGCGGAACGACGCTCTTCAGCGGCAACATGGTCATCGCCGACAACACCACAACTTCCCTCGTCGTGGATTTTTCCGACGCCATTCTTCTCGCCGGCACGAACGTCGACAATCTTTTCAAATTGATCGAGCTTGGCGATTGCGCCGGAGTCCTCGACTACGCGCAGCGCCTCATCTGGTGGGGCGAGCGCAACAAAATGAACAATTGGGTGAACCTTGGCTTCGATGGCGGCTTCAGCGGACCTTCGTTACCGCACTATCCGCTGGGTTGGACGCCGGACGCGATCTTCGCTCCGGGTGGCACTGACGAAGAAAACTTCGTCGTGTGGGGCGCGGCGTATTCCATCGTCGGCAACGGTACCACGCCGACACGCGGGCTGCTGACGCAAAGCGCGGTGAACGACTCGCTCGGCGCGCCGCTCATCCAGGCCAACACTGACTACACCGTGCGGGCCCGCTGCGCGCGGAACGCCTTGCTCTCGCAAGGCGCGTTGCACATCCATCTTTTCAGCGCGAGCGGCGGCATCAATACCACTGGGCTGCAGCTTACCGCCGCGCCGCTCACCACCGGCTACGTTGAGTACACGGCACAGTTGACTGCGCCGCTCACCACCATTCCAAGCGACCTCGTTCTGCGCGTCTATGCCGATGGCACGCCGAACCAGAACGGCCAGTTTTACGTTGACGCTATCGAAATATTTCCCAGCGCTCAGCCTGTGAACGCTTCTCTCGTCCGCGCCAGCCGCGTCGAGGATCCCGAAAGCTACGACGGAATCGACGGCCTGCTCAGCGTCGCGGAAAACAACGGCCAGGCGATCCGCGCGGCGTTCAAGCTGCGCGAGCGGCTCTATTTCGTCAAGGAGCATTCGCTTCACGTCACGCAGGACGACGGCACCAACGAGCCGTCGCTCTGGGCTGTCGCCGAAGTTTCGCGCAAAGTCGGCACGCCCTCGGTTCGTGGAGTCGGCATCGGCGAGGATTGGGTGGTCATCGCGCACCGCACCGGCCTTTACATTTTCAGCGGCGGTGAGCCCATTAAAATTTCTCAGGAAATCCAGCCCACCTGGAACCAGATCAACTGGCAGTACGGCCACACGCTGTGGGTCACTGTGGACACCAAAGAGCGCCGCATTTTCATCGGCGTGCCGCTTGGCAGCGCCACCTCGCCAAACAAGATTCTCATGCTCGATTATCGCGATCTCGATGATGCGGAGGAAATCGCCGGCCGTCCGCCGATCAATATCACCTACACCGGACGGAAAACCGCTACAGACAAGACGCGCAAGTGGTCCCCGTGGAGCATCGCCGCAAATTCCTGCGCGCTCATCGAGCGCGTTGACGGCACCGCCATCGTTGCGATCGGTGGCGGAACGCCCGGCATCGGGGCAGGCGGCGCCACCGGCAAAGCCTATCAGCTAAAAGACACGCAACTTTCCGACGATGGCACAGCGATTCCCAGCTACTACACCACGCACTATTTTCCGGAACGCGCCGTCGAGCAGGCGCTCAGCCTTGGCGCGCACCGCAAACTATTCAGCTATCTCACCATGTTTGTCGAAGGGGCAGGGAACTTGTCGCTGACCAGCTTCACCGATTCCGCAAGCGTGCCGCAAACGCAACAGCCGCTTCCACTCAGTTCGCCGTCCATCAAGGACCTCGAGCTGCCTATCAATGTTCTTGGCGAGCGTGTAGCGTTTCAGGTCAGCACCAATCAGCCCGGCGCGTGGTTCCGCCTCCAGAAATTTACGCCCTCGGTCCGCGTCGATCCCTGGGCCCCCGTCCGCGGAGTCAATTAGCCAAAATTTTGTTTTTTAATGAGAAAGACGAATATTGGAGTCCGTACTCGTCTGACTGGCGTGCTTAGAGTCTGCGGCGTCGGCGAGCGAACGGTCAATCGCCCGCAAAGACAAAAACCCGGCAATCGCACAAAACAGGGCCAGCATCAGAACTGGAAGAATCGGAAGAAGTGATGTCATATCAATCCTCGCGCAGCCAGCGTGCGCTTTCTGCGCTCGAGCTTCACGTCCCACTCGACTCCTATTAACAAGATTAGGGCAGAAGCCGCCCAGATTACAACTGCAGTCGTAACCGAAATTGCTTTGAATATCTCGGCGACAGATACCGGTCCAAAAACAGCCAGCAACACGCCGGCCTCACGGAGCGCTTCCGCATGATGAGCAGAACGAACGACTTGGTCTCGAACGTCGCCAGGCATATCGGCAACGGGCATAGTATCACATCATGTCGTCAATAAATGATTACCTGACAATAGGAAATGCTGACCGTTGCCCAACTCGCGCCACTGAAGGACCGCGACCCGTACCTCTACGAAACGCTGGTGAAAATTGTCGCGTCCGTGAACGCCACCAGCCAGCGCGCGGGTGTCGATCCCAACACGCCGGCCCCGGCGCCGTCACCGATCGCCTCGGTCTCCGTGCAGGCCTCCAACGGCTGGTTTGACATTTCCATCGCCGATCCATCCGATGCGCGCCCCGGGCTTTTTTATTTCGCGGAGTCGGACACCACGCCCGCGTTCGGCGCGCCGCGTGTTTATTTCATGGGCGCTTCGCGCAATCTGTACGTGCAGCTTGGCAATCAGACGCTCTATTGGCGCGCTTATTCGCAGTACATCGGATCGTTGCCGTCCGCGCCGGTTTCCTTCGGCGCTCCGCCGATCGCCGTCGCCGGAGGCGGCATCAGCGGCCCCGCGCCTCAGCCTTCCAGCGGAAGCGGCGTCTTTCCCAATGGCGTCCCCCGTGGCGGCAACGGCTTCGGCATTCATCCTGGTTCGCGCATCGCGCGTCAAACGGTTCTGTAGCTCATCCCTTTTCTGTAGCTCACCCCTTTAGGGGTGAGGCTTTTGCCTCTCGATGTGCCGCAGTTGCCAGTTGCGGCAAAGTTTCTCGTTTCTCCGTCAGCGACCGCCGTGCTCTGGCTCAACGCGCGAAAAACCTAAGGCCTGAAGGCCTGAGCTACAGCAATAAATGCAATCACAAAGAGATGCGAGTCCGCGAGTATCAAGATAGCGATTTAGCCGCGCTGCGCGCCATCCACGCCGCGCAACGCTTTGAATACCCGCTTCCAGATTTGCGCAACCCGCTCTTCGTGACCAAGATGGTGCTGTCCGACGAAAACGTAGCGCCGCCCTTTAGGGCGGCATCGGTTCCGTTGAACGAGGACCCCGCATCGGGAGGTGCCGGGCTAAAGCCCGGCTCTAAGAATGGACGCATCCTCGGTGCCGCATTCTTACGCCTCACCGCGGAGGCGTATCTCCTGCTCGATCCGCGCGCCGGAACGCCACGCGAACGCTGGCAATGGCTCCTCGCGCTGCACGCCGCCACCGAACGCGACGCCTGGCTGCGTGGCTTGGAAGACGTCCACGCCTGGCTACCTCCGCCCATCGCGAAAAAATTCGGCAAGCGCATCGCGCGCCTCGGCTGGCTCCGCGACGACGCCTGGACGCCCTACTGCAAGCGCCTGGAGTCCTGAAAGCGTTCGCGACTGAGAATGCGCAGTCAAATTAGGAAATCTAGTCTCAGGTGGCTGGTTTCGATCTCCTATTTTCTATTTTCGAGTTTCCAATTTCCACTTTCGAGGTGTTTCATGGGACGCGGCGCACAATCCAACACCCGGCAAATGACCGACCAGGAGCGCGCCAACATTGACGCGCTCAACCAGCAATTCTTCGGCCAGCAGCAACAGATCGGCAACACGCTGCTGCCGCAATATCAGAGCATCCTGAATAATCCCGGCCTCAGCCCGGCGGACAAAGCCGCGGTGACCGGGCAATCGCAGGGCGCGCTGGGCAGCGCTTTCGATTCGCTCCAGCAATCCGCGCAGAACCGCCTTGCGCGCACGCGCAACTCCGCCGGCTTCGGCGAACTCACCGACGAACTCGCCCGCCAGAAGGGAATTGCGGAAGCCGGTCAGGCGCAGAAGAATCAGCTGGCCTTCACCAACACCGCGTTTCAGCGCCAGATGGCCGCGTTGCAAGGCCTCTCCGGCCTCTTCGGCGTGGACTCCAATCTCCTCGGCCGCACGCTCGGCATCCCCGCGGAACTCCTCAATGTGCGCTCCAACGCTTCGCGCAATACCGGCGGCGGCTTCTTCTCCGCGCTCGGCTCCGGCCTCGGCTCCACGCTTGGCGCGTTGCCTGGCGCGTTTTTTTAGCGGCAGCATAGCCGCTTTGCCTGTGTGAGGTCTGAATAAGTGCGGAATATTCCGGCCTCAGTAACTCAACATTACTCATTACGTCCGTGCTAACATATAAGTCTGGATTGTCTATGCTCCTCGATGAAGACTCCGGCCCTCTCGGCACGGCAACGCAGCTGAGCGGGGAAGCGAACGATGCCAGGCCCGCTCCCGCGAAGGTTCAGAAATATCTCACCTCATTGGCTGACGCCTATGGATTGCCTGCGGAAGTCATCCACGCAGTTGCGCAGACCGAGAGCGGCTTCGACACCGGCAAAGTGAGAACTGTAGCTCAGCCCTTTAGGGCTGGGATCCAGGAGGGGTGGAGGGAAGGCACCGTCGTGCAGAAAAGGAAATTTACTCCGTTCAATTTAATGCCATGAAAACTCCTTTTCCTTGCCGACACGCTGTCGGTTTAGTGCTCGCAGAACTGTTTACTTTGTTCGGTGCGGCGGTTTCCGGCGTTCCACAGCAGAACCTGGCGTTCAGCAAGTTCGTCTTCACACAAAGGGTCTCTATCCCACAAACTGGTGCGAATCTAGCTGGGTGGAAATTTTCCCTCTGGCAGGGGCGCATCCAAAACGAAAAATCACCCGCGCTTCCTGCCAAGCTTTGCGCAGTGCAGGCGGAAAGCAGATCTCACGCCCAGGAGATTTGCTACGAAGGTCGCGCGGGAAACGACATTTTCCCCCAGCAGGCTGAAGCAAAACCGTTTGTTATTCGTGGTTCCCCGCCTGAGTGCCAAGCAATCCTATTCCAGGCCGTAAGTTCTTGGGGTGGAAGCGGTTGGGGACGGCTATTGGCACTCCTGGTTCCCAACGAGCCAAACAGAGTCCTACGGAATCTTCTGCCGGACGTGGTTGTTTCAAATCAAGGGGAATCCAGATTTTGGGATGAGCCTACTTTCTCCCCCTATCGATTGCTTACCGTCGCGGATGTCGTCGGCGACGGTGGCGAAGCACATTTCACCGAGCATCTTTATAAGATCCGTACGTATGCCTATAGGGAGGACCGAGGCTCCTTCCTCCTCATCGACGAATATAAGACGTCAAAGAAATACGCCAGTCTTGACGAGACGGACAAGATCGACGTCCTGGGGCCGGAGCAGGCTGTCATCCGAGGACGTATTCTAAGGCTAAAACCGATCATGGCCTCCGAAGAATGCCAAAAATCGTATCCCTGGGATCGTAACGAAGACCAGAAAGCTTATGAATACAGAGGCATCCCAGCACCGAGGAGGAAATGGCTAACGTCATTGAATTGGCAACCACTTCGCGCCCAACCAACGGGAGGACAGCGCTTTGAACGTCAGAGCCAGGAGAGACGCGCAGGTCTTGAAGGAAGGAATTGATAGCGGGGAATTGCGACCACCAGGTAGGCAATGATGAACGAATTGAGGCAAGCACGACCTTTTCGATTAGCGCTGTGGTTACAGATCATCTCTCTCTGTGTGTTGGCGCTGCTTCAACCAGTGTCTGCACAGCAGATACCGTCGGCGAAATTGAAGTGGCTTCTTAGCTACGAAGGAAAATCCGAGAATCAAGTAGTGTTGGATTTGCGATTCCGAACTCTCCTCGACATGGCAGTGCCCGCAACGCAAATAGAGCTTGGCGGCGGTACCCGGTCCGCAGAACCATTGAAATCGGCAGTCTTCGAGAGGATCGCAGGAGTTCCGGGAGAAGTGAGGATTCGCGATGGTCGCTACGTCACTCTGACGGCTTGTATGGCTCACGCATGTGTCGGCACGCACGCATTTCTGTGGATTGACACAGTCGGCGGTGTCGTGATTGGCGGCCTGGAACACGATCTATTTGGCGCGGAAACTCATAACTTCTCCCATAGAGAATCCTTGTTGATCTATTCAAAGCAATTCCGGTCCGGTGATCTCGATTTTCACGGCAGAAAGCTTCCAGCCGCCTTTCGTCGCGATTTTAACGATTGGATTGCCTACGCGAGGGTGGAACACAACCGATGGATGGCAAATGTCTCTCGGCGGTACCTGGTTGGCTCGGAGGAACCGTCACCCTATATACAGTTTCGGTTTGTGGACGCCCGAGGCCAGGTCGCTGTCCTGCCTCCCGATCCGGAATTCCTATTCGACGACGGCAAATCCTAGTGGTCCCCGCCTAGGCAGGGATTATATCGCTTCGTCACAAAATATGTTGTGACAGGCCGCTGAGCATGAAGGCGAAATATACAGCAATCTGGCTCACCCTCCTGACGGTTGTAATGCCGTGCCAGGTGGGAAATACTGCCTTGGGTCAGCCCAATGAGGATTGGACTGGGATCACCTTCGAGGAACTGCGCGAACTTGTCCGAGGGTTACCGAAGCCGGAGGGGCAAATCCAAGCGATCCGTGTCTTCCCCGACACTGCACCATCTGGAATCGTGATTTTGTCGCTGGTTCCGCGACAGGGCTGGCAAGTAATCGTCTTCAAGCGTATGCCCGCCAAACACTTTGCCCTTGCGTGGAATTCTGAAATATTGAACGAAAAAGACGGTATCTCGAGCAGCTCCGGAAAGGAGTTGACAATCGGTCGACTAGGACATGAAATCCTTATCCAATTGGAAGGCTGCGTCACCCACGTGTGCCCTGACGATTTCGGAATTCTGATTTACGCTCCCTCCCAAGGGAAAGCTTTCAAGGCGCACTATCAGTCTGGCCAAATTCACTACTCTTCCGGGCTAGAGTCACCGGAGAACCAGCCATATCGCACCTTCCTCGAGGAGCGCGTCAAGCAACGCGTCAACATCGGCGCAACCGCACAAGACCGCGTCTGGCGCTACGAACCGACGAAAGTGGAGCTACAGGGCAGGCTCACGATTGAGCAGAGATGCGGACCGCCAGGCTATGGAGAGAATCCGGACACGGACCAGAGAGTCCAAATACCGGTGTTGCTGCTGTCTGCGCCAATAGATGTGCAGGGCGATCCCCAAAGCGATCTCAACCAAGAGACAGTTCGGGGCGTGCAGAGAGTTCAGCTTGTGTTGGAAGCCACAAGCTACCGACGCCTGGTCGGTAAAAACATCACGGTGAAGGGTACACTCTTCCGGGCGATCACCGGACACCAGTATACCGACGTCGTAATGAACGTGCTCAACGTCAGGGAAAGCCCAAGCCCGAAAAAGAAATCCTCCTTCCAGTTGCGTTGCTCACGCTGAATGACTTGCACTTAGAAAGCCGGGTCAAAGAACGAAAGCGGTTTAGGGAGATTTGTCGAAGCCCCTTTTTCGTTCTTTATTTCATTTCCTTTCTTTACTTCTAAAGGATTCCCTTGCTCTCCCATTGGTACGCCATCTTAACCGCCGTCGCTTCCGCCGGAGTGCAATTTGTCTTGTTCCTGCGCTGGCTGCACGGCCGCATGCGAAATGACGAAATCACGCGCGCCTTTGTGCGCGACATCGCCACCAATCATCTGCCGCACATCTACAACGCGCTGCAGAAAATCGCAGCCCAGCAGGGAATTGAACTCGACGATACACCCCTCGTCCGGTTTGTGGACTTGAACGGTCACCGCCACCACAAGTAACCAAATCCCGTGAACCCGTCTTCCCAACTCCTGGCGCTGGCGCGCAAAGCTGCCTCGGCCCAGTCGCTCGATCCATCTCTCGTTTGCGCGGTGGTCGAACAGGAGTCCAGCTGGAATCCCTGGGCGATGCGTTACGAGCCCGCGTTCTTCAGCAAATATGTCGCGCCCTTATATACGAACAACAAAATCGCAGCGACGGAAGCCTACTCGCGCGGTTTCTCTTGGGGCTTGATGCAGGTGATGGGGCAAGTCGCCCGCGAAACCGGTTTCGACGCCCTGTTTCTTTCGGCGCTGTGCGATCCCGAGCAAGGCCTTGCCGTCGGCTGCAAAGTGCTGCGCAAGAAATTTGACGCTATGGCTGGCGACACGACGCGCGCGCTGCTCGCCTGGAATGGCGGCGGAAACGCGACTTACGCCGCGCAAGTCCTCGCCCGCCGCTCCCGTTATTTGTGATTTTTCGCGTGGTTTCTTGTAGATGCGCGCTTTTAGCGCGTCCCGCGTGCAGGGGCACGATATATCGTGGCCCTACAAACTTGTCATTCCGAGCGCAGCGAGGAATCTGCTTTTTCACGTCGTCAACAAGTTCGTCCGAGAAACGTACATGCTCTCGCGCTACTGGATTCATCTCGCCGAACTCACCATTGCGATTCTGCTCGCCCTAGCCATCTATTTTTCCTGGCGCGCCGACCGCCGCGATCGCGCGCAACTCGCCGCGGAAGTCGCCGCCACAAAACAGCTCCTGACCGTGGCCGACGCCCGCCAGCACGACCGCGACGCCCAGCTAGCGCAAACGCTTGCCGCACTGGCGGCCGAGAAGCGCACCATCGTCACGCCGGCACAAATCGTGCGCGAACTCCCCACCCAAATCTCTTTGCCGTCTCCCATCGTTCTGCAATCCGCCCCGGCGCTTCCAAACTCACCGACGCCAAAACCCAATGCCGTCGTACCCGCCGAAGATCTAAAACCTCTCTATGATTTCACTCTCGACTGCAAAGCCTGCCAGACAAAATTTGCCACGGCCCAGGCTGATCTCACCGATGAACGTAGCAAAACCGCAGCACTCACCCGCGAACGCGACGACGCTCTGCGGATCGCGCGCGGTGGCAGCGCGTGGCGCCGCATTAGCCGCGCCGCCAAGTGGTTCTTCATCGGCGCCGCCGCAGGTGCCATCGCCGCCAAAGCCGCTCATTGAGTAGGATGATGCAGTGCTGAAGGGCCAAAGGCCCCGTTTGTGGTCGGACAACACGCCCCTAGAACCAGTAGCCAGCAGGGAAGTCTGGCTTCCCTGCTTTAGCGCCGCCACGTTCGCTGTTTCAAGAACTTGAGAAGGAGTCCAGTTAGCCCGATTTTCGCGCAGCCCGCAAAGACTCACCCCAAAATTTAAGACCCTGGCCTTCAATCTAGAAAAAACGTGCGCCGGTCACCCCGCAACTGAATAGCGCGAAACCGAAACTCAACCCCTTCTTCCGGCTGGCGCACCCCCCGCGCCAGCCGGAAGGAACACCTCAGAAGGAGCGCCTTAGCCCTAGAAAGGGCGAAGGCCCTTAAATAAGGACAAGCCCGATTTCCACAGAAAACCCATAGCCGGTCTGAGATTCCTCTTGACATCACGTCCTATAAGTAATATTATGTTAACTACGAAATCGGTCTGAAAAACAGATGAGTTTGGGCGATGCTGGAACGGATTCCAGCCTCCTGCCCTCTCTTATTTCTTCTGAGCGGCTGTTCCGGATTTTTGTTGGGCGAGTTCGTAGTTGATGTACTGCTCCAGCAGATGCGCGTCGGCGCCTACCATGCGCCGGCCGTTCACAAACACCGTCGGCGTGCTGTTTACGTCGAGCAGTTGACCATTCGCACGGCTCGCATTGACGGCTGCGCCAGCTTCCGGGCTGGCCATGCAGCTCTTGAACGCCTCGGCATCCAACCCGGACTGACCAGCGTAATCCATCATTTTTGTCCAGGAGTTCGATGCCGAGATGATCTCCTGATTGTCGTAAATGAAGTCATACATCTTCCAAAAAGTCTTGGGGTCCTGCTGGTAAGCGCATCGCCCGGCGAGGGCCGCGGTTCTTGCCCAGGGATGAAGCTGCTCGATTGGGAAATCCTTGAACACCACGCGTACCTTGCCGGTATAGGTCGGGAGCATTTCGCGTAAGGCATCGTGGAGTTTGCGGCACACCGGGCACTCGAAGTCGGAATATTCCACCAGCGTGACTGCGGCGCTCGGGTCGCCGAGTGAAGGTGAGTCCTTCATCTCAATCTGTGCCAGGTTTTGTGCCAGGGGATCTTTCGTCATGTCCGAGAGCTCGCCCTGAAAGAGGAATCTGCCATCCTTGCTGACGTAGAACTTCACGGTTTGTTTGTTGCCGTCAATGGTCAGGTCAATATTGGTTTCAAGCAACCCTTCGACCTGTGATGGCTTTGGAGGGGCAACCACTAGCGCGACATTCGGACCGAACGCGTACAAATGTCGCAGGTAAGCCTCGATAGTCTTCTGTGTTGGCGATGTCGCGGGGGTTGACGTCGCGGCTGCAGCTGACTGTGCTTGTTGCGCCCGCGTTTGAGGCACCGCCATGCTAAAGGCAAGGATCAGGAAAATTGTAAGCGCTATTTTCACAAGGACCTCTTAGTTTCACGGAATGAATTTCTGTGCGATAGGGAACGGCCTGCCAAATCCAAAAGCCCGCGAAGTGATCTTCAGCCCTGGCGCCGACTGCTTGCGCTTGTACTCGTTGCGATCCACCAAAAGCGCTATGTCGCGGACCAGTTTTATATCAAAGCCGTAATGATCGGCAATCTCCTGCGGGCTATGTAAGTCCTCGATATAGGCTTTGAGTATGCGGTCCAGGACGTCGTAAGGCGGTAGGCTGTCCTCGTCCTTCTGGTCGGGACGCAGCTCGGCCGAAGGCGGCTTCTCAATGGTCGAAGCGGGGATCAATTCCCTCTCGCGATTAATCCAGGCCGCCAGCTCATAAACCATCAATTTCGGGACATCGGAAATCACCGCAAGACCGCCGGCCATGTCTCCGTAAAGAGTGCAGTATCCGACCGCCAGTTCTGATTTGTTGCCGGTGCTGATCACCATCGAGCCAAACTTGTTGGAGAGCGCCATCAAATAATTCCCGCGGATTCGTGCCTGAATGTTTTCTTCCGTCACGTCGGCCGGCCGGTCGCCAAACGCGGGCGCCAGTGCGCGCTTATATTCTTCAAAAACATCTGTGATCGGCAAGCTGATGAACTGAATACCGAGATTCTTCGCCAGAGTTGCCGCGTCGCTCTTGCTGCCTGCCGAAGAAAACGGTCCTGGCATGGAGACGCCGAGTACGTTTTCCGCTCCCAAGGCATCCACCGCGATCGAAGCAACGACAGCCGAATCAATGCCGCCACTCAAGCCGACCAGAACTTTCTTGAAACCGCATTTACGCACGTAATCCGCCGTGCCGGTAAGCAGCGCTTCGTAGGCATAGGCGATTTCGGTCGGCGGCTGTTTGTGAATCTCGCCCTGCCCCGTAGCCGTGTCAAAGAGTACGAGGTCCTCCTTGAAGGCGAGCGCTTGTGCGGCCACGCGCCCATCAGCGGTAATCGCCATGCTCGCGCCGTCGAAAATTAGATTGTCGTCGCCGCCGACTTGGTTGACATATACCACGGGTCTCTGCTGCTTGATGGCAATGGCACGCAGCATCTCAAAGCGGAGGTTTCTCTTGTCGATCGTGTAGGGTGAAGCGGAAAGATTCAGCAGGACGCTGGTTCCCTGCTTGCTGAGCTCCACGACCGGATCACGCTCATACAAGCGCGTGGGCCAGAAATTCGGGTCGTTCCACACGTCCTCGCAAATGGTGATGCCGAGCTTTTCGTCCTTGAAGCTGTAAACCACTTGCTTATCGGCAGGCTGAAAGTAGCGCGACTCGTCGAACACATCGTAAGTGGGCAGCAGCATTTTGCTCTGCTCAAAGACGACGCGCCCGCCGCACAGCAGCGCCGCTTTGTTGGCCGCGGACTTACCCGCGCTATTCTTCACACGTCCGGCGTAGCCGACTAGCGCCGGCAAAAGAACCTTGCCCGCGAGAGCTTTCAGTTCGTCTATGTTCCGGTCTAGAAATGCCGGCCGTTCCAGAAGATCCTGTGGAGGATAACCGCAGAGGCAAAGCTCGGTAAAAACGGCAAGGTCCGCCCCTCGCTGCTTGGATTGTTCCGCCAAGTCCAAAATGCGAGCGGCATTCCCTGCGAAGTCGCCAACGGTGGGATTGAATTGCGCGAGCGCTATTTTCATGCCCGGATATCTTTAGGATAAGGTTGGAATCCGAAGATTGCAAATTCTGACGCTTCGCGCTGCGACTCGTCCACTGCCAAAATTTCTTCAACCATGCTTGTCCCGCCTCCTCGCGACCAGGCTGGCGATTCCCTGCCCGGCTCGCAATTCGCGGTAAAACAAGACGCATAAGCTCGGGAATGCTTCCCGCAGCTCGCCGATTTCGAGAAGGTAAGCTGGATTCCGCGGTCCACCCGGAAATTCAAGTTGCGCGCGTGTGAAAGTCTCGAGCAACAGGACACCATTTGGGCGAAGGGCGCGAACCATTTGTGGAAAGAGCGACCGTTGCAGAAATTGAATGCACAGAATCAAGTCAAACGCGTGGGCCGGGAGATGTGCGCGCTCTAGATCCGCATGCAGCAACTCAAGCCCTCGCCGATGAGTTCCGTGAACGTCATGGAGGCTCTTGACGTGTCTCACTGGGAAGTGCATGCCGCGTGCGCGAACTTCAAGAATGTCCAAAGCAACGCCGGAAAAATCCACCGCCGTGACGTGCTGTCCGCGCCCTGCAAGAAACACCGCATTTCTGCCCGTGCCGCAAGCAATGTCCAGTGCCGGGCCGGACGGCAGAAGTGGCAACAGTTCGCGGACGATACCCGCGGGCTCCGAGGGCGTCACCTCGGCCGCTAGCCTGTGCCTGGCATCCCACTCCGCTTGGTTCGAGGGCATAAAAAAGGCTCCTGAACTTACCGCTCAGGAGCCTGCAGAAAAGTTTGAAAGCGCACCGGGCGCTTCCCTGCTCGGAATTAAACGCTGAAGGAGCTGCCGCAGCCGCAGGTGCTCTTCACATTGGGATTATTGAACTTGAATCCGGCGCCTTCAATCGTCTCGATATAATCGATCTCAATCCCGTCCAGATACATGGAGCTCATCTGGTCGACCGCGACCTTCAGCCCGTCGAACTCAAAAACCTGGTCCGCATCGGTGGTCTGGTTTTCAAACGCCATGTGGTATTGGAAACCCGAACAGCCGCCACCCACAACGGCCACGCGTAGTGCCGCCGGGACCGGGCTCTGCATATTCATGATTTCCTTCACCTTGCTGCTTGCAACGGGCGTCAAATTGATCATAAATCCTCTTGGCCTCCGCTCGCGGGCGTACCCGCGAAGCTATCAATACTTACATTATACCAGAACTCTCAAATGGCTGCGCAACCCTGCGTTCCTGTCATGAAACCTTGATTTCGCCGCGTTTCGACATGGCTATCCGCTTCGCATACAATAAGATGCAATGACCAAACACAAAGTTACTCTCATCCCCGGCGAAGGAATCGGCCCGGAAGTTGCCGTCGCGACGCGCCGCATTCTGGAAGCCACCGGCGTGCAAATCGAGTGGGAAGAGATTGCAGGACGCTCTGACAATTCCTCCGACCAGGGAAAAAGTGTAAACCAGGCGGCCGTGGAATCGGTGCGCAGGAACCGCGTTGCCCTCAAGGGTCCCATGGCCACGGCCATCGCCGGCGGCGCGCCCAGCGTCAACGTGGCGCTGCGCAAAACGCTCGACCTCTATGCCAATTTGCGCCCGGTAAAAAACGTGCCCGGTGTCAAATCGCACTTTGAAAATGTGGACTTGATCCTCGTCCGCGAGAACACTGAAGACTTGTATTCCGGCCTCGAGCATGAGGTCGTTCCCGGCGTCGTCGAAAGCCTGAAAATCATCACCGAAAAAGCTTCCACGCGCATTGCGAAATTTGCGTTTGAATATGCCAAACGCCACGGCCGAAAAAAGATTCATGCCATACACAAAGCCAACATTATGAAGCTTTCAGACGGGTTGTTCTTGAAGTCGGTCCGAGTGGTAGCCGCGAAATTCCCTGCCATCGAGTACAAGGAACTCATCGTCGATAACGCCTGCATGCAAATCGTCATGGATCCCCTGCAATTTGACATGCTCCTGCTGCCGAACCTTTACGGCGACGTAATGAGCGATCTGGCCGCGGGGCTTGTCGGCGGTCTGGGCGTCGTGCCCAGCGCGAATATCGGCGAAGAATGCGCCATGTTCGAAGCCGTACATGGTACCGCTCCGGACATCGCTGGCAAAGGGCTCGCCAATCCCACTGCCCTGCTGATGAGTGCCGCTTTGATGCTCGATCACCTCGGCGAGCAAAAGACGGCGCAGCGCATCCAGAGTGCCCTCGAAAGGGTCTACCGTGAGGGAAAACGCACAACGCGCGACGTCGGCGGCAAGGCTGGCACTGAGGAATTCGCTGACGCCGTGATTACCGCTCTCAAGCAGAAGTGATTTTTGACAGAATTTCAAAAGTACTAGGAGTTCCAAATCGTTAAAATACTTGTTTTTGGACTCTGAACGTGCCAACATTTCGGCTCGTAGCCTTGAGTGTCCTCCAAGGCCGAATAAATGCAACGAACGCGATATCCCGAACGTCGGCGTACCACGCGCCTTTCTCTTCAGATACCTCTGACAGTGCGCTGCCGTTTGCCCGAAGGTGAGACCATCGACCTGAAGGCCTCGACCTACATCGTCAGCGCACACGGCGCCTTGGTGCTCATGGACACGCCTTTGATCCCCGGCCAGACCGTCAAAGTCTTCAACGAACATACTGCTAATTCAGTGGATTGTGTCGTGACTTCCTTGCGGGAAAAGCGCGAAAGACGATTCGTGGGAATTGCATTCGTCAATCCCAATATCGATTTCTGGCACGTCGTATTCCCGAAGTCCGGCACCCGCCAGGCGATTCGCTCCGCGGTTACTGGAGCGCTGGTGCCTCCCGGATTCCGGCAGGAAAACACTCCTCAATTCTAACGGGATTTTTTGCGGCGCAAATTTCGCCCAGCTTCAACTGCTCTTCCCTGCATAAATCTGGTACACCATCAGATATACGATTACGCCCGTTACGCAAACATAGAACCACAGGGGAAGTGTCCATCGCGCGATCAGCCTGTGTTTGTCGAATTTTTCCAGCCACGCGCGGCGCAGCGTAATCAGAATCATCGGCACGATTACGATTGCCAGGATCGTGTGCGAAGTCAGCAACGTGAAGTAGACCGGCCTGATCCAGCCCTGCCCTTGAAAGAGGACCAATTGTTTCACGCGGATGTGATAAATCACATAGGACGCCAGGAAAATAGTTGAAACGCTGAACGCCGAGATCATGAAGGCCTTGTGCACGTCGCGCTTTCCGGCCCGGATCGCCGCATAACCTCCTGCCAGGAGCAGCGCGCTGAGCCCGTTCAGAGAAGCATTGAATGCAGGTTGTGAAAACATCACTGTAAGCTTGTCCTTCCCGAAGCAACCCTTGCGGATACTGGCTGATTCAGCGCGGGAGCTTGTCGTAGACCATCAAGCCCAGCAACAGTGGGATGTGCAGAACCGTTGCATGCATCAACCATTTGGCGCGAGCGTTCGTCTTGTTGCTCGCGGCCCACAAGCACACCTGCACCAGGGCGGTGCTGGTAACGAGCGCTCCAAAGAAATACAGTACGCCGGCCAATCCTAGAATTGCCGGGAGCAGGCTCATCCCGACAAGAGCGACCGCATACAAAATGATCTGCCGGAACGTGCGCGTGCCTTCGCGGTCGACCACCGGCAGCATCATGATGCCCGCGCGGGCGTAATCTTCGCGGTACATCCACGAGATGGCATGGAAGTGAGGAAACTGCCAAACAAACAGTATTCCGAACAGTATCCACGCACCGCGGTCAAGCGATCCCGTTGCCGCTACCCATCCGATCATTGGTGGAATCGCTCCGGGAAACGCGCCGACGAACGTCGCCCACACAGTGCGTTTTTTCAGCGGAGTGTACGCCAGCAGGTAACTCAAGCAAGTTGCCACGCCGAGTCCCGACGCCAGCGCGCCTGCCGCCACATACAAATCCACCGCCCCGGCAATTGCCAGCGCAACGCCAAAGATCAACGCTTCGCGCGGCTGCAGCACGCCGCTGGGCAATGGTCGCAAAGCCGTGCGCCGCATATGGCGGTCGGACTCGCGCTCGATGTAGTGATTCAACGCCGCCGTACCCGCCGCGATGAGCATCGTTCCGAAAACCGCGTGGAGCATGTGCGGCCACGCCACAGGGCCGCGCACACCCATGTAGTAGCCTGCGGCCGTGGTTATGAGCACGAGGAAAGAAACGTCCGGCTTCGTCAGCGCGACGTAGCCATTGGCGCGCGCAGACAGCGTCAGTTCCGTGGTGCGCGCCGTGCTCATCCGGTAGCCACCTGCCGTGGTGCCCTCGCGGCAACCTCTCTTCCGCGCGGCACCAGCCGGTAACACGCCAGCACAATGAGCACGGAAAACGCGAAGAGTAGCGCACCTACGACCGTATGAGTCACGGTCAACGTTACCATGACGGGCATCGGCTGCGGAGCATCCGCAGTCGTAAGACGCGACCAGTAAGCCGCCAGGCCCAGCAGAAATTGCGTGCCAAAGATCGCATGCAGCAAAATCCGCGCCCGCGTTAGTTCCCGCGATTGCGCAAACCGCTTGCGCAACGCGACCGCCGTCCAAATCACCATTCCGAGCACCAACATAGCTCCGGCCATGTGCGGCCAAATCGGAATTTCCTTGTGACGGAAGCCGGCCCCGAGAATCACCTGCACGTAAATGACGGCGGCATTGAGGATCGCCAGCGAATGGATCGAAGGAGTCCCACTATCCTCCAGTTGCGGCTGATCGGAAACCCACCACTTGCTGGTGAACACCGCAATGCCCACGACCGCGCCAAAAACGATTTGCGCGAAGCACGCGTGGATCACCGGCAGCCAGTAATGCAGCAGCCGTATCACGACCTGGCCGCCCAGAACGGCTTGTACGGCCACTCCAAGCACCGCAATCAAGCCAAGCCAGCGCAGCCACGGCCGTTTTTCCTTCAGCCAAAGAAGCGCGGCCAGCGCAAGCGTCAAAAACCCCAGGCCGCCTGCGAAAACGCGATGCGAAAACTCAAATAGGTCGCCGCCCTGAAGCGACGAAAGTGCGGGAACCAGCGCGCCGTGGGAAGTCGGCCAGTCCGGCACAGAAAGTGCCGCATCCTTCGACGTCACCAGGGCGCCGGCAACGAACAGGAGAATCGTCCAGCACACCGTGAACACGGCAAGTCTGTGCACAGCAGGATTGTAAGTAGAAGTCATTTCCCCCATGCCAGCCGCGGATTATACCTTCAACTCGCTACGCTGGAAAGCCGCGCGGAAGGCTCTCCGGCATCGATTCCCACGGCTCGCAGAACAAGATCCTTCAGTGCGGCAATAAATAGTGGTGAATCGCCCAAGGCGGGCATCATGCGAAATTTTTCGACGCCCACTTTTTCCGATTCCTCGCGGGCTTCGATATTAATTTCGTGGAGCGTCTCGATGTGTTCGGTAACGAACGAAATAGGCGCCACGAGCATCTCTTTCACACCTTCGTGTCCTAGCCGCTCGATCGTACCTGTCAACGGAGGCTGGAGCCACTTCGTGGGGCCTACGCGGCTCTGGTAGCACAGCAGGTGTGTCTGGGGCCAGCCAGCATATTTCTTCGCGCCCAATTCGTTGACCAGGCCCACTGTCGTCTCGATCTGTTTAGGATACGGGTCGCCCTTCTCGACCAAACTCATTGGCAGACCATGAGCGCTGAATACCAGATGAATTCGCGAACTGTCCGGAAATTGCCGCAATACGGATCCGATTCTCTGAACCAGCGCCTGAATATAGAGTGGATGATCGTGAAAATTGTCGATGGTGCGCTCAGGTGCTCGCCCTGTGGACGGTCCCCAGTTTGCCTGATTCGCGACCCGCGCCCATTCCTTCAAGCTGCTCAATGTCGTAGCGTAGGAATAGTGCGGATACAGCGGCAACAAGACGATTTCATCCAGCGGCGCAGCCTTTCGTAGAGCGTCAACCGCCTCCGAAGTGAACGGATGCCAGTAGCGCATCGCTATTACGGCCACGGGATCGATGTATGTCGAAACGGCCTCCACTAGCCGTGCGCGCTGGCGTTCGGTGAGTGTCCCGATCGGCGAACGCCGGCCGATTTCCGCGTAGCGCTGAGCGACGGGAACCGCCCTCCGCGAAGAAATGAGCTTCGCAATCGGGCCCCGCAGTAGTCCGAAGGGACCGAGCGGAATAATGTCGGGGTCCAGAAACAAATTCAGCAGAAACGGCTCGACGGCCTCCAGCGAATCCGGCCCGCCGAGCTGAAACAGTACAATCCCGACTCGCTTCTTCACTGCCAAGCTACTTGCTCCGGTTCAGCGTATTCTTCAAGCGTTCAATTTGTTCGCCTAGCGCCGCCGTCCGCCGCGCCACCGTAATGTAGTAAATGAAAAAGATTCCCCAGCCGATCATATAGGCTGCAAACACGCTTCCGAGATTCTTCATGCCGCCTCCGCTTCGCGTTCAATGGACTGCACTTCCCCGCGCATCGCTTCGAGCGCGTACCGCTCATGAATGAGAAAAATCATCAGTATCACGAGGTTTAGAAACCAGAACCAGAAAACCATCGCCATCGTCGGTTCGAGGCCAGAGCCCGAGCCGCCCATAATCACCGGCTGCGGATGTTGCGTGCGCCACCAGCGGATCGAGCCGTACACCAGCGGCACATCGAGGAATGCAAAAATTCCGTAAATCGCGCTGATCAGCGCCCGGCGATCGGGATCTTCGACCAGAGTTCGCAGTAGCAAATAGGATGTGTACAAGAGCCACAGCACAAAGGTAAGCGTCAGTCGCGCGTCCCAGGTCCACCAAATTCCCCAGACTGGATGCGCCCAAATGGGCCCCGTAAGAATCAATACGGTGCAAAACGCCATTCCTACTTCCGCGGCCGAAACGCCGAGCCAATCCCACTTGGGTTTTCGCGTGAAGACGTAAGCCAAATTCCCGACGAAACCCACGAAAAAGGAGAGGAGCGCCACCATTCCTGACGGCGCGTGGAGATAAAAAATTCGCTGGATGGTTCCCATTTTGCTCTCGGTAGGCGCGACAAATAGAGCCGCATACGCCGCAAGACTCATCAGTATGACCACCACGGCGGCAATCAGGATTCTTTTCTTCAACCCGATACCTCCATCAATCAGGAAGCATATCTTCAGTTATTCTTCCAGAAGATACTCTCCGAAGAGCCATAGCGCCGTCAAAAAAACCACGTCAAATCCTAATAAGAAACCCAGCCACTTCCACGGCATGATCGGATTCAGTACGAGCAACGAGGCGGTCGCTTCCGTGCTAGCGATCAACACAGGGGTTAGTAGCGGCAAGAGCAGCAGCGGCAGCAGCAACTCGCGCATTCTGGCCTGCGCGGAAATCGCGGACAGAGCTGTTCCCGTTACGGAAAGCCCCAGGCTCCCCATGAACATGACCAGCACCAACTGCGGAAATGCCGCCAATACAGGCACGTTGTACAGAATGGAGAATACTGGCAGAAGCAGAATTTGGGTAAATAACATGAAAAGAGTATTCGCGGCCAGCTTGGCAAGAAAAATGGCAAAAGGATCATTCACTGAGAGGCGCAGCGCGCTTAGCGTGTCGTTCGTCTGCTCGCGCAAGAAGCACGGTTGCAGCATCAGCGAAGCTGCAAAAAGAAACGCCAGCCATAACAGTCCCGGCCCAAAGCGGCGCGATTCGTTGACCGATGGATCGAATGTGAAACTGAAGAGCACCACAATCGTGAGAATGAAGACCACTGTTGTGGTGAGAAGCTCGCGTGAGCGAAACTCCGTGCGAAGTTCCTTGCCAAGCAGCACCGCCGTATTTGAGAGCAGCGCCATTTACGCGTTCGTAAAAGCGAGGATCGAACGGAAGTTCGCGCCGGTTTGCGTGTCGGCGACTACCGCACCCGCATCCAGCCGTATCGCTCGCGTCGCCAGGGTGGAGACTTCGGACTCGCCGTGCAGGCTCATCAAGATCGTACGTCCCGAATCTCGCAATTGACGCACCGTCTGCGCAAACCAGCGCGCGCCCTGCGGATCTAGACCGGTTGTCGGTTCGTCGAGAAGGACCACGGGCGGCTCACTCAATAGCGCGCGCGCAATGGCGACGCGCTGGCGCATCCCGCGGGAAAACGTGCGCACCAGAGAGTTTCGCCGTTCCAGAAGGCCCACCTCTCCGAGCAGCGCTTCGGCACGCGCGGCGGGCTGATCGATTCCTTGTAGTCGAGCAAAGAGCAGCAGATTTTCTTCCGCCGTCAGCTCGTCATAAACCATCGTGGCGTGTGCTACAAAACCTGCCCCGGGTGGCGTCGCGAGTTTTTCCCCGCTTTCGTCTAGGAAATTAACCGCGCCCGACGACAGCCTCGCCAGCCGCGCCGCGATTCGCAGCAGCGTCGTTTTGCCCGACCCGTTCCGTCCGGCAAACGCCACGCATTCTCCCGCGGGAATCTCCAGAGAGACACGCCGCAGGGCGTAGAGCGCGCCGTACCGTTTGTCGATGTTTTCAAAGCGGATTCCCGTGGGAGAAAAACTCGCCGTCTTCACGGAACGGCCTCGGAGATAGGCAGATCGCTCCTGATGCCGTTCCAACTAGTTCGAGCAAATCCTCTCGGAAATCCTCTTTCCATGCTCGCATCCGATTCTTGGATTGTCATCTGTCCTAAAAACTTGGAACGGCACTGGTCTTCAACGCTCAGCCTCGCACGAGGTCGCGCAGCACTTTCTCCGCCCGCGCGCGCTCCTGTGCATACTCGTCTTCAGAGATAGTCCCTGCTTGATGGCGCAGCTCCAGCCGGAACAGGCGCTCTTTCAGCGCATCCAGGCTGCTGCCGATGGCGGCATCCACCTCGGCAAGACTGGCGGCCCCATTTGTTGGAGCAATCGGCGCGGTTGGCGCCGCCGTGGCAGTCACTTTGGGTTTCTTCTGAGTCTCCGGCGCAACTGCCGCTACTGCTACGACAGGCTTGCGAGCGAGCAGAATCGCACCCAGCGCGAATACGCAAACAAACCCCGCTATCAACGGCCATTTCAAAACGTCCAGCCGTCCGGGAACCGCCTGGATACTAACTCCGGCGGATTCGCTGCCTTGCTGCGCGTCTCGGCCCTGTTGGCCCCCTTGCTGACCTTGATCCGTCCCGGCGTTCGTGTCGGGCGCCGTACCGGACACACTCACGGCCATAATCGTACCGGCGGCAACGCCCTGGTGGCTGTACAGATTCATGCCCTGTTCTTGCCCGTCCGGCGTCAGACCATCACCGCTAATCTTCACGCTCGGCGGCGCCGCGATCAGCAACCGGCTGCCAGCATAAATCGCGGGGATTTTTATTGTCGCGGCGTTTCCCGGATAGGGCAGCTCGTAAGAATACCGCACCGAATTCGCCCCCGGCCGAAACGCGAACGCAATCGAATAGCGATTGCGCTTTTTGTCGATCGGCACCTGCACCACCGGCATTCCAGCCGGCCCGGCAGCGGATACTTGTTGAAGCTGGCCCTTCTCCGGCAATGCGAAATCAAAACTTCCTTTGCTTCGGTAGAAGGCCACCGGCGGCTGAGACTTGTTCTCGATCTGATACTCTTCCCCGACGATCATCGTCGCGCTCTTGGGTTGAAAGATCACCACATGCAAAGGAACGTCGATCGTCTTGGCATCCTCGGATGGCTCATAAATATCCACCTGCGTCGTGGTCGTGCCCGGCGGCAAGGCCTTGTTGAAATTGACCCCGTGATACACTGCCCGTACCAGCATTGGCTGGGCGCCAATTCCAGGGTGGTCAAACGTGAATTCCCCCTGTGCGCCGCTCTTGGAATGCGCGACTTCCTGCATTCCTCCTTGAAGCTGAATCAATACAAGTTCAATTCCAGCCGTTGCCTTGCCGGTGGTTCCGTTCATCACGGTGCCGTGCACCGCTCCTGCCTCAGCGATTGCCGCCAACGGAGCCAGAATGAGCCCGGCGACGAAACCCAAGCGCGCCATGCAAGAGAGCCTCATTGCGCGCCCCCATCGGCGGGACGCGTCCCGCGCGGACGCCGTACCTGCGCATCGGTCACTTGATCGATTTCCGCGAGTACCAGCGCCGCCTCATTCTCAAGGGCCGTCTTCATCGCTTCAAAGTCGCCTTCCGAATATTTTCCGGAACGATACTCAAATCGCAAGTCTCGCAAATTGTCGTAGATCGTATCGCGGCGCTCCAGCAGTTGATCCAGCCTGGTCCGGTGTGGCGCAAGATCCGAAGCATCCGGCTGAATGTAAAAAATGAATAGCACGGTGGCCACGGCCAGCGCCAGGCATGCGCCCAGCACGGCCAAATCCGCCGAGGCAATCTCGAAGCTCGCAAATGTCAAAAGACCTGTCACCGTTCAGTCCTGAGTCTCGCGTGAGACCTTTGCTCTGGCACGCTCTAGTGACTCTGGCGAAATGCCTAGCGCGCCAGCCGCGGATGTTGCCGTGAGCGGCTCCGATCGCTTTCGCCAGCGCGCGATGACAAAAATCACCACTCCAGCCCCCACGAAAAGGTAAACGCTCGGCAATATCCAGGCAACCAGGCTGAAGCCCGACTTCGGCGGCTCCGTATACACTTGCGGCCCATACTTCTGCACGAACGCCTGCAAAATCTGCTCATCGGTCTCGCCTTTGGCGATGTGCTGGGCGGCTTCCCCCAGCATCATTTTGGCTGTCCCGCACGGACCGGAGAACTCTCCGCCCGGATGCGAACAAATTGCCGCAGCCATGTCGCACGTTCCGCACATGCATTTGATTTTCACGCCTATTTGTTTTGCGCGGTCAGAAGGTTGTTGCGCTCCAACAGACGTGATCAGCAGCGATGCCATCGCGAAAATCGCCAGCATCGCGCTCGCGCCAATGGGGCGAACTTTAGTCATGGCCCTCTCGCATCGTAGCGGACGGCGCAAGCCCATGCGCCATCGGTTGTGCCACAGGCTGCTGGACCCCCGCGAGCACCAGCACCGCGCGCCGATTCGGCAGCAGCGCCACAAGTGTCCCAAGCACCACCACCGCTCCGCCAAGCCAGATCCATTTCACCAGCGGATTCAAGTACGCATGCACCACGGGAAGTTCCGTCTCAGGGCTATTTCCGGCATAGACCACATACAAATCTTCCTTCAGCGTCGAATAGATCGCCACCATCGTGCCATTCTCCGTGGTGGTCTCGAAGCGCCGCTTCTCCGGATACAGCATCATAATTGGCTTCTTGTCGCGCAGCACTTCGACCAGCAGCCGTTGCGCGGTGTAGTTCTTTTCCGGTTTGGTGTCGAAGCCCTGCAGAACCAAAGTGTATGGCCCGATCTGCATGCTGTCGCCCTGCCGCATGTCTTTCTGCAGATCGCGGTTGAACGCCGCTCCGGCCAGCCCGATGAAAACAAACACCATACCCATATGAACGATGTATCCGCCGTAACGTCGCGTGTTGCGCATCGTAAGTTCCACCGCCGATGCCACAAACGAGGCGCCCGACCGCGCGCGAATCACTTTCGCGCCGCGATAAAACTCCAGGCCCACAGTCGAGGCGACAAATACGCACAGCAGCAGGCAAACCCACGAATAGATTTCCCGGAAGCCAAACACCAGTGCAATCACGCCTGCGACCAGCCCGATTGCCAGCGGCCAGCCAAAATTCCGTTTCAAACTTTCCGTGGAAGTCTTCCGCCACGCCAGCAGCGGACCGACGCCCGTCAAAAACAGAAGCAATAGCCCGATGGGAATGTTCACCTTGTTAAAGAACGGCGCGCCCACGCTGATGCGGTCCCCAGTGATCCACTCGGAAAAAACCGGAAATAGAGTTCCCGAAAGTATGGCGACGCACGAAACTAGCAGAATCAAATTGTTGAACAGAAAACTTGATTCGCGCGAAACGATGGAATCCAGCTGATTCTCGCTCTTCAGGTAGTCGCGATTCTTCAGATACGCTCCGAAGCACACCGCGATAATCAACACAAGAAAGCCGACGAACCAGCTGCCGATGCTCGATTGCGCGAATGCATGCACAGAACTAACCACGCCACTGCGCGTCAGGAACGTTCCCAGGATGCAAAGCAAGAACGTGATGAACACCAGCCACACGTTCCATACCTTCATCATCCCGCGCTTTTCCTGCATCATCACCGAGTGCAGGAACGCCGTGCCCGTCAGCCACGGTAAGAACGACGCGTTCTCGACCGGATCCCAGCCCCAGTAACCGCCCCAGCCGAGTACCGCGTAAGCCCAGTGAGCGCCTAGCAGAATCCCCACGGACTGAAACATCCACGCAATCATGGTCCACTTGCGCGTCAGGTGAATCCATTTCTCGCCCGGGTAACGGGCCAGCAGTGCGCCCAGCGCAAAGGCAAACGGAATCGTGAATCCCGTGTATCCCGAGTACAGGTTCGGCGGATGGATCACCATTTCCGGGTATTGCAACAGCGGAGTCAATCCGTTTCCATCCGCGCGCGCGACGTAATTCATCACTCCGTCCGCTCCTGGCGACGCCAGCGCCTTGAACGGGCTGGCAACGAAGTTATTCAGCGTCAGGAAGAAAATCTGCACGCCGGCCATTACCACGCCGACGTACGGCATCAATTCGCCGTTCTTATTTCGGTAAGCGAGCAATACTGAAAAAACATAAATCGCCAGCAGGAAGCTCCAGAACAGCAGCGAGCCTTCCTGTCCCGACCACAGCGCGGCTATTTTATAAAATGTCGCGAGGTCCCGATTGCTGTGCGACACCACGTACGCGATTGAAAAATTATCGCTGAAGAATAGATATTCGAGGCTGAACGTGGCGAGGAAAATCAGGCAGCAAGTGGCCATCCCGGCTTGCCGCGTACTTTTGATCAGCAGCGGGTGGCGCGTGATAATCGCCGCAATGCCCCCGCCGAACGCGTAAACCGCGCAGACAAACGCCAGGACGAGTGCAAAGGAACCGAATACATCCACGGGCAATTCCGCCTATCCCCCGGAGTTCCCGGGCGCCCTACATGCCACTTTTCTCTGTGGGGCTGGGCGCGGCGCCACCTTTGCCCCCAGGCGCTGCCTCATACTTGGAAGCACATTTCGCCTGCACCACCTCGGCGACAAAGCGTCCCTCCGGACCGGGCCGGCCCTCGACGAGAGCTTGGGATTTGTCCACAAATGTGTCCGGCAGAGGGTCGGTGCCAATGTAACTGACCGGGAGCGTCTTCCCTTCACCCTCCAGCACAAAATCAACGCGTCCTGCGAGGTGTCGAATACTTCCTACTGCCACGGTGCCGCCGATCCGCATGCGTTGGCTCACTGCCGAGCCCTTCAAAGTTTCAAGCTCGGCTATGGTGTGGTAATACGTCTTGCTTTCTCCATACCCAAGCCACGCCAGAAATCCCATCGCGGCTACGATGACTCCGATTCCCACGCCAAACTTTGCTTGTTTTTTCATGGCGGTACCCTTGCAGCGTTTCTATTTGGCTATGCGCCTGATTCTACCATAGTTAACAAAACGTTCGGCCGTTCTCCCTGAGGTGCGCCAGCCGACGTTTGCCAGTTGCGACATGTTTAGCCTTAGCCTGCTGCAGCCAGCGCCTCTCGCAAACGCGCAGCGCCATTCTCGCTTTCCAGAAGGAACGGTTTTCCGTGATCCAGCAGCACCGGGCATCCCAAATCCATCGCCACAATATCATCCAAGACGACCGCGAGTTCTTCTGTGATGGCCATTACACGCTTTGGTTTGAGCGACCGTCGGATCCGTGCGGCCACCGCCGCCAGCCGCTTCTTCAAAGCGGCCTGTATACCCCCTTTCAAGTTTCGCTCATCTTCGAGTGGGCACTCCGATACATGCGTCAGGAAAAACCCCGCCCGCTGAAACTCTGCGTGCACCGCGTCCCGTGTCTTCCCCGCGGGCGAAATTCCCACAGCATCAAGGATTTGTGCTGCTTCCCCGCAGAACTCGCCGCCGCTGGCGTATAGAGATTCTTCATCCCGCAATGGAGAAAACGCTCCCAGAAGGAGCGTGTGGATGTGCACTGGCCGGCAACGCGTTGTCCATTCCAAGCGCTGCAGCCGCCGCGTGATATGTTCCGCCGTCGCGGCCTGTCCGCAACCGTCACACACCAAAGTGATTGAGTTCGTCATGATTGGCAAGATTTTGTAGGGGCCGGACTTTAGCCCGGCCCTCATTCAGAATGTAGTGGAATGGTGCGACGACTGCAAATCCAGGCGTGATGGTCTTTACTTCTTACTGACCACTGAGGACTGACAACTGCAAACTTAGGAAGTAACCGGCGTGTCCGCCGGCAGCTTCGCGCGCAGGCACCACTTCAGCTCCTGGCTCATTTCCGTGATTTCCATCCCCGGCATCACGATGAACTTGCAGCTCAGCATCTCACGCGGCTCGTCCTCGTCCGGCAGTTGGCAGGTCACGCGGCAATACTGACAATCCTGATTCCAGCAGAAGCGCCCGTATGGGATCGTTTCCGGGCTAATGAATTGAAAGCACCGCAAGAGCGAATTCCGCTCCGGGACTTGAAACTTTTTGCCAAAGACTGTGATCGCCACCAGCTTTTCATAAGGACGGAAGGGTTCCGACATAATGAATCCTGTTCTCCGTGACCCGGTCCTGCGTCCTCGCGGGACTTTCCCGAACCGGAACACCAGGTTGAGTGCCTCATCAGAGTAGACCGCGAATTTCACCCGCACAACGCCGCGTCTTGCCCGCGTTCCCAATCTGCCACGGGGTACTCTCCCGCCTTCGCAGGTCTGTCCACGCGCGACTCAATTTACGTTTGGATAGAAGAAGGAAATGCCCAGGCCGCGCACCGTGCCGCGACCTGGGCATCGCTCTAGTGTTGCGGCCGGTGCTGGTCCTTCTGCCGGTCTGACTTCCGTTCCGATTCTCTGTCCGACTTGCGGTCCGAGTCTCGATCCGAGTCCCGGTCCCAGCGCGGTCTCGTCCCATTTGTTGTCTGGCTCCCCACCGAAACCTGGGCCGAAGCCGAGCTCTGGTTGCCGGAGGCATCCCGAGCCATATAGGTGACGGTGTAGATGCGGCCAGTTCCCATTCCGGAGCGCTCTGCGCGCAAGAGGAACGACCGCACATCCGTCCCGAACGGGATTGGTCCGCCGCCTATTGCCTGGATGTCACTCGGCTGATCTCCATCGCCCAGGCCTTCGTCTGGCTCATTGCTGGTAATCGACACAAGAGCGACCGTCGGATTCGCATCGCAACTGTCGTTTGCATTGACTGTTGCATTGATTTGCATCAGCCTGTGGTTCGGCGGCCAGAGAGCGTTCGGAGACAACGCAACGTGCAGGGAAGGCGCGGTCGTGTCTCGAACAGTTACGTGCGTTGTCGCCATGGAGCTGAGGCCCCCCGTGTCAGTGACGGTCAATGTAAACGTGTGCGTACCCATCGCCGGTGTCAACTGAACAACGGCCGTGGTACCTACCACACTGCCCGACTCATTCTTCCAAACGAAGCTGAGCGCATCACCGTCGGGATCGCTGGACTTAGACCCGTCCAATATCACACGCATGCCCTGCCCTGTGCATTCCAGGGTTTGGTCAGCGCTTGCGATTGCGACTGGCGGGTGGTTTACCGCCACTACCGTGACGACTGTGCCAGCCGTGGAACTGAGGCCTCCGGGATCGGTGACCGTCAGCGTAAAGGTGTGCGCGCCCACCGGCAGCGTCAACTGAACAACGGCCGTGGTGCCTACCACATTGCCCGCCCCATCTTTCCAGACAGAGCTGAGCACATCTCCGTCGGGATCGCTGGACTTGGATCCATCCAATTGCACGGATGTCCCGCCCGGTCCGGTGGCGTTAACCGTTTGGTTCGGACCGGCGTTTGCCATTGGCGGGTGGTTTACTGCCACTACAGTGATAACGGTGCTCGCCATGGAACTGAGGCCCCCTGGATCGGTGACCGTCAGCGTAAATGTGTGCATGCCCACCGGCAGCGTCAACTGAACAACGGCCGTGGTGCCCACCACATTGCCCGCCTCATCCTTCCAAACAAAGCTGAGCACATCCTGGTCAGGATCGCTGGACTTGGATCCGTCCAACTGCACGGATGTCCCGCCTGGGCCGGTGGAGTCAACCGTTTGGTCCATACCTGCGTCGGCCACTGGCGGACGATTGGTCACTATGTTACCCGTCATTCGGCTGAAAAGGATTTGTGACACGCCGGGCGTGCTGTCCTGCCAGGCCACGTTAATGTCGCCGCTCTTGTCCGCAGCGATCTGTGCGGCCGTAGATAGGCCCGAGTTGTTGGAAAGGTTGAGCGGCACGGAAAGAAACGTCGCGCCTGAATCTGTCGAACGGGTGAAGAGGATGTCGCGATTGCCTGGAGTGGTGTCTTCCCAAGCCACGTTGATATTGGCGCCGGCATCGACAGTTAGCCATGCGTTGGAAGAAGACCCTGTGTTATGCGACAGATTCTGCGCGCTGGAGAACGTCGCGCCCGCATCGCCCGAACGAACGAAGTAGATGTCTGCGGGACTGCTTTCTTCCCAAACGACGTTAATGTTGCCCGCGGCATCCACAAAGAGTTGTGGGCTCCCAGATGAGCCAGGAGTCCCGGACAGATTCTTAGGGGACGAGAAGGTCGTGCCGTTATCTACCGAACGGCTGAGGAAAATGTCGAAATTGCCTCCGCAATCGTTCGACCAGACTACGTTGATATTGGCGCCAAGATCTACACCGATCCTCGGACTGTTGGAGTTAGCAATACAATTACCAAGCGGGTTTGAGAGATTCACGGGTGGCGAGAAGGTCGTGCCATTATCAGTCGAGCGGCTGAAGGAAATGTCCGAGTGGCTGGCAATATCATCTTCCCAAACCACGTTGATGTTGCCGCTCTTATCCACGGCGATTTGCGGACCCATCGACCCGCTAGGGTTGGTTGACACCATCTTCGGCGCCGAAAACGTATTCCCTCCGTCGCTCGAGCCGCTGAACCAGACGGCGAGATTGCCAGTGTCGCTCTCCCAGACGACGTTGATGTTGCCTGCCGTATCCACGGCGATCTGTGGAACGGAAAACAAAGCAGTGTTCATTGTCGCGGAGAGATTCGTTGGCGCGGAGAAAGTCATGCCCCCATCGGATGAGCGGCTGAAAAAGATATTGGAGGTACCAAAACTGCAGTCGGGACTGTCCTCCCACACTATATTGATGTTGGCGCCCGCGTCCACGGCCATGACCGGACTGAAGGAGCATCCCAGGCTATTGGAGACCTGCTTTGCCGCCGGGGTCGGAAGGAAGGTCGCTCCCCCATCGGTAGAATGGCTGAACAGGATGTTAGAGTTGTTGGCAGTGTCATCCTCCCAAGCCATGTAGATGTTCCCAGCAGCATCCACGGCGATCTGCGGGGTGAATGAATAATCCGCATTGTTCGACACATTCTTCGGCGTGGAAAACTGTTGCGACCGTGCAGGACTGCACAGTACTGACAATCCGAGCATCAAAATTGCGGCGGTGTGACCCCAACGCTTGGAGTAAACCATGGCTGGCCTCCTTGTCGGCGAGCGGCGACCTAAACGGGCGACACAGACACCAATCCGACCATCGGAATGCAAGAGAAATTGCCCCTGGCCAGCCCTGCGGGGAACTTCTGAACTGGCCCTTCTGTGGGGCTACTTTGGATAGGCTCGCCCTCCCAGCCCAGGGAGAAACGAGCGTGATTTCTACACTCAGTATACAGAAATGGGGACGAATGAAAAGGGAAAACAGGTTGGCTATGTGTCTATTCAGCCAATAGAGTCTCCGGTTCGCTCCCGCGGGATACTCGCTCCAAGTAAGGCCTATCGTTTCAAAGTAAGCCCTTTAAAATGAATGTCTTAAAAACACCGCGGCATCACCTTATTTCAATTCTTCCTTGAATTTTCTTTGCTGTGTGGTATACTAGCTTTTAGGTAATTCCGTGCACCGCGTCGGTTCCGACCTTTCCAGTCACCAAGCATATTTGATCTAAGCCGTTTAGAATCAACACTTGTGAAAGAGTCCGATGGAACTCAGTGTAACCCCTTTCAGAATCAACACTTATGGATGTGCCCCGTAAGTGTTGATTCTAAACCACTTACTTAGACTCTAAGTCCTTTAGATGCAACACTTACAAAAAACATAGAGCGGGTGGGGTTGTTATGGTTAACCAGATACCGCGATAAACCGTGCCTTACCCGACTCACGGACTCTTCGGTGCCAACTGATAGCTCACAAACGCAAACTGCTTCCCGTCCGGCGACCAGGAAGGAACGTTCATCGTTCCCTGCCCGCCAAACAATTTCGCCAGCACGGTGATCTTCTTGTCTCTCAGCGTCATCATGCGCAGCATCACGTCTTTGTTCTCGGGATGGCCCTTGACGCTCGCGTCATACGTCAGGAACACCATCTTTTCACCGTCCGGCGAAAGGTGTGGAAACCAGTCGTTCTCTTCGCCAAACGTAATCTGTTCTTGTTCGCTTCCATCCGCGCGCATCCGCCAGATCTGCATACGCCCCGTGCGCTCAGAGTTGAAGTAAATGTACTTCCCGTCCGGAGAATATTCCGGACCATCGTCCAGCCCCTTGGCGGTCGTCAGTTGCTTCTCCTCGCCGCCCGCCACGGGAATCGCGTAGATATCGAAATCGCCGTTCCGCTCGCCGACGAACGCAAGGGTCTTTCCATCCGGAGACCAGCCATGCCAATACGAAGGAGATTTTTGCGTGATGCGTCGCGGCGCGCCGCCGCTGATCGGCACAATGTAAACGAGTGATCGATGCTCCTCCTGCGAGTTGTCGCTGATCGCCAACTGCGTGCCGTCCGGCGAAATACCGTGGTCGTTGTTGCATCTCGTCGCGAATCCTGTGGCCAAGACTTGCGGAATCCCGCCCGTAACAGGAATCTTCTCGATCCGCCCGTTTCGGTTGAAGAGCAGGTTTTTGCCATCGGGCATCCAGTTGGGCGCCTCGAACCTCTCCGGTGCAACGTAAATCGCGCGCCGGTCCGTGGAGGCCACGTTGATGATTTCGAGCGTGCTGTACAGCGTGGAAGAAGCGGGGGCCACCGGCTCTGCCGCCTTCAACTCGACGTTCGAGAACACCGCTTTTTCCACCACGTTTTTATCATGGCTGCAAACGCCAATGCCCACGTAAAACGGCTCTTTCAGCGCGATTCGCATGGACCCGCTCGCCAAATGGAATTCGCCCTTTTCATCCGCGAGCCACATCGAAAAGTACGCGCCGCGTTTTTCAATCCGCAAACGCTTGGGTGCGGAAAAATTGGCCTGGATTTCGCGCGTGGCGGCAGCTTTCTCTTCGCGGTATTGCAGTGAAGTCAAACCGCTGCCATGCAGTGCGACGTCAGCGTACGGAGAATCCATGTCCAGGCTCTGGCGGATCATCAGGACTGCTTTGCGGTGCTCGTTCACGCCCTTGCCCAGAAATGTAATGTCTGCCATCAGCGTCACGTCGCCGGACATTTTCTTCCACACGAATTGGAACGCATCGCTCTCGGACCACATGTTCTCGCCGCTACCGGCAATCGTGTAACTGTGTTTCACCGCGTCGTATTCCGCGGAACCGGGATGCAGAACAGTTCCAATATCTCCATGACTTTCAAAAATACCCACGGGCGCGCCAGATTGCTCCGCCACAACGTCATTTCTGGAGGTGAATACCAACACCAATGTGAAAGCGAGCGCCGTAAATGAATCCATTTTCTTTCCAAACACGATGGATTCCTCCACCCTGAAAAACGAAAGGGGAACGTTAGGATGCTCACTAACAATTGTCAATTCTTTGTGTGTCCGCGTAGGCCGCCAGAAGTCTCCGTCGATCGATTCCCCGGGTGGCCGTCATTTCCCTTTTCTTCGCTCGCGTGTTATCTTCGCCGTCTCAGGGGGAATTTTCATGTCTGTGAATAAAGTCATTCTCGTCGGCCGTCTGGGCCGCGATCCCGAAACGCGCTATACGGGCGGCGGCCAGGCCGTCGCAAATTTCTCCGTCGCCACCGACGAATCGTACAAAGACAAAAATGGCGAGCGTCAGAAGCGCACCGAATGGCATCGCATCACTGCCTGGGGCAAGCTTGCGGAGATCTGCCAGCAGTACCTCAAAAAGGGGACCATGGTCTATATCGAGGGCCGCATCCAATCCCGCGAATGGCAGGACAAGGAAGGCCAAAAGCGAACCAGCTTCGATATCGTGGCAAACACTATGAAGATGTTAAGCTCGCGAGCCGAAGGCGCTGCAGCGGGAGGTGGTGGCGTGCGCCCCAGTAGTGGCGACGACTTTGAGCCGCACGCTGCACCTGCTGACGATTCTTACGGCGGCAGTGCCGCTCCTGCTGGCGGTCCTGAGATTTCCGACGAAGATATTCCCTTCTAAGTAGCACAGCCACTCTTGGCTGTGCTTTCAGTAGAAAGCAATAGAGTGCAATTAGCGTCAGTTCGTGAGAACGAAAGAGTAGGCCCCTCGTCGATGCATACTACCAATCGTCAGCTTCGGCTGCAATCGCGCCCCAAAGGCCTGCTTGCTCCGGGCGATCTTCAATTAGTCGAATCTCCAGTGCCGGAACTGAAAGATGGCCAAGCGTTGGCCCGCCTAAAGTATCTTTCTATCGACCCCACCATGCGCGTCTGGATGGCCGCGGATACCTATCTTCCCGCTGTGCCCATTGGCGAAGTCATGCGCGCCTTGGGCTTCGCGGAAATCATCGAGTCACGCCACCCCGGTTACAAGAAGGGCGACCGCGTCACGGGCCTAACAGGCCTGCAAGACTACGTTATCATCGACGCATCTGCGAAACAGTTCTTCCAAAAAGTTCCGAAGATTCCTTTCGTTTCCGACACCGTCTTCCTCGGCGTCCTCGGCATGAACGGCCTCACCGCTTTTTTCGGTATGGAAATCGCGGCGCCGAAGAAGGGTGAAACCCTTGTCGTCTCCGCCGCTGCAGGCGCCACTGGCAGCATCGCCGGGCAAATTGCGAAAATTCACGGCTGCCGCGTCGTTGGGATTGCCGGCACGGATGACAAGTGCGCCTGGATCACCAAAGAGCTTGGATTCGACGCCGCGATCAACTACAAGCATCCGGATTGGAAAGAAAAACTCGCTGCCGCGACTCCCAACGGAATCGACATCGATTTTGAAAATGTCGGCGGCGAAATTATGCAGGAGGTCTTGAACCGTATGAATCTCCACGGCCGCGTGGTGGTCTGCGGTTTAATCTCCGGCTATACCAAGGAAGATCCCGCTCTCGTCAGTCTTGGCAACATTCTGGTGAGGCGTCTGCGCGTTCGGGGCTTCATCATACTGGATTATGCTTCGCGCTTTATGGAAGCCGCAACGCAGCTGGGTCAGTGGAAAATGTTCGGTAAGCTGAAGGACCGCGAGACGATCGTGGAAGGACTCGAGAAAGCGCCCGACGCCGTCAACATGCTCTTCACCGGCAGCAACATCGGCAAACTAATCGTAAAAGTCTGATAGCCTCGCTAAATTGCGGCAGTTTACTTCGAGGAATTGCGCTTTTTTTGCTGGTCGAGGCTTTTCAAAAACTCTTCAAACTTGGGTTTTTGCTCTGGCGTAAGGACCGCGCGGAGCTGGTCGCGCCCTTTTTGACGGATCTGCTCGAACTGCGCGTCCGTCTGATCGTGGAGGGCCTTCGCCTCGCCATGCTTCTGCAGCAGAATAGCATCCACTTGCTGGCTTTGAGCGCTCGTCAAGCCCAGCGCCTCAGTGAGTTCACGCACCCTATGCGCCCGTCGCTCCGGCTCCGGCAAAGGACTGCTTGCCGCTGACACCGAGCGGTGCGCGAAACCGTAACCGATCACCCCGCCTAGAGCCGCACCCAGAAGAAACACGATGCCGACCCAGAGGGCCGCCTTCCGGGTTGCCGACATTTCGCTCATCGATTGTTCTCCTGTGCCGGGACGAGCACATCGTCCAGATTCACGGGAGGCGGTGTCTCGAAAAGTGATTCCTGCGCTGCCAACGAGGCGGCCTGCTGGTTCGGTACTCGGAGTGGCCTTTCGTACAACCACGTGCTTGTCAAAAGCAGCAGCGCTGCTGAAGCGAATGCGAGCCTCGAAGCAAATTTTGGCACCGCGAGCCACGTGCTCGCCGCTTCCGCCAATTCTCTCTCGCGTGCGGCAATGGCTGCGATCACCCGTGTCGAAAACCACGGTCTCGATTGCCCTGCACTGGAACTAACGCCCTTGAAGATCTCTCGTGTCGTGAGAATATCCTGCGCCGCGGCCTGGCAACCCTCGCATGCGGCGACGTGGTGGCGCTGCGCCGCGGACCAGCCCTCGCTCAATTCTTCAATACGCGCAGCCGCAGGACGAGCCGCTGCGCAATCCTCCAACAAGTCCCGCAACTTCGCGCACTCGTCATTGTTCCGCTTCAGCAGGTTCCACATACCCGCCTCCTTACCGCTCTTGCTTTCAGCATCAATCTCCGCGCTTCTTTGCCTGACTTACCACCCGGCGCCGGGCCCGAAAGAGTCTCACTTTCACCGTGTTGCCATTTAGGTTCAAAACTTCCGCAATCTCCTCGATCGAATATCCTTCCACTTCCTTCAGGATTAGCATGAGCCGGTCGCGTTCATCCAACCCTTCGAGCAACCGCTCCACGTGCTCCCGCGCTTCCATCTTCTCGCTGATATCCGGTCCGGGATTCTCTTTTTCCCCGGACGTGATGACCTGCCTGGCTTGTTCCTCGCTCAAGTCGGATTCATATACCAGGGGCCGAACCTTCTTCTTTCTCAACAAATCCCAGCATTCATTCACCGTGATCTTATACAACCATGTGCTGAATGCCGCCCGCTGATCAAACCGCTTCAGCGAAAAATAAGCCTTCACAAAGACCTGCTGCGCGATGTCCTCCACGTCCTCGCGCCTTCGCAGAATCCCGCCCGCCACGGCAAATACGCGGTGCTGATGACGCCGGACAAGTTCCTCAAACGCCTCCTTGTCCTCTCGCTGCGCCCGGCGAACCAGTTCGCGATCGTGCGTCGCGGCGGCGGCCTTCGAGCTAGGCCCCTGCGCGGCTGTCACCGCCGGGGGTGTCTCGAAGGGCTCCACTTTTGGGACGCGCGCCATACGCTTTTGGTTACGGCCGTTCTCTCCGGGTTGCTCCAACCTGCATCAAATGTTTCACTTTCCACTCGGCAAGTTTGTACTTGCTTCCTATCTTACCTACATGGAATAATACCCGCATGATTATTGGTGACCGCCTTCGCGCACTCCGCGAAGAAAAGAAACTCTCCCAGGGCGACATCGAAAAGCGAACGGGGTTGCTTCGTTGCTACATTTCCCGCGTAGAGAACGGCCACACTGTTCCGGCCATCGAAACGCTGGAAAAGCTCGCTCGCGCTCTCGAGTGCCCACTCTATCAACTCTTTTATGACGGTGAGGAACCGCCGCAGTTGCCGAATCTTCCCAAGCGCAAGTCGTCTGACGACATCGCCTGGGGCAGCGTCGGCAAAGATGCACGCTTTCTTAACAAGCTTCGCCGCTTGCTGAGCAAAGTGGAAGAAGGGGACCGCAAACTTATTCTCTACATGGCCCAGAAAATGGCTAACCGCTAGTCCCGCAATCGGACTTCTCCGGTTGTCGCTGTTCTGTATCATTGGAACTTTTGGGAGAGGCCGCGCACACCCGCTGCGCGGCCAGTTTTTTTGCAGGCCTCAAAGTACTGGCAAGGATTCCCTCCGGATTTCGCAAGTCTGCTTTCTGGCACAGCAAGCCCCCAGGCAGGACTATTCCCACTCAATCGTGCTTGGTGGTTTGGAACTAATGTCATACACCACCCGCGTAACCCCTGCTACTTCGTTGACGATCCGCGTGGAGATCCGTTCCAGTACTTCGCCCGGCAGCCGTACCCAATCCGCTGTCATCGCATCGTCAGATTCCACGACTCTGACCGCCACGGTCAGCCCATAGGTTCGCCCGTCTCCCATGACCCCTACGCTCCGCACCGGGAGCAATACCGCAAATGCTTGCCACACTCTCTCATACAGCCCGGCGCGGCGAATTTCCTCAACCACGATCGCGTCGGCGTCCTGCAGCGTCGCCAAATGTGGGCGGGTTATTTCCCCGAGGAGCCGCACGGCCAGTCCCGGCCCGGGAAACGGGTGCTTTACCAGTATTTCCTGCGGCAGGCCCAGATCCTTGCCAATCCGGCGGACCTCGTCCTTGAACAGGTCCCGCAGCGGCTCGATTAGCGCGAAGGGGATTTTCTCTGGCAATCCGCCAACGTTATGGTGCGTCTTGATGGTGGCCGAGGGACCTTTTACCGAAACCGACTCGATGACGTCAGGATAAAGCGTGCCTTGAACTAGAAAACCAATCTCGCCGTGGGCCTCCCCTGCCTGCAGCTTCTGCGCTTCCTCCGCAAAGACGGCGATGAATTCCCTACCAATGCGCTTTCGCTTTTCTTCGGGGTCCGTGACGCCTTTCAGTTGCGCAAGAAAGCGATCCGAAGCATCCACGCCGATAACGTGGAGCTTCAATCGGTCCCGCAGCATCTCCAGCGTTTGCTCAAACTCGTTCTTCCTTAACATCCCCGTGTTTACGAAAATGTTCGTCAGCCGTGCGCCCATCGCGCGTTGCACCAGCACAGCCGCCACCGTGGAATCCACTCCACCACTAAGCCCGCAGATCGCCCACTTGTTTCCCACCTTTTCGCGGATTGCGTCGGTTGTCTCTTCGATGAACGCGGCTCCACTCCACTTCGGTTCGGCCATGCAAACGCGAAACAGAAAATTCCGCAGCAACTCCGTCCCTCGCTCCGTGTGGTTCACTTCCACATGGAATTGCACTGCGTAAATCTTCCTTGCTGCATCCTCCAGCGACGCGATGGCATTGTCCGTGTGTCCCGTGGCGCAAAATCCCGGCGGCAGCGTTCGAACGTGGTCGCCATGGCTGTTCCAGATGCGCAGCGATTCCGGCACGCCGGAGAACAGCGCGGATTTTTGTGCCTGGCCCTGACATTCGACTTTCAAGTGCGCGCGGCCATATTCGCGGCGCGCCGCTTTCTCGACCTTGCCGCCCAGGGTGTGCGTAATCCACTGCATCCCGTAGCAAATCCCGAGTATGGGAATCCCCAGCGCCAGCACTTTCGGATCGCACTTCGGCGCCTGTGGGTCATAGACGGAGCTTGGACCGCCGGACAAAACGATTCCCGCAGGGGCGAACTTGCGGATTTCCTCAATCGAGGACGTACACGGCAAGACGGCGGAAAAAACCTGTTGCTCGCGAATCCGGCGCGCAATAAGCTGAGTATACTGTCCGCCGAAGTCGAGAACCACCACGCCCCCGAGTTCCGCCTTCATCCTGCCTCCCTGCTCTCGCGCTTGCTCCGTAGCCTGTTTTGCCGCGCTCTCCATCATGCCATCCCCCTCACGCCACGACGAGATTCAATAACTTGTCAGGCACGAATATGCGCTTCACGACAGCTTTGCCTGCCAGATGTGGCGCAATTGCCGCGTCCGCTCGCGCCAGCTTTTCAACTTCGTCTGCGTTGGCCCCTACGGCTACTTTCACTTTGCCGCGCAGCCGCCCATTCACCTGCACGGGGATTTCGACTTCGTCCTCGCGCGTCAACGCCTCATCAAACGCCGGCCAGCTCGCCTTCCACAATCCGCCGCTGTATCCCAGCATTTCCCAGAGCTCTTCCGCGAGATGTGGCGTCATCGGCGCCAGCATCAGCGTCAACAGCTCCAGCACTTCCTTGCGAACCTCCGGCCGCACCTCTTTTTCCAGCGGCTCCTGCAAATAAATCTCGTTGGTCATCTCCATAACCAGCGCGATCGCCGAATTGAAGTGCCAGCGTGTCTCGAAGTCCTGCGTCACGCGCCGCAGCGTCTGATGCGCTTTGCGCAGCAGGAGTTTTTCCTTTGGAGAAGCAGCTGCATCGCCGTTTCCGCCTTTCACTCCCTTTATCGCCGGCGCGTGGCGCTCCACCAGCCGGTACACGCGGTTCAGAAATCTCCACGAGCCTTCAATGCTCTCTTCGCTCCACTCCAGATCCTTTTCAGGTGGCGCAGCGAACAGTGTGTAGAGACGCCCCGTGTCTGCTCCGTACTTTTGCGCCATCTCTTCCGCGCCAACAACGTTACCTCTCGACTTCGACATGGCCACGCCGCCCTTTTGCACCATGCCCTGTGTAAAGAGCCGGGCAATAGGCTCGTTGTGCGTGATTAAACCCAGGTCGCGCATCACCTTGCACCAAAAACGCGAATACAGCAGGTGCAGAATGGCGTGCGTAATTCCGCCGATGTATTGGTCGATTTGAAACCAGTAAACGATCTTCGTCGAATCGTAAGGCCGTTTTTCATTGCGCGGATCGCAGTAGCGGTAGAAATACCAGGACGAATCGACAAACGTGTCCATCGTGTCCGTCTCGCGCCGCGCCGGCCCACCGCATTTCGGGCAAGTCGTATTCACAAACTCCGGCGTCGCCGCCAAGGGAGATCCACCCTCTCCGGTCAGTTTGACTTTGTCTGGAAGTACCACCGGCAGTTCGCTGTCGGGAATCGGCACGATTCCATCCTTCTCGCAATACACGACTGGAATGGGCGTGCCCCAATATCGTTGCCGTGAAATGCCCCAATCCTTCAGCCGAAAGACCGTCTCGGCGCGCCCGAATCCTTTTTGTTCCGCGAACGCCGCCATCTTCGCAATGGCCGTTTCACTCTCCATACTGCTGTACGGCCCAGAATTCACGCTTACTCCATATTCGGTGAACGCCCCTTCCACGGCCTTTGGGCTCTCGACTTCTTTCGGCTGCACCACCACGCGCACGGGCAATGCATACTTCCGGCAGAATCCCAGGTCGCGTTGATCGTGCGCCGGAACCGCCATGATGGCGCCCGTTCCGTATTCCATCAGCACGAAATTCCCGACCCAGATGGGGATCTTCTCGCCGCTGAAGGGATTGACAGCGTATCTTCCCGTGAAAAAGCCTTCTTTCTCCATCGTTGCCAGATCCTCGGTTTTCACCGAGGTCTGGAGCATCTTGCCCAGCTTGGCCTCCGCTTCCCCGCGCGCCGGTGAATCTTTCAGCAGCTTCGGCAGCAACGGATGCCCCGGCGCAAGGATCACCGCGGTCGCGCCATAAATCGTGTCGATGCGCGTGGTAAAAACTTCGATCGGCTCAGCGCCCGCCAGGTCCGCCACGGCAAACTTCACTTTCGCGCCTTGCGACTTCCCGATCCAATTCCGCTGCATCAGGATGACGCGCTCCGGCCATCCGCCTTCCAGTTCTTTCAGATCATCCAGCAGTTGCTCCGCGTACGCCGTGGTTTTCAGGAACCATTGTTCGATTTCGCGCGACTCCACGAGCGTGTCTTCGTGCCGCCAGCAGTAACCGCCGTTTATCACCTGTTCGTTGGCCAGTACGGTGCAGCACTTCGGACACCAGTTCACGCGGCTCTTTTTTCGATAAGCTAGTCCGCGCTCCAGCATGCGCAAGAAGAACCACTGGTTCCAGCGGTAATATTCCGGCTCGCAAGTGGAAATCTCCCGCCGCCAGTCGTAGCTGAACCCAAAGCGCCGCAGCACGCGCTGAAATTCTGCAATGTTTTTGTTGGTCCACTCGCGCGGGTGAGTGTTATTTTTGATCGCCGCGTTTTCCGCCGGCAGGCCGAAGGCGTCCCAGCCCATCGGGTGCAACACGTTGAATCCGCGCATCCGTTTGACGCGCGCTACGACGTCTCCGATCGCGTAGTTGCGCATGTGGCCCATGTGCATCGTGCCGCTCGGGTAAGGCAGCATTTCCAGCACGTAATACTTCGGCTTTGACGGGTCCGCCTCCGTTTCGAATACGCGCGCTTCGGCCCAGCGTTTCTGCCACTTCTCCTCGATCTTCTGCGGGTCGTACGCCGGCCCAGCCGCTGTTACGCCGCCCGCGATGTTCTGCTCCGCCACGCCGCGTTATCTCCTCTTTCTTTTCTTCGCCGTCTTCATTGCCATGCTTCCCTTCGTCCCACTTTTCTTCCGCGGAGTCTTCTTCTCTGCTTTCTGCGTTCTCCGCGTCTCTGCCTTATCTTTTCTCCTATTCTCCGAAATCTTTTTTTTCAGCGCCGGCGTCAGCATCGAGAATCCCTTCTCGGCTTCCGGCGCTTGCTCCTTCAATCCCGCCAACTCCCACAGTGCCGCCACGTTCCGCCGGTCATCGCCCGGATCGTCAATCGGCGTCTCTGCCACGAAGGCCCGTCCCATCAACCCTTCCGGCGGCGCCGCGCCAAATCGCGGATGCCGCAAAATTCTTGCGAACGCCTGCGCTCCAATCTTTCCTTTTCCAATGTGTTCGTGACGGTCCACTCGCCCGCCCAGCGGAACCTTCGAATCGTTCACGTGAAATACCGGCACGTTCTCGAGCCCGATCGCGCCGTCAATCTGCCCGATTGTCGAAGCCAGCCCGCCCTCGCTCCTGATATCGTATCCCGCAGCAAACAGGTGTGCCGTATCCAGGCATGCTCCGGCAGGCACGTCACGCAGCCCCGCCAAAATTTCTCCCACTTCTTCCAGCCGCGCGCCAACCGCCGAGCCCATCCCCGCGGTGTTCTCAATCAGGATTCGTAGATTGCCCATGGGCACGCGCTTCGACGCCTGCTTCACCGACTCCACGATCGTCGAGACTGCATGCTCGGTTTTCGACTCGCCGCGAGCGCCCGGGTGGACCACCAGAAAATCCGCTCCGAGAGCCACGGCGCGCACGATCTCATCATGGAATGCCTGGATCGACCGCGTCCGCAACATCGGCTGGGAAGCCGCCAGATTGATCAGGTAATTTGCATGAACGACCAACGGTCCGAGCCGCAGCTCGTCCCGCCGCGCCCGAAACGCCTGCGCGTCCACGTCCGGAATGCGCGCCGGGCCGCCCTGCCACATGCGCGGGCTGGCAGAAAAAATTTGGAGCGCGTTGCAGCCCAGTTTGCGAGCGGATTCCAGCGCGTTCAGGTAGCTTCCGGCGATGGAAGTGTGAATCCCAATCCGCAAGCTCCCATCCATCCACGATGGCGGCAGCGGTTCAGGCTCGGGTTCAGGGCGATATTCGTCTTCGGGGTCAAATTCAGTAACTGGAGTGATCGGCTGTTCAGGCATGCTCAATGAGAATTTGCGCTCCGTCTTAAACTCCCTATTCTAGCACAGGCTGGAGGATGCATTTCCTCCACCCGGATATTCCACGATTCGCGTTCTGTGGCGGTGGTTTTGCGCGATGTCCAGTTCCAGGTTCCCCACGCTTGCCTTTCGTATACTGTGCGTATACACTATACGCGTGATCAAGGGCTTCCGGAACAAAGGACTGAAGCTCTTCGCCGAAACCGGCTCCAAGACCGGTATTCAACCGGCACATGCTGCAAGGTTGCGAAGGCTCCTGACCGCATTAAACGTGGCCAGCCGGCCCAGTGACATGGATGCGCCGGGGAGCAACCTTCATCCATGGAGAGCGGAACTCGCTGGTCACTGGACCGTCAAAGTAAGCGGTAATTGGTGGCTTACGTTTTCTTTCGAAGGGGAAGACGTCATCCTTGTCGACTATCGGGACTATCATTGAGCGAGGACTTATGATTTTCAATCCCGCGCATCCGGGCGAAGTTTTAAGAGATTACTTGGGGGATATGAGCGTCAGCGAAGCCGCGTCTCGTTTGGGCGTTACGCGTGCCCATTTATCGCGAATCCTCAATGGGCATACTGGTGTGACCGCGGCGATGTCCCTCCGGTTGTCGGCGGCACTTGGCACTTCGCCTGAGTTCTGGCTCCGAATGCAAGTTCAGTATGACTTATGGCAAGCGCAAAGGGCTAAGCCGCCAAGAGTGCGCCGCTTCCCTCGTGTTCCGAAAAACAAGGAACTCATTCTCGCGTAAACCCTTGCAGTGGTTTGCGCCGGCACACTAGCCCTTGCGCACGCATAAGTCCACTGCTTTCCCGTTCCTACTTCTTATCGCCCGAACATGGAGAGCGGAATCCGTCCCCCAGTCGATTCGTCGGTTTCTCTGCTGGGGGCGGCAATATACTGATCCACAGGTCGATTCGAGATGCGATCCAGCGCATCCGCGATCCGCGACAGCTCATAGACAAGCTGGTCGCTCACCATGGACCTCTCCAAAACGACGGCACGCCTCCGTCGAAACTGTTGCACCGCCCAGGCTGTCACCGCCACGACGAGAACCACAATCGCCAGAAACTCTTCCTTGCCTGTGATGGTGATCGTACGGCCAAAGAGATGAAAGATATGATCCGAGAGCAATTGTTCCTCCCGGCTGGGGCTAAAGTGGACAACTACCGTATTGGATGCCTTTTCACCCGCCATCGTCAATGAAATTCGTAACGCCAGCTTGCTCGAAGTCTCGCCATTCCGCTGGCGGTTCATTTCACCGCTTGACCGGCTTCACCCAGCGGGGTTTGTGCGGTCCGCTTGGCCTCCAGCAAAGCCGCATCCGCCTGTTGCAACATCGCGCGCAGTTGCAGCTGCTCGCCGCCTTCAGAGCCGGCCATGCCGAAATTCGCGAATAAAGGAAGGGCGGTGTCATGGAAGGAAAAATCATAGTTAGCGATTTTCTCGCGCAGCCGATTCAATACCAGGTTCATGTTCTCCCTGGTGACATGGGAAATGACAAGGATGAACTGGTCACCACCCATATGGCCGCACAGATCGGAAACCCGCGTATTCTTTTTTAGGATCTCGCTGAACGCCTGCAGCATGGAATCTCCTGCGCCGTGGCCAAATAAGTCGGTAGCAGGCTTGTAGGAATCGAGGTCGGAAAGCACCACCCAAATGGGATACCCGTGTCGAACCGCGCCGGAGATTTGCTTCACCGACCATTCCTCGACGGCGCGGCGATTGGCCAAGCCCGTCAGTGGATCAGTGCGCGCATCGAGGGCCAGCGCCTTGGTCTTTGCTTCGATCTCGCGATGCATTTCGATTACTCTTCGGCCGACGCCAACCCGCGCGCGCAGTTCGTCGCTATCAAATGGCTTGGTGAGGTAATCGTCCGCGCCGGCAGCCAGCCCTTCGGCAATGCTCTTTTTATCCGAGTTGCCCGTGAGCAGCATTAGGTACGTGTAGGCGCTTGCGAACTGCTTCCGAACTATGCGGCACAGCTCGGGACCGGAAATATCCGGCAATTGCCAATCGGCGATGACCAGATCGGGAAGACGTTCGCCAAAGAGCCGCAACGCGTCCGATCCTTCCTTGGCAAAACCGAGGGTATAAGGAGCTTCGGCCAGGGCGTGCTCGAGGAGTTTACGGGAAACCGGTGAGTCGTCCACCACAAGAACACGGATTTCCTGTGACGTCTGTGTCATGGTTTTTCTCGCAGATTGTCGTGTAGGCGGGAGCGCCGCTCTCGCGGACGCTTGGGGGGGCCTTGTAGTTATCGTAGCACGTCTGACGTGAAAAATTCCGCGCGTACTCCTATCCGCTACCCTGCCGCCTCCTCGTCAGCGGGCACACCCGTTCTCTTGGCAAGGACCAGTTATGGAAGTCGGGTTACCGGAGACTGACCAGCCAGAGGATGCCCCGCATTTGCGGCTCTCCGCCAGCTTGCCGTAAACTCAAGCCTTACTCACCAACCGGGGGAACCCTTCATGCTTGTCGTTATGCAGTCTCACGCTACTGAAGAACAGGTACGCGAAGTCTGCAAGCGCATCGAGAGCCTGGGGCTCAAAGCGCACCCCATCCCAGGGTCAATTCGAACAGCGATTGGCATCACTGGAAACAAAGGCGCTGTGGACCTCGGCGTCCTCGAATCCATGCCCGGTGTCGGGGAATGCATCCCCGTCAGCAAGCCTTATAAGCTCGTCAGCCGTGACGCCAAGGAAGAAGACAGTATCTTTCGAATCCCGACACCCTCTGGAGACGTCATCGTCGGCGGTCAGCACATTGCCCTGGTCGCCGGTCCTTGTGCGGTCGAAACCGAAGAGCAATGCCTGGCCATCGCCGAACGCGTCAAGAAATCCGGCGCGCGGCTTTTCCGCGGCGGCGCTTACAAGCCCCGCACTTCCCCGTACAGCTTTCAAGGCCTCGGCGAAGATGGCCTGAAAATCCTTTCGAAAGTTCGCGCCAAGTATGGCTTCGGCATCGTCACGGAGGCGATTGACAACGAATCGCTCGACCTCGTCGAGGAGTACGCCGACGTAATCCAGATCGGCGCGCGCAACATGCAGAATTTTTCTTTGCTGAAGCGCGCAGGCCGCGCCAAGAAACCCATTCTTCTAAAGCGCGGCATGTCCGCCACTCTGGATGAATTCCTCATGGCCGCCGAGTACGTGCTGTCCGAGGGCAATTACAACGTCATGCTCTGCGAGCGCGGCGTTCGAACGTTCTCCGATTTTTCTCGCAACACGCTCGACCTTGCCGTTGTTCCCGCAGTAAAAAAACGCAGCCATCTTCCCATTTTCGTCGATCCCAGCCACGGCACCGGCAAACGCCACAAAGTCTTGCCGCTTTCTCGCGCAGCAGTCGCCGTAGGCGCCGATGGCCTTCTCATCGAAGTCCATCACGAACCGGACAAAGCTCTGTCCGACGGCATGCAGTCTCTTCTGCCTGAGGAATTCATCGCCCTCGCCGACGAAATGCGCCAAATCGCCGCTGTCCTCCACCGCTCCATCAACTAGGCGTCTGGCAATCAGCATTTTCGTGAAAGACGATTCTTGCGGGCCTTTCGCCTGTTCCGGTCATCCTTCCGTCGCATTCTTCTTGGTAGCAAGCTGCTCCTGAGCTCTCAGCCACACCTCGAGATGTTCGCGGCCCGTTCCGCGAAAAGTTTGCAAAATGATTCCTGCCATTCCGTCCGTGTTGGTCCACGCCACTTGGCCCCGCCCTATAACGCTTGCTCCCGGAGTAAGATCAAATGCAAAATCGATCATCGAAGTATGCTTCAGAGTTTTCGCCGTGCGCACTGCCATGCCGCCTTCGCTCACGTTGGTCATCCGCGCATGTTGTCCCGCTTCCCCATCGTTTAAGGTCACGGGGAGATTTACGGCATGCCGAAAGTAGCGCCGCCGCTCGCGCTCGAGCAGCTCCTTCGCAATCGTGATGTGCAGCGCGATGCTGTCCTCGTTCAAGGGTTTCCGTAGGAGAAAGTTCGCGCCCGCGCTTAACGCGCCTGTGTATTCTTTTGCGTGCAGCACGCACGCAAAAATCACCGCCTTGGCATTGGAAGTCCCTTTGCGGATCGATTCCATCACGCCCAGGGCCCCCGGAACTTCCAGGTCCACAAAGACGCCGTCAATCTTCCGCCGGTTCAGGCAATCGCGCGCGGCTTCCGCCGTGGGAACAAGAATGAACTTGGCCCCATATTTTTTCACGCCCCCGGACACGGCGTTCATCGTGGTATAGTCGCTGGACACGAGCACGAATTCGAGCTCTAACGGATTGGACATTGTGGATGGGTTCTCCGTTGATCTGTGAGGGTCTGCTTGTGCGGTCTTTACGGCTACTACTGCCGACAATAATGTGAAAGCCGCGCTTCTGTCGAGCGGTTTTGATTCCGCTCATGACCCAATTTCACGCCATTGCAAAATCTCGAACGATGATCGCTTTTTGGTTGACGCAAATTCCCCTGTCCGGGCGCGCAGCTGCCTAAATAAGCCCTTGTCCTATGAAATTCCACATAGCCTCAAATTAGGGTTTTTACCTGATTGTTAAGAATTCCGCCCGGTGCTAACTAAATGTAGATTTAAATCGCATCAGCTTGCTCGCCAGCGGCTCCCACCAGCTCATTGCCGCCGGGTCCGGGTTCCGTTCCTAGGCTAGGCCGATGCCAGGCCTGTATGCGTACTTTAAATGGACGCACCGATAAACGTTTTCCCATAGCCGTTGTGGTGTACCTCGGGCAGGTGCAGGATCGTACCGCTAAAGAGCCTGAATTGACTTGTACGGACAACATCAGCGTCAACGGCGCTCGCGTAATTTCCCGTCGTCCTTGGCAACCCGGCGAATTAGTACAGCTCACTCCTTTGAAGGATGAAGACTCCATCCGCGGAAAAGTCGTCCATTGCCAGAAGCTTGAGGACGACCGCTACCTCATCGGAGTGAATATTCAGGGGCTCAGCGCTAAATGGCCCTCGTTTCGGATTTACAGCGGCGCCTGACGGCCGCCTTCGGGTGGCTGGCGCAGCCTGGCAGGCTGTTGTCTTTCGCAGGGAGAAGAAATCCATGACAAATCCATTTCCGCCGGTCCGGACCGAAGGGCGCATTCCAGAAGAGATGTTGGTCGAACTCTGCAGTCTTGAGAGCGCCGCACACGAAATTGCTTCCACCGTCAACGTCAGCTATCACGGTGTCCGCATTTTGACGAAAGGGCCGTGGGAGCCCAATCAGGATGTTTCGCTGCGAACCATCTCCGGTAGTTTTTATTCGCGCGCGCACGTCGTTTACTGCAAAGCCCTTCCGAACCATTCCTTCTCCATCGGGTTGGAACTGCTTCAACCAATGAGCAAACCTTCCGAGCCGCCGCAAACCCATTGATTCCTCATCGACCCCGCACTTTGTCTCTCGCTTCCTTAGTGCATGACCGGCAAAACTACGTGCGAAGGCATCGCCGGTGAACAATAAATCCGCTGCGTCGCGGAAGTGAAGTCGGACGCAACTGCTTTGTAAATACTGGGCACAAATTTTTGCGGATTTCGGTCAATCAAGGGGAACCATGTGGACTGAATCTGCACCATGATGCGATGCCCTTTCAGAAAAACGTGATCGTGGTCGCGCAGGGGAACATTCCATTCGAGCGGTTGATTTGGCGCAAGTGCGTGCGGAGTCTCAAAACTTTGCAGATAGCGGCCGCGCCGCACTTCCATGGCGATCGGCAATTCGTATCCGTTCAGGGATTGCGCGAACTGGCCGGGCTTGGGGCCGTCTTCGGGAGCCCAACTATTTTTCTGCGCATTGTCGGGATAAACGTCGATGAGCTTCACCACGAAATCGCTGTCTGTTCCGGAGGTGGAAGCGAACAACGCGGCCGCCAACGGTCCGGTAACGGTGATGTCATGATCCAGTGGCGCGCTCACGAATGACAAAACATCGGGACGGCCATCCACAAAACGCTGGTCAGCCGCTTCCCAGGTGCGCCAATCCCCTGCTGGATATGTTGGCGAAATGGGCCGCTGCCGGTACGGCACGGGATTGGCGGGATCGGAAACATATTCGCGATAGGCTTTCGCGCTTTCCGCGGCGGTGGGGGCTGTGAAGGAAAGCGTGCCATCGGCGTGCAAATATAAATTTGTCGGTTGAGCTTCTTTCGGCGGCCAAACCGCGTAAGTGTGCCAACTATTCGAGCCACTCTGAAACGTGCTGGCTTGCCACTTCGGCTTCTCGCCTTTGCCGTGCAAGTAGTAACCGAAAAAGGGCGCCTCGATGTTTTCGCGGAACTCGCGCGCCGTTTCATGTCCCGCAAACGGAATCAGGCCGATGCTGTCCGCTTTCGGCGTTTGCCACTGGCCGTGAAACCACGGACCGGCAATCATAAAATTCGTGTGGTCGGGATCGTGTTCTTCTGCGTGGCGAAAAATCTGCCACGGTCCCCAGGGATCTTCCTGATCCCAGAATCCAGCTACGTTCAAGTTCGGAACTGTGGAAGCGTGAAGTTGCCGCACCCACGCCTCTTTTTTCCAGAACTCGTCGTAGTCCGGATGATCGATTGTGGAATTCCAATAAGGAATTTTGCCGTGAAGGTATTTCGCGTTGATATTCGAGAGCGGGCCCAAATCCAGATACCACTGATAGGTGTCGTAAGTCTCGAATTCAAAGTGGGTGTTGGAGTTTTTGTCGGCTTGCTCCATCACCGCATATTCAAAGTTGTAGCTTTCGCGGAGCGCGCCGTAGCGGTGATCGTCATCATTCATCCACTGATCGACGGGCGAAGCTTGTTCGCTCATGGCCTTCAGCGCGGGATGCGGATGCAGCAGCGCCAGCGCGGTGGTCAGGCCGTCGTAGGAGACTCCGTACATCCCCACTTTGCCGCTGTTGTTGGGGACGTTTTTCACCAGCCACTCGATGCTGTCGTACGCGTCGGTCGTTTCGTTGGTGGACTTCGGGTTCGTCAGATCCACATGGGAAGTCAGGTCGAACACGCCTTCGGACTTGAAGCGGCCGCGCAGATTTTGGATGACGAAAATGTAGCCATCCTGAGCAAGCTCTTTCCAGGACGCCGGCATCTGCTGTGGCGGATTTTCGGGAACGCCGTACGGAGTGCGCCGAAAAAGAATCGGGAGCGGTCCATGCTGATCGGCCGGTGTCAGGATCACCGTTTGCAGCTTCACGCCATCGCGCATTGGAATCATCACTTCTTGCAGCTTGAAAATCGGCTGGCTCGCGGGCTCTTGCGCCTGCGCGGGAATCGCCAGCAATCCTGCAAGAATGGCAAGCACTACTGTTGAGCGCACGGGGTTTCCTCCACTCCATTCTTTCTAATCAATTGAATATCGCCGCGCGAGTATACCAGCAGACTCTTCGCTGGAGGCCAAGACGCCTCGAGCCTGGGACTTGTGGTAGACGCCTGAAAGCTTAGGGCCCACCCCCTGTGGTTTTTGTAAATGTTGCATCTAAAGGACTTAAGTATTTCGCAAGTTCTTTGTTTGCAACACATAGGAGGGGCCTCATAGGTGTTGCATCTAAAGGACTTAGACTGCACCAAAATTGTGCAAGATTCACCCCATGTTTCTGTGTTGCGGACGTCCTTTCTAAATGGGTTGCCTGATGACGCATAACTGCGAAAGGACCGCAGAAGGCTTGGAAGCGGGCGGGTTGTAGCGTCGAGTTCAAAAAAGATAGTAGTATGAAATTCAGCAGATGTCAAGTTATTCTTTGTGTACCATTCGGACGGAGCGGGAAGATGTTGAAACCTTGAAAGTTAAGAGGTTTCAAGGTTGAAGGGGGATACTCCGCCTGTGGGCTCCATAGAGAGGCCCGAGGCTGGAGTCATAGGAGTTTCTCCAAGTCCTCGGTACTTATTCCCGCATCCCGCATGATGCTTTTCAGAACCTTGGGGTGAAGAACTCTTGCAGCGTGAAATGGGACAGTGGCGCGCTTGCCTTCGGCATTCTTATAAATCATGTGGCTGCCACTCTGACGCGTGATTGAAAACCCGAGCTTTTCGAGTACTGAACAGATTTCGCGCGCAGTAAGGCGTGGAAGCTTGGGCATCAGACAGCAATTTCAACGGTAGACAGGCTCACGGAAACTTGAGGAATCTCTTCGCCGTCCGCCAATCGGTCTGCAATGTGCAGCTTAATGGCGTCCTTGATGTTCTCTACAGCTTCCTCGTACGTATCGCCTTGGCTGTAGCAGCCTTGGAGCGTGGGGCAGGAAACGAAAAAGCCATCGGAATCCGCTTCGACGATGATGGGAAGAGTAATGTTCTTCATGACTTAAAGCATTATAGGCCGGCCTCAAACGATGCCATAGCACATTATTTGCCCAAGAATGCGAAAGCGACGACAGGGAGGCAGGCATGCTCGCGTATCGCCTAGCCAGTCCAGGTGGGGAGATCGAGGGCGCGCTCGAAGGCGGCGCGGGTGTGGACAGGCTCGCCGTGGGAAACGATGATGCGCTCGAACGGAAGGTCCAGGAGGGCGCGCAGCGCGGGTAGCGCGCGTTCTTGATGCGCAGGCGATGCCCAAACGCGCAGCTCGCCTCCCTCCGCGGTCAGCGCGTCGGCGAAAACGAGGGTGCGCTGCTCGGGGAGCCACAGCGGCGTCTCGTTGCGGCCACGTCCATCGTAGAGGGCGAGGAGTCCTCCCGGAAGCTGGCTGCCAGGCTCGATGAACTGCAGGTCAGTCTTGGGAATGTCCTCGCGAAAGAAGAGGCGCGGGCCGAACGCGCGGGCATTATAGCGGCGTGCGAAGAGATCAACGTCGCGAACGTGATCGGGCTTGAGAACGACGACGGCAGTCGGCGGGCGCGCGTCGAGCCGCTTCCAGAACTCGGCAGTATCTTCGGGCGGAGCAAGCGGATCGAGAAGCAGAGTCTCGCCACGGGACTCAACGCAGGTCGAGGCCACGATTGGCTCCCATCCCTGCCCTGGCTTCCAGCGAGGATGTTCGAGACGCCAAATCCACAGGCTCGGCGCTACATCGCGGAGTTCTACTTGAGGTTGTGGGGTTGGCTTCATCTGGCATACCTACCTGCTTACGAATTTCGCTCAACCGCGGCAGCGTAACGCAAAGGAAATAGCGTTGCAAGACGGCAGTCGGTAAGAAGCGTTCAGAAGAATCGTTGGCAACGGTTCAAACCATGTTACTTTTGAAGAAGAAAGAGAAGAGGGACGAAAATGGTCTTGACGAGAGATTTTAGGGAGACAGTTCAAGCGGATGCCAAACGTAATCCGATTTTTCGAAGAGGGTTGTTGAGCGATGCTCTAAAAAGCCTTCTCTCCGGCGAAGTGACACTCGGCAAAGAGATGTTGCGCGACTACATCATTTCGCGCAAACAACTGAGGCCGAACCGTTTGAAAAACTGAAACGCAAAGGTAGCGTTGCCCTTCCATTTGGTGCCAGTCGGCCCACGCTAAGCGAGGAGAAGCTTGTCCGGGAGCTTTTCGCGAATTCCTTTTGAACCCAAATCAGTCAAGCGGTACTTTTTAGATGGCAACTGTACAACCTTGCGGCTCGACGGACGAGTTAGCTTCTGCAGCGCTAGAGTCACAGACGCCGCGCTCACCAGAGCATACTTGCCTAGCTCCGTGCGTGTGAACCCTTGCTCCCCGGCGTAGTGCAATAGTACAAGCAACTCCTCCTCGGCCGTGAGGTCGGTCCGTTGAACCATGACAATGTCCTCGAACTTGCCGATGCACGGCACGTCAAACTGCAGCAACTCCCGAATTGCCTTAGCGACCTGCTCCCGATCACTACTTTTCCAAAATAGGCGCAGCGTTTCGGCGAAACACCACCTAGCCATCTCTATGATGACCTTCGAGTCCATATGGTTCGGCTTGTACGTGGGCGAGATGTGCACGCCGCCTCGCTGACTCCGAAATTTGTACGTGGTTCGCAGAACCTTGACGAGGTGCAAGGCATCGTGTCGCGGACTCATTGCGTGCGAGTGCTGGTTCTTCTCGTCCTCGATGTACTTCGCACAATCATCGAATTGTTTGGTGGGATTCAAGATGCTTGAATCTTGGTGGTGGATGTTTCGTGCTAGGATTTCGCAGAATTGTCCGGCGTCCAGTTGCGCAGGTTCCCAATCCCGCTGAATATAGCGGCGCTCGAGGGAGATGAACTCATCCACGAGCGCCTCAGTTAGTGCTTTATCAAGCGGCGGAGACACTGCCGCAATGAGAGTGGCTTTGTCGACCAAAGGCATTGCTAGTCTGCACCAGCCGCCCTCGCGGAATCGTCTCCGGCAATCAACTTCTTTGCCAGAGCGCTACCGGCATCGGTCAGGAAGTACTTCGTCGTACCGTCGCTGATCTCGGCGCCAACAGGTGCTTCTTTTCCTTTCAACTTTTCCTTGTCCAGGTCTCTGGCGACGTTCTGTCTCCTGAGTGGGCCGGCCGCCCTGAACTGCGCGTTGAAGGCCTTTTCTATCGAGTAAGAGCTAAGTGCCTTACCCGCGACGTGCAAGAGCCAAATAGACTTTTGGACCCCGTTCCACGTCTGGCGCGGAGAGCCATGCTTTGCAGGGTCAATGGAAAGATCGATTTCCTCAGCCGGAGTTCTCCGTCCACTGCCACCACCGACTCTCCTTCTTCGAGTTTTTCCTTGCTCCGAGAGCGCCCGGTCGTCCCCATTGGAATCAACGGGCCTACTGCTTTCACCTTCGAGCAATAGGGCGGGCTGAACCAAACTTCCGATCTGTTCTCCAACTTTTTGCGCTAGCCGAGGGACGTCTTCTCTGCTGCCTTCGACTTCAATCTTAAGACCTTGAAGTTCAACCTTGATCGTGAGTTTCGACATAATCGACTCCTAATCCAATTAAAGGAAGGAAACGCATCTCCTTTTTCCGAAGGAGAATTCTGAGGTAGGAGCCGAGGGAGTTTGTCCCGCGGGAAAGGGACTTCTCTAGCAGACTGCCTCTTGCGTTTCTTGGAGGTGAATTCTCTTGAGACGGGAGCTACTAAGCCTTCGGCTGATAGCTAGCGTGCCCCAGGGCTTAAGCGTTGCGCTCTCTCCTGAGACTCACGACCGCTTGCATTATAGCACCAATTTGACACTGACAATCACTCAATGCCTGTGAAAATCTCGATGGCCTGTGCAAATTTTGGGTTTGCTTCTTCTTCCCGCTCTTGCTGACTTTCACGGGCCAATGCAAGAGGAAGAGAGATTTCTCTCTGCGCAGGCCCACGCATTCGGGGGAGCGAAAGCGGCAGGAAAAGCGTCGGCCCGCTGCGCTCGAAATGACGAGTCGTGGGCGCCGCTTTAAAAAAAGCGATCCCGTAGCGGGTTAGGCAACGAAGACGAGATGCCGGGCTTCCCGACCAACATCGTCGGGCCCCCACAACTCAGGGGAAAGCCCGGCGCTACGTAGGGCCCTTACCTTCGTTGTGTCAAGCAACAGGACGGCTGGCCCTAAACTGGCCTTCCGTACAGGTGGCAGTGCCCGCTCCGCGGACTACTCTGGCGATACACAGCCCTATCTAAAGGTCGATGTGTGGAGGCCCAATGCGCAGCCGCAAGATCCTGCCTGCAATTCTCGCGCTAAGCGCGATGTCCATCGTCGCAAGGGCCCAGCAACCCACTACAGTAAGCGAAGTGGTCGATAAGGTCGTGCGGCAGGAGCAAGCCGAAGTGGAGCTGCTTCGCCAATATTCACCGCTGGTGGAAACGTACATCCAGAATCTGCGCGCGGATAAGCAGTTGGGGGCGGTACCGGACGGCGACAAGTACTTCCTGGGGCGGGCGGAGCTGGCGAAGGGCGTGGACCTTGAGCCGCTGGAGCATGAGACGGGAATGAAGCAGAAGATTTTGGGCGAATTTGCCGGCTTTTTCTCCACGGAATTTGTCCCGCGCGGTTTCCTGCAGATGATCTTCCTGGACACGAATGGCTTCGACCGCCAACACTACAAGATTGAGTATGTGCGCCGCGAGTTCTTGGGCGAGGTGCGTTGCCTGGTTTTTGACGTCGATCCATTGCCGAAGGCGGGCAAGGGGCGATTTGTCGGGCGCATCTGGGTGGAGGATCAGGATTTCCACATTGTGCGCATCAACGGCGCGTATGGTGGCTCATCGATGACCAGCCACTACTTCAACTTCGATAGCTGGCGCGTGAACGCCGGAAAGAACCAATGGCTCCCGGCATTTGTTTTCACCGAACAGGGCAGCGTGCGAGACGAGCAGACGAAAAGGATGAGGTTCAAGGCCTTCCGAGCGCAGACGCGGTTATGGGGCTACAACATTGGCAGAGTGCAGGGAGAGCAAGAGCTGAGCAAGATCCTGGTGGAGGGACTGAATCCCGCCAATGACCAGTCAGAAGGGGCCAATGACAATTCGCCATTTCAAGCGGAGCGTGCCTGGGCCCGGCAGGCGGAAGAAAACGTCATGGAACGACTGGAGCGGCAAGGCTTGATAGCGCCTCGTGGGGAAGTCGATAAAGTTCTGGAGACGGTGATCAACAACCTGGAGGTGACCAACAATCTCGACATCCAGCCGGAAGTCCGCTGCCGCGTGTTGATGACCTCAACGCTGGAGTCGTTTACCATTGGCCACACTATCGTGCTGAGCCGCGGGTTGGTTGACGTGCTTCCTGACGAGGCCAGCCTCGCGGCTATCCTGGCGCACGAACTGGGCCACGTGGTACTCGGGCATCGCATGGATACGCAATTTGCGTTCTTCGACAGCGTGCGATTCAACGAGAAGGAGACGTTCCGGCACTTTGACTTTGCGCGAACGCCGGAAGAGGAAGAGGCCGCCAAGCAAAAGGGCAACGAATTGCTGAACAACTCGCCCTACAAGGAGCAGTCCGGCACGGCGCAACTGTTCCTCCAGGCGCTCAAAAATCGGGCGAAGGAAATCCCCAACCTGATCAGCCCACACCTGGGGGACAGAGTCTCCACAAGCTTGACGATTGTTGCGGCGGTGTCCTCCGCGCAGCCGTCTGCCGCGGAAGCGAAGCCGGCCGCGGCTAACGGGATTGCGGCTTTGCCGCTCGGCGGACGCATCAAGGTCGATCCTTGGAACGACCAGTTGAGGATGCTTAAGTCCAAACCAGCGGGCATTCTGGCTGAATCCGAAAAAAGGCCCTTTGAGCTTACTCCGTTTGTGCTTTATCTCACGCGCCAGGGGGAGCACCCGTCGGCGGAAGCTCCCGGCGCCGTTGCAGCGAAGGCAGATTCGGAAACAAAACCCTAGCCGGGCTAGAAAGAATCCCTCCAGAAACTTGCCAGCAGCGTCTTAAAGCGTGCAACGCATTTGGGTTTGAAGTGCGCGCCGTTTGACCTTTCGTCGAACCGTGGGACAATTTCCTCCCGTACATGAACCGGCCTAAGAACTTGCGTGCCTACTTCCTGCTGGCTGCTCTTGGTATCGGTGGACTGGTATTGCTGCTGCGCGAGCACCGGCCTTCGTTTCTCCGGCCGGACTTGCATCTTTTGGCGTATGTCTCTACGGCAGATGGCAATGTAACTGTCGTGGACCTGGTGAGGCTCAAAGCTGTGGGGCGCATCGCGGTCGGGCCGGGGCTTTCCGGGATGCGCGAGCATCCTACACGGCCGGAGATTTTTGGCGTCAGCGCGGCGGGCGGGTACGTGTGGATCGTCGATCCACGCGCCAATCACACCGCTGGGCAGGTGATAGCGCGAATCACGATAGGGCCACTTCCCTTCGCGCTGGATTTTTCGCCGGACGGTAACCGCGTCTACACGACGGCATCCGGAAATAATACGCTCGTCGCGATTGACGTTAAATCGCGGGCCGTCATTGGGCGCGCGGCGACCGGGCGCGAACCCGTGCTCGCGCGTGCAACGCCGGACGGAAAGACCGTACTGGTCGTGAATCGCCGCGAGGGGACGCTGGGCATCCATGACGCTGCGACGCTGGGGCTGCGCGGCAGTGTCGCCGTGGTTCCGCAACCGGAGGACGTTGCGGTCCTGCCAGACAGTTCCTTGGCGTTTGTGCTGAGCCGGTCCGAGAGGCGCATGTCCGTGGTAGACCTGCGCCGCGGCGTGCTAGTCACCAACCTCGAACTGGCCGGCAAGCCGGCAGACATGCTGCTGAAACCTGATGGGGGCGAACTCTACGTGATTTCCCCGGAGGCTCACGGGCTCCAAGCCATCAACACCTGGACGCACGAGGTAGGCGACTACATGGTGCTCGGGTCGACACCAACGCGCGGCGTGCTAAGCAACGATGGAAGCCTGATGTATGTCTCGGACACAGCAGGCGACCGGGTCACACCGGTGGACATTTTGAACCGGCGCATCATTCGCGACCCGGGGAAAGGCTTTCCTGTTCCTGCGGGTGACGAGCCAACCGCGTTGCGATTCGATCCCAATGAGAATCTGCTCCTGGTGGTGAGCCATGGCTCGGGGGACCTGGCGGTGATCCGGGTGCGGACGAATTTTCTGGTGACAATGATTCCGGTGGGCGATCATCCGCAGGAACTGGCGGTGAAACTGTTTTAGGGAGCGGGCAGAGAGCAACTTAAAGTAAGACTTCGATAGCCCGGCGGAGGGCGATCGAAGGTGCAACCGACGAGGGGCGCAAGCACTTCAAGAAAAACTTTAACTACTGCGTAGCGCGAACTGATTATTCCGGTGGCCAAGCAGAGTGGTCTTCGCCAAGGTCGACGTTGAGGAAGCCTTCGGCGGGCAAGACGTCGACGGGCAAACCGCCGTGCCAGAGCGCGACGCCGAGGCGCAGCTTGGTCTGACCTTTGAGATTGATCTGGTCCCTATTGATGGCAACTTCCAGGACGCGCTCGAAGGTAGCTTCGGCGACGAGTTTGGAATTGAGCAGGCAGACAAGGTCCTTTTCAACGGCGAAGCCCTGAACGTGGCCACGCTGGAGATTCACGACGATGGTCAGATCCTCGGCGCCGCCGATGGTGATGCGAAACTCGGGGTCTTCCAGTTCGGCGAGAGCTTCGGGGAACGGATCTATGCGCACGCAGAAGCGATCCTTTTCGAAGCCGTAACGCAGCTCGTGCAGATAGAAGACGCGGCCGTGCATGGAGCCGCCGCGGCGTTCCGGTGAATAGAGGCCGGCGCCGAGCCATTCGAAATAGGAAGTGTCCCGGCCGTCGACCGTGATATTGAGCCAGCCGGTCGGAGCAAGCTGCAGTGCGTGTTCGGGCCTGCGCTTGATGGGCTTGGCCAGCTCTTCGGGTGCCACCTGGCCCACCGCAAGATAAATGGCTGTCAGGTGCTTGCGATAGAGCGCATCGAATTCAGCATCGTTCGCGGTGCTGTGCTCCGGGCCAAACCACCAGCACCAGTCGCTGCCCTCTGCGGCGAGAAGCGATTCGCGGGCTTCCATGAGGGCAGTCTGGGAGGGAGCGTCCGTTCTTCCCTGCTTGCGGGCTTCGAAGGCGCGAGCGTAGGCTTCACGGGCGTCCCAGAGTAACTCCCAGGCGGCGACGTCTTCAGCGTGACCGATCCAGACGTCGAAATTGGCGTTGATCCACGACGCGGGGAAAATTCCAGGTGTGACGGGAATTTCACCGGCGGCGGCGATGGCTTCGCTGGCGGTGAGCGCCCGGAAATCCTGGTCGCCTTGGATGCGCCCGTAAAACTCGCGGAGAAACGCGCGGCCGTTGCCCGGATAGTATTCCCAGGCGTTTTCGCCGTCGAGAAAAAGACAAATCGTAAGCGGCTGATTGCTCTGAACGGTTTCTCCGACGTGGCGCATGCGATTGTGGAGATCCGCCGCGGCGGCTTTGGCGTCCATGCGGCTATAAACGAAGCCGATGAGATCGGAAAGGTGGTGGTCACGGAACAAACCGGTAATTCCGTTAGGGGCGAGTTGCACTTGCCAGGGTCTGTAGAGCCGATCGGCGTTGGCGGGAATGCCATTGCCGTCGCGGAAGAATCCGACGTTGAGCGTGCGGCCAAGGACTCCTTCATCGGTTCCAAACCAGCGAAAGCCCTCTTCGGCGGCGATGGTAAGCGCTTGATCGGAAACCGAACCTTCGGAAGGCCACAGGCCGGCGGGCTTCGCGCCAAAAACTCGCTCGTGATACTCGCGCGCAAGACGCAATTGTTCGCGCGCATCTTCTGGACGGCGGTAGGCGCGGCGCGGGAGAGGCGTCCCGGGATTGGCGACTCGCGCGATGTCGGAATCACAGATCAGGGGAAGGATGGGGTGATAGAACGGAGTGGTGCTGAGCTCGATCTGGCCGCTCTGCGCGGCGTCACGGTATGCCGGGAGCACGAGGCCCAGGAATTCGAGCTGCTTTTTGCGCAGCGCGGATTTCTCTTGCTCCGTATAGTCCTTCCCTTTCGTGGCCAGACGGCTGACGAGGTCGTCCTTCTCGAACCAGGACTCTTCCATCCAAGCCAACTGAGAGAGCAGTTGCAGGTCGCGCCAGTCGCGCGCGGTGAAAGAGACCAGCGCCTGCGCGCCGCCAGCGGGACGCGACCATTCAAATAGCTCAACGAAACGCTGCCAGCGGGACATCAGATGCTCATGATTCACTTGAAACGCGCGCGCGAGGATTTCCGCTTTGTCTTCGCGAGTTAGTTCGTCGGCATTCTTGAACGCCAGCGAAAACCAGGGTTCCTTGAAACTGCAACTGGCGTACTCCTCGAGTTGCATGCCAAGGGAAGGCACGACGTTGAAGGTGGCGTGAAAGTCGGGGAATTCGCGAAGCACGTCGACCATGCCCCAGTAGTCTTTCAGGGCGTGCAGGCGAGTCCACGGGAGGACGTATCGCCCATTCTCCGGATCGCGGTACTGCGGCTGGTGCATGTGCCACAACACAACCAGATGGACCCGCTTCATCGCTCGCGTCTCTCCCGTGTTAATCCGGTGACCGGAGTCTGTCCGGCTGGTATTTGAAGATGCAAGCAGTCGTGCGGGCTCGATTTGATACACTCGGGCCCGCGAATCGTGACTGCGAAAAGAACCACTGTAAGAAAAACTATCATGTAACCGGGGGTAAGAGAAACAGATGGGCCACGCGCGCTGAACACTAGTGTCAGGGCGAGGGCTAGTATAGAATCCGCGACAGGCAGCAGGATTTTTTCCAGAGTTTGAAGAGTGCAAGAGGGCGGAGTATACCGCCAACGCAGCGCGCCGGCGGCGAACGGATTATTTGACCGGCAGAAACGATCATCGGCGATGACACTTTTACCGCGGCTGAGAATGTATCCCCGAAAGCAACTGGATATCCGGTGGCGCGATCTTGCGTGCGCGGCGTTTCACTGTGTTTTCCGCAGGAGCATTCGCGCCAAAGAAGCCGAGGTCGAAGGCATGTTTGCTCCGGGTTATCCAGTGCTTTCAGCGTTCACGGTTCGAACCGGGTTCGATCTGCTTCTGGGTGCGCTGGAGTTCCCGGCGGGCAGCGAAATCCTCATGACCGCGCTGACGATCCCCGAAATGGTGAACATCGCGAAGCACCATGGGTTGGTTCCGATTCCTCTGGATATCGAAAGCGGCACGATGGGGCCAGAAATTTCAACGATCGAATTGGCGATTACGGAGCGGACCCGAGCGATTGTGGTGGCGCACCTTTTTGGCACGCGTGTGCCGATGGGACCGGTGATCGAATTGGCGAAAAAGCGCGGCCTTGTGATGATTGAAGACTGCGCGCAGGCGTTTACGGGACCGGACTACACGGGACATCCCGAGACGAATGTGGCGATGTTCAGCTTCGGTTCGATTAAGACGATGACAGCCCTGGGAGGGGCTCTTTTGCGCGTAAAGGATGCAGATTTGCTGCGCAAAATGCGGACGATCCAACGGACGCTTCCGATGCAGACGCGGAAAGAATTTGCAGGCGTCGTGCTGACGCATGCGATCCTGAAACTGTTTACGCTGCCGCTGATGTTTGGGCTGTTCTATCGCGGATGCCAAATTCTCGGAGCGGATTTCGAGAGCGTCATCGCAAAAATGCGAGGATTGGATGAGAAGGATTGGCTGAAGGAGATCCAGTGGCAGTGTTCCTACCCGATGTTGGCCCTGCTGGCATACCGGCTGCGGAGGTTCGACGCGGCGCGGCTGAAGCAGCGAATCTCGGCGGGCGAGGAGTTTGCGAAATCGCTGCCGCGGGAGGTTTCGTATCCCGGTAATCGCGCGGAGTTTCATAGTTTTTGGATCTTTCCGATTCTGGCGGAAGCGCGGGAGCGGTTAATGGACGAACTGCACCGGCGGGGATTCGACGGTACCGCAGCCGGTTCAGCGCTAGCGGTCATCGAGCCGCCGGTCGGGAGCGAGAATCGGGAGCCTGTAAAGACGCGGGAGATTTACCGACAACTGCTCTACCTGCCGGTGGATCCGAAAGTTCCGCCGCGGGAACGCCAGCGCCTGAGCAATGCGATTGGAGAGATCCTCAAAGAGTCCTCGCACCTGCGGTTGACGGATGCGCGGCGCGTATATTCTGCCGTTGCGCGAACAATTGAAGTGCCGAGGAGCGTTGCGGACATCCGGAGCGCCCTGCAACGCGCGCGACGTGACGGCGTGCCCATTTGCATGATGGGAACCGGCCACAACCTGGGCGGACACGCTTTTGTGAACGGCGCAATGGTTCTGGACATGCGGCAATTCAACCGCGTGCTTTCCATTGAAGCGGAACAGAAGCGCATCACCGTGGAAAGTGGAATTACTTGGGACAAGATCCAGGAGGCGGTGAGCCCAGCGCGCCTGGCGTTAAAATCCATGCAATCTGACAACATTTTTACCGTGGGAGGCTCGCTCGCGGCCAATGCTCATGGGCGTGACACGCGCTTCCCCGCCTTGGTCGACAGCGTGCTTGGATTCCGGATCCTGCTGGCGGACGGATCGGTGAAGTCCGTAAGCAGAATGGAGAATCCGGACCTGTTCCGGAACGCGATCGGCGGGTACGGGTTGTTCGGAATCATCCTCGATGTAGACCTGGAGCTCGTGGAAGATTGTGTCTACGAGCAAAGTTCTGCCGTCATTCCGTTGAGTGGCTTGGTTGAATATCTTGAAATCGACGTCCGCGCGAATCCTCTGACCGAGCTTTTTCTGGCGCGGCCGTCGATTTCGCGGGCAAGTTTTCTAAACGACACGATCGTGACGGTGTGGCGAAGGACGGAGCGAACTCGCAAAGGGATTTTCCAATTGGACCATGAACGCAACGTGGCGCGCGACGGCTTCTTATTCGGATTATCGCGTAAATACGAATGGGGCAAAACGCTCCGGTGGCATGCGGAAAAATTCATTGCCGGGGGCGCATCGCGGAAAACGATGGTGTCGAGAAATAATGCCATGCGGCCGCCGGTGTCATCGGTGAAGATGCTGGAGCATAATTCGCGGGAAGATGCGGATGTGATCCAGGAATTCTTCATTCCAATTCCGCAATTCATGACTTTCACGGACGGCATGCGGCGAATCCTGCTGGAAGACGGAACCAATCTCCTCGGAGTGACGCTGCGGTATGTGAAGGCCAACAACGAAACCGCCCTTTCGTATGCGCCGAAAGAAGACGCGATAGCGGTGATTCTTTACTTTAACGAAGTGTGTTCGATGGAGGGCCGCGCCAAGGGAGATGAGCTGATCAAACGGCTGAACCACCTGACCCTGGAAAACGAAGGAACGTCTTATTTGACCTACCTACGGGACGTTGACAAAGATAGCTTGAGGCAAGCCTATCGTGGGATTGACGCGTTTTTTCAGAAGAAGAATGCCGTTGACCCGGAGGGCCGCTTTACCAGCAGATTTTTTGAAATGCATGGAAAGCGGGAATTGGCGAGGGCAGCCGCAAGCAGAAGGTGAAAGAAGCGCGGGCACCGCGAAGCTGTGGCCCCTACCACGCGGCCCAGGCTCGAGAGCCTACAGACAGCGGCTGCGGGCATTCACCAGTCAGACGCAGAACGTCGCCGCAAAGCGAACCCTGGTGCGACCGTGTTACACTCACCGTTCGCGTCATGCGCATCCTGGACCGGTATATCGTCCGCGAAGTTTTCCGTCACGCACTCCTTGGACTCGTCGTCTTCACCTTCGTTTTTTTCGTGCCAAAACTGGTGCAGTTGATGGAGCTTTTTGTGCGCCACAGCGGCTCCGGCGTACAGGTTCTGACGCTCTTTCTGTGCATCTTTCCGGCAGTGCTCGTGTTCACCGTGCCGATGGCTACGCTAATCGGCGCGCTGCTGGGGCTCGGGCGAATGTCCGCGGATAGCGAGATCATCGCGCTTACGGCGCTCGGCATCGGCCGTCGCCGGATTCTGCGCCCTGTTGGTGTGCTGGCGCTTACCGGCGCGGTCGTAACTCTGATCATGACAACCTGGCTGGGGCCGCTGGCGCTGCGGACGTTCCGTTCGCTACAAGCTGACTTGATCAGTTCCCAGATTTCCTTCCAGTTGCAGCCGCGGGTATTCGATGAACGCTTTCCACGCATGGTTCTTTACGTCAACGATGTGACTGCGGCGGGCACGCAATGGCACGGCGTGTTCCTCGCGCAGACTGGAGCAGAGGGCGGTTCAAGCGTAACTCTGGCGGAGAAAGCTATTGTGATTGCCGAGCCGAAGCAGGGCAAGTTAGAGCTTCATCTGCAGGGCGGTACCACGCACGAATTCTCCCGCGTGGATGCCGACCATTACTCGGTGACGGCGTTTGGACAAAGCGACTGGCCGATTGAGTTCAGCGGCCTGACAGCCGCCGAGCCACGGCAGCTCAACAATCCCGAACGCTCGATTCGCGACCTTTATAACGATCACGGCCCAGGCTGGCGCGAAGCGCGCGTGGAACTTCACCGCCGGTTTGCATTTCCGATTGCTTGCCTGGCCTTCGCGTTGATTGCCGTACCGCTCGGCGCACAACCGCGGCGCGGAGGCCGGGCGGCGGGTTCGTTGCTCGCGATAATTTTGATTTCTTCCTATTACTTGTTATCGGGATTGGGGGCGAACCTCGCGCGGGAAGGCAAGCTGACTCCGGCTGCGGGAATCTGGATTGCAAATGTATTTCTTATCGCACTAGGGCTGGCACTTTTGCCACGTATGGAGCAATTTAGAGGCGAAGGCCAGTGGATGCGGCCGATCGCCTACTTCAAATCCATAAAGCGTTTGCTGCGCCGCCGCAGAGCGCAAGCCCGCGCAAGGGCCGCCACGGCAAACGGAGTGAATGGCGAACGCGTATCGCAGGAAATCTTGACGCGGTCCAGCGGAAGCTTTCCGCAATTGATCGATATCTACGTCTTGCGGCGGTTCCTTTATTATTTCGCGCTCCTGATGGCTACGTTCGTTTTTCTGTTTGAGACATTCACGTTCTTCGAGCTGCTGGACGACATAGCCCGCCATCGCGTCCCTTTTTTGATTGTGGTCGATTATTTCCGCTACCTTGCTCCTTATCTGCTCTACCAGCTCGCGCCCCTGGGCGCGCTGGTGGCCGTTCTCGTGACGCTGGGGATCATGAGCAAGAACAATGAAATCGTGGCCATCAAAGCCAGCGGGATTAGCATGTACCGGCTGGCTGCGCCCCTGCTCCTTGCCGGTTTGGCGCTAGCCGTGACTATGATCGCGCTCGACGACACGTATCTGCCTTATGCAAACCAGCGGCAGGACGCGCTTCATAATCTGATCAAAGGCCGCCCGCCGCAGACGTACACTCATCCGCAGCGCTGGATTTTCGGAGAGAGCTCGAAGATTTATAACTACGATCTCTTCGACCCCACGCAGAACCTCTTTGGCGGACTCACGGTGCTTGAACTCGATCCGGCTAGCTTTCAGGTGCGTCGGCGCGTCTTTGCCGCGCGCGCGCGATGGTCGGAGACGCAGAAAGTTTGGATCCTCGAAGGGAGCTGGGTACGGGATTTTGCTGATGGCTCGATCGTCCGCTACGAGCACTTGCCCCCGGTTACTTCGCTGCCGGAGCTCACCGAGCCGCCCAGTTACTTCAACCGCGAAGTCAAACAGGCTTTCCAGATGAGCTGGCGGGAACTGCGGAGTTACATTGAGGGACTGCATCGGGCGGGATTCGACGTCGCGACCTTGACGGTGCAATGGCACAAGAAGATAGGCTATCCGCTGATGGCGCCTGTGAGCATGCTGCTGGCGATGCCCTTCGCCTTCTTGGTCGGAACGCGCGGTGCGCTCGGCGGTGTGGCTCTGGGGGTGGGGATCGGAGTTGCCTATTGGGCGATCGCGGCGCTGCTGGAAACCATGGGTGCCGTAGGGCAGCTTCCGCCATTTTTGGCAGGATGGTCGCCGGACATCATTTTCTTTTTCCTAGGCATGTACTTTTTTTTCAAAATGCCGACGTAAAAAAGTCGCGGCGAGCAGCGTTTTGCAAAATGTCTGCGCGCCGACGACTTCAAGTACTACTTTCGATCGCGCTCCGCCAAAGTTTCCTTCCCTATTTCCGCTTCTTTTTGCGTGATTCCTTTTCTTCAACTATTACTTGAGCTGCGGCCAGACGCGCAATGGGCACGCGAAACGGAGAAGCGCTGACGTAGTCCATGCCAACTTGGTGACAAAACTTTACGCTGTCCGCGTCGCCGCCATGTTCGCCACAGATCCCGATCTTGAGCTTAGGACGAGTTCTGCGGCCGTGTTCGATGCCCCAGCGCATCAGCATCCCGACGCCCTTAGTATCGAGGGTTTGGAAGGGATCCGCGGCAAAAACACCGGCTTTCTTCTCGTCCACGTAGTCCGGCAGGAAGCGCCCAGCGTCGTCGCGGGAGAGCCCCATCGTGGTTTGCGTCAGGTCGTTGGTGCCGAAGGAGAAAAATTCCGCTACTTCAGCGATTTCTCCGGCCATCAACGCCGCCCGAGGCAACTCAATCATCGTCCCCACGAGATAATTCAGTTTCACGCCGGACTTCTTGATCAAATCTTCAGCAACGCGCCGCGTGGCTTGTTCGAGTATAGAGAGTTCCTTACGGTCCAAAGTGAGTGGATGCATGATCTCAGGTAATACTTTAATTCCTGATTTTTGGCATTCGATGGCTGCTTCGATGATCGCGCGCACTTGCATCTCGAGGATTTCGGGATAAGTGATCGCCAGGCGGCAGCCACGATGGCCCAGCATGGGGTTGGCTTCGTGCAATTGCTCGACGCGACGGGCGACGACCTCGACATCGATCTTCAAATCGCGCGCAAGCTCTTCCTGTTTGACGCGTTCGTGCGGAACAAATTCGTGGAGCGGGGGGTCAATCAGTCGGATCGTGACTGGAAAGCCGTCCATGGCTTTGAAGATGCCAATGAAATCGCGGCGTTGGAACGGCAGCAACTTGTCGAGGGCCTTGACGCGTGCTTCCCTGTTGTCGGCCAGGATCATTTCCTGGATAGCGCGCTGGCGCTCATGGCTTCTCTCCGGCTGCTCGAAGTCGGTAAAGAACATGTGCTCCGTTCGGCACAGGCCGATACCCTCCGCGCCGAACTCGATGGCTTTGCGCGCGTCTTGCGGAGTGTCAACGTTCGTACGGACGCGCAGACGCCGCGTTTCATCGGCCCACTTCATTAGTGTTTCGTAGGACTTTGGAAGCTGTGGGACGACCAGCGGCATCGCTTCGGTGTAGACCACTCCTTCGCTGCCATCGAGTGTGATCCATTCGCCTTCCTTCACAACTCTGCCGTTGGTGGACATCGCTAGCGCTTTGTAGTCGATGTTCAGTTTTTCCGCGCCGACCACGCAGCACTTGCCCCAGCCGCGCGCGACAACCGCGGCGTGACTGGTCTTGCCACCAGTTGCCGTAAGAATCCCTTGCGCCACGGCCATGCCGCCTACGTCTTCAGGACTGGTCTCCCGACGCACCAGGATCACTTTCTCGCCGCGCTCGGCCCACTCTTCCGCCCGTTGCGCCGAGAAGACAACTTTGCCAACCGCAGCGCCGGGAACCGCATTGATACCGGTCGCCAGGACTTTCGACGCCAGGGACTTCCTGTCCACTTTGACATCGATCACCGGATAGAAGAGGCGCTCGATATCTTCCGGCTTGATGCGCAGAATGGCTTCTTCTTTGGTGATGAGCTTCTCGTTAGCCATGTCTACCGCGATGCGGAACGCGGCGGCGGGCGTGCGTTTGCCGGTGCGTGTCTGCAGCATGTAGAGCTTCCCGTCCTCGACAGTGAACTCCATATCCTGCATGTCGCGATAGTGCTTCTCAAGCTTTACTCGAACTTTCTCGAGCTGCCCATAAACCTTGGGCATGGTCTTCTGCATTTCGCGCAAAGGCATGGGAGTTCGAATGCCAGCGACAACGTCTTCGCCCTGAGCGTTCACCAGGTAATCGCCATAGAAGATTTTCTCGCCGGAACTAGGGTCGCGCGTAAAGCAGACGCCCGTGCCGGAAGTATCGCCGGTATTCCCGAAGACCATTTGCACGACGTTGACGGCCGTACCGAGGAGACCGGTGATTTTCTCCACGCGCCGGTACGTGACTGCCTTCTCCGCCATCCAGGAACCGAAGACCGCACCGATTGCTCCCCACAGTTGGTCGATCGGATCGTCCGGGAAATCCTTCCCTGATTCTTCGCGGAAGTAGGCCTTGTATTCCACGACGAGCTCTCTCCAACCGCTTGCAGGCACTGCGGTATCTTCCTTGACGCCCAGCCGGTCTTTTAGCGCACGCAGGCGGTGTTCGAGATCTTCCTTTGACATGCCCATGACAACAGTCGAATACATCTGCACGAAGCGCCGGTAAGCGTCATAAGCGAAACGTTCGTTCCTGGTTGTGGAGGCGAGGCCTGCGACAGACCGGTCGTTCAGCCCGAGGTTGAGAATCGTCTCCATCATTCCAGGCATGGAGCGGGCAGAACCGGAACGAACGCTCACTAAGAGTGGATTCTTCGGGTCACCGAGCTTCTTTTTTGTCGTGCGTTCGAGCTTGGCGACGTTATCGGCGACTTGTTTTTTCAATTCCTGAGGATGCTTCTTGCCGTTATTGTCAAAGTAATCGCAGGCTTCCGTGGAGATGGTAAAGCCCGCGGGGACCGGCAACCCGATCTTCGTCATCTCGGCAAGACCTGCGCCTTTGCCGCCGAGCAGGTCGCGCCAGGTTCCATCACCTTCCGCTTTGCCAGCACCGAAAAAATACACCCATTTTTTCACTGTACGCCTCGCTGTCCATAATTGGAGTTGTGGAACGCTCGCTGCTAGCGTCATTCCGCAGCGGCGGCCGGAAAAATTGTCGGCACGCCGACTTTTACTTAATTCAAGTGATACTTGAAATTGTTAATGCCGCTCTTCACCACCGATTTCAGAAAAATCAGCGACCGTCGTAAACTCGCGAAGCAATTCCGCAAGCAACGCCAGGCGATTATTTCGAACCGCTTCGTTTTCCGCCATCACCATCACGCCATCGAAGAAATGGTCGACGGCTTTTCGTAAGCCGGCAATGGTTTCCAGCGCCTCTTGAAACTTCCCTGCGCGTTTTTGCCCCTGCACTTTTGAGGCGGCATCCCGAACTGCGGTGTGCAGCCCGCGTTCCGCGGCATTCTCAAACAGCTCCGGATTCACATGCAGAGAATTGCCCGGCGCCACGTTGGCTTTTTCAAGAATCTTGCGAATGCGCTTGAAGGAAACAGCGAGCGGCTCGAAGTTTTTGGACTTGCGAATGGCCTTCAGAGCAACCAGACGTTTCTGTACGTCCACCAGGTCGTCGGCTCCGGCACGGAAAACGGCGCTGACTTCGTCGTAACCGAAGCCTTCCCGTTCACGGAAGACGAATTTGGCGCGGTCCAGAATGAAGTCCAAGATCTGCGTCTCCTGATCCGGTGTTACGCCGCGCTTGGGCTTGTGGGTCAGGAGTGCCTTTGACGCCGCGCCAATGGCCAGGGACAGCGACACCGGTAGCTTCTTCTCCAGAATAATCTTGACGATCCCCAGGGCAGCGCGGCGCAAAGCGTATGGATCGCTCGAACCAGTGGGGATCACTCCCACGCCGAAGCAGCCGACCACGGAATCCAGTTTATCCGCGAGCGCGACAGCGCAGCCAGTCAAATTTCGCGGGATGGGATCATCCAGCCCGACGGGACGATAGTGATCGTAGATAGCGTCAGCGATTTCGTCGGATTCGCCCTGGGCGCGTGCGTACAGCCCCCCAACAATGCCCTGAAGCTCGGTGAACTCACGCACCATTTCGGTCGCCAGATCACACTTGGCGAGTTCCGCGGCGCGATCGGCCTCCGCGACGTGGGCAAGGACCATGCCCAGATTGAACCAGTTCTCCGTCAACCACCGGCCAATGGTGCGGATACGTTCCACTTTGTCGCGGTAACTGCCGAGCCGAGATTCGTATGTAACGCGTTCCAGTTTCGGCAAATAGTCGGCGAGCCGACATTTCTGGTCTGCCTGCCAAAAGAACTGCGCGTCGGCAAATCGCGCGCGAAGAACACGCTCGTGTCCGGCACGGATCAGGCCCTTGGAATCCTTACCGACGTTGATAACCGCCAGGAAGTGCGGCGTCAGTTCTCCGCTCTTGTTCTCCACGGCGAAATACTTCTGGTGATCACGCATGACGGTGATCAGGATCTCGTCCGGCAAGCTAAGAAAAGCCGGATCGAAATTGCCCTGAATGACTGTGGGGTATTCGTTGAGATAAGCGACCAGCTTTCGAAGTGATGCGTCTTCGTGGATGCTATAGCTCCCCTTCTTGGCATGGGCATCGAGTTCCGCCGCGATTTTGTCCTGGCGCTTTGTGGGGCGGATGATTACCCCGTTTTGCTGGAGGCGCTTCTCGTAGTCCAGGAAGTTGCTGACGTTAACGGCGCTCGAACCGAGGAACCGGTGGCCGCGTGTAGTGCGTCCTGCAGCGATACCGGCAACGGAAACTTGCAACGACTTCCCGTCGAGTACCGCGACGATCCAGCGGATCGGTCGAATGAAACGCGGGCCATCGAGGCCGGTCCAAGTCATGGAACGCGGCCATGTCAGATCGTGCACAGCGCGAGGGAGAATGCCAATGAGGATTTGCTCGGCAGTTCTTCCCAGCTTGACCTGTTTGGCCGCCAGGTACTCGCCCTTGGCTGTCTGGACCAGATACAGATCGCTGACGTGAACGCGCTGCTTCTCAGCGAAGCTCTGCGCGGCCCGTGTCGGCGCGCCGACGGAATCGTACGCCACGGACTTGGGCGGGCCGGTCACTTCCGTCTCGATGTCCGCCTGCTTAACGGGCAGTCCGCGAACCCAGGCAGTCAGGCGCCGAGGCGCGCTGAAGGTTTCCACTGATACGCCATCCGAGAGGCTCTCGGCGGTCAGGAGTTTCTCGATGTTCGTCCGAAACTCTTCCTCGGCTTTGGGGAGCATCCCGGCGGGAATCTCTTCGCAGCCGACTTCAAACAGGAGTTCCACACGCTTATCTGCCACGGGTGCCTTCATGCCCGTGCCTCGCGCTGGACGGAAGCCCCGCCAATTTGCGAAAGATAGGCTGCAGCGGTTCGGCAGGCAATGGTTCGCACTCGGGCCATCAGCGCAGCCCGTTCCGTGGTGGAGATTACGCCGCGTGCGTCCAGCAGGTTAAAGAGCTGCGAACATTTGAGGCAGTGATCGTAAGCGGCAAGCAGCGGATAACGAACGCGCTCCTTCCCTTCCACGCCTTTGAAACCGTCGAGAAGTTCCTTGGCTTGCTTCTCGTGCAATTCGAATTCGGACCGGATCGCGGGCGCGTCGCTGCGATCGAAGCTGTATTCTGAGAATTGCTGCTCTTCCATCAGGCGGATGTCCCCGTAAGTCTTGTCTTCGGACCAGCGGAGGCTGTAGACGCTCTCCACACCTTGAAGAAACGCGCAGATGCGTTCGAGCCCGTAGGTGAGTTCCACGGATATGGGGTCCAGGTCAATCCCGCCGCTCTGCTGGAAATAGGTGAACTGCGTGATCTCCAGGCCGTCAAGAAGAACTTGCCAGCCGATACCCCATGCGCCGAGCGTTGGCGATTCCCAGTTGTCCTCTTCAAACCGAATGTCGTGCTCCTTCAGGTTGATGCCGATGGCTCCCAAGCTCTTGAGGTAGATGTCCTGCACATCGACCGGCGACGGCTTGAGGATCACCTGAAACTGGGAATGCTTGTACAGGCGGTTGGGATTCTCTCCGTAGCGACCGTCGGCGGGCCGACGACTGGGCTGAACGTATCCGACGCGATAAGAATTCGGTCCGAGCACGCGCAGAAACGTTTCCGGGTGCATTGTGCCTGCGCCCACTTCCACGTCGTACGGTTGTTGCAATACACAGCCTTGCTTCACCCAAAAGTGTGAGAGATGTAAAATCAAGTCCTGGAAGTTAAGCCCTTTAGACCGTTTCTCAAGTTTTACTTTAGATTTCAAGTCGTCTCCAAAAGTTCGCACGTGGTCAGCCGTCGCTCTACATGGTTTTCGATCCAAGCCAGCCCGGCCTCACGCAACTCCCTGACGCTGGCTTGCATGGACTTCTCGTACGCAATGCGATCCAACCGCTCGCCCGTGAAGCGTTCGGCAAGGTTCCTTGCTTCCAGGTGCAAAGGCTTCATTCCGGGGCGGCGGCACTTCTCGCAAAACAGGCCGCCCAGGTGCGCGTCGTAAAAGGCGGCCTTCGAGCCGAAGGGCGTGTTGCAGACGACGCACCGATCGAAACGTGCCAGCCACCCACCTAGCCGCACCGTCCAGAACACGAAGTAGCTCAGCGGCAAGGCCCAATCGCCGGTGCGCTCCACTTCGCGCGTGGCCAGCAGGATCAGCCGGAACATCGCCTCGGAAACTTCGTGCTCTGGCAGAATCAGCTCCGAAATCTCACTGATCACCGCCAGTCCCGTGCTGAGGCTGTAATTGCTTTGAGCCTTATGAAAAGACTCGAGCAATTCCGCCTGTTGGATACGCACCAGTTCGCGCGTTTCCCTCTCGACGTACCATATCTGGACGTGAGAGAGCACCTCGAGCGTGGAGCCGTAGCGGTTCTTCAACCGCCGCGCGCCTGCCGCTACCCCGCGCACGCGCCCCGAGGAGCGCCCCAGAAAGCTCACCAGGCGATCCGCCTCGCCCAGGGGAAATGTTTTCAGGATGATGGCTTCCGTTTCCCGCGCAGGCATGAGCAGTCGGCGCGCCGACGCTGCGCCGGGCACACTGGAACATTGCGTCCGACGCGCGCACACGCAGAGCTATTGTAATTACCACACGCGCACCCATCGCGCAATGTTTCGGTGCAAGATTTCTCGCGAACTCGAGCGGAAACCTGCGCCGGATTTGAATTTTATCTTCGTGGCTTCTATCCAATTTTTCCACACAAGAACGATGCAAGGCCTGCAAATGGAGGCGATTACAGCCGCGGAATCATTCTGTTAACCAGCAGATCTCTCGAGCAAACATTATCGGACGCTGTAAGCCGTTCATCGGCCCTTTCCATTTCCCGCGCGTTTCGCTACTCTGCTGCGGACCTCAACCTATGTTCATCCCCCTCAAGGACCTCAATCCCTCGCGCACGTATCCTTTCGTGAATCTCACCCTGATCCTCGGCAACATCGTTACGTTTCTCTACCAGATCGGTCTTGAAGCTACACTTCCGCATCGTGCCTTCGACGCCCTGCTCTTGACTTATTCCACGGTCCCGGCCCGTTTCCCGGCGTTCCTTGCGGGGCACGCCAGTTTCGAAGTCTCTTTCCTGCCTTTAGTAACCAGCATGTTTCTCCATTCCGGGTTTCTGCATCTCGCTGGCAACATGCTTTTTCTGTGGATCTTCGGGGACAATGTGGAGGATTTTTTCGGGCACATCGGTTATTTCTTTTTCTATTTGGCCTGCGGGATCGGCGCGGGGTTGCTGCACGTGGTTTTCAATTTCTACTCCAACATTCCTGCGGTGGGTGCCAGCGGCGCCATTTCGGGTGTGATGGGCGCTTACATGCTTCTCTATCCGCGAGCCCGCATCCTTACACTTGTTTTCATTTTTCCCCTGCCGGTGCCAGCCGTAGTTTTCCTGGGCTTGTGGTACGTCATGCAATTTCTTGCCGGGCTCAGCACGATCGGCGTCAAGGTTACGGGAGGAGTAGCGGTGTGGGCCCACGTCGGTGGGTTCCTGCTTGGTATGCTGCTAACAACGATAGTGAGGCGACGCTAGGGCGAACGTGAGCAAGTTCAAGTATTACTTTATATTGGGTGTTTAAGCTGGGATTAAAAAATGCGATTGCCAAAGCTGAAACTACTTGACTGTGCCCAAGAAGTTGAGGCATTGGCTTACGCTTTACACAGTCAGAGCCTCCACAGATTTGGCGGCGAGCCAATCGCCCACCTCTGCCGTTCGCTTATTCCCGCCAAGGTCCGGCGTGACGCAGCTCTCGCGCAAAGCTGCTCTCACGGCAGCACGGAGAGCTGCGGTTTCCGTTTTCCAGCCGAGGAATTCCAGCATCATCGCCGAAGTGAGGACCGAACCCAATGGATTGGCGATTCCCTTTCCTGCAATATTTGGTGCCGAGCCGTGTACTGGCTCGAACAGAGAAGTCTTGCCTGGGTGAATGTTTCCTGACGGAGCAAGACCCAGCCCGCCCGCGAGCTGCGCGCCCAAGTCGCTGATGATGTCACCGAAAAGATTGCACGTCACGATGACGTCGAACTGGCTGGGGTCGCGCACGATCTCCATCGCCAGCGCATCAATGTACAAGTGGCGCGAATCAACGTCCGCATACTCCTGGCGGACTTGCCTAAACACCCTCTGCCAGAGGTCGTGGGCGAAAGTCATGGCGTTGGATTTGTCGCTCATGCACACGCGCTTCAGGCCATTCTTACGCGCGTATTCGAACGCATAGCGGATGATGCGCTCTACGCCCTTGCGTGAGTTCACGTCCTCCTGAACGGCGATCTCGTCCGGCGTACCCTTCTTAAAGAATCCACCCACGCCAACGTAAAGGCCCTCCGTGTTCTCCCGGAACACCATCAGGCGAATGTCTTTTTCCGTGCGGTCGCGCAGCGGCGTGAGGCGGTGGTGCAGAAGCTCCACAGGCCTGGCATTGACGTACAGGTCGAGCTTGAAACGGAGGCCCAGCAGGATGTCGGCAGCATGCTGATTCGAAGGCACCCGCGGGTCGCCAAGCGCGCCAAAAAGGATGGCGTCAAACTCGTCGCGCAGCATCTCGACGGCTCCCGGCGGCAATGAAACGCCTTCGCGAAGATACTTGTCCGCGCTCCAATCGAACTCGACGAATTCAATCGCCAGCTTGGCCGGTGCGGCCACAGCCTTCAGCACCTTGACGGCTTGCGGCGTAACTTCCGGCCCGATACCGTCACCGGGAATGACCGCGATTCGTGCCGCTGGGCCTCCGCTTCGCAAAGGAACACCGGGCAAAGTCGTGTCTCCTTAACGGCCGATCTTCGCGCCGTCAGTTGAATAGCTTTTGTGTAAAAGCCGGGCGCTATTCTTCCATCAAAGCGCGGTTCGCGCCACTATTACCAAATCCGCGTTCGAATGGAAGGGATTGCTACTTCAGTTTGGCGAATTCAGCGCGCGCAGATTTTAGGATGGGCACCTCCGAATCGGCGCTTTTCCAAAGGGAGAAGAACTCCTGGTAAGACGCTCGCGCCGCATTCGTCGATCCTGACTGCGCTTGAGCGCGGCCCCGCCCCAGGTAGGCCAGTGCGCCGGACCAGCAGTTGCCCACTACTCCCCGGCTATCGACCAACTTCTGGAATTCCGCCGCGGCTTGCGGGCCTCGTTTCGCCCCCAGGTATGCTTCGGCGCGCAGGTAGACCGGGATCATGCAGGAATAACTCAAATTCCCAATAAGCTGCCCACGCTCGTAGGGCTTCACAACATCGAGCAGCTCCAAGGCTCTTAATGGTTTTTGGCCTGCCATCTCGGCCTGCGCGCGAATCGCGGGCACCCAGGCGGATTGCACAATGGTATTCGTGATATTGCTGGCAGCCAGATCGTCGAGCATGGTTTGCGCGCGGCGCAAATCGCCAACGCGGGTCAGCACAAGAATTGCCAGAATCTGCGCGTCGCGGCTCTTCGGCGCAAGATCGAGAACCTTGTCCGCGCCCTTGCGAGCTTCCTCAACATTGCCGTACACCGCTTCGCGCAACCCAGCCATTCCCTGCCAGATGGCTGCCGGTTCGTTGAGCTGCGCGTTCTGCGCGGCCTCGACAGCCCGTCGGGAGAGCTCGCGCGCTTTTTTCAAATGTCCCCCGTACGCTTCCGTGTCTGCCTGGAGAGCCAGCATCGTGTCTTCACCGCCTGGCTTGCCCGCGGACCAGGCCATCTCGCGCTCCATGCCCGAGGGCTCGCTGCGCAAAAAAGCCAACGCATAAAGGTCAGCGTGCATGGAAGGATCATCGAGCTTGCGCGCGAATGCCTGGTTCAATATGTTTTGCGCCTCTTCCAGGCGCTGCAGAGCGATGTAAGCGGTCGCCAGATTCTCGTACCAAGCGGCGCTTCCCGCGTCGAGCCGTAGCGCCTGTTGCGCGAGGGCGGCGGCTTCTTCGTAGTCTCCAATCAAAAAATATTCCGAGGACAAATTGCCTTTCGCAATGTCGTCGCGGGGATAGAGTTGCACCCACTCTTTGTAGCTCTTGATGGCCTTTTGAACGTCTCCAGTGGCCAGGTCGTAGTACAGCGTGGTGATGTGCAGGCGGTCACGCACCGTTTGGCGATCCGCCGCTTCGAAAGCCCGCCGGATGTGATCGGCGGCTAGAGCGTTTTGGTTGAGGTTGTAATAAGCGACCGCAAGATTGGAGTGCGCGAGAGCAAACCTGGAGTCCAGCTCGACGGCTTTCTTAAGAGAGGGCACCGCGTCCATTGCGCCTTTATCGCGTACGAGCCGCCGTCCTTCCGTGAAAGCAGCCAGGGCGTCCAGGGAAGCGGTAGTGGCGCGCTCGAGGGGCAAATTGAGTTTTTGCAAGGAGGCCGGATCCTCGCCGAATTTTCCGCGAAGCTCAGTGGCGGCCAGCCCGAGCGCGTGCAATCCTTGACCCTTGTTTGCAGCGTCGCTCTTCACGCTTGCAACCGCGTCGCCGGTAGCGCATTGCGTCGCGTCCAGCTTCAAACTGTACCCGCTTCCGTCTTTGGCGATACTTCCAGCCAGGTAGACTGTGGCGCCGAGGCGCTGGCACAACTGAGGGGCAAGATCCCGCGTGATGGGCGCATCGACAGGGCGGCCGAGAGCACGAAGCACCTCACTGACTTTCTCAACCGAGATGAGGTTCAGTGACGGGGATTGAGCCAAGCCAACGGCCAGCGCTTCCCGGAGCGTGCCGTCAAAGACAGGATCGCCGGCGGAATTCGCAAAATCCCCAATTAGAATCGTGTCGGTTTCAGAAAGTTTCGTGCCGCGCTGCGAATTCCAGTAGAATCCCGCGCCCACAAGGGCGAGGAACACTCCAGCGATAACGAGCTTGGCCCTCATGAACGGTGACCTCTCTAACCGAAAGTCAGCTGCCGCGTACTGCGGTCGCTCTAGGAGCCTGCTTTCTCGTATGCATGGTGTAGGGATGACATCGAGAGATCAGGGCTGATTTCTACTAATAGTAGGTGTCGAGACAAAAGCCGTCAACGATGGTGGTGAACGGAGTTTACGGGGTGGCAATAGCTTTCACGACAGCGGCCCGGCCCGACTCAATCCAATAAACTCCACTGAGCGCAAGAACTCCGCCGAGCACCTGGCCCCACGAGCCTTTTTCGCCGAGCCACACAATTCCGAGAATGGTAGCGACCACTGGCAAGAGATAAGTGAAGGCGCTCAATTGCGAGGCTTCCAGATAGCGCAGAACCCAGAAGTAAAAGACGTAAGCGACCGCCGAACTGAAGACCGCCATATACAACAGCGCGGCCCAGCCGGTCCACGCTACGGCGCGCCATTGCTCCGCGGACCCCAGTAGGACAGCTCGATAGACCGCAACGGGCAGGACAATCACTGCTCCCGCATAATGGCTGAACGCCGTCATGGTCAACGCGTCGTAATGTCCTCCAAGGCGTTTCCCTAGCACCACGTACATTGCGAAACCAATCGAGCCGGTCATGGTGATGGCATCGCCTAACACCGATGGCGAGTGCGGGGAAATACCATTCTCCGACGCCAGCACCGCAACGCCTCCAAACGCAATGGCCGTGCCGATCGCTTTGCGCCACGTGGCTTTTTCCACGTGGAAGAGGACTGCAAGGATCAGCGTGTAGATTGGCCCCATCCCCACGATCACCGCGGCATGGCTGACGGACGTGTATCGCAATCCAACCGTGAAGCACACCTGATTCATCACCACGCCGAAGAAGCCCATGTAGAGGAAAGTCCAGAGGTCGCGTCCGGTGAACTTGCGTCGCCGGCTTTCCGCTGTTTCGGCAAAGGCCGGCAGCCGCGAACAGAATCGGTAGAAAGGAAGCATCACCGCGCCGGCCAGCACGACACGAAAAGACGCCAGCGTCTCCGCCGGCAGGGACCGCAACCCAATTTTCGCGGCGATGAAGTTGACCGCCCAAATCAGGATGACCAGACCGATGGAAGCGCCAAGGACGATACGGCTCGGCTCTTGTCCGCTGGAAGTTTCGATTCTCACCGTTCAGGCCAGGCGTTCTTTGCGCACGGTAAGTTTGTCGATGCGGTCGAGGCGCGGTTCAAATCCAATGCCCGGACCGGTTGGTACGCGAATCGTACCCTTCGGCGACACGGCGACTTCGGGATCGATAATGTCTTCTTCCCAATAGCGCTTACTGGCGCTCACGTCGCCGGGGAGTATGAAGTTAGGTAATGTCGAAAGTGCAATATTGTGCGCGCGGCCGATGCCGGATTCCACCATCCCGCCGCACCACACGGGGATTCCATGTTGTTGGCAAAGATCGTGAATGCGCCGCGCAACCGCGTGTCCGCCGACGCGCCCAAGTTTGATGTTGATGATTTTGCAGGCGCCCAACTCGATGGCGGCGCGCGCCTGCTCTTCCGAGTGGATGCACTCGTCCAGGCAGATCGGTGTGTCCAGCCTTTTCTGCAGTTCGATGTGGCTGTAGAGATCGTCCCACCCCAGCGGCTGCTCGATCATCATCAGGTAGAAGCCTTCGAGTTGCTTAAGGAGCGGCCAGTCCTTGAGGGTGTAGGCAGAGTTGGCGTCGACCATCAGCTTGATGCGCGGAAAGTCCTGCCGCAAGCGGCGCACCAGCTCCAGGTCTTTCCCTGGCTTGATTTTTATCTTGACGCGCTGATACCCGGCCGCAAGTTCCTTTTGCACAGCCGCCGCAAGTTCATCCAGCGATTCCTTGATTCCAACCGAGACGCCGCAAGCGATCTCCTGGCGAACGCCGCCAATTAATTTTGCAAGCGGAACGCCCTTTTGTCTGGCCTCCGCATCCCATACGGCTGCTTCCAGGGCAGCCTTGGCCATGTTGTGTCCGCGGACACGCTTGAGCAAATCCCAGACATCATTTGCTGTTGCGAATTCCTTACCTTTGATCAGCGGCCAAAGGAAATCGCGAAAGATGAACCACGCGGTATCGATCATTTCCGGGCTGTAGTATGGCGACTCGCCCGCGACGCATTCCGCCCAGCCCGTCACTCCGTCCACGTTCACCTGCACCAGCAGAATGCGGCGCGCCTCCGTGCGTTCCATACTGGTTTCGAACGGTGCGACCAACTTCATCCGGATTTCCTGCAGAGTGACCTCGTGTATTCGCATGATGGCTCGGTCGATGAACCTTATCCTAGAAATCGCTCCAGGGAGCAAGCAGATAAGCCTGATTTCCAGGCCCCGTTCGCAAAGCGACTGCCGCATAGCCCTTGGCAAACCATTTCGTGAACTCTTCCCGCAAGCGCTTCTGGACCGCACCGACTTGCGGAGAATCCTCCCGTTGCCAGCGCTCCAGTTCCGTCGGCAATTCGATAACCGCCGGAGCCTCTGCTGGGTCTTTGACTAGATTCTCGATTGCGGCAACCACGCGCGCGGAATCCAGGTGCCACTCGACCAGCAGCCGGTCGGTCTCCAATCCCCTGTGCAGTGGGCTGGTCGTGACGCCATACAAATTTGGCTGGTATTCCCGGCAGATGGCGCCCAGCCGGTTCAAATTGAAGTGCGCGTTGCGCAACTCAAGCGGGTCGAACGTCCATTGAACCAATCGAATTCCCCGGCCCAGCGCTTCGCTGCGCTGAAAAAGCTTCAGCATCCGGCCAACTCCGCGGTTGCGGTATTCGCTGTGTACGCCGGTCATGTGCGAGTGCAGGTAAGGTACACGGCCGCGCAATCCAACCACGGCGAGCGTGTAGCCTACCAGCCGGTCGCCATCGAATGCGCCCAGCACTTCCCCGCCGGTGTGCGCAGCGACCACAAACGTCGTTGCAGGCTCAACCTCCAGGTCGGCTTCCCCCCAAATCTCGCGCTGAAGGTCGACGCAACGATGAAATTCATCCAGACTCTCGCATTTCCGAACGATGATCCCCTGGCTCATCCTTTCCTCTGCGCTCCGATCATTTGCGGCAAGCGCGTGTTCGCTTCGGACTTCTTCGCGGCGTCCCAGAACGTTTCCATCTCCTCGCGCGGAAGGTCTGTGAACTCTCTGCCGGATTCGCGGGCGAGCCGCTCCATGGCGCGGAATCGCCTCGTGAATTTCGCGTTGGCCTTCTTGAGCGCGATTTCCGGATCCACCTTCAAGAATCGTGAGAGGTTTACAGCGGCAAAGAGCAAGTCGCCAAGCTCTTCTTCCGTCTTCAAATGATCAGCTTCCTCCAGCGCTTTCTTCAGCTCTTCGGTTTCCTCCCGCATTTTTTCGAAAACGCCGCCGGTGTTTTCCCAATCAAAGCCGATCCGTGAGGCCTTGCGAGTAAGCTGAAAGCCTTCCAGCGTCGCAGGCAGCGCGCGGGAGACGCCATCCAGCAAAGAGGCCTCCTTCGGCAGGCCATCGCTGGGCTTTGCACCGCCTTTGCTGCCACTACCGCGCCGCTCTTCGGCTTTGATCTGTTCCCAGTTTCTTAGCACCTCGGCGGAATCTTTCGCGTGCGTCTCTCCGAACACATGCGGGTGCCGCCGAATCATCTTGTCATGGATTTCGCGAATCACCTCGGCCACCGTGAAGCGGCCTTCTTCGCGGGCAATCTGCGAATGAAAGACAATCTGCAAAAGCAGATCGCCCATCTCTTCCGCGAACTTGGCGTCGTTTCCGCCATCGAGAGCTTCCACAACTTCGTAGGCTTCTTCAATCAAGTACGTTCGCAGCGATAGGTGGGTCTGTTCGCGGTCCCACGGGCACCCGTTCGGGGCGCGCAATCTGGCCTGCACGGCCACGAGCTTCTCAAACCATTGCCCTGGCGTCAGTTGCTTTGATTTCGCCTCCTTGCTTTTGCGAGGCGCTTTTCTTGCTTGCTTCGCGTGCTTCTTGCGTGTAGGCATTGCAATTTCAGCTATTTCCAGGCGGAATCAAACGTTCCACTTTACGGTGCAACCGCGCCTTTGACAAGCATCCCAAATCGGAACCGTAGCGACGCCACAGCGACTCCGGCTGGCAACCCGTGATAAACTGCAAGCGAGATAAATACCTGAGGAAATTGCCTTGTCGGACCATAAACCGGAAGAAGCATTTCGCGTTATCGACCGTCGTCCTTTCACGGCCGAAGGAGAATTACGCAAGGAAGTCGTCGAGCAAGAAGAGCGAGAGGCTAAACGCGAGGCCGCAAAGGTTCCTGCCACTCCATCCGAAGCGCCCAAAACAGCCCCTGCTCCTCCTCCCGCCGAAACTCCCAATCGCATCGCTGCTTTTGAGAACCTCGTCCGCATGCTAGGCAGCAACGCGGCTATGGTGCTGGGCGCCTATGCCGACCCGCACACCGGCCAGCCCATGATCGATCCCGAGGCCGCGCGCGAACTGATCGACATGCTCGACGCCTTGCACGAGAAGACCAAAGGCAATCTTTCGCCGGAAGAGGACACCTTGCTCTTGGACCTTCTCGGAAAACTGAAGATGACCTATCTCGAAGTCAATCAGGCGGTTGCGGCTGAAGCCGCCAAAGCCAAAGCCAAGGCGCGCCCTTAAGAAGCGTCCGGCGGTCGTACCCGGCTCCGCGTAACGATAGGTATTATTGCTCTCAACATGCCTTCCGCTCCGTTAAAAATTACCGTCCTTGGGTCCGGCACCTCCATGGGCGTTCCCACTCTTGGATGTCCCTGCCGCGTGTGCAAGTCGAGCGATCCCCACGATAAGCGGCTGCGCCCTTCTGTCCTGATTTCTCGCCACGGCCAGAATGTCTTGATTGACACCACGCCGGACTTTCGCCAGCAGGCGCTCCGCATCGGACTGGAACGCCTCGACGCCATCTTGCTGACGCACGGCCACGCCGACCACATTCTCGGTTTTGATGACATTCGCCCTTTCAATATCCGTCAACGCTCAGCCATGCCCGTCTATAGCAACGAAGAAACATTCCGGGTCATCCGGCGTGTGTTTGCCTACGTTTTCGACGACAAGCCGACCCTCAGTACCGTGCCAAGCGTAACGCTCAACACTGTTCAAAGCCCCTTTGAACTTCTCGGTATCCCTTTCATTCCCGTTCCTCTGCTCCACGGCGAGTTGGAGGTGCTGGGTTTTCGTTTTGGGCGAGCAGCCTATCTCACCGACTTTAGCAAGGTTCCGGACTCATCGATGGCGCTCCTGCAAGGTCTCGATGAGCTGGTGCTGGACGCGCTGCGTGATATTCCACATCCCATGCATCAAACCGTCGAGCAAGCGCTCGCGCTCATTCAACAACTCAAGCCGCGTCGTGCCTGGTTCACACACATCGCTCACGACCTGCCTCATGCCGAGACTAACGAGCGCCTGATAAAAATGGGCTACCCTCATGTGCAGCTCGCTTACGATGGCCTCGAATTTGAAGTTCAGGCGGCCTCCGCAAATGAAATTTCACGCGAGCGGAAAGATTCGCGAGCATCGCGCGCTGCCACGGGAGGCGCGAGGTCAACCAGGCTATCCGCCTTTTCTTCTTCGCAGGCGTGGGCTTCGCGATATGCAACCTTCGGCCATACCAGCGTGCTGGCGATTGGCAACTTCGATGGCATCCATTTGGGCCATCAGGCGATTCTTTGCGCGACGGTCGCGCGCGCCCAAGCTCTCAATGCGGTCTCCACGGCTCTGACGTTTGATCCCTCGCCGCGAAAGGTGCTCCACCCGGACTCTGCCCCGCTGCGGCTCTCGACCAACGCGCAGCGCATGGAGTGGTTCAACGCGCTCGGACTCGAAGCCGTCGTGGTTTTGCCATTCACTCTCGAGCTCGCCCGCCTCTCCCCCACCGAATTTGTCGAGCAAATTCTTGTCCGCGATCTGCATGGTAAAGCCGTTCTCGTCGGCGAAAATTTCCGGTTCGGCCATAAGCAAGCCGGCGACGTGAGCTTGCTCACCGATCTCGGTAAGAAACATGGGTTCGACGTGGTGATTGTTCCGCCGGTGGTCTATCGCGGCGAAGTCGTTTCCAGCACCATCATCCGCCGCGAAATCGCCGAAGGCGACGTGTCCCACGCCGCGCGTCTTCTAGGCCGTCCCTTCGCGCTAACAGGTGAAGTGGTCGGCGGCACGGGAACGGGCCGCCGCTTCACCTTCCCTACCCTGAACCTCGTCCCTGAACAGGAGCTGCTCCCCGCTCGCGGCGTCTACATCACGCGCACTTGCATCGAAGGCGAGTCTCGCAGTCACCGCTCCGTCACCAACATTGGCACGCGCCCGACATTCAATGGCTCGTCGCTCAGCGTTGAGACGCATTTGCTCGATAGCCAACCCGTGGGAACACCCAAGCGGATGGAAGTGCGGTTTTGGAAACGCCTTCGCGCCGAGAAAAAATTCAGCGGTCCTGAAGAGTTGCGCGCGCAGATCGCCACCGACATTACCCGCGCTAATGAGTTCTTCTCGCGCTTGCGCCATTCCCGCGCCATCCGACAGCCGACCACCGCTGGCGGTTGACAGTAGCCGTGGGCGTAAGGCTTGCCACTCGCCCCCTCGGCCTGCGTCTGGCGGATTTATCAGGTTGCAGGTATTGTTATATTGCAATCTGGATGAATGAGCTATGCCGAACTCCATGCGTTACTGCCAAACCTGCCGGTTCCAACTTGACAAACGCGGTTTTAAGCGCCACACCCTTTCCGCTGTTCACAGAAAGGGAAAACTGATCCGCGCCATGTTGGAGCGGAATTGCATCACCCATGCCGAAATTGCCAGACGCATCGGGCTAACGCGGGAGCGCGTGCGTCAACTAGCTCTGCAAATGGGTTTCGCCGCCGGGAGATCGCGGCACGCCATTTGCCGAATGGAGCGCCGTAGGAAAGCAATGCCGGAGTTTTTTGTGCAAGCGCAAAAACGCGGGTTTGCAGTCGAACTGCTCGGGACGAGGAATGCTTACATAAACGGGAAACTTTGTATTCAACGGAAAGCGTGCTGGCACGACGTAGGGAGAGGCGAATACAAATATACTTACCTTAGCATTCGTCAGCCCGGAGGGCGGTTTGATATCTGCGCGTGGAAACTACCGGATGGCCGCTTTCTGATTCTGCCTAAGAAGCTGACGGGTTTCAGGCAAACAACCTTCAACCCGGAAGAGAGCGAGCACCTGGGTACTGCCAGCTCGTCGCACTACTATCGACAACATATAGAAAGATGGAGCCTGCTCGGGCGACCCCGCCGCTCGAAATGAGGCTCGGGCAATCCCCGCAACGGTGCTCCGTCCCGCCATCCCAAAGCTTGTCATCCCGAACCCGGTCGCGCACTGGCACGCGGTGCGGGCTGCAAAGAATTGGCGCGAACGGCGGTGAGGGCTGCCTGCCGCGGGCAGGGATCCGCTTTTCGTTTTCTCGCCACTCGTCACTCGCCGCGACGACCCTTTGCGTCCGCTTGCGGCGCTTTGGCTCGATCCGTCAACGCGTTCCTCAAGCGCCGGAGGCGCGTCACCCTTTTAACCCAGCCCGTTAGGGCTGGGTTAAAAGGCAAAAGAATGGCGAGCACCGTAGGTGTAGCACCTAACCCCTAATCAAAAACATATTTCGGGTCAAACTCGATTCCATGTTTCTTCAACAACGCAACAAACTCCACATCAAAATCCATTTTCTTATGATGCTCTTCCTGATTGCGTATGTACCGAATCACGATGGGAATCACCGAAGCGCTCACACTGAATGCCGCATACCCTTGCTGCCACGCGAACTTGTGACCTTCCTCACTGGCCCATCGTGACGAGTTTGCCTTGAGCGTTGCAACGGTCTTCGACAACGTCAACACCGGAGGAATCTGAATTAGGAGATGAAGGTGATCTTCCATCCCACCCACGGAATGAACATAGATATCCAGCTTTCTACAAATGCCCGTAATGTAAGCCCACAATTTGGGCCGAAATTCGGCCTCGATGGCTTTGTGCCTTCCTTTCGTACTGAACACCACATGCACCACGTTCTGCGCGTAGGTATGGGACACGTGCCGCACCTCCGGTGCTCCGCATCTTATATACCACGCACCCAGCGCTTACGCGCCGGGCTAAACCATGTCGCGCCTCCGGCGCTCGAACGAGGATCTCACGCACCCTAGGCAGCAGTCGGGAATATCACGCGTGGCACTTTTGAGTCGACCTTCCCCCGATGTCCGCGATCCAATCGCGCGTCTATCTCGTGCTTCTCGCAAACGAGCGCCGGAGGCGCGTCACCCTTTAGCCCAGCCCGTTAGGGCTGGGCTAAAACGCAAGAGAATGGCGAGCACCGTAGGTGCGGCACTCCCTTGTTAGGTTGAAGGAGCTCCATCTGCCATCTGGGATAGACTTGGCCCATGCTCCGCCAGATTGCGCCTGTGTTCTTTACTATCGACATTCCCGCAACGCTCGCCTATTACACCGGCAAGCTTGGCTTCGCATGTTTGGGGACGTGGCAGGATCCGCCGGTCTACGCCATCGTGGCGCGCGACCAGCAGGTGATTCATTTCCGCTGCGCCCAGCCGCCCACACCCAACCCGGACAAATACGCGGACGAATTGCTCGACGCCTACCTGTTCGTTAAAGATGCCGACGCACTTTATGCCGAGTACGCAGCCCGAGACGTGGAATTCACTCGAGGACTTGGCAACATGCCCTGGCATTGCCGGGAGTTCGTGGTGAAGGATTGCGATGGCCGTCTGCTGGCTTTCGGCGCGAACCTGTAGCCTTCCAGGTTTTGTAGGGGCCGTCACTCGCCACTATTTTCTCGCTCGCCACTGCTCTTCACAGTCGATGGTCGGTCATGTCGCCGAAGGCCTGCCACCCGCCGCTTGCTTTTAAGATTCTCTTAGTAGTTTTTCAAGTTCACCGATGAGTTTGAGGTGTTGTTTAGTCTCAAGTGGGGCAATTGAAAAATATTGATTGCTAGTGAACGGCACTCCCCATTTTCTTTCTATTCTGCATATCGAAGGAGCAAGGGACGCACCCACATCCTCGCTCCAAAAATTGACTGCGCCGACTTCAAATTGTCTCGCCTTACCGTCAAGAGCTTTGGCGTCTGCGCTAAGCATCTTGGAGATTACCTGCAATTTGGGATTGACTATTGAGAGTGATGCATCGAGTTCGACTGTAAGCTGGCTCAAATAGGCTTTGTTTAAATCTGACGGTAGCTGGAAACCGAATTCCCTAGTCATTAAAGATGTCACATCTTCCAGGAATTCAGTGGCGTCATTCGTGGAAGATGTGGTCTCCGCCGTGATTCCGTTGTTAAAGATGTTGAGGCTAACATTGAGGGGTTTCTTGGCTGAATTGGTGAATGTCCCTAAGAGAAACGTCAAAGCGGAAGTCTTCGGGTCCACGTCAAGAGGGTGTTTTGGCGGTTTTGCAAAGTTGTATCTCTCGTTTAGCTTCTTGAACACTTCCTGTAGACTGAAACCTTGAGCACTCAGAAGTTGCGGGTTAAAGACCCACATTGATCTAGCTATATCGACGTATAGAAGCTTCACTATTCACCTTAATGAATCACTGGAATCTTGCTAGGTATTTCGCCTTGCTGCTTTCGACTCATATCGCTAAATCCGATTGGCCCGAGTGGACTAGGTGTTTGATATGAGATCACATCAGCTTGTTTTTGGAGTAGTTCAGCTTCCTTCTTGAGTTGTTTAAGTTCTTTTTTGAGTTCGATTTGCCGCTTCTTCTCGTTCTTCCAGAGAAGCACAGTAATTGCTAGCACAACTAAGGAAGAAGCTACGGGAGCGACCCACGGTCCAACGCTCATGACTCTCCTCTGTCGAATAGAATACCGCAAACTATCAGAGCTAATCCGATTGCTTCCATAATGGTCATCCACAACCAATCAATCTGACGACTAATGCTCTTTTCTAGGGGATACAAAACCAGTATTAGAATTCCAATTTCTCTCAAGGTTTCGCAGGCTGCTCGTAGTCTTTGGTCCGCCACGGGCGGACATTGTACATGGAAAGTACGGTAAAAGGCGGGTGGCCGCGCCTTAATTCCGAAAAACGCCTTTGGGTGCCGCATCCCTGCGGTTTTCAGGGTGCGGTCTTTGACTCTTAAGCGAAGGCGAGCCGGCCGCGCGGGGCGGGGATGGGGCGGCCAAGTTCTTTGGCGGTTTCGATCCATTCCTGAATGATGATTTCCACGTTGGCGAGAGCTTCCTTGTAAGTCTTTCCGTCGGCGGCGCAGCCGGGAAGTTCGGGAACTTCGGCGATAAACGCTTTGTCAGCCTGACTCCAGTAGATGATGATCTCGTATCTAGGCATCGGCTTCTCCCGCCAATCGGTAGTTAATTATAACATTCCGGACCTGTTTCACCTGGTACGGTTTGCACTTCCCGGAGTAAGGTTGCAAGTTAAGGATTTCGGCGACCCCGTCGCGGGAAAATAGGTGGTGGCTGCCCTTGATGCGCTCCTGAAACCCAAGGCGCTTCAGAAGCTGCACCATGCCGGAAAATGGGATGTTGGCGTCAGCGCCGCCTCGTAGAATTTGGTCGAGAAGTTTGTTCGGTCGCGCCATGGGGGATTGAGTGCTGAAGCGTAGCGCAAGGCTGCGACAACTGGCAAGGATGGGGTCTTTCTCCTGCCCTTTTCTAATTTCTATTTTCTTTTTCAAAATCCGGGGAGGGGCGGAGCTTGCCGGCGGCGAGGTCTTTCAAGGCGCGGAGGCGTGTGTCGAGTTCGGCAGGCGTCAGGCGCCTCTGGCGGTAGAGCGTGCGCGGAAACTCGGGGACGGAAACTCGGGGACAGACGGGATGTTTCCCTTGCGGTTTACCTGGAGGAAGTGGCCCCTCGAAGCTCGGGGTAAACGAGTGGCAAGGGGCGAAGCAAAGAAAAAACAGATTCCTCCTGCCGTGGCGGACTCGGAATGACAATGGTGGAGCAGGACAAGCAACCACGCGAGCCGCACGGTTAGCGGAGTTGGTCTTCAGATTCCGGGGCGACCCGAGGGGCGTTGCGAAGGAATTTCATGAGGCCGTCGCCCTTGGCTTTTCCGGCGCGCTTCTTGAAGAAGTCCGCGGCGGTTTCAATTACACCCACCTTTTCGGCGACGGCGGCAGCGATCCACTGGTTCAGGGAGACACCGTCCTCTTTTGCGAGGCGCTGGGCGGCCTTCTTGACGGAGTTCGGAAGCTTCAATGGATAAGTAGCTCTACTCATGGTTTCACGTATCATAGGATACTTCAATTGGCGCGCTGAGGAGCCTCTTTGCATCCGATGCTAGCAATGCTATCATTGCTGACATGGCCGCACTCACAATTCGGCAACTGGACCAGAAAACCAAGACCCGCTTGCGGGTTCGCGCCGCCCACCACGGCCGCTCGATGGAAGAAGAAGCGCGTGAGATCTTGCGCTCCGCTTTGACCACCTCCTCTCGGACCAAGGGAAACCTGGCCGAGGCGATTCGCCGCCGGTTTGCGTCGTTTGGCGGAATCGAGATCTCCTTACCGCAGCGCGACGCCGTGCGCAAGGCCCCAGGATTCGAGGAGTGATCGTTCTGGATACGAATGTGCTGTCGGAACTCATGAGGCCGAAACCTTCCGCCCGAGTCGTGGTATGGATCGCCCAACAACCGCTGGCAGACCTCTTTACGACCGCGATCACCGAGGCGGAAATCTTTTACGGAATCGAACTGCTCGCCAAAGGTAAGCGGCGCGACGGCCTGCTGGCTGCAGCGGAAGGGATGTTTACGGAAGACTTCGCGGGACGTGTACTCGCATTCGAGAGCGACGCTGCGCACTATTTTGCAAGGATTGCAGCACACCGTCGGGCGCTTGGAAGACCCATCAGCCACGCGGACGCCCAGATCGCAGCCATTACCCGGGCGCACGGGGCTAAGCTTGCAACAGGGAATGCCCCCGACTTTGCCGATTGCAGCATTACTGTCTTCGATCCCTGGCGCGCGCCCTAGAGGGAAAGCCAGGGACGGAAGCCGGGAAGCCTGCGACAGACCGGACCCTACCAACATCACCCGACAATCACTTGGATCCCTCAAATCCCACAGGGCGGAGCTTGCCTGCGTCGAGATCCTTCAAGGCGCGGAGGCGTCCGTCGAGTTCGGCCGCGGTCAGGCGCCCCAGGCGGTAGAGCGTGCGCAGAAAATCCCGGGCCGGACGGTCGCCCTTGCGCGAGTTGCATTCGAGACAGCAGGAAACCAGGTTGCGGTAGGAATTGCGTCCCAAGCGCACGCGTGGCACGACGTGGTCGAGCCCGTGCACGTGAGCGGGAGTGCGGCGAAGGCAGTAAAAGCACGCACCGCGTTCGCGATCGTGAATGGTTTTGCGGAGCGCCCAGGTTTTCAAGAAATCCGTGGTTTCGAGCGTCGCGGCAGGAGGCTCCCCGGCGGCTCCCGTTGCCCTCACCCCCACAACCCCCACAACCAATGACGCGCCATTTTTGCCCGGGCGGGCGGCGCGAATCTTCTCGGGCAGGCGCATCTCGACGAGGTGGCCGGTTTTGCACCGCTTGAGCACGCGCAAAGTCCCCAGCTCATCGAGCCGGCGCACCGCCTGGCGCGCCGCTCCGATGGCCAGACCCAGAGTGCGGGCCAGGGACATAACTGCAAACTGCAGGCGGAGCTTGCCGACGACGAGCGAATGACGCAGCAGATAGGAATAGACGGCGCGCTCCTTGACGGTCAGGCCGAGACGCGGCGCGAGAACATCTTCGAACTGCATCCACAGGAGTTTGGCGTTTAGTTTTTTGTTTAGCATTGGTGTAGGTCCTGGAAGAGAAGAGCTATCTCACAAAAGGCTCTTTAGGAGGGCACGGCTTCAGCCGTGCCGAAAACGCTCAGAAAACGTGGGCTTTAGCCCCTGAAGCATCTTGATATTTCGAAAACTCTGATTTATGAGATGAGTTAGAGAAGTCTAAGAGGCGAAGAGTTGAAAAGTGCAAGAGTCGATAAAAAAGAAAAGGCAAAGACCTAACACAGAGAACACAGAGGCCGGAGCACAGAGGTCACGAAGAGAGTCGACAGCCAACAACTGACATGGCTACTCTGGTGCTCTTCTCTGAGATCTCTGTGTTAAGCCCTTGTCCTTTCTCTTCTTGTTGGCTGATGGATGCCGTGCTCCCGACAGGGTCGGGATAAGTTCCGCACGGCGCTACGCTAAAACTTTTTCCCAGATTGCGGATGCGTCCAGCGCTGGGACTGACTAGGGAACCCAGAAGAACCGCGGAAGAGACTAGCCCCAAAAAACAAAACGCCCCGACTGGTGCCGGGGCGCGAAGAACCGGCAGGCTGTTGCCCTGCCCTACAAAAAAAGCGTCCTCGGCGGAGCCGGGACGCACTTTTCTACAGCACTAATTGTACCAGGGTCTTGCTGCACTTGTCAAGGAAAACGTTAGTAACGGGACAGAATGGCGTAAGCGCTTAGGAAGTAAGAAGTTAGGGTTCCCGTGGCTGTTATTCCGAACCCGGTCCCGCGTTTGGCCCGCGGCAAGCGGTCCGCAAAAGATTGTCGCGGGAATGGCGGTGAGGAATCTGCTTTAGGTTTTCTCGCCACTCGCCACTGTCTTTCGTTTTCTCGCCACTCGTCACTCGTCACTCCCCACTGTCTTTCGTTTTTTCTCGCCACTCGCCACCCGTCATTCGCCACTGCCTTTCGTTTTCTCGCCACTCGCCACTCGTCACTCGCCACTGTCTTTCGTTTTCTCGCCACTCGCCACTCGTCACTCGCCACTGCCCTTCTTCTGCAGGCATTCCGCGCAGTAACCGCCGACTTCCGTCCGGGAAACCGTCACCTTCATGTGGAAGTCGCGCGCGATCTGCTCTTTCAATTGCTCGTATAGGCGGCTCTCGAATTCGCGCACTTTCCCGCAGCGCAGGCACGCCACGTGGATATGGTCCCGTGGCCCGTGCGTTTCGTAGTAGTGCCGGTCGCCGCGCAGGTGCAGCAAATCCAGCTCGTCGATCAGTCCCTGTTTTTTGAGAAGGTCAATCGTGCGGTAGACGGTAACCAGGTGCACGCCAGAATCGATTTTTTGCGCCCGTTCAAGGATCTGATCCACATCCAGGTGCTGCTCGGCGTCATCCATCACCTGCAGGATCACGCGGCGCTGGCGCGTCATGCGAATGCCGCGCGTCGCCATGGCCTGCTGAAGCTTACCGGTTGTCGCGGCAGTGTTGAGGCGCTCCCCAGTGGAAACCCGGTGGGACGGCGATGCAGCCATTTGCAATTCTCCGCCTGTGCGGGAGTGGCACTTCACCATCAAGAGTGAATCGGGAGCATCCGCACCACGTCATTGTACATAACGTATGCGAAGAGGACCAACAGAAACACAAACCCTACCTGCACGAAGCGCTCTTTGAACGCCAAACTAAAATCGCGCCGCCGGATTCCTTCCAATGTCAGCAGAAGAATGTTTCCGCCATCAAGAATAGGAATGGGCAGCAGGTTCAGAATCCCCAGGTTCACGCTGATCAAAACCATGAGCGAGATTACCGCCAGCGGTCCTTTTCGCACCGCTTCGCCCGCCGCGCGCGAAATGCCCACCGCGCCTTGCAGTTGCCTGACGGAAACTCTCCCGCTGAACAGCATTCCTACCACGCCGATGGTCTCCTTGGTGCGCTCGCCGGTCATTACAAACGCGTCGCGAACGCCATCCGTGAACGAAACGCGCCGGTAAGACGTCGGGTCAACCACGGCCACGCCTACTTGATACGTGGTTTCACCGGATTCCGTCACGCCCGGCTGAGGCGTCACTTCCGCGTGGATCGCTTGGCCCTTGCGTTCCACGTCCAGCTTCATGGCTTTGCCGTTCGAACTGCTGACGTGTTCCCTGAACTGGCCCCAGTATTCGATTTTCTGGCCATCCACGGCGAGAATTCGGTCGCCATCTTTTAGTCCTGCCCGTTCCGCCGGAGTTCCGGGCGCCACTTCATCCAGAATCGGCGGAAGCGGCGGATAGCCCAGGATGCGATCGAGTGTCGTCCTGGCGCTCACGGGCGCTTCCACTGTGCGCGTCTTCCCAGCGTTCTCTACTTCCAATTTCAATTTGTCGTCCGGGGCAGCTTGCTTCAGCGCCTTCTGCGCCTGCTCCCAGGTTGGATTGCGCACACCATTAATCGAAACGACTTTGTCGCCCACCTGCAAAACGCTCGTTTGCCCGGCTTTGTCCGCCGGCAACGCAACGACCTGCACTGGCAAATCGTAGAAGGACGAATACGGCAGCCCCACGGCGACAAACAATCCCGTGAGCAGAAGAATCGGAAAAATCAGGTTGACCGCCGGCCCAGCGAAGGAAATTAGCGCCCGTTGCCATCGCGGCTTGCTCATCAATTCGTCCGCCGCGCCGGTCGGAGCCACGTCATTCGAATCCACTTCCGATAAATCCTGCCCCGCCATGCGAACATAGCCGCCAAATGGTAGCGCGCTTACACGATAGTCCGTCGCGCCGCGTTTCCATCCAAAAAGCCGCGGGCCAAACCCAATCGAGAAAACGTCCACTCGCACGCCAAACAAACGCGCCACAATGAAGTGGCCCCACTCGTGGATCATGATCATCAGGCCCAGTACGAGGGCGACGCCCAATAACAAATTCATACGCTCCGGTTCTCCTTACACGGTTGACGCTGTTGACGCCGCCGCGGTCGCAACTGCCAACCGCTCGACTTCTTCCTTCGCCATTCGACGCGCTTCCGCATCAGCCGTAAGCACGTCGTCCATCTTCTCAAATTTTATCCGCGGAGTTCGCCCAAGCACGCGCTCAATCACTTCCGGGATGCCCGGGAACGGCAGTCGCCGTTCCAGAAATGCCGCCACCGCAATTTCATCGGCGGCATTCAGCGCGCAGGGCAACGCGCCGCCCTTCTTCATCGCTTCCCGCGCCAGCCGCAAACACGGAAATCGCCGCGTCGAAGCCTTCTCAAAATCCAAGCGCTTTAGCTTTGGCCAATCCAGGGCTACCTGATTATTAGATGCCACGCGCTCTGGATAGGTTAACGCATATTGGATTGGCATGCGCATGTCCGTTGGCCCCAGTTGCGCCAAAATAGAACCGTCCACAAATTCCACCATGGAATGCACCGTGGACTGCGGATGGACCACCACCTCGATTTGATCCGGCCGCATGCCAAACAGCCACCGCGCTTCGATAATCTCGAACCCTTTGTTCATCATCGTCGCCGAATCGATCGTGATCCGGTTTCCCATTCGCCAGTTGGGATGCGCCAGCGCTTGTTCGGGCGTGACATTTGGCAGCTCCGCGAGCGGCGTCTTTCGAAACGGACCGCCTGACGCCGTCAGCACCAGCCGCCGCACTTCCCCATGCGTCCCGCCGCGCAGGCATTGATGCACGGCGTTGTGTTCGCTATCAACGGGAAGCAGTTCGCGCCCGGCTTTTTTCGCCGCGGCCATCACCAATTCGCCCGCCGCCACGAGCACTTCTTTATTCGAAAGCGCAACGGTCTTTCCCAACTTGACCGCTTCGTACGTTGCTTCTAGCCCGACGACGCCCACGGCCGCGGACACCACAATGTCCGCCTTGGAATGCGTTCCCACCGCCAACATTCCTTCCCGGCCATGATGAATCTCGGGCAACGGCGAAGTTCCTTTTTCGCGCAGCAATCGTGCCAACTCATCAGCCCGCGCGGCATCCCCGACCGAAACCACTTCCGGCCGATGCCGCCCGATTTGCCCAATCAATTCTTCCAGGTTCGCCCCGGCCGCCAGTGCAACGACACCAAACCTCTCCGGCAAAGCCTCCACGACCGAAAGGCACTGCCGCCCAATCGATCCCGTCGAGCCCAAAATGGATAGCTGTTTCACGGAGCCGTTCGTTTTCCTTTTTGTCGGTTGGAAACTTCTTGACCTACAACTTGGGAGAGTAGATCAATACCCAATAATACCAGACAACCGGAATCGCCAGGATGAGCGCGTCGATTCGGTCAAGCACGCCTCCGTGCCCCGGCAACAAACTCCCCGAATCCTTGATCCCCGCGCTCCGCTTATAAGCCGATTCCAGCAGATCGCCCACCTGCCCCGCGACATTTCCCACCGCCGCCATCCCCAACATATGCGGCAGCGGCACAGTCATAAACCGCGCAAACACGACCGCCACGATCAGCGAACCAACTATACTCGCCGCCGTCCCCTCCCAAGTCTTATTGGGACTCAAATGCGGCGCCAGTTTGTATTTCCCGATCGATCGCCCCACGAAATAAGCTGCCGTATCTCCCACCCAGATAATCACCATCGCAAAGAGCAGAAGCATCGGCCCCTGTGTCTCAGACCCGTGCAGGCGAATCGCATAGGAAAACGGAAACGCCACAAGCACCAGGCCACTGGAGCTAATTCCTGCCGACGGCAGTGCTTCCACAAGAGGACGCTTGGTAAAAAGCGTCAGCGCGGCGATACCTAGTACGAAGAAAAAGAGCACGGTTTCGAGCCCGGCAGCGGCATCGGGAAACCACCAGACTTTGCGATAAGCGATTAAATCGCCCGATAGCCTGTATGCTGCCCCTTCAGCCACAAGCCATTGCACATAAATGAGCAGTAGTGCGCACGTGGCCGTCCAAAACCGGTAAGCCCGGTGCCCGATCGCATCTCCCAACGCAAAGTATTCAAACAGCGCCAGCATCGTCACCAATCCAACAGCTAGCGCCAAAATCGCTGTCGATCCCCACAGCACAATCCCAACGACAAACGGAATCAACACGACCGCCGTCGCCACCCGCTTCCAAGTCATAGAAATGGAATCCCCTCAGAAATCGCGGCCTTCATCTCATCACATCATGAGAAATAAATCACGCCGGAAGCAGGCTCCGGGTATGAGCGTCAAAAGGGGCTATCGCATGCATCTCTGAGGGTGATTTGCAGCTAGTTGCACAAAGGAACTACGGCGTTCTCTCAGCGCTCCAGAATTTCCTTGTAGGCGTTGAGTGCCACCTTCTTAGGCTTGCGGTCCAATACGAAGTTGATCGTCCTCGTGGAATTCCCGGCAATGGGCACTTGGCTCAGCCGCACCATCCCGTCTCCAAAATCGGCGAAAATCGGCAAGAACATCGCGAAATTTTCGTCCACTTCGCTCTGCGTGATTTCCGCGTGTACTTTGAATTTGCCGCCTTCCTCCGGCTGCACATCATATTTGAAATTGTACCGGGGCACGTGCGTACCCCAGACCCATTCTCGAAAAAACCAATCCAGTCGCCCATTCTGCTGCAGGTCCATCTTCTTGGTCATGTGCTTTTCGGCGACGGCCTTGAAGGACTCCGTGGATGCGGGAATATCCCGGTGACGTTCCATGAAATCGTGCATCATGTCGATGAACGCCTGGTCGCGATTGCCTGCGGACCCCATGTCTGCGTACATCAGTGACCTCAGCATGGCTAGTACGTAAGCGCCCTTGGAATAAGTCACTCCCTGGTACGCCTGCCCGGCCCGCGGAGAAATCAGCCGGAGTCCCAGCCATAGCGGGCCGGCGTCATTCGGTGAAACGCCGAAATTATTTTTCTCGAGGATGCGCACGCGCTGGCGTTCCCAGAAATCGATGTAATCCTTCTGCCACTTCGGCCCCATGGCTTGCTGCAGAAACAATCCCGCCGCAAACTCCGCAAAACCCTCCGAGAGCCACTGGTCGTGATAAGAAGCCCATCCCACGCCGTGGCCAAACCATTGATGCGCCACCTCATGCGGTGTGACTTCCTGCACGAATCCCGTGAATCTTGAATTGATTTGTCCGAACAGCATCCACCGCTGCGTCGAGTCGATGTACGCCGAAATCGGCAAGTACACCAGGTTCGGCCACGATTGCCCGAAGTTGAAATTCGGCTGTTCCGTGATGTAGATGTTCTCGTAAGGCGCCTTCCCAAAATACAGTGTGCACACTTGCATCTGCGCGCGTGCCTGATCCAGCGCGTACTTCGTCATCGAACTGGGTGACATTCCCCGCAGCGCGCCGTTTTCATACGGTCGCAAGCGGTCGGGCAACTCCGTCAAGAAATATCCGGCGATCTCGTAGTGCGTGATGGAGTCGGGGAAGTCCATTTTCACGTACTTCCCATAGTTGAATCCCGCAACGGCCACTGGCACTGGCGTCACCCAATGGGTCACGGCAAAACCCGCTTCCGTGTGTTGTCCTTCAAGCTTGCCGACGCTGATCAATACATTCGACGGCGGAACCTTGAATGTGAGATCGTACAGCGCCTTCTCACCGAAACCGTTCATGTTCGGATACCACGATTCGCGCGCCCCGATGTAGTAACTTCCGCTGCCCGCGTCGTACAGCACTTTGTCGCCGCCGTATTCCACGGTGATCGAATGGACTTGCCCCATCGCTGGAGCTTCGTCGAGAACGGCATAGAAAGAACCGTCTTCCTTTCTGTTTTCCTGAATGAAGTGCAGGTCCTTGCCGCCCTCATCGGTTACGCGCGTCACCCGTAGGGTCGGAAGCAACCCGAATTTCAGCACGCGCTCGCCCGGGACGAGCGGCTCAAACGTGATTGTCGCCCGGCTGAACAGGTGATTATTCTTCCCGATTACTGTTTCAATGTTGTACCGGCGCGTGGCAAAAAGCCGCTTGTCCTGTTGCGAACTTGCAGTGCGGTCCACAAGCTCGGATTTCAAGTGCTGGAAATACCAGATGCCGTCGTTCATTCCCCCGCCGTCGCAATTGACCAGCGCCACTTCCTCCGGCGAATCCATTTGCGGGATGGCGCCCACTCGATTGCGCAGGAAGAAACGCAGGTCTTTATGAGGTGTGCCGTGCATGTAGGCATTGAAAAACGGCGGGTGCTTCGGATTATATATAGCCGCTAGCACGTCGGCGTCCACGTTGTCGATCGTGTCGCTTTCGAGGAATGCTTCCGTCAGGCCTTCCGGTACCTCGTGGCGGTGGCGGACTTTGTCCTTCCAACGCTGAAAGGCACTGGCTGCCTCCGCTGGCGCATCCGCCCTGGTTCCCAGCGTCGCGGCGAATTGCGAAAATTGATCCGGCGAGAACCGAAATACTACTTCGGTGAAGTCTTCTTCGGCCGTCGGACCGCCGGCGCGCCGCACCATCTCGTTTGTGTCGAGGGTTGCGAGAGGTTTAAGGGTGAAATGCCCCTGGCCGACGAAGATTGCCCCAGTTTGAGATTTGTTCACCATCCCCAGGAAAGTAATCGTTCCGGATTTCAGCACGAAGGTTCCAACGTCCATCGGCACTGTGAAATTTTCGCAGCGGAATGTGTCGCCTAATCCGACGCTGCGAAGCTGGCGGTAGACGGGGTCTGAATTCGCGAACGTCGAGCTCTTTTCGTTGACCGTGACGCTGGTTTGTTGCGCCGTAATCGTCAGACTAAGCGGGAGGTCTGCCGTGCCATTCAGGTCGACCGCGGTCACCAGATCGTCAAACGCTTCCTTGGAGACACGCACGGAATATTTTCCGGCGCTCAAATTCGGAGCAATGAACTTGCCGGCTCCATCGGAAGTAAGCACCAGCGGCTCCGCCAAGGCGCCGCCGCTGATCTCGATGCGCGCCCCGGCAACGACCGCTCCAGACGGGTCTTTGACGGTACCGGATATCGTGTCGGCGCGCAGAGGCGTGGTTAGCGGCGCCGAGAGCAGTGTCAAGATCAATGGATAAAGAAGTGGATGAAGAAACTGAAATCGGCCCAGAAGCCGAAATGCTCTCATCGGGCGTGAGTCGGGGGTACAGCTTGCTCGCAGCGTTTCGCTCCGTTGACGCATGGTCCTCTCCTAAAAGATTGCCCAGCGCCTCCGAGCACTGGCAATACTCCCATCTTCCGGCCTGCTTTTGCAATAGTGGTTAACCCTGCGCTGCCGCCTTTCACTTCATTTTTCCCCAGCAATTTCATCCCATTCCCGCCGGCCACGTTCGAGCACTGCGGGCAAATCTTCCCTCAACAAAAAACGCTCCTGGATCAACTTCATGGCCGCTTCGGCAAACTTCCCCATGTATTGTTCGCGCGAAGCGTACCGTTCCGCGATCGAAAGCCGCGGATCGGCGGATTTTTCGCGCTCCGCGGCGCTGCGGGAAAACGGGAGAAACGAGCCGAGGAAGCTGCTCCGCCGGTCGGCAGCGCCGATGCCCGGATCCCGCAAATTCCACCCAGTGTAGGTAGCCAGCGGCGCTTGCAATTCCGGCAAGCGCACGCCTCCCAAGTCGTTTCCATCGCCGTCCGTTTGTGGAACCAAAACAGCAAACGCCTTTCCAACCTTAGGCGGCTCGTTCGAAATAATCCCGGATTTCCATTGCGGCCCGAAATCGAGATGGTAGGCCAGGTTCATGTCATGAGGTGTATTCACGCCGGGGATCTTCGGGAATTTCCATTTGCTCAACGGCGCCAGCGTGCCGTCCGCAATTTTCGGATAAACGCTCGGCGGGGGTTCCTTCCCGTCTTTCACCCACTGGTCCATGTCCGTGATCAGCGCGCGCCAGAACCATTGAATGGGATTCGGATTGTGCCTTTGCTGCGCGGTCAACTCGGGCGCGCCAGCCGTGGCCTTAGCTGGCGGAAACGCCGCGGAAAAATGCTGCAAGCCCGCGAGAAAATATATCCGCGCATTCTCTCCCGGCGCGGCGTCTTTTAAGCCGTCCGCGGAAGTGTGAATCAACGACGCCGCTCGGCCCCAGTATTCATACGAAGTATTGGTGAAGAAAATCTTCGGCGCCGTTTGCGACCTGGCCGCATCCAGAAGGCCGACTGTTTCGCCCGTCTCAGGGTCGTTTTCCGGAAGGTCCGTATACGGAAACACATCCGTCGGGAAAAAGAAGCTGGACAGCGGTTGCGCGTCGCGCGAAGGCTGCGCGAAGCGATGATTGAAACTGCCCCGCCCGGCGCCGGCCACATGGGCGATCACGCCGTCCATGACCTGCCGGCCTTGCTCGTCCGCGTTGAAGTCCTGATACAAGAAATGGCGGAGGAAGCGGCCACTTTGCGAAATCCCCACTACATAGACGCGGCGCACCGGAGCCATCGCCTGCGGATCATATTTCAGGTAGGAAAGAAAATCGCGGACCGCTGCCAGCCCCACGCCCACAACCGCCGGATCTTTCGCCTCGTAAACAACCTCATAAATTTTCCCCGGCAAGAACCCGCCGTCCAAATGAATGAAATGAGGATCGGCCATCAGTTTGCCCTCCACGGAATGGGCAAAGCTCCATTGGCTGCGCGGGATGGATTGCCGCGGGCCCTCAGGAGTATCGCGCACGGTAAGAACGTTTTTCGTGCTCGCAGGGTCGTCGGCCGGATAGCTCTTTCCTCCGCTCGGTCCAAGCATGATGTGGCCCAGGGGCATGTCGTCTACTTTTTGCGATGGCGTGAAATCAGAGCGCACCAGCCCGCGAATTTCCTTGCCTCCCGCATCACGCGCAACCGGAGCGGAGAGCCGCACTTTTTGTCCTTCTTCCGCAAGATCAAACTGCCATCCCAGCCACGCAATCGTGTACCCTTCGCGCAACAGAAATCCGTCCCCGAATTCGCCGTTGGCGTCCGAAGAATTTCCGCCGTCCACCAGCCGCAGAATTCCTCTTCCGCCGCGGTTCGAAACTTCAAACAGCACGGCGCCGTTTCCCTTGTTCCTATCCTTCGGCTTGTACAGATAGAGGTCCGCGGAAAACTCCACTTCCCCTTGCGCGTTGCGCGGTGCCTTGTCCAGATCCACGATCTGCCGGTTGTGAACGTTTTCCGGACTGACCGCAAAGTACACGCGCCCGATGATCCTCTCGTAAGCGCCCGCCAATCCGAACGCCCGGCCGCCTTGAACGTCCTCGCGCGAAAGAATCTCCACGCGCGTGACGTGCGCATCAGTTGCAGAAGCCAGGAAAACGAACACCGAAAGAGCCCAGACCAAATGTCTGCGCAGGGGATGCATAAGCCTTCTCCTCATAGAGCGCCACAGCTTACAACAGATTCAAGAGAGTAGCGCGAGGCCGGGATGTTTCTCGTCGCCAGCAGTAGGAATGGTTCACTTCCCGCCCGCACTTGCAGGCGCAGAGAATTTTCGGGAAAGGAATCTAAGAATTTCATGCATGACTCTCTCTCCCTGGTCTGTTTGGAAGAGGAATTGTGCATGCGCGGAGCCATCCAAGATAATCAGCTCTTTCGGTTCGGGAGCCTTCTCATACTGTGCGCGAATTCCAGGGAGCCGCAGACCATCAGCGTTGGCGTCATCGCGTGCCACAATGAAAAGTGACGGTGCTTTGAGTTTTTCAGCGGGGCCGTTCGGTGACGCGCCCAGGAACACCATACGATCAATCGTGCCGGGCTCAGACAGGATGGATGCGTCACCCGCTGCCCCGCCGCCCATACTGGCGCCAACCACTGCTACGGTCTTCGCGCCGGTCTTACGCAGGTAGCGTACCGCTGCCAAAACGTCCAAGTGCAGCGGGGCGCTCATGGGGGCGGACTCGCCTGGTCCTCGTGACTGGCCATAGCCGCGGAAGTCGATCGCCAGCACGCGAAATCCCGCGCCTGCGAGGGCTTGCGCCTGTTTCTCCCAGCTCCCTTTGTTGAAACGCCCGCCATGCGCCAATACGACGCCGCGCTCGCCTGCTCCGTAAGAGTCGGCCGAAACTACTCCGCCGTCCGAAGTCGGAAAGGAAATCGCTTTCTGTGCGCGGCCAGCCGCTGCCAGGAACAACGCGACAATAACCGTGAAAAACGTACGCACAAGGGAAGTGTACAACGGACTAAGGGGCGCCACGCGAAAACTGACCACCCGCAAGTTTTGGCAGTGGGTCTGCTTGAGCTTGGGGTGTTATGCTCCTGCATCAGGGAGGAATTAGTATGCGGTTCCAGAAGAGGGCAGTCGCCTTTTGCGCGGGAGTTGCCGCGGGTGTGCTATTAGCTCTGCCACTATACGCTCAGGTGATGGTTTCATGGAAAAAGGCCGAGGTAGTTCCTATGTTGGCGGTTCAGCCTGACCCAGCAATGGGCTTTGTTCCCGTTGAGGGGAGCAAGGTCGGCAACATTGCGTCTGCCAACGCTTGGTCAAAAGGGCAGGTCGTACCGTTTGTGATGGTTCAGCCCGATCCTGTTTGGGGCTTCATCCCAGTTGAAGGTAACAAGGCTGCCAGCATTGCGATGGGCCAGTACTGGGGAAAAGAACAGGTGAAGCCAATTGTTTTTGTGAGGCCTTCGGCTGGCACTGACTTTATCCCAGCTCAACGGGCGCGATGATACTGGTAGAATGGGCACAGACCTTCAGGAAAGGGGGCCTTGCTATGATGCATGCGATGGGCCCGGACGACGTTGAGAGAATTAAGATTCTTAGGGAGAGGCATCCTTCCATTGCAAATTTCTATCGGTATCGCTGGCAGGTATTCCTTGGCCATGCCATTCCTCCGAGTAAAGACTCGGATTGGCCACCCATCGAGGAATATACCCACAGCGGTTGGGTGCTCGGATTTACTGCCGACCAGCTTAGGCCACCATCTTAGAAATCAAAACTGCTACCCAAGTTTCCCTTGACTTTTGTTATCCCTCTGGTACCATACTGCTTAGAGAAAACTATATTTGGACTGCGGGAGCTGGCTCCCGCTTTTCTTTTTTAGGCAGTCCTCTCGGTCGAATAGCAAACGAGCTTTCTATTTTCGCTGGACACCCCACACAAAGCTAAGGACCAGAACCTGACTCGCAGTAAGTTATTTGGAATCAACACTTCTGGAATCGCTCGAAAGAGTGGACGCTAACCACCTTTAGAATCAACACTTATGGGAGGCGCCCGCAAGTGTTGATTCTAAACCACTTACATAGACTTTAAGTCCTTTAGATGCAACACTTACGAAAAACACGAGGGGGTGGGGGTCGATAAAGTAAACTAGAAAATGCCGAAACCCTGGTTCAGGATCCTTGCTGGCCCGCGAGACTAATTACCCGCTACGCGCACCGGTTTCTCGTCGGAAGCTGCATCTTCGCGGATGCCGCCATAGCGCCTCTCGCGCTTCTGGTATTCCAGCAGCGCTTCCAGCAACCGCGCTCGGTTGAAGTCTGGCCACAGCGTTTCGGTGACGAAGATTTCCGCGTAAGCAATCTGCCAGAGTAGAAAATTGCTCACCCGCATCTCCCCGCTGGTGCGGATCAGCAGGTCCGGGTCCGGCAAGCCCTCGGTGTACAAATGCCGCGAGAGCTGCTCCTCGGAGACTTTGCCCGGCGTTCCGTGGCCGTTGCTCTCGGAAAGGATCGCGTTCATGGCGTCCACAATCTCCGCGCGCCCGCCATAATTCAGCGCCACGCAGAGCACCATGCCCTTGTTCCCTGCCGTCTTCTCCATGGCTTCCCGCACGTCGTTTTGCACCCCGGCGGGAAGCTCGTCGATCCGGCCCAGAAACCGCATGCGGATATGGTTCTTCTGCAGCAGCGGCATCTCCTTGCGAAGATATTCGCGCAAGAGCGCCATCAGGAAGTCGATCTCGGTCTTGGGCCGCCGCCAATTCTCGACGGAAAACGCATACAGCGTCAGCGCCTCGATTTTCAAACGCGCGCACGTCTCAATGGTAATGCGCGCCGACTGCGTCCCCGAACGGTGCCCCGCGATCCTCGGCAGGTGCCGCTTTTGCGCCCAGCGCCCATTGCCGTCCATGATCACGGCGATGTGCCGCGGCAGCCGCGCCAGGTCCAGCTTTTCGAGCAGGCGCGCTTCTTCGGGCGTAACCGGTCCAAGCGAACCGGGGCTGGCGACGTGCAGCGTCTTGGAAGTGTGGTTGGAGGACACGTTGTATACTCAGGCTCTTCTGGGAAACCCCTTTACGCCGCAAAGTTAACATACCCTCCGGCTCCGACGCAACGGCATGGTGCTCTGTCAAACATCAGGGCGGCGGCGGAACGCTTTGCTGGAACAGCGCGGTGTAGGTAAGAATCAGCGTCAGCGCGATCATGCCGATGGCCGTTGCCCAAGCGACAATGTTGAAGGCCATCGTGTTGACGTATTCCCCCATCAAATCGCGCCGGTTCACTAGCAACAGAATGAATATCACTACCACGGGGAGCCAGATGCCGTTGCCCACCTGGGAAAAAATCAGAATCTTCCAAAGCGGCGCATGGGGCAGCAGGACGACGCCCGCCCCAACGACGATCAGGATCGTGTACAGCCAATAGAAAATAGGTGCCTCTTTGAATTTGTGGTCCAGCCCCGCTTCAAATCCCAGCCCCTCGCAAATCACGTGCGCGGTGGAAAGCGGCAAAATGGATGCTGCAAAGAGGGACGCGTTCAGGAGCCCGAAAGCGAACAGAATCCCCGCGCCTTTGCCAGCAAGCGGAATCAGCGCCTGCGCCGCCTGCGCGGCATCGGTGATGTCCCGGTGCCCCGAGGTATAGAGCGTGGCAGCCGTGCAAACGATGATGAAGAAGACGATCACCATACAGCTGATGCTGCCGACCAGAACATCCGCGCGCGCCTGCCGGTACTGGCGTGGACCGACCTTCTTTTCCACGAATCCGGCCTGAAGGTAAAAGAATTGCCACGGGGCAATCGTGGTTCCGACCAGTCCGGTCAGCATCAACAGGTACCCTGAATTGAGGCTAAGACTTGGGAGCACCGTTTCTTTCGCGGCGGTCAGCCAGTCCGGCTTGGCGAAGAATGCGGAAAATACGTACGACAGGTACAAGACGCACGCGAACAGAAAAATGGTCTCGACCTGGCGATATGTGCCTCGAATCACCAGCACCCAAACAAGGATCGCGGCGATCGGCACCGCGACGTATCGGTTGATCCCGAAAATTTGCATGGCTGCCGCTACTCCGGCAAACTCCGCTACCACGTTGGCTAGGTCCACAAAAAAACCGGCGATCATCACAAAAAACGTCGGCCGGAATCCAAACTCCTCGCGGATGAGGTCGGAGAGCCCTTTCCCGGTCACAACTCCCATCCGCGCGCACATCTCTTCCGTGACGTACAGCGCAATGGTCATGGGAATCAGCGACCAGAGCAGCGCATAGCCGTATTGCGCTCCGGCCTGCGTATAGACTGAAATTCCGCCCGCGTCGTTATCCACATTCGAGGTGATCAGCCCGGGCCCCACCACGGCCAGCAGCAGCGTCAGGCGCCGGCGCAGTCCGCGGATTTTTTTCTGAAAATCCGTCTCGCCGGTCCTTACGCGCTCAAACTTCGCAGCAATGGCATCCCAGTTCATCGGCCCGCTCGAATTCCCTTCTTAATCCTTCAGTAGCTTGGACACCACGTCGTCCACGGTTATGGCTCCAACGGGCCGGTTTTCCGCATCGACGACCGTCAGCATTCTCAGGTTGTACTTGTCAAAAAGTTCGAAGACTTCTTTGTCGTTCGCGTTGGGAGGCAAACTGAGCACAGGATCCATCTTCAGCTCCGCCATGCGCTGATCGCCGGCCGCCAGCAGCAGCCGCGCCACGGAGACGGCGCCGGAGAATTGCGCGAGACTATCCACCAGAACGATGGTGTCCAGCTGGTCCAGGTTAACCTCCTGCTCGCGCATCCACTCCAGCACTTCGTCACGCGCCGAAGCCTCGCCCACGAAAACGAACTCCGTGTTCATCATGCCGCCGGCTGTCGCGGGATCGAACTCCAGCAACTCACGGACTTCATTGGCTTCCTGGCCCGGCATCTCGTGCAGAAGTTCCTCGGACGTTTCCTTGGACAAATCGCCCAAGAGGTCGGCTGCCGCATCGGGGGCCATCTCTTCCAGAATGTCCGCGGCCTTCTCCGGGTCCAGTTTTTCCACGATTTGCGTGGTAAGCCGCTCGTCCAACTCCGCGAGGACCGCCGCCGCAGTCTCCTCATCCAGCGAGGCGATGATTCCCTGCCGTTCCGCCGCGGACAAATCTTCCATGATTTCCGCGATGTCAGCCGGGTGCAGGTCTTCAAGTTTTTCGTGCGTGATGCGCAGTTTCAGCCGGCGCATGGGGTCCGGCTCCACAAGGTTTACAAATTCCCAGCGGATCGCGCCTTGCGGCAATTTGCTCTGCAGCTTGCGAATCACTTTCGGAGGCACCACGCCCTGAAGCAGCCTCCGTACCGCTCCCGGGAGTCCTACATCCACTTGCGACAGACGCAGCTCGACGTTGCCATTTGTTCGAAATGGAGTCAGATCGACGTCGTTGACGCGCACCACTTTTCGCCCGCGCGTATCAATGATCTGCTGATCCAGCAAATCTTTCTGGACGGCCAGCCATGACTCATTCGGCCGGTAGAGTTCCAGGGCTCGCTCACTGACGTTTAGTTCCAGTTTTCCTACCGCCACTGACGCGACTTGGTTGTGTTTCGCTACCAGCGGCTGAAAGTGGCCGCGCGACAGCAAATAGTGCGACACGCGGTTGGGCGCCTCCGCGGGTTCGATAAAAAATTCGCGCACCCGTCCGACGTAGTGGCCGCCCACGTCGTAAGCCTTGGCTCCCATCAATTCTGTTGCGTAGAGATCCATACGCTTTTCCTCCTCGCGCGTCTCGGTAATCGTTCGAACGGCTTCCCGCTCGAACTCATTCCGGCAACAAAAAACCCGCGCACCGAATGACCTCGGCGGCGGGCAAGTACCTCATAAAAATGGACTTACCTTTAGCCGCCAGGGAACCCTCCCCACCCGACCGCTCCCGCCTTGGCTTGCGCCGCGCGCGAAAAAGTCGAGACAATCTGCCGTGGAATCATTTTCTGGCCCCACCGCTGCCCGGACCTACCGGGGCCAGGTTCGAGTTCGCTGCCCATACTCATGGGGACGAGATTTGCTCCGTTACGTGACTGTTTTGCAGCCACAGTTGCATTGATAAGCTGCGTGCTTCTCGAAGTCAACAAAAATCAACAGAAAACAGAGTTGCGAAGTGATTTTTTCCTTCGAATGGGATTGCAGAGCGTCACTTCCGTCTTGGGAACAGCATGTGGCGGGGTTCTTCGCCCCTGCGGCGGCATTCTTCCATGTATAAGCGGAGGTAGTTCTTCAAGACATAGTCGCGTTTCGAATAGCCCAGTTCCTCGACTGCTCGATCGATCGCTCCGGCGGGCCCCTCCAGTTCTACGAAGGTGCCGATAGGAGTTTCGTCGAGCTCAATCAGCAGCCCCTTGGCCCAGGCTTTTGACGCAGGCAGGCGGAAAGTGGTGCGGTACTTTTCATAGCGAAACCAGCCGCTCATCCCCAGGCCCTCGAAAATCCTGGCCAGATTTCCGGACTCGGCGACTTCGACCTCAATCTCGTCGCGGACTTTGTAAGGACCGTCCGACGAGCCTTCCCCTTCGGTGGCCACCGGCCGCGCCATGGGTTGCTTGAACGTCAAAATCACGCGCTGCTTCGGCCCCGCCTTCTTTGCTTTCCCCCGGACTTCGGGCGTTTCCGTTCGAATGCGCAGCAATTGGCCATGCCTAGCGAGGCCGCCCTGGGGCGTATCGAAAATTACATTTTCCTCGTGAACCTTGGAAGTGCCCGGACTGGCGGGGCGAGCTCCCATACGCTTCAATGCGCGATGAAACGCGGGCACGTCGGTGATCCTCAGCTTGATTTCGGTTTCTTTTGCCATGGCAACACATTACGATACGACAACGCAGGACGGCGAAACAGTGCTGGCGGAAGCTTTGCGCGGACCGGGTTGCCAAACGCAATGACGCAGACGGCCTACAACGCGAACAATCAGCTCACGACCTGGGGCACGGCGAGCCTCTTCTACGACTTGAACGGAAACATGACCAGCGACGGGACGCATAGTTACTCTTGGGACGCGCGGAACCGCCTGCAGCGGATCGACCTGGGGAACACAGCGAGCTTTACGTATGACCCGTTCGGACGCCGCGCGACAAAGAGCAACGTCGGAACGAGCACGACTTTTCTCTATGACGGCGCAAATCCGGTGCAGGAAGTGATTGGCGGCACAAACACAGCCAATTCTCTTAGCGGGGGCGTCGATGAAGTGTTCCAGCGGACGGATTCGGCGGGGGCGCGAAGCTTTTTGACCGACGCACTTGGCAGCACGCTGGCACTCACAGATTCCTCGGGGACTACGCAAACATCGTACACATTCGAGCCGTTCGGAAACACGAGCGCGTCCGGCAGCGCGGCAACGAACAGCTTCGCCTACACCGGCCGCGAACTCGACGCCGGCAACTTATATTTCTATCGCGCCAGATACTACAACCCGCAACTCCAGAGATTCATCAGCGAAGACCCAATTCGATTGAGGAGTAATTCCATCAATTTCTATCAGTATGCTTACAACAGTCCAGCTGATTTCCGAGACCCGTTTGGACTGTATACGTTTCAGCTCGGACTTACTTTGAACGGCGTATTGCCTGTTGGGCCAGTCGGAATTACATATTCAGCGTCGTTCGGCTTCGCAATCGATACGGACGGACACATTGCATGGTATGACGCCTACACCCCAGCGTATCTACCTGGCTTGGGTGAAGGCTTAAGTGGTTCAGGCGGGGTTTCGTTCGGATTTTCGAACGCCCGGAGCGTGTGTGGTCTGGGAGGCCCGTTTTTGAACGTGAGTGGAACCGGCGGATACACTGGTGTCGCCGGAACCGTTGATTACTTCACTGGGGCTGGCGACGGCCCCAATGGTGTCGTGGATGGCGGAGGCTTCACGCTTGGCGTAGGCGGTGGGGGTTCCGCATCAGTCATGGTCACAACGACAGATGTCCACGCGTTTGGTAGATACTCAAGCGGGTCAGATGGGAAAATACATGCACAGTGACCAGAAAAGGGATATCCGGAGCTATGTCCAGGTTGTATTACTGATTTGTACAATGGCCGTTGGAATATCTTGGTACTCTCTGTGGGAGAGCTACGTTGTAACTCGGCCTAGGGTCAGTCAAGTTGAAACTGGAAGAACTATACCGCTGCGGAGTCACGGAGTTGTTGTTTATTTGACACACGATGAAAGTCAAAAGCTCAAAGTTCTCAACTCTGTCGGTGATGTCATGGCTTTCATATTCATCTCGCTTTCCATATGGAAACAATTTTTGCGCCGACAGGCGGGTGGGACAGACGAGAGCCCGTAGTAAGGTTCTGGGTGCCGCATACGCCGGTTTTGCGTGTGCGGGTTTAGACTAAACTTCATGCAGCACCGCTTGCATTTTTCAGAGCAGTTCTTGTGGATGGATGAGATAATCAGGTTGCGCGCTGGAGGATCGCCATGGGCACTGCCTCTGAAAATATAATCATCAAAGACCCGAACATTCTTGGGGGAGAACCTGTCTTTCGCGGAACCCGAGTTCCTTTCAAAGTCTTGATTGACTATCTGGAAGGAGGCGACACGTTGGATCAGTTTTTGGAAGAGTACCCTAGCGTCAGCCGCGAACTTGCCATCGCTGCTATCGAAGAAGCAAGGCTGAGTCTTGTTGCGCAGCTGAAATGAGAATTCTGATTGACGAGTGTGCTCCGCGAGCGCTCAAGAAGCACCTCATGAATCACGGCCATGAATGTCGTACCGTTCAGGAAGCTGGCTGGTCTGGAAAACAGAACGGCGAACTATTGAGCCTCGCGGAACCTGCCTTTGATGTCCTGGTCACCGTGGATACAAACCTCCGATACCAACAAAACCTGAGCGGTCGCAGAATCGCCATTGTAGTTCTGCAGTCGTCCTCCAATCGCCTGGAACATTTGCGGCAACACTTCCCGACCCTGGTTTTGGCCCTCGATAAAATCGAGCCTGGGGAGATGGTTCAGGTTGGCAGTATTAGCTAAGCCTCTGATGGCCAGGTTCTCCGAGGTTTTTTTCGCGTCAAAATTGTTTATATTGAATCTCCTTGAGACTCGTTCGCTGCTGGAGACTCCATCATGCGCATTCGGTTTTTGTGGATTCTTGCCTTGTCCCTGAGTTTGTTTGTACTTCCTTCTGCGACGCCATTGGATTCTTCGCCCGCGCCTCTCCGCCCCGGCACTCGGGTTCTCCTCGACGCGCACAATTGCTATCCCTACTACGAATGGTGGTTCGATCGCATCGAGCGTGCCCTCTCAGCAGGCACTCCCCTTGCCATCGAGCAGGATTTGCTTTGGGCGAAAGACCCAAGAACAGGCGCGATGACTTCGCTGGTAAGTCATGGAGCCCCTCCGACAGGAACCGAGCCGGGAATGCGGGAGTATTTCTTTGAACGCGTCCGCCCCATCGTCGAAAAAGCGTTGCACGAGGGAAATCATGGGGATTGGCCGCTAATCACGTTGAATCTCGATCTCAAATCGGAGGAGCCGGAACATCTCGCCGCAATTTGGCGGTTGCTGGCGGAATATCAGGACTGGCTCACCACCGCTCCACGCACCGGTACCATCGACCGGATGGAAACGCTGGAGGTCCGTCCCGTTCTCGTCTTGACCGGCGAGTCCGAAGAGCAAAAAGCTGTCTTCTACGATCACGTCGCCGAAGGCGGAAAGTTGCTCGTTTTCGGAGCCGTGCGCACCAACACGCGTGACCCCTCCGCGCCGCCTCAAGGGCTGGCGCCGAGTCCCGCCGACAACTATCACCGATGGTGGAACAATAGTTGGCGCGTCGTTGAGCCCGAGGGCCAGTCCAAAGCAGGTGACTGGACTGTGGAGAAAGAATCGCGTCTCAGCCAGCTCGTTCGCTACGCACATAGCCACAACTTGTGGATTCGCTTTTACACGCTCGACGGAGCCACCAAACAGGAGCTCAGTTGCAACGGCTGGTTCGGCTCCTACAATTTTGGCTCAAGGGAAGCGGTCCGCAAACGCTGGGAGGCCGCTGCCAAAGTGGGCGTGGATTACATCGCGTCGGATCAGTACGAAGAACTCGGCGCCTTACTCAAATCCCTCAGGTAGAAGCCAGCAACCGTTCAACTTTCAATTTCGACCATTCCAGGCAAAACACTCCACAGCAGGCTGCTTTCTCCGGCCGCCGAGTTCCGATAGTATAGCGACGAACGGATGCATTCCGCGCGTCGTGCTACCACCCTGCCGCGCACCACGTCGGCCCGCATCTCGGCCGTCGTATGAAGAGGCTCATGAACCCGGACGCCAATATCGCGACGCCACTGACCGTCCAGGAAACTTCAACAGGTACGGTTCCCAAGCCTCCGGTTGCCCGGCGGGGACCCGTAGAGCATGTGATGCACGGCGACCGGCGTGTGGATCATTACGCCTGGCTGCGCCACAAAGAAAATCCGGAAGTCATCGACTACCTGAAGGCCGAGAACGCTTATACCGACGCCGTTCTGAAGCCCACGGAGCCTTTTCAAGAGAAGCTCTATGAGGAAATGCTGGGACGCATCCTGCAAACGGATCTTTCCGTTCCTTATCGGCTGCGGGGCTATCTCTATTTCACGCGGACGGAAGAAGGAAAGCAGTATGCGTTCCACTGCCGGCAGCGCGACGTGGAAGGCGCGCCGGAAGAACTGCTGCTCGATCTGAACGCGCTGGCCGAAGGCCATTCGTTTCTGGGATTGGATTCATTCGAGGTTAGCGACGACAATCAACTGCTCGCCTATTCGACGGATACGACGGGCTTCCGCCAATATGTGCTGCAAGTGAAAGACCTGAGCAACGGGACCACGCTTCCCGAGCGTTTCGAACGCGTCACCAGTGTCGCGTGGGCGTCCGACAATCGAACTTTGTTCTACACGGTCGAGGATGAAACGACGAAGCGCTCGCACCGGCTGTATCGGCACGTTTTGGGGTCGACCGAACCGGACATTCTGCTCTACGACGAAACGGACGAGCGGTTTCGAATCGAAGTGGAACGGACGCGCAGCGGCGCTTTTCTGCTTCTGACCATCGCGAGCCATACGACCAGCGAAGTTCGCTACCTGCGCGCTGATCAGCCCAGCGGAGAATTCCGGCTCATCGCTCCGCGCGAGGACAACCATGAATACTACGCGGAACATCATCCAATCGCGCTCGCCACGAAGCGTTATGCAGTCCCGCTTGCCGCGGGACATCCCGGTCTAGCCCCAAACGAGACAGGTGGCGTGTTTTACATCCGTACGAATTCCGGCGGGCGGACCTTCCGCCTGATGGCTGCTCCAGTGAGCGACCCGCGCCGGGAATTCTGGCACGAAGTGATTCCCAATCGTCCGGACGTCATGCTTTCTACTGTGGAAGCTTTCCAGACGCACCTCGTACTTTTCGAACGCGAGGGTGGCCTGCCTTATCTGCGCATCGTAGATTTGACCGCAGACGCTCCGAACGCTCTTGCGGCCTCGCATCGCATCGAATTCGCCGAACCTGCCTACAACGCTTCCATCGGTGAGAACCCGGAATTCAGCGCGTCCCACGTGCGCTTCCAATACGAATCGTTCGTAACGCCACGCTCGATTTTTGACTACGACGTTCGCACGCGGAAACGAATCCTACGCAAGCAACAACCCGTTCTTGGCGGCTACGACGCAACGCAATACGTGAGCGAGCGCCTGCACGGCACGGCTTCCGACGCCACGCGCGTACCACTTTCCATCGTCTACCGCTGCGATACGCCGCGCAATGGCTCCGCGCCGCTTCTTCTCTATGGTTACGGCAGCTACGGAATCTCCGTGCCGGTCAATTTCAGCTCGAACCGGCTGAGCTTGCTGGACCGCGGCGTGATCTACGCCGTCGCGCACGTCCGCGGCGGCGGCGAGCTAGGAAAGCCGTGGCACGATGCGGGGCGCATGAAACAGAAGCACAACACGTTTTCGGACTTCATCGCCTCGGCCGAACACCTGATTGCACAACGCTACACGACGCCGGAAAAACTGGTGATTGAGGGCGGCAGCGCGGGCGGGCTGCTTATGGGTGCGGTGACCAACATGCGCCCCGAACTTTTTCGCATGGTCATCACGCACGTGCCTTTTGTCGATGTGCTGAACACCATGCTCGACGCCTCGCTGCCGCTGACGGTGGGTGAATATGAAGAATGGGGCAATCCGCAGATCGCGGAAGATTATTTCCACATGAAGTCGTATTGTCCCTACACCAACCTGGAGCGAAAACCTTATCCGGCAATCCTGGCGAAGACCGGGTTGAACGACAGCCAGGTGATGTACTGGGAGCCGGCGAAATACGTCGCGAAAATGCGCACGTTGAAAACGGATGCGAATCCGCTGCTGCTGAAGATCAACATGGGTGCGGGGCACGGCGGCGCTTCCGGCCGGTATGATTATTTGCGAGAGATCGCGCTGGACTATGCTTTTTTGCTGACGCAGCTCGGCATCAAGGAATGATTCTCTGCTGACGTATTACGAATGAGCGAGCCGACAACACCGTTGATGCAGCAGTATCACGCCATTAAGGCGCGCTACCCGCATGCGCTGCTGCTTTTCCGCCTCGGCGATTTCTACGAACTTTTTTACGAAGATGCGATGATTGCCTCGCGCGAACTGCAGATCACGCTCACCTCGCGTAACCGGGAAAAGGGCCAGCCCATCCCGATGTGTGGCGTTCCCTATCACGCCGCGGAAGGCTACGTCGCGCGCCTGATCCGCAGCGGCTTCAAAATCGCGATTTGCGATCAGATGGAGCAGCCCGGCCCGGGCAAAAAGCTGGTCCGCCGCGAAGTCGTGCGGGTGATCACGCCGGGCACCGCCACGGACGTGGCGCTTCTCGACGCGCGCGAGAATAATTTTCTCGCGTCGGTTGCAAGACATGCTTCTGGCTCACCCATCGGCCTTGCGTTCGTTGATTTGTCCACCGGCGAATTTCAGGCCACGGAATTCTCCGGCGCGCGCGCAGACGACGACCTTCGCGACGAACTGCAGTTGCTGCGTCCCAGGGAGACACTGCTTCCGCGGCCACAACAGCTTTTCGAGACAGCGAAGACTTCTCTTCTCGAAGGCGTCGGCGGCGTGGAATCGCGCCTGGAAGACTGGATTTTTCAGCGGGACTACGCGGAGCGCATATTGCGCGAACAGTTTGGCGTTGCCGAACTCACAGGCTTTGGCCTCGACGATCACACGCAAGCGATGGCTGCCGCCGGGGCTATCGTTCACTATCTCCGCGAAAACGCCGCGCGCGGGGATCGCTCTGGCGTCACGAATGAAGGCGCGGGCGCATCCGGCGTTGAAGCGTTGCAGCATCTAGACCGCGTCCGCTATTACGAGCAGCACGACGCTCTGGTGCTTGATCCCGTTTCCGTGCGCAACCTGGAGCTGCTTGCGCCCATCTTCACCGAGGAAGTTACGCGAACAAGCGGTCCGACGACGCTTATCGCCGCGCTGGACGCCACTGTAACCGGCATGGGCGCGCGCCTGCTGCGCTCCTGGCTTCTCCGGCCGCTCATTGAGAGTGAGACCATTGAGGGCCGTCTTAATGCCGTCACACACCTCGTCCAACAAACCGTTATTCGCGGTGAAATTCGCAAGGAGCTCAAGGGCATCCTCGACCTCGAACGGCTCACCAGCCGCATCACGCTGGGGCTGGCGACGCCGCGCGAACTGGTTGCGCTGCGGAAGTCGCTCGCCCAGCTTCCTGTGCTGAAGAAGTTCCTCACGCCTCCTCCCGCTGGAGGCAGCGAACTGCTTCGTCAACTACACCAGGAAATCGACGAACTCGGCGACGTCCGCGAACGGCTCGAACGCGCGATTGCGGACGAGCCGCCGGCGCTGGCCACGGATCCAGGCATGATCCGCAGCAGTTACCACGCGGAACTCGATGAACTGCGTGAGCTGAGCCAGCACAGCAAACAAATCATCGCGGCGATGGAAGAGCGCGAACGCAAACGAACCAATATTGGCTCGCTGAAGATTCGCTTCAATCAAATCTTTGGCTACTACATTGAGATTTCGAAGCCGAATCTGCATCTGGCTCCCGCGGACTACGAGCGCAAACAAACGCTGGTGAATGCCGAGAGGTTTACTTCTTCCGAGCTGAAAGAATATGAGCGGAAGATCCTGGCGGCCGACGAACGCATCCTGGAGATCGAACGGCAACTTTTTATCGATGTGCGTGCTTCCGTGGCGAGCAAAGCGGTGCGTCTGCGGCGTACTGCCGCGGCCGTCGCGCAGATGGATGTTCTCACTGCGTTTGCGAAACTGGCTGCGGATAGGGGCTATTCGCGGCCCGAGTTCAACGCGACTGGCGAACTTCTCATCATCGGCGGGCGCCATCCGGTGATCGAAGAATTGCTGCGCCAAAAGGGCGAGCGCTTCGTTCCCAACGATCTTTGCTTCGAGCCTGGACGCCAGCAGCTTCTTCTCATTACCGGGCCCAACATGGGCGGCAAGTCCACGTATCTCCGGCAGTCCGCGCTCATCGTGCTGATGGCGCAGATGGGCTGCTTTGTTCCGGCGCGACAGGCGAAACTGCCCATTACCGACCGCATTTTCACGCGCATCGGCGCGAGCGACAATCTCGCGCGCGGGCGGTCCACCTTTCTTGTCGAAATGAGCGAAGTCGCCGCGATTCTGAATCATGCGACTCCGGCGAGTCTGGTGCTACTAGATGAAGTCGGGCGCGGCACGGCCACGTTTGACGGGCTCTCCATCGCATGGGCAGTCGTCGAACATTTGCAAAAACACACACGCGCGCGGACCCTCTTCGCCACGCATTACCACGAACTGACGGAACTCGGCGACCTGCTCCCCGCGGTGAAAAACGTTCATGTCTCGGTAAAAGAAACGCCCAGCGAGATTATTTTTCTGCGGCGCGTCGAACCCGGCAGTGCGGACAAGAGTTATGGCATCGAAGTGGCGCGACTCGCGGGGCTTCCGCGCAGCGTGATCGAACGCGCCCGCGAAGTCTTGAAGAGACATGAACAGAGCGAGCACGAACTCAGCGAGACGCTTTCCCCCGGCGCGTCCGATACAGGGAACACCAACGGCAATCAGCATGTGCTTTTCACGGCTCTGGATCGCGAGGTTCTGGAAAAGCTGCGCGGCGCCGACCTCGATCAGTTGAAGCCGCTGGATGCGCTCAATCTCCTTGCGGAATTGAAGAAACAAATTTCTTAGCATGCAGCTTTTTCTCGAACTCCAATGTTAATGTAGGGGAATGACTATAGTAAGAGCTGTCATACTCGTTCCTGCCTTTTTGATCGGAATGTTCGCACAAACGATTGCTGAGGCTCAGTCCCCTCTCAAGAAGCCCAAGGTCTACCCCCTCTGGGAGTTCGACGAGCAAGGCCACACTTGCCGCGCGAAGGGTCGGCTACAAGACCGCGATTATTGTGCATCCCATTTGATGGATCGCATTGTTGCGGACGGAAAAGACGCAATCCCAGTGCTGATCTCGCAACTCCGCGATACTCGCCCCACCACGGAGCCGATCTACGACTATTGGTCTTTGACGACTGCCGGTGATGTCGCCTATTTCGCCTTAGACGACCTTTTTACCGACTCGGATTGGAAGACCTTCAACATGCCAGGGCTGGAGTCGCTGAAGGAACCCTGTAATAGCTACGCGGAAGATTGCTGGCTGAGATTTCTGAAAAAACACGGAAGAAAGTTCGTTCAGGACCAGTGGCTGGCAGCGTGGAAGAAGAACAAGGACCGCATCTACTGGGACGATAAAGCGCGTTGCTTTCGCTTGTCCTCTCGAGCGAAAGCTAAAATGCTTCCTCACAACCAGTGAAAGGCACATCCATGCTCGTCCTCGGCATGATGTCCGGCACGTCTGCCGACGGTATTGACGTTGCACTGGCGCGGATTTCCGGCGCGCCGCCAAATCTGAGCGCTAAGCTGCTCGGCCACACATCGGTCAAATTTCCTGACGGGATTCGCAAGGAGATTCTTCGCGTCGCGGAGCAGCAACCGATCAGCGCAGGCGCGCTTAGCCAGTTGAATTTTCGTCTGGGAGGGCTTTTTGCCCACGCGGCTCTCGCGGCCTGCCGCAAATTTCGCGTTTCGCCGAAACGCATCTCGTTAATCGGAAGCCACGGCCAGACCATTTTCCATCAAGGACGCCCGGTTCCCTACTTTGGGGCGCCAACTGCATCCACTCTGCAGATTGGAGAGCCGTCCGTGATCGCCGGGCGCACGGGCATTACGACGGTTGGAGATTTTCGCACCGCTGACATGGCTCTTGGCGGACAAGGCGCGCCTCTCGTCCCCTACGTCGATTATCTTCTCTACCGCCACGCGAGACTGGGCCGTGTTTCGCTGAATCTCGGCGGCATTGCCAACATCACCGTTCTTCCACGCGCCGCCAAGCCGGATCAAGTTTTCGCTTTCGACACGGGACCGGCCAACATGCTCATTGACGCCTTGGTCGGGCATTTCACGCGCGGCCGCCAGCGCTTTGACAAGAACGCGCAACTCGCCGCGGAAGGCCGCAGCAACCCCGCGCTACTCGACGAACTCTTGCGCGATCCTTATCTGAGGCTTGCGCCCCCCAAATCCACTGGGCGCGAATATTACGGTAACGCTTATCTGAAGAGAATCCTCGCGCTTGGCCGGCGTCATGGCGGCAAACCCAACGACCTCATTCGTGCCGCGACCATTTTTACGGCGCTCTCAGTCGTTGATGCTTTAAATCGTTTCGTTCTGCGCAAGACGAAGATCGACCAACTGATTGTTTCCGGCGGTGGCGCGCACAATCCGCTGATCCTTGCCCAACTTTCCGCTGCGCTTCCCGGGATCGAAGTCCTGCCCTCTTCCCGGCTGGGCGTTCCCGAAGATGCCAAGGAAGCTTTCGCATTTGCGCTTCTGGCCTACGAAACGTTTCACCAGCGGCCATCGAACGTGCCCTCCGCAACCGGCGCGCGCGGTCCCGCGATTCTCGGTAAAATCTCTTATGCCCCGCCGTGCTAACGTCCATTATTCAAGACGAAATCTGTTCGTTACTTCGTTACTTCCTTACCTCATTGCTTCGCTTTGTGTTGTTTCCTGTTCGCATTCCTCTCACGGCGATTCTTCCTCGCTCACTTTTCTCAGGAACTAAATTAGCGAACGTCGTCTTGCGTCGCATGCGCAAATTAGATCCTATTCCAACGCCTTGGCAATCTCCATCACCGGAATGGCACCTTCGCGGCCGATTCGCCAAGTGTCGCCGTTCAGTTCCACGATGGTCGATGGCAGGGTGCCGCCGGTTTCACCGGTGTCCAGTACGAGCGGCACACGGGGCCCAAGCTGTTTCATCACCTGCTCCGCATTCGAGCATGACGGAAAGCCGGAAATGTTCGCGCTCGTTCCAGTGACCGGGCCATCGAATTCGTCGATCAAGCGCCGCACCACCGTGCTATTGGGCCAGCGCAACGCGATGCGGCCCGTGCCCGCAGTCACTTTGAGCGGGATGCGCTGCGCGGCGTTCACTACCAGCGTCAAGCCGCCTGGCCAGAACGCCTGCGCGAGCCGCAAAAACTTACGCGGTGCCTCGCGCGCGAGCAGAACGGCTTGCTCAATCGAGTTCACGAGGATCGGCAGCGCCCGCGTCTCCGGCCGTCCCTTCACGCGATAAATCTCATCGACCGCAGCCAGATTGAAGGGATCGGCCGCCAGCCCGTAAAACGTATCCGTGGGAATGGCAATGACACTTCCGCGGGTAATAAAATCTGCCGCATAACGCAGCAGGTCCGGTTCTGGAGATTGTGCATTGACGCGCAGCAGTTCAGCTGGCAATTTTTTGGCCTTTGGCGAAGTCGTGACGCCACCGTGCAGCTCCCCGCCGGTGCTGCCCTTATTTGGGCGACGCTACCATACCCCCTCCACACGCGCAATAAGAGCTTATGCTGAGCCAGTTTCCACGTGACATCTCTGAGGCAGACGCGGTGGGAATCGGGAATTGGCTTCCCACGCCGAAAATTTGCTACGCTCCACGGTAATGGCTGCGCCAGACAAAGTCGCACGAAGCCCTCGCCCCACCAGTGAGCCCGCGCTCTTGACCAGCCGTGACAATCGCTGGCTGAAGGAGTTCCGCATGGCTCTCCGCGGCGGGCTCCCCACGGAAAACGGCTTCGTCGGTGTTGAGGGCGTGCGCCTGGTCGAAGAAGCTCTCCGTTCCGGCTGCCGCATTCAGGCGGTGCTCTTCAGCGAATCCGGCGAACGCCATCACGAACGCCTCTCCTCCTTTATCAACAGGCCGGAAATGGCTTTTCCTGTCCTCCGCACCACGGATCGCCTGTTCGAAGGCCTCGCTGACACGGAGCACCCGCAAGGAGTCGCCGCGCTGGTGCATCCGCGGGAAACCTCGTTCGACGACCTTGTGCGCGCTCCCAGTTCAGCCTGTGCTCCGCTACTTGTCGTCCTGGCCGGGGTCCAGGATCCCGGAAACGTGGGAACGATTCTGCGCACCGCTGCGGCCTTTGGAGCAACGGGAGCCGCCACGGCCGCTTCCGGCATCAGCGGTACCGCAAACCCTTTCTCGCCGAAAGCTCTGCGGGCCTCCGCCGGTGCGGCTCTGCATCTTCCGATTCTCGCTGGCATATCGCTTCCGATTTTGCTCGCGCAGCTTAAGGTCGCGGGCGTTCGCACGCTTGCGTCCAGCGTTCATGAGCCGCGCAACGGTGAGCAGCCGCTGCTCGCTCCGTGGGAAGTGGATTGGTGCCAGCCCGTGGCGCTTCTCGTCGGCAACGAGGGCGCCGGCCTTCCCGAGGAAGTCGAGCGCGGCGCCGATGCACGCATTCGCATTCCCATGGCGGGAGGCGTCGAATCACTGAACGCCGCCGCTGCCGCTGCCGTCGTTTTTTACGAAGCCGCGCGACAAAGAAACTCCGCGCCTGCGTCGGGCATCCAACCGTCTGCGCCGTCGCAGTCATCGAAAATGTCGGCCACTCTGCGGCCGCCAGAAAAACCGTGAGCCTCTTCTCCAAACTCCCGCTATCCGCGGAGCCCGACGTGCCCGCCGCAAACCAGCCACTCGCCGAGCGCATGCGCCCGCGCACCCTCGACGAATTCATCGGCCAGGAAAAACTGCTCGGCCCGGGCAAGCCTCTCCGCGTTCAAATCGAAAGCGACAATCTTGGCTCTATGCTCTTTTGGGGCCCTCCTGGTTGCGGAAAAACCACGTTGGCGCGCCTCATCGCGCGGTTGACGCGTTCCGAATTCGTTTCCTTCAGCGCCGTTCTCGCGGGCATCAAGGAAATCAAGGAAGTGATGTCTGTGGCCGAACACAAATCCCGCTCCGGCCACCGCACCATCGTTTTCGTCGACGAGGTTCATCGCTTCAACAAAGCGCAGCAGGACGCCTTTCTCCCGCACGTCGAAGCCGGCCACATCATCTTCATCGGCGCGACCACCGAGAATCCTTCCTTCGAGGTCATTTCCCCGCTGCTCTCGCGCACCAACGTCTACGTTCTCGAGCCGCTCGCGACGCCGCAAATTGTCGAGCTTCTCCGCCGCGCCCTCAGGGACAAAGAGCACGGCTTGGGAAACGAAGCCGCGGAAGCGTCTGACGACATCCTCTTTCGCATCGCCTCGTTTGCCAATGGCGATGCCCGCGCCGGCTACAACACGCTCGAGCTTGCCGTCCGCGGCGCGCAGCCCAATGAAAAAGGCGCGCGCGTCATCACCGCGGAGCTACTCGAAGACGTGCTGCAACGGAAACTTCTTCGCTACGACAAATCCGGCGAAGAGCACTACAACCTCATCTCTGCGCTCCACAAATCCGTGCGCAATTCCGATCCCGACGCCGCTCTCTACTGGCTCGCGCGCATGCTCGAATCCGGCGAAGATCCCCTCTATCTCGCGCGCCGCATGGTGCGTATGGCCAGCGAAGACATCGGCCTCGCCGAGCCTGGCGCTCTCGCCATCACTCTTGCGGCGAAAGACGCTTTCGATTTTCTCGGCGCGCCCGAAGGCCATCTCGCGCTCGCGCAAGCCGCCGTCTATCTATCGCTCGCGCCAAAATCCAACGCCGTTTACACGGCCTACGGAGGAGTCATTGAGGACGTCCACAAGACCGAAGCCGAACCCGTGCCTCTCCACATCCGCAACGCCGTCACCGGCCTGATGAAAAACATCGGCTACGGCAAAGGCTACAAATACGCCCACAATTTCGATGATAAAGTCACGGACATGACCTGCCTCCCCGACAATCTCGCTGGCCGCACCTACTACCAGCCCACCGACCAGGGCTTCGAGCAGCGCCTCCGCGCCCGCCTCGACGAAATTCGCAAGATAAAATCAAAGCCAGCGCACGAGACCTAAGGTGACCCGATGAAGCGTTCCGCTCTCCTCCTCGCCGCTCTTCTCTGCTGCTCCGTGGCAGCCGACAGCGATGCGCCCAAGCGCCCCCGCATTCTGGGCATCGAGGGAGTCACGATTTATGTGAGCAGTGTCGATGAGGCCCGCGCCTTCTACAATACGGTCTTCGACCAGATTCCCAAGAATTGCCCTAAGTGTAAGCAGCCTCTAAACCTCAACATCTCGCCAAACAAATTCCAATCCATTCTCCTGGCTCCTTCGCATCCGCCCACTCCGTCAAACCGAATAGCGGAAATTACGTTCTGCACAGACAACGTGGCGGCGCTGCGCAGTTATTTTGTGGCGAACAAAATCGACGTTGGCAGCCTAGGCGGACCGGGGGTCAAGTACCTTTCCGTGACCGATCCGGAAGGTCACAAGATCAGCTTCCTCGAGACCGACGGGGTGCTTAAGGATCCCAGGCTCCAAGCTATACAGTCCCGCGGCGGCTATGAACGTGAAATCATCCATGCTGGCTTTATTGTTCACGACCGTACCGACATCGAGCACTTTTACAAAGGCATTCTCGGCTTCCGCCCCTACTGGCATGGCGGCATGAAGGACGATCAAACCGACTGGGTCTCCATGCAAGTACCTGAAGGAGTGGATTGGCTCGAATTCATGGTAAATGTCGCTCCGGACGCGGATCAGCGACTTCGTGGAATCATGAATCACATTGCTATCGGCACAACGGACATTCATGCGATGCAGAAGAAACTAACGGACAACGGCGTTAAGCTGACCGAGCAACCCAAGATCGGCCGCGACGGCAAGTGGCAGCTCAATCTCTACGATCCCGACGACACCCGCGTCGAGTTCATGGAATTCACGCCCACACAAAAACCTTGTTGCTCGGAATATACTGGTCCGCATCCGAAACCATGACTTGCCCCAGCGCTCGCAGCCGCTTCCGGTGGCTTCGCCAATGCTGTTCACTGTTCTGTCTCGTCGCCGGCTGCTGCTCTCTGCCTGCAGCCCGCGCCCAAAACCTCGACAAGCCGCTCCAATCCATCGACGAAGACATCACTGCCTTCGCCTACGCTCCTGACGGCCGCATCGTTTATTCCGTCTATCGCCGGGTGAAAACAAAAGTTTACGACGCGCTCGAGCACGACGATATCTGGATCCAGGACGCAGGTGGCAAACGCCGTCGTCTCCTTGAAGGACAAAAATACGCGCGCGGCTCGCAGGTTTTCAGCTATCTCGTCGACGGGTTCCGCTGGTCGCCCAACGGGCATTTCCTCCTCGCGGAGCTCCTCACCACCACGGTCCTCGATGACAGCGGCAAGACGGAAGACTCTTTCCAGACCATGGTCTACGATGATTCCGGCAGGGAAATCCACATCAACAAAGGCGAGAACGTCATCCTGGACGCCGCCGATCCTTTTTTTCTTCCCGACAACGCCACCATCGCCGCTCTCTCCGAATCCGTGAAGCCCCGCCAGCTTTTCTCCTTGAAGTCCACGCGCATTGATATCGGCCCCGTCAAATCTCCTCACGACGGCCGCACTTTCCGCGACGTTTCGCCCATTCCAGGAACGGTTTCCATTGCCGCTATTGAACAAGATCGCGCCATGAACGGCCCGCCCCGCCTCCAGCGCCTCGATCTTTTCACCGATAACGACAAAGAGCTGGCCACGCTCGAGAACTACGAAGGCGGCCTCAGCGTATCTCCCAGCGGGAAAAAAGTTGCCTATTTCATCGACAAGGAAGTTCTCGAAGTTCGCGATCTCACTGCGCCCAATCGCGCTGCCCGTCTTCGTATTGGCTTCGGCGTTTTTCGCTGGGCGCCTGACGATTCACGAATCATCCTGAAGCGTGCTGCCGAGAAAAAATCGGGCGATCTCGTGTGGATCGACCTTGCCCCGCTTGCGCCGATTCCCGCCAATCACGAAATTCCTGTCGCGCAGCCCACGCCCATTCCCATCCTTCACGGCCTCAGCTTTCGCGATTTCGCCATCTCCCCCGACGGCCGCTCCATCGCCGTCATCATCCCCGGTAAGCGCAACCTCCTCGTCTTTCCACTTCCGCGCTAACCTCGGATCTCGGTCGTCAATTATGTGGAGTTCGGGGCCGCCCCGCCATCCAACGGGCGAGTAGCACTATGCCGACCCCAGAACCTACTGTAATGAAAACACCCAAAGGTGTTGGGTGAACGACTCCGTTAACGCCGGTATTTATCATGAGCCATATAAGCCCGATCACAATTAGGCCAGCCTTGTTCTCTTGAAAGAAAACTAGGGTAAGCACCGCGACAAGAGCCAAAAATAGGCTCCCCCGCCCATATTGCCCTCTCCAGAAAAGAACAACTCCCATAATGAACAGTACCGAGGTGACGATTCCGAGCACCACGAGCATCGCAGTGAAAAATGAGTCCCGAAAAGGTGGCTTTTTGTCGACCATCTCAATTCGTCGAGAGAACTGATACAAACCTAATCCTATCGCAGACTCTGCCACCGCTTCTTATGCTCGACGAGAATGCACGCATCCTCAATCACCACCAGCCCTGCCGCCCGCGCTTTCTCCGCTGCCTCTTCGTTCTCAATCCCAAGCTGCATCCAAACCGCTTTGGCGCCGACTCGAATCGCACTCTCCACCACGGGAGGCACTTCCTCCGCACGCCGGAACACGTTCACGATGTCAATCTTCTCCGGCACATCTTCCAGCCGCGCGTACGACTTCTCCCCCAGCACTTCCGTCTCGTTCGGGTTCACGGGAATAATCCGGTATCCCGCGCTCTGCATATATTCCGTCACGCCATGGCTCGGCCGCATCGGATTCGAAGACAGCCCGACCACCGCTATCGTCTTGTAATTTCTCAGGAGTTCGAGAATCGCATCGGCGCCGGGGTGCCCTAAAGAGTTTGCGCCATCCGGGAGCAGCACTCTCATCGCGCGGCGAGTTCACCCTTGCCCGCGCGCTTCAAAATCACCCGCGCCATGGACGACAAGCACTTGTCATTTTCTTCCGCCGTCCCCACCGATATGCGGATCGCTTCCTGAAAGCCCATCCATCCCAGCGGCCGCACGATCACGCCCATTTGCAGCAAGTCATCGCTCAGCGCCTTCGCGTCCGGCCCCACAACCATAAACACAAAATTCGCTTCGCTCGGTACTGGCCGGAATCCCAGCTTCGCCAAGCCTTCGCTCAATCGCTTTCGCTCCGCTGCATTCGTCTCGATGCACCGCGTCACATGCTCCGTGTCATCCAGCGCCGCGAGCGCCGCCGCCTGCGCCACCCCCGACGTATTAAACGGCGTCCGCAATTTATTCATCGCCGCGAGCAGCTCAGGCCGCCCGATGGCATAGCCGATGCGCAATCCCGCCAATCCATAAACTTTCGAGAACGTCCGCAGGATCAGCAGATTTTTTCTCTGGCGATACGCTTCCACGGAATCCCGCAAAGCCATGCTGACCGCGTAGTGGATGTACGCCTCATCCAGCACCACCAGCACGCCGTCCGGAACCGCCACAAGAAATTCCTCGAACTCTTCGCGCCCAAACGCGCTTCCCGTCGGATTGTTCGGATTCGCCAGATAAATCACGGCCGTTTTCGGCGTGATGACCTTCGCCATGGCCTTCAAATCAAACGCAAACTCCCGTTGCGGCGCCCGCACCAGCTCCGCGCCGCTCGCGCGAATCGCCACGGAAAATGGCGCGTACGTTCCTTCCGACGTCAGCCCCTGCAATCCCGCGCGCAGCAGCACGCGCGCTGCCAGGTCAATCAGCTCGCTCGATCCCAGTCCGATGAAAAGTTCATCCGGCGAAACGCCGTGCCGTTCCGCCAGCGTTTGCCGCAGCGCGTGCGTGCCGCCATCCGGATACCGATTCGCATCCGCCAGCACCGCCTTCGCGGCCGCAATCCCTTTTGGCGATGGTCCCAGCGGGTTCTCATTCGAAGCGAGCTTCACCGCATGAATCTTTAGCTCGCGCTCGACTTCTTCAATCGGTTTTCCCGGAACGTAGACGGGCAGGCCGCGCAGGTAATCGGGAATGAGGTCTTCAATCGTTCGCGTCATCTCCTCTAGTCTACTTCCCCAAATGTTTTGCCGCCAATCCGTGGTTCACCTGAGTTGGCTATTCTCGCACTCTCACAGACTCTTCAATTTCGCCACTTCCCGCACGGTTAGCGCGCGATATTTCCCCGGAGGCACATCCAATGCCAGCGGCCCCAATTGCACGCGTTTGATTTTCTCCACCAGAAATCCCACGCGCTGAAACATCCTCCGGATCTGGCGATTGCGTCCTTCGATCAGAATCACTTCGTACCAGGGATTCGCGCCGTCTTCCACCAGCCGAATTTTTGCTGGCGAAGTCTTCACGCGCTCGCCATCTTCCAGTTCAATCGTGACTCCTGCTCGCAAACGCTCAATCGTCCGCTCGTCCGGCTTCCCGCTGATTTTCACCAGATACGTTTTCGGCACATGCGAGCCGGCTTTCATCAGCTTCTGCGCTAGCGCGCCGTCATTGGTCATCAGCAGCAAACCTTCGCTCGCGTAGTCCAGCCGCCCCACCGGATACACGCGCTCCGGGCAATTCTTTATCAACTCCATAACGGTCGGACGCCCCTCAGGATCGCTGACCGTCGTCACGTAACCCTTCGGCTTGTGTAGCAGGAAATACAGCAGCCGCTCCCGGCTTTTCAGCGGCTTACCATCCACGCAAATCACGTCGCGTTCCGGATCAGCCTTCGTGCCCTGCTCCACCACTACTTTTCCATTGAGCGTCACCCGCCCTGCCGCAATGATCTCCTCCGCCTTGCGCCGCGACGCAATTCCGCTCGCCGCCATGATTTTCTGCAGTCGTTCGGAAGCCATCGTACGAGGTCAACTGTAGCTCACCCCTTCAGGGGTGAGGCTTCTCTTTTTCCTTCGTGCTTTGGCTCGGTAGTTTTTTGAAGCCATGCCAGGAGCCAACGCTAACCGGCACCCCCGGCCGCTTTGGCGATATCCTCGCCTGCTACGAGAAAAAACTCATTTCTGGCGCCAGCGATGCGCTCTTGCCGGTAGGGCCGGTACTCTTCACTTTCATAAAAGGCCACCGCGCTTTCCTTGGAAGGCCATTCGACGATCACAAAAATCCCCGCGGGCTTTCGCTCGCCTTCGATTCTCTCCACTTTTGGCGTGCGAGCCAGGTACCGGCCGCCGTGCCGCTCCACCAACCCGGTCACATTCTTGATGTAATCCGCGACCCAGCTTTGGTCCGTTATCTCAAGTTCTGCGATTAGGTAATACTTCATGATCTACCCCACATTGTCATTCCGAGTGCAGCGAGGAATCTGCTTTTTCTTCTCTGCGTCCTCTGTGCCCTCTGTGTTAAATCTTTGTTCTTTTCTTTGTTTCCGCGCCTGCCTTCTCAATCCTTCGCAACTTCTCCGCTTCTTTCTGCTCGATCAACCTGTATCTCCCCCGCGGTATCCCCTCCAACGTCAGCGGCCCCAATCCGATGCGTTTCAGTTTTTCCAGCGGGTGTTTTTCCTTGAACAGCACGCGCCGCAACTCTTCCTTCTTCGAATCCCGCATGCGCACTTCGTACCAATAATTCGCCGCGCGTCCGCGCGTCGCATCCGGCTGCCGCACCGTTTGCATCTTCACGCCAATTTCTTTTCCCAAACGCTCCAGGTCCACGAGTGTCAACATGCCTTTCACTTTCACCTGATAGACCTGTTCCAGTTGCGCCCACTTGTCCAGCATTTCCGCCGCCAGGTCGCCGTCATTCGTTAGAAACACCAGCCCCGACGCCGCATACTCCAAATTCCCCACCGGAAACACGCGCTCCGGCAAACCGCGCAAACAATTGCGCAGCGTCTTCCGCCCTTCCGGGTCCGCCATCGCAGACACCACTTCCGGCGGCTTGTTCAGCACCATGTAAACGCGCCGTCCTGCGTTGGCTTCGACAACTTTCCCCGCCGCCTCAATCCTGTCCTTCGACGCGTCCGCCTTCGTTCCCAGCTCCTTCACCACGCGCCCATTCACGCGCACCTGTCCGCTGGCGATCAGCAGCTCCGCATGCCGCCGCGAAGCAATCCCCGCCCGCGCAATTATCTTCTGCAATCTTTCCTGCATGGTTTCTTTCTTGCAATCTCTGGTAGGGGCACGATACATCGTGCCCTTCTTTCGGTTGGACTCTACTTTATGTCTGTCTTGCGGCTGCTTCTTCGTCTTTTCCTTACATCCTTACTTTGCCACCGCTTTACCTTGTCTTTTCACTCCCCCGCCGCCGTTGCCTTCTGCGCTTCGCCGCTTTCCCCCTCCGGCATCCCCTCATTATTCGCCGCCGTCTCCTCCAGCAATTCTTCTCGCGCTTCCATCTCCGCGTGGGTCGCGTTCCCGCTCGCGGCGCTCGGCCCCGGCTCTGCGGTTCCTCCGCTCGCCACTCGCCACTCGTCACTCGCCACTTCCCCCATATCGCTCCCGAGCGCTTCCCGCGCAAGCGCCTCAAACTCCTTCAAGCTCGGCAACTCTTCCAGGTCGCTCAATCCAAATCGCATCAAAAATTCTTTCGACGTCTTATACAAAATCGGCCGCCCCATCACTTCCTTCCGCCCCGCCGTGGTGATCAGGTGCTTGTCCAGCAGCGTGCTGATCACTCCCGAAGTATTCACGCCGCGAATCTCGGAAATTTCCGGCGAAGTCACCGGCTGCTTGTAGGCAATCACCGCCAGCGTCTCCAGCGCCGGCATCGACAGCCGCAGCGGCGGCCGCAAGCTCTTGATGAATCGCCGCACCACGTCATGTTGCTGCGGTTTGGTATAAACTTTGTACCCGCCCGCCACCGCGCGAATCTCAATCCCGCGTTCTTCGCTCGCGTAACTTGCCACCAGCTCATCCAGCGAAGCCTGCACCGCGAGCTTCTCCTCGCCCAGCGCTTTCGCCAATTGCTCGATCGTCGCCGGCTCATCCGCCGCATAAATAACCGCTTCCAACGCCGCTTTTCTCTCTTCATTCGTCATAGAAACCCTTTGAAGTCCGCGAAGTAAAGGACGTTAAGGAGGTCAAGGAAGTAAAGGAGAAACCCAATCCGCACGCCTCGGCTAAGAAATATTCGCGTTTTCCGCTGAGGGGACGCTTCATCCTTTACCTCATTTACTTCCTCTATCTCCTGTACCTCCTATTTGTATTCCTCATCGATCATCTTAATCCCGCCGCTTTCATCAAAAACCAAATCAAACATCTTGTGCTTCCTCACCAGAATGTCTCCAAACTGTTTCTCCTGCACCAGCGCCACCGCTTGTAGCTTTACCATTTCCAGAACCGCCAGGAACGCCGCAATCATCGCGTGCCGCGACGGGCACGCCTCAAAAAACTGAATCAGATTCACCGAATTTTCCGCGCTGGCGATAATCTGCGTTCGCAGCGCCGCGATCATTTGCGCCACGCTAAATTGCTCGTGCCGCAATTCAATCCGCGAAACTTCCTTGCGCCGCTCCAAAACTTGCTGGAAAACTTTCACCAAATCCACGAGCGAAACCACCAGCTCGCCTTCGGTTCCTTCGTCGTTGTAGAGCGATTTGTCCGGCTTTGACCACACGTTTTCTTCAATCTGCTGCTTCTGGTACAAAAGCTGGGCGGCGTTCTTGAATTTTTCGTGTTCGACCAAACGTTGCACCAGTTCCGCGCGCGGATCGGCGGCTTGCTCTTCCTCGCTCGAAAGCGGATCCGGCGGCAGCAGCATTTTGCTCTTGATGTAAATCAGCGTCGCCGCCATGTAAATAAATTCCGCGGACACATCCACGTCCAATTCTTCCAGCTTATGCAAATAATCGAGGTATTGCGCGGTGATCTCCGAGATTCGAATGTCGTGGATATTCATCTTTTGCTGTTTGATCAAGTCCAGCAAAAGGTCGAGTGGCCCTTCGTACATCGGGATTTGGATTTTGTAGGCCGTCTTCTGCGCGGTCGTTTCCACTCTTTTCTCCTCGGGCTTTTCGGAGCCGCTTCCCGTCATCTTGTTTCCCGGCGTCGCCATATGTTCACTGACTTCCCGCTGTCGCATCCATGTTCTTGTTCCAGCGTCCCAGATCCTCATCCGTGCATGCATCAGAGCTCTCTGATGGGGGTGTCCGACTCGGGTGTGCATCAAGCCAATTTATTTTGCACCGCGAAAGAATGTGAAAAAATCTCCCGTTGAGATAGATTTTCGCCGAGTCCGATCTGAAAGCGGACTGAGCCGATAACGCTACAGGAACGGGCTTACTCTGGCTCTTACCCCATTTCGCGCCGCACCAGAACGCCAAAGCTAAGAGAATCAAAACCGCTGCCATTTTTCTCATTGCTTTCCCTGCATAGCGCGTTTCACACGCTAGCCCTGTTTACCACACCAATTTCCACCTTCTTCTTTCCCCAACCAAACACGGCTTCGCGAACGCGCGCCATTGTGCCTTGCGCGACTTTCCGCGCCTTGTTCGAACCGTCATCGAGAAGCTCCAACACTTGCTTCGGGTTCTTCTCGTACTTCACGCGGCGCTCGCGCACCGGCGTAATCCACTCAATCAAATGGTCCGCCATCTTCGCTTTGCACTCGATGCAGCCAATTCCTGCCGTGCGGCAACCCTGCGCGGCCCATTCGAGCGTCGGCTTCGGTGAGAATAGTTTATGCCAGTCATACACCGGACACACATCAGGATTTCCAGGATCGCTGCGTCTCTTCCGCGCCGGGTCCGTCACCATCACTTTCGTTTTGGCACGAATGTCCGCGTCGCTTTCGCTCAACGTAATCGTATTCCCATAACTCTTCGACATCTTCCGCCCGTCGAGCCCAGGGATGCGAGGGGTCTTCGTGAGCATGGACTCCGGCTCGACCAAGGGGTCTGGCCTCTCAATGAATACCTTTGCATCAGGAAAATCGTCCAGAAAGTTCTCCAATCCAATCTGCTGAATCGCCTCACGAACTGCCGGTACGGTATAGTTTCTTGCATGTTCCGCAAATTCGTCAGGCCTGCGAATTTCCGATGCCTCTGCAAGTTCCATTTTAAGTTCGCCACGAAGTAATCCCGGCCCGTGCTCTGAATTAAGGAGATAATTCACGATTCCCGGCTTCACTGTAAGCAAGGTTCCGTTGAATCGCCGCACAATTTCGCGCGAAGTCTCCACATGCGAAACCTGATCTTCCCCGGTCGGCACAAACAACCCGGCAATATCAGGCGAGCTGTAAATCACAATGTCGGCACATTGCAGCACCGGGTAGCCCAGGAAGCCGTAATTATGGAGGTCCTTGTCCTTGACGTTCTCCAGTGCCTCTTTGTAGGTGGGAACGCGCTCCAGCCAGCCCAGCGGAGTCACCATGGAGAGCAGCAAGTGCAGCTCCGCATGCTCCGGCACCGCCGACTGCTGAAAAATCACACTTTTTGCCGGATCGAGCCCCGCTGCCAGATAATCGATCATGATCTGCAGCGTGTTTTCCGCGATCGCGGAGGTGTCCGCGTAGTCGCTGGTCAGCGCATGCCAGTCCGCGATGAAGTAGAAGCACTCGTAGGCAGGGTCATTTTGTAGCCGCACCCAGTTTTGCAATGCGCCAAAATAATGCCCGATGTGCAGACGGCCGGTCGGGCGCATGCCGCTCAGGACTCGGCTCTTCTTCCCCTTATCTCCCGTTGTCACCACGCGCTCCAGTCCCAAACGGCAAGAACCCTCAGGCCTAAAGGCCTGAGCTACAGTTCAGCCAAGCCCCAAGGCGGTCGGATGCTTTGGCTGATACAGCCCAATCTCCCCTCCACCGGGCAGCTTCATCTTTGTAATCGAACCCCATCGCGCTTCCTCAACCTTTGTGCACTTCGCCTGGATGCAAACAACGCGGAAGACCGGCCACAACGAAAAGCGACAAACGCCGGGGCTAAAGCCCCGGCCTCCTAAAAGCAAAACGGCGCCGCAAAGCAAACACAGAACAGGCAGGAATGCCTGTTCTACTCAAACCCCGCCATCAGCTCATTGCGACCTTTTGTTTCTCCCCCGCGCCCAGCAGTTCGCGGGCGATGATCATGCGCTGCACCTCGCTGGTTCCTTCGTAAATCGTGATTACACGCGCGTCGCGGTACATGCGCTCCACGTCCGTCTCCCGCGAATATCCCACAGCTCCATGCGCTTGCACCGCCTTGTACACTACGCGGTTCACCATCTCGCTGGCGTAGAGCTTGGCCTTGGAAGCGCTTGCGCCCGTTTTCGTGGGATGCGCGTCCTTCAGCCACGCCGCGTAGTGCGTCAATCCGCGCGCAGCCTCGATCTCGGTCTGCATATCCGCAATCATCCACTGAATGGCCTGAAACTCGCTAATGTTTTTCCCAAAGGCCTTGCGCTGCTTCGCGTACTTGACGGTTTCTTCCAGCGCCCCTTGCGCGAGCCCGACAGCCTGCGCGGCGATCCCGATGCGCCCGCCATCCAGCGCGCTGAGAGCAATCTTCAGCCCCTGCCCTTCTTCGCCCAGACGATTTTCCACCGGCACGATGCAATCGTTCAGCAAAATCTCTACCGACGGCGACGACCGCTGGCCCATTTTGTCTTCATGCCGTCCCACGCGAAAGCCGGGAAAGCTTGGTTCAACCAGAAACGCGCTAATCCCTTTACCGCCCGCCGCCGGATCGGTTTTCGCAAACACAATCAGCACGCCTGCGGCGCTCCCGTTGGTCACCCAGGTTTTTGTTCCGTTGAGCTTGTAGCAATCGCCAACGCACGCGGCACGCGCTTGAATTCCGGCAGCATCGGAGCCCGCCGCCGGCTCCGTCAGGCAAAACGCTCCGAGTGTTTCGCCGGTGGCCATGCGCCGCAAATATTTTTTCTTTTGCGCTTCCGTGCCAAACAGCAGCAGCGGCGCCTGCACCGCCGAATTCGTCACGCCCAGCGCGGTGGACATGGCCGTAAACACGCGCGCGACTTCTTCCAGCATCAACGCATACGAGACAGTGTCGAGGCCCGGCCCGCCCCATTCTTCAGGTACCAGCATGCCGCAACAGCCCATTTCGCCGAGTTTCTTGATGGCCTCGGCCGGAAATTTCTCTGCTTTCTCCCATTCTTTGACGAACGGGCGCACTTCCGCTTCCATGAATTGGCGGACGGTATCGCGAATCAGTTTTTGGTGGTCGTTAAGCGAAAAATCCATCAGTCCATTGTACGCGTCAAGCGCTTCACACTTGGCATGAGGAAGGTACGAATGATGCTACCACACGAAGTCAGTGAGGACGTAATGCCGAGGGCGTGGTGCTGCTGGAGAGGTTCAAGAGTTCAAAGTTCAAAAGAACCAGAGCAAACATAACGCGGAGACGCAGGGTACACAGAGAAAGCGCGCGCAATCTTATTTCTTTCGCGGAGCCTTGCGCCGTTCCGCAATCAATTCGTCAACCAAGGAAGTGCCTGGCTTCACATACTTGCGGACGAGCCGCTGAGCCCGCGCAAGGTTGCGTTTCAAGGTGATGATGCGTAGTTCGTCGTTCTCGTTCGGCAAGCTTGTTTTCTCGGCAATAATCTCCGCCGCACGGTCGTCGACCTTTTTTCGCTCGGCCGGGCTCAGTTTCCGGATTATTTCATTCAACTTCACTGGCATGGCTGCGGTCTCTTTGGAGTCGAAAGTATGGCATGCAATCCATGTGATGTCAGCTCGATGTTGATCGGCGCGCGCAATAGTGGTTTTCCTACCGTGCCACTAGTTCTCGGCGTGAAGTGGGGACCGGCCCATGCGGCGGGGATTGTCAATGGGGGCGATCGCTGGGCGGAGCTTGCCGGAGACGAGGGCGTCGAGAGCGCGAAGGCGGTCGGCGAGTTCGGAGTCACTCAGCCGGCGCTCGCGGTAAAGCCGGCGCAGAAAATCGAGGGCGGAGCGTTCTCCTTTTTGGGAATTGCATTTCAGACAGCAGGAGACCAGGTTGCGGGAGGAATTGCCGCCGAACTGGGAGAGAGGCACGACGTGGTCAAGGCACCGGGCCTGGGGCGTAAGCTGACGCAGACAATAAAAGCAACGGCCATGTTCCCGAGCATGGATGGACCTTCGGAGGGCCGCGGTCTTCAGGAAATCCTCTCCCTCGGAGTAGATGGCGGGGAGAAAGGCGGACGAGACAGGGCCACCAGTTCTATCGCTTCTATCGGATCTTCCGGTGTCTGCAGCGAGGATCTCTTCCGGCAGGAGAACCTCAACCACATGTCCGGCTTTGCTACACTGCACAAGACGCAAGAGGCCGCGCGAGATGAGACGACGGACGGCCCAGCGCGTCGAGTTGCCGCAGAGGCGGATACCGCGCGAAAGCCAAGGAATCGAAAACCGGAGGCGGGGCTTGCCTTCCAGACGGCTATGGCGCACGAGATTTGAATAGACTGCACGGTCGGTGATGGAGAGGCGCAGCCGGGGGACGAGAAGGTCCTCGAATTGTTTCCAGATATGTTCGGCGTTGGGTTTTTTGGTTTTCATGTTTAGGTCCAGAGGAGAGTTAAAAATTGAAAGAAAAGGCAAAGACTTAACACCCCGACCCGGTCGGGGTAAACGCCGAGCGCAGGGACCGTGACGCAGAGGTCACGGAGAAAAAAGCAGATCCCTCGATCGAAAAGTCGAAACCAGGAACACAGAGGGTGCGAAGAAAAAGCAGGCCCCTCAGGCCTAAAGGCCTGAGCTACAGTTCCAGATGACAATTCCGCAGTCAGCACAAAGACAGGGTACGGCTGCGCCGGGTCCCAAGGTGGCCAGCGATATTCCAATCCGAGTTTTCAGTTTGGTAAAGCGGCAGCCGGAAGGGGCGCGCAAAAGAAAAAAGGAGAACTGCGCATGAGCTACAGTTCTCCCTAAAACTATTCTAGCAGATAGGAGTGGTTTCGCAAGTAAAATTTAGTGCCTGGTAAAGTACACTCAGCGTTAGCCTTACGCGCCACAATGGAATACGCCTTCGTTCATCCACGCTCCGGTTTCGTGGGCCCCAGTTTGAAGAGTTCGCGCATGCGCTTGACTTGGGAGCGGCCCACGGGAATCTGGGTTTGTTTCTTGTCGTCCATTTTCAGCATGTAGGTCGCATTGAACCAGGGCACGACTTCCTTGATGTAGTGAATGTTCACCAGGAAGGAGCGGTGCGGCTTCCAAAACGATTCGGAATCGAGTGCCTCCGCCAGCTCTTCGAGGGTGCGGTAATTCGACGTGCCTTCCACTTCGCGGCCCATCACCGAAATCATGCCGCCATCAATGGAGGCCCAAATCAAATCCTCGCCGCTCACCAGCAACAAGCGCTGCTGCGACTTCACCAAAACTTTGACCGGCGGCGAAGAATTTTGTTTCGCCGCGCCGAGCTGGCTGACGAGCTGCTCGAGCCGCTCGGTGGCGGAAGTCTGCGTCTCCAGCATTTTGCGGGCCCGCGCAATGGCCTTGGCGATGCGCGCCTTGTCGAACGGCTTCAGCACGTAGTCCACGGCATTTACATCGAATGCCTGGACCGCGTATTGGTCAAACGCAGTGGCAAAGACCACGTGCGGCATTTTCATTTTGCGCTCGACGATTTTTTTCAGGACGCCAAAACCGTCCAGACCGGGCATTTTCACGTCCAGAAAGACCAGGTCGGGCGTGTGCTCCTTGATTAAGGAGACGGCTTCGACGCCGTTCTTGCCCTGGCCGATCACATTGATTTCGGGAAAGCCCTTGAGGAGGAAGGCCAGCTCGTCGCGCGCGGGCTTTTCGTCATCCACGATGATGGTGTTGATTGACATTCCGTTGGCCAGGCCTCAGCCTGTTTGCCTTTGACGGCGACCCTGTTGCCGAGTATAGGCGTACCGTATCTCGGCAAGCAAACCGAGGGATGGGCCAGTTTGAATTTTGACCCCTATTGTCACGATTAAGGAAATTCAAACCGACCCAATGCCAAACCGGAGGGCCGTGGCTGGTGAGCACAGTAAATTCTGGTTTCCCAAGCATTACTGGCGGAGACGGAGAAAAAATGGCCATAAGGGATGAAAATAGGAAGAAATCCGCAGATGCCAGAGGCACAAAGATGGCGCAAGTCCTTAGCAGCACAATGATTTATAACGGGCCGGTCTTCGGGCTGCGGCGCGACGAGGTCATCGAACCGAGCGGCGTCCGGGCGACCCGCGAAGTCATCACGCATCCCGGTTCGGTCGTGGTTCTTCCGGTCCTTCCGGACGGCAGAATCCTGCTTATACGGCAGTACCGGCACGCTACGCGACAGTATCTATGGGAGTTAGTGGCTGGGCGGATGGATCCCGGCGAAACTCCCGAAGAGGCCGCAGCTCGCGAACTGATCGAGGAAACCGGCTACCGCGCAAAGCGATTCCGAGTTTTCCTGGACGTTTTCCCGACTCCCGGCTTCCTGGAAGAACGCATGTTCATCCTGCTGGCGGAAGGGTTGACCGCCGGCGAAGCGGAGCCGGAGGAGGATGAGAAAATAATTCCCCGGGCTTACAGCCGCAAGCAATTGGATGAGATGATCGGCGAGGGGAAGCTCCGTGACGCCAAATCCATTGCGGGCATTCTCTACTACTTTCGGTATCTGGCCCCGGAAGGCCGCGTTAAGAAGTCCTAAGAATCGAATGCCCTTAAACCGATTTTATAGCGGGTCATAAGGCTATTTATTTTCAGCAGAGAAAGCGATTGTCCTCTTGACTCCGCTTCCCGTTTTGATACACTCCGCGCAATTCGTATCTTTAACAGCGTTAGGGTTATTCGACCGGCGCTGCGGAGCGAAATCTCGAGTCCCTGTCAGGAGGGTAATCGAAGTGCTAGGCACCGTGAAGTGGTTCAACAATTCCAAGGGATACGGCTTCATCGGGCGCGATGACGGCCCAGACGTTTTTGTACATTACTCCGCGATTACCGGCGACGGCTATCGCACCTTACAAGAAGGAGACCCCGTCGACTTCGAAATTGTGCAGGGACCGAAAGGCCCGCAGGCGGCCAACGTCTCAAAGGCTGTGGTGTGAAGAAGTAGGCAATTTTTTCGGCCGGCAGGGACGCGCCCCCCGCCGGCCTTTTTTTATTTTGTATCAGGGTATGCGAAGAGGCGACTATTCGCGGCGAAACTCAACACGAAGCTCTGCGCCATCGAGAATCGGGAGAAAATGGCAGTCGGCATGCGCCGGGCGAGGAAAACGGGATGAAAGACAGAACTGGCGCATTCCCCACGGCTTGCGAACTGGCCACGAAACGCTGCTTCGGCTTGTCCCAACGCAAGGAGAGCAAAATTTCCTGACCCTCAACGGCAGTTCCCAGAGAGGTTTTCCCGATGAATTGCCCGTCCGCTTGAAGAAGAACGGATACCAGGAACTCGTTCGATCCCGGAACTCTCTCAAGAATCAGGAAGGCTTGCACTTCCAGGCGATGATTCGTAACGCTAGGTTTCAACAGGGACTCCTTTCGAGAACAACCGGGTGCAAATTCGCAACAGGCGAGCCTCAGTACGTTTGTGCCGGGCCCCCACCCTGCGGGAAGCCTAAGGAGCATTCCCAGGCAGGACAAGCGACAAGGGACGACAATCGGGCAGTGCTGGGGAGGTGTCGTGCCTTGTCGCGATGAGCGAAGCCAAGTCCAGCGGGCGGATGTAGCTGCTGTTCGCCTTTCTTGGGGCGAGGGATGGCTCTATAATCCGTGAGCATGGACAACAAACAGATCGCACGAATCTTGCGGGATACGGCGCAACTCCTAGAGATCGATGGGGCCATCATCGGGCGATACCGCAGCTATGAGAAAGCCGCTGAACTCATCGACAGCTTGCCGGAATCCATCGAGCAATTGGTCAAAGAGCCGGAAAAGCTCGAAGAGTTGCCGGGAATTGGCGAGCGCATGGTGGAGCACCTGCAGGAAATCGTAAAGACGGGCGATTATTCGCTGCGCAAAAAGCTGCTGAAGAAGTATCCGGCGACGATTCTGGATTTGCTGCAGCTGCAGTCGCTAGGCCCGAAGAAGGTGGCTTTCCTGTGGTCGAACTTCAAGGCCGGCACAGTGGCGGACGTGGAAAAGCTGGCGAAGGAAGGAAAACTTCGCGACTTGGCGGGCTTTGGCGAAAAGAGCGAACAAAATATTTTGAAAGCCGTGGAAGTGTTCAAGAAATCCAGCGGACGATTTCACATCAATACCGCAGAAGACGCCGCAAACGCAATCGTTGCGCACATTGAAAAAGCGGGAAAGGCCGCCGAGTCGGTTACGCCCGCTGGATCATTACGGAGAGGCAAGGAGACTGTCGGCGATCTGGATCTGCTGGTTACGCTTGCCGACGGACACACGTCGCAGAAGCACGTCGACGCGCTGGCTAAGCATATTCTTACATTTCCGGGCATCGATCAGACGCTGGCGCATGGGGAAAACAAAGTCAGCTTCACGCTGGAGAATGGATTGCAGGTTGACGTTCGACTGCTCGAAAAAGAGAATTTCGGCGCTGCCCTGCTCTATTTTACCGGCTCGAAAGAGCACAACGTGGCGTTACGCGGCCGCGCCAACGACATGGGGCTGACGCTCAATGAATATGTGCTGGCGACGTTGAAGGGGGAAAAGCGCGTCGCCGGACGCACTGAAGAAGAGATTTATTCGAGGCTCAAGCTGGATTTCATTCCGCCGGAGTTGCGGGAAAACACCGGCGAAATCGCCGCCGCCGAACACCACAGGCTGCCGCATCTGGTGACCTTGAAAGACATGAAGGGCGACTTGCAGATGCACAGCACGGCCAGCGACGGGAAGAACTCGATTGAAGAAATGGCGGAAGCGGCCAAGGACCTTGGCCACCAATACATTGCGATTACGGACCATTCGAAGGCCGTCACAGTGGCCAACGGGCTGGACGAAAAGCGCATGGCGGCGCACATCAAAAAAATCCACGTCGCCAATGAGAAAGGCCTGGGCATCCGCGTTCTAGCCGGTGCCGAAGTGGACATCCTGAAGGACGGCTCGCTCGATTACTCCGACGAAATTCTTGCGCAATTGGACGTGGTAGTTTGCTCGATCCACTCCTACTTCAATGTCGACCGCGCGGCGATGACGGAGCGCATGCTTGCGGCAATCGAAAATCCTTACACGCAAATTATCGCGCACCCGACGGGGCGACTGCTGCTGCGCCGCGATCCGCTCGATTACGACATGGAAAAGGTGCTGGAAGCGTGTGCTAAACACGGAGTAGCCATGGAGTGCAATTCCTATCCCGACCGGCTGGACCTGAAGGACGTCTATCTTCGGATGTGCAAGGAGCGGGGCGTCAGAGTGGCCATCTCGACCGACTCGCACAACACCGGCAACCTGGCCTTCATCCGCTACGGCGTCACGATGGCCCGCCGGGGCTGGCTGGAGAAAAAGGACGTGATCAATACGCTGCCAGTCAGCGATTTCCTGGCTGCCCTGCGCGCCAAACCGGGAGCTGGCCGCTCAGTGGGACAGAACAAGCGGGCGGCGAAGGGAGACTGAGATGTGCCAGGACGCGGGACAGGTGTTGTCCCAGGGAACATTTTTGAGCCGGTTGTCGTACCTTATGGGCAGAACGGCATATTACGGAGGATATTGGAAATGAAACTGTTTCTCCACCGCTCGGCTGCAATCCGGATGGGAATGGCTTGCGGGATCCTGTTGGCTGTTTCGGCGGTCGCGGCTAATGCCGAGGATGTCACCAAGTCGTTTGCCGTGACTGGGCGCGCAAATGTGCGCGTGGAAACGAATGACGGCGGAGTGCGGGTCACTTCGGGAGACGCGAAACAGGTCGAATTTCGCGTTGAATATCAGGGTTATGAGCTGGGCAAGACTCTGCGCGTTGACGCCCACCAGGACGGCGACAAAGTCCAGTTGACGGCGCGCGTCACCGGACATTGGGGATTTTCGTGGGGCGGCAATTCGCGGCGGCTGCACATTGAAGTTCGCATGCCTCGCGAGGCTGACCTGCAGGTGGAAACGGGCGATGGGTCCGTACAGGCCGAATCCATCAATGGCACGGTGAACGTGCACACCGGCGATGGGTCAGTGAAAGCCAATTCGTTGAGTGGCACGATCGATCTTCATACCAACGACGGCAGCATTACTGTAGAAAACCTCAAGGGTGATATGCGGCTGCGCACGGGAGACGGTTCGATTGAAGCCCGCGATCTGGACGGCAAGGTGGAAGCGGACTCGGGCGATGGGCATATTCGCATCGCCGGCCGGTTTGACGCGCTCAACGTGAAGACGGGCGACGGCAGCGTGGACACTCGTGTTCTGCCGGGATCCAAGATGGCGACGAGTTGGACGATTCGGACCGGCGACGGAAGTGTGGACTTGGTCCTGCCGGCCGATTTCCAGACGAATATTGACGCCAGCACGGGCGACGGGCACATCAGCCTGGGCATCCCGGTTACCATCGAGGGAACATTCAAGAACTCGGAGATGCACGGAAAGATGAACGGCGGCGGACAGGCTTTGACTATCCACACGGGTGATGGCTCAATCCGGCTGAGCAAGAGTTAAGGCGCGTCGAGTCCCTTTGAAACGAGAGCGTGTGCTTCGCTCGCTGGCTCCAGTACTTGGCCCATGCAAACTTGCGCCCCCAGTTGTCCGTTTTTGACGACTTCCCTGCACATTTATTCGACTGCAACCTATTGAAAACACTGGAAGTGTGCTGGTATCTAACTTGCTCCTTTTTCATCTAAGTCTTAGGGAGACCACTTGTGATCATCTTCGCTCTCGTCGGCGCCCTCATTCTTCTGGTAGCGGTCACGCTGATCAGCTCGATCGACTCTTCCCGCACCCGCCGCCACTGACTCCGTGGTTTCCACCGGAACTAGTCTGTATTCGGCCTTGAATCCTCGTTCCCCCAGGCCTTTTCGCTTTGCCGCAATGGGCGCATAATCGTTCCGCGAATTCCGGTAATGGTTATGACGCAAACTATGCCGAGCTCGTCTCGACCACCCCGATTTAGCTGGGGGCTATTCTTCCTCCTTTTCACTGCGCTCGGCTTTTTATCCTTCAGCTACAGATACCTGGACGACCTAGCGCGCGGCCACATGGGAACGTTTCCGCGCCGCTTGCTTGAGGAGGCAACGAGAGTGTACTCGGTGCTCCTCCTGCTGCCGCTCATTCTTCGCTTTGCCCGAGTTTATCTATTTGAAAAAAAAGGATGGCTATTGCTCGTTTCGAAACATCTTGCCGGAGCCGTCGCTTTTTCTGCTGCACATACCACAATCATGGCCTTCAGCCGCCACTTTCTTTTTCCGCTCGTCGGACAGGGGCCGTACGACTACGGCATTATGTTCTTTCGCTACCCGATGGAGCTTTCGAATGATTTGATCAGCTACACCGTTTTCGTGACCGTCTTCTATTATCTCGAACGATTGCGGATTGCGCAGGCGCAGCAGCTTGCCGCTGCCAAACTGCAGACTGAGTTGGCGCAGGCGCAACTGGAAAATCTACGCTTGGAATTGCAGCCGCACTTTCTTTTCAACACGCTGAACACGATTTCTTCGGTCATGTACGAAGACGTGCGCGCCGCTGACGCGATGACCACGCAACTAAGCGACCTGTTGCGGCTCACACTGCAGGCTTCGCGTGCTCATGAGATTCCGCTTGCAGAAGAACTGCAAATCACGCGGCTGTACCTTGACCTGATGCAGAAGCGATTCGAGAACAAATTGCGCGTGTCCTATGCGATAGACCCATCCCTGAACGAGACCCTCGTGCCGCAGCTTATTTTGCAGCCGCTACTGGAGAATTCGCTTCGTCACGGAATGAAATCCGGAAACGGAGCGATGGAACTCTCCATCACGGCGCATCGCGAGAATGGCAGCTTGATCCTGCAGGTTTGCGATACCGGCTGCGGGCTCGCGGGGGATAACCCGGGGCAACTGTTTGGCCACGGGTTGGGGCTTTCGAATATTCGAGACCGTTTGGCGCATTTGTACGGCGAGCGTCAGAAGTTTTCGATCACCAACCGGCCCAGCGGAGGCGCGGAAGTGACGCTCCGCGTTCCCTTGCACACGTCAACACAAATTCACCGAACTTCCGAATGAGCCTGGCGTCTCCACTTCGCGTCCTCATCGTCGATGATGAAGCGCCGGCACGGCGCAAGATACTACGGCTGCTGCGCCAAGAGCCTGCCGTAGAGATTGCCGCCGAGGCTGACGGGGGCGAGTCGGCCGTCGCGGCGATCAAGAAACATCGGCCTGATCTGATTTTTCTTGACGTGCAGATGCCGGGGCTGGACGGCTTTGGAGTCATTCAGTCGCTCAACACGGCAAAAATTCCGCTGCCGCGGGTGATTTTCATCACGGCGCATGACAAGTTTGCGCTGCGGGCCTTTGAGGTGCACGCTTTCGACTATCTGCTCAAACCCGTCGGCGAAGAGCGCTTTCGCGAAGCGCTCCGGCGGGCAAGAATTCAGCATGAGCAATCGGCGGATGGATTCGCTTCCCGTTTGGGCGCGATGCTGGAACAACTGCAACGTGAAAAGTCGCTGCCTGATCGCTTGCTCGTCGAGGAAGACTCGCGAGGGGTGTTCGTCCCGATAAAGGAAATCGCGTGGGTGGAAGCGGACCGGAACTACGTGCTGCTGCATTGCGCAAAGAAAACGCACACGCTGCGGAGCACGCTGGACGCGCTGCAAAATTCGCTCGACCCCAAGCTGTTCGTGCGCATCAACCGGGGGACGCTGGTGCGGCTCGATGCCATTCGCGAGCTTCTGCCATGGTTCCACGGTGAATACAAGGTGATGCTCCACGACAACACGGAACTCCGCTGGTCACGGCGCTACGTGACACAGCGGCCGGAACTTTTGAAACTCACCTGAAACGCAATTGCGGGACTGCAAAGTCCTTCCTGGGTAATTTGAGTGATTCATTCATAGCGTAGAGCAATCAGGGGATCAATCCGCGTAGCGCGGCGCGCGGGCGGGACCGCAGCCAAGGCAGTGACCGCGAGAACAAGGAAGCAGACTGATGCAAGCGTAACTGGATCGGTTGGAGTGACCTCAAAGAGAAGGCTCTGCAGAACGCGGCTTAGGGCTATAGAACCCGCCAGGCCGAGGAGCAACGCGATTGCGGCAAGGACGAATGCTTCGCAAAGAACCAGACGAACAACGTCCGCCGCGCGAGCGCCCAGAGCGATACGAATCCCGAGTTCGTTGGTGCGCTGGCTGATGGAATAGGAAACGATGCCGTAGACGCCGATCATCGCCAGAGCAACCGCAAGTCCCGCGAATACTAGCAATAAAATGGCCTGAAAACGAGGACTGGAAACGGAATCGGAGAATACGGTTTCCATAGTCTGAATGTCTGAAACTGCCTGATCGGGATCGACACGATGGATGGCTTCCTCGGTGGACCGCGCAATCTGGATTGGATCGCCGGTGGCTCGTACTACGAGCGTGGCGAAATACATCGGCGCCTGCGAGTTGGAGAGAAAGATGGTAGGTTTTGGAGCGTCCTGCAATTGCGCCTGGCGGGCATCAGCGACGACGCCGACGATTTCGACAGGTTTCTCAATGTCCCAGCAGACACGGAGCTGCTTGCCGAGAGCATTTTGTACGGAATAGTAGCGGTGCACAAAAGCATGGTTGACGATTGCGACGGGCAGGGAGTTGAAACGGTCGCGGTGATCGAAGTCGCGCCCACGGATTAGCGCGGTACCCATGGTTTGGAAATAGCCAGAGCTAATGATGAGGAATTGGGCCGATGGCGAGTCGGCAGGCGAAGGAGCGGGTTGGTCTGCAAAAGAAAAGCAGGAGCCAGAGATCCTTTCCGTGAGCGGGAGGAAGTGAGTCGATCCGGCGGCCTGAACGCCTGGAGCGCTGCGGATTTCCGCAAGGACACGATCGAAGTACTGGGAGCGCTTGAGATTATCGTGATAACGCGCGGGCGAGGTCCAGATGTGCATGGTTAGGAGATGTTCAGGGCTGAAACCGGGATCGACGGAGATAAGACGCGCGAAGCTGCGAAGCATGAGGCCCGCACCGACGGAGAGAAGAAGCGCAAGGGCAACTTCAGCGACAACGAAAGAGCGGCGGAGAGTTTGGTGGCCGCCAACGCCGCCCCGGAGAGTGCCCTGCTTGAGCGCGTTTTGGAGATCCACACGAGAAAGCCGGAGGGCGGGGACGAGTCCGAAGACGACGGCGGTGAAAAGAGAAGCGAGAAAGGTGAAAAGCAGAACACGCGCGTCAATCGCGATGGGTTCGCTGCGAGGCAAGGGCGCGTTTTGAGGAATGAGCGCGAGGAGGCTGCGCAATCCAACCTGAGCGAAGACCAGCCCCGCGGCCATGCCCGCGAGCGTCAGAAGCAGACTTTCCACGAAGAGCTGCCGAACGATGCGGGAGCGCGGAGCACCCAATGCAGAACGAACAGCCAGCTCGCGAAGGCGACCAGTTCCGCGCATGAGAAGAAGATTTGCCACATTGGCGCACGCAATAAGAAGAAGAAACCCAACAGACGCGAGCAACACCCAAAGCGGACGGCGGACGCCTCGCGTGACATCTTCGAGCATCGGAAAGACATTGGCGCTCCAGCCCTTGTTGTTGTCGGGGCGGGTTTGGACCGTAAAGTTGGCAACGCGAAGCATGTCTTGCTGGGCTTGGCTGAGCGAAACGCCCGGCTTGAGGCGCGCAATCACGGTCAGGAAACGCCCTCCCTTCCATTCCTCGGAGCGGGTCAAGGGTAACGGGGTCCAAACTTCAGACTTGAATTTCGGATAAGAAAAATCGCGGGGCATTACACCAATCACTGTGTACGGCACGGAGTCGACGTCGATCTTTGCACCGATGATTTTTGGTTCCGCGCCGTACTGCCGTTGCCACAGATCGAAGCTGAGGATAACAGCACGTTCGTGGCCCGGAATGCCATCTTCTGCAACGAAGGTACGGCCAAGCAGGGGAGGAACGCGAAGCGTGGAGAAGAACTCCGGAGTGACTTGCATGCCCTGAACGGCAATCGGCCGACCCTGGGAGCTGAGATTGGTCATCAATCCCGAAATGGCAGCCATAGACTCGAAAGATTGAGCGTGGTCGTGCCAATCGAGAAAATTGAGAGGATTCACGACGTTGCGGGGACTGTCATGCTTGATGGAAGACTCCCACACGCGGACCAGCCGCTCGGGCTCCGGATAAGGCAGCGGACGCAGAAGAATGGCGTCCACCACGCTGAAAATGGCGGTGTTGGCGCCGATGCCGAGAGCGAGCGTGAGTACGGCGACGGCGGTGAAGCCCGGGCTGCGTTGCAGCATGCGGAGCGCATAGCGGAAATCGCGGGCGCACTCGTCGAGCCAGCCAATGATGTCCACGGCGCGAGTGTCTTCCTTGAGGAGCGTAGTATTGCCGAAGCGCTTTTGTGCATCGATGCGGGCGGCCTCGGACGACATGCCCACGGCGAGATTGTCCGCAGCGCGCATCTCGAGGTGGGAGCGCAACTCTTCGTCGAGTTCGCGGTCCAATTGTTCCTTCCGCAACAGGCCCTTCAATCGTGCAATGAAAGACACGATACACCTCCCTTTCAAGCGAATCGGAGAACCTGGGCCACGGCCTGCGTGAGGCGTTCCCAATTCTTTTCTTCTTCGGCAAGCTGCTTGCGACCGGTGGATGTGAGGCGATAGTAGCGAGCGCGACGATTGTTTTCTGTTGTGCCCCAGTCGGCGCTGATCCATCCGTCCTGCTCCATGCGGTGAAGCGCGGGATAGAGCGAGCCTTCCTCAACGCGAAGGAAGTCCTTTGAAACCATCTGGATATGAAGAGTGATGCCGTATCCGTGGAGGGGACCGCGAGCCAGGGTCTTGAGGACGAGCAGGGCGAGGGTGCCTTGGAGAAGGTCGTTCTTGGGCTTGCTCAAGGCCGCTCCTATAGATAGCTATAGGTAGAGACGGTCCATTTTGCAAAATGTTTCATTACAAGCCCACATAAAACGGCGTGCGGCAACGGGTCGGCCCATTCGTCCCTGGAGGCGGCCCTGCTGTCCCAAAACTATTGTGCTGCCTGGTCTACTTACATTATGAACAGGATCATGAAAACAATTCGACCGTTTTGCCTTCTGTTCTGGCTCCCCGTGTTTGTGCTACCGATGTGGATGGTGGGTACGGCCAGGGCGCAGTCAAAGAGCGACGTGGGCTGGCCGACTTATTCGAACGATCCGGGCGGCACTCGGTATTCTCCGGCCGCGCAGATTGACCGCGGCAATGTTGGGCAACTTAAGGTGGCGTGGACGTTTCGAACTGGGGCGCTGCCTCATGATGAGGAGCTCGATAAGAAAGCGGCGTTTGAAGCCACGCCCATTCTGGTGGATGGAAAACTCTTCCTGAGCACTCCTTACGATCACGTGATCGCCTTAAACGCGGAGACTGGCGCTAAATTGTGGGAATTTGACCCCAAGCTGGAGCTGCCTTACGGCTCTTCGGAGGTGACTTCGCGCGGCGTCTCCGCGTGGCGCGACCCGCATGCCAAAGCGGGCAAACCGTGCACTCTTCGAATCTTCATCGGGACGCTCGATGCGCGCTTGATCGCGCTGGATGGAGGCACGGGAAAACCGTGCAAAGACTTCGGGATGGACGGTGAAGTTGACCTTACCACCGGCGTGAGGCTGCGCGATCCGGGCGACTACCAAGTCACTTCTGCCCCAGCCATCTTCAAGGACTTGATCATTACCGGTTCATCGTTAGGAGACAATCGCGCGGTCACCGTGGAACGCGGCATTGTTCGCGCGTTCGATGTCCGCACGGGCAATCTTCGCTGGACTTGGGATCCCATCGCACCCTGGGCTTATCAAACCACGCCTCGCACTGGTGCGGGCAACGCCTGGTCCACGATATCAGTGGACGCGGAACACGATCTCGCCTTCATCCCTACGGGAAGCGCCAGCCCCGACTATTTTGGAGGCTTCCGGAAAGGCGATAACAAGTGGGCGAATTCTGTCGTTGCACTCCGCGCCAGCACAGGCGAATTCGTTTGGGGATTCCAGGTGGTTCATCACGATTTATGGGATTACGACGTAGCGTCGCAGCCGACGTTGTTTGCGTGGAAAGACGGGACGCCGGCGATCGCGATCACGACAAAAATGGGTCGCGTGTTCGTCCTGAACCGGCTGACGGGCGCGCCGCTCCTGCCCGTCGAAGAGCGCGCTGTGCCGAAGAGCGACATTCCCGGCGAAGAGGCTTGGCCGACGCAACCGGCGTCGACGATCTCTCTGGTACCGGAAAAATTATCGCCCGAGGATGCCTGGAGAAAAGACGCACAAGAAAAACAATGGTGCACGGAGAAAATCAAAGCCGCGCGAAGCGGTGAGATTTTCACGCCGCCGAGTCTGCAAGGCACGCTGGTTTTCCCGAGCAATGTCGGAGGCGTGAACTGGGGGAGTGCCGCTTATGACTCGCAGCGGCACCTGTTATTCGTGGACACCAATCGTTTGCTGATTCTCGTGAAGCTGATTCCGAGGGATGAACTTGCGGAAGCGCGGAAGAACGCGAGCGATCTCGACCGTTTGCACGGTGAATTCGCGCGGCAGACGGGTGCGCCCTTCGCGATGTTTCGGACGCCACTGTTGGCACCGAGCGGGCTTCCCTGCAATGCACCACCCTGGGGGACGGTTGCGGCGGTGGATCTCTTCGAGGGAAAGAAAGTTTGGGACGTGCCGCTCGGCAGCTTTATTCCGGGCATGAACACAGGAACGATCACGCTCGGTGGACCCATGGCAACGGCGGGCGGGCTGGTGTTCACGGCGGCGACGATGGACAACGGCTTGCGCGCGTTTGACTGCGAAACCGGCAAGGAGCTTTGGAAATACGATCTTCCGGCGGGCGGACAGGCTACGCCGATGACCTACGCTCTGAAGGGCAAACAGTACCTGGTGATCGCCGCCGGGGGCCATGGAAAACTTGGGACCAAGCAAGGCGACTATGTGATCGCCTTCACGCTGCCATGAAGCAAATGGTGAAAATGAACATGACAACTGAGCCGACGCCGGCTCTTGAGAATCAAAAGACATCCCTTCTCACGGATGGGATGTTCATCGCCGTTATTCTTGCCCTCGCCAATTTTCTGATGCATGTCTACTTCAACAATCGCTACGGCTACTTCCGCGACGAGTTCGATTACATTTCCTGCGGTGATCACCTTGCGTGGGGATACGTCGACCAGCCCCCGCTGATCCCTTTCCTGATCCACATCTGCCGCGCCCTGCTGGGTGACTCCCTGCGCAGCATTCGCTTTATCCCGGCACTCGCCTCCTCCCTGTTGATCGTGCAGACTGCTGCAATCGCCCGCGAACTGGGAGGACGCCGTTACGCCCTCCTCCTCAGTGCTGTCTGCGTGCTCATTGCGCCGCAATACCTCTCCAACGGAAGCCTGCTGGGGACAAACTGTCTCGAACCCAACTCGTGGATGGGTTGCGCCTACTTCGCCATCCTGGCCATCCAACGAAATGGTCCACGATACTGGCTCTGGTTTGGCGTGCTCGCGGGTCTTGGCCTTGAAGAGAAATACTCCATTGCTCTCTTCGGCCTCGGCATCGTCGTCGGCCTGCTGTTGACGGAGCAACGCCGAGTCTTCCTCAACAAGTGGATCTGGCTCGGCGGGCTCGCTGCCCTCCTCATCTTCCTTCCCAATGTGCTCTGGAACATCAAGTACGACTGGCCGTTTGTTCAACTCATTCGGGGCGTCCGCGCGGAAGGCCGCGACGTGGTGCTGGGGCCGTTTTCCTACTTCTTCCAGCAGACACTGCTTGTAAACCCCCTCACTGCTCCGATCTGGCTGGCGGGATTGTTCGCTTTGCTGTTCTCTATGCGACTCAAGCCCTACCGCGCGCTAGGATGGTGCTATCTGGTCTGCTACACGGTCTTTTTCATGCTGCATGGCAAGAACTACTACCTCGCTCCGGTTTATCCCATGTTGCTGGCCTCCGGCGCTGTCGTAATTGAGTCCGCGATTCATCGCTCGGCGAATGCCGGCCCGCATCGCCGATGGTTGAAACTGGTCATCGCGCTTGTCCTACTGGCCAGCGGAGCACACCTTACTCCGGTGGTGGTGCCGGTTCTTTCTCCTGACGGCTTTCTGGCTTACACGAAATATCTTCCTTTCAAGCTCCCGGTAATGGAACACGCCCACGCCAGGGCCGCCCTGCCGCAGTGGTACTCTGACCAGTTCGGCTGGAAAGAAATCGTCGATGAAACTGCTGTCGCCTGGAATCGAATCCCTGCCGCGGAGCGCCAGGGCTGCGGCATCTTCGCCCAGGACTACGGCCAGGCCGGCGCCATCGATTTCTTTGGCCGCCGCGCCGGACTGCCGCCAGCCCTCAGCGGCCATCAGACTTATTTTCTGTGGGGCCCGCGCGGCTACTCCGGCAACTGCATGATTGTCCTGGACGACAGAAGAGAGGTTCTCGAACGTCTCTGGGAACACGTGGAGTACGTTGGCACATCTGCTGACAACCCCTACGCGTTGGAAAAACAAATCGACGTTTTCCTTTGCAAGGGCGCGAAATTCGGAACCCTCACCCAGCTGTGGCCGAAATTGAAGAGATGGCGCTAGGCGTCATTCACGACCTGGCGCGCCGCCAACTTCGATCCTGCGTCTAGCCCGAATATCATTGCCCTTCATTTGCCGCCCGTCCCAGAGGTGGTTTTGCTTTCTGCGATACAATCGTTCCCGGGAAAATGACGAAACCAAAAGCCCAGGGCCGAGGGCTGCGGCTCATCGCCGCCTTCAAACTATTGAAAGGCCTGGCGCTTCTCGCACTGGGCATCGGCGCGCTCAAACTTTTGCACAAGGACGTCGAAGCCATTATCGTGCATTGGATCAGCGTTTTTCAGGTTGATCCACACAGCCACTATCTGCAACTGCTTCTCGAGAAGTTGTCGATTCTGGATGACCGGCGATTGAAGGAACTCAGCGCCGGCACATTTATTTATTCCGCTATTTTTCTGACTGAAGGCGCAGGCTTGGCCTTTCGTAAGAGCTGGGCGGAGTATCTTACGATCATCACGACCGCTTCCCTGCTCCCGCTGGAAATCTACGAGCTCGCAAAGCACGCCAGCATCGGCAAAGTACTGGCGCTGGTGATCAATCTAGCCGTGGTGATCTATCTGGTTCTGGAGATTCGCCGGTCCAGGAAGCCCTCCTGACGGCTTCCCGCGCTGCATCCCGGGGTTCTGCTTCAGGAGCACTGGCGAAACTCTACGGAATCGTCAGCGTGTACCCTTCGCGCACGAAAGTGGCGGCTTCTTGGCCTTGGTACCGGTAGATGACGATCAAGTATTTGTCTGCGCCAACTGCTGGGTCGCCACCCAGGGCATTGTTGGTCACTACGAAACTCATTGCTCCGTCGCGGACCCGGGCGCGCAGCATGTCCGTCACGTTGACGGTCCGTCCTTGAATGCCATAGTAGGCGCGGATGATCTTAAGGCCATTCCAGTCATCGCGATCGCGATTACCGTATCTTGCAGGGCGGTCATCCCAGTCATCGCGCCGCGCCTCCTGCATGCGTACGTCAAACATGCGCACTTCCACGAAGCCACCTTCTTTGTAGTCCCATTCGCGCTCGACGAAGCCACCCCTGTTGTTTTCGCGACGTCGGGCAAAGATGCGGAGCGATTTATCGGCTCCCACGGCGGGATCCCCGCCCATGGTTTGGTTGGTGATCGCGACCCGCCCATTCACACCGCCGCGCCCGACGAGATCCTTAAGAATATCGGTGACATCCGTGCGTCGATTCTTGAAGCCGTACTCCGCGCGCACGATCTGCCAGCCTTCTTCCTGTGCGACTACTCCGGCGCTAAAAATGCCGGCGCCAATCGCTAAAATAACCACAGCGAGGACAAACAACACGTATCGATTTGCAAGCTTCATTCAAGACTCCTTCAGGGCGAAGGCCCTCCGTACTCTTTCTCTCACTTTAACTCTGATTGCGGCTCCCCGTAATCCCAATGCAACTGCAGTTGTCCTGAATGTCTACAGCGCCGGAGGGGCATTAATTGATTGCTGGTCCCCATTTCGTTTTCAGCAATGGAGTGATTATCGCCAATCGACATTGCGCGTTGCACGTCGCGATTAAAGGCAGGTAAACTTCGGGTCCTATGAAACGCAGATTCTTCGTCGTAGCAGCGATCATCCTTTTTGGTCTTCCGCTCCGCGCCGGACAACCCAAAGCCCTTTTCTACCTGACGCGTGACCACAAGTCCGTACGCTCCTTCTTGGCTCATGCCGACAAAATCGACATCCTCGTTCCCACGTGGTATTCCGTCGATTCGAATGGCCTCGTCTCCGGTGGCCCCGATTCGCTCGTCCTCGAAACAGCCCGCCAGCACCATGTCTCCGTCATGCCGATCGTGGTTAACGGCGAATTTTCGCAGGAAGACCTTCACAAATTGCTTGCCAACCGGGCGGCTTATGAAACGATGGCCAGCAGGCTTATGGCCGCCTGCAAGGAGAACGGCTACATAGGCATCCAGTTGGACTTCGAGAACGTTCACTGGACGGACCGCAGTGCATTCTCCACCATGGTTGCCAATGTCGCCTCGGAGTTTCATGCCGTCAAACTCCAGCTCACCATCGCCACCGTGCCGAATGCCCCGGGCGCGCCCGGCGAGGGCGGATTTTCCAAATGGATCTACGAAAATTGGCGCGGGGCGTACGACTTGACGGCGCTCGCGCAAAGCGTCGATCTCATCTGCTTGATGACTTATGACCAGCACACGCGCTGGACGGCGCCCGGTCCCGTTGCCGGGTGGGCATGGACCACCGGCAACCTCGATTACGCTCTCAAGTCTGTGCCTCGGGAAAAGCTTTCGCTGGGCATCCCGCTCTATGGCTATCATTGGTTCGCTGGCACTCCCACAAAGGCTCCTCCGCAACCCGGCTTCCCTCCGACGGACAAGCCCAATCCAAGCGCCGAGTACATCGCCACCGACGACGCGTTGGATCTTGCCAGGGTTTATGGAGGCCACGTGGAGTGGGATTCCGTCGACCGTTCTTCTTGGTTTTTCTTTTATCGCGATGACATGCGCGAATGGATTTTTTTCACCGACTCGCGCACCTTCCGCGAGCGCTATTCCCTGGTGAAAGACCGCGGCCTGCAGGGATTCTGCTCCTGGGTTCTTGGGACGGAGGACGCTGCCATCTGGGATCTCTTGCCTTCGCACAAGTGAGCGGGCAGCACGCGATCGTTTCGCCTGTTGCGATTTGCAAATCCTGGGGTCTTCCCTCATCATTACTAATTTGTTTGGGGACGCAGCACGCTTCTGCTGCGGCGATTCTTGTTTTGAGTTCAGTCTTACCGTCGATCGCATTCTGATCGTCCAATAAAAAGGAGCGGCATGGAAAAGCCTTCCAAAATCGCGCCCGCCAAGGGAAAACTGGGGATTCTGCTTCCCGGCATGGGCGCTGTCAGTACGACTTTCATGGCCGGAGTCGAACTTGTCCGCAAGGGCAAGTCCCAGCCCGTGGGATCGCTCACGCAGATGGGCACGATTCGGCTGGGCAAGCGTACGGACGCGCGCTCGCCACTCATTAAGAAATTTGTCCCGCTTGCCGAGCTGTCGGACCTCACCTTCGGCGGCTGGGATATTTTCAAGGACAACGCTTACCAGTCCGCGGCGAATGCGGGCGTGCTGAATCCGCTGGACCTGGAAAAGGTGAAGCCCTTCCTATCCACTATCAAGCCTATGAAAGCCGCGTTCGATCACGATTTCGTGAAGATGATCGACGGTCCAAACATCAAGAAGGGCAAGAACAAGTACGAGATGGCGCTGCAAATTAAGGAAGACATAGCCAACTTCCGCAAGGCTTCGCGCGCTTCCCGCCTGGTAACCTGCTGGTGCGCGTCGACCGAATCGTTCGTTAAGCCCGAAGAGGTGCACTCCACGCCGGAAAAATTTGTCGAGGCCATGCAGGCCAATCATCCGGCAATTGCCCCTTCAATGCTTTACGCCTGGGCGTCGGTGACCAGCGGCGTGCCCTTTGCCAACGGCGCGCCCAACCTGACCGTGGATATTCCCGCGATCCAGAAGCTCGCGCACGATCACAACGTGGCCATCTGCGGAAAAGATTTCAAGACGGGTCAGACGTTGATGAAGACTATCCTCGCACCAGGCTTCAAGGCGCGCATGCTGGGGTTGGAAGGCTGGTTCTCTACCAACATCCTCGGCAACCGCGACGGCGAAGTTCTTGAGGACCCGGGTTCCTTCAAAACCAAGGAAGAGTCCAAGCTCAGCGTCCTGGAATACATTCTTCAGCCACAGCTCTACCCGCAGCTTTACGGCAAGATGTGCCACAAAGTGCGGATCAACTACTACCCGCCGCGCGGCGACAACAAAGAAGGCTGGGACAACATTGACATCTTTGGCTGGCTTGGCTACCCGATGCAAATCAAGGTGGACTTCTTATGCCGCGATTCCATTTTAGCTGCGCCGATCGTGCTCGACCTCGTGCTGTTCCTCGACCTAGCGCAACGCGCGGGTATGCGCGGTATTCAGGAATGGCTCAGCTTTTACTTCAAGTCGCCGATGACCGCGCCCGGGCTGTACCCCGAGCACGACCTCTTCATTCAGTCCATGAAGCTGAAGAACACGCTCCGGTGGATGAAGGGCGAGGACCTCATCACTCACCTCGGCCAGGAGTATTACGACTAGTTCGCGCTAACCGGCGTGGGCGGCAGCGGATTTTGCCTCGACGGCGTCGAGAACGCGAGCCGAATAAATCAAAGCGGCCCCAGCGTTCATGCTGACGGCAACACCCAGGGCTTCGGAAATCTCCTCCCTGGTCGCGCCAGCCTTCAGAGCGGCGTCCGTGTGGAATACAATGCAACCGTCGCAACGAGTGGTGACGGCGACAGCAAGGGAAATTAACTGCCGCGTCTTTTCGCCCAGTTTGGTCGTCTTCGAGTTGGCGGCGCTCAACGTCTGGTACCCGCGAAGCGTGTCAGGCGAAAGCTTGCCAAGCTCGCCCACTCTGCCACCGATTTCCTTATGGTATTGATTCCAATCCATGACCATGGTGATTTCTCCTGTCTTGAGAAGTTCGGGTCGCGCGCGATTATACTCCCCGCCCGTGCGAATATGATATCTTCCCAGTTCACCCGAACCTGCCAGGTGCTAAGGCGGTCGTAGCGGTGTGGCGCACCCTTCTCCTCGTGTGCCGCCGAAGCAGTGGAACTTATTCCAAGGAGCCGTATTCATGAAGAGTTCGTATAACGGGAACGCTGTTCCCTCCCAAGGCAAGCCGATCGGCTACAGCGGCGGCGAGCTGCAAGTGCCGGACACTCCGATTATTCCGTTCATCGAAGGCGATGGAACGGGGCGAGACATCTGGAAAGCGTCGCGGCGGGTGTTCGATGCGGCCGTGGAGCACGCTTATGGCGGCAAACGCCGCGTGGCTTGGTTCGAAGTTTTCGCCGGCGAGAAAGCGTTCAAGACCTTTAACGAATGGCTGCCGAATGATACGGTTGAGGCGATCCGCGATTTTCGTGTGGCTATCAAAGGCCCCCTTACCACTCCAGTCGGAGGCGGTATACGCTCGTTGAACGTCGCGCTTCGGCAGCTTTTGGACCTTTATTCCTGCGAACGCCCGGTGCGCTACTTCATGGGCGTACCTTCTCCGGTTCGCGAGCCGGAAAAAATGGACGTTTTCATCTTTCGCGAGAATACCGAAGACGTTTACATCGGCATCGAGTGGAAATCCGGCTCCCCGGAAGCGAAAAAGCTCCTCGAATTCCTGAACAACGAAATGCTGAAAGACGGTAAGAAGCAAATTCGCTGGGATTCCGGCGTAGGCATCAAGCCGATTTCTCCGACAGGAACAAAACGCCTGGTCCGCCGCGCCATTAAGTACGCCCTTGCAAACAGGAAGAAGAGTGTGACGCTGGTTCACAAAGGGAACATCCAGAAGTTTACCGAGGGCGGCTTCCGTGATTGGGGCTACGAACTGGCGCGCGAAGAGTTTCGCGTTCAGACGATTACCGAGCGCGAGAGTTGGATCGTCGACAATCGCGACAAGAATCCGTCGCTCACTGTCGAGCAGAACGCGGCGATGATCGAGCCGGGACTCGAACAAGCCACGGATGCATTCAAGAAAACGGTCTACGCCGAAGTAAAGCAAACGCTCGACTCAATTTACACAACCCACGGCAAGGGACAGTGGAAACAGAAGCTGATGATCAACGACCGCATCGCCGACTCCGTCTTTCAACAAGTGTTGATGCGCGCCGATGAATACAGCGTTCTGGCCACTTCCAATTTGAACGGAGATTATTTGTCCGATGCCTGCGCCGCGCAGGTGGGTGGCCTCGGCATGGCGCCGGGCTCAAATATAGGCGATGGTTTCGGCGTCTTTGAAGCCACCCACGGCACCGCTCCAAAGTATGCGGATAAAGATGTCATCAATCCAAGTTCTGTGATGCTTTCGGGCGCGATGATGTTTGAGTTCCTCGGGTGGAAGGAAGCCTCGAGACTGATTGAGGACGGCATCGCGCGCACCATTCAACAGAAACGCGTGACCTACGACCTCGAACGCCTGATGCCCGGCGCGACGAAAGTGGGCACCTCCGCTTTTGCGTCCGCCATCATTGAAAATATGAAGGGCGCCGCTGTGGCCCGCTAGCAAAAGAAGTTTGTTCGACACACAAGGAGAGGCATGAGCAGAAAAAAAGTGACCGTCGTAGGCGGCGGATTCGTGGGCTCGACCACGGCGCAACGCATCGTGGACATGGAACTGGCAGACGTGGTCCTGGCCGATATTTTGGACGGCCCGCCCGCTGGCAAAGCGCTGGATATGATGGAATCCGGCCCGATCACCCGGACGGATTCACGCGCGACCGGCATTTCTACGGCGAACGGAGATTATTTGGGAACTGCCGGCAGTGATGTGGTCGTGATCACCGCGGGGTTCCCACGCAAGCCGGGGATGAGCCGCGACGATTTGCTGAAAGCCAACTACGACGTCGTAAAAGCCGTCGTCGAGCAAATCGTAAAGCATTCGCCAAAGTGCATCATCATTGTGGTCACGAATCCCCTCGATGCTATGGCCCAGGCGGCGCTCAAGGTCAGTGGCTTCCCGAAAAATCGCGTCATTGGAATGGCGGGCGTTCTGGACTCCGCGCGCATGAGCACGTTCGTGGCGATGGAGTGCAAGGTTAGCGTGGAAAACGTGCACTCCTTCGTGCTTGGCGGTCATGGCGACGACATGGTGCCGCTGCCCCGCTACTCGACCGTGGCGGGAATTCCCCTCCCCGATCTTTTGTCCAAGGAGCGCATCGACGCCATCGTGGAGCGCACGCGCAAAGGCGGCGCCGAAATCGTGAACTTGTTGAAGACCGGCTCGGCCTATTATGCTCCCTCCGCAGCGGCAGTTGAGATGGTGGAAGCCATTCTCAAGGACAAGAAAAAAATTCTCCCCTGCGCCGTCTATCTCGACGGAGAGTACGGCATCAAAGGACTGTTTGTTGGCGTGCCCGTTAAGCTCGGCGCGAGCGGCGTCGAAGAAATCGTTCAGATCAAGCTGACGCCGGAAGAAAACGCCGCGTTACAGAAGTCTGCTAGTTCCGTAAAGGAATTAGTCGCTGTGATGGGAATATAATCGTTTCTTACAATGTGGGGCAGAAAAACTTTCTATTTTGGGGACAATATCTCGGTCGGAGTTCGAGATATCAGCAGGGCCGTCGCCTGGTACGAAGAAAAACTCGGGCTCCGTCTAACTCCTCTTACATCTGAAGATTTTGACGCATTCCTGGCGTTTTCAAAGGATGAAGGGACAGGACTAGCCTTAGTTGCCATTCCCGCTGGCCAAACAACCGTAAACGTCGAGCGTCACCCCATTCTGTTCTCGAAGAAACTTGAAGCGTGCAGAGAGGAGTTCGCCTCTCGAGGAGTCCAGGTGGGACCGCTTCAACGTGATTCAGGCGGAAACTCCTTTTTTCAGTTTCAAGACCTTGAGGGCAACGTCATCGAAGTCTGCATCGAGCCCTGAGAGGCACAAGGGCGCGCCCAACCATATCCCTACCAGCCGAAGATTTTGCTGGCTCCGTAGACCAAGGCCAGCGTAAACCCCGCGATCACCACTTCTCCGATCGCTCCCACCGCGAACGGCCGCAGACCCTGCTTGCGCATCTCGCTAAAATTGGTGCGCAGTCCAACGCCCGCAAATGTCAGCAAAAAAGCCCAGCGCGAAAGATTGGCAAGCGCTCCGACTTGGTCCTTATTGAAAAAGTGATACGTCGCAAGCACCGAGATCAGCAGGAAGCCGAGCACGAACTTGGGGAATTTCTGCCACAGAAACTTGGCCTTGTTCCCTACTTCTTGCGCCTGCCCTTTGCTGGCCCAGTAGATAGCATAAGCGAGCACCACGAATCCAATCATAGCGTTCCGCGTGGACTTCACCAGCACGGCGAGTTTGCCGGCAGCATCTGAATAGAGCGCTCCCGCAGCTGTCGCTTCCGCCGTATTGTCCACGCCAAGACCGGCCCACAGGCCATAAGCGCGGTCGCTAAGATGGAGAGCATGCCCAATCAACGGAAACGTGAAGAGCGCCAGCGCGCCAAGCGCGAGAATCGCAGCGATAGAAAAGGAAGAATCTTCGTCGTCGGCTTCAATGGCGCCTTTCGTGGCGATGATCGCACTGACGCCGCACACCGCCGAGCCGACCGCAAGCAGCGTCGTAAGTTTGGGCTTGAGCTTGAACAACCTGCCGAGAAAGGTCATGAACGCAAGCGAGCCGGCGATTTCGATGGCCACAAGAACGAGACTCACTCCGCCCAGCTTCAAAATGTCGCCCAACAGAAAACGCGAGCCGAGCAGCACGATCCCCGCCTTCAGCCAAAATTCATAGGTAGCGACGCCCGTTCGGAAAATCTCCGGAACTCCGACCGTGTTGGAAATCAAGAGGCCGAGAACGATAGCCCACAGGACGTATTCGATGTTCGGAAATGTCCAGTGATGGGCCTTAGCGAAGGCGCCGACGTTTTGCTCCAGCAATTTGCCTGCGTACCCGACGCCGGCGAGCAATAGCACGCCGGGAATGACTCGCAGGAATCGCAACGCCGGTCGTACCTGCTGAACTTGTCGAACCGTAAGGACATCAGCCATGTTTCGTCATCTCCATTTTCCAGAAACCTTCACCAGGGAACGTGCTTGAAGACTCCCGTGCGCACCAGCAACGCTAAAAGAAAAGCCACCAGCACGGCCCAGGTGTCCAGCGACAGCTTCCAGCGGCTTCCCGTCTTTGCTCCCACGGCTTCTGCACTCATAGCTATGCTCCTGACGATCTAACTTACCGACCTGCGTTCACCAGACGGATCTCTTCGATTCCGGTCCCAAAACGACGCGCTGATTTCCGCAACATCGCGCGACGCCACACGGCCGACAATCAACAAAGCCGGGGCCGGAAGTCTTTCTTCGCTCGCAAGCCGCGCAACGCTCGACCACCGCACTTGCTGCTCGAAACCACTGGCGCGCGAGACGATCACGCACGGAAGGTCCGCCGGCAGCCCGCCCGCCAGCAATCGATCGGAAACTTCCGCGTAATCCGCGCCGGGCATGTACAGAACAAGCGTGGTGGTGCTGGTAACGCATCCCCAGTCCATCACGCTGCCGTCGCTTCCCCGTGAAAACGTTGTAAAGAGGATTTGTGAAGCTACCCGGCGATCCGTCAGCGAAATTCCTGCTGTTGCTGCAGCACCCAGCGCCGCGCTAATGCCCGGAACGATTTCGTATTCAATTCCGGCTTTGCGAAGCGCTTCGATCTCTTCCCCTGCGCGCCCAAAAATCGTCGGGTCTCCGCCCTTCAACCGGACGACGGTCTGGCAGGTCTGCGCATAGGAAACCAGCAGCGAGTTGATTTCATCCTGCGTAAGAAGTTTCCGCCCGGCGCGCTTGCCAACGTTGATCACCTCAGCAGCGGGCGAAATCAAGGCCAGGACACCATCGCTGACGAGCGCATCGTGCAGAACCACGTTGGCGGCAGCCAGCAAGCGCGCCGCTTTCAAGGTGAGCAGTTCGGGATCGCCCGGCCCCGCTCCAACGAGATAGACCTTGCCACTCATGCCATGCATTCTCCACGGCCGAGCTTCAACGAATATGTTTCCGTGTCTCCCCAATCCACGAAGAGATCCTCAGTGGCGCTGTTAACTTCAGCCAACGGGCGGAGGCGCTCCTTAATGGTTGCGTCCGGCGTGCGCGTCACCCACGCGGAAAATGTTTCCGCCGGTTGCCGGTCCGCCTGGTAAAACGCCAGCAGTTCGCGGATAATCGCGGGGATTGGCCGCGCCGGTACGGACATGATTTGCCTGCCAAAGCGCACCCCATCAGCATTCACTTTCCCGCCCAGCAAAAGTTGGTAGTAGGGCGCTTGCCGTTCACCAACTTTCCTGACGTTGCCGTAGAATCCGATGTCGGCAATATGATGGTGCCCGCAGGAATTGGGGCAGCCGCTGATCTTGATGCGCAGCTTTTGGATTTCTGGATCGCTGTATCCATCCAATTCGCGGGAAAGCACGTCGGCTAGCGTCAACGAGCGTGTGATCCCGAGGTTGCAAGTAGTCGCTCCCGGGCAGCCGGTGACGTCGGAGATAGTACGCGCTCCGGGCGTAGCGAGGTCCAGTGCGCCAAGCTGGTCGTAAATCGCGCGCACACGGTCAAAAGGAACCCATGGAATGACAAGATCCTGATTGACGGCAATCCGCGCGCCCGTCAGTTCGTTCTTTTCCAAGACATCCGCAAGCCCGCGCATTTGATTGCTGTGGAACGTCCCAGCCGGCAGCTTGATCCACACCGCGCCGTATCCCGTCTGCCGTTGAGACATCAGGTTGTGCTCCGCCCAGCGGTCGTACTCGGGATCGTTCTGCGTTTCCGTCGCAGGTGACAAACATGCCGCCGCGATCGTGACCAGTGCAGGCCGGATAGGTGTAGGCACGGTGAAAACTTCCGCAGGAGCCTGCGAGAATTTGCGCTTCTCCGCCACCAGGCGGCGAAACTCCTCGATTCCCTTTGCGCGCAGAACGTACTTCAGTCGTGCCAGCAGTTTGTTCTTGCGATTCCCCGTTTCCGTGAAAACGCGCAGGACAGCCTCAATGGTCGGGAGCAGTTCTTCCTCGGGCAGAAAGTCCGTCAGGACCGCGGCCTCCGTGGGCAAGCTTCCCAGCCCACCGCCGACAAGGACTTTGAATCCGCGTCGCGAAGTCCCGTTGTTGCCACGGACTTGCGCGATGAGTCCCACGTCATGGATTCCCGCCACGGCGCATGCGCCATCGTCCTCGCAGCCCGAAAACGCAATCTTGAACTTGCGCGGCAAGTCGTGAAAATCGGGATGCCGAAGGAGATATCGTGAAACTCCCAAAGCGTACGGCGTAACGTCGAACGCTTCGCCAGGGCAAATCCCTGCCACCGGACAGGCCGTGACGTTGCGCACGGTGTTCCCGCAAGCCTCGCGCGTGGTCAGTCCCGCATCAGCCAACAGGCGCATCGCCGCGCCTACATTTTCAAGCTTCACAAAATGGAATTGTACGTTTTCACGCGTGGTGAGGTGCCCGCGCCCTGTCGAGTACTCGTCCGCAATGTCCGCCAGGACGCGAAGCTGCGCAGGTTTCAACACGCCCGCCGCGATCTTGACGCGCAGCATTTGGAATCCCGGCTGTCGCTGGCCGTACGTGCCGTGCTTCAGGCGAAAAGGCCGGAATTGCTCCGCCGTAATGGCGCCGCTTTGTAGTTGTCGCGCACGCTCTTCAAAACGCACGATTTCCGCTTCGATGGCTTCGCGGCTGTGCCGCTCTTCGACTTCCGCTATAGCCGTTAATTCCGTCACACTCATAAATCCGTGGCCCCCAAATTTCTCGGCACTGAAAATTTCCGCTCCAAAAACAAAAAGCCCACGATGCCTAGGTCTCTGGCACGTGGGCTTCGGAACTCTATGATTCAGCTACCGCTAAGTCCGGAAACTCCTCTGGCCAGAGATGCGTGCCTTGCGACACGCAGCGTTACACGCGCAACAGCAACACATCATCTGGCAACAGGTCTTCATGAAGCTAAAGAATACTTTCCCTTGCGCTCCCCTGTCAAAGGGAAGCTCTCCACAAAGATTAGATGCACCGCATTCAAAAAAGTAATCAATGAAAAGCAACAATTATTAGGGCTTAGAACCTTCCCCGCCCGGCGCAATCAGGGTGGCGGTCTTAATGGAATCCAGCTTTGGAAAATACTTGTCCACATAGGCTTTACCCAGTTGGGAGATTTTGTCCTGCTCCGGGCCGGAGCTCTCGGTGTATTGGTCGTACAGCATTTCGACCACGTTCATCCCTTTGCCATCGACAACCCCAAAGGGCGCGAAGCCCTGCCGGTCCAGCTCGGCGTTGTCCTTCAAATTGATGAAGATCTGCGTCGACCGCGTATTGGGCAAGCTCGTCTTTGCGTACGTCAGGTAGCCGCGCTTGTTGGACTGGATAACCGGCTCGTCCTGAATATTGGCATTGTCCCATGCCGCCGAAATCGGCGGATACGCGCTGATCCCGAATTGCACCACGAAGCCGGGCACCACGCGGAAAAAGCTGCCGTTGTCATAAAAATGGTGCTTCACCAGGTTGTAGAAGCGGTCCGCGCCGATGGGCGCCCACGCACGGTTCACCGTCACTGTGAAATCACCACGCGTAGTCGTGAACTTCACGTGAAACTTCTCCGGAGCCGTGTCTTTGAGCAGCGCAGGGCGAAGCAATGCGCGGTCAAAACCCTTGCGCGGCGCTTCCGCTGGAGCGTTCGCCGTTGCCTCCGGCAGTGCCGCAGGCGCCGCCGGGGCCGGTGTCTCCACTTTTGGCGTGGCAGGAGCCTCCGCTTTGGGCTTTTCCGGCGGCTGCGTTTCGGCGGTCTGCTCTTTCGCCTTGCATCCGAAAATCAATGTTCCCACCGCTACAACGGCAACGAACCAATTCACTCGTCTCATTTTCGAATATCCCCCTATCAAGCTGCTGGAAAACCAAGTTTGTCATTCTGAGAACCCCGGCTCGGTCGGGGCCTGAAGAACCTTAGCTTCAAATGTCGCAGACACGTATCTACTTCCCGGCATTCAAGTCGCGGCTAACGCGTTCCACTTCCGTCATCACTCGAAGTGTATTTTCGCCGAGAATCTTCCGTACGTCACCCTCGGAGTAGCCCTTCTTCAACAGCGCTTCCGTGATCTTTGGCAGCTTCGTGGCGTCTTCCATTCCGTACGGCATATTGGCGCCGTCGAAATCTGAACCCAAGCCCACGTGGTCTATTCCGGCAACCTTCACCGCATGATCGATGTGCTCGATGATTTTGCCGAACTCCACACGCGGTAGTTTGCCCTGCCCCACGTATTCACGCGTGATGTGGTCGCCCTCGATGAGCTGGCAGCCCTCATTGTCGCCGCAGCGTTTTGTCACTTCCGCGCTGATGGACTTATTGATCTCCGGATCGGCCTTTTCCGCGTCGCGGAACTCCTGACTCAGAAACCCGACGTGGTAGTTGATTTGCACGACTCCGCCCTTCGCGGCAAGATCCTTTATCATCTGGTCCGTCATGTTGCGCGGCGCGTCGCAAATCGCGCGGCAGGATGAGTGCGACGCGAACAACGGCGCCTTGCTGACTTCCAGCGCGTCGTAAAACGTCTTGTCGCTGACGTGGGAGATGTCCACGATAACGCCGAGACGGTTCATCTCGCGCACCACGTCTTTGCCAAAATCGGTGAGGCCATTGTGTACCGGCTTGTCGGTCGACGAATCCGCCCATTCGTCGTTGCCGCTATGGGTGAGCGTCATGTAGCGGACGCCCAGCGCCGCGTAACTACGCAGCACGCCGAGGCTCGCATTGATCATGTGTCCGCCCTCGACTCCCATCAGCGCGGCGATCCTGCCTTGCTTCCGCGCCTCGCGCACTTCCGCGGCAGTCGTAGCCAGAACCACGTCATTCGAATGCTTGCGAACCTGTTCCCGCACCGCATCGATCTGCACCAGCGCGCGGTCCACGGCTTCCGGTCCGGTCACTTTGCTGGGCATCCAAATGGAAAAGAAAATCGCGCTGAGGTTCCCTTCGCGCATGCGCGGAATGTCGATGCTTCCCGTTGCACTGCGCGTTCCAAGGTCAAATTTGCCGTCCAGAAACCGTTGCGTCGTGTCGTCGTGCGTGTCCACCACAATGGATGAAAAATGCAGCTTGCGCGCCTTCTCGGAGATGGCGTCGGCGGAGATGGCCAGTCCAGCCACGCAAACCGAAGATACACACACGGCAACGAGCAACAGAGTGCGAACCATTTCTCCCCCCGTGAAGCGATTGATGGTAACGGAAACTAGCCTAGAGCGCTACGTGATTAGCCGACAAGCCAGCTCAGCAGCGCCTGCTTCCACGCATCCCGATTGACTTCAGCAATGGACTCGGTCAGCGGAATTCCCTTGGGACAAGCGTGTACGCAGTTCTGCGCGTTGGCGCATTCCTGAATTCCTCCCGGCCCTATGATTGCCGCGATCCGCTCGCTCTTGTTCATCGCTCCCGTGGGATGCATATTGAAGAGACGCACCTGGCTGATGATCGCTGCGCCCACGAACTGGTTGTGCTCATTCACCTGTGGGCAAACCTCTAGGCAATTCCCGCACGTGATGCAATTCGAAAGCGGATACCCTTTTTCCTGCACTTCCGGCGACACTCGCGGCCCTTCGCCGAGATTGTACGTGCCGTCAATGGGAATCCAGGCCTTCACGCGCTTCAGGCTTTCAAACATAAACTGCCGGTCGACCGCCAGATCCCGCACCAGCGGGAACTTGGACATCGGCTCGATTCGAATCGGCTGTTCGAGTTGATCCACCAGCGCCGAACACGCCATTCGCGCTTTCCCATTGATCAACATCGCGCAGGAGCCGCAAATTTCTTCCAGGCAATTCGAATCGTAGGTGACTGGCGTAGTCTTTTTCCCATCGCGCGTAACCGGATTTTCCGCAATGTCGCGCAAGCAAATGATCACGTTCATCGACGGCCGCCATTTGAGAGAGAATTCCTCCCATCGCGCGGCTTCTTTCGGCCCCGCTTGCCGTTTCACTTTGACGATGACCTGTTTTGTTTCCGCCATAATCCCCCGGCGATTTCCGCCTCGTTCCAAAAAACTAAGCTTCTACACTTACTTCGCTGCGTCGTAACGCCTGGGCCGCGGCTTGATCAAGGAAATATCCACCGGCTCATACGTAAGCTGGATGTCGTTATTCACCCACTTCGCGCGCGTAGTCTTCAGCCAATTCGCGTCGTCGCGGTCCGGATAATCCGGCTTGTAATGCGCCCCGCGCGATTCGTTGCGAGCCAGCGCGCCTAGAGTGATCACTCGTGCCAGGACGAGCATATTCTCCAGTTCGCGCGCGAAATTCAGTGTCTGGTTCGACCACTTCGTGCGGTCGCTCAGATTGATCTTCTTGTAGCGCTCTTGTAAAGCGCGAATCTTTCCGTCGGTCATTTCCAAATCCTTGTTGATGCGCGTGACAGTCACGTGCTCCGTCATCACCTGTCCCAGTTCGCGCCAAATTGTAATGGGATTCTCCGAGCCATCCTGGTTGATGAGCTTATGATTTTTCTCTTCCTGGCGTTTTCTTTCGCCGTCAAAAACTGCAGCTGGTGTGGACTCCGCGCTATTCTCGAGATTCTTCGCGTACTTCACCGCCGCTCGTCCCGCGATTCCTCCGCCAAAAATACATGACACCAGCGAGTTCGCTCCCAGCCGGTTCGCGCCGTGATACTGGTATTCGCATTCACCCGCCGCGTAAATTCCGGGAACGTTGCTGGCCTGATCCTCGCCGTTCACCCAGATTCCGCCCATGGTGTAGTGCATCGCTGGAAAAACTTTCATCGGCTCGACGCGCGGATCGACCCCCAGGAACTTTTCGTAAATTTCCAAAATCCCTTCCAATTTGCGGTCCAGCGTTTCTCGCGGAATGTGCGTCACATCCAAATAAACCGCCGGCTGCCCATCGATCCCCAATTTTTCCTGATAAACGATGCGATGAATGGCGCGCGTGGCAATATCGCGGGGCACCAAATTCCCGTACTTCGGATACCACTCTTCCAGAAAATAAAATCGTTCCGCCTCGGGAATGCTTTTCGGTGGGCGCTTCTCAGCGGGATTCCGCGGCACCCACACGCGTCCGCCTTCGCCGCGAGCCGATTCGCTCATCAGGCGCAGCTTGTCTTCGCCGGGGATCGCCGTCGGGTGTACCTGGATGAATTCTCCATTGGCGTAGTCCACGCCCTGTTGAAAAAGCGCGGCCTGTGCGGAGCCCGTGCACACCACCGAATTCGTCGAGCGCCCGAAGATCGCCCCGTTTCCGCCAGTGGCAAAAATCACCGCGTCCGCCGTGAACGTTTTCACTTCCATGGTGCGCAAATCCATCGCGCAAATGCCGCGGCACACGCCACCGCCATCGATCACCGCGGAAAGAAACGTCGCTCCCTCAAACTTTTTGACTTTGCCTTCCGCTTCGTGCCGCCGTACTTGCTCGTCCAACGCGTAAAGCAATTGTTGTCCAGTCGTCGCGCCAGCAAACGCCGTGCGGTGATACAACGTTCCGCCAAATCGACGGTAGTCCAGCAATCCTTCCGGCGTGCGATTGAACATGACGCCCATGCGGTCGAGCAGGTCGATAATTCCCGGCGCAGCCTCGCACATGCGTTTCACCAGCGGCTGATTCGCCAGAAAATCACCGCCATAAATCGTGTCGTCAAAATGTTTATCGACCGTGTCGCCTTCACCCTTTTGATTTTTCGCCGCGTTGATGCCGCCCTGCGCGCAAACCGAATGTGAACGTTTCACTGGCACAATTGAAAACAAATCCACCGGGATTCCCGCTTCCGCAACGCGGATGGTCGCCATCAGTCCGGCCAGACCACCGCCTACCACTATGATTTTGGGCTGTCTCATTTGCTTGGCAGGTACACCGAGAAGGGGTGCCAGTCGTACCGGAAGCTAATAATAATCAAAATTCCCACCACACTGAACGCCACTCCCACCAGCGCGCCTAAACGTCCCGCTGCCTGCTGTGCTTTAACGGTAGCGGCCAATCCCCATTTGCACAGAAAATTCCAGATGCCCGCCCCGAGATGGAACGAAGACGCGAGCACGCCAACCACAAAAAAAGTTAGGTACCATGGATTTCGCATATCCGCGGCCACATTCGCGTACGTCGACCGGCCATGCGTCAGCCAGCGTTCGGTGTAAAGATGCCACCCAATATAAGCAAACGCGATCAGTCCCGTATATCGCTGTGTGACATACAGCCAATTCCCTACCCACGGATACGCCGAGACATTGGATTTCCCGCGCAGCCAAATGTAAATCCCATATCCGCCGTGAAACAGCATTGGCAGAAAAATCGCCGCCCATTCCACGATCAGCCGGAACGGAATCGTCTGCAGCTCTTGCGATACCGTGTTGTATTTTTCTGCGCTCACCAGCGCGGCGCTGTTGGACCAAAAGTGTTCCGCCAGGAATGCGCCAACAGGAAGGATGCCGGTAAAGGAATGCAGCTTTCGGAGCAGATAACTTGTGTCAGGCCGGGTTGCCGTCGAAGACATGCCCTCTCCGCCGCGTAAGTCCCAGCCGGATCGCGCAAATTGACTCGGATGGAACGTTGAGAACCGCGGCAAAATCAGTATAGGCAGATGGTTGCGCCTATGCAAGTTTGACTGTTCTTTCAGCGAGCACAAACAATTCGAAATTTTCTTGCCGTGAAGTCACGAGTACCGGAAAATAGTAACCTGACGAACGGGATTTGCTGGGCCACATCTCTCCCGGCCTCGGCTGCAAGATTCCCCACATTACCATGACCGCGACAACGAGCTTGGTGTCGGAGATGGAGCGCATCGCCAATGCCCTCGGTGCGGAAACAGAGGGCGCACCGGGCGTTTCTCTTTCTGTCGTGGCGGAAAAAATCGCCAAAAACCTCGGTGTCAAACACGATGAAGTAGCCATCCTCGCGGTTTCCACCCGCTGGCGTCACCTTCACTTTCTGGTCCCAGAAGCCTTGAAAAACGTCGGCTTTGTTCCGCTCTCCAGCAATTCGGCGCTCGCCGCGCGCACCGCCCGTGAGAGCCGCCCCGAAATCGAAAACAATTTCGCTGCCACGCGGCACGCCACCGTTTTCGAAAGTGTGAAGTTCGCTTCGGATGCCTCTGGAGCGATCCAGAAGATGGTCAGCGCGCCGATTTTGCTGGATGGCAAGGTCATCGGCGTCATCCAAGTCAGCCGCAAAGGCGCAAATCCGCACAGCGCCGGACCTGACTTTACTGCTCAAGACCTCGGAAACATCCTGGCTCTTTGCAAGCCGCTCGGCAAAATGCTGCGTCACGTGGCGGGCGAATGATCCCTGCGTGCCGCCGCGGTTGTCATCTCGCGTTCATAAATCTCTCTTGCTTCTCGTTCTCAGGTTCGGAATTGCGTTGACACTGCAATACCTTCTTGTTACTTTTCACAGCGGCTCAATTTTTTCGCTCCCACACTAATCACGGAGGCACGGCAAACCGGCACCATGGCGTTCGTTGCGAAGAAAATTTTCCTCACCAAAGGCGTCGGTAAACATCGTGAAAGACTTTCGAGCTTCGAGCTCGCCCTCCGCAACGCAGGCATCGCTGCGTGCAACATTGTCCGCGTCTCCTCGATTTTCCCTCCTAACTGTAAATTGATTTCCCGCAGCGAAGGGCTGAAGCACATGAAGCCCGGGCAGGTGGCCTTCACCGTCATCAGCGAGAATTCCACCAAGGAAGCGCACCGCCTCATCGCCGCCAGCATCGGCCTCGCGCTTCCCAGCGACAAATCCATGTATGGATATTTGTCCGAGCATCACTCGTTCGGCGAAACCGAAGAAGTCGCCGGGGAATACGCCGAAGAGCTCGCCGCCGAAATGCTCGCGACCACTTTGAACGTGGAATTTGACCCGGACTTGTCCTTCGACGAAAAAAAAGAGGTCTACCGCATTTCCAACAAAATCGTCCGCACCATGAACGTCACGCAATCCGCCGTCGGCGACAAGCGCGGCCTCTGGACCACCGTCCTCGGCGCCGCCATCCTCATTGGCGAAGACGACTGAGGCTCTTTGCCAGCTTTTTCCCAGGAGGACTTTCGATGAAAGTCATTCGCGGACTCTTCGCGCTCATCGCAGCTTTTGTCCTGTTTACAATTTCCGGCAATGCTGTCGCCGCCAAGGATCGCGTTACGATTCTCTATGACGCGTTTTCCGACAATAAAACTGTCACGAAAGATTGGGGGTTTTCCGCCCTCGTCGAACATGACGGCAAGCACATCCTCTTCGACACCGGGAACAACGCAGCGACCTTCGAGCACAACGTCAAGGCTCTTGGCGTGGATCTCTCCAAGCTGGATTTTGTCGTCATCTCTCACCGCCATACCGACCATACCACCGGACTGAAATATCTTCTTTCCGTAAACCCAAACGTTCCCATTTATGCTCCGATGGAGTCGTTTGGCCTCTTCGGCGGTGCCGCTCCGCCTACATTGATTAAGCCGGTTGCTTCCCTGCCCGAGCGTATGCGTTATTACGACGGAAAATACCCGGACAAGATTCCGACCGGGTATCCATGGAGTGGCGGGAACTTCGTGCTGATTGACAAACTGACCGAAATATCCCCAGGTATCTTCATCGTTTTCACGATCTCAAAAACTCCTGGTACGCTTGAACTTCGTGAACTGTCGCTCGCGCTCCGAAGTCGCGATGGCCTGTCCGTCATTGTCGGTTGCTCCCATCCCGGAATCGAGGAAATCTTGCAGGCCGCCACTGCCATCGATCCGCACATGCACTTCCTTTGCGGCGGTCTTCACCTTGTAAGCACCCCTGAAACCGAGATCGACCGGCTTGTGGACAACCTGAAGAACAAATGGAAACTCGAAAAGGTCGCTCCCGGCCACTGCACCGGCGAGCCGGCCTTTCTGCGGCTACAGAAAGCCTTCGGTGATAATTATCTTTACGCGGGAGCGGGCACGCGGCTCGAAATACCCTGAAAGGTCTACCTATCCAGGTCGTACGCCGTCTTCAGCCACCTCTTCACGTCACCATCAATCTGCTCCGCGGCCGTAATCTCAATGCGATGCGTGATGCGGTCCTTCTTCGCCAGCCCGCCAGTATCGATCAGCCGCTTGGGCAATTTCCCTTTGTAGTGCGTCAGGGCGAAGCCCAGATCGACCCGCGAATTGGTCGTTGGTTTGATTTGCGCGAACACATGCTGGCGATAGAGCGGCACAATCGTCTTGCACGGGCAGGCCTTCACGTCCTTCCCAAGCGATTTGCCGAGCGTCAGCAGTTCGTCAAAAATCGGCCGCAACTTCTGCTTCGGCCCCGCGTACTGCTCCTGTACATACTGGACCGCGCTCTTCAAATACATTTCTGGCGTGTCTAAATCCCCGCCCTTTCCGTCCCCGCGATCCGCGATCCACCCCGCGCGATTCATTCCTAAGTTGTGCTTCGTCTTCAGCCATTCGCGCCGCGACTTTTCATCCTTTAGCCCTTCCTTCCTCACCAGCGCAATCCACTCTTCCAATGAACGTCCTGTTTTCTCCTTCAGCTCCGCCATCGATTTCTGCACCATCGCCACGCTTGGATGGATGTCATAGATCGTTTTCGACTTTGCTTGCGCCATCGGTTAACTCCTGGCAACCGTCTCGCTCTTGACGAAAGCAGCGATGACAAAACCCGCCCGCACAAACCCCACAATTTGCGTGGTCATGTATCCGGCGATGTAGTTTCCCGGGAAGTCATACCAGATCCAATCTTCAACGTTGGTGCTTATCGCGGCAAGAACACCGGCGACGGTCACGACACCCACTCGCGCGCTGTAATTTCGTCCGCTCGCGGCCCGCCAGACAAGCCACGCAGCAAGCAATGCCTGCAGAACATTAAGTCCAAATTCGCGGCCCAGCGCCGCACCAAAGTGAAACGGACCTGACGGCGGGTGGTAGACCAGCACTCCGTGCGGGGATTGTTCATACTTCTTCAAATATTCGGGCATTGCCGCGTTTCGCTGCGCGCTGGTTGGCTTTGGACCCAGTCCGAAGCCCGGAAAAATATAAAAGCCGGCTTCAGGAATTGCTCCTCGCATTGCGGTCAGCGCCACAGCTTCGTTTGGAATCTCTCCCACGCCCATTTCACCGAGCCCGAGTAAGTCGTGCGCCACATACATCCAAACAAACAGAGTCAAGCCACCCAGGAAAGCCGCCAGCACGATTCGTTTCATTTTCGGTTCTCCTTCTGCAAATTACTTTGGACTCCGGGGACCCGCTGCTAAACTTTTTGAAGCAACCAATCCTCTCCAATCATGCTGACGATCAACGGCAGCACCTCTCTTATTTTTTGCGTTTGAAGTACCCGATGCGCTCCAGCACGGCCCTGGCGATCAGAGGCAACGCTACGGTGGCATCATCGAATACTTCCGCGAAACGTCCTCCTTCTTCCGGCGGCACAAACTTTCCCCAGGAAACCGCTTCTGTGTACGTGCTTCCGCTCAAGCCGCCCCAATGGACCGGCTCCGGGCAAATGCGCACACCATAGTTGTAGCGCTTCAGCGGCAGCTTCTTGTAGCCGCGCCGCGCCAGCAATTCCGCGTAAACGCCGAACTGTTGCGACCAGTTGCGCGGCACTCCACCGCCGATCGTCAGAATTCCCATGCGCCTGGTGGCCAGCATGGTGTCGGCAAACTTCTCAAAATCCAGGAACGGGTCGAAGCGCAGCAGCGGGCGCTTATCCTTCTGCCGGGCGATTTTGTGCAGCGCAAAATCAATGCCCAACTCCGAGTCGCTGAACGCGGGAACAAAAACAGGGACATTGTGCTCGAAAGCGGATTTTAGGATTCCTCGCCCTTGCGCCGTCTTGTGCAGGTACTCGCCGATACGCCGGTGAATTTTCCAGCTGCACGCCGTGTCTTCCGCGTCCCATGCCTTGAAAATGTGGTCCATCACCTCTTCGACGTGATCGAGGTTCGTTTCCGGCTCGAGCGAGTCGTACACGCGGTTGTATCCGGCGTGGAAAAGTTCCTTGTCGCCCATATTGGGGTTGTAGCGGAAATGCGAGTAACCCGTCGCTTCCACCAGTCCATGCGCCATCAGCGCGCCCGTTGAGACAATCGCGTTGACCACGCCTGATTCGATCAGGTCGCAGAAAATGAGCCCCATCTTGCCGACCGTCAAAGCGCCCGAGAGCGTCATCACCACGAAGCAATCCTTGTCGCGGGCCATTTGTTCGAAAACGTCGGCGGCATCGCCGATCTGCCGTCCCGTGAACGCGGTGTCCCCCATCGCGCGGACCAGCTCGTCGACAGTGCGGCATTTGGACAAATCCAGCGGAAACATCGGCCGCAGTTTGTCTTTTACTGGATCGTGGAGCACTCTCCCGGTCACAGTTTTCTCTCGCTGCTTCGCCATCGGGTCTCCTGGACGAAAATAAATTCGGGATCACAAATAAAATGCTGCTTCGCGGGCAACCGCGCGATTGCAGTCTGATTGATATTACAAATGCTGCTGCAAAAGATACTACAAAACGCGTGCAAATATTTTATTTCCGGCTCATGCTAGACTGAATTTCATGGCGGACAAATTTACCATCGGGCTCGTGCAGATGAAATGCACGGCGAACGCGGATGAGAATCTGGCGCGGGCCATCGGGAAAATTCGCGAAGCCGCCGCGCGCGGCGCGCAAATCATTTCCCTGCACGAGCTTTTTCATGGCGAATACTTTTGCCGCAAGGAAGACGCGGAACTTTTCAATCTTTCGGAGCCGGTTCCCGGCCCGACCACCGAAAAACTCGCGCAAATCGCCAAAGAGAAAAAAGTCGCTCTTGTTGTTTCACTTTTTGAGCGCCGCGCTCCCGGCGTCTATCACAATTCCTGCGCCGTACTGGACGCTGACGGATCGTTTCTCGGCAAATACCGCAAAATGCACATTCCCGACGATCCGCTCTATTACGAAAAGTTTTATTTCACGCCGGGCGATCTCGGCTTCCCGAATTTCGATACAAAATATGCGCGTGTCGGCGTGCAAATCTGCTGGGACCAATGGTACCCCGAAGGCTCGCGCCTCACCGCTCTTGGCGGCGCGAACGTGATCTTTTATCCCACCAGCATTGGCTGGCATCCCCACGAAAAAGCGCAATTCGGCGCCGCGCAGCTCGACGCGTGGAAAACCATTCAGCGCGGCCACGCCATCGCTAACGGTGTCTACGCAGCCGTGGTGAATCGCGTGGGATTCGAAGGCAAGCCGCAAAATGGCGATCCTGGCTTGGAATTCTGGGGAAATTCTTTCATCGCCGATCCTTTCGGCCAAATCGTCGCGGAAGCTTCGAACGACAAGGAAGAAATTCTCGTTGTCGAGTGCGACCCCGCCAAGAGCGAAGATACACGCCGCAACTGGCCTTTCCTGCGCGACCGCCGCATCGACGCCTATCAGCCCATCCTCAACCGCTGGCTCGGCGAAAAGTAGCGTGCTCTTCTCTCCCCGCTTTTTAGTTTCCGTGTTTTATGCGTTCCTTTCTTTCTCTGCCCTCTTTGTTAATTCTTCCGTCCTTGCTTTCTCTGCGTTCTATGTGCTCCAACCTCGGTGATCTCTGTGTTAAATTCCTTTTCCCAATGAAGACCCCGTTGCAAATAAAAACGCCCGGCTCTCTCGGCTTTCGCATGCCACCAGTAGGACAGGCTTCAGCCTGTCTGCCTCTCCACGATCGAGGTCCAGCCAGTGCCTAGAGATCAACTTATCTCTACTCCCCGCTCTCTCGGCTTTCGCATGCCCGCCGAATGGGAACCCCACGAAGCGACTTGGCTCGGCTGGCCGCACGAAGTAACCGACTGGCCCGGAAAATTCACAACCATTCCTTGGGCCTTTGCAGAAATCGTCCGCCACCTGTCGCAAGTCGAGCGCGTCTATCTTCTCGTTGAAGATCGCGCCGCCGAAGCGCGCGTTCGAAGCATGTTGAAAAAGTCCGGGGCCAATCTCGATGCCGTCGATTTTTTCCGCGTGCCCACGGATCGCGGCTGGATGCGCGACTCCGGCCCCATCTGCGTTCGAAACGAAGCCGGCGAAGTCGCCTACAACAATTTTCTTTTCAACGGCTGGGCGAAATATCCAAATCACAAAAAAGACGCCGCCGTCGCCGCCAAGGCCAACCAAAAGTCAAAACGCCGTGTCTGGCAGCCGCAGCACAAAGGCCGTCGCGTGATCCTCGAAGGCGGCAGCATCGACGTCAACGGCCGCGGAACGCTGCTCACCACGGAAGAATGCCTGCTCAGCAAAGTGCAGGAAAGAAATCGCGGATTCACCAAAGAGGATTACGCCGACGTTTTTCGCGAACACTTTGGCGTCACAAATGTTCTCTGGCTGAAAAATGGAATCGCCGGCGACGACACGCACGGCCACGTTGATGATCTCGCGCGTTTCGTGAATCCGTCAACGGTCGTAACGATTGTCGAGGATGATCCGAAAGATGCAAATTACGGCGCGCTGCAAGAGAATCTCACGCTGTTGAAAGCGATGAAAGATCAGGATGGGCGGGAGCTGCGGGTGGAGACGCTTCCGATGCCCGCACCGGTTTATTTCGAAGAATTCCGGCTTCCCGCGAGCTACGCAAATTTTTACATCGCCAACAAAATTGTGCTCGTGCCCACGTTCAACGATCCGAACGATCGCGTCGCGCTGAATACTCTGGCGAAACTATTCCCCGATCGCGAAGTCGTCGGCATCGCCTGCCGCGACCTTGTGCTCGGGTTGGGCACGATTCATTGCATGACGCAGCAGCAACCGAGCATCCGATGACGCATTTGCGCCTGTTTGCATCCCGCACGTTCTTGCGGGACGAGTCCTGCGCGAGTGCAGCGAGTCGAAGGACCTACTGCGCGACTTCCAGCCGGCCCCCGATGATGGACTGACATTCAGAGAAGTTCAGCTACAATCGGTGGTCACCGTGGAGGCTTCATGTTCGCCGCACACTTGCTCTTTCAGCAGGGTTTCGGAATCTGGTTCCAGTCGCACGGCTTCGTTTCGTGGCTGCTCCTCGGCCTGGTCGCAGGATGGCTTGCGGGAAAAATCGCGCGTGGACGCGGATTTGGATGCATCGCGGACATTGTGCTTGGCTTGATTGGTTCCTACATCGGCGGATGGGTCTTTGTGAAACTTGGAATTTTCGGCGGAGGATTCCTTTACTCACTCGCCGCCGCGACACTCGGCGCGGTCATTCTCGTATCCATCGCGCATCTTTTTGTTGGCGGCAATCATCATTGAACGCGCGAGTTCATCCAATTTGTTTACTAGCAATTGTTTTTGCTAGTTATGAGTCACCAGTTACAAATCAGTTCCTATGATACGATTCTCGTTTGCGTCCCGGAGCTGACGCGTCATTGAGCAAGACCGCGCAATCCCTCACCGCCATCCCCCTGGGTGGTCTCGGCGAATTCGGCATGAACATGATGGCACTGCGGCTCGGCGACGATATCATCGTCATCGACGCGGGCATGATGTTCCCGGAATCGGAGCTCCTGGGCGTCGACCTGGTCATTCCCGACATCACTTATTTGAAACAGAATCGCGCGCACGTCCGCGCGATCGTGCTGACGCACGGGCATGAGGATCACATCGGGGCGCTGCCGTATATCCTGCGCGATTTGAACGTTCCGGTGTATGGAACGCGCTTCACGCTGGCGCTGGTGAAAAAGCGTCTAGATGAAGCGGGCTTGCTGGAGTCGAGCACGCTGCGCGAGGTGCTGCCGGGGCGGCTGGTGGAGGTCGGGCCGTTTGAAATTGAATTCATTTCCGTGACGCACAGCACGGTGGATTGCGTGGCGCTGGCAATTCGCACGCCGCTCGGCGTGGTCATCCATACCGGAGATTTCAAGATTGACCAAACGCCAGTGGGCGGCGCGCCGTTTGATTTGCACTCGTTCGCCAAATACGGGACGGAGGGAGTGCTGGCGCTGTTCAGCGATTCGACGAACGTGGAGCGGCCCGGGTTTACGCCATCGGAGCGGGCTGTCGTTCCGCGAATTGAAGAATTGTGCCGCTCGGCGCCGCGGCGCGTGATCTTGTCGTGCTTCGCTTCGTCGATTCATCGCATTCAGCAGGTCATCGACATTGGGTCGCGCGTGGGCCGCAAAGTGGCGTTCGTCGGGCGCAGCATGGTCGACAACGTGGAGATCGCGCACTCCCTGGAAATTCTGCAAATTCCGGATGGCATGGTGGTGCGGCCGCAGGATATTCGCGGATTCGATCCGAAGCGCATCATTATTCTGGCAAGTGGCAGCCAGGCAGAGCCGATGTCGTCGCTTTCGCGGATCGCGGTGGATAATCATCGCTTCGTTTCCGTGGATGAAAACGACAGCGTGATTCTTTCCGCGCGCATCATTCCGGGGAATGAAAAATCTATTTTCCGCATGCTGGATCACATGTTCCGGCGGCGCGCGCTGGTTTATTACGACAATTCCGGCGGAATCATCCACGTTTCCGGCCACGGCAGCCAGGAAGAGCAGAAACTTTTGCTGCAACTGGTGAAGCCAAAATATTTCATCCCGGTACACGGGGAATACCGTCACCTGTTCCGGCACGCGGCGCTGGCGCATCAACTGGGATCCGTTTCGCAGGAAATTTTGTTGCTCGAAGACGGCAGGCCGGTCGAATTCACGGAAGACGGGGCACGGCGGCTCGATCCAGTGACGGCCGGGCGAGTTTGCGTGGATTCCGGTTCGCTCGAAGAGATTGAAGAGGTGGTGATTCGCGACCGCAAGCATCTTTCCGAAGACGGCATCGTGGTGCCGATTATCGCCATCGACAAGCACACCGGAAAGATGGAGTCGCACCCGGAAATCGTGACGCGCGGATTGATGAGCGACAACGGCCAGGAACTGATCACCGGCGCGCGTGTGGTGGTTATGAAGACCGTTGAGGAATCGAACGCCGAGGAAAAATCGGACTGGGGCGTCATCAAGGAAAAAATCCGCGTGGACCTCAAGCGCTACATCAACAAACAAACTTCCAAACGGCCGCTGATTCTTCCCGTGATTCTGGAAGTGTAACGGGCCGCCCTGCCGATGGATGAACCTACCACCACACCCGCGTCGAGCGTTGGCCGGGCGGCGTTCACGTTTATCCTGATCGTGGTGGCGTTTGACATGGTGGCGTTTGGCATCATCGCGCCGGTGCTGCCCGATCTCATCCGGCAATTCGAGGGCGGAGATTTTGCCCGCGCTTCCAGCGTCACTGGCTATTTCGGATTTGCGTGGGCCACCATGCAATTTATTTTTTCGCCGATTCTGGGCGCTTGGTCGGACCGCTTTGGAAGGCGCCCGGTGATTCTGATTTCGTGCTTCGGATTGAGCATCGATTACGTTTTCATGGCGGTGGCGCCGTCGCTGCGATGGCTTTTGGTGGGCCGCATCATTTCCGGCATCACGACTTCCAACATATCCACGGCGTTCGCGTATGTCACCGATGTGACGAAGCCCGAGGAGCGGGCGAAACCCTTCGGCCTGATTAGCGCGGTGTTCGGTTTGGGGTTTGTGATTGGGCCGGCCGTGGGCGGCTGGCTGGGCAACATGAATCTGCGTTTTCCGTTCTGGGCGGCTGCGGCATTGAGCCTGGGCAATGCGCTCTACGGATATTTCGTGCTGCCGGAATCCTTGCCGCCGGAAAAGCGCGCGAAGAGCGCCTGGCACATGGCAAATCCTCTGGGCTCGTTGAGGCTTCTTAGCGCGAATCGAGAACTCGGCGGGCTTGCCGTGGTGACAACGCTTTACTATCTGGCGCACAACTCACTGCCTTCGATGTGGGCGCTTTACACCGAGTATCGCTACGCGTGGAGCCGGCGGGACGTTGGTCTTTCCCTGGCCGTTGTTGGCGTGTGCGCGGCGGTGGTTTCCGGAACGATGGTCGGCCCGTATGTAAAACGCTTTGGCGAACGGCGGAGCCTTTTGTCGGGCTTGGTATTTGGGACAATCGGCTTCGCGGGCTTTGCGCTGGCGGCGCACGGATGGGTCATCCTCGCTGTAATTCCTTTCATTGCGCTGTGGGGCATTGCAGCTCCGGCCATGCAGTCGCTGATGGCAAGGCATGTCGATCCTTCGTCGCAAGGCAAGCTCCAAGGGGCGATCAATTCGTTGCGCGCCATCACGGGAATGGCGGGCCCGGTGCTGTTCACGCAAATTTTCACGATTGCTATTTCGCCGCGCTATGGCATCCACTTGCCGGGCTCGCCGTACTATCTGGCGGCATTGCTTCTGGGAGCGAGCCTGCTGCTGGCGGTTTACGTGACAAGGCCGAGTGCAGTGACGAAGCCTGCTTCGTCAGTAGCAACCTCGAAAACACTGTAGGGAAGCCACGCCGAGCACATAAGCCCACACTTGTATTACAAAACGTAATACAGTACGCTTATAGACGAGGTAACACGATGGCATCTCCTCTGACGCTAAGGTTGGACGAAAAAACCCGCAAACGCATCGCGCGAATCGCTCGCCGCAAGCGGCTCTCTACGTCGGAGGTCGTTCGCCAAGCGATTGAGGCGTGGGCGGAGCGGCACGAGCCGGTTACATCCCCGTATGAGGTAGTGAAGGATCTGCTGGGCGTCGTCCACGGAGGAAACCCGAAGGGGTCCGTGCAGACGGGCCGACGCTTTACCAAACTCCTGAAGCAGCGACGGAGCAGGCGTTGATCCTAGTAGATGCCGGGCCGCTGGTCGCGCTGGTCAATGCCGATGACCAATACCATTCCCGATGCATCGCGGCGCTGGAAACGTTTCGCGAGCCAATGGGTACGGTATGGCCCCCGTTGACCGAGGCGATGTACTTCCTCGGTAACCTGCCGAAGGCGCAAGAAGCCCTTTGGGAAATGCTAGAACGCGGAGGCCTGGTACTTCTTCCTCTGGATGCCGCGGACGCTCCCCGGATCCGGGAGCTTATGCGGAAGTACGCGAACCGTCCCATGGATCTGGCTGATGCGGCTCTCCTTCGCGTGGCGGAGCGCGAAGGCATCCGGAAGATATTCACAGTGGATCGTCGCGATTTCAGCGTTTATCGGCTTCACGGCCGGACGCGAGCCACGCTGCTTCCGTGAGGGCGAGTCTGCTGCTTGCGGTGTACGTGACGCGGCCAAGTGCGGTAAGCCAGCCGGCCGAACAAAGTGCCATCAATCCCAACCCGTGAAGATAAAACCAGAAGAAACCTCACCGCTGAAGGGGTGAGCTACAGGTGGCTCATCCTCTGTAAAATAAGCAGAGAGATCCATCGACTCGCTCCGCTCGCTCAGGATAAGCATCCTTGTCGGATGTAAGAGAGATCCCTCACCCTGAAGGGGTGAGCCACAGGGCTCATCCATATTGGACAGCTTATCTTCTCCGGATGCTTAGTTAACCATAACTGGCTCCCCCTCCCCCTGTTTTTCATAAGTGTTCATTCTAAAGATAGTTAAAACCCTTTGTTTTGATACAGTTTTGGAAGTGTTGATTCTAAAGGGAGTTAGGGTCTCTGCTCACTTCTACGAAGTTTGATCGATGTTGATGGGATTAGGAACTGCAGGCGGCGCTGGTTGCGAAGTGAGATGTGGAGGTACTTGCGAGGCAGGAAGGGGCGCCGGTGGGGCGGGCTGAGATGCAGGCTTGGAAACCGGGGCGGAGGGAGTGAACGACGAACGGATGGCTCTGCGCCAGGCGTCCGAGCTGAATGCCTCACAGTATTCATGCTGGGCGATGGGGATGGATTGGATCATGGTCTGGCTGAGATAGGCGAGCGTGGAGGCGACTTTGGGCTTGATTTGGCCTTGGGCAACGGCGGAGAAGAGGCGCGCCATGGCGGAGCTCAGGTCGCAAGCAGAAAGCAGATTTGTTGAAAGGAAGGAAGATATGTCCTCGCCGGCCTGCTTGGCGGCGAGGGCTTCGGCTTCTTTTTGGGCGTGGAAGTAACAGAGATGCGGATGGCCGGTGCGGCGCGGAGTGCGGCATTGGCGGCCATCGGCAAAGGTAAAAGCACACAGACCGGAACGGTCTTTTTTATGGGTGGCCGTAAAACGGCCAACGGATTTAATCGTGGACATGGAAGTCTCCTGAACTAAAAGTTTTTAGTCGTAAGTTTTAAGTTGTAAGGGGAGTCTCGCGGAAGGCGAGGCGCACTTCTTTACGGGAGTAATGTAGCATAGTCGTAACCGGGTTGTCAATGAAAAACCGCTACGACCCCTGCCATGCTTTATGCACATTAATAATAAAAAAGGATTTAGTGAAGCCCGGTCTGGTATTCGGGGGGCAACTGTGAACCAAGAGATCTTAGTCAAAAGTCGGGCGAGTTTGCCCAACGCTCTTCAAAAGATTCAAAAAGTGTCTTTCTAATATCCTTTCCGAAGGGATCTTGTAGAAGAACCACGAACGATTCCTTGGCCCCAATATCTTTGATTCCATGACCCACAAACCAGACTTCTTTGTCGAATAGTACGTATCTATCGTGCAGCTCGTGTGGGGCAGGATAGGCCTTAAATTCCGCGCTAGAGAACTCTTTCTTAAACCTTACCACCTCACGCTGAAGATGACCCAAATTCTTGGGCGGATGGGAGGTTAGGAATCGGATTCTACGGTGCCTTTGGAAGTCCTGCAGAAAATCGAGCGATTCCATGCCGAAATATTTATCCAGGATTCGCACATCTCCACTCGCCTTTTTCATGGCCTCCTTCACCACAAATCGTCTATCGGACCACGGCGCTTTTCCCGTGATATGGAGCGCGAGGGGGCCTTGGTTTCCAGCCCGTTCCTCCAGGAACCTTTCGCCTTGCCCCACGATTCGAAATTCCGTCTCTTGACCCCTACCTTTCCTTGCGACAGCATCTCCAGCTCGGGCGAGTGCCCGCTGCACGCGCACAGAATTCAAACTAACGTTCGATCGAAGGAGCAGCTCTGAGAGTGCGCCAGCCGTGATGAATTCCGGGTAGTCATTGGAAAGTTTGGCTGCCTTTAATCCCCAAAGGCACTTCAGCAAAGGGGTGTCACAACCCTCGACTTGCGGTAGGCGTCGAATGACGGATACCAACCCGTGAGATTTCTTGGTGGACATAGCTCTAAGATCCTGGCGGGTATTTTTGAATCCAGCGGTAGCTTCCTCTTTCCCCGTGCCGTGTCAGAAATTTCGCTCTTTCAAGTGCTTTGGCTAGGGAAGGCTTCGGGAAGTTGCAATCTATCTTGCCAAGTTCTTCTTCGACTGCTTGGAATTCCCTCTCAATTTTGAAAATGCTCTTTTGGTGCAGTCTGTGCAAAGCATCTGTTGGAGTGCGCGGATGTTCTGCAGACGCCGAATGCGCCGACCTTGGCACATTGTGCTTCGTGGAGGGGGGCTTTGCGGTCGACCGTTTCAGCTTCAGGTCCACATCGCCTTCAAAAACGTGGCCGCTGTCGTCCTCTAATAGGAAAGAGAGTTTCATCGTCACGTCTCCTAGTTACAGCCCGGACCTCAACATGCGCGTTTGGAAATTACGAGACAAAGGCAACCTGTTTTCTTCCCCCGGTTGCCTTTGAAGCTTTGCGGAGTTCTCGACGCCGGTGGAGTCGTAGCAGCGCCATGGCAACTCGGTTAGGCTCGCAGGGATATTTTGTTTGCAGGCGTGCGTGAACTTCGCTCGAGGTCTTAGCTGAATCAAAAAAGCCCGTATCGCGCAGCTTCAAAATATGATCCGGGAGCGCCATGCCATGTGGTCTCCTAGGACCTGCCTTTACTTGTTTCGGATGCCTATGCTTGGATCCAAAAACGGCCTGTTCCAGACACTCGATTCGATCAAGGATTTCCTTTTCCGGCTTCTCTTTTTCCGCAGTCATATGCCACCGTCAAACAATTTAAAGCACCCACATCATATTCCAAAATACTTTTCTAAGTCAAGCAATACTCATGTCTGCGAGAACACAGTCTTATCTTGACGGGGCACGCTTGGAGCATCGGGCGGCGTGTCGGCGGATGCTCGTCTCCTCACAGCTCCGTTACGCATTGGAGTACTTCCAAACCTGCTTGTTTCCCACGCTCACCCGCTCACGCCTCAGTTCGCGTCTCCGCACCAGTGCCTGCATCACCCCGCTTAACGTGGTAAGCGGATAGTGCCATCCTCTTGAGCCTAGGGCCTCTCGGACCTCACTTAGAGATCGCTGCGGCTTAAAGAATCCTTCGGACCTTATGGCAAGGATTCTCTCTGTCAGCGTGCGCGGTTGCTGTTTCCTGCCGGGCAGTGCTCTAGACGGTGGTGGCTGGACCTGCTCACCAACGTCAGCATCGGCCAGTAGTTTTGCCAAAATCGTCTGAAACGCAGCGGTTTTCAGCGGCCCCTCCGCCATGCCCGCCACAGCGTGCTCGGCCCTTTTTCTTGCCCGAACCAACGAATCGTCCGCCATTACAGCTCCTTTTCCGGGAAAAACGCGCTATGCCTCTATATTATACAATACGATAGCCGTACTACAAATAGCTATCTTTGCGAGAACACAGTCTTATCTTGACGGGGCACGCTTGGGGCATCGGGCGGCGTGTCGGCGGATGCTCGTCTCCTCACAGCTCCGTTACGCATTGGAGTACTTCCAAACCTGCTTGTTTCCCACGCTCACCCGCTCGCGCCTCAGTTCGCGCCCGCGCATGGGGATGCCATAGCCCGGATCGTAAAGGGCACGATGTATCGTGCCCCTACAGAGCGGTCTAGCACGCAGTTTTGAGCTAGGCCGCCCACTTCATCCTGAGTTCTAGCGCTCCTTGGCGCAGTCGAGAAGATGAAGATCGGAGCACAGCCAGGAATGGCTGTGCCACAAAGGGGGAAATGCCGGGCTGAAGCCCGGCGCTACGCGCCCGAAGAGAAGAGAGACTTCTCCGCATAAACCGCGGAGAGGAAGCGGTCTCTCTGCGCAAGCGGACCGATTCGTCCCGCAAAACCATCCGGGACGGCAAATGACGGGTGGGGCTTGGTGCGGCTAGGACGGGGTCTAAGTGGGCGCCAAGTGTGGAGCCAGGAGCACAGCCAAGAGTGGCTGTGCCACAAAGAGGGAAATGCCGGGCTGAAGCCCGGCGCTACGAGGGCAGGTGGTCGAGAAGATGAAGATCGGCGCACAGCCAGGAATGGCTGTGCCACAAAGAGGGAAATGCCGGGCTGAAGCCCGGCGCTACGCGCCCGAAGAGAAGAGAGATTTCTCCGCATAAACCGCGAAGAGGAAGCGGTCTCTCTGCGCAAGCCGACCGCTTCGTCCCGCAAAACCATCCGGGAAGGTAAATGACGGGTGGGGCTTGCGGCGGCTAGGACGGAGTCGCGGTGGACGCCATGTGCGGAGAGAGGCGCACAGCCAGGAATGGCTGTGCCACAAAGAGGGGAAATGCCGGGCTGAAGCCCGGCGCTACGAGGGCAGACGAGAAGATGAATCGGAGCACAGCCAGGAATGGCTGTGCCACAAAGAGGGGAAATGCCGGGCTGAAGTCCGGTTCTCTTTTCTTCGGTTACGTGGGAGCTGAAGCTCCCACCTCCTAAAGAGACGAGGCGACCGCGACTCGGCGCAAATGATGGGCTGGGAGATGAATCAGGAAGGCACGATGGGCGGGCTCTTTCATTTCCCTCGTCGGGAATCGGTTGAATTCATTTTTGTAACTAACGGCTTTACTTCCGGCATCAAACGGGTTCACTGTAGGCCCAGAAAAGGGGATGATCATGAGTTCCAAGCAAGTAGTTTTTATCACCGGCTCCAGCACCGGCTTTGGCAGACTGTTCACCGAAACGCTGGCTCGCAAAGGGCACACTGTTTTCGCGACGATGCGTGACCCCGGAGGCCGCAACGCCAAGAATGCTTCTGAAATCCGCGCGCTGGCGCAAAAGGATTCGCTGCCAATACACGTCCTTGAACTGGATGTAACCGACGACGCCTCGGTGCAGCAAGCCGTGGATGCCGCCGTCGCCAAAGGCGGCCGCATCGACGTGGCCATCAACAATGCCGGCTACTACCTTACGGGGCTGGAGGAAGCAGTCACCACCGAACAGGCGCGGCGCCTGATGGACACCAATTTTCTTGGTCCGGTGCGCGTAAATCGCGCGGTGCTCCCGCACATGCGCCGCCAACGCAGCGGGGTGCTTATGCACATCAGCAGCGTCGCCGGCCGCGTGGTTCTCCCTTCGGTGGGTTTCTATTGCGCCAGCAAATTTGCGCTTGAGGCCCTGGCCGAATCGTACCGCTACGAACTTGCCGGGCAAGGAATTGAATCCGTGATCGTCGAACCCGGCCAATATGAGACTTCTATTTTCGGCAATAACCTGGCGGGCTCCGACGAGGCTCGCGCCAATACGTATGGCGCTGTCAAGGAGATCCCCGCAAAGATCAACGCGGCACTTTCCTCCACGGCCGGCAACGCTCAGGAAGTCGCGGACACCGTTCTGCGGATTGTTGAGACTCCCGCGGGAGAGAAGCAGCTGCGCTATGTGGTTAGCCCCCAAAGTATCGGTGTCGACGAGATCAACGCCCTTACAAAGCAAGTGCAAGCCAACATTCTAGAAGCGTTCGGCCTCGCTGCCGACACCAAATTCCGCAAAGGTAAAGCAGCTGGCTCGGCCTGAGGCTCTCTTGCAGGAACACCTGCTGGAGGGATCCGAACCAATAGCTACTTCTTTGAGGATGCGGAGTTACCGGCGTATTGGAGGCGTGCTGCGCGGTCGGAATACGCAATTCCCCATTGCTGCAAGCGCCTGGCAAGTTCGGCGGGAACGCCGGCATCACGGAACTGTTGTGCCGCTTCCCAAACGCTTCCACCACTGATCTCACCGTAGGCCTGGGGAGGAGCATAGGGCCGCGCGGGCAACCCGCCCATGGGCAAGTACTTCGCGACCGGGTATTGGAGGTTCTTGTCCATCCATGCAGAGAGCAGCGAAGCGGTCAGCGCGCGACGCAATTCGACCGGCAGCGGTTTGAAGATTGGTTCCCAAACAGGACTAATCAGGATGCGAGGATCGATGTTCTGCTCCGGCCGCCAACCCTGCCGGTAGTCGCCGGGACCTAAGCGAGGATCGGTGGACTGCAGCGCTTTGGTTACGGCCACCAGGAGCCGCGCCGGCTCCGGCTGGTGCGTCTGGGCATGCAGGTCGTTGAAGCGCCCGATCACATAAACCCAATCCACGGGAGCGCGATCGCGGTGTTGATGGTTGCCGCTGTTCAGGACGATTTGCAGTTCGTACCAGGCGGCCATGAAATATTCGTTGGTCAGCGCGCTGCCACCGACTCCAGCCGCTCCATCCGGAATGAGGGCTGACGATGGAGCGGTCTCTGCCGGAATGGTGTTGCACCAGGTGCGGGAATCCGCAAGCGATCCAAAAATTTCGCGGCCGCGTCCTTCCAGCGCAAACTCCTGCATCATCTCCCAGGTCTTTACGAGCTGCCATAGCTGAGTCGAGTACACTTTGTCCGTCAACGCCGGCCACCACTCCATCTTTGGCTTGACGAAGCGTTTGAGGAAAGCACGCCGCGCTTGAGTCCAGTCGTCGAAGGCGGCAGGGACGGGGCGAACGTTGCGATCGGAAGATTGGGTGGCCACCAGAAGGGCGCGCAGCGGCTGCCTCGCGGTGCGTTTGCTTTTGCCCTCTGGCTGCGTTTCGCCATCGTACAGGGCTGCGAATTCGCTCTGTGCAAAGTCCGGCCCCCAAGCATCCTTGGGATGCACGCGCGGCAGCCAACCACTCCAATCGGGAAGCTGCAAGGCAATGGGAATCTCGCGAGGATTGAGGTTGCCGTCGGGGCGAAAGAGGTCGGGGGTAATCTTTCCCGCGAGTTCGCGGAGGGTGGAGAGATTTACTGGAGAATTGGCGGCGTCACCGTTCACCCGCGCCCCTTGCTGGTTGATCAGATATGGCAACGCATCCATATCCCGGTCAAGAACCCAGGAGAGTCCGGCACCAGCCGCCCAGTTCGAGACAGGCTGCTCGTCGAGCCCTGGTCCGGGCTGGTAAGGAGGGTTCCACGGGCGCCCCGGACTCGGCAACGGCAAGTTGCGAATGTAGCTGGCGATCTGTTCACCCTGGAGTGTGGACAAGCCATGGAAGCGCGAGCGGTCAACAATGCTGGCGTTGGAGAAGTTGAAGTATTTCAGGTCGCGCCCATCCCTGGCGTGACAGTCCGCACAGCGCGCCTGAATCCTGGGACTATTGGGGAGGCTGTTTGCCGCGAGGGAGGCGGTCTCCCAGAGTTCGCGCCCAGCCCGAATAGAGGCGGCATCCGGCAAGGGCGGAGCCCAGGTTTCGGGCGCATCTTGCACAAAATCGTCTGGAGGGAGGAGCTTGCTTCCGTCGCTGGTGAGGAGGTTGAATGCCAGGACGCGATAGGCGCTGACGATACCGTCGGTCTGATTGAACCGGAAGCGGAGTGTATTAGCACCAGGGACGACTGTGCCGTTGGGGAGGGAGAGAGTCATCACGAGAGTGGAGAAGCCTCCACCGATTCCGCCGAAACTCCTGGCGGGCTCGGGGATTGAGACCGTGCTGTTGTTGAGCGGCATCCAGGCGCTGGAGTTGACTTGGACGCTGGCCTGATTCGCATAGCGCAGCCCATGGATCTGCAACCAGAGCGAGCGCACCGACTCGGCTCGTCCATCCTGAAGGGTGATGGTCCTGCTGACCGTCGTGCCCGCTGCGCCCAAGACTTCGATCGGCAGCAAAACCCGGTCCGCGGTGGTACGGGCAGATCCCATGGAAATTGCAGCAGCAGCCAGGACGGCCGGAAATAGACGCGACGGCGACAACTGTTTGGGCCTCAATTTTGCTCCAGTAGGCAAAGCAGGACGGCTACTAGTCTCGAAGTATTCTTCCGATCGCAAATCGTGTCAATGAAGAACCTTCTCGCTGCGGGAGACTACCAATCTTTAGAAGAATTGCGGGATGCCGCTGCGCTGAGCGGCTGAAGATTGCAGGAAAAAGGCCGGGCCGCCTCCGCTCCAGGGCAAATGGATGTGGGGTACTAGGGTGGGGGCCCTGGACTCGGAGGCGGACCCGCTGTCCCGAATGTGGATGCATAGTGCATTAAGGCTGGGGGAGTGTGGAATATAGCGGATACCTTGATTTGGCATCAGGTGTTTGCCCTAGTACGCGCCTCAGGGTAGCCCAGGCTTTGGTGTAAGGACCAGGGACACGCTGCTTCGAATTGAACTTCCTTGCCTCCGCACTTCCACAGGTATAGGCTTCCGTCTCGCAACACGTTTGCGTCATGCAGGGCTTGCCCTTCCGCGAGGGGTAAAAGGGGTTGCCCTGCACCCACCTATGTCATCGACGGCGAACAGAGGCTTCTCGCTGCGCTCGAAATGACGGCGCGACCTATTGCTGAAAAGAGGAGGAAACTATGGCTACGGCAACTGCAACGATGCAACCGAATGTGAAGATTGGACCGACAAAATTACTGATCAACGGAAAATGGGTGGATAGCGTATCGGGAAAAACATTCCCGACGATCAACCCGTCGACAAGCGAAGTGATTACACAAGTGGCGGAAGCCGACGCACCGGACGTGGACAAGGCGGTGGCGGCGGCGCGCGCGGCGTTTGACAAAGGCGCGTGGCGGAAGAAGATGAGCGCTGCCGAGCGCGGGAACTTGATGAACAGGCTGGCGGACCTTATCGAGAAGCACGCCGATGAGCTGGCACAACTGGAAGCGCTGGATAACGGGAAGCCGGCGCACGTCGCGCGGGCGGCGGACCTTCCGCTGACGATTGCCTGCTACCGCTATTACGCGGGCTGGGCGGACAAGAATCATGGGAAGACGATTCCCGTGAGCGGCAATTATTTTTGCTACACGAAGCACGAGCCGGTGGGCGTGGTTGGACAGATTATCCCTTGGAATTTCCCGCTGCTGATGCAGGCGTGGAAGCTGGGGCCGGCGCTGGCGACGGGTTGCACGGTGGTGATGAAGCCGGCAGAGCAGACCCCGCTGACGGCGTTGCGCGTGGGCGAGTTGATACTGGAAGCGGGGTTCCCGGAAGGCGTCGTGAACCTGCTGCCTGGATACGGGCCGACGGCCGGCGCGGCGATTGCGCGGCACATGGACGTCGACAAAGTGGCGTTCACGGGGTCAACGGAAGTGGGCCACTTGATCATGAAGAACGCGGCGGAAACAAACCTGAAGCGGGTGACGCTGGAGTTGGGCGGAAAAAGCCCGAACATCGTGTTCGCCGATGCGGACATGGATGAAGCGATCGAAGGCGCGCACTTTGCGCTGTTCTTCAACCAGGGGCAGTGCTGCTGCGCGGGTTCGCGGTTGTACGTCGAGGAAAAGGCGTATGACGAGTTCGTGGATCGCAGCGTGGCGCGCGCGAAGAAGCGCACTGTTGGCAGCCCGTTCGACAAGAAGACGGAACAGGGACCGCAGGTGGACCAGGACCAGTTCAACAAAGTGATGAGCTACATCGACGCCGGAAAGCAGGAAAAGGCGAAACTGGTGGCCGGCGGCAATCGCGTGGGCGACAAGGGGTACTTCATCGAACCCACCGTGTTTGCCGACGTGCAGGACAACATGAAGATTGCACAGGAAGAAATCTTCGGGCCGGTGATGTCGATCCTAAAGTTCAAAGACTTGAACGAAGTGGTCGAACGAGCGAACAAGTCGCTGTATGGATTGGCGGCGGCGGTGTGGACCAAGGACATCAGCAAAGCGCATGCCATCGCGGACAGCGTTCGCGCGGGCACGGTGTGGGTGAATTGCTACGACGTGTTCGACGCGGGAGCGCCGTTCGGCGGATTCAAGCAGTCGGGGATCGGGCGCGAACTCGGCGAATACGGGTTGGCGAATTACACCGAGGTAAAGACCGTCACCGTCAAACTATGAGCAAAACAATTCGAATCGGAACAGCAAGAGGGGCACGATTTATCGTGCCCCTACACTTTTTGGGGATGGTTGCGGCGCTGGCGGCGATCCTTTTCGGCGCGGAAACCGTCCAAGCACAATCCAATTCAACAACGGATGCGGCACAGCGCCACGCGCAGCATTTGCGTCATGGAATTAACTTGAGCGAGTGGTTTGCGCAGGTTTACGACCAGAAGGGGTACACCAAGGAACATTTTGAAGCATGGACGACGGCGCAGGACATCACGTTGATTAAGGCTATGGGATTCGACCACGTGCGGCTGAGCGTGAATCCGCAGCCGATGTTCCGGCGTGGGCAGGCCGATCGCATCCCGGCGGACTATCTTGGCTACCTTGACGCTGCGGTGAAGATGATTCTCGATCAGGGTCTGGGAGTGATTGTTGACATTCATCCCGACAGTGACTTCAAACAGAAGTTGGTGGCGGAGGATAGTTTCGTCGAGCAATTTGCGGACTATTGGCGGGCGCTGGCGCGGCACTATTCTTCGACGAATCCTGAACTTGTTTCGTTCGAAGTTCTGAACGAGCCGGAATTTCACGATCGGTATCGCTGGCAGGGCGTGCAAGCGAAGCTGGCTGTGGCGATTCGCGAAGGGGCACCGCAGCATACGATTATTGTGGCGGGGGCGTACTGGTCTTCGGAGAACGAGCTGCTGTTTTTCGATCCGTTGCGCGACCCGAACATTATTTACAACTTTCACTTTTATGACCCACACATTTTTACCCACCAGGGAGCGACCTGGAGCACGAATTACGTCCATTATTTGAAGGAGCTGCCGTATCCTTCGACACCGGAAAATGTGCAAGCGGCCGCGGCGCTGATTCCGGACGCGGTGAACCGCTTGGCGGCGATTCATTATGGCCTGGACCGATGGAACGTGGCGCGGATCGACGGCGGAATCGGGCAAGTGACGGCCTGGGCCAAACGCTGGAACGTGCCGGTGACTTGCAACGAGTTTGGCGTTTACCGCAAGGCGGCGAATCCGCAGGATCGCGCGGCGTGGATTTTCGACGTTCGAACGACGCTCGAAAAATATGGAATGGGATGGGCGATGTGGGATTACAGCGGCGGATTCGGAGTGGTGACGAAGCAAGAAGGCCATGCAGCCGTTCCTGACCCTGTTACCGTGAAGGCGCTGGGAATGAAGATGCCGCCCTCCGCGCCGTGACTGGCGCGCTGTTCAGCAGGGAGAGTTCAGCCTACAATCGCGCCATGCCGGTCACGCTGCGTGCCCATGAACCGGGGGACTTTGCTGCCCTGCTGCGGCTGGACCAGTCATGCTTCCCTCCGGGGATCGCCTATTCCAAAACCATGCTGCGATATTTTCTGAAGCTGCCGTCGGCAGACGGAATGGTGGCGGAGGACGCCGGGAAGATTGTGGGATTTATCTTGACGGAGGAAAATCCACCGCTGGCCCACGTCATTACGCTGGATGTAGCGGAATCGCACCGGAGGCAAGGAGTGGGCTCGACGTTGCTGGCAGAGAGCGAGAAGAACCTGGCGCTGCGCGGCGTTCGAACGATTTTGCTGGAAACGGCAATCGATAATGAGGCGGGCGTTGCGTTCTGGCAGCGGCATGGCTATCGTATCGAAGCGACGCTGAAGCGGTATTACTTGCGGCGAATCGACGCGTACGAAATGCGAAAAATCCTGCCGGGCGCGGTCAAATCCAGACCGGTACAAAAGGAAAGGTAGCCTCGATGCCTCTAATTCAGGCGATTATCCTCGCCGTAGTACAGGGGCTCACGGAATTTCTTCCCGTGAGCAGTACGGCGCACCTCATCTTGTTCCCTTGGCTCCTTCACTGGGCGGACCCTGGTGAAGCTTTCGACGTGGCGCTGCACGCCGGAACGCTGCTGGCCGTAATGTTGTACTTCTTCAAAGACTGGTGGACGCTGCTGGTTTGCGGTTTGGGCGGGAAATATCCCGCGAGCGCGCCGACAGAAGAAGTGGCACAACACAAGAAGTTATTTTGGTACATGGTTGCCGGGACCATTCCAGGAGGCATTCTGGGAAAACTCTTTGACAAGCCGATCGAAGAACACTTACGAACGCCAATGATTATTGGAGTTTCAATGATCTTGGTAGCGCTCGTGATATGGTGGGCGGATTCCAAGAAGGATTTGACGAGAAAGCTGGAACAATCCAACTTTGGTGACGCGATCGGGATCGGCACCGCGCAGGCGGTGGCACTATGGCCGGGCGTTTCGCGTTCCGGGATCACGATTAGCGCGGGGCTTTTTCGCAAATTCACGCGCGAAGCGGCGACGCGGTTTTCGTTTTTGCTTTCGGCGCCGCTCATCGCCGGAGCTGTGGCCGCCAAACTCCCGGCGTTGATCAAGCTGCATAAGGCCGGCAGCCTGGACTTGCCGCTCTCCACTCTGGCGATCAGCATCCTGGTTTCGGGAGTGACAGGCTACCTGGTGATCGCATTTTTCCTGCGTTATTTGCAGACACGCACATTGAAAGTATTTGTTGTCTACCGGGTGGTGTTTGGTATCATCATTCTGGTTTGGTCGTTCCTCCAGGCGGGAGTGCGATAGCGCCAGCGCCCCGCCGCGACACTCAGCCTTCCCCACAAAGCTGAGGAGATTCTTCTTGCGCTTACTGACTCCGACTGGAAACAAGCGTTTCAATGAACTGATTGGATTTTTGTGTATCACGCTGGCGGTGCTAATCGCGCTGGCGTTGCTGTCCTATTCCCCGAAAGACGCGTCATTTAACGTAAGTGCGGCAGCCTTCGACGGCAGCCCGGCGCGAAATTGGATTGGCCCGGCCGGAGCGTACGGCGCGGACCTGCTTTTCCAGATCTTCGGGTTTGCGGCATTTCTACTACCGGCGGCGATCCTCGTTTTGGGATGGCGCTGGCTCCGGAGCCGGGCGTTAGATTCCCAGGTTGCCACCGTAGTCGGCTTCGGGCTGCTGTTGGTTTCGCTGCCGACGTTGCTTTCCCTGTGGCACGTCTGGGACGTGCGTGGCGCGCTGCCACCCGGGGGATTGTTGGGCGAGCTCATTTCCAGCGGGCTGCGCACGGGTTTCAACCTGTGGGGCGCGAACCTGGTGACCGTGGCGCTGCTGGTCACGGCGCTGTTTATGACCACGCGGTTTTCTTTTTCCGGCGCGCATGCCTGGGCGAGCGGCCCGAATGGTCCGATCGGAAGAGTGGAGAGGCTCGGGATTTTGCAGAAGTCGCAGGCGCGGTGGCACGCGTGGCGCGAAGAGCGGGAACAACAACGCATGCGTCGTCGCGTGGAGGAGTCCCGCCTTTCGGGCAGGAAGCCCGTTCCGCCCCAATTGATTGGGAAGGCCGAGTTGCTGAATGAGGCTTCCAAAACAATTCGCCTGGCCGACGAAAGCGAAGAGGAGGAGGACGACGAGAAGGAGACAAAGGACTCGTCCCGCAAGGCGCCGATCTTCGTGCTGAATCGCGACACGGCGAAATCTGCCGCCAAAAAAGGCGAGCCGAAAATCGCGAAGGGCAATCCGAATTATAAGCTGCCGTCCCCTTCCCTGCTCCGCGAAGGCGAGCGCGGGCAGAAACTTGATGAAGAAGAGCTGAAACAGCGAGCGCGCGCGATTGAAGCAAAGTGCCTGGAATTTGACATCCAGGGCCGCGTGACGCAAATCAATCCCGGGCCAGTCGTCACGACATTCGAATTCAAGCCGGACGCGGGCATCAAGTACAGCCGGATTATCGGGCTGACGGAGGATTTGTGCCTCGCGTTGCAAGCCGAATCCATTTTGATCGAGCGCATCCCGGGCAAGTCGACCATTGGCATTGAAGTCCCGAACGACAAGCGACAGACCATCGCGCTGCGGGAAATTATCGAGGCGTCGGAGTTCATGAATTCTCCGAGCAAGCTGACGCTGGCGATGGGGCGGGATTTGCACGGCCGGATTCGCGTGACGGAGCTTGCGGCCATGCCGCACTTGCTGATCGCCGGCTCCACCGGTACCGGCAAGAGCGTGTTCATCAACTCGCTCATGATGTCGATTCTGTACAAGGCGAGTCCGGACGAAGTGAAAATGGTGCTGGTGGATCCCAAGCGGCTGGAGCTGAATCTCTACGAGAACATTCCTCACTTGATCGCGCCGGTGGTAACCGATCCGAAGATCGCCTCCAACGTGCTGCGAAACGCGACGCGCGAAATGGAAAACCGTTTGAAGCTACTGGCGCAGCGCGGCGTTCGAAATATCGACCAGTACAACCGCACGTTCAAGAAGGAACACTCGCTATCGCTGTTCGACAATCTGGAAGAGACCGAGCACAAGCCGCTTCCCTACCTGATTATCGTAATCGACGAGCTAGCTGACCTGATGATGGTGGACACCAACAACGTGGAAGAATCGATCACCAGGCTGGCCCAAATGGCGCGCGCGGTGGGCATCCATTTGATCCTCGCGACGCAGCGGCCTTCCGTGGACGTGATCACTGGTTTGATCAAAGCGAACTTCCCTGCCCGCATATCGTTCCGGGTGGCCAGCAAGGTGGACTCACGCACCATTCTCGATTCAAACGGTTCGGAATCACTGCTGGGAAGAGGCGACATGCTGTATTTGCCGGCAGGATCGGCGAGGCTGCATCGCATTCACGGGCCGCTGGTGACGGAAGAGGAAATCACCTCGGTGTGCGACTTCTGGCGCGAACAGGCCCAGGCGAAATATCAGGAAGAGCTGCTTGCGGCGCCGAAGGAGGAAGATGGCAAGACGGAGGGCGCAGCGGAGGGCGAGGCCGAGGGTGGCGAAGACGTTGACGACGATCTCTACCAGGACGCGATCCGCGTGGTCTGCGACGCGGGGCGCGCTTCCACTTCCACGTTGCAGCGGCGTTTGCGAATTGGCTACGGCCGCGCCGCGCGCCTGATCGACCTCATGGAAAAAGACGGAATCGTGGGTCCACCCGATGGAACCAAGCCACGCGAGGTCCTGAAGAACCGCAATTGGATGAAGGAATTCGACGAGTCGTCGCAGTAAGAGTTGTCCTCGACCCGTGTGCTTGAATCGGCGACGGAGAGGCTCCCGACTCAAGTGCGGCGCATCCACTTAATCGTCGGGCTGCTTGGCGTAATCGCTTTCGTGCTTACCGGCCTGGTCATGGCGCGGCACGTCCCGGATATCCACTCTCTTTCGGCTGAAGTGCAGCTGATGTACCTTTCCCGGCACATCTACCTCCTGGGAGCGGCGCTGGTGAACTTGGTCCTGGGGCTCTATATGACGCTAAACGCGGCTGGATGGCGGCGCGTGCTACAGCAAATTGGTTGCCTGCTGATTCTTCTCTCCGTGATATCGCTGATTCTGGCCTTTATTACGGAACCGACGTTCGGGATTGCGGGGCGAAGTTGGAGAAGTTTCTCCGGACTGATCGCGCTATTCTCTGGCGTGATGGCACATACGGTGACAGGCTTCGCGCGGAAGCCGAATTGACAGCGCTCACTATCGTCTCTAAAATTGAAAAGTCCAACAAAGCCGGGGTAGCTCATTGGTAGAGCGCCGCCCTGAAAAGGCGGGCGTAGCCAGTTCGATTCTGGCCCCCGGCACCATCAATGGGTAACGTCCCGAGCAGTTTCCAGTCTCCTTTGGCAACGTAGCTCTTCCCGCGTGGCTCCATCTCGATTTTCGAGACGTGCTTTAGCAGCGCGGCGCGAGCTACCGTCACGTCGCCGCCCATAAGCCCGCGCAAATCCTTCACTTCCTCTATAGCTTCTGCCCGCATAGCCGCGACCTGCGACTTAATGGAATCTTCGTTAGAGGAAACCACTTGCTCAGTGATCTGGGCAATCTCACGCTCACGGTCGGCGATTGCTCCCATGATAGTCGGCGAGTACTGGCCGCCAGCCAGTGCCTTCGTAAGATTGGCCAGTTCCCGTTCAAGTTCGCGTTTCCGTCTGTGCATCCGATCCATCTTGCCGGTGATGTTCTCTAATTCCTTGAGAAGCCCGGTCTGGAACTTCTCCATCACGCAATCGACGACTTCCTCCCTGAGAATCTTCTCATGCAACTGCGAGAGTAGTGCCGCCTCCAAATCGTCACGCCGAACCCGCGCCGTGTTCTTGCAGACGCCGCGATTCCAATTTGACGGGCATCCGTAAGTCTGGCTGGTTTTGTTTCGACCCTTGCCCCAGAGGATTGTCAGGTTCGCGCCACACTCACCACACTTCAATAACCCGGAGAAGAGGTACGAAGAGTGCATCGACCGCGCACGCAAAGACCCATTAGCGCGAGCGTACACGCTCTGCACGATAGCTTGTCTCGCCTTGACCCGCTGCCACAGCTCATCGGGAACAATCCTCTGTTCTGGTATGTCGGTTCGTACCCATTCACTTTGCGGACGGCGGCGGTAGATTCGTCTGCCGGTATTTGGCGAGCGGACCTTCCGCGTCTTACCCCAAATCACGGTCCCGCAATAGCGTTCGTTGTGTAGGATCGTCCGCACGGATGAAGTGTCCCATCCTCGGGATATTCTCCCCTTCGATGGTCGCGGGGACTGCACACCCTCTGCATTCAATAACTTTGTGATGGTCTTCAGACTGCGCCCCTCGGCGGCCATCGTAAAGATTCGCACGACGGTCTTTGCTTGCTCAGGATCGACCTCAAGACGAACGCCACGGATAACTGGCCGTCCGTGGGAATCGCGCTCCGTTTCGTCTTCGATGGGAATGTTTTTGTAGCCGAAGCACCGACCGCCAGTGTGTAGCTTTCTCTTGGCCAGCCCCTCAACGCCGCGAAATGTTTTCTTGCCAAGATCGACGAGATACTGCTCGCCGATGCCGCCGAAAATTGCCGTGAGCATCCCGGCGCTCTCGGACTCGGTGTCGAACCCCTGTGCGACGAAGCAGATTTTCACTCCAGCGAATTTCAGTCGCTTAACGATGCGGTCGCCGTCTCCCAAGTCTCGGCTCAGGCGCGTTGTATCGTCAACCAAAACGCAGTTGAACTCTGGCGTTACGGCGGTCGCAGAAGCAATCATGCGCTTGAGGGCATCCCGGTTGTCACTGGCCCCGGAAATAGCGGCGTCGCGGTAGATGTGCTTTTCGGAGACAGTCCAGCCATGCCTTACCGCGTACTCCCGGCACTTGCGGATTTGGTCGTCTATCGAGGCCGCGTTCTGTTTCTCGCTGGAGAAGCGTGCGTAGATGGCGCAAATTGTGCTCATTGGCTCCCGCCTATACGGAATCGTCGTCCCGGGAGTGTAGAGCTGTATGCTGTTGGGGTTCAACAGAAAGTTTTGCTAAGGCTTTGCGGATCAGTAGCGGCACAATGCAGTCGTCTATGAACTGCATAAGCTCCGGCTCGATTGGCGCTGGCTTGCGTGGCTTTCTTGCCGCCGGGACAGACCGACAGCACCAGTCCGTGCAAGTTATTCGTGCAAGGCTCGCGTTCATTACCCGACCCTATCCGTTTTGCGGACTGCGGGAGAACTGGCACGGTGGACAGTTTTAGGCGGGGTAGGTGAACTTTTCGGGAGTGTGAAAAAACTTACAGAGTTTACGGGCGCAATCTGGTAGAGGGCGCGGCCCGAGCGTCAACGCACCGAGCACTGCGATAATCCACATTAAATGCGTGTCCATGTTCCCCCTCATCTTTCGCCCAGTCATCCCTAGAGTTTATGTGGTCGCTCAAACCAAACCGGGAGACTCGCTCCAAAAGATTCGTTTACTCTTTCCAGCCATTGCTTCATGTCATCAAGGAATCTGACCCATCGCTCCCTTGAGTCTTCGATCTCTCGTCCCGCGCTCTCCTGATGCCCCAGAGGCAGGCTGGCGATCCACGTTCCAAGTTCTGGGACGGGCGATGAGTTCGGAATTGCCCACCGCTTCATCCTCATTCGCTCGAATGGTTCTGTGACGTAGTACCTGTTGTACGAAGCAACGAGACCGTATAACTCATGTGCCGCCAGAAGGAACTGGCTCTCATTTTCGGATTGGCGCGTTTCCAAGTGCTGGACAAAAAGCGGGAACAAATCCCTCATATAATCTGGCGGACAGAGTTCAGCACATTTTTCAGCATTGTTGCCGCAAAGGCTGAAAATAATGGGCCGAATGTTGGTGCGGTCTCCCGTATTTGTAAACTGAGCAAAACGCCGAGCGAATCGCAATAGTTCCTTATATTCTGTCCGTGCGGCACTATCCCTCGCAACTCTGACTCTTCGCGTTTGGAGGGAAGCGATCACTCGGCTACCGAACGCCCATCCCACTACGGCCAGCGCGAGAACAACGAGCGCCCCTGCAAACTTGGGGTTATCTTTCGACTGTACAATTACGGCGAACACGGTAGCCAAAGCGACCACAATGGCAGCGGTCGTTTGGATGCCAGCTTGGACGGTGGAGGCGGGCGGCTTCGTCCATTTCTCTTTGAGGGTCGGAAGTGACATTCAGGACATATTATCTTATTCGTGGATTACAGTAATCTCATGTCCAAGGGAGAGCACGCGGCTATATTCGGCCATGCTGTAGCTTGTCTCGTTCGTGATCGCAGGCATTCAGGAGCTTCTTTAGATCGTCGTACAGTTCAGAACGAAGCCCTTCGTCATCGTCGCCGTGATCTCTCTTTGCGACGAACATCCGGTCGAGAGCGTTCTGGAGCTGTAGGATGGCTCGGCGTACATCGTCATGTCGTGCGAAGCGACCAGCATCCTGCCGAAATTCTTCCAGCCTTGGACCAACGATTGATTGAGCGAGGGCGCGATGACTGGCTAGTTCTTCGACAAGCTGACCGGCACGTTCCTCCAGGGCAAGGAACCGCTCAGGCTCTTTGGACCATGAAAGCTGCCTGAGTTTCTCAATTTCTTTAGCTCCACTGTCTCTCTCGTTGCGCCAGACACGATAAGACGCCAAAAAGAAGGCTAGAACCGCTAGACCTGCCCACAGTACTTTTGCAGACGGTGCGTGCGCCCACCACACGGCAATTGGCCCGAACGGCACGCTCAGGGGGCCGCACATCCGAGACAGCCAATCGTCCCAGAACGCTTTCAGATAAGTGCTAAGATGCGTGTCCGGTATACTCACGGGCCAGAATTATACCGCGTCCACAGATGCCTCAAGGAGGGCCAATGGTAGAAGGCTTCTGGATTGTGCAGTACGAAGGAATACAAGGAGGCGGCGGTGGAGTTGTTATGTTCATCAAGGGCCGAGTGTTCGGTGGCGACAGTGGTTCCACTTATTCGGGCACTTACGAAGCCGATACAAATAGGATGACAGCGCGTGTGAGGATTCACAACTACCTGCCAGGTGTCCGCAGTATAATTGGTATTGATGGGGATTATGACCTAGAAGTGACGGGTACGATTGAAGGTGATGTAATCAAAGCGGCTGGTACTCCATTGGGACAACAAGCCACGGGAATGCGCTTGCGTTTGACGAAAATCGAAGAAATACCTTGCTGACTTACGGCTTTTCTGGATTGCCTGCCTTCGGGGGCAGCTTCACAGGTGGAAAGTCTTCCACGAACTTCGCTATCGGGAGTTTCCTCTTCCCGTCAAGCAGTTCGAGTAGCTGTCTTCGCAATGTGTGTTGTTCAACTTCGACGTTACCAAGAAATTCAGGGTAGTATCCACCCCTCTTCAAATAAACTTTGTCAAAGTGATAGCCCAGACTCTCTCCAATGGCAGCCAACAGAGCGGCGTTCAAGTCGGCAGACTTCTCCTCGGGATTAGCAGTGGTTTTATAGTTGTCGTAGAGGTCGCGCAGTTCCTTCCAGCACTCTCGTACAGCTTTTTCTTTTTCATTGTTCTCGGTGAACTCCACATCAATCAAGTTCAGAGCTTGCACATAAGCGGGTGCGAGGCGTGTCACGCGATAGCTCACCAAAGTCTTGAATAGTTGCAGCTTGCGATTCCTTTCCTCACGCTCTGCGTCCAATGCTCGCTGGATTTTCAACGCCTTGATCGGGCCGTAGTAGATGGCAAAGATGGTGATACCACTCAGAATCACACCGATGACACCAAGCACCACGGCGGATTTGTCCATGCTGTCTCCTTGGATTTACAGCCGAAAGAATACACCCAGCCATTACCAGATGGCTACGCCACTATTGGGGAACGAGGATTTAGGGACCATTTATATACCTTTTTGGGACACGCTCCTTACGCTTACAATCGAATGGCGGCGGTAAGACTGTCCCGATAGGATGGAGAAAACACATGATATTCGATCACCTTCTTACTTTGCTCAAGCTCATCGTCCCTGCGTTTATGAGGAAAGAGAAAGCGCCAGTCGTCGCGTCTCCCTCCTCGTCTACCTTAGTTTTCGATAGTCGGGACGCTGCAATTTACAGTCTGTGTATCGCACTCGTTTTCACGACGCTCGCAGTGTTCTTCCTCGCGGCGTTTGCGGCCCGTCGTTAGACCGATCCGCGTTCGGATTGACCTGGGACCGGCCACGCCAGTAGTCTGTGCCGGGATATACTGTAACTCCCTCCTCTACCATCAAATGGTAGATTGTCGCGTTTATTTTCGTGATGCCCTTGGCGTCGAACACAGCGCCGAGGTCCGGGCGGAGTCTTTGTACGAAGCCGTCTGCCGTGGATGGGCCGCGTTCATGTTCGCTGGCGGCTGGGATTTGTTCGAGGCTTCTTTATCGTGGTTGCCGCCGATTCACGGACCTATCGCGTGGACAAGGATAAGTTTCTCGAATGGCTATCAAAGGACCGCGACAGCTCCGACCGGAAGAAGTACCTCCGCAGGGTTCTGGATGGACTGGCAGATTGACCAGCGCATGCCTGCCCCGAGATTACGCGCCGAGTAATCTCTTAACTTCCTCGATGAGTTCAATGCAGCAGCCCTGAATCTCGAAGTTGAAAGTTTCTTTCAAGACAGCCTTCGCGTCCTGATCGTGAACAGTGCAATGAACAGCTTCAATTTTCCCTAGGAGACCACGCCTTACGGGTCCGGTCCCTAGCAACGCTGCTTTTAATTTCTCACCACGCCGTAAGGGGTCAAATACCTTACCTACGACCTTAAACGTGACGTTGGTCAACGGCATAGTTCCTCCGAGCGGGCCAAGCCCAACTTAGTCCATATCGGCACCATCTTCCCACAATGGGCTGCTAATCGGTTTGGCGACCGTTTCAAAACTTCACTAAATCCTTTGTGCTGAGTGCTCGTTCTCCGTGGATGAGCAAGTGCAAAGCCTCGGGCCGGACTCGTTGAGAGTCTTCGTGGTGTCTGATGATTTTGCGCAAGATCATTCCCATCTTGATTGTGTATACGTGTCTGCCTTCCTCGGCACCGGCCCAAACAGGCCCTTCTTCCACCGTGGAACACATTCAGGATTTTAGCGAGGTCGTCGTTCCGATTGCGTCAGTAAAGATGCTTATCCCATCGGTAGGGATTGGTATCACGGGTAAGCTCGGCCCTACGCTCGGCATGGAAGCTAATCTAGGTACGGGCTTTTGCCTCGATGCCGAGTGTCGTTTTATCGTAACCAATTACCACGTAGCTGCAATTGCTCGGCCTCATAGGATTAAACGGGAAAAGATTATCCAACGATATCTTGCCACAGGTCCGCACGATGAAGGCGCTACCGTCAACAACATCCCGAACGTGGGCATGCTTCCGTTCGCTTGGGAACGGGACATTGCCATCTTTGAGTTACAGCGCCCGCTGCCTCATCATCATGGTCTTACTTTCAGTCTCGATGAGCTGGGGGAGGGCCAAGAAGTTGACATTTACGGTTACCCGAAGGGAATTATCAATCCTATTCGTAAACTGACCCGATTTCCCGCCACATTCAAAGGCCCGACGACATCAGGTCTGCTCGCCTTTGACTTCGAGTTGTCCGGTCAGCCAATTCGCATAGGAGGGGCAAGCGGCGGCATCGTCGTTGATCGGGGAACCGAGAAGATTATAGGTATTTTGTGCGGGAGCAATGAAACGACGGCGGTTGCAGTTCCGACTCAAACCCTGGTGGACTTCGTGAGCAAAGTACAGCCCTTTCTAGCGGAAAGAGTATTCCCCACTGCCAATGATGTCCCTCCAGTCCCGGCAGACTTCTATCCAAAATTCGCGCCAAGCCCAGACCATAATTCGAAATTCGTATCAATCCATGTCGATGGGCTACAGCACCGCCCCGATGAATCCATTGAGGTCAAGGTGCTACGAAAGAAAGCTCAACTTCTTGCAGATAGCATGCGCAATTTTATCGCGGTGCAGAGTTTTTCGTGGGGTTCGGGAGACAAGGAAGAACCCGCTGCTGAGGGGGCGTATGAAGTCCGAGTCCTCGACGGCTACCAACGGTTCCGCCAATATCCCGATGGCAAGAAAGAGTTCCAGGATGTGCCTTTGCCTCCCCTAAACCATGTAGTAGGCACGGGTGGCGAGTGGTCGGAATTGCCGAATATGGTAGGGACAGAACTTGGATTGACAGTTCATCAAGCCGCCGACGTTGTAGTGAACGACCGGCGAATGAAGGTCTTTCAGTATCGAGCCGACATTGAGGATGGCGTGTGCAGTTTCAAATCCACCAGCGACTTTGTATTCTTGGAAATCAACAAGGTTTTCACCGTCGCTTGTTACGGCGAAGTCTGGACCGACGAGGATACCAACATTCTTCGAATATCAGAGCACTACGAACTTCCCGGTAAGTGGAAAAACTACCAAGGTGTGGTCACTTACGGGTGGTTCCAAAAAAAGGACGAGCCGCCTCGGCTCATTCCTCTCACCATCTATACTCAGGCTGAACGCAAAGGGAGGGTGTACTGGTGTCGCGGCCAGTTTACGAATTACCAAAGATTCGACAGTGAAGTGAGGATCATAGCGAATGGGGTACAAAGCCTGCCACCGCGCTAGGAGTCGTCCCCAAATGAACTATGGCGTGCCACGCGTTGCAGGCGGACGACGGTTGGCTTCTTCGACTAATACGCTCCATTCGACCAAGAACAGCCTGATCGCCTTCGTTGCCCCGGCGCAAATATCTAATGCAGTTTTTATGTAGGCTGCCCGCTCCGCCTCTTCCTTTGTTAGTGCCAGTTGTAGCACACTTTCCACTAGACCGTAGACGCTCGCCATTTGATGGCATAAATCCTCAAGGTGTCGGTGCGTATTCTCGTCTACGTAGATTCCGTTTTGCTTCCCAAGAAACTCTTCCAGGCGTTTCCGTAGGCTTTCGTTCGAGAGAATGTCTTCTGGTATCGCCATAAGGGGGCAGGGGACGACGGCGAGTGAGGATGCAATGAAACGACCCAGACGCAAACAGGTATATACTTTTGTTCTTAATTATTGTCAAGCCGTGAATAGCCTTAGGCGGAGTCCTCACGATTTAGCCTGTCCTTATGCCCATAGCCAGTAATTGTTGCCACTTCTGCTCAATCTCCGCTTTTCTAGCGGCTGGCACGCGGGCAAGGGGAGCTATCCCCCAGGTGGATAGCCGCTCAACGAGCAATCGTGCGTTTCCGAGCGCCCCATGCAAAGCGAACGGTCCGAAAATGAACACCGCTACTCGAACGACCTTCAAGAACAGCAGCGCAACCAAAGCCGCGAATACAACCCCGGCCTCTTCTCGAAAAGTCACCTGCAAACCGTTTCGTACTAAAAAACGTCGGAACTTCCAAAGAGTGTGGACATCTTTCTTCAACTCGCCCAACCACAGCAGCACAATTCGGCGGCGATCCCGCCAAAACATCTGACGGACAGACTTCAGCTCCGGCCTAGTGCGAAGCTTTCGATAGTCGTCATTTCCAACGATAGCATCCGAAGGTGGAAGGAAGACAGCGGAGACGCCCACTATAGACACGTAGGCTTGGTTGTCGTTGAGGTGCTTGTCAGTCCCGTCATGTCTCAAAGAAAAGACAACCAACAAGCATAGGCCCAAGACTGCCACCAGAAAAGTAATGATGATTCCAACCAATTAAATACCTCGCCGCAGCAACGCCATCGTCCTACTCCAGAGATGCTGCCATTCTGTTTTCCATTGAGAATACTGATCGTCGCCTAGACTCGCTTGCTCTGGCGACGGAGCATATTGCCAAAAAGCCCACAGCCAAACAGCGATCATCCCAATGAACGTCGTGGGCGTTAGCAATCGCCAATAAGAAACGAAACCACGAAAAACTTGCAGGCTGGCAACATTGACGGAGCGCGCTAACACGTAGATGCCGAAACCGAGACAAAGTCCGCGAAGGTTCCGACCCAACGGCACGTGGTAGTACCACGCGATGGTTGCAGGCGTCAGCAGGAGAATAGCCTGAGCGAGGCACAGGTATTGCTCGACTACAGGAGACAGATGTAGATACAAATAGTGAACGGATGAAGCCTGATTCCAACCGAGCAAAAGAACAGCGGGGAGTATGCCAAGTTCAACGATTAACAGCATTTTCCACGCGATATCGTGAAGGGCAGAGCGTCGAGGGAAGACGCCACAAAAGAAGTCCCAGATGACAAGAAACTGCAAAGACAGCGCGACTGCTTCGAGTCGCCAGTATGCTACCGCGAACCAATCTGGTTTGTAACGATTGATGGGGAACAGAATTAGGTCGCCGAGGAACCTAAAGAGGACGAAAACAGTAAGATGCGGGTAGCGAGACGCCAACCCATGCTTTGAGAGACGCCAGAGAAGCAGACCTTCTAGGAAGAGTGCTGAGCAGGGAAATATATAAAGGAGCGGATGCATGGAATTATGGCAATTCTACTCGAATCGAAGGCGAATGGAAGGGGACAACCATCTGTCCCCTTCCACCCATCACAAGGAAGATTCAGTTACCGTCTGGAGGAGGAAGAGGAGGAGGAGAAGGAAGATGGGGCGGCGGGGGCCAGCCTTTGAAGCTGCTTCCATTGCTCAGGCTCATGTTGAGCCTCCTTTCTTAAAAGATGGCCAGACCGTAGCACTCGCGGAGGCCGCGCACCGGAAATGCCCAAGACGTTCAGTTTTCTGAATCGAAGAGCGGAGATATTTCGGGGCCGAGTCGCTTTGGCTTGTAATCGACGGGGAAAATCGCTATAAAACAACGCGACAGGTATGCGTTCTCTCAAAAGCTATATCACGCAAGCTGTCCATTCGGCTGATACACCTCTTGCAGCCTTGGTGTTTTTTGGGTCACTGCGCGATGCGTATTCTGGACACTATCTGCATGAGGGGTGGGGACAAATGGCCTCGGCTGAGGAAATCCATTCTGTGCTGAGTGAAACGCATCAATCGTTATTCAATTCGGTTGTAAGGCTTTCGCTCATAGACTTGAGCAAACAACTGCGAATGCACTTTCAGTCGCTCAACCAACCTGAGCGAGAAACGTGTGTCAGGTGGTTAGAAGTCGAACCTTTCCGTGACCTAATTCCCCAAGGATGTTCAGTGGTGGTGCGCGAACTGTTCGTCTCAGAGGTTAAGACTGCGTTGGAAGTGCTGTGTCACGCGCCTGAGTGGTCCGAGCTTGCGGTGGCACCAGTCGCATTGCCACAGCGACAACTTGACCGATCACCTCTGCTTCAGTGGCTAAACTGAATATTCGGGGGGGTGCTTTAGAGATAGGATGCGGAAGGATCGTGATGTGCGATTCCGAGACGTGGCACCAGCCGCAAAGATATCCATCGCGCAATTCAACAAGATAGATTGGACGTTCGTATTCGTTGTTCCACCCGTCGCTGGCTACTTGGCGGCGTTCCCCATCAATCGTCACAAGCGATCCGGGTCTCAACAAAGGATACATCGTGTTGTCTTCAAGGCCGATGTAGGCATACGTATGCTGTTTAGGACTGCATTCGAGAAGGAAAGCGGCAGGAATTTCACCCCAAAATGCAACGACTCGGTTGATAAGTTGAGTGGTTTCCCACTTGAAAGTCGGATCGAGCCGCACAGGAATCGTCACTTTTGTGTTGAGGTTGTGAAGCTCGGCAGAAACAGGCCGCGTTGCGGACAGCTTAATTTCCTCACGATATCTGTGGGTTCGATCCGAATCTACTCCATAGCTGGTCAAAATCTCGTGAAACGAAAGTCCGTAAATCGCAGCCAGTGTGAATATCTTGAACACACTCGGTATTGCGTTGTCGTTTTCGATTTGTGCCAGTCTCGCTGCTGAAATATGGAACCGTTTGTTTTTTTCTTTGACGGCGATTTTTGCGCTTAGTTTTTGAACGTCGCGCAGTCCAAGCTGAAGTCGAAGCCGCACTTCGCGTAGGAAACTGCCAGGCGATATTTCCATAGGTGACGACCTAGACCTTTGACGGGTGAGACCGAGATTATACGGGGCTTCCAGCGAGCCATCTTACCGAACCTGTTCATTTTTCTGAACACGATTCTGCTTTTTCCGCAGGACACATAACTTGCTTTCTAAACGTCTCGGTGGGATAATGCCGCGCATGATAATTGGCGACCGTCTGCGCGAAATGCGCGAGGAAAAGAAACTCTCCCAAGGCGACATCGAAAAGCGCACAGGTCTGCTTCGCTGTTACATTTCCCGGGTAGAGAATGGTCATACTGTCCCCGCCATCGAAACACTGGAAAAAATGGCTCGCGCTTTAGAGGTTCCACTCTATCAACTCTTCTACGACGGCAATGAGCCGCCTCAAGTACCGAACCTGCTCAAGCGCAAGTCTGACGAAAATGTATGGGGTAACTCAGGCAAGGATGCGCGATTTCTGAGCAAGCTCCGTCGTCTGTTGGGCAAGTCAAGCGAAGAAGACCGGAAGCTCTTATTGCACATGACGCAGAAAATGGCTGGCCGCTAGAACTGGAGGCGGCAGCAATGAAAGAAGGGCGACGCAGGATGAATCCCACGTCGCCCTTTTTATTGGTGTGACCGCCTTCGTTGTCTCTATTATCTCTATTATGGGTAAGAATCTTCAATTAGCTCCGACGCATGGAGTGCTGGCGCACCGGCAACTAAGACTCCGTACTGGAGGACTGGCTTAGGGGAAGTGCGGATGGTACCTAAAAAATATCTGTTCCGGGGACTCGCCAGATGGTACCTACCGAATTTATTTTCGTGATTGCGCGATGCCCTCACCACATAACGCAACGCAAGGGAGAGGTAGGTCGAGGGGGCTTGGCGGCACGGCAAGGCCAATCGAAATAGAGTCTCCCGAAAAAGAAAAAGCTCAAGGGAAAACGCGACGAAAGCGAATTGAAACTCCGCGATATTTAGGTGATTCACAATCACTTTTCACGACTCTTCATGCTGCCGGTGACTGCGTTTTCTTGCGAGGGCCGATAGAAGATTGCGGATTGCCGGTCGTGCTTCCCTGCCGGATCGCATGCGGCATCCTCTAATAAAATGTTTGCGCGCAGTGCTGCCTGACTTTCCAGATAGTTTGCGCACCCCTTCCTAATAACTTTCCGTCGTTCAGTAATCGGTCGTCACTCTAACAATTTTTTCGGGCTGTGAGGTCCACTGAAACGACGGGAGTTGCGGCGATTTCTCGGTAGAGGTTTTTCTAACAGAGCGGGAACCAGCAGGATAGCAGTCCCACTGGTTCCCTGAGCGGACAATGAATAGGACATCGTTCGCCTGATTCGATTATCGCAAACTACTGAAAACACTGGCCGACAATTATTTTTAAGAATTGTGTTGACATGTGTTCGCGTGTGTGCCATTATGTTCTCACGATGGAAGTGCGGGATAGCAGTCCTGCCTTTCACAGTCTTAATAGGAGACGCCAATGACCCGATTCTTAAAGCTCAGACTTGCCAGAAGAAAGTCAGTAGAAATTCGCCGTGCAGCACGGGAATATCAAACCTCCGGTCAGTTCGCCGCCATTGATACCGGAACTGTCTTCACCTATGGCACCAAGGCGGTGCAATCGTGAGGATCACCCGCTCCGTGCTGGCTTCCCGCGTCCAGAGATTGAATACCGTCCTTAACCGTCCGATGCAAGCGTACACGCGCGAGGTAGGCGGGCACCGCATGCGCTCAAACGAAGGGCATTTCTGCTTGGAGTCGAACTCCCCTGGCGACGGCTGGACACGCTATACGCTCGCTCAAATTGTTGGCGAGAATGGAGGACAGTCTACAGTCTCTCCTACCGGCAATGCTTCCGATATGTGGTACTACCTTCGCGGAGTGTTCGACGTTCTGGACTCCGAATACACGCATAACTTCGACAAGGCGAAACCCGCCACAAAGAAGGCGGTGCAATCGTGAGCCTCTTTGACAATATGCCGGGCGCGCAAACCGCGATTGCGTTTCCTGCCAGTCTTGCAGAGAAGTACAGGCCGCATAGCTTCGCGGAGTTTGTTGGCTTGGATCGGCCTAAGAAAATCCTTGCCAAGTTTGCGGATGCTCCGTACCCCTCCGCGTGGCGATTCATCGGCCCCCCAGGAGTAGGCAAAACGACAATGGCACTAGCACTGTGCGAGGCAATCAGGGGAGAACTGCATCATATCCCCTCGCAACGGTGCAACGTCGAAACCCTAGAGGATGTCATCCGACAGTGCCACTACGCGACCGCGAAACCTAATGGTTTACACGTCGTTCTGATTGACGAAGCACACAAGATGTCTAAGGCAGCTCAATTGCACCTATTGAGCAAGCTAGACGCGACCGCGTTCCCGCCTGCCACTATCTTTATCTTCACCGCGAACGATGAAGAGGGGTTAGAGAAACCCTTCCTCTCCCGCACGCGCGAAATAGTTTTCCAGTCTCACGGCATGGCAGAGGATGCGGCCAGTTTGCTAGAGCGCATCTGGGAACGTGAGGCAGGCAACGCGGAGAAGCCTAACTTCCTGCGGATCGTGCGCGACAGTCAGAACAATGTGCGGGATGCGCTAATGAGTCTGGAAACGGAGATACTCGCGGCATGAACTACGTTGTCGAAGTACCTGGAGACAGGCCGGTCACTTTCAATGACTGGCAGGCCGTGGAAGCGTATCTGTACCTGCTTTGGCTTACGGATCGTCGCGCGTATCGCCAGTCAAACGTGCGCGAATGTTCCTAGACGTTGCCCGTAGCGGTCTCGCGGGACTGCTACAGGATGCGCCTAGCATCGAAAAAATGATGGGAGGATAAGCGGTGGCAAAAGACAAGCTCTTCTCTGTTCGATTGGAGGCGGAGACGTTGGAGAAACTCCAGAAGATTGCGAAGCGGGAAGACCGCAGCGTGAATTACGTTATCAACCAAGCATGCAAAGAGTACGTCAAGGGGGCAAAATGAAGGTCGCTCTATATGGCCGCATTTCCACGCGCGATAAGGGACAGGACACGGAGAATCAGCTCGTACAGTTGAGAGAGTTTGCGGCGAAGTCGGGATGGGCTATCCACGGCGAGTACATTGATCGGGAGTCCGGCTCTACCGCAGACCGCGAGCAATTCCAAGCGATGTTCAAAGACGCGAGCCAGCGGAAATTCGATACCCTACTGTTTTGGTCCTTGGATCGCCTGAGCCGCGAAGGGGTGCTCGAAACATTGCAGCACCTAAACCGGCTTACGTCCTACGGAGTAGGCTATCGGTCATTCACGGAGCAATACTTCGATTCCTGCGGTGTCTTTCGGGATGCCGTTATTGCGATTGTGGCAACCGTGGCGAAGCAGGAGAGGGTAAGAATATCGGAACGCACTAGGGCCGGGCTTGCGGTCGCACGCGCCAAAGGAAAGGTACTTGGCAGGCCGTCACTCAACGTCGATCCTGTCGAGGTTGCTCGCTTGCGTACTGAGGGTCATTCCTTCCGGGCTATCGCTGACAAACTGCGTATCAGCGTCGCAACCGCGCACGCTGCCAGTAAGACGGCGTAGCAGTCCGCAGAAACGACGAATGGCCGGGCACCCGCGAAGGATGTCCGGCCATTTCTCTTTCCCACCTAAAAATCCGCGTTCGATCTAATGGAATTTCCTGGGGGCCTCCGCGCCCTATGCTGCTTTCGGGAGCACCCAAGTCTCATTATGCACCACGCGCGCAATCGTCGTCTCGCCAACCTCATACCATCGCGCCAGCGTCTTGATGCTGACGCCGCCAATGCGATGCGACCATCGGATCGTGTCCGCCATTTCGTAACTCAACTTCGCGTCACGTTGGCGTTCCCCTCGGCCTGGACGATGGCGGCCCTTCTGGATCATGTCGAGAGCATTGTCCCGCCGACTGCCTGCGAACAAGTGTGCTTCGTTCACGCACGGAGGATTGTCGCAGTGATGGAGGGCGCATTGTCCTTGAGGGAGTGTCCCGTTGACGTGCTCGAAAATAAATCTGTGCGCCTCTACCCATCGGCCCCGAAAGTAAAACTGTCCATATCGAAACTGCCCACGACGAAGTTTGCCGGTCCAAATATGACATGAGCCTAGCTCTGGCCGGATTGTGGGACCGTTGCGGTCTACTTTTTCGTTGAACCGTTCGAGTGGATCGCGCTTTGGCCCGCGAGGATGGCGCATTCTGCGGAGCGATGACTGCGAGTGGCGAGAACCTTTTCTCATCCGTTTTCCATTTTGAATGCGGCGACTAACCGCTGGATTTTCTCCGCTTGGTCTGGCGGGACTTTCCCCCGGCGAACATCCTTGCGAAAGCTAACGACTCGCCCAAAGAAATAATTTGCGAGTGCTGATTGCTCGCTAGGTTCAATGTGCCTGAAGATTTCCAACAGGGTTTCCAGTGGAAGATTACTGACTACCACGCGAAGCACTTGCAACGCGGATTCTGAAGAGCCGCTCCCACCGTGTTCTGGCAATCTCGCTTCTGGCATGTTTGATAATTTCTTTCTTATCGGCATCCTGCATGGTTCCCCATGCTTCGTTCTTCACCAGTTCGTTGAGGAATCCCGTGAGCATCTGGGCGTCCTGCGTCTGCAATGCGCGACTCTCTTCCGGTGATGTAACAGTGCTCGGTGCCTTCTCTCCGCGTCGCAATCCTAGACCGGCTTTCGGCTGCGTGACTTTCTGTGGGGGGTTCTCGACCGAGTAACCCAAGCGCGCCATCTCTGACACGGCAGGATTATTTTTCTGCGTCGATACAGGGAACGGGTTCATTCCACCAACCGCACTTGCAGGACGGCGGACAGGCTGGCCGCTGATGTCAGTCACGGCAGGAACATTTTGCGTGAGACCTGGGAGCTTCGCTTCAATGGCCTCGCCGATGCTTCCCGCCCTGCGCACAGTGGGATCGATTGCTTGCGCGGTCTGTGCGACGATTGCGGGCACGACTTCCGATGCCTGATTGCGGACGAATCGTTGAATCCGGTTAGTGTTGCCCGGCTCCAACGCCTGCATCAAGTTCGATAGCGAATTGACGAATGGCAGATGTTCGATGTTCCTGGCGACAATTGCCTGGATGTGCTCTGCTTTCGACTTTACGCCTACACTTTCGGGGTCTTCGCCGTTATGAATCGCGTGCATCAAGTCGGCAGTCAGGCCCGCAACCATGCCCACGGGTTCCAGACGATTGTAGCTGTAGTATTTGCCGGCAATCTTGACTGAGTACGGCTGCCAGCCTGTCGCTTCGAGCGTCTGCTTCTTGCGGAAATCTAAGGGACCACCACCGCTTACGTTGCCTTGCATGGCGTGATAGGCAATGGCCGATGCGATGGCGCTCCCCACAATCCCGCGTGATGCAACGTCGATGTTCCCGCGCGCAACTCCCTTTGCGACACCGTATGGAGAATACTCCGCCGCTTGCTTGGCGATGTTCAGCGGAGTCTTGAAGAAAGGCGCGAGGTAGCGGAGTCCAGGGATTGTGCGGATGAATCTTTGCGTTGCTTTACCGTACTTTCCCAGGTCTGCCTGAAAGGTTTGGCGTTTCGCTTCGGCGTATGCGGCCTGGCGCATTTCCGGCGTGGGATTCTCCGTCAAGAATGCCTGCCGTGATTCCAATGCTTGGCCCGTCAAACCCTCTTGTAGCGCCTTGCGGTACGCAAGTGATTCCAATTCACCGGCGTAGTTGATGACGTGCGCTGCGTCGCTGATCCTGCCAATGACAGTCATCGGAAAGCGGACGACCTTGCCCAGCGTACCCTTGATTGCGCCCACACGCTCACGCGAACCCTCGAAGCCAGGTCCGCTATCCTCGCCACCCAAAAGAATCCGGCCAGCGCGTCCGAGAGCGTTGGCGGCACCTTTGGCGAATGACCATCCTTCAATTGCGGAACGGTCGCTGCTCAACGCACCGGCAACACTTTTGGAGATCGCATGGAGAAAAAGCATGGTCGCGTCGCTGGCCGCCTTGATGATTCCGGTCTTGGGCGACGAAAGCAGACTGTTCTGCCATGCCTCGAACAATTTATCCCAGTTCGAGGACGGCGTGAGTTCCGAGACCAGTTTGTTGAGCGCGGCGGGATTGCTCGGGTCCGTCTTGGCGATTAGCTCGGCTGCGTGCTGTTGCTGGTCGGGCGATAGCTTCGACAGCAAGTCCGCGATCTTTGCACTGGGCAAGTCCTCGTCCGCAATACGGAATGCACCAAGGGCACGGCCCGCCTCGCGGGCTACTTGCCCACGTACCACGTCTAGGGTTTCTCTGTGCTGCGACAAGGCGTTTGTCAGTTCGGAGTTCTCGACTTCTCCGCTGGCCGCTTTTCTTGCGAGGTCGAGCACACGCGCCTGACTTGCCTTGAGCAGGGATCGCGCGGCGGTTACTTCCTCGGCGTTGAACGGTGCGCCAGACTTGCGTGACAGGAGGTCTTCGACGCTCATGTTTAACTCGCTGGCGAGCTGGCGCTGCATGTCAAAAGTCAGCGTGTCCGTCACGCGGCTATCTAGGTTTTTCTTCAAGTGGTCGGCGGCACGTTCGAGTTGTGCTTGCACGTCATCGACGTTCTGGATTTTTGCCGGATCGATTCCGATCTTCTGCAGTTCCTCGCTGTTGTCCACCATGCGTTGGATACGCTCGGCTAGCACTTCGCTCTTCGTCACGACCGGCACATGCTCGTCCGCAACTACGCGATTCCCGTTCTGTCCTTCGAGGTTGGCGCGGTGCGCCTCGCGGATTTCCCCGGCCACGTCACGGCGATTCCCGCGCAGTCCTTCTTCGACATTACGCGCAGCTTCCGTGCGACGCCGGATGTCCGGCAACTCCGATTCGGAAACCGGACGGCCAAGCTGTTGCGAAACATCTTCGAGTTCCTGCGGATTCACGCGCTGCGGTGCAATGTCTTTCCATCCGGTCGCCTGCTCGCGGCGTTCCAATTCCGTGCGCTGTGCTTCCGTTTCGACCATGCGTACATCTGGCGCGGACTGTCCCTGGATGAGCGTGCCAACCGGCGACTGTGGATCGACCGCGTGTGTCTCGACGGGAACCTCGCTTGTCTTGCCGGTGATTGCTGCCTTCCCTCCTAGCGCGTGGCGTGCGCCCAGTGCGGCCATGCCGAGTTCAAGCCCCGCGTGGGTCAGAAGGTATTCAGCGCGGTTGGAATCGCCCGCCTTGAGCGCATTCCAAATGTCGGGACTCTTCTTTGCGGCATCGTAAATTTGTTGCGCCGCAAAGCCACCAGAGATTAGACGCGGGATTATTTTGGACGCAGCTCCACCGATTTCACCCAGCCCGCCACTGCCCGCAATCAGCGCAATGCTCTGGGGAGAAGTGAATCCCCCGGTTACTTCGCCGGTCGCAGTCAGTACGGGGTGGCGCTCCTGTTCGGCGGGCGTCATGGACTCTTCGGGCGAGAGTATTTGCGTGTTCCCGAATTTCGGGTTGTAGACAGTGCGGCTGGAAAGACTGGGAATGCCCTCCGTGAAAACGCGCGAGACTCTATCCCAGACCGTTGGCTTGTATGCGCCGATGCTTGCGTTCGATGGGAGCGAAAGGTTGGTCTGTAGCTCTGGTGGCGCGGGCTTGCTTGTCGGCGCTTCGCTCTTGTCGTCGAGCGGTTGGAAGGCAGACGGAGCGAACGAGACCTCTCCATCCACCGGATGAAAGTCTTCGGGCTTGAAAAACACTTCCGCGCTTTGACCGTTTGCCATTCGTCAACCCTATGGTGCTGGCACGCCAGCGATGGGACGCCCTTGGTCGTCGAGCTTGGTAATCATTTTGCGTTGGCCATTCACGATTCCGATGTCGCCGATCTTCACTGGCTTTTGCTGGTTTATTCTCTGGTCGGCGAGCTTGTTCTTGCGCGTCTGGTCAACGTCCTTGCGGTTTTGGTCGCGGTCTGACGTTTTCTTGAGCCGGTCTTCTCGAACCTTCTTTCGGTCTTCGTCCGCTTCCTTGCGGATTGTTTCGTGTTCATTGTGCGCGAGGCCAAGCACCTGTGACCACGGCATGCTGTAGCTTTGCTTTGGATCGGCGAGACCGCCAAGGGTCTTGGGGAATAGGTGGTTCAACCTATCGCCGCCGATGGTAATGGGCTGAGGCTTTTGCGGGATGAAACTTACCCGCCATGTCGTCCGGTCTTCCAGGTTGACGGCATTCCCGTCGCCATCGATCCAGCCCTTGCCAGCGGGATCGTGCGTTAGACCGCTGGTGTCTATGTCGTGCGAGATAAGCCGGTCATAGCCCGATGGCGCGCGAAACTTGTTCGGATCGCTGGTAAAAAGTTTCATCATCGCCTGGCCGTTGCGCAGTTCGCCATTACCCGGAATTGGCGCGACTATCCCACCGGCCTCGTGCGCCCACTTTTGAATTTGCTGGGAGTTTTCGTTCTGTCGTTGGATGAATTCCGAATCGCGCAAGTTCGCATCGCGTTCGTGGAGTAATTGCTCTTTATTCCAATGCTCATGCGTCGCCGCTGACTGCAGCTTTTCCTGCGCGGCTCTGTCCAGCACTTGCTTGTTGGCGAAGTCCTGTTGCGCGCGCTGCTGCCGTTGCTGGTCGGCGGCCTGGTTTGCTTGGATGCTCGCAGCACCACCGCGAGAGAAGCCCGCGAGCACAGAGTTCGTTCCTTTGGCCGCAGCGCCACCGATCAAGGCCCCGGCCAATATGTGGCGAAATAAATCCCCTGGGCGCTGGGGCACTTCATACGCTTCTTGCTGGCCGGTTTGTGGATTCACGCGGTAGTCCACCTGCTTGCCAAGCAATGCTGCGGCCACGCGGCCCAGAAGTGAATGATGCGCATCTACGGCGTCTTTAGCGGATGGCTGCCGCGTGGGTCCGAGAGGGGGCGCTTGCTGTGGCGGTGCGGGAGCGCCGATGTTTGGAGGCGTCAAGTCCTGCTGCTGTGCGGGCGGCAGTCGCGGGTTCGCGGGCATCTGGCCGCCCGTGATGGCGAGAGAAGTTTGCGGAGAAACGGGGGAAGTATTTTCGTCTGGCATGGTGGTTTCTTTCTTAAACGCCTTCGGCCTTATTCATTCCGGGCGTGCGTGGCGCACCGGCATCCGATGTTTCTGTGGCAGGCAAACGCGGCGCACCGAATTTCGACTTACCGTGCGTGTCTGTTTGCTTCAGAAGTTCGTCGCTGCGCTGGCCGTGGAAAATCTCGTCATCATCGCGCATGATCTCGAAGTCTTCGGGCCTGGCCGTGTACGGGTTGGATTGCTGCTTGGTCTGGGATACGAGTTGGTCCTTCTCTGTTTTCATGGTGAATCCAATTTGATGGGATGGTGTACTGCGGAATACATGCGGCCTTGGGAGCGCCGCGAAAGACTCAAAGAATGAGGTCGGGACGTGTATCGACTAACGACAAGACACTACTTGCGCCAGTAACCACGGTGGCAATCGGAATTCCATCTGGACCTACGTTAGCGTTCGTTGTGACGGCGATAATCGGCGTTACTTGACCCGGGACGGCTTGCGCTGTAAATGGGAGGGTGATGTCGCCGATTTGTAGAAATTGGATGTAGACGAAACTGGTGGAATTCGGCGCGAGCGGAATTATGGTCAAGGGCAACTTCGTAATGACGTTGCTGCAAAGGACAGTCCCCGGGCTTATGGTAACTTGCAAACCTGGACCGCCCAGGTAAGGCGCGAATGCACTGCTGCTTTGGTTCATGGAATCTTTTCCTATCGGCGGGCGACTGCTTTGGCCACGGCCTTATATTGCGCGTCAACTTGGGAATCCGACATGGCCTCAAAATCCGCCGCTTCTGGCTGGCGTTCGGGCTGTGCTGCAAAGAGTGCGTCGCGTTCTGCCTTCTTGACTTCATCCTGATAACTCTGAAAAGCGGAGTCGCAAAGTGTGAGCGTCAATCTTTTGTGGCGGGCGTAGCGCATGAGGAATTTCGGAAATTCGCGGTCACTCAACGAATAGGCGTCAGTGGCCCGCGACCAAGCAAAGAACACGGCCTTGTCAACGGTCGCCGCAAACTTTGGCTCCGTGAGAACGCGCTCGCCAAGCTCGCCCGCCCGTGGGATCGCCAAAGCGATGTATTTCTCTGCCGCCTCGACTGGTTTCCCTGATTGCGCCAGCCATGTGCAGAGCTGTTCCTCTTCGGCGTCAAGTTCCCGAATGTCTGGCCTACGATTGAACACAAACCGCGACGCCTGCATTACGCAATCATCGTGCGCGGCTGCCTTCGTTCGATAGGGCTTGCCCCCGATGGTGAAGTCACAGACGTATTCCTTGCCGTTGTGGACAACCTTGCCGATGACGTTCTTTCCCAAGTTCACCTGGCCGGGGCCTTGCACGCGGTTGGCTTCATGTTCAAGGAAGGCGCGCAGCTCTTTGGCGTCGGAGCTACCACTGCCGGATAGCGGGGCGAAACGCTCATCCTCGAACGTGGCATCCTCGATAGGCTGAAGGCTCGGGGAGCCACGCAAGTCTACGCGGTCCACGTCGCCGCCCTGCAAAAATGGATCGCGCTCGATGGCTTCCAGTAACTTCTTTGCTGCTTTTTGCGCTGCTTGACTCATTCGCTTTTCTCCGTCGTTTGGATTTCTTCCGTTAGGATTTCGATGGCGTTCACCACAACAGTCATTTTCTTCGTCGCGGCGTTCGTGGTGAGCTTGCCGGACAAAAGGACTTCATCACCTTCAACGATCTTGCTGGCCCGCTCCGCGCTGGACCCGAATGCGATGCAGTTAAAACGCAGGGGCAATTCCGCGTCCGTTTCCACGGTGAAGATTGTTTTCGGCGTGCCTTGTTCGTTTGTGCGTGCGACGGCGTTTCCGAGCGCGAAGGCGTTCATCGTTAGGACGTTCATACTTCATCCGATTCTTGTGGGGTATCAAGCTGGGGATCGACAGGGGCTACCAGCTCTGGCGGCAGCGGGGCTACATGCGGGGCATCATGCAGGCCAATTAGCTTGGCAACTGCCGGGTCAATTTGCTCCGACTCACGAAAAAATAATTCCTTCATGGCGGCCAGACGCGCGTGCGCAGCCCTCTTCTTGTCGCTTGCTAGCCTGCGGAGTAGCCATTCCTTGGAGCCAGGTGCATACGTTGGGAAGTGGGCCGGGATCGGGAGATCGAGCAACCTCAACGCTTCTAACTGCGTGGCAGCCGAACCGTGGGATGCGAGATAAGACAGGATTGTACGTGGCAGTGGATACTTCATGTCGAGTTCATGGTGAAGTAGTCGGGCAGTCGTCGAAAATGGTGGCGCGAAAACGGCTAACCGCTGTGGTTTTCAAGGTGATGTGCGGAAATGCGAGCTAGTTATGCGGCAAATTGCCCGGCAAAATAACAAATACGATGGCAGTGCCACAACGCGAGGTAACAACCGCGCCCATTACAGGTATCAAACGACCTTCGCAAGCTGCCCCATGAAAATGTGAACCTGACGAATAAGGTTGTCCGCCTCTTCCAGCGTATATGTGTCGTTGGGATGCATGACTTCGTTCCGCCATGCAAGTTTTACGCTGTAGAGATTTGCTGATGCAGCGGCAAATTCCTTTGTGGTCTGGGCCCTTTGGTCCAACGCTTTGATGGCCTTGTTGATCTCATCCAATATGTTTTGCCAGTTCTTCTCATTGGTGAGCGTCACACCAAGTTTTGTTCCGAATTGCTGAACCCCAACTTCCATGATGCGCATGAGGTGAAAGACTACAGCAGTGCTTCTTCCCGCCGCATAGCAGTTGCCAGCTTCCGCTACATCATATTGAATTGTGGGAAATTTCTTGTTGACCTCCTCTCCAAGAAGTTCGGGCCTGTTATAGCGACTCGCCCGGTCTGGCGGGATGAACATAAATAAGTTTTGCTCCATTTCATCCTGGATTCGAGATTGAATTTCAGGGATGATTCCCTGCCATTCGCTGACAGTTTCCGTCCCCCGATCTATACGGTCAATTCCGCGAGTGATGAGCTTTGACGCAAGCCGGAGGTTCAGCGCATCGCACTTGGCTTTCAGATCGGGTAGCCAGCTCGTAAAAATAATACTGTCCTTCTTTATGACTTCTTTTGGATTCTCGACCTGTACTCCGCGCAATCTCTCCAGCACCCGCGCGATGGCAAAGAACGTGTGAGCATTGAATTTTTCCATGTTCCACCAGCTAAAAAGAGAATAGGGAGCATCTCCCCACGGGGGAAGTGTGCTCCGTTCGCTCCTACTGGTAAGGCATTCAATCTTTGTGGTCAAGGGGTAATCGCCTTAGATGCTCGCGGGGCCTTTCATGGGAACAGACAGAGTGGATGTTCCTTTTCATTAGAAGCAATTCCAGAAGACGATCCGAGTCAAGAGGGAGGGAGGCGGTCCAGGTCGTAGCGCCTCCCCATAATTTCCCGATTAGCCACACGGAGAGAGTGGGTAATCGGGCTGTATAGCTATCAGACTCCGCAAACGGGGATACGGTTACAAAAAAATGTTTGACTAGGGAGTCCGCAAAACGGACGGCTACGTTACTTGTTGAATCCGAAAAAGCATTCCATCTACACTGCCTTCGTGACTTTCCTCCTAAAAATGCGAGTACTCGTCAAAAGGCAGATTCTCGCGTTCAGCGCGGGTTGATGAGGGGTGTGGGTCTTACGAGAGGGGAATCGTCTGGCCCTTGGATGGCCTCTCTAACCGCGATGAAGTCCCTAACAACAAGCAGCGTCTTCGAGGAGTCTATGCCAATACCGAACAACGCTTGCTGAAGGCGGCTTGCCAAACCAGCGTTGCTCGTTCCCGTTCTACGCATCACTTCGACAATGCACTCTCGCATCGCTGTTGTCTGGGCAATGTTCGGTTGCTTGCCGATCAACTCTCGTGTGAGTTTGTCCGTAAAGCTCACTACAACGGGCCACGGTGGTCGGTCACTATCCTCTGCAAATCTCATCATTACGTGCGCAAGCCCCTGGCTTAGATGATTCTGCCAAGTCCGCACTTCCTTCAACGTCAGCAGTGTCGAGTCCAGTGCTTGCTCCGGCGTTGATGAGTCTCGCTTCACCCACCCTCTGCCTGTCGGTTTAAGTTCGTCCTGGCGAACGGACTGAGGACTGGCGGGATTGAACTGAGCTGCTGTTGGACGTGGGGAGTAAATCAGGAGGAGCAAAACAGAGAGAGAGGTTCCGATGCGCATACCCTATCTCCTGTGGCGGAGTATAGCACAACCAAGAGATGGCGCGTCCGCAAAACGGATGCAAACAATACTGAATCCCGAAAAAGAATTGCCGGGAAATTGCCTTCTAGCGTCCAGAGTGAGGTTCAGGCTATGGGGATAGCAGGAGCCGAATTTTGCGTCTGCAAGTTATTCATTCTACGCCGCTAATTTTGGGGTTTCGTAACACTCAGAAGCCTTCGGGGGTTCATGTAGCCTTTGCCGGTATGCCCGCTGTTTCGCAGCGTTATTCCTATGCTTCTTTGGCCTTCCGCCCAGATGTTCTGGTGCGCTCTCGACCGGCTCGAAAGTTATGGAACGGCGCATGTTCCGCTGTAGATTTTCGTAGCGACGCGGATCAGTGCGCTCTAATTCGCGCATGAACGCGGCGTCCGCTTTCTTGCTAACATTCATGCGGCCTCCTTCTCAAGCCACGGCAGACCGTCCCGCAAATTGCTGCGCTTTTTCTTTAAGCCAGGCCAGCAGGTCTGGACTCTTGGCTTCCACCAAGCGGTAGGCGTGCTTGTTGAATTTATCCTCGGCGCTGTCCGTGATTGCTTCCCAATCGTGGTCATGCTGACCGATAAGGTTATCTTTTGCTTCTCTGTAGTACTCGACGGATTGGGGAATCTGCGCGCCACTCTTAATACTGGCTGCTCGGTATAAAATCCACAGCACCAAATCGAATGCGCTCCTCTCTTCCATCTCCTGACAGAAGGAATTAAAGGCTTGCACAGCAGCCAGCGGTGCAGCGTCCTTTTGCTGCAACGCGGTATCAGTATCTCTAACCTTGTCGGTTAAAGAATGATCGGTTCGGCACTCACCATGAGTGGGTTTTGACATTCCGCTCGCTGGTATGAGTGGGTTTGCATTCTCGGATGAGTGGGTTTCTGCGCTAATCTGCCCCCCCTCGTCACCGTTGGTCGCCCTTCCAACCTGAGATGATTGGGTTTCTTCAATCGCTTCCCACCACTTTTGCTGCTGAAAGATGTCGAAAATCTTGCGGTCCTTGATAAAGTATTGGACCGTGCAGTTCTTGCCCCGCCCGCCCTTCTTTCCCTGCCGCGTTGAAATATCCACAACGAGCCGATCCTTGTATTCCAACTCGCGGAGCACACGCCGAGCCTGGGCCGTGCTGCAACTCGCTTTCGCGGCTATGTCATTGAGTCCCGGCCAGACGTTGGGATAGCGGTCACAGAGGGCGCGGAGCACGGCTTTCTTCACTTTGTCCGGGCGGTGTTGTCCGCGAAGGTTAGGTCTGATGAAAACCAGATGGGAGGCGATATGCGAGAGCCTGTATGCGGACAGGCCGACGATGGGATTTATTTCAATTCGCTGCATTGGCGGCGGCCACACATTCTCTGCACGAATATCCTGTCGCGGCGTTGAAAATAAATACCCTCTGCGTGGGCCTTGCGCGCGGCCTGGCGATCCTCACGCCTGCCAATCCTCCGCAGGTCAATGGGGTATCGCTCGCCCTCGTATCCCGCTGCGTAAAACCGATAAAGCACGTCGCTCATATCCATGTCGGCCTCCAGTGATGAAAAATGTCGTGAGGGCAAAATGCCCCATAAGAGCCATTTTATCACCGGCCCGTCAACCTTTTTCAGCCAGCCGCAACCGTTTCCGGTTCCACGTCCGACGTGTACTCATCGGCACCCTCATTGGCAGGGTCACGATCCGCGTCCGTTTTGCGGATTTTCTGCGTGTCGCTGCGCGCTTGCACGCAGAGGATTCCTGGCCGCCCCTGGTCGCTTTCGGGATACGTCCTGAAAATGAACGCAAGCCGGGCCGGATCGGTCACGATGCAATCCGCCACCGGCGAGCGCCAGCGGTCCAACGCAGGGCGCGGCATGGTTCCAATTCGTGATGCGCGATTGCTCAAGGTTCTCCTCGCACTCGTACCACACCAGCTCGTCGCCGCTAATGGGGCAGCGGGGCGGGAGATGTTGCTCGCGTGCTTCGCGTTCAGAAAGTTCATGCACTAACACCTGCCAGAATAAAAAAAGGCCGAGATCGTGTTTGAGCACGATCCCGGCCTGGCGGGGTCCACTTTTAGTGGGGTTTTGCTCGGCGCTACCGAGCAAGATCAATTTGTTTTCCCGCCAGGGACTAAACCAGATTCCATCCGTTCGTACTTCGGGATGGTCGTGCCGCATCACAGGGATCGCATTCGCGCGTCCCTCTACTTATATATGTGTGCTTTTCGCGGGCTTCTTGTTCAATTTATTTGGGCGTCAGTCCGTTTTGCGGACGAGGGACTTTCTATTTCTGCGTATACGTTTGTCGATTTCCCTGAACAATCGTGCTATGTGACAATCGAGAAAGAATCGAGCAGATTCCCTATGGCCCAATCCCAGCAACCCGAAAACAAAAACCGTTCGACTCCGAGCCTGCCAGAACGAGCCACCGGGTATAAGCAAGAAGTTGAGAAGGTCGTGCGTGAAGTGGGGGAACACCCGCTGTATGAACTGAAACGCTCCTGCTCGTTCCGAAATCTTGCAGAGAAAATCGAGTTCGTGAAAGACATACAGTCCATAGCCACTTCACACATCCAAACAGAGAAATTCTTGGTTATAGGCGCTGATGGCGCGACCAAGACTTTTCATGCAGTCCACAATATGAACGAGTTCGACGAAGCCGCCGTTAGACAATTGCTGGAGAAGTACCTCAGCCCAGTGCCGGACTTTGAGTTATTTCAAATGACTTCATCGGACGGATGCCCTTTTGTCCTCTTCGTTGTTCCGAAGCAGAAAAGGCGAAGAATCCTCGCGAAAGTCACGGTAGAGGATTCGACGGATGCGAAATCGAAAATCGTGCTCCGGGAGGGCGACCTTTGGACGAAGGGTACATCCACTGGAAAGAGACTCGCCAAGCCCGAGGATTGGGACGAAATCTATGAGGAAGTAATTGAGACGGAGACAGAGCGACGGACAAGGCAGAGGACGGCCCATGCGCTCGAAATGGCAACCGCCCGAGAAAAAGTGCGTCTGAGCTATGGGCAGTCGTCCCTGCCCAGTTTTTTTACCGACGAAGAATTTCCGGCTTTGATGGAAAATTTGTGTAGTGCGCAAGATGGACCTCGGTTCAATGTGCTCTTGGAGCGATTGCGTGATGACCTGGTTGAAGGATGGCACCAAATAGGAGCCTACGAAGAATCGCCAGCACTGTTGGCTAATCCCGCCGCTTCTCTACTCGGGTTAAGAGAAAGAGTACGCGAGAATATTAAGAATGTGTTTCGCCCCGCGATGCACTGGTTGACTCTTGCCGGAATATACGTCGTAAAAAACAGCGGGCCGGTTGCGTTCTTGGATGCGGTTGCCGATTTGTTGAAGGAAGTATTTGACACGTCCCACCAGTTGGTGATGGCTCGCTCATTGACGCCTCTCGGAGCTACCTCCCCTAGCGCAGACGAGCATGTGAGCCATACCGTCCCGGCCCTTGAGAGTCTGGTTTCGCTTCATCTAATCGGTGCTTATCTGACTAAGCGGAAACGGTTTCAGTATTTGAGAAGTCTCTTTCGACCTGATGTGTATCCCGCTGGGCAGCGATTAAGCGAGCAAGAAAGGAAAACCCTGATGGCTTTTTGGCCGCTCGGTTTGGGGTGCGGGGAACCAGCAGAACTTCAGTATCGGGCCGGGAAAATCAATCATTGTGCCAAAAGGATTGAAACGGATTTGTCATACCTTCACCTGTTTGGCTCAGGAACAACCGCGACGGGGGCACTCTGTCAGTATGAGTTGTGCCTAGAGCTAAACTCCCATGTCGCTATGCCTAGTGACGACACCCAAGAATCGTCAGCTTACGTTGCAAAGATGTATCCCGAGATGTACTTCACCTTCTGGCCCAGCCTAATAGCATTCCCTCTTGAGTATATTCATGGCTTGGCGCTGACACTATTTTCCGAGATTAAGAAAGCGAAGCCCGATCTTCTCAAACTCATCCTTTTCGACTCGGCGTTCGTTGGCTTTTTGACGAGGCCGGGGTCAGACATGGTATTCGCAAGATTTCTGAGCGGTCTCGCAAGCAACCAAGCGCAGTTGCACATGGAGATGCGCCGGTTCCCTTCCATGCAATTTTGGCCGAAAGAACTGGATGCCGCGATTAAACAGTCGCGGAGGAACAAGACATAGCCCCAAATCCTGAGCGTCTGGCAGAGCGCCAGCGGGAACTGTAAGAAGTGGTGCGCGAAGTTACATGCTGGAAGGAAGCGCATGCAACGACGATGAAAGCGATCCTGCGCGAGTACCTGCAAGAAGAGGTAGACACGCTTCGACCGCGCACCTTGGAGGTAGTCAACGGCAGTGCCCAGCCGAGTTTACAGGCAACGAGTTTACAGAGCGATTCGAGTTTACGGTAAACTCTGGCCCGCACACGCCGCAGATAGGAGCCTACGCGGGAATTGGAACCGGAATCGTTGCGACGGCCCCACCGTGCGTTTCTCGCCCCCGGCACCACCCGTTCGCGCCATCGCTTCGTCCTTGAAGAAATCTGCTTTGGCGTGAGCAAGATGCGTCGTTTTCCCACGTGAACTCGCCTTTTTCGAACGCGCCAGCAAGCGAATGTACTCGTGCGCGACGCGGCATTCTGCGGCCTTCCGGAGTACGCGCATAAACACAAGTCAAGGGAGTTCGAAGCCGTGTAGACGCGCCGCCTTGTGATCGAATGTCAGGGTGCAAGAGCAACCCGCTCTGGCACCGAGCGCAGCGATGACGGAATCGGAGAACGAGCCCTCCCCCTGTTTGAGTGCGATCATGGCGGTGAATACTTCTTGCTCGTTTTCTATTAGAAGCACGTCCGTCTGAAGCATACGCTCGATAGCTGCGGCAATTTTTTGCGCCGGTAACCCGTAGGCGCGGTCTAGGACCCACACAGTCTCAACCATCGCTACAATGCTCACAAAACCAGGAACTTCTTCGGTGAGTCGCCGTTCGATGATCTCAGTCGCCTTTGCCGACTGAAGCGGATCGTCTTGGGTAAGGTAACGAACGAGGATGTTGGTGTCGAGCCCGATCATCGACGCGTCGTGGGCCTCGCGGCACGGGCAGCACCTTCAACAGCAGCCTCAGTCATCTCCGCGATCGTCACTGGCCGCCGACGCCGGGATTTGATGATGCCCCGTAAGGATGATGCAGAGAGTTTCGGGAGGAGCACAACGCTGCCATCAGGATGCACGAAGAACTTGACCCGATCTCCCGGTTTCAACCCAAGATGCTCACGAATGGCCTTCGGGATCGTCGCCTGACCTTTGACAGTGATCGTGGACTCCACAGGACCTCCATTACAACTATGTAAAAGTAATACCATAGCTCGCAATTCGCGTCAAGGAGGAGCCGTGAACTAGCCATCCCTGCCTCTTCCCTCGGACGCACCTTCAGTGAGACAGGGGAGGCGCAGGCAGGGCGAAGGCATAGAGAGTGTCCTGCACAGCGAGGATGACGTATTGCCGGCCGTCGAGCTCGTAGGTCATTGGAGAGGCCGCCATGTGTCCGCCGGCGTTCAGGTGCCACAGCGTTTTGCCCGTGGCGGGATCGAGAGCCAGCAGATTGCCGGAATTATCGGCGCTGAAGAGGAGATGCCCGGCCGTGGTAAGAATCCCTGCGATGCTTTCGCCGTTTCCGATTTCGTGATTCCACACGACCTTGCCGGTACGGTAGTCCAGCGCGCGAAGCGTCGCATTGGACCAGAGGTTGCGGTCGCGGCCTCCCCACCCTTCAGCCTTCCCAGTTGCTGTGCGGTAATAGATGCTGAAGACTCGGCGCGCATTCACGTAGAACAGGCCCGTCTGGGGATCAAAGCTGGGCGCCATCCAATTCGTGGATCCGTCTGAACCAGGCTCGACCAGCGCGCCGTCCGGGCTGGGAGCGGCCTCCGGTTTAGCGATGGGGCGGCCGCGAGAGTCGACGCCGGAAGCCCAGGTCTGGTCGATGAACGGAGCTGTGACCAGATGCTGGCCATTCGCTCGATCGAGCAAAAAGAAAAAACCATTACGGCTGGCTTGCGCGAGAAGCTTGCGTTTCTGGCCTTTGAACTGCGCGTCGAACAGGACGGGCGTTTCGACGGCGTCCCAGTCGTGCACGTCGTGTGGCGAAGGCTGAAAATACCAAGCCAGCTTCCCGGTGTCAGGATTCAGAGCCACGATGGAACAAGTGTAGAGATTGTCGCCGGGGCGCCCCTCGCCTACGAGCACCGGATTAGGATTGCCCGTGCCCCAATAGAGCAGATTCAGCTCAGGATCGTACGTGCCGGTCATCCACGTCATACCGCCACCGTGGAGGAGAGCGTCGGGGTCTTTGGGCCATGTTTCGGAACCCGGTTGTCCCGGGTCTGGCTCGGTGTACCAGCGCCATTGAACGGCTCCGGTTTCCGGATCCCGCGACTCGAGGAAACCGCGAACATCGGTAACATCCCCCGAGACGCCCACGATAACGTGATCGCGTACAACGAGCGGCGCCATCGTCGCAAAGTAGCCGAGTTTTAAATCGGCGAGCTCAACGTTCCAGCGAACCGTGCCATCCTTCGCATCGAGGCAGACCAAGTGTGCGTCAGGCGTAGTAAAGTACAGCCAATTCTTGTACATGCCCAATCCGCGATTGCCAATGTGGTCGCCTTCGGAAACACGCTGGTAATGCCAGATTTCCCGCCCGTAGCGCGCATCTACGGCCCAAACGTTGTCGGGCACCGTGAAGTAGAGAACGCCGTTCACTTCCAGAGGCGTAGATTTGATGGTGGACAAATGAGGCTGGAAGATCCAGGCGAGCGTAAGCGAGCCGATGTTTCCAGCATTGATCTGGTCGAGCGTGCTGAAGCGACGGCCCGAATAGTCGCCGTTATAGGTCGGCCAGGTATCAGTTGCAGGTTTGAGCAGAGCCGCTGCGTCAAGCCCTTGCGCAGTGAGTAACGGTACATGCGGTCCCAGTGCAAGCAGCAAGAAGACTACAATCATTGCTCGCAGGCACAAAGAAGGGGCCGTCTTATTCTGAAAACGATTCTCGCAAGAGCGCCTGCACTCGACCATTCGACGCAGCAGTTGAGAAAGCATTTTGACTCCCATCTCCTGATTCTGTGGCTTCGCCATTCCCTATTTCAGACTTTCCAGATACGCAAAGACGTTGTGAACATCCGCCTGCGTGAGCTTATCGAGCAGTTCGCGATGCGCAGCCAGGGGATCCTGCAGTTCGACCTTCACGCGATCGCGCGAGAATGACCGGTACCAGCCGGAGTCATCACGCAGTGCAATCACAAAATCATCCGCGTGCACCATTGGACCCTTGATTTGCTCGCCGGAGGGCAGCGTCACTATCGCGATGGTGCGCTTGCCACGGGGATAAAGCATGCGGGCTTCAAGATCAATGGGAGAGTACTTGGCAGCGATGGCCGCCAGATCACCCGTGGGCGAATGACAGCTTTTGCAGCCACCGGTTCCATTGAAATAAGTCTTTCCGGCCTCCGGGTCACCGGTGAGCAGCTTCTCGACGGGATACTCACTTGGGACGCGCGCGGATCTTAGTGCTTCGTCCGCGCGCGCGTGCAGATACGCGGCGATGTCGAGCACCTGCGGATCGGTCAGCGGCATCGGCGGCATGCCTTTGTCGGGGCGACCGAGACGAATGACTTCGCCAATCTTGTCGCCCTTCACGTCATGCGCCACAAGCGGCGAGCGAACAAGGTCAGGCCCTCGAGCGCCCGTAGCATCCGGGCCGTGACAGAATCCGCAGGATTGCTGGAACTGTTTGTGCCCGCGCTCAATCGCAGGGTCTTGGGGAGCAGCCTGTGGCCAAGCCGCGGAATTCCATAGGCCAAGGAAAAGAAAGATCGCCCCGCAAAGAATTGCGCCTTTGCCAAGCGGTCCTCGCCATGCAATCCGGTTCTTACGCATCTTCACTCCTCATTCCTCTGGTTCCCAGACATGCCCGGCGCATTTTCTCACGCAACGGCCAATCACTCAAACCTAAACCGCGGAGCAATTCCCCTGCACTTTATCCTTGAAACAAGAAATATCTCGTTTGCACCGGGAATCGCAAAGAGTTGGGAGATCACACTGTCAGTCCCTTGAAGGCTAACTAGAAATTCCTACCTTTCGAGCGCAGCGCGGTCCCAATTACCAAGCGTTGCCGCGGCTTCGTAAGTGCTCTGGCAAAACTCAAGTAACGAGGCCGTGGGCGACTCCGCCTTGCGCACGTCGTCGTACATCAGGAGAAATTCGTTGAGTTGCCGGTCGTAAAATGCAGCATCCGGACGGACACGCTTGTCTTTGAATCCCTGCGGCTCCGGAGCTGCGTACGAATAGAACGCCGCACCCTGGACGGTTCCGCCGCCAGGCCAAAATCCAACACTGCTCACTTCGTGGGAATAGGCTTCTCGAGTCATAGCGTCGGCGCCGGGTCGCTCCGGTGCCCGGCGGCTTGAAAACCGTGTCACCGCAAGATCGAAACTTCCCCAGAAGAAGTGTACCGGGCTGGACTTGCCGATGAACCTAGCCCTGAAGTGGTGGAAAACCGTATCCACGGATAACAGGATGCGCCAGAGCTTCTCGACCGACGCGCGGTCGTACGAGGCGTGCACGCGATCCTGATCAAAAGCAATCGGATTAGGTATTTCGACCGGCATCCTCCAGATTTTGACTTCAATTTCGGCCGACCGAAGCAATTCCATGAATTGCTCGTAGAACTCGGCGACTGAGCGTGGCTCCAATGGGAGTGTCTTCACCAGTCCGTCATTCGTCTCCAGCACAAGCTGATGGCGTATGAAGTCAAACCACAGCTCGAACGCTCTCCTGCCATAGGGAATGCGAGTTGTCGTCAGACCGCGAGCCGTTACGTACAACGGAACATTCCACCAGTGGTTCACAAGCGGCGTCAGACGCAGGCGGACCTTGCCAACGATTTGCGTCCACATGTGCAGCGTCGCGTAGGTTTCTTTCCATGAATCAAGCGGAAGAGCGGGCCAGCATTCCGGCTGATCGGTAGCGTGAACCATGGTCACCTCATCGATGTTGCAGTCGCGATTTGCCCAGTGGTCACAGTAAGGCGGTGCCGAAGGAGCGTAATCGATGAGCCGGAGTTGCTCCGGCTGGCATGGAGGGTACAAACAATCCTCCACAGATGATCTCGCCTGGTCAGCCAGCGTGGGCCGCTTCCACCGGGAAGCGCTTGGCCGCGACAACGCCAAGCACAATAAAAATCAACATCACTACGACCTGCGTCCCGAGGAACGGCGGTTCTGATTGCGTTGGCGCCTGCGCTTTCAGCGCGGGAACCTTCATGAAAAGCTGGGCGATCAAAACAAAGACGTTGAGATAAAGAGCGATGACCCCGCCGATGACATATGTGAGACGCCACGGGCCTGCCAGATGAAAAACATATAGCGCAGGAATCGCCACCGCCAAAACGAGCAAGGAGACGATGCCGGTGGCGTGCGAAGGCAAGAATTTATGGAACGGAAATAGGAATCCGGTCAGGCTCGTTAAAACCGTGGTCGTTAGAAAAAGCGCGGTCCAGCCGTTGCTCCGTTTCGCGCTCATGAATCCGGCCACCACAACGAATCCCGAAAGGATTCCCACCAAGCTCAACAGGACATGAAAGACAGTAAATGCTGTTAAGATCATAGCGTTTTCCTTTTCTCCGCTCTGCTGATTCCCCGGACCAGGGATCCTGATCCTACTAACTAAGTGGACGACCCGCTGCGAACAGAACGAGCACCCTGTCCACTCGTAAACCGGCGAGTCGTCTTTAGGCTGGCGCAATCCTAAATCACGCCGCCGCTGTGGTCGCTGCACCTTTCAGGAACCTCAGTAAGTCGGCGTTAATCGTGTCGGCCTCCGTCGTGGGCATGCCGTGCGGAAAGCCCTTGTAGGTTTTCAACGTGCTATTCCTCAGCAACTTTGCCGACAGCGGTCCAGAATCGGCATAAGGCACGATCTGGTCGTCATCGCCGTGCATCACCAGGACCGGCACAGTGATCTTCTTCAGGTCTTCGGTGAAATCCGTCTGGGAGAAGGCGACGATGCCGTCATAATGGGCTTTGGCGCCTCCCATCATGGCCTGGCGCCACCAATTCCAGATCACCGCCTGAGAGGGTTTCGCACCAGGCCGGTTGTAGCCATAGAACGGTCCAGCCGGCAAATCGTAATAGAACTGAGCTCGGTTGGCGGCGAGCTGCACCTGAAGCCCATCGAACAGCTCTTTCGGCAGCCCGCCCGGATTAGCTGCCGTCTTCACCATCAACGGCGGCACCGCGCTGATGATCGCCGCTTTTGCGACCCGGCTTTCGCCGTGCCGTGCCAGGTAGTGCACCACTTCGCCGCCGCCGGTCGAGTGGCCAACGTGCACCGCTTCCTTGAGGTCGAGATGTGCGGTCAGCGCCGCTAGGTCGTCGGCGTAATGATCCATGTCATGGCCGTCAGCGGTCTGGGAGGAACGGCCATGTCCGCGACGGTCGTGGGCTATGACGCGATACCCATGATTGAGGAAGAAAAGCATCTGCGTGTCCCAGTCGTCCGCGCTCAGCGGCCAACCGTGTGAGAAGACAATCGGCTGACCGGTTCCCCAATCCTTGTAGTAAATCTGCGTCCCATCTTTCGTCGTAATCGTCGCCATGGTGTGTCCTCCTTGATTGCTGCCTTAACCCCTGGAAAGAAATGCGCGAATATTCCCGGGAACAGATTTCGAGACGGAATGGTCCTTCAGCTGCCGCTCTTGGGGTGGCTCATACTACCACTTTTGGTTGGTGGAGACGTTGATAGACAAACTGAAGCAGCACTCGAACCGATTGAGTCTATCGCCCCTTGGCGCGCTCACCCCGGAGGGCCATGCAGGTCGATGACGCCTTGGCGACCAAGTGGCCGCCTTCATCCGTGATTTCACACTCCGTGTAACCAATGGTCTTGCCCCGTCGCACGACTTTACCCTCGGCCTTCAGATTAGCCTTCCACACGGGCCGGAAGAAATTGATCTTCAATTCCACCGTTGTGAAGGATTCCTCCGGCCCCAGCGTGCTCGCGAACGCCATTCCCATCGCGGCGTCGGCAATGTCACAAAGAATTCCGCCGTGCAGTGTCCCCATAGGATTGGCGTGTTGTGGTCCGGCTGCCAACGTGACCGTAGCTCGCCCATCAGCAATTTCTTTCGCCTCGAATCCAATCAGACGTGCCACCGGCACGTCATTCGTCTTCGCACGTGTCCTGAAGTCGGGCTTCAACTCCGAAGTACTCATGACTTTTTCACCCTAGCCTTGGATTCCCTTGCGCGGACGTTCGTTTCCAGATATTCCGTAAGATGACGCCAGGCAAGATCCAGCGTAGCGCCGTTCCGATGCGGCCGGCTTGCCATTTCTTGAACCTTCATCGTTCATCCGTCCCGCTGGCGGCACGATTCTTACTCGCACCTGCCTGATGAATGGACTCTGTTGCAGCTTCGCCGGTGATCAGGCGCGCGCCACGGCTGAAGGTTAGGTATTCAAATCCCCACTGGATGAAAACGATGATGCGGCTCTGAAACTCCACAATGTAAATCAAGTGGATGAACAGCCACATCAGCCAGGCCAACAGGCCGGAAACGTGGATGCCGAAAATGTTTGCAACCGCCGCCGCGCGCCCGATCACTGCCATCTCGCCTTTATTGAAGTAATGAAATGGCGGCGGTTCGCGCTTCCCTTCCACGCGCGCACGGATGACTCTTGCGGCGTACCTTCCACCCTGCATCGCCACTTGCGCGACACCGGGCAGGGGCGCTCCGTTCTCGTCGACAGCGTGAGCGAGATCGCCAATGATGAAAATGTCCGGGAAATTCGGAATGGTCAGGTCGCGATTCACCTTGATTCGGCCGCTGCGGTCCGACTCCGACTTAGTGCGCTCGGCAAGTTTCCTGCCAAAAGGCGTGGCCATGACTCCGCCGGCCCAGAGCACCGTCCTCGCCGCCAGCTTCTCACTCGAATCACCCCGCTTGAACGTAACCCCCGCATCGTCAATGTTCGTCACCATCACGCCTTTGATCACTTCCACGCCGAGGCGTGTGACCAATTTTTCCGCTTTGGCCGACAGATCTTCCGGGAAAGGGCCCAGAACTCTAGGAGCTCCTTCCATCAAAATGATTCGCGCTTTCTGCGGATCGATTCTGCGAAAATCGTGCCGCAGCGTCTCGCGAGCGATCTCCGCCAGAGCTCCGGAGAGCTCAAGCCCCGTGGCGCCGGCTCCAACGATGACGAACGTGAGCCATGCGCGCGCTTCTTCCGGTGTAGCGGCACGCTCGGCCCGTTCGAACGCGTACAGAATCTTGTGGCGGATTGCCGTGGCTTCCTCGACGGACTTCAGGCTCGGCGCCCACTGCCGCCAGGAATCATTCCCGTAGTAGGAGGTCTGCGTTCCCGTGGCCACAACCAGCGAGTCATATTCGAAGGAAGCGCCGTCACGCAACATAACTCGCTTTGCCTGTGGATCAACGTCCACGGCTTCGCCCAGAAGAACTTGGGTATTTTTCTGCTTGCTCAAAACGCCGCGCAGTGGCGCCGCAATTTCTCCAGGAGACAGTGAACCCGTGGCCACTTGGTACAGCAGCGGCTGAAAAAGATGAAAATTCCGGCGATCAATCAGCGTGACTTCGACCGGCGCGCGCTTCAGCTTTTGCGCGGCAGCCAGTCCCCCGAATCCGCCGCCGAGAATGACGACTCGATGCTTTTTGTCCATGCGCGCCGCTCCCCCGAACGCAACCTCACCCGCTCCGGTATCATCTCATTTACTGTGATTTTCTCGCGAGTGATGCGCGGGGTTGGCCTGCGAATTCCCGGTCTTTTCGTTGCTTGCTCCGTGCTCTTCGCGAAAGCGTGGCCAAATGCGTATTCAAAATCCTAACGCCAGATTTCAGCTTCAGAAAAACACGCTGCGCTTTCTGTGCTCGGTGCTGATCAAGAGCGGAACGCGCATTGAGATTTGCAAATTGCTCGACCCCGGCGTCTTTGACGATCCGCTGCAACGCGTGATGTTTGAAGAAATCCGCGAGCTGGGATCGATCGATTCCCGCCGCTTGCGGGAACTCTTGCCGGCGCGCGTGACCAACCGCGGCTTTCCAGACTTCGACCTGAACGAATTCCTCGCTCCACACGAAGTCGGCGAAAAAGAGATCGACCAGCTTTTTGAGAGCGCGTTGCAGCTCCTCGATCTCAGTCATCCGGACGAAGGGCTTTCCGTGGAATAATGGACCAACTTCGCCATGACTACGGCCGCCCGGCGTTCCCTCATTCTGATTGAAGCTCTCGCTTTCTCCGCTTACGTTGCTTGGTACATCTGGCAGCTTCAGGCGTTGGCCCGGTCGTCGTGGCTGGTGTTCCCGGTCTGGATGCTTGCCAGTTTCATTGTGCACCGCGATACGCCGAAGACCCTTGGATGGCGAGCCGACAATTTGTGGCACGCTACTAAGCGCTCGGCGTTGGTCTTTCTGCCATGTATCGCCGCACTCTGCCTTGTCGGGATTCTCCTGGGCGCCATGCACAGCCCGGCTCACCGCCTCCTAATGCCGAATCGTTTTTTTGGCTACATGGCGTTTTGCCTGCTCCAGCAGGTGGGGTTGAATTCCTATTCCACGAACCGGCTCCTCGGCGCAATCGATAGCCCTGCGCTTGCTTCGCTGCTCGCAGGCGCAATTTTTGCGGCGCTCCATTGGCCGAATCCCGTGCTGGTGCCGCTCACTTTTATCGGCGGAGTCGCCATGGCGTGGCTCTTTGCGCGCGAGCGCAACATCATCCCGCTCGCCATCTGCCAAGGAATTCTGGGCACTTTAGTTTGGTGGGCGTTTCCGATCGCGTGGCATCATGCCATGCGTGTAGGCCCGGGTTTCTATCACTTTCACCCGCGATAAGTGGAGCGGCAGGGCCTACAAATTCAAATGGCCGTAGGCTTTCGTGGTCGCTATTACGCTTTGCCTTGGCCCGCGCTTCCCTCTCGCATCGTTCGTCCAAACACCAGGAATTCCGAGCCCACACTTCGGGCAAGCGCCATTCCTGATTTGATTCTCCAGCACGTCGTGCCAAGACCGACGGACCAACAATTCCTCGCAATGTGGACAATAGGTGTTCGCGCCATCGCTGTAAATGTTTCCTTCATAGACGTAGCGAAGGCCGGCGTCGACCGCGATTTCCCGGGCATGATCCAGCGTCTTCGCCGGTGTGCGCGGCTTGTCCTGCAGTTTGAAGTCAGGGTGAAACGCGGTGAAGTGCAGAGGCACGTCCGGCCCGAGATGAGTCAGAATCCAATCGGCCAGCTTTCGCGTTTCGGCGGGATCATCATTCAACGTCGGAATCATCAGGTTGGTGATCTCGAACCAAACCGGCGTTTCCTTCTTCAGCCACGCCAATGTCTCCAGCACCGGCTGAAGATGCGTCAGGGTAATCTTCCCGTAGAAATTCTCGGTAAACGCCTTCAGGTCCACGTTTGCCGCGTCGATGTGATCGTAGATATCGTGGAACGCGTCGTAGGTGATGTAGCCGTTCGTCACCATCACCGTTTTCAGTCCATAGCTCCTGGCCGCCGCACAAATGTCTATGATGTATTCGCCCCAAATCGTCGGCTCGTTGTAAGTGAACGCGATGGAATCACATCCGTACTTCAAAGCCAGCAGCGGCACATCTTCCGGCGGAACATTCTGCGAACGCACTTGATCGGACCGCGACTTGGAGATGTCCCAGTTTTGGCAGAAGAAACAGCCCATGTTGCAGCCCGCCGTGCCCATGCTGAACACGCGCGTGCCCGGCAAAAAATGATTTAGCGGCTTTTTTTCGATGGGATCGACTTGCAGTGCGGCCGGGGAGCCATAACCGAGGCTATACAATTTTCCGCCTTGATTGATGCGGATGAAGCAGAAGCCCGCTTGACCTGCCCCGATGTGGCAATGCCGCGGACAAAGATAGCAGTGAACTCGCCCGTTGGGCTCCGCTTCCCACCAGCGCGCTTCGTGCAGTTGTTCCGTCTTCTGGAGGATCTTCAGCTCTTCCATGGATCCTCCTCCCCAAAAGTATTATACCTCCGGCAAAGAACCCCGCGCGAGTCATTCCAACTTGTTGAGGAGTACGTTCGACCTTCAGGCGTGGCGCCGGCGCTGGATGCGATTTCTTTCCGCGGCCCAATCCACAAACCGTTCCATGTGTTCGCGGTATTTCCAGGCAAGATGAAAAAATTTGCTGGCCGTCAAATTGGCGGCCTCTTTCCCGAGGAACGTCTCAAAGCGCCAGCGGATGTAAGGACTTTCCCAAGGCCTGAATCGATAGCCCCGAGCTGCATTCCAGTAGTACTGCACCGTCTTGAACATTTCTTGCGCCATGGGCGAATCGCCCAGCCCTCTTGGTCAAGACTCTAGCTTCCAGCCGCCGGAGTCGAAAGATGCTCGTGGACGAGCACCCAGCTCGCGCCGCGCTTCTCCCAAATCCCGGTATACCGGAGTTCCATCTCCGTAGTCTTACCGTCTTTTTTCGATTTTTCCATCAAATGCATGGGCACTGTCATCCACGCGATCGTCCCGCGGCGGTTCACTTTCAAATCCTTGCCCGCAGTCAGTTTGATCTCCGCCGCGCCCTCAAGGAATTCCTTCTGCACGCCCTCGTGGTATTCCTTCCAACTGTGATACGAAAAGGGCGCCACATCATAAAATACAAGTCCATCTTCCTTGGCATAGAACTTCGCCGGCGCATCCGCATTTCCCGTGCTCCAGGCAGCACAATAGCTGTCGATGAGCTTGCGAAACGTGGCATCGTCCGTAGCCTTCTGCTGCGCCCGCGCCCCAACAAATGTCAGCAACGCGCCAACGATCGCCATCACAACATACAGCAGCCAGCGCCATCGCTCGGCATGATTACGTGCAGCACCGCCCATGGAAACAGAAGCCGTCATTCCATATCTCCTGGCAACCTGGAACAAGACTCTTCAGGTGGAGGTCCCAAAGCGTGCCGCCTACCGTATTGCGAATTTGCTCATTTTGCAAGCGTTCATATTCGTTCAGCCCGAATTGATGGATTCTTGGCTGCTACTGCCCCTCTCCCACCCACTGTTCGCCGGTAAATCCCGCCACTTGGCCGAATCTAGGATGCGTTCCCCTGGAGGGGCCCCTATTCTCGCGTTGGGGCAAGGAAATGGCCCTTCAGGAGGCGAACATGGCGGCGCGGCAAGTATCCTCAAACAGCCTGAAATCCATCGCCGGAGCGCTTCTCCTCGCGCTCGGCCTGGCCTTCCTCTTCGGCAATCTAGAGGGGATAGCCGCCTGCATCAACAACTTCGCTGGCATTTCCGCGCACGATGCTGTCGGAATCGTCCCGGCGCTCGGCCTCGCCGGAATGCACGCCGTGCAGGCGTATGCCTTGGATCGCGACGCCTTCCTGTCGGGTCTTCGCCAGAACTTGGTATCATTCTGGCCACTCCTAGTTGTCGCCATCGGAGCAGGATTACTGAAAAGCGGACTCGACCGCCGGCTTACAAGGCCCCGCGCCTCGGCGGCTTCCTCCGCAGCGGAATCGCACTCATGAGCGCGAGAGATTACGGGCGCCACCGGAACTACAGGAGAAGCATGTGAGCGACGAAAAAAGTTTTGACCCGAAAAAGTTCAAGGATGAACTTCACGACCAGATTCATCGCACCATTCATTCCCGCTTCCAGAGCGATGACCCGAAACAGGGATCGCGGCGTAGCCCCATGATTGTCGGCATAGATCTTCGGGGTCGGGGCCGCGGCGGCATCGTTATGGGCGGCATCTTCATTTTGATCGGCCTTGCCTTCCTTCTCGATCACCTGGGAGTCATTTCCATCGGCAGTCTATGGCGGTTCTGGCCCTTGCTCATCGTCTTCGCTGGCGTCATGAACGTTCTGTCCCAACGCCGTGCCTGGGGAGTTCTTCTGATGTTTGCGGGCGTCGTTCTGGAGCTCAACGAACTGGGCCTCACTCACTTTGGCTGGGCTGCCTTTTGGCCCATGATGCTCATTGCCCTCGGACTTTTTATCATGTGGGGCTCATCTCAATGGAGCTCGAGAACCCCTGCTCCCACTTCGGGAACCGGGGATCCCCGCACCACGCTGAACGAGGCCGTCGTCTTCGGCGGCCTGGAGCGCCGCATGACCAGCCAGGATTTTCAAGGTGGCGATATCACCGCCATTTTTGGCGGCGTCGAGCTCGATCTCACTGAAGCCAACATCCAAGGGACCGAAGCCACTTTGGCAATCACCGCCATTTTCGGCGGCGTGGAAGTGCGCATCCCCCCCACCTGGCAGGTGGCCTTTCGCGGCGCGCCCATTTTCGGTGGTATCGAAGATAAGACGCGCACCGCCCGCGTGAACGATCCCACAAACTCCAACCTCAAAGTCCTGGTGATCACCGGCGCCGTCATCTTCGGCGGCTTGGAAATCAAGAACTGAGCTCTCTTAATGCACCCGCTGCTCACGCGCAACCGCCTGGGACTCTACCTGCTCGCTTGGGTCCCGCTCACTGCCACGTCGGCCTACGTCCTCGCCACTCGCGGGACGCTCGGCTGGCTGCCAGCAACTGTTCTCGCTGTGGCGGTGTTTCTGTTCTACGCTTTTCTCTGTCTCTCGGCCTGGTACCCCTGTCGCGCCACTCCCTTGGGAAGAGTCAGCTTCCTCCGCTTGCTGCTGACGCATTTGAGCGCCGCGGTGCTAATCAGTTTCGTTTGGACTCAAGCCGGCGCGGCGCTCGCCTACGCCATTCTCAGCCCCGAAAAATTCGAGGCCATCAGGACCCAGTTCCGGCCCCAACTCAACTCCATCTTCACCATCGGCGTCCTCCTCTACCTGCTTTCGGTCGCTTTCCACTACGTCCTCATCGCCATGGAAGACTCGCGCCACGCGGAAGCGCAAGCAGTCGAAGCACGCGTCCTTGCTCGCGATGCTGAATTGAAAGCCCTCAAGGCCCAGGTGAATCCTCACTTTCTTTTCAATAGCCTCAACTCCATCAGCGCGCTGACGAGCATTGATCCGGCTCGCGCGCGCGATATGTGCGTTCTGCTCGGTGACTTCTTGCGCTTGACGCTGGGCCTCGGCGAAAAGACGTCGGTTCGGTTTTCGGAGGAGCTCGACTTGCTTCAAAAATATATGGCCATTGAGAAGGTCCGCTTTGGCACGCGACTGACCATGCTCGAGGAAATTCAGGAAGAGTCCAAGCCCTGCCTGCTCCCGCCGTTGCTTCTCCAACCGCTCGTGGAGAACGCTGTCAAGCATGGCATCGCCAGTCTTCCCGAGGGCGGCCAGGTGCGTGTGGCGGCGCAGCGCCAAAACGGACGATTGGCCATTCTCGTTGAGAATTCCTGGGATCCGGACTCCCCGCCGCGCCGTTCGGGCGGCCGTGGGCTGAAAAATGTGCAACTCCGTTTGGAGGCGCGCTACGGAAAGGACGCCAGCCTTCACATAAACAACGAGGGCGACCTCTTTCAGGTTAGCTTGTCCCTCCCCGCGGAAACCGAGGAGCAACCGTGAGTCCTGCCCGCGACAAAAAATGGAAGGCCATCATTGTCGATGATGAAGAACTCGCGCGCCATGTGATTGGCGAATTTCTGGAACCTCATTCTGAGATTGCAATCGCCGCTGAGTGCGCCAATGGTATGGAAGCTGTGAAGGCCGTCGCGCAGTACCAACCCGACTTGATCTTCCTCGACGTGCAGATGCCCAAGCTGACGGGTTTTGATGTATTGGAGTTAATTGGCACCGAAACGCCTGTCATCTTTGTGACCGCCTACGACCAATACGCGATGCGCGCGTTCGAGGTCCATGCAGTTGATTATCTGTTGAAGCCCATCGGACGCGAGCGCTTTGAAGCTGCATTGGAAAGAGCGAAAAGCCGATTGGGTGCGAAAATGCCCGCCGCCCATGAACTCGCGGCCACCGCCCGGCCACCGCAGCAATTTCTCGAACGTCTCGTGGTGAAGGACGGCACCAAGGTCACGTTGATTCCCGTTGCTAAGCTCGACTACGCCGAAGCGCAGGACGACTACGTGGCGCTGGCCACTCAAGGCAAGAAGCATCTCAAGCAGCAAACCATCGCTGGCCTGGAGGCAGGCCTCAATCCGGAGAGCTTCGTGCGCATTCACCGCTCTTACATCGTGAATCTCGAACGCGTCGTTCGCATCGAACCTTACGGCAAGGACAGCCGCCTGGCCATTCTCACCGACGGCACGCGCTTGCCCGTCAGCCGCGCCGGCTACGCCCGCCTCAAAGCTCTCCTCGACGAGCGCCCTTCGCGATGAACGTCCTTCTCGATGAAAGAGGGTATCTTCTTTCCGTAAGCAGGCGAACAGCCTATATTGGTCCGTGAACACACTTGGACAATCGGATGCAGCGATGAAAACCGAAGCGCAAAAGATCGTGCAGGCAATGACGCCGGCCCAGAAATTGAGGGCCGCCGAACGCTTGTATTATTCCGCCCGGGAACTAAAGGCGGCTGCGTTGCGCGCGGAACACCCAGATTGGACCGACGAAGCCATCCATCAGGCTGTTCGCGCGATCTTCTTGTATGCCCGAACCTAACCTCTTTCTGATGTTCACACAGCGGCTGAACACGCTGGGCGTAGCCTACATGGTTAGCGGGAGCGTGGCGGTCATCATATATGGAGAGCCGCGCCTGACGCACGACGTGGATTTGATCGTGGTGCTGGATCGGGGGCACATTGCCCGGCTGCCCGAGTTATTTCCGCCAGCGGAGTTCTATTGTCCACCGTCAGAGGTCATCGCGGTGGAAGCGGCGCGCGAACAACGCGGACACTTCAATATCATTCATCATCAGACCGGTTTCAAAGCGGACGTGTATCTGAGTGGGCGAGATCCGCTGCACGCCTGGGGATTGGCCCGCGCGCGCCAGTTGGAAGTCGAAGGCCAAGTGCTCGTCGTTGCGCCTCCCGAGTACGTCATCGTGCGCAAGCTCGAATATTACGGGGAAGGTGGCTCGGAGAAGCACTTGCGGGACATTCGCTCCATGCTCAACACATCCCCGCAGGCCATCCAAATCGCCGAACTTGAACAACAGATCGCCGCTCGGGGCCTCCAGGAAGCTTGGCGGCAAGTTCAAAAGCGCAACTGACCAGCCCGCAGCCTCTGATGCCAAAGGCTGTGACACCCGGCGTGGTACACTGCCGGAACGCGATTGCCCGCCCAGCGAGGTCACCATGGAGTCTATGCCAACCAATCGCCCAGAAACCTCCATTCCACTCGGCTTTTCGCAGCTCGGTACGAAAATTGAGGACTTGTTCATCCAACAATACGACAGAATCGCCTTTCACCATAATGATGAAGCAAATGACTATCGAATTCAGGAAAGGCGTTTGTCTGCGCTGGTGTTGAATAGATCGATGTCCAACGAGGAACGGCTAGAAAATGCCCACGCAATAATCAAGTTATCTGACAAATATCAGCAAACCTTTGTTCGACGACTCCTCGACCTCAACAAAAAAATCGACCACGAACTACTCGGTTTCATGGAGTTACTAAACGCCCTGCCCGAACAAACCGGCGATTCAGGGAACGAGATTTCACACCTGAAACGATGGCTGTCCCTTTCACAGGACCTGCACCAGGCTCGTATGATAGCTACGACGAGCGGCGTCGTTAATAACGTCGGTGGCGACAGATGGATTCCGAACATAATTATCCAGAATAATGGACGCGAAGACATGATGCTGAACGCATCAGATCATGAACAACTCAAGATGCAAGCAGCCGATTCCGCTTTAGTGAAAGATGCGATTGAAAAAGATAGGCAGATCCAATTGGAACGAGAGCCTCTGACGAGGGGATTATTCCCTGCCTATGGGAACGAAATGAAATGAACTCAACCCACTGTAACGCCACAACCGACTCCCAAATCTACTCATCCCCTTGAGGGCAGAGCGTGGTTCAGGCTAGTTAAGGTGGCTTACATCGGGTCGTGGATCGTTGGCCTGGGAATAGCAATACTCATCGGCTTAAGTGGAAACGACATGTGGCTGCCTGTTGGCCTAGCCGGTGCCCTGGCGGTTGGTCTAATCCTCCTGAAAAGGGTTCTATTACGTAATCCTAGGTCGGACAACCGCAACCGAAAAGCCCGGTCGAGGTTTCATGGATCTCGAAGACTTGCAAAATGACCTTGCCGCGGTGAGAGCCAGTTCCCCCGACGTTTATCAGCGGCTGGTCGCTCCATTTTTCGATTCTTGGAAGCAACAATACGGACGTCGAATTCCGCTTCATGCAGTGGACCTTTTTAAGAGACGTATCGACGAGGAGATGAGTGAGATCAAAAGAGAGAAGCAGAGAATTCTGGATAAAGCTACAGAAAAGGGAGCAACGATTGATGTTGCGCAGCTCCGTGCGAAGATGGAAAAGGCCAAGGCTCAGTATCTGGGAGACGACCGAGCAGCGTTTAATCGAGGAATCGATCAGTTCGTTATGTCACTGGAGGCGAAGTACGGTACTGCTATACCGGTTGCCGAAGCTTCTGAATTGGCAGATCAACTCGAGGAGGATATCCGCAAAAATAAAGAAGTAGCGCGATCCGGTGAGCAGACTGTCTCGTCCTCTTCACTCGAACCCAAGCAACAAGACTTTTATGCGGGCACGAAAAGCCACTGGTCATCTTCCCCGGGCTCTTTTGAGCGCCAGCTACAACGGCGCGAAGGGAATCCTATGTTCCCGAAAGCGTTGAGAGAGCCAACGAATGAGGACATTCAGAAAGCACGAGCAAATGATGAAAGGGATTTCAACGCAGCCGAAGAAGCAGCGACAAGTTGGATAAAAGGCGTAGAAGCCCTGCTAGAGAATGGAGCAACTATCGGCACAATGGCGCCGCACCACAAGTCATCTTCCGAAGTGATGCAACTCTGCGCTATAGCCGGCGCGCCAGCGGAAAGTTACAGACTCAAAGTCAAAGGTATCGACAGTTCGATCGCTGCGCAGATTATAGAAGCAATGGAGAAACGTTCTCCGGAAGACGCTGCGAAAGTGCGGGAAGCAGATAAGAGCTGGGTGGCTTTAGGGAGCATTAGCTCCCACCCGCTTTTTGCTCAACTTGCCCGAAAGGACGGCCCAATCGGTGAGGATGAACAGGTGTCGACAATTCTTTGTGAAACCGTTCAAACAGTGAATGAAATCGTCGGAATCGTCAGCACGGCCCAAATGCAAGACGCAAAATCCTGGTATCGACAAGCCCTGGACCTGATGAAGCAAGCAAAGGAAGCCAGGTTTAGCATCCCCGCAATTGAAGAAAAACTTGCTCTCTTAAAGAAGATATAGACATCGGATTACTCTTGGGGATCACGGCTGCCCCGTCCCTTGCGTTTCAGTCCCAAGCAAAAGGTAAGGGTCTAGATTCAGTTCCATCGCGACACAAACCGGAGTCATTCCACACGGCCACTGACCAGTAACCAGCATTTTCCTTGCCTGGTTCCCCATCATTCCGATATAATGGTTCTGGTCAGAATTGCGCCCCGGTTTCGCCGGGGCTTTTTTATTTTCCAACTCAACTTAGGAGCCACCTATGTCCTCTCTTCGCTTACAGGACCGCAAGTCCTTGTGTCGTTTCACGCTCGCCGACGGCCGCCGTTGCCGCACTCCTCGCCTCCGCGATAATCCCCATTTCTGCTTCTACCACGCCCAAAAAGAAGCCCGCGCCCGCACCACGCAAAAACTCGGCAAAGACCTGGCCTACTTCTTCTCCGGCGACTACCTCTCCGCCTGCGATCTCGGCACTGCCCTGGCGCGCCTCATCCCCGCCGTTGTCCGCGGCGATGTAAAACCCAGAGCTGCTCGCACCGTCGCCTACCTCGCCCAAACTCTCATGCAGTCCCTCCACATCTCCGAGCACGAATACATCAACGCCTTCGGCACCGACGGCTGGCGCAAATCCATCCGCAATTCCGTCAAAGGTAATTACGACTATCGCTTCCCGCTCGCCCCCAAACCCGAACAACCCCAACCCCTACAACCCGACTCCGTCCCCTCCGCACCGCCGGTAACTTGTCATTCCGACGCTGTAACTCAGGCCGGAATTCATCCCGACCGGGTCGGAGGGCCTGAGGAATCTGCTTTTTCTTCAAACTCGTCACCCGCCACTCACCACTCGCCACCTCCCCAAACTCTGGCCCCGTCGCCGCACACTCCCTTGCTCTCCACGAGCGCCGAATTCGCTCAACATGTAGTGGCCGGTCTTGCACGTTCTGTGTGTCCCGATTCGACCGGGGAGACCGGTGAGAGTCAGGCTCCACAACCCGCACAGGCCGCTCAACCAGCAGCCCCATCACAGACCCGCTCGCCAATCCCAACACAAACCACTCCCCCTCCAACTCCGGCCCCCGCCCCATCTCCCGCCTCATCCCAGGAATCTTCTCTTTCTTCAAACTCGTCACTCGCCACTCACCACTCGCCACTTGCTCAAACTCCCGCCCCAAACAGGAACGCCTACGCGCTCCATTTCGACCACACCTGCCGCCTCCTCATCGACGGCAAACCCGTTTAGAATCAACACTTACACACGCCTCCCGTAACTGTTGATTCTAAACCATTTACACAAATACTAAGTCCTTTAAATGCAACATTTACAAGAAACACGGGGGGTGCTTAGAACCTCAGGCTAACAGGAAATCTTCGGCGCTGAGAACCAAAAACTTAGAACTAACAGCCTACAACTCCCTCAGGCGCTGAGACGTCGCACCCAAATGCGACTCGTGGCAGGCTTGCCCAGGTGCATCGTCTTCCCGTTGGATCGCAGCGTCATCGTCTCGTCGTACTCGCGTTTCAGCACTTCTACCGTCGTCGAAGGCCGCAGGTGCAGTCCTTCGAGGAATTCCAAAAACTCCGCATCCTTCTCGTATACGCAGAGAATTTCGCCCGCTTCCTTGGCCCGCAAATCGGAAAGCAGCACCGCGCCTTGCTTCCGAAGCTGCGGGATTCCCCCCCGCATCGGGACCCCATGCGGACAGCTCTTCTTGTCGCCAAATCGCTTGAGCAGTAACGCTTCTACTTCCGGAGAAATCGCGTGTTCCAGCCGCTCGGCCTCGTCGTGAGCCTTCGCCCACGACAGCCCGATCACTTCTGTTAATAGCATCTCCGCGAGCTGGTGTCTCAGCGCAAGATGTTCTGCTTTCTTGCGGCCTTTCTTTGTCAGATCGATTCGCCCGCTGCGCTCTACGCGCACGTGGCCGTCGCGCGTCATCCGCTTCAATGCAGCAGTCACCGCGGGAGGAGTCACTTTCAATTCCTCGGCGAGCCGCGCGCTGATGGGCGTCTGGTTCTCTTCCAGCATCTCCCAGATGGCCTTCAGATAGTCTTCTTGCGATACGCTTGTTTTTTCTCGCTGCAACGCCACTCCTATCTGGTCGTGGTCTTCTGCTGCCGTTTCTCACGCAAGCCCTCGGCCAGCTGGTTCACGCGCCGTCGGATGCCTTCGAAGACGCGCTGATATGTTTCCGCCGGGCGGCCGTACGGATCTTGCACCATCCAGTCTTCAACTTTTTCGTGACGCCTAAAGGCTTCTTCGCTTGGCTGTCCAGTCATGTTGATGATAACGTCTGCGGCTTCGGCGGCTTCTCGCGTGAACGCATCGGAAGTCAATCCATTTGTGGAGTAGCCATTCTGCACCAGTGTTTGCTTGGTTTGTTCGGCAATGAATCCCAGAGGGCTCAGCCCCGCGCTGGAGGGTTCGATCACGTCGGCGGCGTCATAGCGGGCAATCGCTTCGGCCATCGGACTCCGGCACGAGTTGCCAATGCACACGAAGAGCACCCTCGTCCGGCTGGAGTGCCGGGCACTGGAATCTGCGTTCTTTTCTTTTTCCACAATTAGGACTTTGCGCTGCCCGCCGCTTGACTCGCCCCGGCCGCGACAAGGCTGAGGAAATGTTCATGCACAGTGGTGTCGTCTGTCAATTCAGGATGAAAGGTGGCGGCCATGATCTGGTCCCGCTGCACCAGCGCAGGCTTCCCGGCGTACTCCGCAAGAACTCTTACACCCGGCCCGGCGCGCTCAATGATGGGTCCGCGGATAAAAACCATTTCGAGCGGTTCGCTTTTCAGTTTCGTGGGCCCGCTGACCACGTCGCTCGCGATCTGCCGCCCATACGCATTTCGCAGCACGGTCATGTCCAAAAGTTTCAAGGAATCCTGTTTGGGATTCTGCACTTCTGTTGCGAGAAGGATTGCTCCGGCGCACGTTCCGAAAATAGCTCCTCCCTGCTTCGCGAATTTTTCGATCGCATCCGCCAGGCCTTCTTCCCGCAGAAATTGCAACTGCGTTGTGCTCTCCCCGCCCGGCAGAATTAAACCGTCGCAGCCTTCGAGCTGCGCAGGAGTCCGCACCTCCGCCGTTTCCGCGCCCAGCCGCTCCAGCATCGCGGCGTGCGCTTCAAAATCACCTTGAACGGCGAGAATTCCAATTTTCACTCACGTACTCCACGTTTTCTTTGCAGGGTCAGCATGCTGCGCCCTTGCGCCCAGGAGAAAAACTCTTGACGGACGCTTACCATCCGCGCGTCGAGAGCATGTCCTTCTCTTCCATCTGCCGCACGTCGAGTCCGCGCATGGCTTCGCCCAGTTCTTCGTGCGCTTCGAGAACAGCTTTCGCATCCTCGAAATGCGTCGCCGCTTTCACCACTGCCTTCGCACGCGTCTCAGGATCGCTGGACTTGAAGATGCCCGATCCAACGAAAACCGCTTCCGCGCCCAGGCGACGCACCAGGACCGCATCGGCTGGAGTGGCGATGCCACCTGCTGAAAAATTCGGCACCGGCAGCTTGCCGGTCTTGGCAATTTGGCAAATCAGTTCGAGCGGCGCGCCAAGCTCTTTTGCCTGGTGCATCAATTCGTCGTCGCGCATTGTGGTGAGCTTCTTCATTTGGCTGACGATCGCGCGCATGTGCCGGACCGCTTCCACGACGTTTCCGGAACCCGCTTCGCCCTTGGTGCGAATCATGGCCGCGCCTTCCGCGATGCGCCGCAACGCTTCACCCAAATTGCGCGCGCCGCAAACAAACGGCACGCGGTAATCGTGCTTCCAAATATGATTCTCTTCGTCGGCAGGCGTGAGCACTTCGCTCTCGTCGATGAAGTCCACTTCCAGCGCCTGCAACACTTCCGCTTCCGCAAAATGGCCGATGCGCACTTTGGCCATCACCGGAATCGTCACCGTGGCCATAATTTCGCGAATCACTTTGATCGACGCCATGCGCGCCACGCCGCCCTCTTTGCGAATGTCCGAGGGCACGCGCTCCAGCGCCATAACGGCGCACGCGCCGGCTTTTTCGGCGATTTTGGCCTGCTCGGCGTTCGTGACGTCCATGATCACGCCGCCCTTGAGCATTTCCGCCAGGCCGACTTTCACGCGCCACTCATTCGACCCTTTCGTTCCGTTACCGCTTCCATTTGGTTTCTTCGCGTCCATTGCACTTCTCCTCTCGGTGCCGAAATGTTTTCTGATTTCCTTCAAACTAACGCCACGCGGCTGCGCTCTGCTCTGCGCACTCCGCGCTGCCGTTTGCGCATTTCAATCTTCAGCAAATCCGCGAGCGTCGCCACTCCGCGCGCAATTTGCTTTTCATCCAGACTTGCAAAGCCCAACCGCAGCGTGTTTGGCAACGGCGCTTGCACGTAGAAATATCGTCCGGGAGCAAACAACACGCCGCGTTCTTTCACGTGAATTAGCAATTCGCTGGCGTCGAATCCCAGCGGCAGTTCCAGCCACAAGCACATACCGCCTTCCGGCTTGGTCCAGCGCGTTCCTTCGGGCATGTGCTTTCGTAGCGCTTCGTCCAACGCCACCAAGCGCGAAGTGTAAACCTTGCGCATCTTCGCGAGATGCTTGCTGAAAAGTCCGCGGCGCAAAAATTCCGCGAGCGTGGCTTGCGCAAGTTGATCGGTATGCAGATCGGTCGTCTGCTTGACCACGCGCAATCGTTCAATCGCGGCTGGTGGAGCGACAATCCATCCGACACGCAAACCGGGAAAGGCCACTTTTGCAAAGCTGTCGATGTGAATGACCAGGTTGGAGCGGTCGAGCTGTTTTAATGAAGGAATGCGCTCCTCGCGCGCATGCAACCGCGCGTAAATGTGATCTTCCACCACGGGAACCTGGTGACGCGAGGCCAACTCCAGTAATTTGCGCCGTGACGCGAGTGGCATCGATGTTCCGGTTGGATTGTGAAAGTCCGGCGTAAGCAGGATGAGCTTTACGCGATTCGCCGCCAGCGTCGCTTCCAACGCTTCCAGATCGAGTCCCAACGGCGTGCCCGGCTCGGCATGCGTCCGCATCGGAACGCTCAGGCAGCGCGCCCGCGCACCGTGGAAAATTGCCACCGCACCCGGATATGTCGGATTTTCCATAATCACGGAATCGCCGGGGCGCACAAACGCTTTGCTGATCAAATCGAACGACTGCTGGCATCCATCGGTGATGAGCAGGTTTTCGTCTTTGGCCGCGATGCCGTCGTGATGCAGCATCTCGAGCAGTGCCGCTTTCAACGGGGGGTAGCCGTCTGACGGACCAAGATTCAGCACTTCCGCGCCTTCGCGCCGCAGCACGGCGTTCACGCAAGTTTGCAATTCTTCAATTGGAAAAAATTCTTCAGCCGGACATGCCATCACAAACGAAAGCGCACCCTCCGGCACATTGGCGGTGAGGCGGCTAAGGATTTCTTCCCCGCGTTCATCAGCGAAGAGCAGTTCCCATCGGATTCCGCCGTTGCCGTTCAGGACCGGAGGCGCGGGCGGCGTAATCTTTAGTCCATTGCCGTTGCCCTTGATGAACGTGCCGCGCCCCACGTGGCCTTGAATCAAACCTTCCGATTCCAGCTCGGCGTAGGCATTCGCCACCGTGGTGCGGTGAACGCCGAGCATGGTGGCGAGCTCACGGCTGGCGGGAATGCGGTCGCCCTGGCGCAAATCGCCTGCGTGCACGAGGGCGCGCAGTTGGTCGCGAAGCTGGATGTACAGCGGAACGTGACTCTGTGGCTGGAGATGAAGTGGAAGCATTGTCTCTCACCTTCGGCCAATTCTACCAGATATTGGCCTGTTGCAAGAGCCAATTTGTCTTTTGCCGAGGGCTTCGCCCAGCCGGTCGCTTGGGGTGACGCCCGGTCAAGGAAAAGAACCTCTCGCCGATTTTTGTTCATTTGCGGACACGGGTGTTCGAGCTCGAACACCGGTGTGGGCCCTGTCCGAACGCATCCATTTCATTTTATGGAGCTTAAGTGAATTCTTCTTTGGCCTGCGAAGTGCGTGCGAGTCCTCTAACCTGGCGGTCAGTGAGGATTCCTACTGTGCCAGGAATTTCAGGGAAGAATGAGGTGATCATCGAATGAGAACCTGCACGCTTTCCTCTACGAGGCTTGACAAGACTATTGATGTATCCCGCTTTTTGCGCGCCACGGGAGCCGTACTGGTTGGTGTTTCTGCGTCCCTTTCCGCGAACGCACAGGTCTCTCGTACGCCGGAGCCAACTACGCAGGAGGCGCGGAGCTTCACGCTGACGGATCTGAACGACCTGATCGTAACCGCCGGCGGGAAGGCAGAGACAGTCGAATACCAAGGACGCAAAGCGGTTCGCCTGACCACACAATCCGATAAAGATATCTTCGCCTTTCTCAAGGGAGTCCAGATTCAGGACGGAACGATTGAGAGCGATATCGCCCTGAAGATCACTACGCCTCCGGGTGTCCGGATGCCCGGCTTCGTTGGCATCGCCTTCCGGGCCAGGACGGATGCTTCGCATTACGATTTATTTTACCTACGGCCTGGGAATTCCCGCACCGAAGATCAGGCGATGCGAAACCACTCTGTGCAATACGTCGCTGCGCCGGGATTCGATTGGTACAAGCTGCGCAGAGAATGGCCGTGGATTTACGAATCCTATGCCGATCTACAGCCTGAAGTATGGATCAGAGTAAAGATCGAAATTCACGGAAGGACTGCGAAGTTGTATGTCGGCGGATCAGAGAATCCGAGCTTGATCGTGAATGGCTTGAAAGGCGAGGACCTGCAGGGCGGTGTTGCTTTATGGGGTTATCCTGGGGAGGAAGCCTATTTTTCCAACGTGAAGGTGATTCCTGCCAGAGCGGAGGCCGTAACGAATGAGGGCGAAGCCTCCGGAACATGGGAAGTAAAATTCGCCAGCGATTACGGCCGTTACGAAGGATCGATGAACCTCCATCGTGAGGGCAACGCAGTGAGAGGCATATGGTCCGGCGCGTTTGGCCAGGAGCAGCCGGTCAGCGGCACGTGGCGCAGCGGGTATGTCGAGCTTACGTTCAGCGGAACGTGGCCGAGTGAAAAGCCAGCACCCATGACGGCGACCCTGGCCGGATGGATTGATGGAGATTCGGCGAAGGGCCGAATGAAAGTGGAAGGCCGAGCCGATGGACAATGGACCGCTCAACGGAAGAAGTGAGCGTAGCACGAGACGGTCCACGCCGCGGCTCATGTCCTGCCCGCGCTAGTCATCCGGCGAGACCGGGATGTCCGGCAGCTGGTCCGATTTCTTGGCACCGAAATGGTCGGCAAGTTCCTCACCACTAAAGCTGTGAGTAAAGCTCTCTTTGATCTCGGGCAGCATCGAACTATTCCAGTCGTACCACTCCCGCGCGAGCCGCTGATAAATGTCCTTCTTGCGTTCCTTTAGGTTGGCGCGTTCCAGCGGGTCTTCGACCACGTTGAAAAGGAACGTGTTGTCCAGGATTTTGAGAAACTTGTAGTCACCGTCGCGCGCATCCGCCAAAGACCCCCTCGGCGGCGTCGCCGTGAGTCCTTTCTATGTAGCGACCGATTGAGGAGTTTGGACGCGCCAAAAATACAGGTTTGAATAGAGTTGTTATTGGGAACTAGCCGTGGGCATCTTGCGAGGAGCGTTTCCGAAATTCACGAGAACGGCCGATTCATCTTTACCAGGTTCTACCGCAATCAATGCAAAAAATGGTCCTATCCCTTTCGCGCGCCGTTCTAGTTCTTTCCATTTGCGGGCCAAGAACCAGGCTGCCCCGGAAGTGCCAAACTCGCCCATGCCGGCGCAAGCGATCCACGTCCTCTCAGGAAATTGCCCTGGGTGAATCTTTAAAATGATCCCATAGTCTAAATGCCCGTGATGTTCAGTAATCGTGGGCTCACCAGTCCACTTCCACACCATGAAATCAGGGTTCGGAGCAATGATTACAAGATCATTCCCCTCGTTGTTGAATACGTCGATCGTTTTTAGATTGGAGATCAGCCCAAACGAAATGAAGTCAATATCAAGCTTGCCTGCGAGCGAGTTGCAATCGATGAACGTTGATTCACGGGCACCATCCTTACCGAGTGCAGATGCAACGTAGGATGCGGCCCTTATTTCGCAACTACTCGTGATTTGCGAGGCCGAAAACCTTGCGTTATCGCTGTCACTTCGGACAAAAACAAAAGGCTCTCCGAGTGGACGCAAGAATGTTGCCGGAAGCGACACTTTTACATCGGGATGCAGCTTGAGAGGGGCGTAGACCAACTGATAGCGCCCACCTTCGCTGCCAAACACTCGCTGGAACCGGCGGCGGCGCCAGCGTTTGGACGTCCAGGCATACAATCCTGTCGCAACGATCGTTAGAATGCCACCGACCACGTTGTATGTGATGTTTAGTGCTGGCGATTCGAGAAAAGCCATGTCGTCGATGATAGCGAAGACGGGTTTGCGAAAACAGGTGGGGAGCTTTCTGGGACCAGTGCGTCTGCGGAGACACTTACCGCTGCGCAACGATCTCCAAGCGCAAGTCCCTCACCTCGTGGAATTATGCTTTCACGTTTCCTGCCTTACTGCAGCGCGTCGGAACGGAAAGGGGCGATCCGTTCGGAGCCGTGTTGAGCGCAATCGAATGGCTTTTCGGCACCCCTTAGAACGCAACACTTCACGCGTTCTGTTGCCTTTCCACAGCGACTCGGCCGCTTAAGGGCAATAGAGTCATCTGAGCGGGCGATGGGAATCGAACAAATACAACCGGCCAAAACAAGGTGTTTTCTTGGAAAAACGCTTTTCAATGGCGCGTAGTCTAACACGTAGCGAGGAACCGTGCTGAAGCCAGACCAGATTCTGAACGCGATTGCTGACCTTACGTCCGGCCCAGGACCAGGCGGTCGACGCGGCGGCTGACGTCGCGGAGGTAGGCCTCGTCGCCGGCTTTCAGCTCGGTAATGGCGCTTCCCGCGTAGCCGATTTCGCGAAAGGCCGCGCGCACGGCTTCCCAGTCCACATCGCCATCGCCGAGGTTCACCCACTCGTAGCCGTTTTCTTTGCGCTTGAAGTCCTTCAGATGGACTTTGACGATGCTCTTCCCCAGCGCGCGAATCCAGTCCTGGGGATAGCCGTACAGCAGCACATTCCCGACGTCGAACCATGCTTGAATCCACGGATTCTGAAATTCCTTGATGTACGCGGCCATCTCCAGCGGGCTAAGCAGGAACTTGTTCCAGACTTCTTCAATGGCGATCACAATCTTCAGCTCTTCGGCGAGGGGCAACAGCTTGCGAATTTCCTTCTGCGAACGGCTCCAGGCATCGCGGTAGGAAGTCTGAGGATTCACGACCGCAGGCACGAGCAACACAGCGTCCGATCCCCAAAGCTTGGCGTTCTGCAGCGACGTGCGCATTCCCGCCATGCTCTTCTCCACGACCGCGGGATCGCTGGACGAGAGCGGATACTGCCAATGGTCCATGTTCATCACCGAATCGATGCGAACGCTCGCGCCGTCGGCGGCTTTCTTGATCTCTTCGGCTTCATGTTCATCAGGTGTGGTCGGCGCCTGGATCACTTCGAAGCCAACGTCGCGCGCCATTTTCATGCGATCAGCGTGGCTCAGCTTGGCTGGCAGCATGTCGAGGAGCACTCCCTTCTTGATTGGCAAAGGTGCGGGAGATGGCGTCGTGGCGACGAGGTTCGGCCTGGGTGAAGGTGCAAAGATTTCGCCAGCTCCGGATGCGCCAATTGCCGCCGAACAGGCTGTCGTCACCGTGGTTTTCAGAAATTCACGACGCGAAGGATTTTCAATCGACATAGACACCTCGGAAGAGCTCTTGAGACTTCCTAACGCAAAGCGGATTAGTTTCCGACAGATTCGCCGCCGGAATCAGTTCGGAGAAAAAACCGAGATCCAGAATTGCCGCTTCAGCGCAATTTGTTCAAGTCGATCTTGGGGTCCCACGCTTCGCGGGACTTCAGCGTTTCTTCCCAGCTGACCTCGCGTCCTGTATACGCAGCCGTCCGCGCCATCATGCAGGAAAGCGCGGATTCCGCGCCTTTATCGGCTTGATTGTGGAAATTTCCGCTGGTAATGCTTTCCACAAACGCTTTTTTCTTTTCGCGGTCCGCAAATTCCAGGTTCGAGGTGAACTTCCCTGTTGCGGAAAACGCCTGCCCAGCGTCTTTCGCCGGAGTAGCTTCAGGCTGCCACGGCTCGTCTCCCCAGATTCCGAGCGGCCCGGTGTAGGGAGACTGCGAAGTTCCTTTCGTGCCAAAAAAGCGCTCCGTCACTTCCCACCAGCCCTTGGCAAACTGCGTCGAACTGAAAGTAACGTCGACGCCATCTGGATAATGGAACAGCACGTCGTAGTTTCCAAAGACGTCGCCATCGATGGGACGCCCGGCGCGTCCGCCGCTTGCCGAAGCTTTCAGCGGATGGGCCTTCAACACCCAATTGCAAATATCAATCACGTGAATGTTTTGCTCCACGATGATGTCGCCGGAAAGAGCGCGGTCATACACCCAATTGCGGAGGCGGCGCTCGACGGGCGTAGCGTCCGGCCAAGCCGGACGGTCCAGGTATCCGGCAAAATAGTGCGATTCGCCGCAAATGATTTTACCCAGCGCTCCGCCGTGAATGCGCTTCACCATTTCCACGAACGGAGGGCAGTCGCGAATCTGAAAGCCCACGTCCAGGCTCAGTTTCCCCTGGGCGCGTTTTCCGATTTCGATCACCTTCAATGCACCGTGCACATCCACGGCCACGGGCTTTTCGACATATACGTGTTTGCCTGCCGCGACGGCGGCCTCCAAATGCTGCGGGTGATAATACGGCGGAGTGGCGATGACGATGGCATCCACTTCCTTCGAAGCGGCGATCTCGTGAAATGCGTGCGGCCCCACAAAAAGCTGGGAAGCGTCCAACGCCGCATAGTTTTTGGCCTGTTGAATTTTGTTGAAGTTATCACGCGCTTTGTCGAGTTGGTCCTGGAACAAGTCGCCCAGCGCTACGACGCGCGCTCCGCCGGTATCGATCATGTTGGTGGCATCTTCGGTGCCGCGGCCCCCACACCCGAGCAGCGCAACACGCACTGTAGAGTTCGCGGCCGTCCCGCGCACCAGCTCCGGCTTGAGGAGCAGCATCCCGGCGGTTGTTGCCGCAGCGCCGATGAATTTCCGGCGGTCGACCTTGGCTGAAAAACTCATTCCCTGTTTCGTGTTTTCTGGCATAGCTCCTCTGTCCTCCTCGCGATGCGCACTTCCCTTTTGTTGCGAAAACTATCCGATCAACTTTTCGAGATAAGCCTTCGCGGCTCGCACGTCTTCGACTTGCTGCGGACCAGAAATTTCCCGCTCGATGGTGACCGCGCCGCGATAGTTTATCTCTTTCATCCGCGCGATGATCCGCGGAAAATCCACCTTACCTTTGCCAATGGGAACCTCCTCGCCCAGCTTCCGCGGGTTCGTGGGCCACAATCCGTCCTTGGCGTGAATCCCCTGCACGTACGGGGCGAGCAATTCGATGGCGTCCACCGGATTGGCTTTGCCATAGAGAATCAGGTTGGCGAGATCGAAATTCACGCCTTGATTGTCCAGCCCCACATCCTGAATCGCGCGCACGAGCGTAATGGGCGTCTCCTGGCCGGTTTCGTAACGGAAATTCTGGCCGTTGCGCTTGCAGTAGGCCGCCACTTCGTGCATCGCAGTGATAGTTTCCTTGTAAACCGGGTCATTCGGATTTTCAGGGATGAAGCCGCAGTGCGTTTGCACGGCATCGATGCCGCAGTGTTTGGCGAAGTCCGACGCTTTCTTGATGTGAGCGATGCGCAGTTCTCGCGTTTCGCGCGGCACTAATCCGATGGTCAGCGGGCCGTCGTAAAAGTCCCACACTTCCCGCCCGGGTCCGCCCACAACGAGCGAAGTCGCCTCAACCTGGTATTTGTCGAGCGCTTGACGCAAGCGGCCCGCCAACACGGAATCGATTTCGTCCACGAATACCTGGCACGTCGGCAGGCCAAGATCGTGAACCTTGGAAATGGCATCGTTGGGATCTCTTCCGATGCCGAGAATCAGGCCAAGGCGCAACGGTTTCTTGCCTTCGTTACTTGTGACCATCGGAGCGGACTGCGTTACGGTAAGATTCCTCGCGAGACTAGTAGAAACGTCATCCTTTAGTGCGGCGCCGATGGGGCTCAGCCCGGCCGCCAAAGCCGCAGTGGAAGTTTGAAGAAAGGTTCGACGATTCCGCTTAGTCATGAATGTGCCTCAGGAGGGCGACTCCGGCATTGGCCAGGAAACCGATGCTCTCTATTTCCCCTGAATGAAAATATCCTTCCACCGCATCCTCACGCCGCCGCCGGTGTGAATCTGCAAGCCAATCACGCCATCGGTGAATTTCGGCGCGTCGTCGATGAAGTCCACGATCTTCACGCCATTGAGCTGCGTCACGATGTGATTTCCCTGCACGGATACTTCGAGGTCGTTCCATTCGCCCGGTTTCAGCGCCTGCTCGCCTTCCGGCGTGGGCATCTTCACCCAGCCGCGCCCACCGCTTTCGTAGAGTCCGCCGGTATGCTTGCCAACGCTGGGGTCCACTTCCACTTGCATCCCTTCGATGTCCGGGCCATGCTCGGGATTGATTCCCGTAATGCGCGAATGGAAAAAGACGCCGCTGTTGCCAGCGGCTTCGCCCTTGAACTTGAGGCGCAGGTTGAAATCGCGATAGGTCTTTTCGGTCGTCAGGTAGCCATATTTGTTGGCGGCGCTTTCGCACAGGATGGCGCTCTGCTCGACTACCCATTTTTCCGCGCCATTATTTTTCCAGCCTGTCAAATCCTTGCCGTTGAAAAGAGATACCCAAGCGTTTTCCGACTGCAAAGGACGGGCAACAAGCGCAGCTCCGAGCAACGCCGCTGATGCGAGAATCGCTCCCATTCTGCTCACAGTAAGACCTCCACGTCCGCTTGGGTGAGAATCAGAGGGCTTGGTCGAAAGAAACTTACCACAAATTCGGTGGAGACCGAGTTTGCTTCCTTCCTGTCGTTGGCGGTCTCAGCGACCGCGTGGCTTCAACCCCATTCGCCCGTTGATTTCTCCTGCTTCGAGGTCGCGAATGCAAAGTTTCGTCAAATCTTTCGCATCGCACTGATAAATCTGCTTCAAAGGAAGGTCCGTGTCATCTACTTCGTACTCCCCCGACGCCATGTCTTCCGCATCATCCGTCGAGGAAGTGACGACCGGGCTTCCCTTTCGAACGCGCACGCGGAATTCCTGCGAGGCCGGCTCATAATTCGCGTAGCTGAAACAATGGCCGATGCAGGCGCGCTCGACCGAATGCCCAATAAATGAAATCCGTGACTCCACTGGAGCCTGCACCGTCACGATCACGCGCGTCCCCGGAGGCAAATTGCTTACCAACTTTTCTGCATTCGCTTCCAGGCGGTTCAACCAGCCCGTGTCCTGGTACAGAAACGCAAAGAAAACGATCGCGCAGATGCCGAAGCCGGCGAGATGCCACCGCCTCGGCTTCAGGCACCCAAGAAAGCAAAGGCCGAGAATCGCAGAAATAGTGGTAAGCCTTGAACCGATTACACCAATCCAGCCGCCGTAAATGGAAGGCCGCAGGTTTTCAGGGAGCAGCGCCGTCCCGCAAAACGTCACCGCGTACAATTCAAAGGGCAATTCGAATGGTTTCCAAGAAGAGCTTTCGGGGCGCCGCGCATAGAAATCCAGCACCACACAAATCAAGCCGAACAAAAACGCAGCTCCCGCGAGAAAGAAATAGCGCTTTCCGTACAGCGCAAGTTGATCTGCGCCGTTGTAAAAATAAAACGGCCCGCGATCCCAATCGGCAAAGAGTGTCGGCCGATGCGACGTATACCAATAAACCGCGGCGAACGCACACGTCGCTACTGCAGGCAGTACCAATTTCCACCAGCCCGTTAATTTCCCTCTGACCTTGCTATACGCGAGCGTGCAGACCAGCCATAGAAAACCGATGGGGTGAGCGAGCAGCGTCAGTACAGCGAAGGGGATTACCGCCATCCACTCGAATCGGCGCGTTCGCCAGACAACCGCGAGCCCGAAGCAGGCCAGTCCGAGCGACAAATAATAGTTCATAAAGCCCATGCTGAAGGAATAGCCGTAGGCCAGCATGGCGATGCACGGGACGAGGAACCACGGCGGGCGTTCCGTAACCGTTCGAATGAATACGAAGACTCCCCAGAAAACAATCAGCACGCAGGCGGAAACAACGATTTTCTCGGCTGCCGCAAGCCCGAATAAATTCGCAACTCGCAGCAGCGTGACGTCGAATAAAATATTGTTCCACTGCCTAGCGATGTACAGTCCAGGCGCTTGTCCTTTTTCAATCAGTTGCGCCAGCCACGCATTGTATACGTGGCTCGCCAAATCCCCCGCCTCGATGCGCCGGTGCCACCAACATGGAACAACCAGCAGCGCGGAAATCGCGAACCCCGCAATAATCTGCGGCCTGAAACGCCCCCAGATCGCGGAGAATAAGCTTTCGCCCTCGATGAGTTCCTCAGCCAAAAGCAGACCCTCCTAACCGCACTACATCGCGCGGCATTCTACTATCTTCTGCGCGCGGCACACGCACACAACCTGATTGCCCGCATGATCATGCGGAGAGACACACTGAGAGCGCTTGAAACTCGAATTCAAGAACTAAAGAAAGAGACTCAGGGGGAACTTTACTTGGAAGCTTGGTTTTCGCCCAGACGCTTCAGGCGATCGCGCAAGCGCCGTTGCAGCGGCGTGGGCGTGTTGGGATTGAACGCCACCAGATACCACAAGGGCTGGCTGCGGTCGTGGCTCAGCCACGTCAGAGTATTGGCGTCGGCGTTGGGATGCCGGGCGACATTTTCGCGAATCGCCCCGTACGGATGTTTCGCCAGCTTGTTCAGCGTCTTCGCATTGGCGCGGGGGTGCTCGCTAATCAGACGCAGGAGGTAATAATCTTCTTCCGGCGCCTGCTTCACCAGCTTTTCCAGCATTTCCGGTTTGGCGTCGGAGCTCAGCACAAGCCCAATTTTTTCGTCCCACGCCGTATTGATGTGGTTCAAATCGCGGGTCCGCGCATGAATTAATTCTTCGAGAATGCGCCGCTCCTGCTGCATCCGGGCGATCGGAAGATCCGTGCCCTCGAGGGAATCGAGTACGCGAAGAAGGTGCTGCCTCTCGCCAAAAACAATCTGAGAGGTGCGCGTGTTTGCGCCCTTTTCCTTCTCCTTATGCTGAACCAGGTCGGAACGTCGCATTTTCTTGGTTGCTCCGGCCCAATCCCTTCACGAGCTCGTTGAGGAAGTGGGCGTATACCGCCGCATTCAAAATCACGCCACATGAAGGACTCAAATCACTTCTTTGCGGCTTCACGAATTATGTTCCGGGTGCGCGATGCGGTAAAGTTTGGAGCGAGCCGGGTGTGCCCGAAAATGCAACTCCGGTCCCGCGTTTCGCGGCGTTCGTCTGGCTGGTCAACGAGGGTAGGAAACGATGTCGGCATTCGAAGAGCACAAAGATGAACTGGAAAAGTTCGAGCAGATGTTTGGCCGTGAGCGCGGCCGGCTGGCGGTGTCACTCGACCGCTTGACCAATGCGCTGGTGCTGGTGGGCCAGCATGGAGTCTACTGCACCAGCCAGCGCAATCCGACGGTGCCGGCGATGGACCTGCGCATCATCAATCAAGAGCTAGTGCACGCCAAGGAGTTGGTCCAATCAGTGATGGAAGACATGCGCCAGTCAAAGCAGAAACCCCAGAATTAATCTCGCGTTCCTATTCCGGCTGCAAAAAGGGATTCAAATGGCGCTCGTTGCCAATGGTTGTGACCGGGCCGTGGCCCGGGTGAACGATGGTATCGTCCGGCAGGTGCATCAATTTTGTGCGGAGTGACTCCATAATTTGCTCCATCGAGCCGCCCCACAGGTCGGTGCGTCCGATGCTGCCGGCAAAGAGCGTATCTCCGGAAAAAAGCTGAGGCGCGTGAGGCGCAGGTTGCTCGGGCTCGTCGGATGCCGTAGTTTCCTCAAAATCATCCCGAGGAACTGCTTTTTTCAAGAGATCCTCGATGGCGATTTCATCGCCGGCCTCATCTTTGACGCTGATCTTCTTCGGCCCAGCGGCCGTGACTTTCCCTGCGTCATGCGGGAGATACAGCGAAACGCTGCCTGGCGTATGGCCCGGCGTATGAATCACCTGGGCTTCAAACGGTCCCCAGCGAAGAACGTCGCCCTCTTTCAGCAATTGATCCACATCCGTGAGATCCGGCGGGTGAACGCCCATGAACGCGGCCTGCTCGTCCATCGCTTGATAGAGGGGCAAGTCGTCCCGATGCATCAGCACTGGGGCGCCCGTGTATTGATGAAGTCTGCTCAAGCCGCCGACATGATCGATGTGCGCGTGCGTGCTGACGATAGCTTTCACAATCAGCCGGTGGCGTCCGATCAAGTCCAAGATGCGCGTGACTTCGTCACCCGGATCGACCACCAACGCTTCGCGAGTGGCGGGATCGCCAATGATCGAGCAATTGCACTGCAGCATCCCTACAGGGATGGTGATGTGAATCAGTCCGTCAGTAACGGCACTGAGTGCGCGTCGGCCGTCGCTCATAGTCGGAAGTATATCACTGGAGGTGAAGCAGGATGCGGCACTGAGTTGGCAGCCCGATTTTCGACAAACTCTTTGCTAGACTAACCTTGGAGGGTTCGCGAACTCGTGGAAACGGCCGCGACAGGCACGGCGATGAACACTCCGCTTGCGGCAACGCACCTTGCTGCGGGCGCGAAGATGGGCGTTTGGTTCGGATGCGCGCTGCCGGACTACTTTGGGGACCCGGCTGCCGAGTATCGTTCCGCGCGGGAGACCGTGGCGCTGATCGACAAGAATTACCGAGCCTATCTCTCCTTCACAGGTCCTGACCGCGTGCGCTACTTGAACGCAATTCTGACGAATAACATCAAGGACCTCCCCGAAAACCACGGGGTTATTTCTCTGCTGCTGAATCCGCAGGGGCACATTCTCGCGGAGATTGAGACGTACGCGTTTGCCGACCGGCTCCTCAGTCAGTCGTACGCTATGATTCGCCAACAGCTCATCGAATGGCTCGATAAATACATCATCATGGATGACGTTACGCTCACCGATGAGACGCCGCGCTACGGCACGCTGGCACTGGAGGGCCCTAAGGCGGCGGCGATCGTCAAGGAGCTTTCTGGCACCGACCTCGCCAACTTTGACGAACTTTCCTGTCGCGACGGAGCTGTCGGTTCTATTCCCTGCCGGATTACGAGGCGTTCTCCGGGAGGAGTTCCCGGAGCGGAATTTTCCACGGCCAGCGAAAAGCTGGCTGAACTTTGGCAGGTTCTCTTAGATGCTGCTCGCTGGCACGGCGGCGGGCCAGCAGGCTACACCGCGGTCAGCGGGTTGCGATTGGCAATGGGAGCGCCGTGGTTCAGTTACGACTTCGGCGAGAAACAAATCCCCCACGAAGCCGGCTTGCAGGACAGCCACATCAGCTACACGAAAGGCTGCTACACCGGCCAGGAAATCGTGGAGCGCGTGCGCTCCCGCGGCCAGGTCAACCGCCAGCGCGTGCGCCTAAACTTTTCCGGCGATGTCGTGCCTGAAACGGGCATGGCGCTGACGTTGGACGGGAACGAAGTAGGCTACCTCACGCGCGCCGCAAGGACCTGGGACCCGCCGCGCATCCTCGGAATGGCGTACGTCCGCAAAGAAGCCGCCACGCCGGACACTGTGCTGCGATGGGCTGGTGGGACCGCGACGGTCATCAAGTAAGGGTGAAAAACGAATCGTCACACTTGCGTTGTTTACTATCAGCCTTATCGGTGCCTGCGGCGCGAACTCCAAAGCTCCAGGCCGACGGCTCTGAGGAAGTCACGTCCCCAAATGCCGATTAATAGAGCGGCTCCGAAGAGGATCACAGCATCTATGCTAGCCAGGTCCCGCCGGGTCCAATAGACCCCCTCCTGGACATTCAGCCAAAGGGCAAACTCGTCGAGAGTGAGAGCAGAGCCCACACCGTAGAGCAAGGACATCAAACGGCTCGCCAAGAGGGACGACGAGCTGGCTCCCGTCCCCACCTCGATTAGCCAACAAAACCCAACCATGAGCAAGAGCAGTATCCCCCAAACAAGATGATGGATATGCGTCCCGCCGATATACACATAGTGAAATGGACCAGCATTACGGTGAGCGGCGTAAGCCATTGCGCGCGCCACTGCAAACGTGACGAAGAATCCGATAGCCGCCAGGAGAAGCCGGCGCTTGGGCCGATCACGGACATGTGCGTGAAAAAGTTCGCCCACTCTCGGATTGTGAAGAAGCAAAAGGACGGCGGCGATAGTCACGAGAATTGACAGACCGAGCAGCCAAGTCTTGGCCAGCATGATCGAGTTTCTCCGCGTCTTGAACGGTTAGTTGAACGTAGGCCGAACCCGGGAAGTATATATTTCTAGGACGAGGAGTCCCATAGGAATACCGGCGTCGTAAGGATCGCACTTAGGTTTTTGATTTCCGCCGGGCCAACTGGAAGGTCATGTGGAGGATGAGCTTGCGGTCCTCCTTGGAGAGACGGCCGAGAAGCTGACGCAAGCGCTTCAAAAAGTCCGCCGACTCGCCATCGCTTCCCCATTCCACGCCGTCGGAGGAGAGGCCTTTTGGAAGCGTTGGGACCTCGGGCGGCGTTTCTCCATCGTAAAAGAGCTGGTACATGGGAACTTCGAGAGCGCGGGCCATTTTTTCCAGCGTCTCGATGCTGGGGACCGTGTGGCCGTTCTCAACACGCGAGACGTAGCAGCGCAGCAGGCCAGTGCGCTTCTCGATATCACCCTGTGAGAGGTCTTTCTGTTCCCGGATAGCGCGTAGACGATCAGAGATAACCATAATGTACGCACTATATCACATATCTCATCGGTAGTTAAATAATTTAAACATTGCCGTGAGCTTACTCGAATTCGCGGCGAGGAGCGGATTGCTCCGGGCCAACACGGCCAGCGGTGATTTCGGCCTTGAAATAGTTTTCGCCGAGGATGGGTGACCCCGCGAGGCGGCGGAGCATGGCGATCTGGCCGACGTGATTGAGGGCGTCGGCAACCGGGCCTTGGAAAATTCCTTCTACTGATCCGTGCACGGGCTCGCCGGAAGCCAGGAAGTCATCAAACTTTTTTATGGCCGCAAAAAACCGCTCGATTTCGGCGTTCCAGGGCAGCGGCGTGGAATCGTGCCAGGTCTGCTGACCTTTGGCGATGGAAAGCGCCCAGTCAAACAAATCGCCCATGTGCGCAAGGATCTGCGCGGGTGTGCGCGTCTTGTCCCCGATGTGAAAGCTGTCGAAATGGGCCGGAGCGCCGCGCAGTGTTTTGCCGCCGCGGTACGCCACGGTAGCCAGGGTATGGCGGAGAAATTGACGGGCAGATTCGGATGACTGGTCCATCGAAAAGCTCCCGAACGCAGCTTCCAAAGCAGGACGGTTACGAAAACACGATAGCAAAGAGTTTTAACACAGAGTACTCCGAGAACACAGGGGGACACAGCGAAAACGAGACAGAGGGGAAAGGGAGTAATCGTTCAATTCGGGACGATGAAAAAAGGATGATCGAAGCTCCAAGAGGCTCTGACGCAGCTTAGTGATACGATGAAATACCGGTATTCTACCCAGGAATACCGAGGAGTTGAGACTCGGGCTATCGTCCTCCTTCTTGGGGAGCGCAAAATGTCGATGATCAGTTTGGGAAATTCCCGTTTCGTTTTCCGTGGTGGTTTCCTTCTCGCGGTCCTTTTCTTGTTTTTGGCTGGGGCAGGCCAAGCCAATGCACAGGCAAGTGCGCAATGCACCAATCAAGGCGTCGGCAATTCAACATCCGGCAGTGTCACTTGGACACCACAATTCTGCCAGGAATTTAACGACGTGGCGCTGACTGCCATTGATACCACGGTGTGGAGTTTTGACGTTGGTGGTGGCGGCTGGGGAAACAACGAGGTGGAAGTCTACTGCGGACCTCCGGGTTATGTGGGCAACGACTCTAAATGTCCCAATAGCCTGACTACATCTAACAACGCCTACATTGACGGCGGCGGCAATCTGGTGATTCAAGCCATCAACAATGGGGGCACGTGGCTTTCAACGAGAATGAAAACGCAAGGCCTCGAGAATTTCACGTACGGGCGAATCGAAGCCAACATTCAGGTCCCCGATACGACAAACCAAGGGCTGTGGCCAGCTTTTTGGTCGCTGGGAACCAACATCACCACCGTAGGTTGGCCGACCTGCGGGGAAGATGACTTCATGGAAGTCTGGTCCCCTCAGGTATTGAACGGACCCGGTACTGGCGGAAACATATCTACGATTCACACCAAGAGTACCGATGGCGCCGGCGTTCAGACGAATAAACACACCTTTAAGTTTCCAACTGGAATGGCGAACAATACGGCCTTGCACAAATACGGCGTGATTTGGTCGGCAAACATGGTGCAGCATTACGTGGACGACCCTACCCATCCCTTCTATATCGCCACGATCAGCGACCTCGGTGCCGGCGATTTGTGGCCGTTTAATGCCAGCAGCTTTATTCTTTTGAATCTGGCCGTTGGAGGTACTTTGGGTGGCAGCCCCAGCGGGCTTGCTAGTCCGACCCAGCCTTATTTGGTGGACTACGTTCGCCAGTACAAAGCGTCGGCAGTGCCGCGCCCGGTATTGCCCGCTCCTCCTCCGATCACGGTTAAAGCGGGTGATAGCGGCGGGGTTGCAAACACCAGTAAATTTACTCCAGGGTTGACCAGCGGAGCAGGTTTTGTATTTTTCAGTTGCTCAACGAACGCCCCCAAGTCCTCATGCTCGGTCAGCACGAGTGACCCCATCAGCCCGTTTGTGGCCAATTCCAGCCCATCGGGTGCAGCGGAAACCGTGACGGTCACGGTGACCACCACGGCCAACTCGATCTTGCCACCCTTCTTCGTCAATCCGCGGGTGCGCTTCTGGGCGCCGATTGTACTCGCGCAACTTATGGTCTCGGTTGTAGCATTCCTCCTTGCCCTGCGAACGCAGCGCCGCGCTTGGTGCCACCTCTGTGGCATGGCCGCGATACTGATTCTTGTGAGTGGGGCTCTTACCAGCTGTGGGGGCAATTCACCTCCACCGCCCCCTCCCCCTGGCAACAATGGAACGCCTCCGGGATCCTACACAGTAACCGTTTACGCGTTCACCGAAAGCAACACCAGCGACGGAAGCAATGCCAATGCTGACGCAAACGTCGCTATTCCTTTGACCGTGAACTGAACTGCACTCTCTTCCCGAGAAAGACGCATCAACGACTAAGGGAGCACGACTAGCTTTATCCATGTAAATGAGATTTGCGGAAACGACGGCGCGAATCAGGCGAGATTCAAGGCGCGCTTGAAGGAGCCCTTCTCGGCGTCGATTTTCTTCTGGAGCTGGAGGATGGCGTACAGAAGCGCTTCGGGGCGCGGCGGGCAGCCGGGAACGTAAACATCGACGGGAATAACCTGATTGCAGCCTTGCACGATGGCGTAATTGTTGAACACACCGCCGGAAGTGGCGCAAGCGCCCATTGAGATAACCCACTTGGGCTCGGGCATTTGGTCGTAAAGCAGGCGGATCACTGGGGCCATTTTTTGCGAGAGGCGGCCGGCAACGATCATCAGGTCGGCCTGGCGAGGCGACGGGCGGAAAACTTCTGCGCCGAAGCGCGCGACGTCAAAGCGCGCGGCAGCCATGGACATCATTTCGATGGCACAACAGGCCAATCCGAAGCCGAGTGGCCAGATGGAGCTTTTGCGCGCCCAGTTCACGGCCTTATCGAGCGTGGTGAAGATAATGCCTTCGTCTTCTAGAAGCTTGCCGAAGTCGTCGGGCTTGGTGAGCGTGACGTGTTTGCCGAGTGATGTGCTCATGGTGTTTCTTCTACGTTATTTTCGCATAGGGGGCGGTTAGAGACAAATTGCTATCTCAGTTTCCGGAGCCGGTACCCAGCTCGGCACGAAGGCTTGAGGACAAGTTAAATCACTGCAATTATGGGTGGAGAGGACCACCTGCTTCTATGTCTAGATTCTCATTCCCTTGGCGCTCGAAGACATACTTCGGTGGCGCGATGTGCGCAATTCTGGTTTTGACTCTCATTGGAGACCGTGTTCTTAACGGCTCGCGCGGTGAACAGATTCATCGGCAGCTTGTCGCGGAATCCCGTTCACTGGAACAAATGCCCAATTCGACCTTGCTCGCGTCGGTTGACAGTTTTAGCGTATGGAATTCCCACAAGGCGTTAGTGGACGCGAAGTACGCCACTGCCGCTGACTATAAGTCGATTCAGGAGTTCTACGATCGGGAATTGGCTACTCGTGGGTGGAAGTCCGTTGGTACGCAATACCTTAAAGTATGGGGGCGGGATTACGGCGGTAAAGAAGTTGACTACTGCAAGGGTCCGTGGTCTGCTTCGCTTGAATTCCCCGGACAAAAACCGGGCTATCACTACACATACTCTATCAATTTTTCTTGGGGACTAAGGTCCTGCGAATAGGCGCAGCTGACGTTGCGCAGCGGCCTGAGCCAAGGTTCAAGAGGTCAGTAAATAGTCGGATGCGGAGACGGAGCGCATGCGGCGAAGATAGGAGACGACGGAACCGGGCCAGAGGGTGGTGATTTCGCCGGTTTGCTGGTCTTGATACCAACTGTGGCAGCCGCCGGACTGCCAGACGGTGCCGGACATCCGGCGATAGATTTCATCGACGAATGACTGCTGGATTTCGGGGCGGACTTCCAGGACGCGCTGCTTCCGGCTCTTCATAAGTTTCAGGCAATTTATGGTGTAGCGGACCTGAGCTTCGATCATCAGCACGACGGAATTGTGGCCCAAGCCAGTGTTCGGACCGAGCAGTATAAACAGATTGGGAAATCCGCTTACGGTGACGCCGAGATAGGCGGTCATGCGCTTTCCCCAGGCGTCGTGAATTTCGACGCCGCTCTTCCCCACCACGCGGCAGCCGATCAGCGGTTCGGTGGCGCGGAAGCCAGTGCCGTAAATCAGAACATCGATAGGGCGTTCAACGCCGTCGCGCGTGACGATGCTGTGCTCGCAGACTTCAGCGATTCCATCCGTGACGAACTCGACGTTTGCGCGATTAAGAGTCGGATAGTAATCGTCGGAAACGAGGACACGTTTGCAGCCCAACTGATACTTCGGGGTGAGCGCCTCGCGGAGCTTGGGATCCTTGATCCTACGGGCCATGTGCCGGAGAGCGATGGCCTCGGCTTTTTTGCGGATGGATTCGTTGCCGAGAAATCCGAGAACGCGAAACTCCTGGCGCCAGAAAATATATTGCCGAAAAGCCCAACGGGTTAACGGTATGCGGCGAAAGCGGTGCTTCCATTTTTCGGAGATGGCGAAGTCCATCCGCGGAACGATCCAGGGCGGCGTTCGCTGGAAAAGATAAAGTTTGCCGACGCGGGGCGCGATTTGCGGAACGAATTGAATGGCGCTTGCGCCGGTGCCAACGACGGCGACGTTTTTTGCGTCCAGATTCACGCCATAGTCCCACGCTGAGGAATGAAACGCCGGACCTGAAAACCGTTCAAGGCCGGGTAATTCCGGATAGTGCGGGACGTGCAACGCGCCCATGCCGGAGACAAGCACGCGCGCCCGAATGCGCACTCCATCAGCGGCGGTTATGTTCCACACACTCTCGGATTCATCCCAAGCTGCTTCCTGGAAACGCGTATTCAAGCGGAGATGCGGCGCCAGCCCGTAGCGCTCGACACAACGTTTCAGGTAGTCGTGGATTTCCTGCTGGCCCGGATACATGCGTGTCCACTCCGTGGATGGAGCGAACGAAAACGAATAAAGATGCGATGGGATGTCGCAGGCGCAGCCGGGGTAGCGATTCTCCCACCACGTGCCGCCAATTTCTTCGCTCTTTTCGAAGATGAGAAATGATTGCATGCCGGCTTCGAGAAGCTTGATGCCCATGCAGATTCCGGAAAAACCGGCACCGACGATTAGCACGTCGACATTGGTGACACGCGAGTTGGAAGAAAAAGCACCGGATGCGGTCATGCGCGGGCCACTACTTCCCTGTTCCACTCCGCTGGCGCAACGTGCGCGCGGAAAAAGTCAGCGCTTTCTCGAAGCGATTGACGGGCTTCGGGAATCAGATGCGGGGCGAGTTGCCAGGCATGGGGAACGACGGACCAGATTTTTAGTTCGACGGAGACGCCGGCGGCGCGGGCACGCTCGGCGAGGCGCGTGGAATCATCGCGCAAGACTTCATCGGCGCCGACGTGAATCAGAAGCGGCGGAAGTCCGACGAGATCGGCGTACAGAGGAGACGCCAGCGGATTGCGCGGATCGGTGTCACCGAGATAGTAGTGCGCCGAAGCCGCGACATCGAGCCCGTTGAAGATAGCGCAGCGATCGCTGTTGGTTCGAATGGAATCGCCGGTAGCGGCGAGGTCGGTCCAGGGGGAAAAGACAGCAGCCGCCGCTGGAAGCGGATCACCCGCGTTGCGAAGAGCGACCATGAGCGAGAGTGCCAGCCCACCTCCTGCCGATTCGCCCGCCACGACGATGCACTGCGACGGATAACCGGCGCTCAGAAGTGCACGGTAGAACGCCACGGCGTCCTCCACGGCGGCAGGAAACCGATGCTCGGGCGCAAGACGATAGTCCGGAGCGAAAACGCAAAACCCATGGAGCGCATAGTAAGCGGTGATGGGACGGTGTGTCTCCGCCGAGCAGCCAAAATAGCCCCCACCATGAAGATACAAGAGCACTGTGTCGCCAGGCATTGGGCTTTCGAGACGTTCCCCGGGGACCCCGCCGACATGCGCGGGAGAAATTTGAACTGTTGGCGGAACCTTGTAGGGATCCGGGCGAAGAATCTGGCGGGCGACGCGGTAATCGCGCACGCCTTTCAAACGGCGCTTGACGCGCCACTTGACGATCAAGACCGAAAGCCGCGCTTGAAGACTGACCGGCATTCCCCGCCATCACATTGGGAGTTTAGGACGGAGAGAGGATATCACTCCTGTGATTCCGCCGTGAGAAGGAAACCGGCAAGCGCAGGTGCGGCGAGATGCAATAGGCCGGCGAAGCAAGGGCGTTGCGTCGCCGGCCCGGGCTGCGGTCCTAGAGCGAACGCAGGAAGGTGATCAGTTGGTTTTGCTGCGTGGTGCTCAAGTTGTTGAAGTTGTTGAGCACCGGCTGAGCTTCGTTGCGGTGCCGTTGAATGGTGTCGTAGAAAGTGACGGAGCGGCCGTCGTGGAGCAGCTCCGTGCGCGTACGGACTCCCCAAAGAGGAGGCGTACGCATTTTTTGGGCGGTTTCCTGCCCGCCGGTTTGCACGATCCCGTCGCCGGTGCCGATGTTGTGCAGTAGGAAGTCGCTGTAGGGATGAATGACCTTGCTGCCCAGCGAAGGCGGAACGGTGAAGGCGCCGGCGGCGACCGCTGTTCCAGGCGGCGCGGTTGTTATCGAAGAAACATGGCAAATGTCGCAGCCGACGTTGTGAAATAGGGTTGCGCCCGCGACGCCATCTGAGGAAGTGGCTAACGCCGTGTCGCGCGGCGGCACTTTTGTCGCTCGCATAAAACGAGCGAAATGATCCATGTCCGTGAGGCCCTCGGAATCGGGCGTGTTGTCGTTGGGATCGGGAACGACGTCGCACAGACGAGTGACGTCAACATTGTTGGGGGGCAGGCGATTGCTGATGCCCATTTCGTTCAAATAAGCGTCGCTGGAGAACGAAAGCAGCGAGGCATGCTGGTTCTTCCATCCAAAGCGGCCCACGGCGAGCGCGCCGCTGGCTTCCAGAACGGGAACGCGCACGGTTTCACCGCAGATGAGGCCGCCTGTGTTTGAGCATTGGGACGATGCGAGATTGAGAAGCGTCTGATCGGCGATGGATTCAACGAAACCGTCACCGATGGTGTTGAGCGACATGCGGAACGCGCGAATAGTTTCCGCGGTGCTAATGCGCTCTTGCCCTTGCGTCTGAGGAAAGTTGTAGGGCTGCGGTGGGCCGCCGTTGACAGTGATGGTGTCAACAGCGGGACAGATGGCCCGCTGGTTGATGAGCGACCGGTTGGCGATGGTGACTGTTCCATCGGCAAGGGTGGCCGTGGCGGCGACAAAGTTCCCAAAGGAGTCTTGGTGTCCGGCGCGGAGTTCCTTGACCTGACTGGTTGAGCCGGTGACCGGGTTTTGATGGCATTCGCGACAGGATTGCGCATTGAAGATAGGGCCAAGTCCATCGCCGATTGCTTCGGTTTCTTCAAATTTGCCGCGATCCATTGTGAAGGTGGCGGAGTCCGTCAAGCCATTGGGTTGATTGTCGTAACCGGATGGAGCCTCAATCGCCGTACTGGCGTTTTGACCCGAAGATGGACCGGCCATGGCAAATGCTATCGCCAATCCCGTGAGTAGACACACGTAGAGTATCGGTCGCTTGGACCACATCGCGAGGACCCTCCCTATTTACAGCGTTTCAGACGTGATTCTGGCAGCCGGGATGAACAAGGGTTGGGTAAGTTGGACCCGGGGAAATCGCGGCCAAATTATTCGAGTAACAAAAAGATGTCAATAGTACTTCCGGTTACTTCGCGGGCCATCGATGCACTGTGAAGACCAGTGAGCGAGAGTTGGGAGTATCTTCGGATTGTCAGACCGCAAGGACGACTTTGCCGAATTGCGAACTGGATTCGAGATAAGCGTGGGCAGCGGCAGCTTCGGCGAGCGGAAATACGCGGTCAACGATGGGTCTAAGGCGGCCGGCGGTAACAAGTTTTATCACGGTGTGCAGTTCGGACTTGGTGCCCATGTAGGAGCCGAGGAGCGAAAGCTGACGGCTGAAAAGAAAGCGGAGATCAACCTTGGCGTCGTAGCCGGTCGTAGCCCCGCAAGTGACCAGGCGGCCTCCAGCGGCCAAGCTAGCGAGGCTGTCGTCCCAAGTGGCCGTGCCAACGTGTTCGAAGACAATATCTACACCGCGCTTATTGGTGATGCGGTGCACTTCATCGCGGATTTTTTGCGTTTTGTGGTTGATAAAATGGTCGGCGCCGAGCTGCTTTGCTTTCTGCAATTTTTCGTCGGTGCTCGCAGTGGCAAGTACTCGCGCGCCGAAAAATTTTGCGATTTGAATCGCGGCGCTACCAACGCCGCTACCCGCCCCGAGGACGAGAATATCCTCGCCGGGCTGCAGCTCTGCGCGGGCTACCAGCATGTGCCACGCCGTTTGGAAGACCAGAGGAATTGACGCGGCTTCTTCAAAGGTGAGGTTTTCGGGATACGGAAGGCAATTCACCTCGGGGGCGCGGACGAACTCGGCGCAACCACCATCGATTAGGTAGCCAAGATTAGTGAACTGGCGGCAGCGATTGTCCTGGCCGGAGAGGCAAGCGGTGCATTTGGCGCAGGTCACGCCAGGGGCGAGGACAACTTTTTGGCCTACACGGACAGTGGTGACATCCGCGCCAAGTTGGGCAATTTCACCCGATACGTCGCTGCCTGGAATGTGCGGAAGCGGGATCGGCACGCCTGGGATGCCGCGGCGCACCCAGAGATCGAGGTGATTCAGCGCGCAAGCCTTGACGCGGACGAGGACTTCGTTCGGGCGAATGCTGGGTTCTGGAGCGTCCTCATACTTGAGGACGTCCGGCGCGCCGTGCTGATGGAAGATGATTGCCTTCATGAGAACTCCCGCGCGTTAAAATGGCCTGGGTACGCTATCACCGCGACAAAAATGTGTCTAGAAAGCACTGCGGCAAAGAACGGAAAGACTGGCCGCCTGAACCGGTGCACACGTACCACTTGAAACGCTGGCAACGGGGGAGTAGGATTTTCTCCTCTCGGCCCCGCAGGAACGCGCCACTGCGTTCCTCGTAACAACTACAGGAGTCAATGACAATGCCAACTACCAAGGAGTTCAGCATCCACCTGGAAGACCGGCCGGGCACTCTCGGGAAAGTTTGCCGGGCGCTCGCCGATCGCAACGTAAACATTATTGCGTTCCAGTCCGCACCTGTCGAAGGAAAGAGTCTGGTACATCTCGTCGTGGACAACCCCACAACTGCGAGGACCGTGCTGGATTCAGAAAAGCTGTCTTACAAAGAGACCGAAGTGGCGCGCGTGACGTTGCCCCACCGCGCCGGCGAACTCGCGCGGGCCGCTGAGCGGCTCGGCGATGCCAAGATCAATATCAACTTTGCGTTTTGCGGCTCGGAACCGGGGAGGAACGAGCCGGTTCTTTACTTCGGCGTGGCAGATGCCGGCCGCGCCGCGACAATTCTCGACCAAGCGGCTTCAGCCGCGGCCGGGCGCTGACCCGCGACCAGCATACAAGTCATTACAGAAGCTTGGAGAGGCCGCATTGCGCGGCCTCTCCTGTTCTTGACGGCGCCGCGCAACCTCGCTGCGAGCCGCAACTGAGACCCTGCGAATTGACATGACCTTGCGCGCGGCGTAGCGTAATTCCCAGGGAGCCTGATGGACCTGTTTGAAGAAATCGTGAAGATGCGGCGTGCCGGGCGGCGCGCGGCGCTGGCCACGATCGTACATACCAATGGATCGATCCCGAGCTATGAAAGTTCCCGGATGCTGGTACGCGAGGACGGCTCGATCGCGGGGACGATTGGCGGCGGCTGCGTCGAGGCAGAAGTCTGGGCGGCAGCAAAAGAAGTGATGCAGAAAGAATCGCCACGCAAGATGGCCTTCAACCTGAACCATGAGGCAAGCTACGACAGCGGATTGATTTGTGGCGGAACGCTAGAGGTTTTTGTTGAGCCAATTTTGCCGCAACCGGTCGTGTACCTGTTTGGCGGCGGTCACGTCTCGACGGCGGTTGCAAAGGCGGCCGGCGCCGCGGGCTTTGGGATCGGCGTGGTAGATGACCGCGAAGCGTTCGCCAACAAAGAGCGCTTTCCGATGGCGCACGAAATCCACACTAGTTACGAGGACGCGTTCGAAAAGATTCGCCCGAATGCGTCGAGCTACGTGGTCATCGTGACGCGCGGCCATAAAGAAGACATGCGCGTGGTGGCCTGGGCCGTCCGCACGGAAGCGCGCTACGTCGGCATGATCGGAAGCAAGCGCAAAGTGCTGTCCGTTTACAAGGCGCTCGAAAACGAGGGCTACAAGCCCGAGGAATTTGAACGCGTATACGCGCCGATGGGACTGGAAATTGGGGCTCTCTCTCCCGAAGAGATTGCCATCAGTATTGTCGCGGAGCTCATCGCGGTAAGGCGGAATGCGCAATCTGGAACGCACAAGAAACTGAAATACGAATCGCGCGCTACTGCAGTTCACACCGTGAACGAGCGCTGAAAGGGAGCATATGCTGGCCGCCGTCATCCTGTCCGGCGGGGCTTCGAGTCGAATGGGCTCACCGAAAGCGCTGCTTCCCTACCAAGGGCGCCCTTTCCTTGAACACCTCCTGGAAGTAACGGCGCACCGCCAAATTGGGGTGCGTCGCGTTGTGCTCGGCGCGCACGCGGAACCCATCGCCAAAGCGGTGGATCTCAAAGCCGACGAAATCGTGATCAATCGTGAATGGGAGAAAGGCCAGTTAAGTTCGGTCCAAGCGGCGCTGCGCAGCTTGCCTTCTGGGACTGACGGAATGCTCCTCTGTCTCATCGACCATCCGCTGATCAGCAATGCCCTGGTTCAGGAATTAATCGAGCAGTTTTACAAAACAAAAGGTCCTATTGTTCTTCCCTTGTATGAAGGACGCCGCGGCCATCCAGTGATTTTTTCCGCTTCTTTGTATGACGAATTGCTCCACGCACCGCTCGAAACTGGCGCGCGGGCCGTTGTCTGGGCACACAAAGGAGAAGTCGAAGAAGTGCGCACGAACGAAGAGGGCTGCGTGCTGAATCTGAACGATCCCGAGACGATCAACAAAACCATCCAGCAAAACAACTAGCGATTGTTTGAATCAAGCCTTTGCAACAGTGCGCGGGCGGCGTCAGCGGCGAGCTGCGCGCCGTGAAACGTGGCGCCTGGAAGTTGCCCCAAGGCTTCGGAGAGGGATTCCGCAGTGATGGATCGCGCTTCAGCGGGAGTGCGACCGGTAAGGCGCTCGGTCAAAACGGAGGCGCACGCAATCGAAGTCGTGCAACCGCGGCAAAGGAAGCGCACTTCCGCGATACGGGCGTCCACGATTCGCGCCGCGAGCTTCAGGATATCCCCGCAGACGGGATTGCTTACCTCGACCGTTGCCGTGGCGCCGGGCAGCTCCCCCGCATTGCGCGGATTGCGAAAGTGATCGAGAACAGCTTCGCTGAACATCCCAGAAAGTATCCCAAGGCAACGCCAGGACTGCAACGCGGCACAAATTTAAGACAACCTAACGCAGAGACACGGAGGCCGCAGCATAGAAGGCACGGACAGAAACGTAGCTTACATAAGAGGGACCTACTTCTTTGGCGGCAAATACCTTTTCTCAACAGAAGCAATCACCACGTAATTCGGATCAACCATCTCGGTAAGATGGATTTTGCCCACTTTCGAAAGCAATTCGTAGGCGTCGAGTTGCGAAAGGCCATAGTCAACGTGAATCCATCTCACCAGCTCTGTGAAAGCGATTCGGACGGCGTCGTCGACGGGGCGATAGATGCCCGCAGCCATAATTTGCTTTTCGTTCTCGAAGCGCGGCCAGCCGGTGTGCTTTCCCTTGACGAGGTCGAACTGCAGGCGCGCCTTCATTGGAACTTCAATGGCGCTGCCTGCAATTTCGCCGTCGCCCATGGCGGCATGGCCGTCGCCAAAATAAAACAGCGCTCCGGAAACATTCACGGGCAGATAGAGCGTATTCCCGACGGAAGCCTCCGGCGCGTCCATGTTGCCGCCGAATTCCGCGGGCACGATGGAGCTGCGCGCCTCCCCGTTCGCCGGTGCGACGCCGATGCAGCCCAGAAAAGGATGAAGCGGAATTTTCACTTCGTAGTTGGAATCGAGCGCCTGAAAAGTAGCCGTGTGTTCAGCGTGGTCGATCGGGTAAAACCAGATTTTTTCCGGCAGCAGCTCCTTTTCCAACATCGGCGTGTAATGGGTGGCATTGATAGCGCCAAATCCCGGTGAAAACGTACCCACGCCCTGTTTCCCATCGACCTGCAGTTCGAGGATGTGCACAACCAAGGTGTCGCCGGGCTCCGCTCCTTCGATGTAAAAAGGACCTGTCAGCGGGTTGTCCCCTTTGACTAACGAAAACGAATCACCGGGGTTTTGCAGCGCGTTGCCGAAACAGTCGAGAGAATTCGCGTCAAGAATGTTGCCGGGCTTGAGCCGCGCGACAGGTGGAGCGACGCCAAAAACGTATTTCACGTTGTCAATGGTGGCATGGTAAGAGACCACTTCCGGTTTGGATGGCGCAGATGAAGTCTGAGCCAGAGCCGTAAACGGCAAGGCCATGCTGAGAGCAAGCGGACGGATACGCACTGCATTCCTCCGGAAAACACGGAACGCAGTGCAACACACTCGTGGGGCGGAGTCAATCCGTAGGCGTGCGAACCGATCGATGGCCGACGGTCTGTTATTCTTTTCTTGTGAACACAAGAACGAATCGAGGAACATCGTTACGCATAGCATCGCTGGCGCCCAGCGCGACCTCGATTCTGTGCACGATTGGGGCGAAGCGCACGCTGGTCGGCGTAACCAAGTGGTGCGCGGATGTCGCGCCGGTCGGCAACTTGCCGAAGCTCGGCGATTGCTGGCACATGGAATCTGTCGATGAAATTGCGCGACTTAAGCCCACGCTCGTGATCGGCTCCGTGCCGTATAAACAAGAGACCGTCGCCAAACTCCTCGAGCATCCCTTCCCTTTTCTGGCCATGAATCCGCGCTCTCTCGCTGACATCGAGGCCGACATTCGCTTGTTGGGCGGAATTACACAGAAGGCGACGGCTGCCGAGCAATTGGTGAAGAAGATGCGCCATGCTTTCGCGGAAATTGAAAAGAAGGTGCGTCGATGCAAGCAACCCGTGCGCGTCTATTGCGAGGCATGGCCGAATCCGCGAATCAGTTCCCCGCCGTGGGTGGCGGAACTAGTAAGCATTTGCGGTGGCGAAATGGTTGTCCCCGGCGGTCAGAAAGTTACCGAAGCGCAAGTAGCAGCGGCCCAGCCAGATGTAATTGTCCTCGCTTGGGCGGCGACGGGAGCGAAAGCAGACCCCAAGCAAGCGTATAACGTCACGGCGTGGAAGGACGTACAGGCAATTCACAATCAGCGCGTCCACGTGATCACCGACGAATTGCTGAACACGCCTGGGCCGCCGCTGATCGAAGGTGCGCGCGCCCTGCACCAGCTCCTGCATCCCGAGAATAAAATGCGAGAACGTCCATGATCACTGTCGTGGTGGCAGTGATTGAGCGCAGTGACCGGCGATTGCTGATCGGCCAGCGCCGAAAGAATGATACTTCCCCTCTCAAGTGGGAATTTCCCGGCGGAAAGGTCCGCGAAGGCGAATCGCCGGAGGCTGCACTCGCGCGGGAGTTACAGGAAGAAATCGGCGTTACGCTCGTGAAAAGTGTTGAGATTGGCCGAGTGCGCCATCGTTACGCAGAAACGCCCGAGGAATTGGAGATCCGCTTTTTCGCCGCCGCAATCGTTGAAGGGGATTTAGTGCCGTGCACATTTGAGAAGATTGCCTGGGTTTTGCCCAGGGAATTAGGTGATTACGATTTTCTAGCAGCCAACGCGGGCCTAGTGGCCAATCTCGCCACGGGCCGCATCAAGCCCGCACAAATCCTCGAGGGCTCCGAAGACACAGGTGCAAGCCGCCGCGGCCCAGCCGCAGACTGATTCCTTATCTTTAGTGCCGGAACTTTTAGACCAACGTCAGGAAATCACCGGATTCGGCTTTTCGGCATTGATGCCCAGGTCTTTGAAGGCCTTGTCGAGGACGCAGCGCTCGATCTTGCCGTCCACAAAGAGCTCATGCAGCGTGGCCAGCGTAATAAAGCGCGAGTCAACTTCGAAGAAGTCGCGCAGCGCGGCGCGCCCTTCGCTGCGCCCGAATCCATCGGTGCCCAGCGACGCCAGGCGCCGCGGCATCCATTTACTGATCATATTTGGCAAGGTCTTCAGGTAGTCGGAAGCCGCGACCAGCACGCCGGGAGCGTCCTCCAGGACCTTGGTGACGTACGGCACGCGTGGCTTTTCTCCCGGGTGCAAACGGTTCCAGCGTTCGGTTTCGCTCCCGTCAAAGTAAAGTTCCTTATAGCTGGTCACGCTCCACACATCGGCGGCTACGCTGTACTTGGTCTCGAGAATTTCCTGCGCTCGCAGCGCTTCGTTGAGAATCGCGCCGCTTCCAAACAATTGCGCGCGCAGTTTGGCCTTCGGGTTTGTCGCCGGCCGAAAGCGATACATCCCGCGCAAGATTCCTTCCTTCACGTCGCCCGGCATCGCCGGCATCGCGTAGGGCTCGTTCATCACCGTGATGTAATAAAAAATGTTTTCGCCGTCTTTGTACATGCGGCGAATTCCGTCTTGAATGATAACCGCGATTTCGTAGGCAAATGCAGGGTCGTACGCTTTGTTGTTTGGAACCGGCAGTGCCAGAACATGGCTGTTGCCGTCCTGATGCTGCAGACCCTCGCCGGAAAGCGTAGTGCGGCCGGCCGTGCCGCCCAGCAGGAATCCGCGCGTGCGCATATCGGCCGCAGCCCATATGAAGTCCGCGATGCGCTGGAATCCGAACATCGAGTAGTAGATGAAGAATGGAATCGTGTTGATGCCATGCGTCGCATAGGCAGTGCCCGCCGCGATGCACGACGCCATCGAGCCGGCTTCCGTGATCCCCTCTTCAAGAATCTGCCCGTCCTTCGCTTCCTTGTAATAGAGCAACGTGTTCACGTCAACGGGCTCATACTTCTGGCCGACGCTGGAATAAATGCCGGCGGTTCGGAAAAGGGATTCCATTCCGAAAGTGCGCGCTTCGTCCGGCACGATGGGCACAATGATCTTGCCGATTTCTGGGTCCTTCAGCATTTTTCGGAGCATACCGACGAACGCCATGGTTGTGGAGACTTCTCGGCCTTCGCTGCCTTCCAGGAATTCCTTGAACAGCTCGTCGTGATCCGCGAGGAGCGGCTTCGCGCGAATGCTGCGATTGGGAACGTATCCGCCCAGGGCTTCGCGCCGCGCGCGAAGATACTGAATTTCAATGCTGTCTTCTGCCGGCCGGTAGAATGGAACTTCGATGCAATCCTCGTCGTTCAGCGGAATGCCGAACCGCGACCGGAACTCCCGCAACTCGTCTTCGTTGAGTTTCTTCTGCTGGTGCGTGACGTTTTTCCCCTCGCCCGCCTCGCCAAGCCCGTAGCCCTTGATGGTGCGCGCGAGGATTACCGTCGGAGAGCCTTTGTGCTCCACGGCTGCCTTGTACGCCGCGTACACCTTGCGCGGATCGTGCCCGCCGAGCCGCAAACGCCGCAAGCTTTCATCGGACATTGGCTCGACAAGCTGAAGCAAACGCGGGTCGCTGCCGAAGAAATGTTCGCGAACGTACGCACCCGAGGAAACGACCAGCTTCTGGTATTCGCCGTCCACCAATTCGCCCATGCGCTTGACCAGCAGGCCCTCGGTGTCGCGTTCGAAGATGGGATCCCACTCGCTCCCCCACAAAACCTTGATGACGTTCCAGCGAGCGCCGCGAAACGCCGATTCCAGTTCCTGAATAATCTGCCCATTGCCGCGGACGGGGCCGTCGAGGCGCTGCAAATTGCAGTTGATGACAAAGATCAGGTTGTCGAGCTTCTCGCGCGAAGCCAAGGTGATCGCCCCGAGCGACTCCGGCTCGTCGGTTTCGCCATCACCGAGAAACGCCCACACTTTGGCGTCCGTGGCAGGCTTCATGCCGCGATCTTCGAGGTAGCGGTTGAAACGCGCCTGATAAATTGCCATCAGCGGGCTAAGGCCCATCGATACCGTCGGAAATTCCCAGAAATCGGGCATCAGCCACGGGTGAGGATAAGAAGAGAGACCACCCCCAGGCTTCAACTCGCGGCGGAAATTCTCCAATTTCTGCGCGCTGAGGCGGCCTTCCAGGAACGCGCGCGCATAAATTCCGGGTGAAGCGTGCCCTTGAAAATAAACCGTGTCGCCCTCGAACTCCTCGCTGCGCGCTCGGAAAAAATGGTTGAAGCCCACTTCGTAGAGCGTTGCCGCCGAGGCATACGTGGAAATGTGCCCGCCGATGTTGTGCTCGACGCGATTGGCGCGCACCACCATGGCCAGCGCGTTCCAGCGAATCAGGCTCTTAATGCGGCGCTCCAGTTCCTGGTCGCCGGGGAAAAGAGGCTGCAAGCGCACCGGAATCGTATTCGCGTAAGGAGTGTTTGCGCTGAACGGCAGATCAATGCCGTTGACCGTGGCGTGCGCCCGGAGCCGCTCGAGGATTTCCGTGGCCACTTCCGGCCCGCTGGACTCCAGAACGGAATCCAGCGATTCAAGCCATTCCTGAATTTCTACGTCTTCCATGCCATGCGGCTGGGTCGATATTTCGTTGTCCATAACTTCGGTTGGTTCCTCTTCTTTCGGTTTCCCGCTTCTCCGGAGGCAATCCCCTGCGGATTTATGCTAGCGATAAGGAGAATAGAATACACCGGGGCGCCATTCTCTGCACGACTGAGGGCAAAAATTCCTCACATGATGTTGAGTGGCCCCGGCCGCTGGCCTTGCGTCTTCCCGGGCAATCACAAAGTGCGTCCGCCATCAACCACTAGGACTTGCCCGGTAATGAATTTCGAATGAATCAGGAACACCACGGCATCGGCAATGTCTGATGGAACACCGGTGCGTCGAAGCGGAGCGAGCTTGATGAAGTCTGCTTCCCAGTCCGGTGGATCGCCCGGCATCGTGATCGTGCCAGGAGCGATGGCGTTCACCCGCACTTCCGGCGCCAGCGCTTTTGCCAGCACTTTCGTCAGCATCACCACTCCTGCTTTTGAAACGGAGTGCGCAATGTATCCGGGCCAACCGAGAAGCCCGCCCGTGTCCGCAAAATTGATTATCGTTCCCTTGGTTCGGCGGAGCAGCGGGGCCGCCGCTTGCGCACAGAAAAAAGGCCCTTTCACGTTCGCATCGAGTGAAATGTCCCAGATTTCTTCCGTCGTGGAAATGATGCTCGATGGAAGAAAATTCGCCGCGCTGTTCACGAGAATGTCCAACCGGCCGAATTGTTTCGCCGTTTCGTCGAACAGTCGCTTGATTTCGGCGACATTCGTTAAATCGGCGGCAATCGCGCAACTTCTCCGGCCCAGTTTTTCGATCTCCGCAACTGCCGACTGCGCATCCACCGTGGAAGTACGGTGGTGGATGATAACGGCCGCGCCTTCCTGTGCCAGACGCACCGCCATGGCTCGTCCCAAACGCCTTGCAGACCCAGTGACAAGAGCAACTTGCCCCGCCAAAGACTGGTCGCTTTTTTCGGAGGACATGACCGAAAACGATACCATAGCTCGCGAACCTGCTTTGCCTCCCTCGCGATCCGCTTACCCCTGCCCTCTCACCATCGTTGTGCGTTGAACTGATAGAATCGACGACCTTGGAGGCGTGATGAATCTCGATCTCTTGGCCATCGCCGCGCACCCCGACGACGTTGAACTTACCTGTGGCGGCACGCTGCTGAAAATGGCGCAGCGCGGTTACAAGACCGGCATCCTCGATTTGACCGCGGGCGAAATGGGAACCCGCGGAACCCCGGAAAACCGCGCCAAAGAAGCTGCGCGCGCGGCGAAATTACTCTCCGTCAAGTGGCGCGGCACGCTCGGCGTACCCGATTCCGACGTTCAACCTTGCCGCCAGCACAAACTGCGCCTCGCCGCCATGATTCGTCAGCTCCGCCCGAGAACCGTCATCCTTCCCTACTGGGAAGCCCGCCATCCCGACCACTACCATGCCTCGACTCTCGGCTACGAAGCCTGCTTCCTGGCGGGTCTCAAACAACTCCCTATCGAGGGCGAGGCCTACCGCCCTTCTAAAATCCTCTATTCCAGCTCCTACGCCGACGTGCGGCCCACCTTCGTAGTGGACATCACCGCCCAATACGAGCGGCGCCGCACGGCAATCTTGGCCTTTGCCTCGCAATTCCGGCCCGGCAAGACCGAAAAGAAGAGCAAAGTCCACCTCGCTATCGACAAGCTCGAAATGGAGATGAATCAGTTGGCGCGGCACTACGGCCAGATGATCGGCGTGAATTACGGCGAGCCTTTCCTGCAGAAAGAGCTGATGAAGGTCGAAGATGTTGTAAACATGGAAGTTCGGTCGATCTAAGGCCTAGAACTTTTCGTCTCCCTGCGCGGGAGAGAACCCCGGAATCTTCTGGCCTTCGACCGCCCGCTCCACCCGTACACGGATCTGCATCTCGTCTTCCGCCCCGGACTTTCGCAGGATAACCATGGTATTCAGGGCCTCGGAGTATAAGCGCGTGACCAGGTAGATGTCGCCGGTACCGTCTTTCTTCCAAAGTTGGCCAACCTGGATTTTCGACACGCTTGTGCTCATAATGACTGGCTTTGACTGTAGAGGTAGCCGCAAAGTGTGTCAACTGCCTCTCCGGCGTTGGGGACGCAGACTTTGGCGCCGCGCTGCCAGCAGCCCTCCGACAAACCGCAAATCGAGCGAAATCGCGAAGGGAATAGGAAACCTTCCCGAACGGTCTGACATCATAGTACCCATCGAAGCATGTGGGGCTTGCCCGGAGATTGTGGGTGTATAATGAGGGGTAGCCGGAGGTACACGATATGCAAGACATTCTGCGGCATAGCCTGAAACTGGCGCTGGTGAGCGCCCTCGTTGCGGGCTCAGCCTTCGCTGCCCCTCAAAGTCAAGATCCCCCGGCGCCTGCGGCCGACCCGGCAAAGACGCCGCCGGCCCAGCAGACTCAGCAACAGAGCGGCTCTCAACCGGTCCAGCAGAAGGACACGGTAACTCCCAAGAATTCCAAGGAAGACGTCGAAGCCATCGGCAATCGCAGCGTAGGCAAAGGCGTCAACCTCTTCTCCCTCGAGCGGGAGATTTCCCTTGGCAAGTCCCTGGCTCAGGAAGTCGAGCGCTCTTCAAAGATGATCGATGACCCAGTGGTCACCGAATATGTCAACCGCGTTGGCCAGAACCTGGTCCGCAACTCCGATGCGCGCGTTCCCTTCACCATCAAGGTGATCGATTCCGATGAAGTCAACGCTTTCGCGCTGCCCGGCGGTTTTTTCTATGTGAATAGCGGCTTGGTTCTCCGCGCTCAGGAAGAATCCGAATTGGCCGGCGTAATGGCGCATGAGATAGCCCATGTGGCTGCGCGCCACGGCACAAAAAACGCCACCAAGGGCGAGATCCTGCAGTGGGCGTCCATTCCGGCGATGATTTTTATCCCCTATAGCATGGCGGGGTATGCGATGTATCAGGGCCTTAACCTCGCGATTCCCCTGACCTTTCTGAAGTTCAGCCGCGACGCCGAACGCGAAGCCGATTTCCTCGGCCTGCAATATATGTACAAGACCGGCTACGACCCCAATTCGTACGTTACCTTCTTTGAGCGCATTCAGGCGGACGAGAAGCGCCGCCCAGGGACCATTCCCAAGGTGTTTTCGACGCATCCTCCGACTCCTGACCGCATTGAGAATACGCAAAAAGAGATTGCCCGTATCCTGCCTGCAAAACAGGAATACCTTGTTACCACGTCCGAGTTTGATACCGTCAAGGCTCGCCTCCGCAATATCATGTTCTCGCGCAAGGTCACGGACAACGCAGCCGGTAAGCCGACCCTGCGCACCAAGACCGAGCAATCCAAGAAGCAACCCACGGGCAGCGATCCCAACAGCAGCGACGACGATCGGCCAACGCTCAAGCGCCGTCCCGATTCTCAACCATGAATTGTGTTGGCGGATCTTTAGATCCGTGCTGTTTTCTTCTTCGGGCGGCTCCTGGCCGCCCGAGTTTATTTGATGAAGGGAATCCGCTGCCTATCGCCTGCGGTCAAGCTCCACTCTTCCACGATTGAGGAGACGGTTATTTCCAACTCCGCGTGCAGCTTCGCCAATCGCTCTGCAATAGCCTCAGATTCATAGGCCGCGAGTTCTGAACCACAGACGAAGTGCATTCCATCAAAAAGCGCGTTGCGGGCCTTTCGGAGTAGGCGGTTCGCGTGCTGGCTAGGGCTGCTGCGCGCGATGTGGCAAAACGTAACTGCAAGGTCCAGTTTCGCGAGCATGAATTCCACGCGCAGCCTGTTTCCAGCAATCGGCCGGTGAACCCGGTCACACGCGTGCGCGGGGGAATCGGCCGCGCGTAAAACCTCACTCGCATCGAGGATCGAACCGGTTATGACTCGGTCTGCTTCCGCAGGATCAATTTCCAGGCCCTCGTTGAGCCGCGTGGCAAAAGCATTCGCCTGCGTCCAAGTTGCGAACTTCCCAAATTCCTGCTGGACACTCGGCCCGGGACTATGCTCGGTCGCGCGGCACACTACCGCTGCATCGCCCCAATATTTTGCGGTGAACGCGAACCGGCCTTGCATATATGCCCCGATTCCTTAACACGCTTTGCATCCACGCGACTTTATTTTATACCCAAGTAACGTCATGGCGGCAATACTTCGTCAGACATATACGGTACAGGCGAAGTATCCCTGCAACCAGTCCCTTGGCTTCAGACCAATCGTGCCCCGGCTAAGGCCTTTCGCCTATAGGTTGCGGTCAATTGGAGCTCTTCGGTTCGATACCCGGCTTGTCGGGAGCAATATCTACAATGGTGATCACCGCGCCGTCGATCTTGTTTTCCATTGTGCGATACGGAAGGATCTTGAATTGATAGTGAACACCCATCCGGTCCGTAAGCTCTCTCTCGTGCGTCCGGAAATCCGACACCACCTGCTGCACCATTTCCTGGAGATCCGCGATCTCGATGCTGGGATTGATGTTCGAGAGCGGGCGGCCGAGATCCCCCGGGATCAACCCAAGAAACTTCTGCGCCTTGGGAGTGAACCGCCGGATCGTCAGGTCGCTTCCAATCATGATCACCGCGATATCGATGCTAGAGAGCAAATTAATCAGGTCATTGTTGATTTGCGTGATCTCCACGTTGCGGTTTCGCAATTCGTCGTTCACGGTGGTCAATTCCTCGTTGGCGGACTGCAACTCTTCCTTGGCCGTTTCCATTTCCTCGTTTGTGCTTTGCAATTCTTCGTTGCTCGAAAGAATCTCCTCGTTGGCGGACTGCAGCTCCTCATTCGTGGCTTCCTGTGTTTCGATCACGGATTGCAGATACTCTTTCGTCGCGGCCAGCTCTTCTTCGAGCTTGGCCGTTCGCCGCGAGGCGGCTCCTGTTTCTTCGGTGGCTCTTGTCCGCCGTACTGCGGTCTCCCGTGACGGCTCTTGCGGCGCCTCCTGGAATATAACCATGAAGTACAGTTCTTTAACACTGCTCAGGCTGACCGGAATTACATCGATATTTACCAATCGCGTCGAATGCGTTGCCGCCGCGCCGTCGCCATTCCCGTTCTTCACTTGCAGGTTTCGCTTTCCAACGACGACGTTTTCTTTCTTGGCCTTGGCAATCGCGTTTCGCAATTCCACGAGCAGCCCCTCGCGCGCCATCTTCAGCAGGCTCAGGCTCGGTTTTCCGGGCGCAAGTTTAAGATACCGGTTCACATTCCCCCGCGTGTGAATGATTTCCATATCCTCGTTAACGAAGACCGTTGCCGGCGTGTATTGCGTGAGCAGCCGGCGGTCGAATTCCTTTTGCGCCTCCGCGTAATTCCAGTTTGCATCCGGATGCCTCGCTGGCATCGGCATCGGCCCATATTCTCTGCGCTCTGCCTGGGAATTCAGTGAAAATGCAACTGCCTGGTGCGTGGCTCCCGCCTTCTTGGAAAAAATCTTGTGCGTGCGGTCTTCCACCGCGAATAAGCCCGTTGTTCCGCCAAGTCCTTCCGAACTTCCCAGCACGAGAAACCCGCTGGGCCGCAGCGCATAATGGAAAACTGATATGACTTTCCCTTGAAGGACCGGCTCAAGATAAATGAGCAAGTTCCGGCAGCAAATCAGGTCCATCCTCGAAAACGGAGGATCGTTCAGGACATTGTGCTGCGCGAAAATGCACATATCGCGGATTGTCTTGCTGACCCGGTACCCGCCCTCCGCCTTGTTGAAAAATCGCCGCAGCCGTTCGGCCGACACGTCCACTTGAATATTTTCCGGATAAACCCCGTTGCGCGCTCTCGCCACGCTTGACTCGCTCACGTCCGTTCCAAAAAATTGAATCGGAGTTTGCGAAGCACGGTCGCCCAAGAATTCCAGCAGCGCCATCGCTACCGAATACGTTTCCTCCCCGGAGGCGCACCCGGGAGTCCACACGCGAATTCCGCGTTCCCTCGCCAGATTCCTCTGAATGGCCGGGAATACCGTTGCTTTCAGCGCCTCGAACACCCGCGGGCCCCGGAAGAAACTCGTAACGTTGATCAGCATGTCCTGATACAAAGCCTTGGTCTCCGGGGGCTTGCTTTGCAGAAACTTGGCGTAGTCCTCTAGCTTGTCAATCTTGTGAACCACCATGCGCCGCTGAATCCGCCTCAGAATCGTCGTTTGCCGGTAGTGCGTGAAATCCACTCCCGTGGCCCTTCGCAAAACGTGAAATATCGTGTTCAGGCCTGGACCTGGGTCTAGAGCGGCTTC
>QHZD01000017.1:328972-465505 GCA_003225315.1 Acidobacteriota bacterium
CGCGCAATCCTCGCAAGCTCCTTCGCGATCCCTTTGGGCGGGAGCACATAGTCCACACAGCCCGCTTGAACCGCGCTTCGCGGCATGCCGTCATACTTCGCCGTCGCTTCGTCCTGCGCAAACGTTACGCCTCCATGCGCCTGGATTTCGGCCATTCCCATCGTTCCGTCCGAACCCGAGCCGGACAGAATCACGCCTATCGCGCGATTCCCTTCCTGCTCCGCAAGCGAGCGCATGAAGTGATCCACGGACATGTGCGCCCCGCGCGATTCTTCTCGAGGACCCAGGTGCAGCGTGTGGTCAGAGATGGACATCGTCGCGTTTGGCGGGATCACGTAAACGTGGTTTGGCTTTATCGGCAGGCCATCGGACACTTCCGTTACGCTCATCGTGGTTTTCCGGGCGAGCAGTTCCGTCAGGATACTGTGGTGTTTGGGGTCAAGATGTTGTACCAGGACAAAGGCCATTCCCGTGTCCGGAGAGAGGTAAGTCATTAGATCCGTAAGAGCTTCGATGCCGCCTGCGGAAGCGCCAATGGCCACCACCGTTGTGTTGCTTTCCCGGGCTGGTGGCGCAATCTGCGCCTTTGCGGCGCTTTGTCGCTTACTCTTACCTCGCGATTTCTGCTTCATGAACCTCCCTGGGTTCCTGCTTGCGCGTGATTTTAGTCCTTTTGCCTATGTTGTGCTATCATCACTCCGAGCGCAAGGCAACGTCGCTTGCAATTGGTTTAGTTGCCCGCAGATTCCCGGCTGGTCGCGGCACAAACCGGAGCACGCTATACCAAGCGCGGGGAGGGTCTGTGAACCAAACGACGATTACATCTGGGCGCACAGCGCCCCCCCTGCCCGATCTGATTCACCAGCTCAGAGCTCAGCGAATTAGAATTTCTGCGCTCTCAAGAAAATCCGGAGCGCTGCGGGTTCGTGGAAGAGACTTGCTCGCGAAATCAAAATCACTGGCCGCTTGCGTCGAGCAATCTTGGACAAACCTCGCCATCGCTTGCCTCGACACTGGGTCTGCCGTTGCAGAATTTCGCCTCCACCGCTCTGCCAGGCACCGCCGCACTCCGGTTCCAAAGCCCTCCCCAAGTGTGCCCGAGCTCGTTCTTGCGGATTCGCCGGACATGGTCGAGGCGCTCGAACAGGCCACAGAAATTCTCAAAATGGAGTTCTCCGGCACCGAAGGCACCGGGCTCGATGCGCTCGTCAAGTGTGAGAAGGTCCTCCAGCGGACTCGCTCAACCTGCACAATCGAGCTTCCGCTTTATTAGCTCAGTCACAGGCCGCCCTTTTTATAACGACGACCCACCCGGCTCATCTCAGCCACATCCCAGCGGAACCGGCAAGCTTTGCGTTGCGGATTGTCGCCCTCCCGCATCTTATGACTGGGGGGTTGGGAGGGGCACTGGGCCATGACTAAAGGGCGCGCGTTGTTCGGCGCGTGCGGTTTCCTGCTCGCCGTTCTCGCTTTTCGCGTTTTCTACATTCAGGAACTGTTCTTCGCGTTCCTTCTCTTCGCGATTTTGTTCTTACTCCTATTACTCTTGGTCGCGGCAGTTTTCTGCGCGCTGTATGTCTATGCAAGAGGAATCTCTTATCTCGTCGTGCGCATCAGCGCCGAAGGGCATCGCGCTTTGCCGCTGTTTCGCGTCCTGGTGCTCTGGCTTGCCCCGACCGCCACAAACCCCCCCCAAGCGCTGCTCCTCGCGCAGCACATTCTGTTCTATCCGTTTTATGGCCTGCTTCACGGATGGTCGCAATCTTTCCGCCGCGATGTCACGCAATTTCGCGAGGACACCGGGCGCGCCGCGAAGCACCTGCGCATCCTCCTGAAGCACAACTAAATCTAGCGGCATTGCGAACGAATACAACCTTGGCAAACAGAGATCTCACGATGGTTGGTGCTTTCACCCTCTATTCTCCGCAATTCGCTTTAGCCGGAATTCCTATTTTTACCTAGTCGACGTTCCATTCCGGCCCGCGTATAAAACCCTCAAACATTGCTCACGCCTTCTAACTCGAGGTACCCGGGCGGAGACTTTTCACGCGCACACCTGCATCTGTGTCCCGCTTTCGCGTGGGCGTTCCCCTTCGCGACTGTCCCTCAGGACGGACGAGATGACTGAAACCGCGCCGAATTCGCAAACCGAGAAGCGGCGAGGCATCCGCTTTCCCGTCATTGTTCCCGTTGAGGCCAAGTGGCAAGAGGCTAGCGGCAAGAACATCAAAGAATCAGCGAACGCCATCGAGGTAAACGCTCAAGGCGGCCTTTTGGAGATGAAGGTTTATCCCAGCGTTGGCAGCCACCTTGATCTTACCAACCTACTTTCGGGCGAATCGTTTCGGGCGCGGGTTGTAGGCACCCGCCGTTCCGCGGAAGGCCGTGTGCTCGGCGTTGCGGTCGAGCTTCTGATTCCTAGTGAGACTTTTTGGGGCGTCAATTTCCGGCTGAAGAAAACGAGCGCCGAGCTCGTGCGGCTCAACCGCGCGATGCAGTCGGGCAACCTAGACCCACGCATCCTAAGGGAGTTCCGTGACGCCGTAGATTATGTCCGCAAGACCGCCTGGGCCGCCGAGGAGTGGCAGGAGCGCCAATTGCGTCAGCGAGACCCGCACACTATACTCGCGCTGATTACCTCGGAACGCATCCGCCGCGCCACTCAGCTCAGCAACGCCATATCCGCGGACTTAGCCGCCCAGGAAGTGACCAGCGAAACCTCGGGATTGGAAGAATTCTATCAAGCTGTCGGGCATATCCACCAACGTCTGGCAGACTTGTTCAAGAATCGCAATCCCTGACCATAGCTGACCACTCCCTCCCCGCCTTTTTTCTTCCTCTTCACCTTTCTAGTTTCTGCTTTCTGCCTTCTAGTCTTCTTTTCACTCGCCCCGCCCGTCATTCCCTCTCCTTCCCGTCATTTCGAGCGCAGCGAGCCCTCTTCCTCTCCGAGCGTTTTCCGCGAGGAGAAATCTCTCCTCGGTTTCTCCCCCCATTTCTAGTTTCTGCTTTCTAACTTCTAGTTTCTCCTTCCCCCTAGTACTCCCATAGTACCTTCCCTGCGAGACCAGCTAACTCGCTTCTCAGATATTCACCTGATTGACAGCTTATATGGAACTCCGGTATTTTCCGGCTCGCGTCTCCCACCCTGACGCGGTTTTTGCGTCCCGCACGGTTTTGCGGGACGGCAAATTACAGCCTCCACGCTCCTGCTCGTGCTCGATTGGTCCGTGGACCGCAACCGGAGGCCTCAATGTCCCCGCTCTCTCTTCGCTCCCTGTTCGTGCTCGTTTTTTGCTCCTTCGCCCTTGCACCTGCGTTGCAAGCACAAGTCCCAACCGGCGTTCCTCAATTTGGCTCTTTCCAAGGTGGGTCCATCGACACCGTGAACCTGGCCACGCTGAATGTTCATTTCGAGATACCAATTCGTAAGACGCCCGGACGCGGGCTGCCGTTCTCAGCCATTCTGAACGAGGAAAACTCGCATTATTCTCCTTATTATGTCCGCGGGCCTGGCTGGGATTGGGCATTAGGCTCAAGCTCGGCGCCCGCGACTTGGTTCTTTAGTGGCTGGCCAGTACGTACATCGGTTCCCTTTGGCATACCCACTGGCAATTCGGTCACTGTCGAAACTTGCGGCGACTACGCCCCATGGGGAGGAGATGTGGGCGCCATCCAGGTCACCAATAATGTGTTAACGGTTTACACGAACAACAGTGGCTTCCAAGTCGGACAAATCATCCAGCTTAACGGTCTTAACCCTTCTAGTGGCTTTAACGGAAGAAACGTCACTGTCGCAAGTGTCTCTTCGGACCATTTCACCGCTACCTTCTCGGGAAACCTCCCCTACACGGAGCAAGTTACCGGGACCGCTGAGGTGCTGACGAACCTGTGGAATATTACCGGCTATACGGATATTCATAACACCGTACATGGAGCTGGGGTGCCAAACAAAATTGACCCCTACGGATGCTTGTATGGGACAACGTCCTTTTCGTCCACCAGCCAAGATGGATACATCACAACCGGCTCCATCAGCGGACTTAGCAACGGCCGCTACACGCTTACTGTCACCGTTACAACGCCGTCTGGCACGGTACTAAACTCCGGTCCGATGCAAGGCAACATACTCAACGGGTCCCTTGTCGCCCTGAGTGCGTCCACAGGTACTGACACCAACGGGAATCAGATTTCTGTTACCAACCCGAGCACTCCGCCTTGGACTCTCGCATACACGGACGCGACAGGGAATAACGCGTTGAACGCGACAACCACATACACATCCGGGGTCGCGACGGGTGCGACGTATTCATACACCGGCCCCAACAATGCGACCGAAAATGTCACAGTAGCCAGTACTGCCCTTAACTTCCAAACAAGCTTTGGTTGTCCCGGAATTGGCGAATTCGCATACTCCGGCCTTCGTCGCGCGAACAACATAAGTCTGCCGGATGGATCGTCATTCCAAATAAGCTACGACACGCCCGGCCGAGTCTCTTCGGTCACGCTGCCTGCCGGCGGCACCATAAGCTATAACTACAACGGCCCCAACGGTGGTATCAGTTGTCAGGACGGCGGCTCCTCAGGATTCACTAGGACAACTCCCGATGGCACGTGGACATATGCCCGATCCTACAGCACCACAACTGGCGTTTGGACCACCACGGTCACAGACCCACAGGGCAACAACACGGTACATACGTTCTCCGGACCTGTCGATCAGATTTGGGTACAAGCGAATGGCACCACAACCATAGTCCAGCCTGAGTACGAGGTTCAGCGGCAGGTCTACCAACTCGTGAATGGCAACCAGGTTCTGTTGGAGACAAGGAATTCGATTTCAATGCGGCGTTGCCTCCAGGCAGCAACCAGGTCAGCGACCGGGTGATCCAATTCGGCACCTATAGCGGCGGCAGTTGCACCGCTCTGGGAAAGAATCTCCTGAATCGTCCCTGCACGGACACGACCACGGGCGGGGGTTCGACGTTGTCCAAATCGACCTATCAGTACGACGCCAACGGCAATCTTCTCAGCCTTGGCAGCCTGGTCAGTGGTTCTACATTTTTGACAAAAGCCTTTTCCTACTACCCGACTGGGCTGATTAACGTCGCGACCGACGCGAACGGCGGGACCACAACCTACACGTATGGCGCCTGCAACGGTTCGTTCCCAACCACAATCAGTGAGCCCATGGGGCTGACGAGAACCATAGCGTGGGACTGCACGGGCGAAACCCCAACATCCATTACAGACGAGAACAACCAACCGACGACCTACAGCTACGTGAGCTCTGGTGGAACCGCCGACCCCTTCTGGCGCGTCCTACAAGAGAATTTCCCCGATGGCGGGCAGACTTCTTGGACCTACAACAGTCCCACCAGCATCACTACGACGACCAAAATGAATTCCTCTCAAAATATCGTCAGCAAGCTCCTGCTCGACGGCCTCGGCCGCGCTTCGCAAACCCAGCTCACCGACCCCCAGGGCACCGATTACACGGACACGACGTACGACGTTGTTGGCCGCGTTGCCTCCGTCTCGAATCCCTACCGCTCCACCAGCGATCCCACCTACGGCCTCACTTCCTATCGCTATGACGCCCTGAGTCGTCCGACCCTGATTATTCCCCCGGACGGATCCCCAACCTCCAACAATATCTCCGTAACATACGTTGCAGACACAAACGCCCTGATGACTACGGTGACTGATCAGGCCGGCAATCAGCGGCGCTCATGGACAGATGCGCTGGGGCGCACTATTCAAGTCAACGAACCAGCAGGATCGCCGCCGTCATTGGGTACGCCGAGCCGGACATTCCATTCCTTTGATGCTCTCAGCAATCTAACTCAGGTTTCCCAGCACGGCACAAACGAATCGGATTCTTCGCAGTTGCGCGTCCGCACCTTTGCCTATGACGCACTATCTCGCTTAACCAGCGAAACCAATCCCGAATCCGGCACTGCCAGCTACTATTACACGACCTCCGGCGGCGCACTCTGCAGCGGGGCCCCAACGCAACTCTGCCGCCGCACCGCCCCGGCCCCCAACCAAACCGGCTCCGCCACTGTCACCACTACGTATTCCTGGGATGCCCTCCACCGCCTCACGGGAAAGATCTACACCGACTGGACTCCTTCCCTGTATTATTCCTATGATGTTTCTCCACCCTGGATTACTGGCGTGACCAATCCCGTAGGCAGGCTCGTTGACGCTTATAACCAGTTTCAAGGCACTTCCGGCAGTTCGGCTGCGGCAACCGTTAATAGTTACGACGCCGTGGGCCGTATCGTGCGCCAGTGGCAGCAAACGCCAAGCCTCTCTCCGGGCGGAGATTTTCTTTACTACACGTACGACCTTGCAGGCAACATGACGTCCTACTCCAACGGTGTGGGTATCACTTTTACGCAATCCTTCAACACTGCGGGCCGCTCAACAGGCCTCACCAGCAGTCTGGTCGATTCCACGCATCCTGCGACTCTCGCCACCGTCGACTCCAGCGTGGGATACTACCCGCATGGGGGGATTCACAAGGCCACGTTGGGCAATGGGCTTACATCGACGAATGTGTTTTACAATACCTTGCAGCCTTGTTTGATCGACGTGAACAACAACGGCACTGTGCTCCAGACCTGTAATGACAGCTCACCAAGCGGAAATGTGCTGGATTTGGCGTATAACTACAATCAAGGCTCTGCAAATAATGGCAACGTTGTAGGTTGGAATGCCACCGGCAACCAATCCTTCGTCCGCACTTTCGGCTATGACTCACTCAACCGGCTCTCGACACTAAATCAATCCAGCGGCAACGGCACCGGCTGTAGCGCCACGTTCAATCTCTCCTGGACTTATGACGCTTGGGGCAATCGCACCGACCAGAATCTCAACAGCGGCACTTGCGGCCAATTCCATGCCACAGTGAACACCAAGAATCAGATTTATGACCCGGTGAATAGCATTTATCAGTACGACGCCGCCGGCAACATGACCTACGACGGCAACCATCACTATTTCTATGACGCGGAAAATCGTCTTGCTCAAGTCGACGGCACGCTCGGCACTTGCTCCACAGCAACCGCTTGCTACGCGTACGATGCCGTAGGTCGCCGCGTTGAGAAAGCCACGGGGTCAACCTACGTCGATTACCTTTACGACTTGGCCGGAAATGTCCTCACGGAATGGTGCACCAACTGCGGCGGATATACAGGCCCTACCACTGAATACATCTTCATGTCGGGCAATTTCGTCGCAGAATACAAAAACAACACTACCTACTTCATCCACGGTGATCACCTCGGCTCCGCGCGGCTGCTCACGGACCTCAACCAAGCCGTCGTCCAAAACCTTGACTATCTCCCGTTCGGCGAACTCAATTCCAGCGACTCCGGCATCACGACCCACAAATTCACCGGCGGCGAGCGCGACTCCGAAACCAGCCTCGACCACACTTGGTTCCGCCAATATTCCTCCTCCCTCGGCCGCTGGATGCACCCCGACCCCGCCGGCCTCGCCGCCGTCGACATCACCAATCCCCAATCCTGGAACCGCTATGCTTACGTCATCAACTCGCCACTCACCTATATCGATCCACTTGGCCTGACCATGCAGATGATCTGTATGCCTGGTTACTCCGTTGGCTACGACGATTACCAAGGCTCAGGCCAATGGGGCCCGGTCTCTGGCTGGTGCACGTATTACGATGATGGATTCAACTACCCGGGTAATGTCTCGCTTAGCTACAACAACAGTCCAACAACCTCCGGCGGTGGCGGTGGCGGCGGCGGCAATAACAGCGGCAATTGGTTCAAGCGTGCTGTAAACGCTACCTGCAGCCTCGTTGCTGATGCCGGGACTGTGGGTGTCGGCGGGGACATGGGCTTGGGCATCACTGGCTCAGGCCAACTCAACCTCACAGCAAACGGGGCGAGCGGGGAACTAACACTCTCCCTATCTCAGGGGCTCTCCGGTGGAGTGATCGGACCCGACGCATACGTTTCCGTTTCTGTGACTCCAACCGCCCCTGACAACAGTTTTCTCGATACACACGGTCAGGCGTCAACAAGTAACACCGTCGGGTATAGTCGATACGGAGCGTCCTGTGGAGGCGGCACTTACGGCGCAACCCTTGGTCCATCACTATCGCCCGTCACGGCCGCAAAGTCGGGAATGCTTAGCAAGCCTCTGATCACACTCCCGTATGCCGGTTACGTGGCGCACCCCGCAAGAGCAGTCTGCAAAGCGATTACGGGTAACTGACATGATGACCTCGTGGATATTTTTCTTCGCCGCGATGGCCTTCGGCGTGTCGTCGATCCTTTCCTACTACCTACTCGTTTGGCGGCTCATGAGCAAAGGCATCCGCGTGAAGTTTTTTGCAACCCCGAGAGACACGCTTCGCGTCTTTAGGCAGTACCGTGGACTGGCCCCTGAAAACAGGTGGGCGCTGTGGCCGATCGCTGCCTTTTGGCTCTTTTCGCTTTTGTGCTTCATGTCCATGGCGGCGTTCGCGTATGCGGACTCCTCGCACGCGTTCGAGGGTGGCATGCCGTGGCTCTGGCTACATGCCCGACTAGCCATGCTATGGATCATGGCGAGCAGCTTCCTAATCGGCCTAGTCTTCTCCTATCGGGTTTTCAGCGACACTTCAGAACAAGATATTAAGTTATCGAACTGGAAGGCCTGGATTTCCGATGAGTATACGCGCAACGATTTTTTCGTGGCGACAATTGGCTGGGTTGGCTTCCTCACGGCCTCACTACAGCTGATTATGGGCAATGGTCGGTGACTAGCGGCAATAGCAGCACACCACTGGTCCAACCGCAAATTAGAAATGGAGATGGCCAAGTGTGTACACCAAGCGTTTTCAACCCATCATGCAAACCCCCATCGTGCCCCGCCGTTTTCCTTAATGCAGCAGCGGGGGCCGATCTGGGCTTGCCCCCTGACGCAGACCAGGCCGCAAAAGTGGCTGCCACGGCGGCTGCCACCAACCGCATTGTTAGTCGTGGTCTCGTAAAGCCTCTCGCATCTTCGTACGTGCGCGGAGCACTCCTCTTCGGCGACGTCGCCGCGGACCTTCTATCGCTTGGTCCGATCCTCGTCCAAGAGGCAGTCGGATTGACGAAGGAAATACAGGCGTGGCGCGGACGGGTGGCCCGGACGCTAGCTCCTAAGATGAATCTGGGTGGGACGGGTGGCCCGGACGACAAATCCTAAGATGAATTTTTCGGGTGCCCAACCCTCGGTTTTTGAGGGTGGGGCTTTTGACTTTGCCTTTTTCGTTTGCCGTGTCAGTGTGAAAACCATTCAATCCACCCCACAGCCGTTCAACCCTCATTTTCGACCATTCACTGCAAATCACTTAGCCAAACCTTACTTTCATGCTATCCTTCCGCGTGTTTGCTTGTATTGAGTCTCGACCGGCCTATTCCCACCTTGTCGGGGAGATCCCGACCCGGTCGGGACATTCTCGCCGATTCGTTTCCCCGCCTCCGCTCCTCGAAGGGCGTCAGACTGTTCGATTCTCTTTCATTTTACAAACTCTCAACTTTCAACTTTTAACTTTCAACCTTTCCCCTTCTCTACCTCCCCTAAGCCCTTTACCTGCAACACTTATGGGATCCCCTAGTATGTGTTGCAAACAAAAGACTTACAGCAAAGCTAAGCCCTTTAGATGCAACATTTACGCGAAACCGGGGGTGGGGGTACTCAAGCGAAGATTTCCGACTAGGCCGGGACTGTCGACGGAGAATTTGCTTTGGGACTGGATTTTCAGTCCAGCGCCGGGATCGCGTTGCGTTCCTGCCGCCGCCGATGCAAATAGTGCATCGCGATGTTCAAATAAATGTTCCCGCACGGCGTTTCAATGCAAATCACCAGCGCTTCCGTGTCCGCGCTGCCTGCCAAACCCGTTTCGTCCATGTGAACTTCCGGCGGAAACACTTTGAAATGAAATCCCTGGTCGTTCAGCAGTGTCACCGAATTTCCGATGACCATGTTCGCCAATTCGCAAACCGTCTCCTTCACCACTTGCTCGCTCGCTTCAAGCTCCGAACCTGCGAGCTGGCTCGCCACTTTCATCGCCACTTCCGGCGACAAGTCGAGAATCACGCGCCCTTCAATGTCGCCTCTGATCGCGATCAGCGCCGCAACGCCCTTGCGGCGATACGCGTCTTCGTCCATTTCCAGGTCCACGATTTTCGTCGGCCCTTGCAGCGACTCCGCGAAAACCGCGTCCGCGGCGTTGATGAACGGCTGGATCAATTCCATTCTCATGAGCGGTGTTCTCCTGCCAAGGCGACGGGCGCGCCGACGGCGTTGGGATCGTCGCTCAGCACGTACCGCAGAATTTCGTACAACACTTCCGGCTTCACCGGTTTCTGCACGAAATGCTTCGCGCCCTTTTGGAGCGCCGCCAGGATATTCTCCTGGTACCCGACGGACGAGACCATGACGATGCGCGCGTTGGCGTGCTGCCGCACGATGCGCTCCACCGCCTCGATCCCTTCCATCTGCGGCATGGTGATGTCCATGAGCACGATGTCCGGATTAATCCGGTTGAATTCGGCGATAGCGGTCAGGCCATCTCCGGCTTCGCCGGCCACTTCGCCGCCGAACATCTCGATCATTTTGATGAGATTCTTGCGCGCGAAGACGGAATCGTCCACCACCAGGTAGCGAACCGGCTGATTGTCTTTTCGAAGTAGAGCGGCAAACTGTTTCATGGCCTTCTCCTTATCCCGCCGCTCGTTTTCACGAGCTCTGAGATGATACGGGTGTCCTTGCGATCTTTTCGTTCTTGTCAGACTTTTCGTTCTTCTCGTTTTTCTCGGTGGCGCTGCGTTCCACGCCGTAATTGTTCACCAGGTACGCGCCGAGTCCATCGAGCGGAATAATTTTGTTCGCATAACCTTTAACGATCGCCGCGCGCGGCATCCCGCTGACGACGCAAGTGTCTTCGCTTTGCGCGACGGTCATTCCGCCGGCGGCTTTGACTGCGCCAAGACCTTCCGCGCCATCGTCGCCCATGCCGGTCATTAAAATTCCAACACTAGTGAGACCAAACTCCTGCGCGACGGAATGAAATAAAACATCGGCGGAGGGACGATGTCCGTTCACGGGAGGGCCATCGGAGAGAATCGCCATGTCGCCGCGAGGCATCCTTCGAACCATCATGTGGCGATTTCCGGGACAAATCAGAACGCGGCCAGCCAGAAGGAGATCGCCGGAACGCGCTTCGTGAACTTCGAGCGCGCAGCATTCGTCCAGACGTTTCGCGAACATTTCGGTAAAACCTTCGGGCATGTGCTGCACGACCAAAATTGTGGAAAGAAACTCCGCAGGGATTTGCGACAGAACAAATTGCAGCGCGTTCGGACCACCGGTGGAAATTCCGATGGCGATGACGCGGCGCGGAGGCAGCGTGGCACGGTTTCCTTTTTTCGGCGGAGGCAAATCTTCGCCAACAACGGCAGGAGGAAGTTTGCGGCCCACGGCGCGCTTGGCGACTTTTATTTTTGCGATCAACTGGTCGGCGATATTTTCGAGATGGCCGGCGGCAGCGTCTTTGGGTTTAGCCAGAAAATCCACAGCGCCCATCGCCAGGGCTTTGAGCGTGGCGTAGCCGCCCTCTTTCGAATGCGTGCTGAAGAGGATGACCGGCAGCGGAGCGCGCCGCATGATAAGGCGCAGCATTTCCATGCCGTCCATGCGCGGCATCTCCAGGTCGAGCGTAACGACATCCGGCTGGAGCTCTTCAATTTTCTTCAAAGCGAAAGCGCCATCCATCGCTGTGCCGACAACTTCGATGGACGAATCACGCGCAAGGATCGCAGGAATCAGTTTCCGCATGAGCGCGGAATCATCGACGACAAGGACTCGGATACGTTCGCTCATGCGATTGCTCCGAGCGGAGTGGCACGAGAGAGCCGCGAAAGGACCGCGGGAACATTGAGGATGAGGACAACGGTTCCGTCACCGAGAATGGAAGCGCCGCTGACCAAATCACTGGAAACTATTTCGCCGGGAAGCGCTTTAATAACGAGCTCTTCTTCCCCAACGAGGCTATCCACAACCAGGCCAAAGCGCTTTTCTGCAGCGCCAATGACGATAACAAAATGTTTCTTTCGAACAGGCTGTGTGTCGATGCTGCGCAAACGGCTAAGATGGTCCAGCCGGACAAGGGTAAGAATCTGTTCACGAAGGCGCAGCACTTCACGCTGGTCCACGCGATGAATCTCTGGATCGGTGATGCGCGTAATCTCCACTACGGAAGAGAGCGGTACGGCGAAAAGACGGCCTCCTACGCGGAAGAGTAAGGTCTGAATACTTGCAAGAGTAAGCGGCGCGCGAAGTTGAATCGTGGTACCGCGGCCTAATTGGGACGAGATGTGGACAGTTCCCTTGAGGCGGTCGAGGACGGTTCGAACGACGTCCATGCCGATGCCGCGGCCAGAAACCTCCGTCACTTCGGAAGCCGTGCTGAAGCCCGATTCGAAAATAAGATTGAGAGTTTCTTGATCGGTCAGGCGCTTGGCCTCTTCGGGCTTCACGATACCCTTTTCAACAGCACGGGCGCGCAATTGCGCAGGGTCCATGCCACGGCCATCGTCGCGAATTTCGACAACGACCTGCGTGCCCTGATGATAGGCGTTGAGATAGACGGTGCCGCGCGCGGCCTTTCCGGCAGTCAAGCGCTCGTCGGCGGGCTCAATGCCGTGGTCCACCGCATTGCGCACCAGGTGCATAAGGGGCTCGGCAAGCGCGTCAAGAATGCCCTTATCGAGATCGGTGTTCTGGCCGGAGAGGTCCAGGGCCACATCCTTGCCACACTGCTTGGCAACATCGCGGACGACACGAGGAAAACGGCGGAAGAGCTGCTCGACGGGCACCATGCGGATTTTCAAAACGCATTTGTGCAGCTCATCGAGGATGCGAGCCTGAAACGCCATCGCGTCGGCAAGCTTGGCGCGCAAGGGATCTCGGGCGTGCTTCTGGTCAAACTCGGTCAGCGTGCGATTGAGCATGGACTTGCCAATGATCAATTCGCCGACAAGATTCATGACCGCATCGATGCGCGTGGCATCGACCCGAAGCGTACTTTCGGCAACGGTGGTTGCAGCAGAACCGGGAGCACTGGGACTGATTGCAGCTGAGGCGCCTTCGGCGGCATCGGCGGCGCCAGCAACTAGTTTCGCCGCCTGCGCCTCCAATAGGTCGCCGAGCAATTCATGTTCTGGAGTTTCGGCGGTCGCCGCGCGTTCGAGACGCACATCGGAAACAATCGAAGGAATGCGGCAGCGCTGAAGAAGCCGTTCCTCCGGCTGGAGGCTTGCCAAGGCAGCTTCGACGATTTCCACTGTGGCGGCGGCTACATTGTCTTCCGGCCGCAAGGCGATGACTGTACCGCTGCCGTGAAGAACGTTTCGAATGAGCTGGAAAGCGGCGGCACGCATCAAGCTGTTGGGATCGATGCGAAGAGCGACGTTGTAGACAGTTTCGCCGCGGTGCACGGCTTCCGAAATCATGAGCTGCTCGTATTCCGTCCAGGCAAATTGCGCGGGCAACTGAAGGGGCGCAGAGTCTGCCAGTTTCGCGGAAGCGGGCGCTCCGAGCAATTTGCGAATCATGGCGTGGAGCACTGGCACCGCGGGCGGTTCGGTCTTCCGCTGAAAGGCGGCGAGCATAGAGCCAAAACTATCCGCCGCGGTGAGGACCAACTGCGCGAGATCCGCCCCAGGAGCCTGAGCAATCTCCGGAGTAAGCACATCCTCGAGTTCGTGCGCCAGCTCACTCAGCTTGTTGAATCCGCAAGCTGCGGAATCGCCTTTCAAAGTGTGGATGGCACGACGAATCCGGCGAATGACTTCCTCATCCGAGGGACGAGCTTCGAGCTCCAGGCCCGCTTCGTTGAGGGACTGGAGGATCTCATTGGCGCTCTCAAAGAAGAGAGCGCGCAACTCGCCGCCACGATCGTCGCGGGGACGACTCACGTGGTGACCTCGTTCCGCTGGTAGGCGGTGCCGTTGTTCTCGTGAACCATGCGAAACTTCTGGGACAAGCCAAACAAACTTTCCGCGTGCCCAACAAAGAGGTATCCGCTGGGATTCAAACAGTGCCAAAACTTTTCGATCAAGCGCTTTTGCTCGGCTTCGTCGAAATAAATCATGACATTGCGGCAGAGGATGATGTCGTTACGGCGAGGCAAGAACTCCGTTTTCAGGTTGTGAAAGTCGAACTGCACGAGTTCCTTTAATTGCGGCTTGACCTTGTATTTATCGCCAGCCTTTTCGAAATAGCGAAGCCGGCAGGTGTAATCCACGGGCTCCATCTGCTGCTCGGTGTAGAAGCCTTCCTGGCCAACTCGGAGACTGGCATAGCTGATGTCCGAAGCAACGATTTCCACCTTCCATGGCGGAGGAATGAGGGGCTTGGGCGACGGCATATCGAATGGGAGCGGATTCCGCAGGTAGTAATACGCGAGCGCATCGCCGATCAAAATGGCGACGGTGTAAGGCTCCTGACCGGCGGAGCAGCCAGCGCTCCAAACGCGCAACGTGTAGTCGCGGCGCTCTTGCTTGCGGCGCAGAATATCCTCGAGAACAGATTTTTGAAGGAGATCGAGCTGCGGACGATTGCGAAAGAAACTTGTTTCGTTAACAGTGAGATTCTCGAGAAGCAGCGCCAGTTCAGCGCGCCCTTCCCTGCTGGTGAGCAAGCGGTAGTACGCATAGAAGGAGTCGAGCTGACAGGCTTTCAGACGGCGTTGCAGGCGGTCTTTGAGGAAGTGCGAGCGGCGTTCATCAAAAAACATGCCGCATTCCTGATAGACCAGCGTCTGGAGGAGCTTCAGCTCTGCTTCGGTGAGTTGGACCTGGGCAGTAATCGTTCCCATTGTGTTTTCGTGAGGCGGTTCCCGAAGTCCGGCCCCTTAGCGGCAAGCCGGAAATAGCATTACCTTGCAGTAGCGACGGGTTCCGCGGCCTCCTCGAGTCGTTTGAACTCCGGGCGATGCAAGAGTTTCGAGATGTCCAGCAGAATAATGAGGCGTCCCTTCAGTTTGCCGACGCCAGTGACGTATCCGGATTCGCCTTCCGCAAAGACACTGCCCGGGGCTTCGATCTCGGAGGGCGGAATCTTTAGGACTTCCGAAGCCGCGTTGACGATAAGTCCGATCAGCTTGTTGTCGAGTTCCACGACGAGAATGCGGTTCTTCTTATCGGGCTGAATTTCGGTTTGTCCGAACCGCTTACGAAGATCCATCACGGGGATGATTTTCCCGCGAAGGTTGATGACGCCTTCGATCAAATCAGGAGCGCTAGGGACCGAGGTAATCTCCGGCACACGCACAATTTCGCGCACGGCTGCGATGCGGACGCCGTACGTTTCATTGCCGATGCGAAAACCGACGACTTGAAGGTCTTTTTCCATCGAGAGGTCTCCGGCCCTCTAGGAACGAACCAGTTCAGCGTATTCGTCTTCCTGCGAACGGTCCGACTCACCGCCACGACGCTTGCTGCCGTACGATTCGCCACGGCGCGGACGCTGCTGGTTGGCGCGGTCGAGAACAAAGCGGTCCATGCTGTCGAGCAAATTGCGCGAGAGCTTGAGCATCTGTTCAGCGGCGGCGGACAGCTCCGTGGAACTGGAAGCGGACTGCTGCACCAGTTCGCGCATTTTGTCCATGGCGCGGACAACGGCCTGTGCGCCGGAAGCCTGTTCCTCGACGGCGGAATTGATTTCCTGGGTAATTTCCGTAAGGCGGCTGGTAGCCTTGGCAATTTGCGAAGAGCCGACAGACTGCTCGTTGGTGGCGGCGCCGATTTCCTGAGAGAACTTGTACACTTCGGTGACGACGTTGGAAATCTTGTGAAGAGCGGAGCCTAGATCGTTTCCGAGGGTCAAACCTTCCTCGACAATGCGCGTGCTGCGCTCCATGTTTTCCACGGCTTGGCGAGCTTCACGCTGAATGCTTTGAATCAGGTCGGCAATTTCCTTGGTGGATTGCGTGGATTTCTCGGCGAGCTTGCGGACTTCATCAGCGACGACGGCGAAACCGAGGCCGTGTTCACCGGCGCGAGCGGCTTCGATGGCGGCGTTGAGCGCAAGCAGGTTGGTCTGTTCGGCGAGGTCATCGATAACTTCGATGATCTTGCCAATGTCATCGGCGCGATGGCCGAGGATATTGATGATTTCCGCAGACGACTGAATGGCTTGGTTGGTGCGGTTTAGGCCATCGGTGGCTTTTTCCATGGTCTGAATGCCAGTGACCACTTCCTCACGCGAACGGTTGGCGATATCGAGCAAAACCTTGGCGGTATCGGCAACGCGCTGAATGGAAGTGACCATCTGATCGATGGATGCGGAGGTCTCCGCGACGCTGGAGGCCTGGACTTGCGTGTTCTTCACGACGTTTTGCACGTTGATGCTCATCTCGTGCATGGTGCTGGTGACTTCTTCGATTGCAGAAGAGGCTTGAACGCTGACCTTGGCGGATTCGTCCGCTGCGCCGGCAACTTGATTCGAACCAGCGGAAACCTGGCCAGCGGAATCGCGCGTGGTGCGGACGAGTTCCTGCAAGCCGTGGGACATGCGCAGAAAAGCATTGCCGAGAGTGTCGCGCTTGGAGCGCGGGACGACTTCGACGGTCAGGTCGCCTTCAGCAACGGCCATGGAGACGCTGGCCATTTCTTTCAGATAGGCGACCATGTTGTTGAACGTGGTGGCCAAAGCGCCGATTTCGTCGTTGCGGTGAATATCAATGTTCTGATCGAGGTCACCGGAATCGCCAATTTCGCGAGCGACGGTGATGAGATGCGTCAACGGCTCGGTGATGGACTTGGCGGTCCAGACAGCGACAAACCCACCGGCGACAAGGGCAATCAAGGTTCCACCGATAGTTACGAAAGCGCTGATGGAACTCGCGGTATTCGCCGACTTAGTCGTTTGGTCGAGAAATTTGGTGATATCGGAATTGCTCTGGTCAAGAACGACGGAGGACTTCGTCAACCAAGATGAAGGATCCTTTTGCAGATAGAAAATTTGAAGGTCGGAGACGGTGGCGTCGCCGGAATCGACCTGGTGGCGCTTGGCGATCAGGGGTTTGGCAAAATTGTCTGCCCAACTTGCTTCGGTGCTTTCCACCTGGATCAGAGCGGTGCGAACGACGTCATTGCCAGCTTGCGATTCACCGCGCTTGATGAGATCGGAAATGTCGGTGAGCCCTTTGTTGACTTTCTCTTCGTCGCGAGGGTCGCCGCTGAGCAGGAAGTTGTTCATGTTGAGGCGATTCAGCATGATCTGATAGCGTACGGACTCGACAGTGCGCACGCTCTCCAGTGCCGTGCTGGCGTCCGTCCGCGCGGATTTTTCCTTGAAGCCCGCGAAAATGTTCACGAGGAACAGCAGGACGAGGACGCCAAGAATCAGGCCGAATCCCGCGTAAAGCTTTTTTCCGATCGTCATTGCAAAATGCCTCCGCTCACCTCGGCAGGACGGCGTGAAGACAGCCGCTGCCGGAACAACCCTTCCGCATCTGATGGCTTAATTGGCATGAAATTCGAACTCAACGACCTGCGTGGTTTCTTCCGGCGCAGGCACAAACTTCCATTCCTTTACAGCATCCTGGCAGGCCTGAACGAGCAAAGGATGACCTCCGACGACCCTAGTGCTTTTCACGCGCCCATCGGGAGTGATGACCACTTCAATCTTGACCTTGCCCGCGACATTCATTCGCCTGGCGAGTTCCGGATATACCGGCGTGGTCTTGATCTTGACCTTGCGCTTGGATTCATCTGTCGAACCGGACTGGGCAAATCCGGAAGCGCCCGAAAAAATGAGCGCCGCGGTTGTTACAACGGCCCACTTCCTCCACCGGCTGATTCTCATCGACACCACTCCTAGAAGGATGTGAAAATTCCCCGCATAAGAGAAGGCACGTTGGGTGCCATGGCGGAGAAGCGCGGGTATAATCGAATGAGGCTCGATCGAACGAGCGTAAGTAATGGAAGAAGAGCGAGTTAGGAGAGACTCGGAAGGCAGCGGCAACGCGACTTGGGCGTACCAATTGTCTCAGGCGAGCTGATGTTGCCGGACTGAGGTCTCAGGCTGAGACGCGAGGAGATTGGAGAGCTCGGACGGCTGTAGGCGATTTCGCTACAGGGTGCTGCCTGGCAATTGACTCACATTGAGACTCCCCGGTAGGGTTAGGGAGAAGCAACGACTCCCATTTTGAGACGCGCAGCGCTTCCCCTTTGTCAATGCGCAGAACCAAGACGAGAGAATCGCGACATTCCACGCTCCGGCGCGGAGGTGTGGAGCTCTCCCCGACGATGTCCAGGCACGCAGAAGAATTAATGGAACTGGCCGTTGAGGCGGCTCAGTCGCGGCATCTGCCGGATTTTCTGGAACAGTTTGCGCTGCGTTCGACCCGAATGCTGGACGCGACGTGGGGCGGCGTGGCGGTGTACCGTGGACGCGAAACTGAACTTCACGCGATGCCGGGCGGAGCATCAACAGCGGAAGCGGCCGCGAGCTGGATCATTTCGTGCGCGCGGGACAGCCAGAACGACGTGGAAACTCGCGCGATCCCCAAGGAAACTGCAGCGGCGTTGGCACTTCCGGAAGAACCGGGAGCGGTCGTCCTGGTGAGGATCGCGGCGAGCGACAATGAGAGGCTGGGAACACTGTGCCTGCTGCGAAAGAGAAAGACGCTGGGCGCGGACGAAAAACGATTGCTGCATGCGCTGGCGAGCCACGCGGCGCTATCACTGGAAAATTTCCGGCGATTCTCGCAACTGGAACGTTCGAAACGGCAGTGGGTGGAAGACATCGATGCGATCAGCGACTACATCGTGGTCCACGACCGGACGTGGAATATCGTTCGAACGAACCGGTCGCTCGCATCGCACCTTGGCGTGCCGCCCGTAGCGCTGGTCGGCGAAGCCATGAGCAGTTTGCGGCAGATTGCGGAAACGGGAAGCGATCTGCCGTGTCCGTTCTGCCGCGATACGGAGCGCGCGAAAGAAGAGTACGTGGCGGCGTCGGCGGAGCGCATTTTCCTTGTTTCGACTTCGCGAACGCCGGGCGTGTCTGATGACGACACGCGCACCATCCACGTATTGAAGGACATAACCGACCGGCGGGAGGCGGAACGGCGGTATCGGGAACTCTTTGACAGTATACAAGAAGGACTATTTTTCGCGACGCCGGACGGGAGATTCCTGGACGTAAATGATGCGATGGTGCGCATGCTGGGGTATGCGTCGAGGGAGGAATTGCTGCGCGCGGACGTAAGTCCTCATCTGTATCCTGTGCCGGAAGCGCGTGACAAGTTTTTGAAGGCGCTTTCGGAACGAGGCGTGTTGCGTAATTACGAGGAAACGTTGCGGCGCAAAGATGGAACGCTGTTGCACACGCTGCAAAACATCACCGCAGTGCGCGACGCACGCGGACGCATCGCGCAGATTCGCGGGCTGATGCTGGATGTTACGGAACAGAAGACGTTTCAATCGCAACTGCAGCGGGAGCGGGACTTCAATCAGAAGATCTTGAATACGACGCAGAGCATGATCTTGGTGCTGGATACGGCGGGATTGATCAGTTATGCAAACCGGCGCTGCTATGAAACAGGTTATCAGGAAGGCGAACTGATCGGGCACCGGCTGGTGGACTGGGTGGAAGCTTCGCACCGGGAAGATTTCGACGCGGCACTGGAGACGACGGCGCATGGACATCAAGTGGAGAATTTGGAGCTGCGGGTGCGGCGGAGCGACGGGTCGATGGGACACTTTTCGATCAGCTTGAGTCCGATGAGAGACGAGCAGAACGCGGTGAACAGCGTCGTGGTGGTGATGACGGACATCACTGATGCGGCGCTGCTGCAAGCAAAATTGGCTCACAGCGAAAAAATGGCTACCATTGGGCGGCTGGTTTCCGGCGTGGCGCATGAAGTGAATAACCCGCTGGCGGCGATTCTGGGTTTCACGGATTTGTTGCTGGAGAATCCGGAAGTGCCGGGGTCGGCGCGAGAAGATCTGCAGATTATCCTGCAGGAGACGCAGCGAACGAAAGATATCGTGCAGGATTTGCTGAGTTTCGCGCGGCAGAGGCCGGTGCAACGGGAACTCGTGCAGGTGAATAGCGTTTTGCGGCAGACGATCAAGCTGCGGAGTTATGATTTCGCGAGCCATGGCGTTGAAGTGGTCGAGGATTTTGAAGAAGCGCTGGCGGCGGCACTGGGCGATTCGCAGCAACTGCAGCAAGTTTTTCTGAACATACTCAATAACGCGTACGATGCGGTGCAGGAAGCAGGGCAGCGCGGACGCATTAAGATTCACACGCGGCGACAAGCAGAAATGATCGAAGTGGCGATCAGCGATAACGGAACGGGGATTAGTGATCCGCAGCGCATTTTCGACCCATTTTATACGACGAAGCAAGTGGGCAAAGGGACGGGACTCGGGCTGAGCATTTGCTACGGGATTGTGCGGGCGCATGGCGGGGAAATTCAATGCTGGAACAATGAACAGGGAGCGGGGAGCACGTTTGTGGTAAGGATTCCTGTGGCAACGGAAGCGGCGCTTGCAGCCGCAGCGACGAAAGAAGCAGGGCGATGAAGGCGCAACAGGCGTTGTGGACGGGCGGGCCGATCCTGCTCATCGAAGATGAGCCATCGGTCACCGCGTTTTTGCGGGCGGCGCTGGAACGCAAGGGATACGACGTGGTGAATGCTTCGTCGGGCGCGGAAGGATTGCAGAGGCTTTCGAATGGGCGGTACGCGGGCGTGATTTCCGACATTCGAATGCCCGGCGCGGTAAACGGGGCAGAAGTGCACGGGTGGATTCAGAAAAACCGGCCTGAATTGAAGGCGCGTATTATTTTGATCAGCGGTGACACGGCGAACAGCGATACACAGGCCTTTCTGGCACAGAGTGGAACGCCGTGCATCGAGAAGCCTTTTCGGGTGCAGCAACTGATATCAATGGTGGAAAAGACATTCGGGAAGCCATGAGCGACGAGATGAAAACACGACTGCTGGTGGTGGATGACGAACAGAGCATCCGCCGCCTGTGCATGACCATCGGAAACACTTTGGGATATGTGTGCGCCGAGGCCGAAAGTGCGGAAGCGGCGCTGGCGCGGCTCGATACCGAAACGCCGGACCTGCTACTCACCGACCTGAAGCTGCCCAATATGTCCGGGGTGGAGTTGCTGAAGCAAACTAAACAGCTTTTGCCGCATACCGAAGTTGCGATTATGACCGGCCACGGCTCGATCGAATCCGCTGTGGATGCGATGAAGCTGGGGGCGTATGACTACATCGAAAAGCCGTTTCGTGTGGAGAAAATGCGGCTATTGCTGCAGCGGATGGCAGAAAAGGTGCGCCTGGTCACTGAAAATGAGTTTTTGCGCGAGCGGGTTACGACGGAAGAGAATCTCGACGGAATCATCGGCAGCTCCGCAAATATCCAAGACGTTTTGCGGATGATTTCCAGGCTGAAAGACACTCGGACACCCGTACTGATTTCCGGCGAGAGCGGCACGGGAAAAGAACTTGCGGCTCGGGCGATTCACTTCCGGGGAGCCATGGCAAAGACGCCGTTCGTAGCGGTCGATTGCGGCTCGCTGGTGCCGACACTGATGGAAAGCGAACTTTTCGGATACGAGAAAGGCGCCTTTACCGGCGCGACTAAGTCGAAGGCCGGTCTCTTCCAGTCAGCGGATGGCGGGACAATTTTTCTTGACGAAATCGGTGAGCTGCCCCTGGAAATGCAGGCAAAATTACTCCGTGTCTTGCAGGAGAAAGAAGTGCGACCTGTGGGTAGCAACGAGAAGGTGAACGTCGACGTTCGTGTGATAGCGGCGACAAACCGCGATCTGGAGGCCGCCTATCGCGCTGGAACGTTTCGCAAGGACCTGTATTTTAGGCTGAATGTAGTGACCGTGCACCTCCCTCCCCTGCGCGAGCGCCGTTCGGACATACCGGTTCTGGTTCATCATTTTCTGGATCGCTACGCCAAGGGATCGCATATTCAGGTTACGGCCGCGGCTATGAAGAGCCTGCTGCACTACGACTGGCCAGGGAACGTCCGCGAGCTGGAGAATTGCATCGCGCGCGCGGTGACACTGGGAGACGGAAAAATCATCGATGTCGCCGATTTGCCGCCCGCAATTCGGAGCGAACAGGCAGATTCAGGGATCGTGCTATCGCAGGACGCCTCCAATTTGTCCACCACAGCGCTTGCAGAGATGGAGCGAATGACGATTCTGCGTGTTTTTGAGCAGGCGAACGGCGACAAAGCGCTGGCGGGAAAGATGCTCGGAATCAGCCGCGCGACGCTGTATCGAAAACTGAAGAGGTACAACATCGCGCTAAGGGCAAGTGGCGGAGCTGATGAGCCGCAAGTGGCTCCCCAGTAGCGATACAACGTCTCAAACCAGTTCCTCTGGGGACCCCCGGATACGTCGCGCTGTGAGACGGAAACGTTTCACGGTGAGACGACTGAGCCAGCAAGACACACCGAGAGAATCTTAAGCCTCAGCATTTCTGCAAGTTGCAACGGATGGGCCCTCTTATCCATTTGGCGGCCAGCGTGCATCTCTGTCAGCGGAAGTCTACGTCTCACGCGGTGAGTAGTGTGTCTTGCCGTAAGAGATGGAGTCGAATCTGGCTGTAGGGCGAGAGGGAACGTGGGGAAATCCAGCGGTCTGGCACTCACAGCAAATGGGCAAGATTGCGCAGAGCAGTTGGCGCGTTTCTTTCCACATGCACGGCCAATTCGAATTCCGGTGCAAGTGATCACACGGCGCGGAGGTGCAACCAGCCTTCGCGAGGCCGCGGTCGTGGAATATGGCGGCCCGGAGCACGCAATTTTCGTGTCAAACCTGCCTTTGGAGTTCGACGATCACGTGCGAATCGAAGCAACTGGAGAAGGGCGGCCGACGGAAGCAACTGTCGTCGGCGTGCAATATCACGAAGGACGCAAAGCGGTGGCCGTCCGATTCTTGCAAGGCCCCTGCGACTGGGTGGTGACACAGCCGTGACCAAGACGACTACGTTGAATATCCCGGCTCCGGCTCGATCGGAAAGTCCACGTCAGGCGCAATGGAAAGAAGCGCGGGCGGTGTTCCCGATCTACCTGGCGTTGGCGAAACAGCTGGAGATCGAAATTCCCTTTACGCAAGCGAAGCGTAACCTTCCGGAGAAACCGGACCTGGAGATCTTCAGCCAGGTGCACGAATGGCTGGATTCGATGGACCAGCGCGTGTTGGTGCATCAACTCCGTCATCTGCTGCAGATGACTACGCTCAACGCCAGTGAAACAGGACTGCGCGCGCTGATTCAACGCCACCTACGCAAGACCAAGAAGAGCACCGTCGACCGAGACAAGATCGATTTCCTTCTGGTGCAATACTTCGCGCTGTGCGCGCCTGCGAAAATCTACCACAAACAGATTGAACCAGCAGACGTCGCGCACGTCATGGAGCCGGTCCTTGGCGAGGTAGATCCAGCCCCGCTCGCATGGTGCGCGCCATTAGAGCAGATGATCGAGTCGTTGAAGGCCCTCCGCAGCTTGCGGGAGATTCTAAAAACGAACTTTATCGAGCAGGGTCGCAAAGTGAAGGAAACGGCCGGGGGAATGTTCTACGATCCCGCGGCATTGGTGGCCTTTATCCGCTTTAATTTTCTCCTCCGCCGGACGCTGATTGAGCTGATGCATGCGGACTTGATCGCAATTCGCGCCGGACTCAGCCAGTTGCAATCCGCCGGTGTACGTACCATCGACTGCCACCGTTTAGGGCTTTCTGCGTCAGAACCACTAACAAAGATTTTGACGATTGCCGAAGAATGGAAACAGCCCTTCCAGAAAGAGTACACGGAAAGGTCTGTCAGCCAAGCGTTCGATAAGCTGCTCGGGCTCCGCGCGGACGTGGAGCAAGCGCTGGAGAAGGCAGTCGGAAAAGCGGGCGAAGGCGCAATTCAGCAATTACCAGGTCAACCGGCGAAATCAACCCCGGCGGCGAGGAAAACTTCCCAGGGACCCGCCGCTCCCAAAGCCAACGCGAAAACGAAGGAACGCCCTGTGGCTGGAGCCGCAGAGCCAGATTCCGCGGTAGCGCTGGACTTCGAAAACTGCATGGAACAGATTTGGGAGCAACTGATAGCGACGCCTCCTACACGTGGAAGGTCGATGACCACCGTCAAGATCGGCGGGGCGCGAATTCTGCTGTCCTCCTGGGAAGTAACAGCCTTCGTCAGCGAAGACGGGCCGTCCGCAGAAGATTTGCGACGCGCCGTCGTAGCCCGCGTGCTGGTCACCGCGGCGATGGAATCCGCCAAGGAAACTGGTAACGCCACCTCGCTTGACCGAGCAATGAACATGGCGCGAGTTGAAGTCACTCGCTTGCAGGAGCGCGTGGATGTGGCCAAGCAAGCGAAGGACACGGAGGCGGCGGTAAACCTAGGGATTAGTACGAAACGTCTGCTTTCAACGCTGGACGAAGCAGAAAAACTGTAGCCGATGGCGAACTGCTCCGGCCACGCCGGAGAGAAACTCCAGGGAGCTGCTCTTCATTGCGACACGCCAACGTAGTCATCCTGACCGATGATAGCGAATTTGCCCGGCTGCTTACGGCCTGCTGGCAGGCCGAACGCCAGGCTCCGAACATTACTGTGCTCAACAGCGATTCATGGCATGAACAGAATGCGCCGTCGCACGATCTTGTCGTTGTTGGACCTGTCAGCAAAGGAAAAATTACCGGCGTATTGAGGTCGCTCGAACCTGCGACCGCGGTGATTCTCTGTATTCCGGCTGATTCACAGGAGTTTGGCCAATTGCGAGCGAAATACCCAAGACTGCTGCACATTCCGCTTCGCGAAGATTGGGCGCAAACACTTCTACTCGTCGCCGGTGAATCTTTGCGCCGGGCGAAGGCTCTACAGATCGCGCGGCAGGCGGAGCGAAACGCCGCCAAGAACGGGAACCACGCCACGCTTGGACGCTACATGCTGGAGATGAAGCACAGCGTAAATAACGCGCTGACTTCCGTTCTGGGGAATGCCGAATTGCTCCTTCTGGAGCCCGGGCAACTCTCTGCACAGTCGCTCGCGCAAATCAAAACCATGCACAGTATGGCACTGCGAATCAACGAGGTGATGCAGCGTTTCTCATCGCTTGCGAGCGAGATGCAGGAAGCTGAGAATGCATCTCAAGCTGAGACGGAAGAGGCAGCCGGGTCGACCACCCGGCGCCGCTGAGGCCCTCCCTAAACCGCTGTAACCTGCTCATTTACTGATACTTGCCATAACACGACACAAGGGCACGCGGAACCCAAAAGCTGGCTCCCGACGTGCACCTCTACTCTGTGGACAACTATGGGGAGAGCACGGCTGTGCACAAAAAAGTCCTGATCGTTGACGACTCGCCCGCCGAGGTCAAGCTAATGCAAGGTCTGCTGGAAAAAGAGGGTTATTGGCCGATCGCCTTGCATGACCCCAAGCGCGTTGAGGAAACCATTACCAGTGAGCGGCCGAGCGTGATTTTGCTGGACATCGTCATGCCGGGGCGAAACGGCTTTCAGGTGTGCCGCGATCTGAAGGGAAATGCGGAGTTCAATTCGATTCCCGTGATTATGGTGACGTCGAAAGATTCCGCCAGCGACAAGTTCTGGGGCGAGCAGCAAGGCGCAGATGGCTACGTGACGAAGCCCTTTACGCGAGAGGACTTGCTCCGCGCGGTGCGGCGGTTCGCATGATTCTAAGGGCAAGCAAATAGGCATGAGCGAAGACTTCCATCTTGAACCACTCCCCGCAGACGCCGATACCGGCGATCTGCTCGAAGCTCTTGGGCCGATCGAGGAGCGGTCGCCGGAGTCGCAGTATTGCGTCTTCCGCAGCGGACGCGAGCGATTCTGCCTTCCGGTTCTGGACGTCGAAGAAGTGCTGGATTGGCCGTTGCTGACAAAGCTTCCGCTTGGCCCGGCGTACCTGATTGGAATCTTCAATTTGCGCGGCGGCATCGTGCCATTGATAGACATTGCGATTACGGAAGGCCGCCGACCGGGATTGCTGCCCAAGCACGTAGTGGTCGCTTCCCTGCGCGGCGAAAATCAACACGAAGACGTTCGCATCGGCATCGCCGCCGACGAAGTCATTGGAACGTATTCGGTGAACACCGAGGATTTGCTCGAGCAAGCGCCGGAAAACGTGCCGCATTGCATCGGAATGTTGCGGCATGACGACCGTCTGGCGCTGGTGATCGATCTGCGCCGGCTGCTTGAGGTTTTTCCGGGGCCCAGCATTTGAGACTTGTGGAGACAGCGCCGATGGAGGGCGCGGGCTCCGCGGAAGAGATTTGGAGGATGGCATGAAATCGCGACTGAGTTCCACAATCTGGACGCTGGTCCTGCTGAACGGAGTGGTTGGCTTCGCCGTTCTAGGGCTGGCATTCAGCGCCGGGAAAAAGGCCGGTGAAGCGTCCCTGTTTGACTTCGGCTCTCCAGCCGGAGGAACAGTGCTGCTGGCCATCGTACTTGCGCTGTTCACGGCCGTAATCCTGGCGTGGAGGTTCGGCGCGTTGCTGGGACCAGTGCAAGCCCTCGCTGAATTTTCCGAGCGGCTGGCTGCGGGCGATCCCCGTGCGCGCGCAGAGGTCAATTCGAACGATGAGCTGGGCTACATCGCGGAAAATCTGAATCGCGCGGTCGCCAAGGTCTCCAAGGCAACGAGCAACCAAGACGCGAATGACGCACTGCAGCGCAGCATCACGGAGCTGCTGAGCGTCATTAACCAGGTCGCGCGTGGTGATTTGTCGCAGCGCGGCAAGGTGACCAACGACGCGCTCGGCAACGTCACGGATTCGATCAACTACATGCTCGACAACTTTACCAAAGTTCTTGAACGCGTCCGCAAAGCGGCCATGGAAGTGACTACCTGCTCCAACAACATTCTGGTGGCGGCGGATGAAATGCAAGCCGGAGCCACCCAGCAAGACCAGGAAATCACGAATACGTCGAGCGCCGTCGAAGAGCTGACGGTCTCCATGAAACAGGTTTCGAATAACGCGGAAGCGAGCGCCGAAGCAGCACGCCGGGCGCTGGACGCCGCCGAACAAGGCAACCGCGCCGTGCGCGACACGCTCGAAGGCATGCAACGCATTCGCGCATCCGTGCAAGCGACCGCCAAGAAGATCAAGTCTCTCGGCGACCGCTCGCTGGAAATTTCGGAAATCATCAACGTGATTAACGACATCACGGAACAGACGAACTTGCTGGCGTTGAACGCAGCCATCGAAGCAGCACGCGCCGGCGAAGCGGGACGCGGGTTTGCGGTCGTCGCGGACGAAGTTCGCAAACTGGCCGAACATAGCCGTAGCGCGACGAAGGACATCGCGGCGCTCATCAAGGCAATTCAAGCGGAGACGAACGAAGCCGTGGTCGTCATGGAAGAAGGCACAAAGGAAGTGGAAGGCGGCGCACAGCTCGCCGATCAGGCAGGCCGCGCGCTGGACGCCATTTCCAACGTGGTGCGCCAGTCGGCGGAACTCGTCCAGGAAATCTCGCTGGCGTCAAAGCAGCAGGTGCGTGGAACAGAAGGTGTCGCGCACGCCATGCAGATTATTTCCAGCATTACGCGGCAAACGTCGCAAGGAACGCGCGGGACGGTGGCGACGGTAAGCCAGCTCGTCAAATTGTCAGATCAATTGAACGAAGCCCTGGCGCAATTCCGCGCGTCATCCAAAGCGGCCGCGGCCAATGAGAATTCCGAGCGGCACGTCCCGGCAGGCGCTCTTCGTTAAGCAGCCGCTCTTCTCCGCCAGAGGGCGGCCATAAGAGCAAAACCCAGAAAACGGGAGACCGATGAGCGAACGGCAGGGACATGGGCACGAGCTGAGCGAGCACGAGCTGAGCGAGATTCGCATGTTGATCGAAGAGCGGACGGGAATTTGCTTCGATGAATCGCGCGAGCGCTTCTTCTCCGCGCGTGTGCGTGAACACCTCCGCGCAAGAGGGCTGGAGCGCGGCACGGAACTGCTCCGCGCCATGCGCAAATCCAACGTTGAGTACGAAGGGCTGCTGGAGCGCCTGCTGACGCAGGAGACGAGTTTCTTTCGCTACCCGAGCGTGTATGAGGCCTTCGAGAAGCGCGCACTGCCCGAAGTTCACGCAAAAAAGTTCTGGAACAATCCGCGCACGCTAAGGATCTGGAGCGCCGGCTGTTCGACGGGCGAAGAGCCGTATTCCATCGCCATCACGATCGCGGATTCGCTCTCGTTTGCGGATGCCTGGAACGTGGAAATCCTGGCAACCGATGTTGGCCGGCACGCTCTGAAGCATGCAGAACGCGGTATCTACAAAGGACGCAGCATCGCCAGCGTGAGCGAAAAACAACTTGCAAACCACTTCACGGAAGTGGCCGCCGGGCAGCAGGTAAAGCCGCGGGTACGCAAGATGATTTCGTTCGCGCAGATGAACCTCGCTTCGGCCGTGTACGTTGGCCGCATGGACATGATTTTTTGCATGAACGTGCTGATTTACTTCTCGGAAGAGCGGCGGCGTTCGCTGGTGCAGCGTTTCTACGACACGTTGGAGCCGGGCGGATATTTGTTCCTTGGGCACTCGGAGTCGATTTCCAAGATGCCGGTGAAGTTCCAGGCCATCGTGTTGAATGATTGCATTCTCTACCGGAAGCCGACCGCGGATGAATTACAAAAGCCGGAACTCGTGGCGGAGGGACGGGTGTGAGCACGCTAGACCGCGAAGCCATCGAGATGTTCCTCCAGGAAGCCTCGGAGAACCTGCAATACTTGCGGGAATACGTCAGCGTGCTTCAAGACGTTGAACCGCGCCGGGAAGACCTGGAACGACTCTACATTTCGGCGCATACGCTGAGCGGCACGTCGGCGAGCTACGGATTCCCGCGATTCTCTGAAATTGCAGGAAAACTTGCGCACGTTTTTCAATATGCGCTGAACGCGCCTCTTGGCAACGACCTTCATGGGCCATTGACGGAATTCCTCTCGGATGGAATTTCGCTGCTGGAGACGGATCTTCTGGAAATCAGCGACACGGGCAAGGAAAATGTCGATGACATAGCTGTCTTCAAGGAGCGTTATCGATTTGCATTTCCCGCGGAAACGCCGCCGTCGAATTTTTCACAACCTCAACCAGCTGAGCTGTTGGCTGGGGACGACATAGATGAGTCCGCGGTCGCTGCGCCGACGGGCTCTTACTTTGATGCTCTGCCGCTAGACGAAGAGGTGCCTGACGAAATCCTGGAGTTCTTCCAACCGGAAGCGGAGGAGCATCTCCAGGTGGTCAGTGATTGCCTGATTTCTCTGGAAGGAAATAACAATCCCGAAGAGATCAACAAACTATTTCGCGCGATCCACACGGTAAAAGGCTCCGCCGCTCAAGTCGGACTGAGGAGGCTGGGAGGGATTGCGCACCGCGTCGAGGACTTGATCGGGCGTTTACGCGATGGCGAGATTGAACCATCGCCTGCAGTGGTGGACCTGTGTCTCGAGTCCGTGGACGTTTTGAAGAAGACGCTCCACCGGCAATGGTCCGATGAGATTGAAATGCGGACCGGTGTGGATTCCCTGCTTGGACGCATCGCAGAGTTTGCCCCTCTGGAACCGGAAGAGGCGGGAATGTCGTCGGATGCTTCCGGCCCCACGGAAGCTCAGCACGCGAAAGAAATTGTAGTGGCGTCCCGCGTCGGCGGGGTCACGAAGAAATCCGCAAAACAAGCCCAGGGCGGGGCTTCGGCAGTTAAGTCGGTTCGAATTGCGTTGGCGCGGCTCGACCGCATGATGAATACGGTCGGTGAGCTGGTGATCAACCGCACGCGCATGGTGGGTCGCGTCGCGGAGCTCGAGAAACTCGTTGACACGCTGAGCTTCTCTAAAGAACGGCTGCAAGGCAAAGTTGCCGAATTCCAGGAAAAGTACGAATTCAATCGCATCAGCAATAGCCGCGGCGCTAAAACACCGTGGAATCCCGAACCGACGCCGCAAATGCTGACGAGCGCAGCTGCTGGAGATAAATCCTTTTGGTCTGAGTTTAGCGAATTGGAAATGGACCGCTACGACGATTTCAATATTTTGTCGCGGTCCATGGCAGAAATTTCAGCGGACGTAAACGAAGTACTCTCGCAACTGGAAGGGTTCATCGGACGAGTTGAAGGCGACATCGACGAATTTACGAAGCTGGCTCATCACCTGCAGGACGAGATTACCGCGGCGCGCATGGTCCCAATCGGCACGCTGTATTCGCGGCTGTCACGCGCTGTCCGCGACGCAGCGACTTCGACCGGCAAGCACGTCGAGTTGGATCTGTCGGGAAGTGAGACCGAGCTCGACAACAATATCATTCAGCAAATTTCCGATCCACTCGTACATCTGGTGCGTAATTCCGTGGCGCACGGCATCGAGCAAAGCGCTGATCGTACGGCCGCGGGCAAACCAGCCGCGGGGAATATCATGCTGCGCGCTTATCATCGCGGAAACCACATCTACATAGAAGTGGAAGATGACGGCGGGGGAATCAACTACGACCGAGTGAAGCAAAGCGCCATCGAACGCGGCCTTGTTTCGGAGGAGACTGCGGACCGGCTGACAGAACGCGATCTTCGCGAAATGCTCTTCCATCCTGGTTTCTCGACTGCTCCGGTCAAAACCGAATTGGCCGGGCGTGGAGTCGGGCTTGACGTGGTGCGGGCCAACCTGAACGCGCTCAACGGCGAAATCGAAATTCAAAGTACGAGTGGCAAGGGCACGAAGTTTACGCTTAAGGTGCCCCTGACCCTGATCATCTCACCTGCGCTGTTTGTGCGTTGTGGAACGACGAATTTCGCGCTGCCATTGGCGGTCGTCGAGGAAATTCGCCGCCTGCGCGCGGATGAAATCGAAGACGTCGGGGGAAAATTATTGACCAAGGTGCGCGACGTAGTAACCGAAGTGGTGCGTCTGGACACGTACCTGGGCTTGCCGCCTCTCGAACCTATCAACGGCTACTTCCGCATGGTAGTGGCAAATGCGGGAAACCGGAAGATCGGCCTAGTCGTCGAGGAAGTACTCGGCAAAGACGAAATCGTTATCAAGAATCTCGGTGAATATCTGCGTCGCGTGAAACTCTTCCCGGGCACGACGATCGCGCCCGACGGCAGCCTCATTCTGTTGATTGATCTGAACCGCATGGTAGCGACAGAACCAAGCGAACATCGCCAGATTCAAGCCAGCGCCAGCGCCGCAAGAATCTTCGCCCCCGGTTCGGCGGCGATTGCCAGCGGAAGCATTCCTTCCGAAGCCATCGACCGCGTTGCGCAAGAGCGCGTAATCGTTGTGGCGGACGACTCCATCAGCGTGCGCAAATTCGTGGGCCGCATGCTGGAGAAGAACGGATACCGTGTGAAACTGGCGGCGGATGGGATCGAAGCCGCGGAACTGGTGACCCAGCACGGCTGCCACCTCGTCATCACCGACCTCGAAATGCCCCGCATGACCGGCTACGAGCTGATGGTGCAACTGCGCCAGAGCCCCTCGACGCGCCGGATCCCCGTGATGGTGGTTACGTCAAGAGCCGGCGCAAAGCATCGCGATCGCGCGATAAAGGAAGGCGCCACAGCGTTCCTGACCAAGCCAGTACAGGAAGATCAGCTGATTGCCGCGGTCGAACAGCTTATTGGAACGGAGGCGCCCAGGCCTGTAGCGCCGGTAGCGTAAACGAACAATGGCGACCCCTAACAAAAAGTTTCGCGTGCTCGTCGTGGATGATTCTTCATTCATGCGGAAGGTCCTTGAGGGGATCTTCAACGGTGACGATCAACTGCAGGTTGTGGGCAATGCCAAGGACGGCCGCGAGGCCGTGGCGATGGCGGAATCCCTAAAGCCCGATGTCATCACCATGGACATCAATATGCCTCACGTCGACGGACTTCAGGCTACCGCCGAAATTATGACCACGAATCCAAAGCCGATCGTGATCGTCAGCTCTGAATCGCGTGAAGGAGCAGCCAGCACCCTTCGAGCCCTAGAACTCGGTGCTATTGAATTTGTGGCCAAGCCATCCGGCGCCATTGATCTCGATATGCAGAGTGTAAAAGAAGAACTTCTGCGCAAGGTGCGAATGGCCGCTAAGGTACGCGTTGTACGCACAGCTTCGCGCCTGGCCCTTTCAATCCAGAATGCGACGGGCTCCAAGCCTTCCACTCCCGCACCGGCGAGCACTCGCCCAGCCCCGACCTCGGGACTGGACCAGCGCTTTCCAGTTGTGGTCCTTGCGGCCTCCACTGGCGGACCAGCTACGGTAATGCGTATTGCGCCTGGCTTCACGGCAGACTTCCCTGCCGCGGTAATTCTTGTGCAACACATGCCGGCGGCGTTCACAACGCAGTATGCCGCGCAGCTCGCTGACTTCACTGGTGTCCGCGTGAAGGAAGCGGAAGCCAATGAGTCTCTTCAGCCGGGTACGCTGTACATTTGTCCGGGCGGTCAGCACCTTCGCGTTACACAGACAGGTCGAATTCAGCTTGACGGCACTAGCGGCCGCATCGGCGGATACTTGCCAAATATCGACGTCACGATGGAGTCAGTTGCGGCCTTTGCTGGCCCCTTGGGCATTGCGGGCGTACTCACCGGAATGGGCAATGACGGAGCAAACGGCGCAAAGGCTATCAAGGCGGCCGGCGGCCTTGTGCTGGCCCAGGATGAAGCGACGTCGGTGATCTTCGGCATGCCTGCCGAGGCCATCAAAGTCGGCGCTGTCGACCAAGTCCTCGGCATCGATGATATCTATGCCGCCATCGAAAAACGTGTGCTGGGGATATGCCGCACGGCTCCCGCAGGAGTTCGCTGATGCGTCTGGCGGCCCCAGCCAAACCGGGTTTAGCGAAGTCGGAGCAAATCATTCTCTTCCGTGTTAGCGGGCAACTGTTCGCCGTCTCTTCCGCGTCGGTGCAGGAAGTCCGCAGTGTTGATAGCTTGTCGGGCGCAGCCGAGGAAATCAACGCGCCAGGGCTTCGAAAAGTGCGTCATGTCCTGCGCCGTGGAGACAGGTCGCTTTTTATCGTCAATGGCGCTATGCACTTTGGACTGCACGCGGCGGAGGGCACGTTGCTTTTTGTCCTGCGCAAGACGCGCACCGCACTTTTGATCGACGGTATCGAGAAGATGACGTCAATGACACGGCTGCAGGCCCTACCGCTCTCCTTCTGTCACGAAGAGCGGAGGTGGTACCGAGGGCTTACCGCTCTTGACCAAACCGTGGTGCCGGTAGTGCATCCGGAAGGGTTCTTGTCACCGGAAGAACTGGCCCAGCTTGATGCGGCTCTTTTGGAAGCGGACCATTCCGCCGATGAGGCAGTTGAGGGAACAGATTCCACGCAATGACAGTGTCGACCGAACTCGAACTGCGATCCTTCGTCCTGCTAAGGCTGGGCGAGCGGAGATTCGCCGTTTCGGCCACTCAAATTGCCGAACTTGTCGCTCCGAGCCGGGTTTTTCGCTTTGCCCACCGAACACCCAAGCTGGAAGGCGTAATCCTGCGCCGTGGCCGGATAGTTCCGGTATGCGATGTTTCAGAGATTCTGCTCGGCAAACGCTGGACGTCCCGCCGCTTTTATCTGATCGCTGTGCGCAATTACGGATCCCAAAGGGAATGGGTGGCAGTGCCGGTAACGGGTGAATGCGAGTTGATTAACGCCGAAATGATGTCGGCAGGGGAATCCGACGCGCCGCACGTCGCGGGGTGGCTATCGCATGACGGCGACGTGATCGAAGTGTTGAATCTCGACGTGCTCACGCCAGGTCCGGAACAAGCACTCGCGGAAAGGGCAACACCGCAAGGTGCGGAGGCACGGCCGTGATCCCCACTGGGCGTCCAGTAAAGGTTCTTCTCATCGACAGCAACGTCTATTTTGCAAAGCGGTTGGGCGATGCGTTGAAACGAGAAGGCTTTGAGGTCGTGTCCAGCACGCAAGGAGCATTCGCGCTTACGACTCTTGAATACGACGCACCATCCGCCATTCTCTGCGCGACAAATATGCGGGAGATGGGAGCCTTGGAGATTGCAAAAATTATTCACGCGGACCCAAAGAACGCCAATCTGCCCATTGTCGCCCTCGGTGACGGAAGCCAGCGCGCCCTGATGGAAGCATTTCAGGCCGGTTGCGACGATTACATTGACCGCAACCGTCAGCCGGCCGTCATTGCCGCTCACATAAAGCAGATACTTGTCAGCAAAGCAGAAGGATTTCAGCCGACACAGATGCTCGACAAGTCCGATACCAGCCTCAGCGGCAATTTGACGCACCACGACCTGACCGGCGTTATGCAGATGTTGGGGCACGCGCACCAGACTGGCGCACTCCACATCAACGCGGGTGAGGTAGACGGCGTGCTCTTCTACGATGGCGGGGAGATCACGCATGCGGAATGTGACAATTTGTTCGGCGACGAAGCCGTGATTCACATTCTAAAAACCTGCGGGAATAGCAACAAAGGCGTCTACAAGTTTACGTACGGGACCGCGTCAACGCAGCGCACCGTGCTGCGCTCGGCCACCGATCTTATGCTGGATGCCATGCGCGAATTCGATGAAGGAACGCGTGACATGGCGGACAAGGAAGCGCAATGAGCGAAGCCATGACCATGCCGCCGCTGGGCGAAGCCCCTGCCAAGCGGACACCCACCGTCTACTTCATCGACGACAGCGCCACCATGCGCGAAGTCATCAAGATTGCTTTTCGCCGAGAGAGCATCAACGTGATTACCTGCGCCGACGCAGCCTCGGCGCTGGCCCAGTTCGAGCAAAACCGCCCTGACGTGGTGATCACCGATGTGATCATGCCCGATCAGGATGGTTATTCCGTCTGCACCCAGATTAAACAGAATCCGCAATTCAGCGAAGTCCCGGTTGTGCTGATGTCCGGCGTTGTTAATAAAAGCGTGGCTGACAAAGCGGTTTCGGTGAAAGCTGACGAACTGATTCGCAAACCCTTTCAACCTCAGGAATTGATTGGGCGAGTGAAGAGCCTCCTGGAGCCAAAGGCCGCGAGTCCTGCGCCTGTGCCCGACCGTTCAACACAATCGAACGCACTGAGCAACCTGTTTTCGCCGCCTCCTGCTCCCGCAGCGCCACGCCCGGTTGCTCCCCCGGCGCAAGTACCTTCTACACCCGAATCTGCCTGGCCTCGCGCGCTTGCCGAAGCGTTCGTCCCGCGTCAACCCTCGCAGCCGGGTCAGGAACCGCAACCATCGCCCAACACACCGGCGCGGCCTGCTCCGACAGCGGCAGACATCCATAAACTTCGCGTGGAAATCGCCCATTTGGACCTGCTTGTCAAGAAGCTCCAAACGGAACTTCAGATCGAGCGGCAATACAACCAGGCTCTCGAAACACAAATTCGCACACTCACAGAAGTAGGTTAGCCGCGCGAGCGCCACACAGCCGGCTTGTGCCTCCATTTGCCCCGGAGGACAGTTGACGCTCGAAGGTAGATTCAGTAGCCTCAATTTGCATCTTCAGCTGCTGCTTTTCGCGCTTCTTGTTTCTATTCAAGGGGGGACTTGCGATGGGCAACAAGAGCGATTCGTCTATTTCTCGCCGTGAATTTGCGCGCCGTGCCGCCTTCGCCTCTGCGGCCGCGTCTTTGGTTCCCGCGGAGCTTCTCAGCTCGCAACCTGCTCCCGCGCCTCTTCCGGCGCAGCAACCCCCAAACTTGCCCAAGCTTTCGCCGGAAAGCCAGGCCGAAGTCGAATCACGGATTCAGGCCATCTTCGCCCAGTATGGAAAGCGCCTTTCTGATGCTCAAAAGACCGATATTCGACGGTTGGCCACCGAGGCGCAGCCGCCGCTCGATCGGTTGCGTGCCTTTGCCACGGACAACGGAGATGGTCCGGGACTTTACCTTAAGCCGCTGATAGAACGAGAAAGAAAGCCCACGCCAATGCCGGCTACACCAAAACCGGCGACAACTCCAAAGAGTTCCTGAGGAGCGTCTCGAATGCCTGGCGAAGAAATCTTCCATCTATCAGTAAGCGAACTTGCGAAACGCATCGAAGCGAAGAAGCTCTCGCCCGTCGAACTGACACAAATCTACCTCGATCGCAGCCAAAAGCTCGGGCCGCGCTACAACGCTTACGCTCTTTTGACCCCGGAGATTGCTCTCGAACAAGCGAAGGCAGCGGAAAAGGAAATCGGGCGCGGGCACTATCGCGGCCCGCTGCACGGAATTCCTTACGCCGCAAAAGACTTGCTCGCAGTCAAAGGACTTCCAACGACATGGGGCGCCAAGCCTTATGCGAACCAGGTATTCGATTACAACGCGACCGTGATCGATCATCTGCGCGGCGTGGGCGCGGTGATGCTCGGAAAAGCCTCGATGATCGAACTCGCGGGCGGAATGGGCTATCGCTTTGCCTCCGCGTCCTTGCAGCTTGAAGCCAAAAACCCCTGGGATACCACCTGCTGGACATGCGGCTCCTCTTCCGGCTCCGGCGCAATCGTCGCCGCAGGTCTGGCGGCTTTTGCCATCGGCACGGAAACGTGGGGCTCCATCATCTGTCCCTCGGCCTTTTGCGGAGTGAGTGGTCTGAGGCCAACTTACGGCCGCGTCAGCAGGTACGGCGCGATGGCCCTCGCCCCTTCGATGGACAAGATCGGCCCGATGGCGCGGAGTGCCGAGGACTGTGCGCGCATCTTCGCCGCGATCGCGGGCCATGACCCGAAAGATCGGGGTACCGTGCCAATCGATAAGGGTGCATTCACGTATTCGCCATCCATGGAATTGCATGCGCGCCCTTTGAAAGTCGGCTGGCTCACCAACGCGTGGAAATCGCTTGCTCCCGGCGTTGCGAAGCCCATTGATGCCGCCAACAGAATCCTCAAGAAATATTTTTCGAGCGTGAAGGATGCCGCCTTGCCTGTTGGCCCCTGGGAGGACGCGGGCAATATCATCGTTGGCGTCGAGAGCGCCGCTTCTTTCCGCACGCTGATCCGTTCAGGACGCGTCACCGAATTAACCGATCCGCTGGGGCAAATTGCGGGCTATGTGAACGAACAATACTCCGCTGCCGATTACTTGCAGGCCCTCAAAGTGCGGGAAATCATCCAGAAGAAAATGGATTCCATGTTTGATACATTTGACGTCCTCGCTGCAGCATCCCAGCCGGTTCCGGCGACGCCGCTGACCATGAATCTAGAAACAGATCTGACTTTTCCCGATCCTCTCGGCGGCATCGGCAATATCTGCGGGCTTCCGGCAATGTCCGTTCCTTGTGGATTCACGGACAAGAATCTCCCTGTCGGGTTGCAATTCGTAGGCAGAGCCGGTGACGATTACGCGGTAATCCAGGCAGGGCGGACCTTCCAACTGCACACTGACTGGCACAAGAGACATCCAAGGATTCATTAGGAGCCGGCGACTTCAGGTTCGCTTCGCGATTTCATTGACGGCGTGAAATGAATCCCTGCGGACACTCCGAGGAGGCAATCCTGTTATGCACGATACTTGGAAAGACATGTTCGTCATCGGACTTCCCCTGGCGGAGAAGATCCTTCGCCCAATTTTCATCTACGCGTTTTTGGTAATTAGCCTCCGGCTCTCCGGCAAACGCGAACTCGTCCAGCTCAACCCGTTTGACCTGGTCGTCCTGCTGACTCTGTCGAACACCGTGCAGAACGCCATCATCGGCGAGGATAACAGCGTCCTGGGCGGAATCATCGGCGCCACTTCCCTGCTCGTCACCAACTATCTGGTCGTTCGCTTCCTCTACGACCATCGCAAGCTGGATCAGTTGGTTGAAGGCAGGGCTGACGTTTTGGTGGAAGGCGGCAAGGTGCGCATGCGGAATTTGAAAAGAGAGCTGATTACCGTGCCGCAGCTCGAAGCGGGCGCGCGAAAGCAAGGCTTCGATTCCCTTTCCGAAGTCGAACAGTGCGTGCTGGAGCCCGGCGGGACGCTTACGTTTCTCGGCAAGAAACCCGCCGTCGAAGACGTGCGCCACCAGGAATTGCTCGGCAAGCTAGAACGCCTAGCACAGGAAATCGCTCTATTGAGAGGCTTGCAGCCGCCGGCGCGCGCTTAACTTAATACAGAGAGAAACCTGTCGCGGCCAAGGTGATGCCCGCGGCACCGATGAGCACGCCAACAAGCCAAAATCCCTTTCGTTTCGTCAGCAGCGTGATCGAGCAGATGATCAGCCCTATCTCCAGAAATGCCTCTCCGCCGTCGAACCGGTCCGCTTGTCGAACCGTCAAATCACGCTCGTCTTCCAAATTCTTCGCTTCTTTGCTGACATCCACTTTGTCCGCTTCATAGTGTTCGACTTCCTTGGCGTACTTTTCTTTCAGCCCTTCTCCCAACTCCTTGTTCAACGGTGCGACAAGCTTGACCACGTCGGAAAACCCCTGAGCTTCGTGCAGGCGGACGCTCTTCGCCTGATACTGGGCCCAGCGGCTGGCCGCTTCTGTCTCGAGGCGCAGCCCTTCCGTGTGCGCTCGGTGACCAAGCAAGGACACGCCCGCCACAAATACCGCCATAATAGAAATCGTAAGCGAGACGGGGAGGATCAGAGGATGATCCTCGCGCAGGTGATGGCTCTCAGGCAGTTCGATACCCTCGCTCATTCCTCAACTCTCCTTTTTTGCGATTAGCCCGCAGACTCGGAAGAAATCACTTGAAACGCTTCGTGCGCCGCCGCTAGCGTACGGTCGATATCCTGGGCCGTGTGCGCCGCGGAAACAAAGGCAGCCTCAAACTGCGAAGGCGCCAAGAATATTCCTCGGTCGAGCATCTCTCGAAAAAACCTTGCGTATCGCTTGGTGTCGGAGCGCTTGGCATTCGCGTAATTTTTCACCGGCCCCAATGTGAAAAATACGGTAGCGAGCGAGCCGATAGCATTGACTTCCCCAGGAATCCCCGCATCCGCCAGTCCCGCGCAGAGACCAACTGCCAGATGCTGCGCCATTTGTGTTATCTCGTCGTACAACCCTGGTTTCGTAAGTTGTTTGAGCGCCGCGATACCGGCGCTCATCGCCAATGGATTCCCCGCCAGCGTACCCGCCTGATACACCGGGCCGAGCGGAGCCACTTGGTCCATCAATTCAGCGCGCCCGCCATACGCCGCCACGGGAACACCGCCTCCGATGATTTTCCCGAGCGTCGTAAGATCTGCTTCAACACCAAAATTGTCTTGCACGGAGCCGTTGCGAAGACGAAATCCCGTGATCACTTCATCGACGAGAAGTAGAGCGCCGTTCTTTTTGCAAATTTCATGCAAGCCCTTCAAGAAACCTGTCTCCGGCAGCACAACTCCCATGTTCGCTGCAATCGGTTCGACGATGACCGCAGCAATCTTGCCTTTGTGTTGGGAAAATACGCGTTCAACCGCGCCAAGATTGTTATACGGCACGTTTAACGTCAACGCAGCCAGCGGCGCAGGCACTCCGGGGCACTCCGCAATTCCAAGTGTCGCAAGGCCCGAACCCGCCTGTGACAGGAAACTGTCCGCGTGCCCGTGATAGCAGCCCTCGAATTTAACGATGAAGTCCCGCTTCGTCACCCCACGCGCCAGCCGCACTGCACTCATCGTTGCTTCCGTACCGCTTGAGACAAAGCGAATTTTTTCAATAAATGGAATCGCGCGCGTAATCAGCGTGGCCATCTCCAGTTCGAGCTCGGTCGTCACGCCGAAGCTCGTGCCGCGCCGCGCCTGCTCGGCAATCGCTTCGCTGATGGCGGGATTCGCATGTCCCAGGATCATCGCGCCCCAGGAGCACACGTAATCGAGCAGCTGATTCCCGTCCGCGTCGTAGAGGTATTGCCCACTGCCACGCTCGATGATCAGCGGCTCGCCGCCTACGGACTTGAACGCCCGCACGGGACTGTTCACGCCGCCGACCAATACCTTCTCGGCGCGTTCGAAAATCTCACGCGAACGCTTGCGCTCGCGCCTTAACCGGGTTTGCGCTGTGCCCATGTTTGCTCGATTAAACTAGCACGCCTTCAGCCAGCGTGCGACATCCTTGGCATGGTAGGTAAGAATAATTTCCGCTCCTGCGCGGTGTACGCCCGTCAGGATTTCCAGGACAACTCGCTGCTCGTCCAGCCAGCCCTTCTGCGCTGCGGCCTTGACCATGGCGTACTCTCCGCTGACATTGTAAGCCCCCACCGGAACATCAAACGCGTCGCGCACCCGCCGGATGACGTCCAGATACGCCAGCGCCGGCTTGACCATCACCATGTCCGCGCCTTCTTCGAGATCAAGCTCTACTTCCTTCAGCGCTTCCCGCGCATTGGCAGGGTCCATTTGATAGCTGCGCCGATCGCCAAACTGGGGCGAAGATTGCGCCGCTTCACGAAAAGGTCCGTAGAAGCCGGAACAATATTTCGCGGCATACGAAAGAATCGCGACGTTCTCAAACTTGTGTTCGTCCAGCATTTCGCGAATGGCGCCCACGCGCCCGTCCATCATGTCCGATGGCGCTACGATGTCGGCGCCGGCACGAGCGTGCGAGAGCGCCTGTTGCGCAAGAATGGTAACAGTCGAGTCATTCGATACTTCGCCATTCTCAACTACGCCGCAATGCCCATGATCCGTGTACCCACATAAGCACACGTCTGTAATCACGAGAAGTTTCAGTTTCGTTTTGCGAATTGCCTCAATGGCGCGCTGAACTACGCCCTGTGCACTAACGGAGCTAGCGCCGCGCGGGTCCTTGGATTCAGGTAATCCAAAAAGAATGATCCCGGGAATCCCCAGCGACTCAACCTCACGGCACTCCTCCACAATTTGATCTACAGACTGCTGATGGATGCCCGGCATGGAGCTGACTTCCTGGCGGACCCTTGCGCCTGGACAAACGAACATCGGATAAATCAGTCCTGACGTGCTGAGTCGCGTTTCTCGAACCAGGCCTCGTAGCGCTTCGTTCCGCCGCAATCGCCGCGGCCGATGAGTGGGAAAACTCATTCTCTTTTTGCTCCTGCTGACGCTTGTTTCACTGTGCCCGCAAAATGCTCTTCCAGCGCCTCTACGACCGCCGCTGCCGTAGTATCGGCTGAAATCACCAGCCGTCGCACGCCCGCTTCCCGCAGTGCATGTGCTGTGACTGGTCCAACTGCCGTAATCGCGAGTCTATCCTGTAGAGCGTGCAATCGCTCGCTTCCAAGCAGTTCCCCGAAATGCTGGGCCGCCGACGGACTGAAAAACAGAACGGCCTCCGTACCACCTTCGGCGATCTCTCTTAACTGTCTTTCATCAACTGCGCTCGGTCGAAGTGTGCGATAGGCGATCACTTCAGTGACTTCCGCACCATATCGACTTAGTGCCGATGGCAAATCTGGATTTGCCCGATCGCTTCGCGGCAAAAATATTTTCGATCCTTGAAGACGATTCCCCAATTCGTCCGCCAAGCCCGCACCGGTGTGCGTTTCCCCAACGTACTCGACACGGAATCCAGCCTGCCGGGCCGTTTCGGCAGTAACTGGACCGACGCAAGCAATTCGCGGTTTGCTTCCTAAGTGAATCAGGCTCAGCTTCAATTTCTCGCCGCGCTTTGCCACCGCGTGAACAGCCTGCGCGCTGGTAAGAATCATCCAGTCAAATCTCTCGATTTCCGCAAGCGCAGCATCGAGCGGCGCGAAGTCTTCCGGCTCCGCAAAGGACACCAGAGGAATCACTACCGGAATCGCTCCACGCGCTGAGAGTTCCCGCGCCAAGGCCTCGCTCTGTGCCGCGGATCGCGTGATGACGATTCTCTTCCCCGCCAAACTCTTTGGAGTTACTTCAGCCACGCTGCCGGCTCACTTCTTCCAGGATGGTCTGCGCCCCTGCCTCGATCAGCAATCGTGCCATGTGCTCTCCAAGCTGCGCCGCCTGATCCGGCGGAGCCGTGGCCCGTTGATTCACGTATTGCGACCCGTCCACGGAACAAACACACGCATCGAGCAAAAGTTCCCCGCGCTCGACCCGCGCCCATGCGCCCAGCGGAACCTGGCACCCGCCCTGCAACGCCCCCAGCAGTGCGCGTTCCGCGATAATCGCCGTGCGAGTCTCCGCGTCATCCAAAGGCGCCAGAAGGTCTCCCGCTTCCGCGTCTTTCAATCGGCACTCCACTCCAATCGCGCCCTGACCGACCGCAGGCATGCACACTTCCGGTGAAAGCACCTCCGAGATTCGCTTGCTCAATCCCAACCGGTCGAGGCCTGCTTTGGCAACCATCACTGCTTCATATTCGCCGCTTTCCACTTTTCTCAATCGGGTGTCGACGTTGCCTCGCAGGTCGCGGAGGTCGAGGTCCGGGCGCAAGTGCCTCAACTGCGCCTGGCGTCGCAGACTGCTCGTTCCGACGCGCGCTCCATACCGCAAATTCGCCAGCGTGGAGCCTACCAGGCAATCGCGTACGTCATCGCGCCGGCATACGGCTGGAAACATAAACCTCGAAGGAATATCGGTCGGCACATCTTTTACGCTGTGCACCGCCAGGTCGATCGTTTCCTCCAGCAGCGCATCCTCCAGTTCCTTGATAAATACTCCCTTGCCGCCAATCTGCGTCAGCGGTGCGTGCTGCATCTTGTCGCCGCTTGTTTTGATGATCACAATTTCCGCTTCCATGCCCGTCGCGACAAACAGCTTTTTGCGCACGAATTCCGCCTGCCATTTGGCAAGCATGCTCCCGCGTGTGCCTATGCGCAGGATTCTCACGGCTTCTCCCGGTTGGAAAGAAACAGGTCCCGCAGCGCTTCGACATTTTGAATCTTTCGCCGGAGTTCTCTTTCGCCGCGCAAACGTTCTGCCGGCTCCAAGAGAAGCTTCTCCAGCATTTCATCCATCAATTTCTCGACATGCGCGCGATCCGTTTCCGCAAGGTGCTTCATAGTCTCCATACGTGCGCGGATGAATGCAGCGCGTTCCTCCCTCATCTTCGTGCGCAGCGCTTCCATCAGCCCAACCAGTTCGACGCTTGCTTGCCAGGAGAGGAACTTGGCTACATGCTCATCCACAATGCCTTGCGCCTTGGGAATTTCGCTTTCACGAGCGCTGCGATTCCGCTGCACGACCTCGCTCAAGTCATCCGTGTTATAGACGTAGACGTTGTAAAGTTCCGCGACATCCGGCGCTATATTCCTCGGTACGCCCAGGTCCATCAGGAACAACGCGCGATTTCCCCGCGCCGCCATCGCACGCTCGACGACATCGCGGCGTAGCACCGGTTCTTCCGCGCTAACCGACGACACGACTACATCCGGTGACTGCAGCGCTGTATCCCACTTTCCCCACTCGGTCACTCTTCCGTCGTACTGTTTGGCCAGATCCTCTGCCCGGCCGCGTGAGCGGTTCATCACGTGGAGTTGCGCCACCCCACGATCCCGCAGGTGCGCAACTACTTGCTCGCTGATCGTTCCCGCACCCACTACCAGGGCTCTGTGCCCGTTCAACTTTCCAAAAATGCGTTCTGCCAGTTTGACGCCCGCGGATGCCACTGACATGGGCCGCGTGCCAAGTTCCGTCTCCGTTCGCACCCGCTTTCCGACTTCCAACGCGCCTTGAAACAGGCGATTCAATACCGGTCCGGTCGCTCCGTGCTCGTGCGCGAAGCGATACGCCTCCCGCACCTGTCCCAGAATCTCTGCCTCGCCCAGCAACATGGAATCAAGTCCTGCCGCAACTCGAAAAAGGTGCCGCACCGCCTCCTGATCGTAGTGGTGATAGAGCGACACGCCCAGAACATCCGCACGCACCGAATGAAACTCGCTGAGAAACGTAGAGAGTCCCGGGGCGCATTCATGGGACGATTCCGGCGGCACCCCATACACTTCGCTGCGATTGCAGGTGGAAAGCACCAGCGTCTCTTCGAGAATCCCCCGGGCGCGCAGCTCCTCGGCCGCACGCTGCGCCTGCTCGGCGGTAAACGACACTTTCTCACGCACCTCCACAGGCGCCGTGCGGTGATTTAGTCCGACGAGAACGATTTCCATGCCGCGGTTCGCTCGCTCCTAAAAGTACCGGTGGCTATGAGAGAGATACAGGTTTACGACCGTAAAGCTCAGCACCACAATCACAAAATTGAAAATACACAATTTTGATGCCCGTGCCCCGCGCCACGCCGTTGTCCGCGCCAGCCGGAAATACAGCGCATACAGCGCCAGCACGAGCAGGGTGATCACGTACTTTGGATCGTAAAACGAATATTGGCTGCTCAGCCGGTCGACCCACACGAATCCCAGCACAGTTCCAATCGCAATGGAAACCAAACCGACAAGCACGCTCGACTGGCTCATCTGCGCCAGCAATTCCAGAGGCGGAAGCCGCCAGACCACATCGCCGACCTTGTGTTTTCGCAACAGCCTCTCTTCACCAAGAAAAATGAGACTGAGGACGAAGGAAAGCGCAAATGCTGCATACGCCAGGATGCTCAGCGCCACGTGCAACGCAAAAATGGCACCGTGCACAGCTGGCGGCGGGAGCCGGTCTGCGGGAGCGAGATGCGCCGCCAGAAAGAACACCAAAATGAACGGCAGAACGAAGGCTCCGACCGAGCGCTGTCGGTGATACAACTCGAGCCCCAGATAGGTCACAGCGAGAAGCCACCCAAACAGCGACATGGAGCCGTACAAATCATGATAAGGAACCGTGTGCGACCCGCGCGACCTTTCCAAGAGCGCAAAGTAATGCGCAATCAGGCCCAGCCCCAGGAGCACTGTACCCAGTCTGCCCGTGAGTTTGCTTCCTGTACTCAAAAAGCGAACGTACAACCCGAAACTCAAGAGATAAGCCAGCGCCGTCAAGACTGGGAATAAATGGTTCATTTTTTGTGCCGGAGCACCTGGCCATCCAAGCTCGCGCACGCTACTCCTGGTGGCCCGTCTATGCGCAGTTAGGTCGATTCCTCGGCGTTTCGAGTATAGCCCACCCAGGCTAGTGCTCGCACATTTGGCCGGCTATGGCGCTCGTATCAGCAAGACCGCCTGGGATTTGCTATCCTTGTTTCCTCTGGCGGACTATGGCCCCACAACCTGCGCCCATCAACCGGAAAGACTTGTTCCTGCGTGCCTGCCGCGGTGAAATCCTTCCGCGCGTCCCCGTCTGGCTGATGCGCCAGGCTGGCCGATACCTTCCCGAATACCGCGAAATCCGCGCAAAGCACGCATTCCTCGAGGTTTGCAAGACGCCGCAACTTGCCGTCGAAGTTTCCATCCAGCCCTTGCGCAGGCTTGGCGTCGACGCCGTCATCGTTTTCTCGGACATTTTGATTCCAGCGGAAGCCATGGGCCTGCAATTGGAACTAGGCGACGCCGGTCCCAACCTGCCCAATCCAGTCCGCTCTAAATTGGATGTCGACCGGCTACAAATGTTCGACCCTGAGGCAGACACCGGCTTCCTGCCCGAAACTATCCGTCGCATCGTCAAATCCGTCGGTCCGGAGGTTCCCGTTCTCGGTTTTGCAGGCGCTCCTTGGACTCTTGCCTGCTATATGGTCGAAGGCAAAGCCAAGGAAGGATTTGCCACCGTCAAGAGCTTTCTTTACCACGAACCGAAAGTCTTCCGCGCGCTCCTTCAGCGCATTGCCCAGGCGACAATTCCTTATCTGAAGGCACAGATCGCCGCCGGGGCGACCGCGGTTCAGTTGTTCGATACTTGGTGCGGCGAACTGAACTTGCAGGATTACGAAGACTTCGCGCTACCCGCCGTGCAAGAGGTTATCGCTGGCCTCGGCGGCTCGGTCCCGGTGATCTATTACACCAAGGCGTCGCAGCATTTGCTTCCCGCCGCGGCGCGTTCTGGCGCAAACGTTCTAAGCGTTGACTGGCGCGTGGATTTGACGGAGATTCGAAAGACGCTGGGACCCAAAATCGCGCTGCAAGGAAATATCGATCCCGCCGTCTTACTCGGCCCTCCCGAGAAAATCCGCGATGTAACTCTGTCCACCATTAGCTCTCTATGTGGCCAGGGTCACATCCTCAACCTCGGCCATGGCATTTTGCAAAATACGCCAGTTGAGAACGCTCAATTATTTGTCGACACAGCCCTGAGTGCGCTGATTCAGCGTGCAACGACTGTTGCGCATGTGCGGTAGGAGACGCTAAGCATGAGTCTCGCCCATCCCAGCCTCGATCAGATGCGCGGCGAGCTTCATGTCGGCGAAGATTTCCTCGCAAAGTACAATCGTCCCGGCCCGCGCTACACCAGCTATCCCACGGCGCCTATTTGGAACGACGCTTTCGGGCCCGCCGATCTCGAACGTGTGCACGAAGAAGCCGAGCGTGTCCGGACGCCCGTCTCGCTCTATATGCACATCCCTTTCTGCGAGAGCCTGTGCCTCTTTTGCGCCTGCAACGTCGTCATTCAGAAAAACAAAAGCGTCGCGCCTCCCTATCTTGAAGTCCTGAAGCACGAGACGAAGCGCATCAGCCGCAGCGTCTCCAAGACTCGCCCCGTCGTGCAGTTCCACTGGGGCGGCGGCACTCCAACCTATCTGACGCCCGAGCAGATCGAGGATTTGTTCGCGTTCACCAAAGAGCATTTCCATTTCGACGCTGAAAGCGAGATTGGCATCGAAGTCGACCCGCGCGTAACTTCCCTCGCGCATCTGGAGACTCTCCGCAAGCTCGGCTTCAACCGCCTCAGCATGGGCATTCAAGACTTTCAGACTGAAGTCCAGCAAGCCGTCCACCGTATCCAGCCTTACGAAATGACCCGCGACCTACTCTTCGCCGCGCGCGAACTCGGCTTCGATAGCATCAACGTCGATTTGATTTATGGCCTTCCCTATCAGACCGCGGACACTTTTGCCCACACCGTCGATCAGATCATCGGCCTCGCGCCGGACCGCATCGCTCTCTTCAGCTACGCTCACGTACCGTGGCTGAAAAGACAACAAGGCTCCTTCGCCGCCCACCTCCCCGAAGGCATGCAAAAATTCGAGATTTTCCGCACGGGCCTTCTCAAGTTTCTCGACGCCGGCTATCTGTACATCGGCATGGACCATTTCGCAAAACCCGGCGACGAGCTCGCCGTTTCGCAGCAAAACCGCACGCTGCACCGCAATTTTCAGGGCTACACCACCAAAGCCGGCGCAGACCTCTACGGCATGGGCATCACCGCCATCAGCGGTATTCAGGGTGCCTACGCGCAAAATTATCGCGATATTCCTTCTTGGGAAAAGGCTGTCGCCGAACGCGGCCTCGCCACCATGCGTGGGTATCAGCTTTCGAATGAGGATCGCCTGCGTCGCGCGGTGATTAGCCGCCTGCTCTGCCATACCGTGGTAATCAAAGACGAAATCTCGCGCGAATTCGCCATCGACTTTGACGAGCATTTCGCCGAAGAGCTTCGCCGTCTCGAGCCATCCCGTCAGGATGGCCTCGTGCTCCTCGATGGTGGCAAAATCCGCGCCACTTGGCTCGGCCGTATCTTCATCCGCAACCTGGCTATGGTTTTCGATCCTTATCTCGAAAAACAGCAGCTCACTGCCAAGCCGCTCTTTTCAAAAACTCTCTGAGCCTGCGAGGATGCTCACATCTCCGTGACCCGTCACGTCCCAGCATTGGTGGTCGGTGGCGGCATCTCCGGCCTAGTCTGCGCTTACGCTCTGCGCAAATCCGGAATCGATGCTCAACTTGTCGAAGCCTCCCCGCGCCCTGGAGGTGTAATCAATTCCGTCACTCGCGACGGCTTCCTTCTGGAATTGGGGCCTCAGAGTTTCAGCAGTACATTCGCCCTTCGCGAGCTTTGCGCCGATCTTGGAATTTCGGATCAACTGCTGCAAGCCCCGGCGCACGCCCCACGCTACGTCCTGATTGATGGCCAGCTCCGTCCCGTGCCGCTCAGTCCGTCTGCATTCTTCATGAGTTCACTAGTCGACGCCTCAACCAAATGGGCCCTCGTGCGCGACATCCTCGGGAAAAGCATTCCTCCTGATGCCGACGAATCCGTTGCCTCCTTCGTTCGCAGAAAATTCTCGCCGCAGCTCCTCGATCGCCTGGTTGCTCCTTTTGTTTCCGGGATCTACGCGGGAGATCCCGAGCGGCTCAGTGTCCGAAGCGCCTTCCCGCAACTTTACGAAGCAGAAAAGACTGCCGGCAGCATCGTTCGTGGCATGCTGCGCGCTTCAAAATCGAAGAAGCGCCCACGCGAGCGCCCCATCCTGCAATCCTTTAGCGAAGGCAACGAAACTCTTGTGCGCGCGCTGGCAAACAAACTTGGTCCCGCGCTGCTTACTTCAACATGCGTTGCCGGAATCTCCCGCCAAAATGACGGTTCATTCCAAGTTCGTCTGGAAAACCGCAACGGCAGCGAACCCGTCTCGGCCGATTCCCTAATCCTGGCCACACCTACCGACGTTACCGGCAGACTTCTCGCCGGCCTTGATGCCTCATTCGAATCGCCGCTGAGTTTCATCGATTACGCCGCCGTCGCTGTAGTTTCTCTCGGTTATCGCAGCAACGTCGTCGGCCACGGGCTGAACGGCTTCGGCTTCCTCGTGCCTCGCTCCGCTGGTCTCCGCGTCCTCGGCTGCGTCTGGAATTCATCACTCTTCCCGGGCCGCACTCCGCAAGGTCATGCTCTCTTGACGAGCTTCGTCGGTGGAACAACCCATCCGATGGCTGCAAAGTTGCAACCGAAAGAACTGGCAAGCCTCGTCCACCGTGAGATTGCTTCCCTGCTCTCCATCAAGAGCGAACCCATCTTGTCAAATGTCACGATTTGGCCACGCGCCCTGCCGCAGTACAATCTCGGCCACGCCGACCGCTTGGCCGCAGTCTCCAAGCTTTGCTCGCGTTTCCCAGGTCTTTGGCTGACCGGCAACTATTTGCGCGGCCCCGCCATCGGTTCCTGCGTCGACCAAGCTCTCGCTGTCTCCGAAGAAGTTCGCAACTATCTCGCCGCCTGAGCTCATCGTCCGCTAGTAGCAATCCTTCTCAGACTGAGATCTGATTGCTGATGACTGATCACTTTCCATACCGCAGCGCCAATCGCGTCTTTCTCCGCTCCGCTGCCTCCCGGAATCGCCGCCGCTCCTCCGCCGTCTTTAGGATGAGCGGCGGGACCAGGGTCGGCTTTTTCGTGTGTTCGTCAATCGCCACAAACGTCACGTAAGCCGTCGTCGTGTGCTTGTGTTCCCCAGTGAGCATGTTTTCCGAATAGACCTCCACGCCCACTTCCATCGACGTATGGAAGACCCTGTTCACCTGCGACTTCAACGTCACAATTTCTCCAAGGTTCACCGGATTTCGAAAATCGATATAGTCCACGGACGCCGTGACCACGTAACTGTTCGAGTGCCGGTGCGCCGCCAGCGCCGCAGCCATGTCCACAAAGTGCATCACCTGTCCACCAAGAAGTTTTCCCAGTGGATTTGTTTGTGCGGGAAGCACGATTTCTGTCATCTCTGAACGCGATGCGCTCACCGGCTTCCCCGCCAACTTGATGTCTTGCTCATGATTGTCTCTGCTCTTCATTCGAGCCTCTTGCCCCGCGGTGTTGGACCCCGCTGGCGGCCCCCGTATAATACGGGACGACACAATGACCGACCAAAAGAAAACCCGCCGCCAGATGCTCGAAGAGTTTGTCTCTAAGAAGCCCGATGATGCTTTCTCCCGCTATGGCCTGGCTATGGAGTGCATGAACACCGGCGACACCACCGCGGCCGACACCCATTTTCGCGCGCTTCTTGAGCGCAACGCCGATTACATTCCTGCCTATTTGATGTACGGCCAGCTTCTCGCCCGCGAATCTCGCGCGACTGAAGCCCGGCAGATTCTCTCATCCGGCATCGCCGCAGCCGCAAAAAAGGGCGAGCAACACGCCCGCTCCGAAATGGAAGCCCTCTTGAACGACCTGAGCTGATATTTTAGAAGGTACTTCTATCGAGCAACGCCGCGAGCGCTGTCTGAAAAAAGTTCTAAACAAGCGACTTTAACCCCCTATAGAATGAACACTTGATGAAAAGCAGCCGGGTGGGGGGAGGGGCCCTTAGCAACCCCAACGAAGGCTCAATCCTCGAGCGTTGGCAGCGTCTTTAGCACTTCCGCGGCTTTCGGCCGATGCAACACAGGATCGTCTTTGCGGATTTTCCCATCTCGGAACACCAGCACTCGTTTCGCGAATTGCGCAACGTCATGCTCATGCGTAACCAGCACAATCGTCAGGCCTTTGTCGTTCAAGTCCTGAAAAACTTCCATGATCTCCACCGATGTGCGGCTATCCAAATTCCCGGTGGGCTCATCAGCCAGCAAAATTGCAGGACGATTTACCAAAGCGCGCGCAACCGCCACTCTCTGTTGCTGCCCTCCGGACATTTGCGACGGAAAGTGCTCCATGCGGTCCGCCAGCCCGACCAACGCAAGCGCCTCCACAGCGCGTTTCCGGCTCTCCGCCTTATCGATCTTCGCGTACAGCGTGGGCAATTCCGTGTTTTCCAGCGCCGTGGTGCGCGCCAGCAGGTTGAATCCCTGGAAAACAAATCCGATTTTCTGGTTCCGAATCTGCGCCAGCGCCCGCTTGTCGTGCTTCGAGACGTCGATTCCTTCCAGCAGATACCGCCCAGAACTCGGCCGGTCCAGGCACCCCAGCATATTCATGAACGTCGATTTCCCGCTTCCGCTCGCTCCCATGATGGCCACAAATTCGCCGCGCTGAATTTCCAGGCTCACTCCGCGCAAGGCGTGCACGCGTGTTTCGCCCAACTCGTAATATTTGTGAACATCTTCCACGCGAATGACCGCGTTGCCGGCAAGGTCGTCGGTCTTTTTCAATTCGGTCTGGTTAGCAGTCTGCATGGAATGGAATTTGGAGATACGGATATCCGCGCACGCAAGCTCTTAACGCCGTACCCCTGGCCCTCCCGGCGCCGTCGATTTCGGCATCACCGAGCGGATGATCAGTTCATCGCCTTCTTTCAATTCGCCTTTCACGAATCCCGCAATTTCCGTATACGAATGATCCGTAATTCCCAGCGCTACTTTCACCGGCTCCATGCTGTTATCGCCGCGAAGTTTCCAAACCACAGCGCTATCGGAGCGCGGCGCGCGTGGCGAATTTTGCGCTGCTCCACTCGACGGACTGATGCGTTCCGCCGCCACGGCCTCGTCGCTCGCCGTTTTCCTCTCTCCAGGAGGCTCAATTCCGTATTGCCTATACAACGCGAGGATTTCTTCCGGCGACATCGGCGGCTTGTAACGCAGCGCCGTGTTGGGCAGCTTCAGGACGTTCTGAACCGTAGCCACTGGAATCGTCACGTACGCTGTCATTCCTGGAAATAATTTCAATTCCGGATTGGCGAATTCGACGATGGTGTCGTAGGTGACTACGTTTTGCACCGTCGTCGCGTTCATGCGCACCTGCTTCACCACGCCATGAAAGGTTTCTTTCGGAAAGGCATCCACCTTGAACGTGACGGGCTTTCCCACTTTGATATTGCCCACGTCAGACTCGTCCGTCTTCGCGTACACCAGCATCTTTGTCAGGTCTTGCGCGATGGTAAAAATTGTCGGGGCTTGCAACGACGCAGCGACCGTCTGCCCCACGTCCACGTTGCGCGCCACCACGGTTCCGTCAATAGGTGAGCGAATCACCGTGTAGTTCAAATTCGTCTGCGCCACCGTTACCGCAGCTTCTTTTTGGCTGACCTGCGCCTCGGCCTGCGTGACGTTTGCAACGGCTCCGCCCACTGTCGCATTCGCCGAATCATAATTCGCCTTGGCCAAATCTAGTTGCTGCTGGCTCAGGATGCCATCCTTGAACAAGCCAGCCGTACGGTCATAGTCGGCTTTGGTCTGGACCAGCGAGGCTTTCGCTTTTTCGAGGTTCGCGCGCGCCGCCACCAGATTTGCCTTCGCGTTTTCCAAATCGGCTGTGGCCTGCAGCAGCGCTCCCTTAAACAATGCCGGATCGATCAGCGCCACAATGTCGCCCTTGCGCACGCGGGAATTGAAATCCACGTAAAGTTTCGAAATTGTCCCGGACACTTGCGAACCGACCTGCACGGTGATGACGGCATTGATCATTCCGGTGGCTTCCACCACGTCGTGGATCTCGCCCTTTTCCACCTTGGCCGTGAAATGTTGCGGCGCGTTATTGTGATTCAGGCCGAACGCCGCAAACAGTCCGGCGACGACAACGGCTCCTGCCAGAATCAGCCATTTGCTTTTTATTTTCATTTCCTGTCCTGGGAGCTATGCACCGACTGTTTCATTCGTACCGCAGTGCCTCAATGGGATCGAGCAAAGAGGCTTTTCGTGCGGGGTAATATCCGAAAAAAACTCCCACTGCCACGGAAAACAGCGCCGCCACAATCACCGCTTCAATGGACATTTGCATCGGCCACTGCAACGTCCTGCCAACCAGGAAAGAGCCGGCAATGCCAAAAAGCACTCCGGCGGCGCCTCCGACCAGGCTGAGCATTACAGATTCCCCCAGGAACTGCAGTTGAATGGCTTCTTCCGTGGCGCCCACAGCGACGCGCACCCCGATCTCTCGAGTCCTCTCCGTTACCGAAACGAGCATGACGTTCATGATTCCAATTCCACCGACGATGAGTGAAATCGAAGCGATAGCGATCAGGAGAACCGTGAGGGTCTTGCTGGCTTCCAGTTGCGCCTGAATGATGTCTTCCGGATTCCGGATATTGAAATCATCTTCCTCTTCCGGACGCAGGTGGTGGCGATCGCGCAGCAGCGCTGCTGCTTCCTGGCCGGCGATCTTCACCGCGTCCTGCGAAACCGCCGAACACAGAATGTCGTCCAGCCACGTGATTCCCTTGATTTTTTTCTGCGCGGTCATGTACGGAAGAATGATGGTGTCGTCCTGGTCTTGCCCGGAAACGGAAAGGCCCTTGGGCAAAAGAGTGCCGACAACTTTGCAAGGCAGATCCTTTACGCGGATCACTCTTCCAATCGGATCTTCCACGCCAAAAAGTTGATCGCGCACGGTGCGCCCGATGACGCAAACGTCCGCGGCGCGATCCGTGTCGTCCTGTGAAAACGCTGCGCCCTGATCGATATACCACCGCTTGATGTCGAAATATTCCGGCGAGACGCCGCGGTAACTTGTAAACCAGTTCTGATTGCCGTAGATAATTTGGACCGAAGCGTCGACGTTGGGCGAAACGCTTTTTATCAAGGGGATTTGATTTTTGATGGCGATGGCGTCGGCCAGCACCAGCGACTTTGTCCCGTGTGTTCCCGTGCGAACACCGTTGACGGCACGCCCGCCGGCCTCAATCCACACAAAATTGTCGCCCAAATTGTTGAGCTGCTGCTCGACCCGCGCCTGCCCCGCTTTTCCTATGGCCACGACGCAAATAACCGCCGCAATCCCGATGGTGATGCCCAGGACCGTCAGGATGCTGCGCATTTTATTTCGGAGCAATGCCACAAGGGCCGATCGCAGCAGTGCCGCGTAATTCAAATCCCCTCCTTCTCTTTGCCATCTACAACTCTGGGCATTTCAACCTAAACGGAGGATAAACCTATGCCATTCAGGCCAGCTTTCTCCCTAATCTTTCCATGAATCAGGATTCATAACCAGTGGCGTTGGATACAGGCTGAGTTTCCGCTGATCCGGCCGCACTGTTCTTTTTCTCTCTCTACGTAAGATTGCGATCGCAATGGCAGCTACCTAGTGCAGGCTTTTGGCGTGGACGTCATGTTCGATTCAGGCACAGGCACGTCCCAAAAGCGACCGAATCTATCGGCATGACAGATGAGCGAAGACAGGTAAGTGCTTTGCTGTCAAGCAGTACTGGCCTGCCTGCTCGGACGCTGACGTGCGGAGCTTCCAGCGGATTAGTGCGCAGAGGAGGAAGGAATGGCAAATCTCTGGCAAGACTTGCGATTCGCGTTGCGCATATTGGCGAAAAACCCCGGCTTCACCCTGATTGCGGTCTTGACGCTTGCTTTGGGAATTGGAGCCAATACCGCGATCTTCAGTGTCCTGGACTCGGTTTTGCTGCGCTCGCTTCCCGTGTCACATCCCGAACAACTGGTCGTCCTCTCGGATCCAGACGAGCATGGTTCCAGCTTTGGAAGTGAGGGCGGCGACCGCTCTCTGCTCGCCTACTCGGAGTTCGAATACTCCGGGATCACAACGAGGTCTTCTCAGAAATCTTCGCCGCCGACAGCCAGCTTCCCGAGCGAGAAGTCACCATCCCTGATTCCTCGTTCAAGACAGGCGCGCAAAAAGAATCCGCTCGCATCCGCCTTGTCAGCGGAGATTACTTCGCCACCCTTGGAGTAACTCCCGCCGCCGGCACGTTCTTCACGCGCGACGTGGACCGCGCCAGGGGCGGATCGACAATCGCGGTGCTCAGCTATGCGTTCTGGAAGCGGCGCTTTGGTCTTGATCCGTTGGCACTGGGCAAAACAATCCAGATTCGCCAAACGTCATTCCAAATTGTGGGCTTCACTCCTCCGGAATTCTTCGGAGAGACTGTCGGAGCATTCCCCGACCTGTGGGTTCCAATGATGATGCAGGACTCCATCTACCCGGGACGCGATCTCCTCACCCCGTCGAAAGACCTGACCAACATGCACATTTGGCTTCAAGTGATGGCCCGGCTAAAGCCCGGGATCACGCCGGAACAGGGCAAGGCTAGCATCAACGTCGTATTCAATGGCCTGCTGGAATCCAAGGTCGGCGTCTCGATCTCGGCGGAGGAGCGCCGTCATTCTCTCGATCAGCGGATCAATTTGCAGCGAGCGGCACGAGGTTCATCCGTGCTGCGCGAACATTTTGGCGAGCCGCTAAAGATCTTGATGGCCATGGTGGGATTCGTGCTTCTCATCGCGTGCGCCAACGTAGCAAACCTCCTGCTCGCTCGCGGGGCGGCGCGGCAGAGAGAATTCGCCCTGCGCATCGCCATTGGCGCCGGGCGAGCGCGCTTGATCAGACAACTACTGACGGAGGGCTTGCTCATCGCAGTGACCGGCGCCGCCGCAGGTTTGTTGCTCGCGCAGTGGACCGACGCGCTTCTGCTGCGGATGGTTTCCGGCGCGTCATCCGGACCTCCGAGCATCCACCTCGATCTGCAGCCTGACGCCCGCGTGCTCGGTTTCACCCTGGCCGTGGCGCTGCTCACAACAATCTTCTTTGCTTTGATTCCTTCCTTGAACTCGACGCGACTCGATCTCACGCCGGTCCTGAAATCCACTCCCACCGGTACGTCCAGCGAGTCATCGCACCGGCGATTTCCTGCGGGGAAAATACTGGTAGTTACGCAAATCGCCGTCTCCGTGATTCTCCTGGTCTCTGCTGGCCTATTTGTCCGCAGCCTCTCCAGACTCGGGCAGGTAAACCTTGGTTACAACCGCGAAAACCTGCTCATTTTCCGGGTCGATGCCGCTCCTGAAGGTTACAAAGGCGGGGCGATTCCCCGCTTCCAACTCGATTTGCTCAGAAGGATTTCGGCGATCCCCGGTCTGCGCGGTGCCACCGTTTCCAAGGACGGCCTCTTCAGCGGCTCGGAATCGGCGGACCCGATCGCTGTGGAAGGCTATGCCCCCAAGCCTGATGAGGAAATGCATTCGCGCATGGATCATGTCGGCCCGGGATATTTCTCCACGCTCGGAATTCCCATCTTGATGGGGCGCGAAATTGAAGCGCAGGACGCTCCCGGCGGCATTCGCGCAGCGGTCGTAAACCAGACTTTCGCGCATCGCTTCTTTCCCAATACCAATCCCATAGGCAAGCAGGTCCGCGATACCTATTCAGGTAACCCCGCGGAGATGGTCGTTGTGGGCGTCGCCGCAGACGCCAAGTACAACGATTTGCGAGAGAAAGCCTTGCCTCGCATTTACGCTCCCCTTGCCAATCCGATGTGGGAAAATCCTGCCGCTTTCTATGAGATTCGAACGTATGCCGATCCTCAAACCGTGACTGCCGCGCTTCGCCAAGTTGTCCAGGAAGCAGATCCGACGCTTCCGCCCATCAAGGTGCACACGATGTCCGGGCTAGTCGACGACTCCTTGCAAACGGATCGCTTCATCGAGCAATTGGCCGGGGACTTCAGCCTTTTGGCTCTGGCCCTCGCAGCCATCGGCCTCTACGGCCTGATGGCCTATACAGTATCCCGTCGGACAAGGGACATCGGAATTCGCCTGGCGCTTGGCGCGGAGCCAGAGAATATTCTTTGGCAGGTTCTTCGCGAGACCCTGGCGCTCGTGTTGATGGGCATCGCCATTGGCGTGCCTTGCGCGCTGGGCGGAACTTATCTGATGCGCAGCATGCTATTTGGGCTAGGCTTTGCGGACCCCATCGCATTTCTGCTTGCGGCAGCGTTGCTGACCATTGTTGCCGCGTTTGCGGGCTTTCTGCCGGCGTGGCGCGCTTCTCACGTGGATCCGATGGTCGCACTAAGATACGAGTGAACCTTCGCAATTCGGCGCTGTGGCCAAGCGTTCAGCCACTGCATGTGGAGGCTGCTTCTTTGGTTTCCTGCTAGCCTAACGTCGAGCGCTTCCAGGATTCATAACCGGAGGGCAGGCGCTCTGGTATGATTTGGATTGGGACCCATGCGGCCTGAACGCATTCCTTTGTTTCCGCTGAACGTCGTCCTCCTTCCAGGCGCGGAACTGCCCCTGCATATTTTCGAACCTCGCTACCGCCAAATGGTGAAAGATTGCCTGGAAGAGAAATCGGAATTCGGCATGGTCCTCTCCCTGGACAAGGGAGTCGCGCGCGTGGGTTGCACCGCTGAAATCGTGCAGGTCGCAAAACGCTACCCGGACGGCAGAATGGATATTCTCATTATTGGCCGCGCTCCATTCCGCGTCGTAGAAATATTCGCCGAGGACCCTCTATTGGAAGGCCAGGTGGATTACCTGGAAGACCGGGAGAATCCCGCCAGTCCGGGCATCCAGCGCCAACTTGTGGAACTCTTCGAGACTTGCCACACGCTCATTTTCGATGACTATCCGAAGAATCTTGAGGGCGCCTCGACCGAGGATTTTTCTTATCTCGTTGCGGCCACGTTGCCAATGGATTTATTGTGGAAGCAGCAGATACTCGAGCTGCGGTCAGAAGCGGACCGCCAGGAGCGGCTAGTCGCGTACCTTCGCGAGTGGGCGCCGCATCTACAGAAGAAAGAGGCCAAGCGCCAGCGAGCCGGAGGAAACGGACACGGATTAAATTAATTTCAGACGAGCCAGCCCAGCCGGCTCGCGGAACGGAAACCATGACGGGAAGCACATCCATGCATTCTTCAGGACATTCCAAACCGCGAACGCTGGGCGAGCTAGAAGGCATTCCTGATTTTGATCCGGGCGGCGCATGCCGCTCCGTCAAGAATGAGCTCCGCCGCAATTTGCTCCGGTCCATCGAAAAGGGCGAAACCCTCTTCCCGGGCATCCACGGGTATGAAGATACGGTTGTTCCGCAAATCGTGAATGCCCTGCTCTCACGCCACAATTTCATTCTTCTCGGCCTGCGCGGCCAGGCCAAAAGCCGCATTCTGCGTGGCCTTGTGAATCTGCTCGACCCGGAAATGCCCGTCGTGGCGGGCTGCGAAATCAACGACGATCCATTCAAGCCCATCTGCCGCGCGTGCCGCGAAAAAATCGCCAGCGAAGGCGATAACACTCCCATCGCTTGGATGCCTCGCGAAAATCGCTTTGTCGAGAAACTTGCAACGCCCGACGTAACCATGGCCGACATTATCGGCGATGTCGATCCCATCCGCGCGGCTCGCGGCGGCCGCGACCTGTCTGACGAACTCACGATCCACTATGGCCTTCTCCCGCGCGCCAACCGCGGCATCTTCGCCATCAACGAACTCCCCGACCTTGCCGGAAAAATTCAAGTCGGCCTCTTCAACATCATGCAGGAAGGCGACATTCAGATTAAGGGCTATCCGCTGCGGCTGCCGCTCGACGTGCTCATCGTCTTTACCGCGAACCCGGAGGATTACACCGCTCGTGGCAAAATTATCACCCCGCTCAAAGACCGCATTGGCGCCGAAATTCGCACGCACTACCCCGCAACCATCGAGGAAGGAATGACCATCACCGCGCAGGAAGCCTGGGTAGGCCGCGATTCCGGAAAGAAGATTGACGTGCCACCTTATCTCCGGCAAGTGGTGGAAGAAATCGCTTTCCAAGCGCGCGAGGACAAGCGCGTGGATCGCCGCTCCGGCGTCAGCCAGCGCCTGCCCATCACAACTCTGGAAAGTCTCGTTAGCAGCGCCGAGCAGCGCGCCGCGCGGAACGGGGAAAAATCCGTGGTCGCGCGCGTCGCCGACGTTTACGCCGCCCTTCCCGCCATCACCGGCAAGATGGAGCTCGAATACGAGGGCGAACTCAAGGGTGCAGACACCATTGCGCGCGAACTCATTCGCACCGCTGTGGGCCGCGTCTTCAGCAAACACTTCACCGACATCAACTTTCAGTCGGTTATCCAATGGTTCGAATTGGGTGGCGAACTCAAGCTTCCCGATCTGGCGACGACGAGTGAGCGATGTCAGCAGCTTTCGAAAATCCAGGGCCTGATGGAGCACATCGGCAGACTGGGCGTTTCCGATCGCAAAGATGCGGGAGCCGCCGCAGCCGCGGCTGAAATGATTCTTGAAGGTTTGTGGGCGCACCGCCGCATCGGACGCAGCGAAGAGCGCGGCTTCTACGCGGAAAAACCGCGGCAACCGGACCAGCGCGAGCGTGAAGGACCGCCACGTCCACCGCGCCGACAGTTCAATTGACGAACCGATGATTAATAGGCGCGAATCATGAAATTCATCCGCTACGGCAAATACGTCGGCGAACCAGCTGACGCTGTCGACCTGGAAGAACTCATCAAACGGCTGGGCGATTTCTTTCTCCAGAGCGGGTTTGAGTCGCAATTCTACGGCGTCTCGCAGATGGATCCCGAGCGTTCCATGGAAGCCCTCCGCGAGGCCATTCTGCGCGCGCTCCAGGAAGGCGACCTCCTCCCCGAAGACGCCATGAGCGAAGAGTTGCGGAAAATGCTGCAAGATCCCGCAGCCATGAACAGCCAGGCGGTGAAGGACCTTCTCGACAAACTTACTGAGCGCCTCGCCAACGAAGGATTCATCAATCCGCAGCGGCCGCCGCAAGTCACGCCGCCACCGAACACTTCCGCACGCGGCCAGCTCGGCCAGCCGCACGAACGCCAGCCCGAGGCGCGCTTCGAAATCACGGATAAAACGATCGATTTTCTCGGCTTCAAGACCTTGCAGGACCTGCTCGGCTCTCTTGGCCGTAGCAGCTTTGGTCGCCACGACACACGCGATTTGGCCACGGGGGTCGAATCCGGCGGCATCTCGCGCCCCTACGAATTTGGCGACACGCTCAACATGGACATCAGCGCGACATTGTTTAACGCAGTCCGACGCGAAGGCGCCAAAGTTCCTATCGAGATGACGTACTCCGACCTGATGGTCCACCAGTGCGAATACCACAGCTCCTGCGCCACGGTGGTGCTTCTCGATTGCAGCCATAGCATGATTCTCTACGGCGAAGACCGCTTCACTCCTGCGAAGCGCGTGGCCATGGCGCTTTCGCACCTGATTCGGACGCAGTATCCCGGGGACACTCTCAGCCTGGTTCTTTTTCACGACTCCGCCGAAGAAGTTCCCCTTGGCGAACTCGCGCGCGTCCAAGTCGGCCCGTATTACACCAACACGCGCGAAGGCCTGCGCATGGCCCAGCGCATCCTCCTCCGCCAGAAAAAAGACATGCGTCAAATCATCATGATCACCGACGGCAAGCCCTCCGCGCTCACTCTAGAAGACGGTCGCATCTATAAAAACGCCTTTGGCCTCGATCCCTTCGTGGTCGGCCAGACCCTCGAAGAAGTGAACAAATGCAAGCGCGCGGGCATCATGATCAACACCTTCATGCTGGCCAGCGACTATTCGCTGGTCCATTTCGTCCAGAAAATCACCGAAATGTGTCGCGGCAAGGCCTACTTCACCACGCCCTACACGCTTGGCCAGTACCTCCTGATGGACTACATGTCGCGAAAGACCAAGCAAATCCACTAAAATCACGCACGATGGACCTGCATGGTGGCGTGTGTTCGCGTTCTTAATGGTTGACCTCTTCAGTTCGTTATGATATTAATAACGATACGTCACTTTCTTTAACCTACGCAGAGGTGTGAGTCAATGCCCTTCCAAATCGTACGTGAACCAATCGCAGGTCCTCTGAGCTTTGCGAGATCGGACGACGCTGCCATCCTGACGCAAGCCGCCGTCTTACTGGCGATCGGCGCCCAACTTCGCGGGGACAACAAACGCTTTCGAGTTGCCTCCGGTGGCCCTGCGGCCTCCGCGACGATTCCGGACGAGGAACTGAAGCTGCTCGGACTTCCGCCTCTGGGAGAATCGCTCGGCAGAATCGACTCGGCACACAACCGTCAATTGCTTTTCAGCCGTTATAAGCTCCCCATCCCGTCCCCAGCAGTTCTTACGGAAACAGTCATCGAGGACCTGAACGTTTTCACGGGTGTCGCCAAGACGCACTTCACCGAAGGCTCAAGCAAATCCGCTATTGACCTGATGGAAATTTGTCTGAGACACCGAAACGAGTTAGTCCGCGTGTCCGCCGCCGCGGCTTACAGTGAACACAGCTCGGAATTGGATCGCCTCATTCGCATTCTGGACGCGGGTACGCATAGCACCGAGAATTTGGTCCGGAGCATCGCGGCTACGGCGCTCACTTTCGCGGCGCCCGACAACGCTCGCCTAAAAGAGATGCAGGGAATAGCACGCCAATCCGGGGCCACGGGCGCCGGACACACCACTATGCTTATCCACGGAACCTGGGCGCAAAACTCGCCCTGGTGGCAACCCGGAGGCGATTTCCATACTTATATTCTCCAATCGGTTCGCCCCGACCTGTATTCTAAGCAAGACCGTTTTGGCTGGTCGGGAGGCTACAGCGACGCTGCCCGAGCGCTTGCGGCTTCCGATCTTGTGACCTGGGTACAGAATCACAAGGAACAAGGCCTGGACCTGATCACTCACAGCCATGGAGGCAATATCGTCTTTCTCGCCACGCAGAACGGTCTGGATATGGGAGAGCTGATTCTGCTCAGTTGCCCCGTCCATGTGCCCAAGTACCAGCCGGACATGGCGCACATTCATAAGAAAGTGGTGTCCATCCGCGTCCATTTTGATCTTGTGATTCTTGCCGACCGCGGCGGACAGCGATTCAATTTTCCGGGCATCACCGAAAATGTTCTGCCCATTTGGTTCGACCACTTCGCCACGCACAATCCGGATGTCTGGAGACAGCACAACGTTCCAGCGATGATCTAGCGAAGGTGCTAAGATAATGATGTTATGTGGGTTCTTAAGGCCATTGGGCTTTTCCTTGCAGCTGCGGTGTGGCGTCTGACCGGTTCGCGACGCTTTGGCGCGTTGCTGATCCGCGCTCTTTCTGCTAAAAATGAAAATCTCAAGAATATCGCTGGGATCCTGATCGTCCGGGCCGGCAAAAGCGCGGAGCCGCTTCTTCAGGATGCCTTGCACCGCAGGGAAAACCTGCCCTTGACTCTGTCGCTGCTAGCCGACCTCGGCGACCGCATGGTTGAAAAGGAAATCCAGCCATTCAGCACGGATCAGGATCCCAAGGTCGCCGAAGCCGCCCGCCAGGCCCTGCGCGTGCTTGCTTCCAACCGCTGACGGATCGGCGAGACGCCCTTGTCCTGCCCGGCATCCAAGCATCTGCTGCTCGACATACGCGCCAAATTTGAGGTATGAATTGAATAGCCCTCCCAGCCCTCGGAGAGGTGCGCATGAGACGTTTTTCGATCTTTCTTTCTTTTGTCATACTCTGTTTTTTTCTCGGCCCCTTTCCCAGCTCTGCGCAAGACCCCAAGGATGCGCCGGCGGCGCAGCCTGAGCCATGGTACAGTCCCAAAAAATACAATCCGGTCAAATTGATCAAGCACAGCTCGAAGTCCGCGAACGATCAGTTGGCTTCGAATGGCGACTTGGAAGCCAAACTAACGCGCCAGTTGCAAGTCCAGGAAATCCTGCCGCAAGACAAAAACTTGCAGGACACGTGCTCATCTTTCAGGGAACTCACCGAGTGTGTCGCGTCCCTTCGCGTCAGCCACACTTTGAAGATTGAGTTCTCTTGTTTGAAATGGGATGTAACCGGAGTGAAGCCCAAGCCGGTCTCCGATTCCTGCGCTGGGCCGTCCGGCGGCAAAGCCATGGGCCTCACCAGGTCCATCGATCTGCTGAAATCGGATACCGACGCGAAGTCTCAGGCGAGAGATGCTCTGCGGCGCGCCCGCGAAGATATCAAGGATGCCAGCGACTAGCTTAGAGACGCCCTAGGTACCCAAATCGAAGAACTGGCCCATTTTGCGGAATTTCTCGTAGCGCGCGTCGAGCAGTTCCGGGACGGGTTGATTCGTCAGCGCCACCAGTTGCCGGTCCAGGACCTCGTCCAAAAGCCTCGCAGCCGCTTCATGATCGCTGTGCGCGCCACCTTCCGGTTCAGCGACGATTTCATCCACGATGCCCAATTCCTTCAAATCTTTGGCCGTGATCTTCATCGCCGCGGCGGCGGTTTCCGCTTTCGTCGAGTCGCGCCAGATGATCGATGCACAGCCTTCCGGCGAAATCACGGAATAAAAACTGTTCTCCAGAATGTTGACGCGATCGCCGACCGCGATCGCCAGCGCGCCGCCCGACCCGCCCTCGCCCGTCACCGTGACAATCACCGGCACCGGCAGCCGCGCCATCTCGCGAAGATTTCGCGCAATCGCTTCGCCCTGTCCACGTTCTTCCGCGTCGATTCCCGGGTACGCCCCAGGCGTATCGATAAAAGTGAAAATTGGCCGTCCGAATTTCGCCGCGAGTTGCATCACGCGCAACGCCTTGCGGTAACCTTCCGGCTTAGGCTGCCCGAAATTTCGCGCCAGCCGCTGCTTGGTGTCGCGGCCTTTTTGGTGCCCAACGATGGCGACGGGGCGGCCGCGGAATTTTCCCAATCCCGTGATAATCGCCTTATCGTCGGCGTAGCCTCGGTCGCCGTGAAGTTCGATAAAATCCGTAAACAATAAATTAATAAAATCGAGCGTGTAGGGGCGCTGCTGATGACGTGCGACTTGCGCGCGCTGCCACGGCCCCAGGTGCGAATAGAACTCCCGCCGCAATTCCGCGACTTGCTCACGGATACGTTCCACTTCCCTGTCGGCGTCGGCGTTGCCGGCCAGGTGGCGCAATTCCTCGACATCTTTTTCCAGACGTTCGATTTCTTTCTGACGCTCAATTTCTTTTTGCTGTTCTGTGTCTTTCGAATGCGCGGCAGGCGGAGTGGCGGCCTTGTTTTTTTCTTTAGCTTTCATTCCGGCACCATTCGAACCGCGGGGTTGCCGCAAATTTCGCGGATTGCATCCACTAGTTCCGGCGATGTTTTCACACGCAGTTGCGCCGGCAGCACTGCCACGGAACCGTCCGGCGAGCATAATTCAAACACAACCTGGCACGGCCCGGGCGAGGCGACAAGCAAATCTTCGAGACGGTCAAGGACCTCTTCGCTCAGCGCTTGCATTTCGATGCGAACGCGAAGCTCGTTGGAACCTGAGCGTTCAGCGATTTCGTCCAGCCGCCGTGCTTCCTGCAAGGAAAGGCGCGTGCCTGCTTCCTCGACTTGTGCGCGAACCTTCAGGAGCAGCGGATTGCCCGGTTTTAAGACGGGTTCAAGGCGCGCAAAGCTCTCTGGAAACGCGAGTAGTTCCTGAACGCCGGTCATATCCTGAATCGTGAAAATGGCCCAGCGCGCGCCTTTTTTCGAGCGCATCGGGCGCGAACCGACAATCAATGCGGCAACGGTGATCTCTTTTCCGTTTCGCTGATCTTCGACCTGATCGAGAGAAATCGTCTTCAAGTCCATCAGGCGCGAAGCATATTTCGCAAGCGGGTGGCCGGAGACGTAGAAGCCGAGCATGGCGTATTCGCTGGCGAGGCGTTCCTCCTCACTCCAGGGGGCAGCCTCGCGCAATTCGAATGGCGTCGGTGCAGGAGCGGCAGCGGTACCGAACAAGCCGTGCTGACCGCATTCGCGCGTCCGCGTAGCACGCTGCAAGGCGGCAACGGCGTCATCCACGGAAGCGAGCATGGATTCGCGCGGGCCGAGCGAATCCACGGCGCCTGATTTGATGAGGCTCTCAAAAACGCGCTTGTTCAAGAAGCGCGACTCGATGCGTTCGCAGAAATCGTAAAGCGATTTGAATTCTCCTTGATTCAGCCGCGATTCACGAATAGCTTTGGCGGTATTCTCGCCAACATTCTTGATCGCGGCAAGGCCGAAGCGAATGGATTCGCCAACGGGAGTGAAGTACAGATCGCTCTCATTCACATCGGGCGGGAGAATGGAAATGCTCATTCCACGCGCTTCGTTGATGTACTTCACCACTTTTTCCGTGTTACCGGCTTCGGAAGTCAGAAGCGCACCCATGAACTCGACGGGATAATGCGTTTTCAGATAGGCCGTCTGGTAGGCGAGCAACGCGTACGCGCACGAATGTGATTTGTTGAAGCCGTAGCCGGCAAACTCTTCCATCAAATTGAAGATGCGCTCGGCTTTTTTCTCCGGGATTTTGTTGGCAGCGCATCCGGACATGAACTTGGCGCGCTGCGCGGCCATTTCTTCCTTCTTTTTCTTCCCCATGATACGGCGAAGGATGTCGGCTTCTCCAAGCGAAAAGCTCGCCAGGCGATTGGCGATTTGCATCACTTGTTCCTGATAGAGGATGACGCCGTACGTTTCCTCGAGAATGTCCTTCAACTGCGGGAGTTCGTAGGTGACCTTAGTCTTGCCCTGTTTGCGGTTGATGAAATCATCGATCATGCCGCCCTGGATAGGACCGGGACGGTACAACGCGTTCAGAGCGGTGAGATCTTCGATGCGGGTCGGTTGATAACGTCGGAGAATGTCACGCATGCCGTGGGATTCGAACTGAAAGATGGCTGTCGTATCTCCACGCGCAAAGAGCTTGTAAGTTTCGGCATCGTCCAGGGCAAGGCTTTCGATGTCAATTTTCACGCCGCGATTCTGCTCAATCATGCGAACAGTGTCGTGGAGTACGGTCAGCGTCGTGAGGCCGAGAAAATCCATCTTTAGCAGGCCGATGCGCTCCAGCGCGTTCATATCGTACTGGGTCGTGATTTCATCACGGTTTGACTTGTAGAGCGGCACGACATCCGTGAGCGGACGGGGCGAAATCACGACACCGGCAGCGTGAGTGGAGGCGTGGCGCGACAGCCCTTCAAGGCGCAGGGCAACGGCCATCAAATCCTTCAGACGCTCATCGCTGTTAATCGCCGATTTGAGCTGGGGCGCTTCTTCCAGAGCGTCTTTCAGCTCGATGCCAAGTGTTGTGGGAATGAGTTTCGCAAGGCGATCCACTTCCCCATAGGGAATGTCCATAGCGCGGCCAACGTCCTTGACCGCGGCCTTGGCCGCCATGGTTCCGAAAGTTATGATTTGCGCGACGTTTTCGCGGCCGTACTTTTGCGTGACGTATTCGATCAACTCGCCGCGTCGGCGCATGCAGAAGTCGATGTCGATATCAGGCATGGAAACGCGCTCAGGGTTCAGGAAACGCTCGAAGAGCAGGTTGTACTGCAGAGGATCGACATCCGTGATGCGCAATGCGTAACTAACCAAGCTGCCCGCCGCGGAACCGCGGCCGGGCCCGACAGGAACATCCTGCGCGCGCGCGTAGTGAATAAAATCCCAAACGATCAGGAAGTAGCCTTCGTACCGCATCTTCTTAATCATTTCGATTTCGGAGGTCAGCCGGCGCTCGTATTCGGCCAGCGAATTCCGCAGAAAACCCTGCTGCGCCAGCCGCTCGAGTTGTGGAACGCGTGCGGCGAATCCTTCGCGTACGACTGATTCGAAATAGCTCGCAGACGTATGCCCTTCCGGAACTTTGAACTCCGGAAACGGATTCGGGATGCGCTCGACTTTCACGTTGCAGCGCAAAGCGATTTCCACGGTGCGGCTCAGCGCTTCAGGGATTTCGCCGAAGACCTGCGCCATTTCCGCTGCGCTCTTGAAGTAAAACTGGTCGGTCTGAAATTTCATGCGATTGGTGTCGCTCATGGTCTTGCCGGTCTGGATGCAGAGGAGCACTTCCTGAGCGTGAGCGTCGTCGTGATGAAGGTAATGGCAATCGTTGGTGGCCACGAGGGGGATGCCGGTCTCTTTCGAAAGATGGACCAGTTCGCGATTGACGTCTTTTTCGATCGGCAATCCCTGGTCCTGAATTTCGAGGAAGAAATTGCCTTTGCCGAAAACGTCGCGCAGGCGGTAAGCATTTTCGCGCGCCTGATCGTACTTCTGATCGACGATCGCTTCGGTCACTGGGCCACGCAGGCAGGCAGAAAGCGCGATCAAGCCTTTGCTATGTCTGGCGAGCAGGTCGTAGTCAATGCGTGGTTTATAGTAGAAACCCTCAAGAAAGCCTGCGGAAACCAATTTGATTAAGTTGTGATAGCCCTCAAGCGATTCGCAAAGCAGCACGAGGTGATTGCTGCCGCGCATTCCTGGCTCGGCGTCGCCGCGCTCCTGGCCGTTGCCTCCGTTGGTTTTCTCGCCGCGTTCATGGCGGCTGCCTTTGGCCACATAGACTTCGCAGCCAATGATGGGCTTGACGTCACGCTTGCTCGCTTCGTAGAAGAAATTCGCAGCCGCAAAGAGATTGCCGTGGTCGGTAATGGCGACGGCGGGCATTTTCTGGCGAGATGCTTCATCCAAAAGCTCGGAGGTTTCGCAAGCCCCGTCGAGCAGACTGTAATCCGTATGAACGTGAAGATGCACGAACTGCGGTTGGCCCATGGAACTCGATTCTAACAGGATACGGAGAAAGTCGAAACGCTTCGACCAATTCAGACAACTCCTCCTACACTAGCTAACGAAGCTACTCACAGGAGCAAATGCGATGGCAGGCTGTCCTAGAGCGAGAGGAAAACAATCGTTTGCTGGGTTTGGGCATCCACCCAATCATTTGCTGTGCGACCTGCCCTGTTACTAGCGCGTGCCTTCCTCGCGCATTCCCTGTTAGAGGGTTGCGAATGGTCGGCTGTGCATTCCCCTTAATTCCGACTCGGAGCATCTCGATGAGCTCTTGGGTCACGGTCGGACCGCCCCCTTCGGCAGCCCATGAAGATTTATTGCCAACAAGGAAAGCGTCCCTCTTGCCCTTAATATCCTTTTGCCAGTCGTTGAAGTGCGTAGCGCCGGGGATGTGCTCATAGGTTGAGGGATTTCCTGGAACACATTCAATGTCGTTCCTCGGGCGCACATGTATTGCGTTACGGCGGGCGAGTCTGAACAGCCTGTCGGTCCTCCCTCGCTCGTAAGCATCCCCGAATGTCATTTTCTCATCAACTCTCATCCAAAGCAGAACGCGGCGCTGTTTCCCCACTCCCGCAGGAGAGATGCCCATGATGTAATCTCCCTTTTCCACACTAGGACGCATATTTCTCTTGCAAGGCCCGAAGAATATCATGCCTTCTTTCACCCATGGCACGGAGCCTCTTAAGTTGTACTTTGGGCCGACCGACGCAATGATGTACGCAAATACGCGGGGCAGAGCCATGTTAGTCCTCCTTGTCTCTTTGCTTCGAGAGGTCCCTTGCTTGAGAGATAGTCTTACTAGTGAACAGGGTATCTAGCATGCACCAGACCCGCCCATTCGGATAGATATTGCCCATTGGGACTTCATGAGTCGGGCGGAAAACTGGACCGAGTGTGTAGAGGAAATGAGGACCCCATCGGTCGCTTGGTATTTCGTTGAATTCCTCGTGAGGGTTCGTAAAGACCTTAGCTCCTTCGAGGTGGTGGATGGATTGGAGCTTACCTCCGTAGCGAAACGCGATATAGTTGGGTGGCTCCTTTGGCCACGTACCACCGACCGGATGGAAATAACGAGACTTTTTCTTTATGATATCGACCCAGGAGATTCTCCAGCCTTTTGGCGTGCCGCCGCCTAAGGAAACCACATATACCCAATTTGAGTCGTGCTTTTGCATTGTCATCAGGCCTCTAAGATAAGCGAGAAGTTCTCGAAGCAATCGTTTCTCTGCGTGGGACGCGCCGCCCTGAGCCTTGTTTGCGAGTGCTGCGATTGTTTTCCACGAAAGGGGAGCAACACAAACGCCTCCGACTTCTTTCATTTCTAGATAGTGCAGAGCGTATTCCCTACTACATTCGCTCAAGACAACAAGACGACGAGTTATTTTGGTCGATGACGTGAATGAGGGCCGTCGCGCATACGTCTCAAGCTGTTTGATAGTCGGCAGATTCCACCCTCGCTTAGCTTCGACAATGACAAAGAATTCTCCGGGCGATTCAATTTCGATGTCAGTAATCCCAGCGCCCCTTTCCACGTGCTGCAGGCGTATCAGGACCTTGCTAAAATCCGCTCGGGGCCCTAAGACTTCATGCAGAAATGCGGACAAAAATCGTGGCGATTGTGCCAATGCCCAAGAGACGCTGTAAGTGATGTGGTTCTCGTGCTCCCCGAGCAGGTTGAAAACGCTTTCGATCTTTCTTTTGTGAAGCAGAAGTTCCGTCATACTGCCTCGTGACGTTTCTCACAGGCGACACGGAATCGCCAAGCCATCATACTATCTGCGCCCGTGACTCTTCTTGCCAGCGGAAGCTCCCTTCCCATGAGATGAATGTGCCGCGTGCTTCGCGTGGGGCTTAGCGTGAACGGGCTTGCCCTTGGCAGCTTGTTTGGCTTCCGCTTTTGCGGCTGTGTGCTTCTTGTGAGCAGCATCGCCCATGGCCGCAGCAGCGTGGGCCTTATCGGTGCCTTTTGATGGCTTTTTTTCCTTTTCTTTTTTCTTGGGCTGTTCCTTGATGCCGGAGAGCTTGCGCAGGATTTTTTCGCGCTCTTCCTTGGTTTTGCCACGGCCGGTGAGCTGCATGGCAAAAACCTGTTCGACGATGGCATCGAACTTCGGCCCGCGGGCCATGCCAAGCGCCTCCAGTTCCGTGACCACGGCCGGAAGAGCGATTCGAATGGGGCGCCACTTGTTCAGAAAGGCGCGAATCTTGGAAAGAGCGGCGGATTTATTGGACTCCGCCATTAAATAGGCGATCTGATCGAGCGGCATTTTTTCAAGAAACCGGAAGGCATCCACGGGGGCGTTCAATTTTCGCCCCAGGAGTACTTTCTGGGCTTCCAGCGCTTCTTCCTCAAAACCGAGCGCCGCTTCAACTTCAGCCGAGCGGAATCCGGCTTTCGAGAGGACGTTCGCCAATTCGCGGTCCTTTAGCCTCCCGAGAATAGCGAGGAGCATCGGAGCTGCGAGGCGCGGACGGAAGCCCGCAGTGAAGAGATCCTCGCGCACCTTCAAGAGGCGGGCGATGGCGTCGTAGGACGGGTGTTTCTTAGCGAGCACGGGACTAACGGCTTCGAGAAGGTCGTGCTCTTCCCAGGCCTTCAGCACAACGGCCGGGCGTTCTTCACGAGCGAGCGAGCGTAGTTCATCGCCGGCATCTTCAGGAGCAATGGTTTCCTGCAAGTTGCGCTCGATGGCCAGATCAAACCATTCCTGAGTGCGCTGCTCAATTTTGAAACCCATGCGCGCGGCGTAGCGCAAAACGCGCAATAAACGGACCGGCTGGTTGGTGAAGCTGTGAATGGTAAGGGCGCGAACCTCGGCGCGCTCGATGTCGGAGAGGCCATTGGTGGGATCAAGCAGCAAGCCACGCGAAGCGGGATTCAGCGAAATGGCGATGGCGTTGAGGGAAAAATCGCGGCGGCGCAAATCTTCCATGATGGTGGACCAGCGAATCTCGGGCCGCGTTCCCGGGCGGACATAATGGTCGTCGCGGGCGGCGGAGATGCTGCCTTCGCAGTCACCGGCGAAGAGCAGCTCGACATGGCGAAGTTTGTCGTCTTCGTGAAGGATTTTGGCGCCGCCCTTTTCGAGTTCGTGGGCAATCTTCGAGGGATTCCCCTCTACGGTGAAATCGAGATCGCGCAGCGAAGCACCGGTAACGAGGTCGCGCACGGTTCCGCCCGTCAGATACACATTGAATCCCAGCGCGGCGGAAAGTTCCTGCACGCGCAACATCACGGCGCGCTGCTCCGGCGAGAGCCGGCTTTCCAGCAAAAACATGTAGTCTGGCATTGCGCTCCTTCTGCTTCAGGGTGTCCGCGCTGACCGCCGCAAAGGCACCCGCAATAAGTCTCCCGGGGCCCGCCGCGCTACGCGCGCGGGTGATGCGCTTTATAAATTTGCTTCAACCGCTCCTCGACGACATGGGTGTAAATCTGAGTAGTGGAAATGTCGGCGTGGCCGAGCATGAGCTGAACCGACCGCAGGTCCGCACCGCGCTCGAGCAAGTGCGTGGCAAAACTATGCCTCAGCATATGCGGCGTAAGCGCTACGCGCAGACCTGCCAGCCGTCCATAAGCCGAAAGAATCTTCCAGACGCCGACGCGGCTCAACGACACACCTCGGCGATTCACAAATAACGCAGGACTGCCCGGGACTTTGCCGAGCAACTTCGGCCGCGCGTCGCGGAGATACCGTTCGACAATGGCGAGCGCCTTTTTGCCAACCGGCACGATACGTTCCTTGTCGCCCTTGCCGATGCAACGAACGCAGCCAACTTTTGCATCGAGATCGCTGGTGCGAAGACCGATGAGCTCCGATACGCGCAAGCCCGTCGAGTAGAGAACTTCAAGCATGGCGCGGTCCCGCAGACCGATGGGCACTTTCACATCAGGCTGGTTGAGGAGGCGTTCGACTTCCTCGAGACGAAGATAGCCGGGCAAAGCGCGGTGGATCTTTGGCGATTCGAGGTTAACCGAGGGGTCCTCGCGAATGAGCTCGTGGATTTGAGCAAAACGGAAAAAGTTACGCAGGGTGACCAGGTGCCGGGCCACGGTCTTGCTCTCAAGCTTCTGGCGATAGAGCCCGGCGAGGAAATCCACCAGGTCGTCACGGCTGACGGCTTCGAGGGCAAGCTTGCGCTTGCGGACAAATTCATCGAATTTCAGAAGGTCGCGACGATAAGCCGACACGGTGTTGGGGGAGAGCCCTTTTTCCACCCGCACGTGGGTCAAGAACGACGCAATGGTCGCGGTGATTTCCATCAGCTCCCCATGTATCCGTCGCCGGCCCCGGCAGTACGCCGGGTGGCAATTCCGTAGACTTCCTCGATTTCGTGGCAGCGGAAGAGCCAGGCGAGGGCCAGATAAAGCGCTGTAGCCCCGAGAATCAGGCCGGCAAAAACAAGAAATTGCACCAGGAAGCGCGAGTGCAGGGCGAACCCGGTGTAGTAATTCCCGAACCAGCAGGCCACGCCCATCAGGCTGGCACAAATGGAAATTTTTGCAAACGAGCGGAGGATACCCATGGTTCCCATCGGACCATAGCGAATACGGAAAATAATGAATAATGCGAAGAAATCAAAGAAAGTTGCAAGAGCTGTAGCCAGCGCGGGACCGCCGTTTTGCACACGCTTGTATAAAAAAGTCTCCAGAAAAACTATGTTCAAAATGATGTTGATGAGAAGCGAAATGGAAGCGATGATGACCGGCGTCTTGGTATCCCGCGTGGAATAGAACGCCGGAACGACCAGTTTAACGGTGGCCAACGCCGGAAGCCCGACAGCGTAATAAAGAAGTGCGCGGGCCGTCAAGCGAGTGGATTCCGCGACAAACTGCCCGTGCTGGAAGAGCACGCGGATGATCGGCTCGCGCAGAATCATCAGCCCGAGCGCTGCGGGGATAGTAATGAAGGCCACGATGCGCACGGAAAACGACAGCGTTTTCTTGAGCGAGTCATAATCCTTGGCAGCTGCTTGGTGAGACATCATTGGCAGAATGGCCGTGGCGACGGCGATGGCGTAGCCGCCGAGCACCAACTCCATGACCCGATCAGCAACGTAGAGAGCTGCGAGACTCCCTGAGGGCATACGCGCGGCAGTGGCAAATCGCGTGTCGATCAAGAGATTGATCTGGCCGATGCCGATCCCGAAAAGCCGAGGCAGCATCAAGCGGGCCACGTCCCGAATCGCGGGATGGGAGAACGAAATGCCGAACGAAAACTTCATGCCTCGCCGGACAAGCGACGGCACTTGAATCAAGAATTGCAGTACACCCCCGACCAAAACGCCAATCGCTAGAGATTTGGCCGGGTCTCCTACGTAGTGCCAAACGATCCCGACCGAAAAGGCAATGGTGGACACGTTCAGCAATACAGGCGTGGCGGCGGGCAAACCAAAAACGTGAAAGCAGTTCAGGATGCCCATTGCTAAGGCGGCCAAAGCGATGAAAAACAGATACGGGAAGATAATGCGGTTCAGATCTACCGCCTCGGCGCGGGCGACATTTTCGCCGGAGAACAATTGAACGACCGCGGGAGAGAAAACCATTCCTAGAATCGTGATAACCGCAACGACCAGAGAAAGGGTCCAAAACAGACGGTTGGCGAAATCCCAAACCTCTTCCTTGGACTTCTCCCGCATATAAGACGTGAAGACGGGGATGAAGGAGGCGGTCATGGAACCTTCGGCGACGAGACGGCGGAAGAGATTCGGTATACGATAGGCCAGCACGTAGGCGTCGGCAGCGAGGGACGTGCCCAACAGGAGGGTAATCCGCTGGTCGCGCACATAACCTAGGACGCGGCTAGCGATGGTGACCAGGGAGATGATCGAAGCCGATTTGAGGATATGCTTTTTGTCGGTCAAAGGGCAGTGCTCCGGGGCCCTAACCCTAATGAAAACAACAACTTGACAGGAAAAACGTGCTTAACATAACATACATTTTGCCGATTGGCAAATTTCGGCCATCCGTATCGGGAAACGCGCAATTTGAAGAATAAGCCCCCAGCCTCAACGCACAAGAAGGTTATTGTTGTGCTCATCGACAAGAAACCCTTGCGCGGCTACTTGAACCCTGTCCGGCTCGGGCAGGCCGATCCCATTGACCTGCTAACGCCTGAGGGGGAACACATGGAACTCCCCCTGGCGCGCGTACGATCCGTCTATTTCGTGCGCGAGTTTTCCGACGACTTCGAACCAGAGCGCAAGGCGTTTCTGAGCCGGCCGAAATTGGATGGACTGTGGGTAAAGTTGCGTTACAGCGATGGAGAAACCTTGGAAGGAGTAGTGCCAAACGATTTGCTGTCGCTCCTGGATAACGGGCTGCAGATTACGTCGCCGGACCTGAACTCTTCCACGGACCGTATCTTTGTCCCGCGTGCCGCGCTCTCTGAAGTGACCGTTCTTGGTGTCGTAGGCGTCGCGCGCCGGAAGCCCGCCGCTGCTGCGGCCACAGCGTCGCAGCCTCGCCTTTTCAACGAGTAAGCTCCACGGCCCCGCTGTACTTCCCTCTTTGCCCTGTGCGAGACTCGCAGTCAGCCTCACCAACAATTCAGGAGCTTTTCCATGAGACTTGCCGATATCGCGCAAAAATTGGGTTGCCGCTTGGAAGGCCCGCCGGAAATCGAGATTCGCGGAGTCGCCGGCATCGAACATGCCGAAGCGGGGCAAATCACTTTCCTCGCCAATCGGCGGTATTTCCCGCTGCTTAAGACCACGCGCGCCTCCGCGGTTCTCATCGAAGAAGGAATTGCGCTCGATCGAGAGGCGTCCATGCCCGTCCTGGCCGCGCTGCGTTCATCGAATCCTTATCTCGCGTTCGCCCACGCGCTCGAGCTTTTTTATCAGCCACCGCGTTATGCCCCGGGGATTCATCCCACCGCCATCATTGCGAAAAGCGCAAAGATCGGTGACGCCGCCCACATCGGACCGTACTGCTACGTGGACGAGGAAGTCGAAATCGGCCGCAACGCCACGCTGCACAGCTTTGTGACCATCTATCGCGGCGCAAAAATCGGCGATGATTTTTTTGCCCATGCGCACGCCGTCGTGCGCGAATTCTGCCGCATCGGCAATCGCGTGATTCTGCAAAATGGCGTCGTCATCGGCGGAGACGGCCTTGGTTTCGCCAAGCAGAAAGACGGCACCTGGTACAAGATGGCGCAGTCGGGCCCGGCGGTCCTGGAAGACGACGTGGAAGTGCAAGCCAACGCATGTGTGGACCGCGCCACCGTCGGCGAAACCCGCATTGGCCGCGGCACCAAGCTCGATGATCTCGTCTTGATTGGCCACGCGTCGCAAGTTGGCGCTAATACGATGCTTTGCGGGCAGGTTGGCTTGGCTGGTTCCACTAAAGTCGGCAGCAACTGCATCCTCGCCGGCCAGGTGGGCACCGCCGGCCACCTGACGGTGGGAGAAGGCGCGGTGATCACTGCCCAGAGCGGCGTTCCCAACGATGTTCCTCCGCGTTCGCTGTATTCCGGCTACCCAGCCGTCGAAAATCGCGAATGGCTAAAAACCATGGCGGCGTTGAACCGCCTGCCTGAATTGCAGAAGCGTGTTCGGGAATTGGAATCGGAAATCGCGAGCCTGAAATCACGTTGAAGAACACGCTCTGTGGGCCTGTAAATCAGGATCCTGCCGGTTCCGCCGTCGTTGCTCCTGGAAAATCGAGGGGGCGCTGATCTGGGGGCAAGGCTGCAGCCATCGCCATGCGCACGCGCTCGTTCAAAATGTCCCTGTCTTCCAGGGAATACTTGGAAGCATCGATCGGTTCGAGAAATTCCACGACAATTTCGCCGGGATGAATCACCAGCGAGTTTTTTTCCATGATGCGGTGAGCGTCCGAGCATGCCATTGGAACAATCGGCACTCCCGCCTTGATGGCCATCATCACTGCGCCTTTTTTGAACTCCTGCAGCCGGCCGTCCGGGCTGCGCGTGCCTTCCGGGTAAATCAAGAACGATTGCCCGGCCTTGAGAGCCCCAGCGGCTTTCTCCACACTAGCAATGGCCGCGTCGCGAGCGCTTCGATTGACAGGAATAAAATGGGCCGACCGAAAAGCCTGCCCCACGATGGGCCACTTGAAGAGCGATTCTTTCAGCAGAATCGCAATCCGGCGAGGGATGGCGCCCACAACCGCGGGAGGGTCGGCGGAACTTGTATGATTCGCGGCAAACAGGCACACGCCTGCGGGGATGTGCTCCAAGCCTTTCACGCGAACTTTCACGCCAACGGCGCGGACAAAAAACATTACGCCCTTCACACCCGCCCAATAAATCGGATCGGGATTGCGCGTGATGAAGGTGTAGATGAGCAGCGGCGGCCCGACGATCAGGATATACAGGGACAGGAAAACGCCAATGAAAAGAGTGCGCAGCATAGGCAAACTTTTTCGAATCCCGCGGCGCCGGTCAAGCGAATCGTGGAGCGGCCAGCACTTTAGCGAACACCGACGGCACTGGTTTCGCCGCGAAGCATTCCCTCTCGAATGTGGCGCGCCTTCTCGTTGGCGTGGGGATCCTCGCCCACCACGTAAAGAGTCTCCTTGATTTCGCCGAGCCTGAATTCGATTGCAATCTCCTTGTCCTCGCGCCGAATCCGCAGCCTCAGCAAATCGCCCGGCTTCTGTTCTTGGAGCCAGCGATCCACCCTCCTAGGCACTTCGCCACCATTCCAGTTCACTATGACGTCACCAGCTTGCAAGCCCGCCTTGGCTCCAGCGCTTTCCGGATCAATTCTGCTCACGACGAACGGGCCGTTCGGTTCGTGCGCCACGAAAAAACCGAGCGTCGGTCTGCGGCGTTCCACGGTGCGCAAAGCCAGGCCCGCCAGCGCAAGAATTTGCTGATAAGGAAATGGCTCCGCGCCCGCCACGTATTTTTCGAAGAATTCCTCGAAAGAGCCGCCGGCGATTTTTTCCGCTGTCAGCCGAACATCCAGGCTGTCTCGATACGTTTTTCCCTGCTTTGCAAAATTCGCATTGAGCGAGCGCATCACATCGTCCAAACTTTTGTCGTTGCTGGTGCGGTCGCGAATGAGAATATCCAGCAAGTCTCCTAACACCTGCCCTTTGGTGTAATACGAAACGCTGTATTCCGGTTGATTGTAGAGCGGATATTTTTCCAGCCAGGCATCCAGGCTGGACTGCTCCGCGCTCTGCCACCGATTGGCCGCACGGCCTTCCAGTTCGCTGATTTGCTCGCTGAGGTCCGCGTAGAACTGCTCCTTGCTCCAGATGCCGCTGCGAACCAGGGTGAACGAACCGTAAGTATTCGTCACGCCTTCCGCAAACCACAAAGCGCGCGTGTATTGCTCCTTCGAATCGTCCACAGGCTCCAGCGACGCGGGGCGGATGCGCTTCACATTCCAAAGGTGAAAAAATTCATGCGCTGCGACGCTCGGCAAATATTCATCAGAATAGGCGCCGATGGCCGTCGAGTTTGCGTGTTCCATTCCACCGCCACCAGCGCCTTTGCCAATGTGCAGAATAAACGCGTAGCGTTCGAACGGCGCCCCATCCATGAGCTTTAATTCGTACTTGCAAATCCGCCTCAAATCCTCTTCGACCTGTTTCTTGCTCCAGTTTTCTCCGTGAATCACGACCCAAATCCCGGGTTTAATTCCGGATAACTGAAACATCTCGAACTTCCCTGCCTCGATGGGAGCGTCGGCGAGGGCATCGTAATTCGCCGCATCGCCACTAAAAGTTCGAGCTCTGCCCATCGATTCAGTGGATTGAATTGATGCACCAGTTGCTTGCCATTCCAAGGGGACGTCCGGCATCACAAAGTGGACAGCCTCGCCGCGCCGCTCCGGCACGTACATGAGAATCATCGCCGGATTGATGAAGGCATGCTCGGAATTCAATTGCGACGCAAAAGGACCAACCTCGTCCCAGTACGTGGCGTAAGAAATCTTGATCGTTCCGGATCCCTTAACGCGCCAGGTTTGCTTGTCCAGCTTTTCGACGAACACCTTCTGAGAACCAGCCATGGCCTCGACTTGCTGCAAGTGACTGCTGAAATCGCGGATCTGGTAAAGCGCATTCCACGCGGCCATTCGAACAGTGACTTCGCCGGTCACATCAGGAATAGCCATCGTTACATGAAAGAGGTGCCGCTCGGGATGATCCAGGAGAACCGTATATTGAATTGTTGCTCGCGCCGAAGCGCCGAACGTCAGGACAAGTAAGAAACAAAGGGCAGCGCGGATCAGCAGCCTGCCCCGGGCGGAGGAAAAGGTCACCGAGTTTTCGCCTCGCCCGCAAGTTGAGAAGCACCAAGTTTTTTCAGTACTTTTTCGCACAAGCCGTCAAAGCTGCCGTTGGACATGATGAGTAGAAGATCGCCCGGCTTGGATTCAGCCCCAAGATAGTCTGCAATGGAGTCGGAACTTGGAAGGACGCGGGCATCTTTACCGAGCGCACGCACACTTTCCGCAACGGTCTCAGGGTCCAGGCGATTCTCTCCACCAAGTTGCTGGGCCCGGAAAACGCCGCCGAGAATGACGCGGTCGCCAAGAGCAAGCGACTTCGGCAACGCATCCTGAAACACTTTGCGGCGCATGGAGTTTGACCGCGGTTCGAGAATGGCCCAGAGACGGCGCCCAGGCCAGCGGCCGCGCGCGGCTTCGATTGTGGCCTTTACCGCTGTCGGATGGTGCGCGAAATCATCGACCACCAATACTCCCCCGATTTCACCCCGCACATCCATTCGACGCTTGACACTGCGAAACGTCGCCAGAGCTTTGGCAATATCGGCAGCTGAAATGCCGCGTCCCTGGGCAACGATAAGCGCAGCCATGGCATTCAGGACGTTGTGGCGTCCCGTGGCGGTCAGCGCAAATTCGCCAAAGTGTTTTCCACGCTGGGCGATGCGAAACCGCATCATTTCGCCATCGATCGAGAAGCCGCTCGCGACCCAATCATTCGCATCGTTGAAACCGTACGTTTCCACCGGACAAAAGGCCTTCTCGGCAGCCCGCCGCAAGGCCGGGCCCGATTCTTCCACGTCGCCCCAAATGACCACGCGACCACGCCGGGGAACAAGATTCACCAGGCGGCGGAAAGCCAACTGGTAGGTTTCGAAATCAGGATAAATGTCGGCGTGATCGTATTCGAGCGACGTGATAATCAAATCATCGGGATGGTAGTGGAAAAACTTTGGCCCGCGATCCCAGAAAGCAGTTTCATACTCGTCGCCTTCCAGAATGAACTCTTCGCCGCCGCCAAGTCCGTAACTCTTACCGAAGTTCTCCGCGACGCCGCCCACAAGAAAATTAGGCCTCTTTCCCGCCGTTTGAAAAATCCAAGCGAGCATCGCAGTCGTGGTGGTCTTTCCATGGGTGCCGCTGACGACGATAGAATGCTTTTCCGGAAGAAAGACTTCTTCGAGAATCTCTGGCATCGAGCGATAGGGAATCTTGCGGTCCAGCACTTCTTCCAGTTCCGGATTTCCGCGCGCGATGATATTTCCGATTACCACCAGGTCGGGCGCCGGCTGCATGTGCGCGGCATTAAAAGTGTGAAAGAACGAAATACCGAGGCTTTCAAGCAAAGTTGAAGCTGGCGGGTAGACTCCGGAATCCGAACCAGTCACGCGAAAGCCGCGTTCGCGCAGCATTCCGGCCAGAGGGGCCATCGCCGATCCGCCAATCCCAATCACATGCACATGTTTTGATTCGCTCAAGCCACCACCGCCGATTCCAGGAATTCGAGTGTGCCTTCCCCGTCTGCATCCAGGCGCGCCCTGATACCCAGCGGAATCGTCAGCATGGGCCGCATCGTATGGCCGATGGGAGCGGCGAAGACGATGGGGACGCCGAGCGGCCGCAGAATCCGGGCACAGACCTCCTTTACCGTAGGGGCTCCGGCAACTGCCGGGTCGCTCTCCGGAAAGTCTCCCAGCAAAAACCCGCGAACTCCTTCAAATTTTCCAGCTTGCTTCAAATGCATAAGCACGCGGTCCACCTGGTAGGGCCGCATGGCGCGGTCTTCAAGAACCAGGATGGAATCCCTGGTGTCCAACTCCCACGGCGTGCCGATAGTGGCCTCGAGCAGCGTCATGCATCCGCCCAATACTCTGCCCATGGATTGACCGGCGAGGAGAGGTTCACCCTTTAACCGCAACTTCCAACCGCCTTCCGTTCTACCCACCGCTTGAAGGAAGGAGTTTTCATCATAGCCCTTGCGAGCGCCAGGACCCGCGTTGAGCCCGCCAACTACCATGGGGCCGTAAAACGTGATCCAGTTGCACCGCTGCCAGAGAAAAATCTGCAGCGTGGTGAGGTCACTGAATCCAATTACGCTCTTGAGATTGGCAAGACTTTTCTCCAGCTCGAATTCCAGCAGGTAATTCGAACCATAGCCGCCGCGCAGCGCCACAAGCCCGTCAACCTGCTCGGAATTCAGCGTCCCGAGAAAACTATTGGCACGCTCCAAGGGTGGACCGGCAAAGTAGCCCTCCGCTTTGGTGTCTTGATTCGCAACTACCTGAAAACCGTGGCGCTTCAACTCCGCAAGCCCGGCGATCATTTCGACAGACTCCGCAGGAGACGCCGGAGCAAACACTCCCAGGCGTGAACCTGCGGCCAGCGCCTTGGGTTTACGCGGAGTCCCGTTATTACTGCTCATTCGTGATGGCCCTCGACTGGAATTACTTCGGTGACCACGCCCTGGCGATTGAGCTGGGAGACAATCTTTTCCTGCTGGCTGTGGCTGACGTCGGATTCAAATTCGACAATGGAGTTCCCTCCCGCCATGGAAACGCGGAAGTGCTGCATGGGAATTTTCATGCCTGCCATCAGTCGCTGGATTTCCGTGGCGACACTCTCCGCATGGCTGGTAGTGACGCGGAAAACCATGTTTCGGCACTTCAAATGGAATCGCCGTGCAGCCCAGCCGATGCAGACTAAGCCAAAAAGCACCAGGCCAGTGGCATAACCTGCCACGGCGTAGAGTCCCCCGCCAGCGGCCATGCCGATGGCAGCCTCCACGAATACCGTCGCGGCCGTCGTCATTCCGACGCCGCCGCCCGCCTCCCTCAAGATCGCGCCCGCGCCCAGAAAACCGATGCCCTGCACAATGTTCGAAGCGATTCGCGTGCTTCCGGTATCGCCAAAACGGTGGGCGATCTCGCCTGATAAAATCGTAAAAAGCGCGGTCGCCAAACAAACAAAAAGGCTGGTACGAACACCCGCAGGCCGCCGGTTCAGATCGCGTTCAATGCCAATGACGGCACCGAGGACGGCAGCTACGGTCAGCCGCAGAAATATTTCATGAACAGAAAGCATCGCCAGCGGTACCACTGCCCGCCTGAGCAAAATATTATCTTCTTTAGAGTTTGAATTGCGTCAATTTCGCAAAATGGCGTGCCCTGGCGTGTATCTCGCTGCGTTTCAAGTGACGCAGCCGGTCCAGGCCAAATTGTTCCACCGCAAAGCTGCCGAGCACGGAGCCGAAGACCATTGCACGGCGGAGAGCCGCGTCACTCTTATCGCCGTTTCCAGCCAGGTAACCCATAAAACCGCCGGCAAAACTGTCGCCGGCGCCCGTGGGATCGTGCGGCTCTTCCAGCGGGAACGCCGGCACGCAGAAAACGCCGCGCTTGTCCACCATCATGGCGCCGTATTCTCCGCGCTTGACGATCAGCGTTGTGGGCCCCATCTTGAAGATATGTTTGGCAGCGCGCAGCAAATTATGCTCGTTGGAAAGCTCGCGCGTTTCCGAATCGTTGATCATTAAAATATCGACGTGCTTCAGCGTTTCTCGCAGCTCCGCATTCGAACGCTCGATCCAGTAGTTCATGGTATCCAGCGCGGCGATTTTGGGGCGCTTCTTCACCTGGTGAAGAACGTCCCGCTGCAAATCGGGTGCAATGTTGGCAAGAAAGACGAACTTGGAGTCGCGATATTTCTCTGGCAAACGTGGCTTGAATTCCGCGAATACGTTCAGTTCGGTTGTCAGTGTGACTCGTTCGTTGAGGTTCTGGGAATAGCGCCCCGCCCAGAAAAACGTTTTCCCTTTGGCGCGCTCTAACCCATCGATATCGATGGTTCTGCCACGAAAGATCCGCGCGTCCACTTCGGTAAAGTCGTCACCCACGATCCCCACGAGGTTTACGTGGGTAAAGAAACTGGCCGCCACGGCGAAATAGGTAGCCGCGCCGCCAAGCGCGCGCTCCACCTTTCCATAAGGGCTTTCCAGAGCGTCAAATGCGACGGAACCCACGACAAGTAAGGACACAATATGCTCCTAAGAAATATATTTTCCGATGATGGCGGCGAGCCGCTTTTTTGTTGCTTTGGGGACAATCTTCAAATCCGTGACCAGAGCATGCTGCAAAGCCGACCCGCATCTGCAGGATCTGCCCGTGGGCAGCTCTCGAACTGCAGTTCGCAGCACTCTCTGCGCATTTTCGGCGTTTTGATTCAACGTGGCGATGATCTGCGACGCGGTGACCGATTCGTGTTCCGGGTGCCAGCAGTCGTAATCGGTGATCATGGCGATCGTGGCGTAACAAATTTCCGCCTCTCGTGCCAATCGCGCTTCCGTCACGTTGGTCATGCCAATCACGTCGAAATGAAGCTGCCGGTGCGCTTCCGCTTCCGCCAGCGTGGAGAATTGCGGTCCTTCGATGCAAATGTACGTTCCGCGGCGATGAACCAAGACAGCTTCATGCACGCAGGCATCCGCCAGAACACCTGATAACTGGCCACAGGTCGGGTGCGCAAAGGCCACGTGAACAACGATTCCTTCTCCAAAGAAGGTGGATTTGCGACTCTTCGTGCGGTCAAAGAACTGGTCTGGCACGAGAAATTCCCCTGGGCGCAGATCTTCCTTCAGCGAACCGACTGCGCTCACGGAGATGATACGCTCCACGCCCAGCAGCTTCATTGCATAGATGTTCGCGCGATAGTTGATTTCGCCTGGCAGGATGCGGTGCCCGCGGCCGTGGCGTGCCAGAAACCCGACGCGCTTCCCTTCCAGAGTGCCCACCACGATGGCATCCGAAGGCTCACCGAAGGGCGTTTTCACGCGAATCTCGCGCGCGTTCGTCAGTCCGCCCATCGCATAGAGCCCACTGCCGCCAATGATTCCTATTGTTGCCCGGGTTGCGGATTTTGCGCTCTTCGACCTACTGGCCTTTTTCGCCGCCATCTTCTTCTCCTCAGCCGTGAAGGCCGCTCTTCTTGAGGATTTCGTTCACCGCCGAGAACGGATCCTTTTTGCGGTCCGCCACCTCCGCCGCTAATTCCGCAAGCCGCGCCTTTCCACCTGCTCCGCCCAAGGCCCGTTCAAGTAAGCGAGACTCCAGCAGTTCGATCAAGCGGTTTTTCCAATGCTCGACGTGTTTCCGTTGCCGTTGGCCGCTCGATTCAAAATGCTTTTGAAATTTCGCGACAGTTTCTGCCAACTCTTCGATGCCTTTGTTCTCCGTTGCCACGGTGCGCACAATCGGAGGATGCCAGCCGTCGCGCGGCATCACCAGTGAGAGCATGGCCATCAATTGTTGCTCCAGGCGGTCCGCGCCTTCACGATCCGCTTTGTTCAAGACAAACACGTCGCCGATCTCCATCAGCCCGGCCTTCATGTTCTGGATGTCGTCGCCGAGCCCCGGCACCAGCATCACCAGCACACAATCCGCCAGCCGCACGATGTCAATTTCATCCTGGCCAACGCCGACCGTTTCGATCAACACGTGCTTTTTCCCAGCGGCATCCAGTAACAGCGCTACTTCCGCCGTCGCCCGAGCCAGGCCGCCGAGAAATCCGCGCGTGGCCATCGAGCGAATAAACGTTCCCGCATCGCCCGCGTGTCCCTGCATGCGAACGCGGTCACCGAGAATGGCGCCGCCCGAATACGGGCTCGTCGGATCGACGGCAATCACGCCCACTTCTTCTTTCCTCCTGCGGTGATACGCGGCCAGCCGGTCAACGAGCGTGCTTTTCCCGGTTCCTGGCGCCCCGGTGACCCCCGTAAGATAAGCTTTTCCCGTGTGTGGAAAAAGCAGCCGCAGCAGCGCTTCCGCTTCCGGCTGATGGTTTTCGATCGCCGTGATGGCGCGCGACACCGCACGTACGTCGCCCGCGCGCACGCTTTCCGCCCACTTCTCAACGGGCAGAGCCATACTTTTCCTGTGGGGACTTCTCGGGAGCCAGGCGCATTTCGCTATTATTTCTTGCCAAGAAGCTGGCGGGCAATCACCAATTTCTGGATTTCGCTGGTGCCTTCCCCGATGGTGCAGAGCTTCACGTCGCGGTAATACTTCTCCGCGGGATAATCCTTGATGAAGCCGTAGCCGCCGTGAATTTGAACGCACTCGTTGGCCACCTGCACGGCGATTTCGCTGGCAAAGAGTTTCGCCATGCTCGACTCCCGCGTGAAGCGCACGTCCTTTTTGTCCGCCAGCCACGCCGCTTGATAGACAAGCAGCCGCGCAGCTTCGACGTGTGTGGCCATATCCGCCAGTTTGAATTGTACCGATTGAAACTCGCTGATCGGCTGGCCAAACTGCTTTCGCTGCTTTGCGTACTTCGTGGCCGCTTCGAGCGCGCCTTGGGCCATACCGAGAGCCAGCGCCGCAATCGAAATGCGCCCTCCATCCAAAATTTTCAGGCTGCCGGTGAATCCTTCACCTTCCGCCCCCAGCAGATTCTCTTGCGGCACACGGCAGTCGTTGAAAATCACCTCGGAAGTATCGCTCGCGCGCATTCCAAGTTTGTTTTCTTTTTTCCCCGGACGAAATCCCTTCATTCCTTTTTCCAGTACGAAGGCGCTGATTCCGTGTGAGCCGTTCGATTTGTCCGTGACCGCCATGGCCACGCAATAATCGGCGTAGTGGCCGTTGGTGGTGAAGGTTTTCGCGCCGTTGAGCACCCAATGATTGCCGTCGCGCACCGCGGTCGTCCGTGTCCCGCCTGCGTCCGAACCTGCCTCCGGCTCGGTCAGCGACCATGCGCCAATGGCCTTTCCCGATGCCAGCGGCACAAGATACTTCTTCTTCTGCGCCTCGGTGCCAAACTTAAAAATATGGTTGCAGCACAGCGAATTGTGCGCGGCGACAATCAAGCCCACCGAACCATCCACTCGCGACAGCTCTTCAATCGCCAGCGCGTATTCGACATAACCGAGCCCCGCGCCGCCGTATTGTTCCGGAAAAATGACGCCAAGCAGGCCCATCTCCGCGAGCTTCGGCATGATCTCCATCGGGAAGTGAGACGCTTCATCCCACTCCATCACGTGCGGAGCGATTTCCCCTTCGGCGAATTCCCGCACACTGCGGCGTAGCTGCTGCTGTTCTTCAGTGAAACTGAATTCCACGGTCTCCTCAGCAGTCCATTGCGGTTGGCAATAAACAGACAAAACTTTTGCTTATTTTATGATTCTACACGACCGCGGCTACCAGCCCACGGCGTAATGGTTGGCTTTGTTCTGTTCGTCAAGCCAGGTTTTCAGCGGCGCGAAGTAGTCCGCCAGCGCGGAGGCATCCATCTGCTTCTCCCCTGTCAGCGCCTCCAGGGCTTCCGGCCAAGGCTTGCTCTGCCCCATTGTCAGCATCTTGTTCAACTTCTCTCCGGCGGCTTTGTTTCCGTAAATCGAGCAGCGATGCAGCGGTCCGCTGTAACCCGCCTTGCGGCAAAGTGCGCGTTGAAACTGGAATTGCAAAATACGCGCCAGGAAATACCTCATGTAAGGCGTATTCGATGGCACATGGTATTTGGCGCCGGGATCGAAGTCAGCTTCCGTGCGCTCCACGGGCGGCATATCTCCGGCGGCAGTGTGAGCTTGTCAAATTCGTGCGCCTTCTTGGACATCTCCGCGCTGAAAGTGTTCAGCTCCTGGTTGGCCTCCGCCGCGATCTGCTCCGTATCATCGGTAATGAAATTCTCCTCCACCCACGAAGCCCTCTGCGCCTTGTTTGTGCGGCCAAAGAGCCGACTTTCCGCATTTTCGAGAAACCGGCGCGCTCTGACCACGGTCGGGCTACCTTTATCCATGGAATATTGGGGTAATTGATCTTGCGCCATTACAACGCACACGACGACCGCGAACGTCAAAACGAACGGGTGCATCCAGCTTCGCTTCGAAAAGTTCACGCTCCCGCCTTTTGCGTCCTGGCAACGACTTCCTTCAACACTACGAGCGCTCGTTCGATCCCCGCCTTGTCTACGTCGCAGTGCGTAACGACGCGTACCGAGTGCAGCGCCGTATCCTGCGCCCACACGCCGTGCGGATGAAGCGCGTCGCACAACTCCACCGCCGTTTTTCCTGTCTTCGAGCAATCAAAAATCACAATGTTCGAACGGACTCTCTTCGGATCGATGCTAAGCCCCGGAATTTCCGCGATTCCTTCCGCCAGCCGTTTGGCATTTTCGTGATCGATGTGCAACCGCGCGGGAGACTTCTCCAGGGCGATCAAGCCCGCCGCTGCGATCACCCCCGCCTGCCGCATGCCCCCGCCGAACATCTTCCGGTAGATGCGTGCCTTCTCCATGAACGCTTTTGTGCCCGCAATCATCGATCCCACCGGCGCGCCCAACCCCTTCGACAGACAAAACATCACCGAATCCACTTTTCGCGTCATCACCGCTACGTGGTCCCCCAGCGCCGTCGCCGCATTAAAAATTCGCGCCCCATCCAGATGCACCTTCAACCCCATCTTATGCGCATGATCACAAATCTCTTCCACCTGCGCCGTCGGATAAACCGTCCCGCCAGCCATGTTGTTCGTATTTTCCAGGCACACCAGCGCCGTCTGCGAATCGTAATAAATCTTTGGCCGGATGACCGCTTCGATCTCCTTCCACTTCAGAATCCCATCTTCTCCTCGCGCCACTCGCGGCATGCAGCCCGCAATCGCTGACATCGACGCCAACTCATACAAATTCACATGGCTTCGCTCTTCGCAAATCACCTCGTTGCCGTGATGCGTCCACACTTTGATGGCGATGAGATTCCCCATGCACCCCGTGGGCACAAACAGCGCCGCCTCTTTCCCAAAGATCTCCGCCGCCCGCTTTTCCAACCGATTAACCGTCGGATCCTCTCCGTAAACGTCGTCGCCGACTTCCGCCTCCGCCATGGCGCGCCGCATCTCGGGCGTGGGCCGCGTCACCGTGTCGCTTCGCAGGTCCACCACTCCTTCCGGAATCTTCCCCGCCTCCGCCACTTGATCTGGATCCACTCTCTGATTCCCCTTCGCCACGGTGTAACTCATGTTCTTCTCCGCCTCTGTGCCCTCTGCGTCTCTGCGTTTAGAGCTCCTCTGTTTTCTACCTCATCAATTCCACAAAAACTTCATTTGAAACACTCAGCTTCTCCGGAGCCAGCCGTACTACGCTGCCTTCCCGCTCCACCAATCCCGCCGATGCAATGCGCTCGAATCGCGCTCCCAGCGTTACTCCATACTCCCGCTCAATCCTCGCAAGATCGATCCCATCCAACTGCCGCAACCCAAGAAACAATTCCTCTTCCAGCGCGCCATCCGCCGTCAGCTTTTCCTGCTGTTCCACCGGCAATCGCCCGCTCTGCACTGCGGCCACATAAGCCGCCGCATCGTGCGCATTCGCCCACCGCTCCGTCCCTGAAAACGAATGCGCTCCCGCCCCAAATCCCAGATAAGGTTCGCGCCGCCAATATTTCAGGTTATGCCGCGATTCAAATCCCGGCTTCGCCCAGTTCGAAATCTCGTAGTGATGGTAACCCGCCGCCTCAAGCGCCTTCTGCGCCATCTCATAAAACTCCGCCATTTCATCTTCGCTCGGCACGGCCCCTGCGCTGTACCTGCCTCCGCCCTGCAGCAATTCCTTGCCGAGCCGGCTGCCCTCATCAATCTCCAGCAAATAAACGGAGACGTGCTCCGGAGCCAGCCCCGCCAATTCGTCCAGCGATTGCCGCCAGCTTTCTTTCGTCTGGTGTGGCAACCCTGCAATCAAATCAAAGCTGACATTCCGAATCCCCGCCGCGCGCAGCATCGGCACCGCCCGGTAAATATCCGCCCGCCGGTGCAACCGGCCCGCCGCGATCAATTCCTTGTCCGCAAACGACTGCAACCCAATGCTCACGCGGTTAATTCCGGCCCGCACCCATGCCGCCGCCTTCTCAGCCTCAACCGTCTCCGAGTCCGCCTCCAGCGTCACCTCCATCAAGTCCGCGCGAGTGCTTTTGTATCGCCCGCCTTCTGAGGCGGGCCGCCGGCCAAACGATACCCGAATCGTATCCAAAATCCTTTCCAAATGAGCCGGATCAAGCAGGCTCGGCGTCCCCCCACCAACGTAAACCGTGTCCACTACGCCTTCGTGGCACAGCCACTCTTGGCTGTGCGCCTTTTCTGCCAAGTCCTCACCTATCCCAGCCGCCCGCAGCAAATCCCGATGCTTCCGTATCTCCTGGCAAACCGCTTCCACATACGGCGCAAACCTGCTGCTGGCCACGACTCCCGTATGAAAATTACAGTAGGTACACTTCGTCTGGCAGAACGGCACTTGCACGTAAATCCCAAGCTCCCTCATCGCACAAAAACTCTAGCACACCCCCGCCTCAATTCAGGCAAGTCGAATCCATGGATAAGGAATTCCTACAGCGAGACTCTCTCGGCAAAGAAGCAGACATCCCGAATACCCGTCTTGCTGATTTCGTCCAGGACCCGTTGGATGTCGCCATACCTTGCGCGAGCATCGGCACGGACATAAACCTTCCGATCCGCTCCATTCTTAATGCTCTCTCGGATCCGATCCGGCAGTTCGTCCACTGCGATCACAGTATTGCCATAAAAAATCCTGCCGTCCCGCCGAACGCTAACGATTTGCGCGTCTTCTCTTACAGCCCTGAGCATTGCGCTGGCATACCGACTTCGCGGTAGCTCCGGGCCCGAGCTTTGGCGCGGTGTAACACCAGGAACGATCATAAAAATAATAAGCAGTGCAAGGTTGACCGCTACGAAAGGATAGACGTCAATCCTCCAATAAATCTTGTTGGGCCATTTGGCCGCTGTCCTTTTCCAGCCGTGGTATCCGCTCTTCATAATGCCGCCTCGCAGACTGAAGCTCCTGTGTTGGACCTTCGCGCCTCACCAGACTACCTGGTCGTGCTCCCGGCTCTTCGCACCTTACAAGTCTTAGACACCGGCGGCAGAGGACTCGGTCACCTCCCAACGCGATCCGACCCACCAGTCAAGGGTCTTAACTCCCATTCTTTCAGTATGTTAATTCTCTGAGTAAATTCTCCTTGCTTATATCTATCAAGCGTGTATAATATCGTTAGGTAGTTTTGTGGCTTATCCGCTGCGGCAGCGCGTCTGCCGTTTTTTTATGCTCGATCGCCTCTTCTTCCCGGCTAGCTTCTCTCAAGTCCACGACCTGTAAGAAGCAGCACGATTCTGCACAATTTTAGGGCAATGTAAGTTCCTTCAGAATCAACACTTGCGAAAGTGTATCAAAAGAAAGGATTTCAACTTCCTTTAGAATGAACACTTGATGAAAAACAGGGGAGGGGGGAGGGTCTAGCTATCTGGCCAACGTGCTCCTCTAGGACTCAGCAGGCCACAACCTTCACTTGCAGCAGTCGCTCGCGGGGACCATCAAACTCGCAGAAGAAAACGCCCTGCCAGCGTCCCAGCGCCAACTTGCCGCCTTCGACGTGAATGACTTGACTCGCACCCACAAGCACGGACTTTACGTGGGAGTCCGAGTTGCCCTCGCTGTGCCGGTACGGCCCCGCCGCTGGAACCAGCCGGTCCAGCGCTCCTTCGATATCGCGCGCGACATCCGGGTCCGCACATTCATTGATGGTAATCGCCGCCGTGGTATGCGGCACGTACAAATAGCAAATGCCGTTACTCACGCCGGACGACGCGACAACTTTCTGCACTTGTGCGGTCACATCCACAAGCTGCGTGCGACGGACTGTTTTCACGCTCAGCGTTTGCAAGGAATCCTCTCCCCCGAGCGCAGGATTCTAGCATGCGGCAATTAGAAGCGCGGCGGAGGCGTTTTTTGTAGGGGCGCAGCGTGCTGCGCCCTGTCTGGCGAAAAATAGCGCAAAATGTCATTCCGAGCGCAGCGAGGAATCTGCTTTTATTTATTGCCAACGAGGATTCACAAAACTACGGAACCTGAATGATAAAGTGATGCCCGATTTTCTTTCCTGTCGAATGTTTTTGCAATTCCGTCAGCCCGCCCGCTCCCCAGCGGGCCAGGAACGGCAGCAGGCACAGTTCCCGCTCCTGTGGACCTTTGTGTGGATACAAAAGCGATTCCAGGTAGCGCTCGTGCTCCGAAAGCAATCCGGTTTTCTGGTCCTGTGCGCGGCCCGCTTTGCGGCGCAGCTTGTCGATGTGATACTCGATTCTCTTCCGCGCGCGTTCGACTGTGCCCTTTAGCGTTGGGTCGAGCTTCTGGATCTGCTTGCCAAGCTCCGTCAGCATCTTGGCGATTTGCTTCTGGTTGCGCTCAAAAGTTTTCGACAAAGAGCCTGGTACCGATTGCCGCTCCATTTTGTGCCGCAAGCCCTGCGACCCAGCCCAGACGTCTTCAACGCTCAATCCATAGCGTCTCAAGAGTTTGTCGGCTTTCGCGTCCACCAGCGTGAATCCCGCGCGCGGCAGGATCACCGGCATCCTTCCGAGCAGGTGACGGTACACCACCTCCGATTGAGCAAAATACGCGATCTCCGCCGGGCCCGCAATATACGCCGCTGTGGGCAGCAGGTAATCCTGCACCACCGGCCGAAAGAGCGCATTGGGACTGAATTTCTCCGGCTCGATGTGCGTCTTGTGCACCAGCTCCTCGCGCTCCCAAGTTTTCTCGCCGGACTGAAATTTTCCCGCGCTGGCAGTCACAACGTGCCGTCCGACTTCATCCATTCGGAAAAGCAACGTGCTCCGCGCCGTCACTTTGACCTGCGCATCAAATCCCGCACGGTCCAAATCTTTCCCGCGCTGAAGAAGTTTTTCGTTCAGCTCATCGCGTTCCGCAAGCGCGTGCTGGTAGAGCGGCGCCGCCACCTTATGCAGGCCGTCATCGAGCGGGTCCATCAAGACCAGGCCGTGCTGTGCGAAAAGGCGCGCAAAAAGCTTGCCGAAGGCGCTGCCGTACGTTTCTTCCGGCCGGTAACTCTCCACCAGGTATTGCGCGAGCAAGTCGCTGCCCTGGTTCGCCAGCAACTCCGCGGCTTCACGCACAAGAGGCTCGATCTGTGCGCCGAGCGGAATCTGTCCCACTGGCCGCGCTGTCTCCGTCATTTGGGGCAATTCAAAACGCACCAGTTTTCCCTTGTCGAACCAAGTTGTGTGTCGGACCTCGTCGAGATCGTGGTCTTCCGTGGCCATCCAAAAGATAGGCACGGCCGGAGTTCCGCCGCGCGTCAACTCCTCTGCGATCTGAATGGCGGTCAGCGCCTTATAAACGGAATACGACGGCCCGCTGAATAGTCCCACCTGCTGTCCGGACACAACGGCTACGGCGCCCTTTTCAAACCGGTCCAGGTTGGACTGCGTTTCCGGCCCTGCTCCAAGCGCGATGTTTTGTCTGCGAAGAACGGAGATCACTTCTGCTCGCCTGTCATCTGGATAGTCCAGCTTTCGCGTTGCGCGAGTCACGGCAGTCAAGGCGGGCGGATGAAAGTAGAATGACTTCACCTTTTCAAAGTGATCCAGGTATTCAAGAAAGAGCTTCGGTTGATGAGGAACCTGGCGGAAGGCAAGCGGGCGACAATCCATGAGCGGTTAGATGAACCTCGCAAGAAAACGTCTCATCAATTCAGCCTGATTGCCTGAAATTACGCCCTTACGGCGGCTGGTTCAAGCGTTTGCAGGAGTTCCGTAAGGCGTTTCTTTTGTTCAGAGTGCAGGGGGAGAAGCGGCAAACGAGGATTTCCGCCGCGGTAGCCTCGCTGGTCCATGGCATGCTTTACGCCGGCAATACTCAACTCGGAAACGATCAGTTTTGACGCGCGTGCCAAAATGGATTGCAGCTCGCGAGCTTTTTCGTGGTGACCTTGGCGGAACAAGTCGAACAGCGCAACGCACTTTTCGGGAAGCGCGCACGCCAGTGCGAGAATCGCTCCTCGCGCGCCAATCGCCAGCGAGGGATATACCGTGGCGGCTGAGCCGACCAAGACGTGAAACGCAGAAGGAGTCGCTGCGATAGTTTCTCCGACGCCCTGCACATTTCCTGAGCTGTCTTTGATGCCGATGATGTTGGGATGTTCCGCGAGCTTGGCTACCTCCCCAGCAGCCAGCGCGATACCGGTGAATTGGGGAATGGAGTAAAGCATAACGGGGATCGGGGATTCATCTGCCACACGCCGGTAATGCGCGATCAGCACTTCTGGCTTGTACGCAGGTTTGTAGTAGTAGGGCGTCTTCACCAACGCCGCGTCATAGCCAAGTTCTGCCGCGCGCTTTGTGCGTTCAATCGTTTCTGCGGTCGACTCCGCGCCGGCGCCGGCGAGCAGCGTTTTTCCTTTTGCCGCCGTCTCCTTCACCGTGACAAGAATTCCGTCCATCTCTGCCCGAGTGAGCAGCACGGATTCTCCCGTGGAACCCAGCGCGACATAACCGGCAAGATCCGTCTGGTTATAGCGGTGAACATTGTGCTTCAGGTCGGAAAGAGAGACCGATCCGTCCTGCGCGTACGGTGTGGTTAGTGCGGCAAAAACTCGGGAAACAATCACCGATTAACCTCCCGATGCGGGCACGCCGGAAGCAGCGGCCCGTCCGCGGTGCAGATCCTGCAGCGCGGCAACTTCTGTTCCTTGCTCGAGCAGTGCCCGAATGCCGCGGGCCGCGGCGTGCGCTGCGGCCAGCGTGGTGATGCACGGAATATTGTAGCGAATGGCCGCGCGCCGGATCGATTTTTCGTCGTAAAACGATTCGCGGCCAAGGGGAGTGTTGATCACCAGATCGATTTTGCCCGTTTTCACCAGGTCCACAATGTTCGGACGGCCTTCGTTCACTTTGAATACCGATTCGGCTTCGATGCCTGCGGATTCCAGCGCCGCGGCCGTTCCGCGCGTAGCCATCAGACGAAAGCCCAGTGACGAAAGTTCCTTTCCAAGAGTCGCAAGCTGTTTCTTGTCGCGATCGTTCACGCTGAGAAACACCGTGCCTTTGCGTGGCAAGCGCTGCCCCGCCGCAAGCTGAGCCTTCGCAAACGCTTGCCCGTACGAAGTCGAAATCCCCATGACTTCGCCGGTAGAACGCATTTCTGGACCAAGAATCGTATCCACGCCGCGAAACTTATTGAACGGAAAGACCGGCGACTTCACGGAATAGAATTCGTGCACTGCGATTTCCGCAACGCCGTTGTGCCGCACGATTGGAAGATTCATGTCTGCTAATTTTTTCCCGGTCATCAAACGCGCTGCGACTTTTGCTAACGGGACTCCGGTCGCCTTGCTTACGAATGGAACCGTGCGCGAAGCGCGTGGATTCACTTCCAAAACGTATACCGTATCGCGCTGAATCGCGTACTGCACGTTCATGAGCCCGACCACTTTCAAAGCCAGCGCGAGACGTTTCGTATATTCGCGGATATGTTCGAGGATTGCGGGTGACAAACTCACAGGCGGAAGCACGCAGGAAGAATCTCCGGAATGCACGCCGGCTTCTTCGATGTGTTCCATAATTCCGCCGAGAACGACGTCCGTTCCATCGGCCAGCGCATCCACATCGATTTCCGTGGCTTCCTCGAGGAATTGATCGATCAACACAGGCCGCGCTGGCCCCATCAGCGCCGCCTGCGCGACGTAGTCCTGCACTGTGTTCACGTCGTACGCGATCACCATGGCCCGCCCGCCAAGCACGTAGCTGGGCCGCACCAGCACGGGCAAGCCAATTTCTCCCGCCACGCGAGCCGCTTCCTCGGGCACCAACGCCGTGGCGTTGCGCGGCTGCGGAATTTTCAGTTCATCGAGCAGACGCCCGAAGCGGCGCCTGTCTTCCGCGAGATCGATAGATTCCGGCGCTGTGCCGATGATTGGAACGCCGTTGCGCTTCAATTCGAGCGCAAGATTCAGCGGCGTTTGCCCGCCGAATTGAACGATCACTCCCTGCGGTTTCTCGCGCTCCACAATGGCGAGTACGTCTTCCAATGTAAGCGGTTCGAAGTAGAGGCGGTCGGAAGTATCGTAGTCTGTCGAGACCGTTTCCGGGTTGCAATTCACCATGATGGTTTCGAAACCATCTTCGCGCAGCGCGAACGAAGCATGGCAGCAGCAATAATCGAATTCGATTCCCTGGCCGATGCGATTCGGGCCACTGCCCAAAATCATGACCTTGGGCCGCGCCTGGGCGTCGGATTCGTCCTCGTCCTCGTATGTGGAATACAGGTACGGCGTGAACGACTCGAATTCCGCGGCGCAGGTATCGACATGCTTGAAGACGGGAGTCACGCCGTAGCGCGCGCGCTGCAACCGCACGGAAGCGGACGTCGTTCTCCAAATTTGCGCCAATTGTTCATCACTGGTTCCGTGGCGCTTCGCCTCGCGCAACAGTTCCTTCGAAGCGGTCTCCACGGTTACAGCCGCCGCGCGCCGGTTCATGGCCGTCAATTCTTGGATCTGTTGGATGAACCAGGGATCGATCTTGGTCAGCTCGCAGATTTCTTGCGCCGGCAGCCCGTGGTCCATGGCGGTAAGCAGCCAGTGGATGCGATCCGGCCGGGGCGTTGCCAACTTTTCGCGCAGCAGCGAATGCGGCGCTTCCGAAGGGGCCCGCCACGGGGTGCTCGGCTCTAGCGAGCGAATTCCCTTCTGCAGCGCTTCTTTGAAAGTCCGGCCGATAGCCATGACTTCGCCAACTGATTTCATCTGCGTTCCGAGAGTGCTGTCCGCGCCGGGAAACTTTTCAAACTGCCACTTGGGAATTTTCACCACGACGTAATCAATGGTCGGTTCGAAGCACGCCGGCGTTTTTTTCGTGATGTCATTGGGAATTTCATCCAGCGACATTCCCACAGCCAGCCGCGCCGCGATTTTCGCGATGGGAAAGCCGGTGGCTTTGCTGGCCAGTGCAGAACTGCGCGACACGCGCGGATTCATTTCAATGACCACCATGCGGCCATTTTCCGGGTTCACGGCGAACTGCACGTTCGAGCCGCCGGTCTCAACACCGACTTCGCGGATAATCGCAGCGGAAGCGTCGCGCATGCGCTGAAATTCCTTGTCCGTCAGCGTTTGAGCGGGAGCCACGGTAATCGAATCGCCGGTGTGGACGCCCATGGGGTCGAAATTTTCGATGGTGCAGATGACCACGAAGTTGTCGCGGAAATCGCGCATCACTTCGAGCTCGTATTCCTTCCAGCCAAGCACGGACTCTTCGACCAGCGCTTCGTGCACCGGGCTCATCTCCAGAGCGTGCGCGATGGCTTCGCCAAACTCTTCCTTGTTGTAGGCGATGGAGCCGCCGGTGCCGCCGAGTGTGAAGGATGGACGAATCACCAGCGGAAATCCCAGTTGATCGCAAAGCCGCAGGGCGTCCTTTGCATTGTTCACGAGGGCGGACGCAGGCACTTCCAACCCGATCTTGCGGCAGGCGTCCTTGAACCAGAGGCGATCTTCCGCGACCTTGATCGCACGGAGTGACGCACCGATCATTTCCACTTTGTATTTCTCGAGGACGCCGCTTTCAGAAAGTTCGACGGCCAAGTTCAGCGCTGTTTGTCCGCCGACGGTCGGCAACAACGCATCGGGTTTTTCTTTCGCGATGATTTCCTCGAGATATTCCTTCGTCAGCGGCTCGATGTAGGTGCGATGCGCGAGTTCCGGGTCGGTCATGATGGTCGCGGGATTGGAATTGACCAGCACCACCTTGTATCCTTCGGCGCACAGCGCCTTGCAAGCCTGCGCGCCGGAATAGTCGAATTCGCAGGCCTGGCCGATAATGATCGGGCCTGACCCGATAATCAGAATCTTTTTGATGTCTTTTCGCTTCGGCATGTTCTCCCGCGAGACTTTCTCAACGCCGCGAACTCCCCGGCTGCGCGAATTCCTTCATCAAATCGGTGAACTGCGTGAATAAATAGTGCGAATCGTGCGGTCCGGGCGAAGCTTCGGGGTGATATTGCACGCTAAAAAGTGGGAGGGACTTGTGGCGCATGCCCTCATTGGTGTGATCGTTCAAATTGATGTGCGTAATTTCGACTTTACTGGAAGGCAGGGATTCCGGGTCGACACAAAAACCGTGATTCTGCGCGGTGATTTCGACTTGTTCCGTCAGCAGGTTTTTTACCGGATGGTTCGACCCGTGATGGCCGAATTTCAGTTTGAACGTCTTCCCGCCCAGAGCCAGTCCGCAAACTTGATGCCCAAGGCAAATCCCGAAAATCGGGACGTGGCCGACCATTTTGCGAACGTTTTCGACGGCGTATCCCATAGGTTCCGGATCGCCTGGCCCGTTCGAGAGGAAGACGCCGTCCGGCTTCATCGCCAGAACGTCTTCGGCGGAAGTTTGCGCAGGCACGACGTAGACTTCGCAATTGTGGTCCACGAGTAGCCGCAAAATGTTTTGCTTAATCCCGTAATCGTAGGCCACAACGCGGTGCTTCCGCGTTTCCGCCTGTGCGTCTGATTCGCCCATTTGCTCCGACCAGGGCGAAACGGCGACTTCGACGGAGCCTTTATCCCACCCGTACGGTTTTCCGCAAGTAACGCGGCCGGCCAATTCCTGCCCCACCATGCTCGGCAATTGTTTGGCTTCGAAAACCAACTGGTCGGCAGGCGTTCCGTCCGTCGCGACAATGCCACGGAGCGCACCCACGTTACGAATGTGGCGTACCAGCGCGCGCGTATCGATATCCCAAATGACGGGAATTTTGTGCCGGTTCAGATACAACTGCGCCGTTTCCGCCGAACGCCAGTTGGAGGAGACCTGGGAGAATTCCCGGACGATGAGCGATTCGATGCAGGGACGCGAAGATTCCTCGTCTTCGAGGTTGGCGCCGACATTTCCGATGTGCGGATACGTCAAACAGACGATTTGACCGGCGTAGCTGGGATCGGTGAAAACTTCCTGGTAACCGGTGAGGCTGGTATTGAAAACGACTTCGCCACCGCGGCGCGTAATCGCGCCCGCCGCGCGGCCGTTAAAGACGCGCCCGTCTTCCAGCGCGAGTGTCGCGGGTCGGTGCTGAACCTCGGTCAGTGGGGCCTCCCATTTTTCTCATCAAGCTGTGCCATTCACTTTGTATCGGAGTCGATCGTAGAGAGCGAGCCGAAATGATCGACGGGCCAATAGGCAAATACGGCGCGCCCGTAAATATACCGGCTCTCGACCGGTCCGAAAACGCGCGAATCGTTGGAGCTGATGCGATGATCTCCCATGACGAAGTAGCTGTCCTTCGGAACGCGCACCAGCGCAAAATCGCTCAGGTCCTCGTATTGGGCCGGAACATACGGCTCGGGAATAAGTTTCCCGTCGACGTATACAGCGCCTTGGCGGATTTCCACTGTTTCGCCCGGCAGACCGATCACGCGCTTGATGAAAGACTTCGAGCGATCGAGCGGATACCAAAACACGACCACATCGCCGCGCTCAATGGGCTCGAACCGATAAACAAATTTGTTGATGAAAATGCGTTCCTGGTCGGAGAGCAGCGGAGCCATGCTGGTGCCTTCGACTTTTACCGGCTGATACAAGAAAACGATGATCACCAATGCGAGGCCGATAGCGATCAGGAGGTCGCGCGTCCAGACGCGAATCTCGTTGCGCAAAGAGTGCGCAGGCGCGGGCCGCCCGGTGGCGTTCAATTCTGAGCGGTCACTTCTCACGCCGGGAGTCAATTGGCTAGCAGTCGCAAGGGAGGATGATGCCGGAGCTGGGGTCTCCGGTGATGTCGAGGTCGCGGGCTGTTTCTCGTCCTGTCTTTCCATTTTGAGGCGCCTTGTATTTATAGCATGGCCATTGCGACCCGCGCCAGATGCGATTTACCGCTTCGTGTCGGAGGGGGAAGCCTGCCGTGTTTCTGTCCTCTTATTGAGATTCTTTGAGCCGCCGGCTCGTTGCTCTGCGATATCGAGTACTGAGCGAACTGCGAAAAGCGTTTGGGAGGCTGGCCCTGCCTCCGTTCAGTCGTCACCAAGGGCAAAGTTCAGAGAGGCTAGCGCGGTGACGACGGCGGTTTCGGTACGCAGAATCCTGCGACCGAGGGACGCTTCGCTAAACCCCGCCTTGCAAGCGGAGGCAAACTCTGCTTCGGTCCAGCCGCCTTCTGGACCGATTCCCAGGATTGCGCTTGCCGCCCGCTGGCCTTGCAGAACTCTTCGCAAAGGCGTGGCAGTTGTCCGCTCGGAAAGCATCACGCGCAAACCTTCTTTGTGGGAAGCGAAAGCGATTTCCGGCTTCACCAGGCCATTCAGTACCGGCAAGCTGAGTCGGCGGGATTGCTGCGATGCTTCGAGCAGGATCTTCTTCCAGCGCTCTGACCGTTTTGCTGCCGCGGCGAGCAAGGCTTTCTCGGTGCGCTCCGCGGCGAGCGGCACGATCGCGTTTACTCCCAGCTCGGTGGCCTTTTCGAGCGCCCATTCGAAAGCGTCAAACTTCACTATGGCCAGTAACAGGGTGACATTCACACTAGGGTGACCGGCGGGCAACTCCTCGAGCAAGGAAAACTGCACGCGATCGCGGGTGACACTTTCGATCCGGCTGAGCCACACTTTTTGGCCATCGCTCAGCTCATAGAGCTGGCCGGCCTGGGCGCGCAACACGCGGCCCAAATGGTGCGCGGCGTCACCCTCCATGATGGCGGTGTGCCCTGCAAATTGGTCCACGAAAAATCGTCTTCGCACGCGGAGATTCTATCTTAGGTAAAGGAATGCCTGCTTGTAGACAACAGAAAAAGATGCGGAGACGCAGAGGGCGGTGTAGCTCAGGCCTTCTGGCCTGTGGATTTTCCACGACGGGGTGCCCCGATTGAGGATCGAAGGAGCCTCACCCCTAAAGCGAGCTAGAACGCTACCCGAAGATGTCTTTGACTTTGTCGAAGATGGAGGAGTTGCGGTCCGCGGGCTCATTTTCCACTTTCAGGGTAGCGCCGAGCTGCTCGATCAATTTGCGCTGGTCGCGCGTGAGCTTTGTCGGCGTCAGGACGCGCACGTGATAATACAAATCACCTTTACCGCCACCGCGCGGATCGGCCAAACCTCGGCCTTTGATGCGAAACACGGCGCCGCTCTGCGTGCCTTCTGGAATTTTCAGCTTCTCTTCCCCATTCAAACCCGGCACTTGTAACTCCGTCCCGAGAGTCGCTTGGGCGATGCTCACGGGAATCGTGCAATACAAATCCGCGCCACGCCGTTCGAAGAAGGGATGCTCTTTCACTTCCAGCACGACATACAAATCGCCGGCTGGCCCGCTGTTCGGCCCGGGTTCGCCTTCGCCGGCAACGCGGAGGCGCGTTCCGGTGTCCACGCCAGGCGGAATCCGCAGCTCGATGGTCTTTTCGCGCTCGAGGCGTCCCTGGCCTCGGCACTCCGGGCAACGCTCTTTCACAATCTGTCCCGCGCCCTGGCACGCCGGGCAGGTGCGCGTGATGGTGAAGAAACCTTGTTGATAGCCCAATTGCCCGCGGCCACCGCAGGTTTGGCAGGCTTGAACGCCGGTCCCTTTTTTCGCGCCCGTGCCGTTGCAAGCCTCGCAGTATTCCTGGCGCGGCAGCTTGATCTTGGTAGTCACTCCCGCGGAGGCTTCCTCGAACGTGAGCGACATGTCGTAGCGCAAGTCGGCTCCGCGTTGTGCTCGGCTACGCCCGCGACGGCTGCCGCTCCCTCCGAACAAATCCTCGAAGCCGAAAAAATCTCCGAAAATGTCGTGGAAATCCTGGAAGACCGTGCTGTCGAAACCCTGGCCGGCGCCTGCGCTGGAAAGTCCCGCGTGGCCGTAGGTGTCGTAGATTTGCCGCTTCTGAGCGTCGCTCAGGACGCTGTACGCTTCGGTGCACTCGCGGAACTTCACTTCCGCCTCCGCTTTGTTTTCAGGATTGCGGTCCGGATGCCACTTCAGCGCCGCCTTGCGGTAGGCAGATTTGATTTCGTCGACCGCTGCCGTTCGCGTAACGCCCAAGACTTCGTAGTAATCCCTTTGATGTCCCTTGGCCATGGAAACTCTGAATCTCCTTTAGTTCGCTGCTTCTTTCGATGCGGGACTGGGATGCACGGCTACGCGCACCATCGCCGGACGGAGAACGCGTCCATGAAACACATATCCCGGCTGAAAAACCTGCAGAATCGTGCCGTCTTTGTGGTCCGATGTTTCAGCGCGGTCCACGGCCTGGTGTAAGTGCGGATCAAAGGACTTTCCGAGGGGATCGATCCGCTCGACTCCGAGCTTCGTCACACTGTCCAACAGTTGCTTGTGGATGAGCTCAAATCCTTTGCGGTAATTTTCGTATTCGGCCTCGCGATGCGTCACGAGAGCGTGCTCAAATCCGTCGATGACCGGAATGAGCCCTTCGATCACGCGGGCCGTGGCGCGCCGGGAATCTTCAAAACGCTCCTTCTCGACTCGCTTACGGTAATTCTCAAAATCGGCTTGGCGCCGTAGCAGCGTCTGGCGCAGTTCTTCCAGGTCCGCGGTCAGCTTGGCCATCTCTGCATCGGCTTTCGCGGTATCGGCAGCGACGGCCTGAGCTTCCGCGGCCTGTTCCCCGCTCACGCCGCCCACGTCCTTGTCCTTGTCGACACTGAGATTGCTCTTCACTTCTTTGTCGCTCACTTTCTTATTTCTCCTGTGCCAAAACGTTTTCAAGTTTTGCTCAGCGCTTCGCTGAAGAGCTGCGCCACATACGCGACGGCGGTCATGGCGCGCTCATAATGCATGCGCGTCGGCCCCAGCACGCCAAGCGAGCCCTGGACCAAATCGTTCCTGGTATACGCGGCGCTGATGAGGGCCAGATTCTCGCCTGCTTCAGAAATTTCCTTCACGCCGATTTGCACGTGTACCGGTTCAGGCGTTTCAATGCAGGCATTCAACACCGTCACGAGCCGGTGCTTTTCCTCGATGGCCGCTAGCAAATCACGCAACTGCGCCTGATCCACAAATTCCGACGCGCCGATGATCTGCGCCGTGCCTTCGACGTGCACCTGCGTAGCGGCTTCATCTCCCAACACTGCCGGGTCGCACAACGTCAGAGCGCTTTGCGCCATACCTTCGTAGCGCTCGCGCTCTGTCGCCAGTTTCTGCAAAAGGTCGGCGCGAATGGCTTCCAACGTCCAGCCGGAATAGTGGCGATTCAAAAAATCCGCAGTCGCGTCGAGTTCCCCTTGGGTGAACAACCGGTTGGGCCGCAGAATCTTGTCCCGCGTATTCCCGCCGGGCGAAATGAGCACCACGACGACGCGGCCGTCAGGAAGGAGCCACATCCGCGCGTGCTCCAAAACGGTTTTGCCCAAAGGAGGCGACACAATGATGCCAAGGCCGTTGGAGACTTCCGCTAGCACGTGTCCGGCGCGTTCGGTAATTTCCGCCGCGCTGGTGGCGCCGCCCATCTCGCGCTGGATCCATTCACGATCCACCGCGGTGATGGTTGCTTGCGAAGCAATCTCTTGCGCAAAGAACCGGTATGCCGCCGCGGTTGGTACCCTGCCGGCCGAAGTATGCGGTTGGTACAGAAAGCCGGCATCCTCCAGGTCGGCCATGACGCTACGAATCGTGGCGGTGCTCAGAGATTCCTCAAAGCCTTTGGAGATCGCGCGCGAGGACACGGGTTCTCCCGTCTCGATGTACACACGCACAATGTCCGCCAGAATCTGGCGGTTGCGCCGTTCTTGGAGGGCTGAATTCCTCATAGCAGCACTCTACTCCTAGTGCTAAAGAGCGCTACCTGTATTGTAGAAAGCGTGTCAAGCGGGGTCAACGTAAACACGCTTCTCGGTTCGCGGTAAAAAATAGATGAGGCAGGACTTATCCTGCGCCTAACAGCCGCCTCTTTTGCCAATTCCTGGCAAAACTAGTTGTTATCGATTTGGGCGCGCTGGAGCTTGTCGGAATAATCGATATACACCGTTTTCCACTCGGTGAAGAAATCGATCGCGGCGATGGCTGCTTCGCGGTGACCGTTACCGGTTTGCTTCGTGCCGCCGAAAGGCAGGTGAGTCTCCGCGCCAATTGTCGGCGCGTTCACGTAGACAATGCCGGTGTACAGATCGCGCGTGGCCTGGAAGGCGCGGTTCACGTTGCGCGTGTAGATGGAAGCAGATAACCCGTAGGGCACGCCATTTGCCACGTCAATTGCGTCTTCCAAATCGTGGATGGGAATCACGCACACCACCGGCCCGAAAATCTCCTCCTGCGCGATGCGCATGTTCGGCCTGCAGTCGCCGAACACCGTCGGCTCGTGGAACCAGCCCTTCGCGTATACGCCTCCGTCCAGGCGATTTCCGCCGGTCAATAATTTCGCGCCTTCGTTCTTCCCGATCTCCACATAGGACATCACCGTTTTCAATTGCGCTTCGTTGATGCACGGCCCCATTTCCGTGGACGCATCCAGCCCGTCGCCAACCTTCAGGGACTTCACGCGTTCCACAAACCGCGAGACGAACTCGTTGTAGACGCTCTTGTGGACCGCGACGCGGCTCGCCGCGGTGCAGCGTTGACCGGTGGTGCCAAATCCTCCCCAGACCGCGCCGTCTACTGCCAGGTCCAGATTCGCATCATCCATAACGACAATGATGTTCTTTCCGCCCATTTCCAGGCTGCAATGCTTGAAATCGGGAGCGCAGGTTTTCGATATGACGCGCCCCACTTCCGTCGATCCTGTAAAACTGACTACCGGCACGTCTCGGTTCTCCGTCAGCGCCGCGCCAACCGTGGAGCCGCTGCCCCCCACGAGGTTAAGCACGCCGCGCGGCACACCCGCTTCAGTGAGCACTTGCACCAGATTGTAAACGGACAGCGGCGTATCCTGGGCGGGCTTAATCACCACGGTATTTCCGCTGATCAAAGCGGGCATAATCTTCCAGGACGGAATCGCCATCGGAAAATTCCATGGAGTGATCATGGCGCACACGCCAACCGACTGGCGCATGCTCATGGCAAACTTGTTCGGCAATTCCGATGGCGTAGTCTGGCCAAACAGCCGGCGCCCTTCGCCAGCCATGTAATAGGTCATGTCGATGGCTTCCTGGACGTCACCGCGGGTTTCCGCGAGGACCTTGCCCATCTCGCGCGTCATATCCTTCGAGAACTGCTCTTTGCGCTGAACCAGCAGCTCCGCCGCGCGAAACAGGATCTCCGCGCGCTTGGGCGCCGGCACCAGCCGCCAAGACTTGTACGCTTCCTTCGCGGCATCCACGGCCGCATCCGCGTCCTCAGCGGTGGAAGACGCAAACATGCCAACCAATTCGTCCGTGTTGGCGGGGTTGCGATTTTCGTACGCTTTGCCGCTTCGCGACTCCACCCACTCGCCGTTGATAAAATTTTTGAAAATCCGGGGCGCAACTGCCGTAGCCATACTTCCTCCTCGATCCCTGAAGCTCGCCGCTTTGCTGTTCGTTTGGTCCTCTGTGGACGTGAACGCGAGATACCACTTGCGCGGAGTCTGAATTCTACCGTTGCGTCTTAATGCGGTCAAACGCCGCCCCATCGAATCACATCACGACAAAAACCCACAGATTTGCCTGGAATCCCATTCGGCTTCCATTGTATCTAACCACTACGATGAGACGGCCCGTGTTCAACGGTTGACTTGCCTGCTTCCTCGTGGAGGGGTCCCTCTACCTCATCGCGCTTGCGACGCAGGCCCTGGCTCGTCTGTTCAAGGCCGCGTCTTAGCGCTTTAGCTCGATTCCGTTGTTTGGAACAACGGTGCCGGCTTTTTAATACAGGCTAAGGTGCGTCTCTTCAGCATCTTACAGGTACTTCACTTTTCACTTGACACAGCGATTACTAGTCTGGTAGACTTATCAGCGTAGAAAAGTGGGCCCCGACTCTGCTCGGGGCTTTTTCTTTTTAGGGGCACGCTGTAGCAGATCCCGGCCACCTACGGGAACCGTCCCCTTCTCAAACGCTTAACACAGAGGCCACAGAGAGAAGAGCACTGAGGTCACAGAGAAACCACCGGCCTCTCCATGCTCCCGAGCTTTCGCAATCCTTACACAGGTACAGAAGGGCAGAGAGATTCCTCGGCTGCGCAGGCCGACGCGTTCGTCCCGCAAAACCATCCGGGATGCAAAAAGCGCACGGGAGCGAATGCGAAAGAACAAATCTGCCTGCTCCGCCCAGAATGACAGTTTTTTCTCTCCGTGGCCTCTGCGTCCTCTGTGTTCTCTGTGTTAGGTCTTTTTCCTTTTCCTTTCCCTTCCCGGTTAGCTGTCTGTTGTCCGCCGTCAACTTCTCGATTCCCACTCAGGAAAAGCTATGAAAAATGAAAAAATCAATGCCGTACAAGTGTGGAAACAAATGGAAGACCTGCTCGCGCCGCAGCTCAACTTTTCGCTGGCTGACCGCGTGATCTACTCGCATCTTTTTCGCCACAGCCGCCTCGAAGGCAAGCAACAGTTGCAGTTCTCGATTTCCTGGTTAGCCCGTGGCGTTGGCCTCTCCAGCAAGTTCACACGCGATACGGTGCGGCGGCTGATTGCGCGAGGCGTTTTGCGCTTAGTCGAATGCAACTGCCGATCGCAACACGTAGTGCGCGTGCGGCTCCCCTTAGAGGTTAAAGGGATATGCGCCGAGAAAATCGCGGCCCATCGGCCAGCGCCTGCACTCCGCGTCGTCATCAACATCGAGGAGGCGGATTTCCTGGAGAAGCAGTTCCTGCGCCTGGCCATCCACGAACGCGAGGGCGGCCGCTGCTTCTATTGTTCGCGGCGGATCACCCGCCACAGGCGGTGCCTCGACCATGTTGTGCCGCGAGCGGAGTTGGGACAGAATTCCTATCGAAACCTGGTGTCTTGCTGTCTGGACTGCAACTCACTGAAGGCGGAGCGCCCCGCCGTCGAGTTTGTACGCTGGCTTTATCGCGAGCGGCGCTTGAGCGACGCCGAGCTGAGCGGCCGCCTCCGCGCCTTGGATCATCTGGCCGCCGGGAAGCTCATCCCGCCACTTCCCGGCTTGGCAGCCGCCGCAACTGAGAGAAAAGCGAAAGACTTGTAGGGGCGCAGCATGCTGCGCCCTTGTTTGCAGTGCCAACCCGGATTTTTTCGGATCGATCGCCTCGTTACGGCCTGCCACCCTGCGCAAAATAAACAGCGGAAAACTTCCCGTCTGTCCCGATTGTTCCGAAGGGTCATCCGGGACGCAGAATGCGCGCATAAACCAAACCCGAAAGGGTAGGCCCGCCAGAGGTGGCTTGCGGATCGACGACCGGCCACCGCCGGCAAGAAGTTTCGTCTTATGAGGGCTAGGCAATCCGGGTTATGCTTGAGCATTCAACAATGAAAGGAAATGTACGAGCATTCAGTCGTTGCTGGGGGCAGAAATAAATGAAGCTCCGAAAAGTCCGAATCGAGAATTTTCGCGCGATCAAGGAAACCGAAATTGTTTTTGCTGATGCACTAGGTGCGATTCGGCCAGTGACAGTTCTCGCCGGACCGAATGGCTCAGGCAAAACATCAGTTCTCTTCGCGATCGTTCAAGCGCTCCGGGGTGTAATGGGTTATCGAACAAGCGATGTCCCGGAGCCGGACGAGTTGGACATTCACATACCTCTCTCGGTCGGCGGTCTGTCGCCAACACCTCCGTCGATTGCCGTCACTCTCGATGTTGAATTTGGCGACGAAGAGAGAACCGCAATTCGCAGTGTTATGGCCGAAGTATGCCCTGACGAGCGGCTTCCAGACCTTCCTAGCGGGAAGGTGTCGGCAGTATGGAAATATCCACCCGAAAGAAAGCCGGACGGGACGCTTAAGCCGATTTGGTTTTTGCATCGCACGCAGCCGAGAGACGCTGTACCTTGGTTCCACGGGAGAAGGAGCGCGATCAGCGGGTGGACGAATCGAAAGCTTCGGGAGCGAACTCTTCTCGATAAAATTGGCGGGATTTACTTGTTCCCTCAAGATAGAAGTCTGCGATCTCGTGTTATGGGTGAACGGGTGGGCCAGGATGACGAGTCCACGGTCCCGGCGGAACGAAGAGGCAGAGACGTCTCCTCCGTTTGGGGCGTATTGGAGTATCTAAGCAACTACTCGCGCAGTGCACCAGAACTTGTGAAACCAGAAGAAAACTGGGAGCAACGAATTCGCGAGGGGTTTAATCGGATCTGCGCGCCCAAGGAGTACCTTGGCTTTATGTATCGAAGCGATGATCCCTTAGGTGCCCCCTATTTCAAGGACAACGGCCGCACTTATCCCCTTCACATGGCGGCATCGGGCGAGCAAGTCATCATTGAATATCTGGCCCGCCTAACTTATCCAAGCCCCATGAATCACAGTATCGTACTCATCGATGAGCCTGAAATACATTTGCATCCGGGGTGGATTCGGCAGCTGTATCTAGCCCTTCCAAAGATCGGTGAAGGCAATCAGTATATCCTTACCACGCATTCGACCGAGTTATATGCGGCTGCAGCGAGAGACCAAGCTCTCATAGAGATGGGACAGTTAATTGAGACAAATTAATGCCCTATCTCTCCGCGTATCCTCGTCCGGGCCAGATTGCCCTGCTGTGCGAAGGTGACCTAATTGGATATGAAGCGACGTTATTTCAGAAGTGGACCGGCACAGAATTAGGCACCGCACCACTCGTTGATATCTGGCCCTGCGGAACTTCAACCTCGATCCTCGGTATAAGCGATGCAATTGGTCGGAGCCGTCCTATATTCGTCATTGAAGATCGTGACTTTCGGTCCGCCGATGAATCGCACGAGGACTGTATACGGAATCAGAAGGACCGCGAACGCCGAGACGTCCAGATCATCGCCTGGTCCACGTGGAATCGAAGCGAAGTTGAGAACTACCTATTGGAACCTGATGTGCTTTTGCCGGTTTTTCGTGAGGCGTTTGCGTGCCGTGACGATGACATTATCAGTGCACTAGATGACATTTTGCCCTCGCTCGCCTTGTTTCAGGCGGGCCAGTATGCAATGTCTCGCGCGCGCCGCTTGTGGTTGTCGACTGATCCTGCGGTTGCACTGCTTTCAGGACTAAGTTCAAGGCCGCAATGGAACGACAGCACACATGGAATTGTGCCGCCAGATGACGGCGCATTTCGGGCTGGTCTGGAGCAAAACGGCAACGCATGGAGAGAGCAGATGAATACTATCCAGTGCGATGTTGTTGGCGATTTCGACGCGAAGTTCAAGGTCTGGAAAGGCTGCCGCTGGAAGGATCATTTCTGGCGCACAGATTGGGCGGGCAAGGAAATACTTCACTGGTTGCGAATAGCAATGACAAGCAGATTTGGTTGGCCAATCGACGCAGAATCTGCTAAACGTCAGACTCTTAATTGGACCATGGGTCGCGACAAAAGGGAGGCTCAGGATCGTCCAATCGAAGCCGCCCTAAGACCTAGAATGATCGATCAGTTTCTCGCTAAAATCCCTACCCTACCCAAAGAGATCCGAGATGAGTTTGATGGAATGAGGGCCATCATAAAGTCGCATCAAATCTGAACGCAAATTCTCTTCGAACTCGTTTAGAGATTTACCGGGTGCCGCTCGAAGAGCGAAGGCGTTGTCAAGAGACACTTGTTCGCCGCAATGCTTTGCGGGTGCCCCTCGTCTTTGGTTTTTTGAAAGGGCGGGGCCGTCCGCGGTTCGGTTTTTCACCAGCGAACTTGTCCCCTGGCCTGATCCACCACCACAGCGCCGCCCTTCATGACCCATTTCTCGTTGTTCAGAGCACACGGATATCCGCACTGACCCGCGAAAAGGTATAGAATGATCGAAAGGAGAATCCTTCCGTGGCAGCGCTGGATTGGTCGCAATGCCCTGCGGTGGAAAGCATCCCGGGAAAAGTAAGCGGCGCCTGGGTGCTCAGGGGCACGCGCATGCCCGTCTCCGTCATCTTTGAAAATCTGAAAGCCGGCGCCAACATTGACGAGATTATGGAATGGTTCGAAGGTCTGGACCGCGAACAAGTCGAAGCCGTCATCGAATTTGCCGCCCGCAGCCTTGACGTGACTCCCTCATCGCCTGTTACCCGCTGATGCTGGTTCCAAATGGCGAGTTTTCGTCCTGGCTGAATGATGTCTTGCGGCAGCACAGCCAGGAATGGCTGTGCCACAAAGACCAAATCTGAGAGCCAGTGGCACAGGCAATCCTGCCTGTGCAGGTTTGCCTTACTGTAAGGCCACAAGCAGCAAAACTCTACAAGATTAGCTTACAATTACCGAGCTTTCGTCCTGGCTGAGTGGTGGCTTGTGGCAGCACAGCCAGGAATGGCTGTGCCACAAAGACTAAATCTGAGAGCCAGTGACACAGACATTGTTGCCTTCGCAGGTTTGCCTTACTGTAAGCCCACAAGCGGCAAAACTCTACAAGATCAGCTTACAATTACCGAGCTTTCGTCCTGGCTGAGTGGTGGCTTGCGGCAGCACAGCCAGGAATGGCTGTGCCACAAAGACCAAATCCGAGAGCTAGTGGCACAGGCATTCTTGCCTGTGCAGGTTTACCTTACTGTAAGGCCACAAGCAGCAAAGACTCTACAAGATCAGCTTACAATTACCGAGTCTTCGTCCTGGCTGAGTGATGGCTTGCGGCAGCACAGCCAGGAATGGCTGTGCCACAAAGACTAAATCTGAGAGCCAGTGGCACAGGCAATCCTGCCTGTGTGCTTCTAGAGAACGGACGCATAGGGATGGCCACGCAGGGTTCTTGCGGATCGATGTAGACGTGGCCGTTAAGGCTGACCGACGCGCCGGGTTCGCTTGAAGTAAGCGAAGTATTCGCTGCCTGCACTGGACCATTTCCACTCCTCAGGGCGGGCGACTAGCCCGGCGCGCACGGGATTCCATTCAATGTAGTGACGGATGCGCTCGAATTCCGCGGAATTCCTAATCCAGTGATCAAAGGATTCGTCCTGCCAAAGAGGCTTGCCTGTGCGGCCGAGCCTGGCGTTTATGTCGCAAGCCGCGACTCCCTTCAGGGGGCCCGAAATCTTGCCGAGGGGCACGTGTGGGTCGAGAAGAATGTGGACGTGGTTGGGCATCACGACATAGGCGTGTAATTGGTAGCGGCCAAGCTCGGCTCCATGCACGATAGGATATTCGGCGTAAGCGGCGAACTCCGGGCTGGCCAGCCAGAGAGGACCCCGCTTGGCGGAGTCTAGAGCGGCATCGAGCCGGACGAATTCCCTTCCAGGAGAATCTTCCGGAGCAACTTCCGAAGGGTTGGTGGCACAGGCATTCCTGCCTGTGCGGTTTTTCTTCAACACGGACGCAGGCAACGATCCAAAGAGTCTCCAAGTTATAAAGATAGACTTGCCTTCGGGATGCCAGTGCGGGAGGTTGCGGCGATAGAAGGTCATGCACTCAACTCATAGGTAATCCCATCCAATCTTACCAGTGGCCCGGGCTTCTTACTAGCGGCACAGGCATTGTTGCCTGTGCAGGTTTACCTTACTGTATGGCCACAAGCAGCAAAACTCTACAAGATCAGCTTACAATTACCGAGCTTTCGTCCTGGCTGAGTCATGGCATGCGGCAGCACAGCCAGGAATGGCTGTGCCACAAGGACCTAAGGGGAGCTAATGCGGTTGAGCCTTTGTCTTGTCCGAGACTACTGCGCCAGCTTTCATGACCCAACGCACATTGTTGATGGCCACGTTGATGTCGGCGAGCGGATCGCCTTCGACGGCGACGAGGTCGGCGAAATAGCCTGGCGCAACGGCACCCAATTCGTTTTCTTTCCCCAGTAATTCCGCGGCGTTTGTGGTGGCGGTGCGCAACGCCTGCTCCGGGGTCATTCCGGCTTTCACGAACCAGCCCAGCTCGCGGGTGTTCTGCCCAAACATGGTGTAAATCGCATCCGAACCCATCGCAAATTTCACACCGGCCTTGTGCGCTTTGCGCGCCGTCTCCAGATTGCGCTCAATGAACGCCTTGGTCTTCTCCTGAAAACCGTTCGCATAACCAATCTTCTGCCAGTTGTCCAGGTAGTAGCGGTTGTGATCGATGGTTGGGACATAAAACGTGCCGCGCTTCGCCATCTCGGCAATCGTCGCGTCGTCCATGTCCGTGGCATGTTCCAACGAATCGGTCCCTGCCCGCACGGCGTCGCGCGCGCCGTCCGGGCCGTACGAATGAATGGCAATCTTCTTCCCGAACTTGTGCGCAGCGTCCACGGCGGCCTTGATTTCTTCGTAGTTGTACGTCTGAAAGCCGGTTACATCGTCATCCGTGCCGGTCGAAGCATACATTTTGATCACGTCCGCTCCCGCGGCGATCTGCTGCCGCACCACTCTCAGAACTTCGGGCACGCCGTCGGCGATGCCGCCAGCAGGAAGATTCAATCCCGGTTTGTAAGGCGCGTTCGTGATGTAAAGCCCGTATCCGCAGACAAACATACGGGGACCAATCATTTCTCCGCGATTGATCAAGTCGCGCATGGCAATGTCCATATACTGATCCGCGCCGAGGTCGCGCACCGTCGTCACGCCTGCTTCCAGTGTGCGCAAGGCGCCTTTGCGAGCGAGAAATACTTCCACAGAAGGAGGATTGCTGGTGAGCTGCTTCAGCATCGGTTCACCTGGAGTCTCATCGGTGTACATCGTCATGTGCGTGTGCACATCGATCAGCCCGGGCAATCCCGTGAATTTCGACAGATCAATCGTCTCCGCGCCTGGCGGTATCGCCGATGCATCGGTGGTGACCATGCGAATGCGGTCAGCCTCCACAATCACAATGGCATTCGTCCAGAGCTTCCCCTTGCCATCCCAGAGTTTTCCAAGGCGCACAGCCTTGATGGCTTTCCCCGTCTTGGCGTTCGCCTTCTCTTGTGCGTAAATCCCGGGCACACATGCCGCACCGAGAACCGCCGCGAGCAGAACCCTCTTCGTTTTCATGGCACACCCACTCCTTCGTCCCATAAACACACGCTGAACGATGCCAGTTTTCTAATGCAGTTGTCGATGGAATGCAATCGCGAAGAACGGCGCTTACTGCTGGCGGCGAAGCGGCTGAGTGGGTGTCGTATTTTGCAGCGAAGAAGCGCTCACAGGAGGCATGGGCGGCGCAACGCCCGCGGTTTGAGAGCCCAGGCCCAATTGCTGAAGGGTTTTCGCATCCAGCTTGCCGGTCGGATTCAGGCCATGAGTTCCCTGGAATTTTCTGGTCGCTTCAACCGTCGAAGCGTCCCACTTCCCATTCGGTTTCCCCGTGAACGAACCGTCTTTCGCGAGCGCCCGCTGAATTTCGGAAATGCGGTCAGGAGCGGGAGCCTTTTGCCCCCGTTCCCGCCGGCTCGACCTTCTGGACCTTTTCCCGTGTGAAGCGCTACTGGCTTTGGAAGGAGCAGCCTTCTTTGGCGCTGCGGCCTTTGCTTGCGCCGTACTCGCGAACACACCTAGCCCCGCCGCCAGGAACAGCGTCAGGGCCAGGTTGGTCGCTTTTCGGACTCGCATCATGATTAGTGTCTGGTTTCGCTCGGTCGTTGGCGCCGCAAACTATTGCTGAGCGTCAACCGGTACTTTGCCCGACAAGTAGAGCGTCAGCACACGGTCGCTGTCCTGCCGGCGAAGAACCTTGAAGACTACATCTTCACCGTGCTTGAGTTTTGCCACGGCCTTGCGGTAATCGGCAACGGAAGTCACCACTTCACCGTTAATCTGGGTAATCACATCACCGCGGCCGAAATTCAAATCATCCGCAAAGGACGCTGGCTCGACTTCCGTCACCAGCACGCCCTTTTGCCCTTCCATGCCAACGCGATGCCCGCGCTCCGGGGTCAACTCTTCCACGTGCAGGCCGAACTCCGGTGGCGCTGTTTCGCCAGGCTGGTCACCCAGGCGGCCCGCGGTGTTCGGGAACACTCGCGTGCGGTCTCCCACCTCGGCAGTCGCTTCTTTCTGCGCGCGGTCACGAATGTAGGTAAGTTTCACCTTGCTGCCGATAGGAGCTTGCGCAATCGGGTTCACCAGGTCATTTCCAGTCTTCACCGGTTTACCGTTCACACTGGTGATCACGTCACCGCCCTTCAATCCGGCCTTCTCCGCAGGGCTACCCGGCTCGACGCCTTCGATTACCACGCCGTAAGGAGCGCCCAGCGATTTAAGGGTGATCGGGTTTGTGCTCGGCTCCTCCTGGAAGCTGACGCCGATGGACCCGCGCGTCACGCGCCCTTGCTTGATAATCTGGTCGTAAACGTTAATGGCCGTAGTGGACGGCAACGCAAAGCCCACGCCTTCATACCCGCGCCCACCCGTGATGATTGCGGTGTTGATCCCGATGACTTCGCCGGCCAAATCCACCAGCGGCCCGCCGGAATTTCCCGGATTGATGGCCGCATCGGTCTGCAGGAATCTCTGGAACTGGTGCCCGATCCCGCCGCGGTCCTTGGCGCTGATGATGCCCGCGGTCACTGTTGCTTGCAGTCCGAAGGGGCTGCCAATCGCGAGGACCCAGTCACCCACTTGTACTCCATCCGAATTTCCAAGTTTCGCGATGGGCAATTCCTTGTTCGCGTCAATCTTGATTACGGCCAGGTCCGTGTCTTCGTCCACGCCAACAACTTTGGCCGTGTAGCGCGCGGTTTCTCCGTTCAATTGCACTTGGATCTTCGTGGCCTGCTCGACGACGTGGTTGTTCGTCAGAATGTATCCGCGCTTATCCACGATCACGCCGGAACCCAGGCTGCGCTCCGCTTGCGGAGGTCCATCCTGGCGGCCGTCGAAGAATCGGTCGAAGAAATCCTGCATCGGGTCATCCTGATCATATGGTTGCGCGCGGCGCTTCTTGGACTGCTTGCGCTCCAGCACTTGCGTCGTGGCGATGTTTACAACCGCGGGTTCCACGCGATTCACGATCCCGGCGAACGAATTGGAAGCGGGAATCGGGTCCGGCACTGTAAGCGCCGTCGCTGTAGTGCCGGAGAATCCAAAGCCCTTCGTCGCCGACACGCGGCCGGAAACGATCGAGCCAATAAGAATTCCAACTACCAGCGTGAACGCGACAAATACCGCGGCGAGTACTTTCCGGCGCCGCGCCCAATCCATGAGTTCCTTCACTTGCTCTCCCATATCAACAACCCCTTTATATTGGCCCCCGAAGCCCTGTTTCGCCAGCGGCCGTACTCGGCCTGCTGCCAAAGTATAACACTGTCAATTCCAGTGGGTTGCAGCCGAATTGCGTTGCGCTGGAGCAATCACTGTCCGATAGGCCGGGTACCTTGCGATTTTTGTTCTCCATAGTATTGGACGCAGGAACCCAGAAAATTGTTGTCAAGAGTGGCTAAGTTTTCCCCGCAGCCGTGTAACCACTTGCGAGTCAAGGGCTAACCGGCGGCTCGGAAGCTGCCTGAGCCTGGGATTTCTGTTAACACTTTCCCACGCCCAGCGTCTTGCATACCGACTTGACGTTGGCTCACCATGGCTTAAAAAGTGGGATACAGCATTGACTTTCGAGCCTCAAGCATGGAACGTCAGGCTGTGATTGCGTTGCCTGCCGGCGAATCCCGCGAGGAAGACTCGCTCGTCAGCGCCGCTCGCAATGGCGATCGAGCCGCGTTCGGGTGTCTCTACGACCGCTACGCCCGCATGGTCCACGGCATCCTGCTCGCTCGCGTTCCGCCCCGCGAAGTGGATGACCTCGTTCAGGAAGTCTTCCTGCTGGCACTGCGTCAGCTTCATGGCTTGCGTGAGGTTTCTCGTTTCGGAGCCTGGCTGGGGACGATTACGCGGAATCGCGCGAACGATTACTTCCGTAAGACGATTCCGGATGAAAAGGTCACGGAGCCCGTGGACGAGAATCACGCCGAGAGCCGGACGACCAATAGCACAGCCGATCAGGAGGCCGCCATGATTTTAGGCGTGGTTCGCGGACTACCGGAGGCATATCGCGAGCCGCTCATCCTTCGGCTCGTGGAGGGCATGACTGGGCCGGAAATCGCGGCACGCACGGGGCTGACGCACGGCTCGGTTCGCGTGAATCTTTATCGAGGCATGCAAATGCTGCGCGAGAAACTGGCGGAGTCTGCCAAAGGCGCATCGTTGGCCTAAGGGCCTAAGGAATAGTTTATGAAAGACGATTATTTGTGGGATGGTTCCGGCGAACCTGACCCGGAAGTCCAAAAACTCGAGGAAGCCCTGGGGCGATATCGCCAAAATCAACCTGCGCCTAAGTTTGACGAGATCACTCAGACTCATAAAGCGAAACGGCCCAGGAACTTTTTCAATTGGAGATGGGAATACCAGCTTAGCGCTGTCGCGGCTTCCCTTCTGCTTGCGGTGACGGTGTTTCTTTTCATGCGGCAAAGATCACGTGGAAACCCCGGACCGTCATGGGACGTTGTCCGTTTGGAGGGCGCACCGCGTGTTGGCTGGCATTCCCTGGGTGAAAAGTCGGGACCGGGAAAGCTGGGTATTGGCCAAACGCTTGTGACGGACAGCACTTCACGCGCCAGCATTACGCTTGATGAGACGGGCCGTGTGGAAGTGGACCCCGGCTCGCGCCTCCGGTTGGTCACAAATGGGCCAGGCCGCAAAAGGCTTTCTCTCGAGCGCGGAACCATTCACGCCGTTATCTGGGCGCCTCCCGGTCAATTTGTCGTGGATACGCCTTCCGCCGTCGCCGTGGACCTCGGCTGCATCTACACCCTTCACGTAGACGACTCCGGCACCGGACTTCTGCGCACAACCATGGGCTGGGTTGGCTTCAAGCTGAACGGCCACGAGTCTTTCATCCCTGCCGGCGCCATTTGCCAGACGCGCCCTAGGATTGGGCCGGGCACGCCGTATTTCGAAAGTGCCTCTGAATCATTTCGCAGCGCGTTATCTCGATTCGACTTTGAATCGCACACGCCCGCGGAACGCAATGCCCTGCTCGGGATCCTGCTTGTTGATGCGCGCAAGGACGACGCTCTTACACTCTGGCACTTGCTTTCGCGCGTCAGCGACGCGGATCGTCCCGTCGTCTATGACCGCCTTGCTTCCCTGGCTGCGCCTCCCGCAGGTGTAACCCGCGAGGGCATACTCCGCCTCGACCGTTCCATGCTCGACGCCTGGTGGAATGCCCTCGGCTTTGGTGACATCTATTTGTGGCGCACGTATGAACGCGACTGGTCTCAGCCGTCGCGCAATGCAAAGTAGTTCTTGGATTCCCTCCTCTTACGGCTCCTGCCTGGCGGGTTACGCCGGCGTTGCGCGCAACGAGCACACATCCCTGTCAAGAGAATTGCAACCCTGCCTCGCGCGGCGTATGTTTCTGGAGAGCGAGGGGAGCTACCATGCGGATTCCGAGAGTGCAGTCATTTTCATTTCTATTGGCGATCATTATCTTGGTCCCATGCGCGTCATTCGCGAGCAATACTTCGCCGGAAGTCCCCGTCGTGGATGGCGGAATCGGCCCTTGCAGGGCGGATTTCACGGTGAAGGACGAAGCGGGCAAGCCCATTTATGACGCCAAGATCAAAGTCACTCTCCGGTACGGAATATTCAACAAGCGCAAGATGGATTTGGAAATCGGCACAAACAGTGATGGCAAAGCCCGCATCATTGGCTTGCCTGACTCGCCAAAAAAGCCTCTGGAGTTCCAGATCAAGAGCGGTACCGTCTCGAAATCGGTCGAGGACGATCCTTCCGCAAATTGCACGGCCGTCTACGAAGTCACGCTGTCCGTCCACTAGGCTCTGGACAGTTGGCGGTTGTTCATTTACGTTCCTGCCGCCGTTAACATCCTTGCCGCATCTAGCGTCTTGTCTCCTGAAGTTCGAAACGATTCGAAAGGAGACTTGAAAATCCATGACGCGCTCAATGATTCGTTCCCTGCGTTTGTTCATCGCGGTGGCGGCAGCAACTCTGACACTCGCAACCGTCGTCCAGGCTGGCCCGCCGCTCATTTGTCACACCATCGAAATTGGGCAGTCCAAATCCTTGCCCTGGATCAGCCACAACTGGAACCTCAGCGGCGGCGAAACTTACGACACCAAGAACCTCGTCCGGGACACGTTGGAGATTCTCGCGCCGGACACTCCCATTCTTGTTCGCATGGAAACGCTGCGCCGCGCCACGCTTTACACCCGTAAAGACCCCGTCGTCGCGAAAGAACTCCTCACGCGTCTCGATGCCCGCGCGACTTCCGCGGAATCCTCCGGCCATCCCGACGCGCTGGCCTGGTTTGACGTGGGCTATCTCGCGGAAACCTACAAACAGTGGATCGGACAGAATCTGCCGCACATGACTGACGGCATGCGCATGGATACCAATCCAGCCGCAGGTGTCGACGGCTACGCCCTCGTGAAGAAAGCCCTTACCCTGCGTGCCTCCGCTCTCCACGGCGACGACTCACAGATGGAATTCGCGGCTGCCCTAATCACTCTCTCGGGCCCGCAAGCGGAACACCGTGAGCACGCGCAGAAAGCCATCTCTGGCGCCAAAACCGATCCCCTTCTGGCGCAAAATCTAGCTACGCGTTTCTTAGGCCCCCAAACCGAAACCGTGGCTCAACTCCTGGCCAAAAACTGAGACTCACTTGCACCCACTGGATTTGCACAACGCCGGCCCGCCTTCCGAACTACACGAACTGCAACGGAAGCGGGCCCGCCTGTGTTTCATAACTCAACAGTATTTCCGTTTGACCGTTCCTTGCCCCTTCGCTAAGATGAGCTTCCAATGAAGAAATCTCGCGCTCACTTTAACGTCGTTCTGCGGCCTGAACCTGACGGCGGATTTACAGCGATTGTTCCTGCGCTCGCGGGTTGCGTAACTTATGGCAGAACGCTGGCCGAAGCCAAGAAAATGGCCAAGGACGCCATTTCCGCGTACATCGAAAGCCTCAAGAAGCACGGAGAGCGGATTCCAAACGACGACGACTCCCTGGTCGCTTCGCTTGATCTTGAATATGCCGAAGCTTCCCGCCGTTAGGCCGCGCGAAGTCATTCGATTCTTGGAACATCACGGATTCGTTCTCGATCACGCATCGGGAAGTCATTTCGTCTATTACCATCCAAATACGAAACGGCGCGCAGTCGTTCCTCAGCACAATCGCGACTTTCCGAAAGGAACTTTGCTTTCCCTACTGCGCGAAGCGGGATCTCAAGGGATGACTTCATCGAATTTCTTCAACGAGGTTGAAGTAACCGGCAAGGAAACAAATCACGAATCGGTAATGCTGGTATTTCCCGACCTTCGTTGCTCCGGCCAAACGAAAATCCGCCCACTCAAAACTCGCGCTTGACTTCCCCCAACCCCTCCGCTATAAATAATATAGCTGCGGTTGCGGCGAGTCGACTGCTCTGCAGTCGCACAGACACGTGGCGATTTAGGGCAACTTGCTCCACGTAAAAAACTGCTAAAGAGCTTTTCGAGTTTCTTAGAAGATTTTCTGAGACCCTCCGAGCACTTTGGCACGGAGGGTTTTTCGTTTCTTCCCCTCCCTGCTGCCCTAATCGAATTCCATGCGCCCGCTGCCCGGCTATTCGGTGCGTGCCGCCTTGGTGGCTCTCACTGATTGTTGATTCTTGATGGCTTGTATAAAGGAACTTGCGTTATGACCACTAACGGGCTTTACGAACTGCGATGTCGAGAATGCGGCAAGACTTGGGGCAACGTCCCCCGCTCTTTCTGCGAAGATTGCTTCTCTCCCCTCGAAGTCGCCTACGATTACGACTCGCTGAAGAAAATTGCCCGCCGGGAAAACCTCGCCAGCCGCGACTTCAACATGTGGCGCTATTCCGAGCTTCTCCCTCTTCCCGAAGACTTCGTTGGTCCAAATGCCGTCGGCGGCACTCCGCTGGTCGCCTCGCGCAAGCTTGCCGCAAAATGGGGGCTTAAGAATCTCTATTTCAAAAATGACGCCGTTTGCTTTCCTTCGCTCTCCTTCAAAGACCGCGTTGTCGCCACGGCTCTCTCGGCGGCGCGCCGTTTTCATTTCACGACAGTCGGCTGCTCCTCCACCGGCAATCTCGCCAACGCCGTTGCCGCACAAGCCGCGCAGCAAGGATTCGACGCCTGCGTCTTCATTCCCGCCGACCTGGAGTCCGCGAAAATTCTCAACACCGCGGTCTACGGCGCGCGCATCGTGCGCATCAACGGCAACTACGACCACGTGAATCGCCTGTGCGCCCAAATCGCCGATCGCTTTCAGTGGGGCCTCGTCAACGTCAATCTGCGCCCCTACTATTCCGAAGGCTCGAAGACGCACGGCTACGAAATCGCCGAACAGCTCGGCTGGACGTTGCCCGATAACGTTGTCGTGCCCATGGCCGGCGGCTCGTTGATTACCAAAATCGCGAAGGCATTCCGCGAATTGGTTACCCTGGGCTGGGTCGAAGCCAAGCCCGTAAAATTCTTCGGCGCGCAAGCGACCGGCTGCTCGCCCATTTCCGATGGTGTGAAGCGCAATCTCTCGCGCTTCGAACCGCAAAAGCCCAACACCATCGCGCGCTCGCTTGCCATCGGCAATCCTGCCGACGGCCCCTTCGCGATCAAGCAGATTCGGGACTCCGGCGGATGGGCCGAAGATGTCTCCGACCCCGAGATCGTCGACGCCATCAAACTTCTAGCCGAAACCGAAGGCATCTTCACGGAAACGGCCGGTGGCGTTACGGCAGGCGTCACGCAAAAACTCATTGCTCAAAATCGCATCAAGCCTGATGAAACTACCGTCGTCTGCATCACCGGCAATGGCCTGAAAACCACCGACGCCATTGCCGCGGAATTTCCGGCCTCCGAGGCCATCGCGCCGCGCCTCGAAGCCTTCGAGGCTTATCTCGACGCGCAACTCGGCGTCACTGTCGCAGGCGCTAAGGCTTAATTGAAACTAGATAAGGAGAATTAAGAAATGCCCGTGACCATCGAAATCCCGACAGCGTTCCGCCGCTTCACCGACGGCGCACCAAAAGTGGACTGTAGCGCGGCCACCGTCGCCGACGCCCTCAACGAACTCACGTCCCGTTTCCCCGATCTATCGCGTCACGTTCGCGACGATCAGGGCCAGATCCGCCAGTTCCTCAACGTCTATCTCAACGAAGAAGACATTCGCTTCCTCGGCGGTGAATCCTGCTCCCTCAAGGAAGGCGATCGCGTTCTGCTGGTTCCCTCTATAGCCGGCGGCTGCTAGCAAACAGCGCCGCTTGAACCTACCTCGCCGCAACTTTTCTTGCTGCGCGGTGTTTCCATGAATATGAGGCCAAGACTTCTCATTTACGCTATCGCTTCCCTGGTACTTCTGGCCTTTCACGCGCCGGTAAGAGCTGTAGTCTCTCTTTTCTCGGACTGCCGGGAAGTCTAGAGTCATCCCCTGAAACCCGGCCGCAGACTCCGGGGTTATCGCTTACAGTAAACTTAGCTGCTTGCTTTCGAGTTCGAGAAGCAGCTTCTTGGCGGAGAGTCCGCCGCCAAAACCCGTCAGGCTGCCGTCGCTGCCGATCACGCGATGGCATGGAATGATGATCGGAATGGGATTGCTCCCATTCGCCAATCCCACAGCGCGCACGGCTTTGGGATTGCCGATGCGATCCGCGAGTTGCAAGTAGGAAATAGTCTCTCCATAAGGAATTGTGCGCAGCGCATTCCAAACGCGAAGTTGAAACTGCGTTCCTTCCAGCGCCAATGGCAGATCAAATTCTTTCAATTCGCCGCGGAAATAGGCCTGCAATTGCCGAATAACTTCAGCAAATGGAGCCTTGTCCTCTATCCAGTCCGCCTGTGGCGGCGCTGCATGATTGCTGCTCTCAAAGCTCACCAGCCGCAACCCGTTCGCGTCGCCCCCAAGCAGCAATGTTCCGACCGGACTCTCAAACGTTGTGTAAGACATCGTGTTCACTTTCTCCGCTCTTCCTTCGATGCGCCTGCAGCCGCCACAGCATACGGACTCGACGCCCGGTATCGCTTCTCGAATTCTTCGCGCGTGCACATCGTCGTTATGTCAACGATGCGGTCCACGGCCAGGATGCCGTCGAGGTGGTCGACCTCGTGTTGTAAAAGTTCCGAAAGATTCCGCTCTTCGCCAGCCTGAACTTCGTGCCACTCCGCGCGCAAATCCTGATAGCGCACTTTGATTTCGCGATGCCGTTCCACTTGCATAAAGATCGACAAGAAACTCAAGCACGCATCCCATACCACGATCTTCTCCGCGCTTCGCCAGGTGATTTCCGGGTTCACCAGCGGCCACGCGTCTTCCCCGGGCAATCTCAGGAAAATCACGCGCAAATTCGAACCAATTTGCGGCGCGGCAATGCCACGGCCGTAACCCGTCGTCTTCCTCCAATACGCGAGCGTGTCAGACAGGTCCTCGACCAGGGCGCGTATCTCCGGCGCTGCAGGATCGTCCACTTTCTTCGCGACCTCGCGTAAACCGGGATCCCCAAGTTGTAATACCGTTCGAATCGCCATGTCCGTCTTTCTTTCTCTGCGCCCTCTGTGTCTCCGCGTTAATACTCCCTACGGCCTCTCCCACCGCCCCGATTCCCCCGCCCGGAACACCGCCTCAATCACCGCCATGTTCGCAATGGCATCCTCCAGCGGCACGGGAACCTCGCTTCCCTCCCGAATCGCCCGCGAGAAAGCGTCCCCCTGCACCGTATACTGATCGCAAACCGGAATCGTTTCCATCCGGATTCCGCTTCCAAACACATCTCGCCCGTCATCAATAAAAATCTTCGTCGGCCGGTCCGGCGGCGCGTTAAACGGTATCTCTATTTCGATCCGCCCTGTCGTCCCCAGGAATTGCATGCGTTGATACGGCACCATCTGCGTGCTGCACGTGAACACCGCTTGCCCCGACGGAAATTCCAATATCGCCGACGTTAACCGGTCCGTCCTGAAATCCGGATCTCGTTCAATCAATCCCAGCACGCTTACCGGTTCCGTGCCAAAAATAAACCGCGAAGTCGTAATCGGGTAGCACCCAATGTCCATGAGCGCGCCTCCGCCCCATTCCACCTTGTTTCGCACATTCTCTGCGTCCCGGTTGAAATAGCTAAACGCGCCCACGATCGCCCGCAGCTCCCCGACCACGCCTTTGCGAATCAGTTCGCGGGTTCTCAGCCATTGCGGGTGGGTCTTCACCATGAAGGCCTCGCCGATTTTCACCCCGCACCGGTCTCGCGCTTCCAGCAGCGTCCTCGCCTCCGCCAACGACAGGCTTAGCGGCTTCTCGCACAGCACATGCTTTCCCGCTTCCGCGGCTTGGATGGACCACGGCACGTGCAAATGATTCGGCAGCGGGTTGTAGATCGCTTCAATCTCCTCATCCGCCAGGAGCTCCTCATAAGACCCGTACGCTTTCACTATGCCCAGCTTTTTCGCCGCGTCCTTCGCCTTTTTCAAATCCCGCGAAGCAATCGCGGCAATTTCGCTCCACTCTCCTTTCTGCATCCCCGGAATTACTTTCTTTGTGGCAATCGACGCCGCCCCCAGCACGCCCCACTTCACCTTCCCCAGATTCGCCACTTTTCCCTCCGCCTCAATGCCACTTCTATCACGCCGGGCTGCCCTATCCAACTCTTCCTACGCGCTGGTTTGGCTGTTATCATCGCGCCTGAGGCTTGCGCCGAGCGCGGGCCCGCGCGACCGTACTCTTAAAGGAGGATAGTTCGTATGCGCAAAGGAATCATCATCCTGTTGTTCGGGATGCTCGCTCTGAGTGCGCCGCCGGCCGCCAACCGGCTTTGGGGGCAAGCGGAGAAGAAAGACGCCATGCCCGATCCCGCCGTCAAGGTCGGAGACATGGCGCCGGATTTTACGCTGATGGACACGCACCGCAACCAGGTGTCCTTGCACGACTTCCACGGCAAGAAAAACGTCGCCCTGGCCTTTTACATTTTCGCCTTCACCGGTGGTTGAACCAAGCAGATGCAGAACTTCCAGCAGAACCTGGCAAAGCTGGAAGCTGCAGACACCCAAGTCTTGGGTGTTAGCATGGACAGCGCCTTCAGCAACGCCGCGTGGGCAGAAAAAATCGGCGTCACTTTTCCCCTGCTGAGCGACTGGGGCGGCGACGTCACCAAGCAGTACGGCCTTTACAATCCCAAGTACAAAGCGGCTCGCCGCGTCAACTACTTGATCGACAAGAGCGGCAAAGTCGTCGAAATGCAAATCGACAACGACGCCGTCGACCCAACCAAAATCGTCACTCTCTGCGAGCGCCGCAAAACCAAAGAATAACCGCTCCGAGGGGCGCGACCCAGAAGCACTTCGCCTCGAGCCAGCATGCCTGGTGACCTTACCAGTCGCGTATCATAACTTGGGCGAATCGCAGCTTGAAGGTCGGAGGTCCTTGTTGAGATGTCGCACGCAGGAAAAACCACACTTGCACTTGCCTTTTCGTTCGTAGTACTCATGTCATTCGGGCTATGGAAAGGCTGCGGTTCGTACAGAGTGAAGAGTGCGTGGGAGCTGCCACAGGGCTACACTGGCTGGGTGTTAGTCGAGGAAGCAAATCCGAAGTGTCCTCCGGCAAAGTTCACTTTTACGACGGTGACCTTCAATATCGACTCCACAGGTCACACCTGCACTTCCACGTCGCTTCCCAAATATCCTCAGTTTCTGACTTTTTGGGAAATTGATTCAAAGGGTCAAAGACATGCCCTGCCTACGGGTTCTTCCTCAGATCGTGGACAGATTTGGGGGTTCAATGACGCCCAAGCCTCAAACGAATTCGTAAAGATCCGGGAGGCAACAGAGTTTTTCGTCGGAACGGAACGAGAATTTCAGAATGCTCAACAGACGCGTCCTAAGTGGTGGCTAAACCAGCAGTCGGACGACACGAAACGGAAATGATGATTCGAGTCTAGATTTAGGTGTTTTGAAGATGTTCCGCAAGAGTTGGGCGATAGCACACTCTAAGTGCTTGCTAGAACTTATTTCCCCCCGGGCAACGCGCTTTCAAACTCATATTTCCCCGATCCCACTTCCACGACTACATCGTCGCCCGCCTGCCGCGCTCCCGAAAGATCCGCGCGCCCCGTCAAGGGCTGCCCTCCCTCACTCGCTTGTTCCAGTTTCGCTTTTGGCAGTCGTACCGTCGCCGTCGTATTCGGCGGCACCTCCACATGCAACGCCATCTTGCCATCGGCGAGTTTCCAACCCGACTCCACACGTCCATACAGGGTCTCCACCGACGCCTTTGCATACGTCAATCCGCCACCCGGCCGGGGTTGGATCAAAATGTGTTTGTAGCCCGGCTGCTTCTCATCGATCTCGATCCCTGCCACCACGCGGTACATCCAGTCGCCAATCGCTCCGTAGGCATAGTGATTGAACGAATTCATGGAAGGATTCTGAAAGCTGCCGTCGGGCTTTGTCCCATCCCATCTCTCCCAAATCGTTGTCGCGCCTTTGGTCACCGGATACAGCCACGAGGGATATTCCTTGCGGTTGAGGAGCAGGTAAGCCTCCCAAGAAATCCAGTGGTCAAATGTCCGAATTTTCGCACATCCGCCGCCAGTCGCGCCGCAGCCTCCGGCCTCACGGTTTCAGGCAGGAGTTCGAACGCGAGCGCCAGCGCGTACGCCGTCTGCGTGTTCGAGGAGAGCCTTCCTTTGGACGTCACGAACTCTTCCTGAAACGCTCTCTTGATCTTTTCTTCCAGGCTTTCGTATTCCGCAGCGTCTTCTGTTTTCCGCAGCACTTTTGCCGTTTTTGCCAGCAAGGCAGTCGAGTGCGCAAAGTACGCCGTTTGAATCAAGTCTTTGTCCGTGGTCGCTCCCGGATAATCCGCCCTGGTCGTCGCGAATGCCAGCCAATCCCCAAAGCTGGATCCGCTTTTCCAGAGGTAGCTCTCCCCGGCTTGGCGTCGGATGTACTCCACCCAAGCCTTCATGCTCGGATACTGTTCCTCCAGAATTCGCTTATCCCCAAACGCTTGGTACACCGTCCACGGCAGCACGACCGCTACGTCTGCCCACCCCGCTGACGCCGCTTCCCCTTTCCGCGTCTCGTGGGACAGCACATTGGGGATCACGAACGGCACCGCACCATCATCCTCCTGGTCCAGCGCCACATCCTTCAGCCACTTGGTATAAAACCCCGCGGTATCGTGATTGAACGATGCCGTCCCCGCAAACACTTGCGCGTCCCCCGTCCACCCCAGCCGTTCGTCGCGCTGCGGGCAGTCCGTCGGCACGTCCACAAAATTGCCTTTCTGTCCCCAAATAATGTTGTGTTGCAATTGATTCAGCAGCGGACTGGAGCTTTCAAAATTTCCCGTCCTTGCCATCGCGGAATGCACCACTATTCCGGTAAAATCCTCCGGCTTCAATTCGCCGGGCCAGCCGCTCACGGCCACGTACCGGAATCCCTGAAACGTGAAATGCGGCTGATAAATCTCCGGCCCTTGCCCTTTGGTCGTGTAGCGAATCTTTTCCTGCGCGGAACGCAGATTCTCTGTATAGAAATTCCCGGCACTGTCCAGCACCTCCGCGTGCCGCAGAGTAATCGTCGTCCCGGCCGGTGCCGTCACGCGGAACTTCACCCAGCCCACCATGTTCTGCCCCATGTCGATGACCGTGTCGCCTGCCGGCGTCTTCTGAACTTTCACTGGCTGAATCTCTTCGATCTCTTTCACGGCGGGCCCCGCCTGTGCCACCACTTTGGCCTTCGGCGCGTCTATCACCGTTACGCTTTTCCATTCCTTATCGTCGTATCCGGCTTCCTTCCATCCCGTTTTCTCCAGCCGCGCGTCGTACACTTCTCCGTTGTAAATGTCAGACTCCAATATCGCTCCAGTCGACGCTTTCCACTTCTCGTCGGTTCCGACAATCTCCTGCGTCCCATCGGTGTACCGAATCACCAGTTGCGCCAGCAGCGCTAGCTTTTTGCCGTAGCTGTTTCTCTTGCCACCCCAGGCAATCCTTCCGCGGAACCATCCATCCCCCAGCATGGCTCCCAAGCAGTTCGTCCCGTTCTTCAACACGCCGGTCACGTCGTAGGTCTGGTATTGGTAACGAAAATCATATGAGGTCCATCCCGGCGTGAAATACTCATCGCCCACGCGCTTCCCGTCCAATTCCATTTCATAAAGCCCCATCGCTGTGGCGTAAAGGCGCGCCCGCTCCACTTTCTTTTTCACCGAGAACTCTCTCCGCAGCATCGGCGCCGGATTCGATTTCCTCTCATCCTCCTCCAGGTTCGGCGTAATCCATTTCGCTTTCCAATCCACCGGCTCCAACAGTCCCATCTCCCAGCGCGCGGTCTTGCTCCAAGCCGTCAAATGCCCATGGTTATCCGCAACGCGCACCTGCCAGTAATAAACCTTCCCGCTTTCGAGCGCCGGCCCTCTGTATTCCACTTGGATGGATGCATCCGACGTCTGCGTTCCGCTTCCCCAAATCGGCTTTGCCTTCGCCAACTGTTCTTCCGATCCCGCCACGCGCACCTCGTAGCTGGCTTGTACTATGCCTCTTTCCGAACTCTCCAGTTGCCAGCTCAGCCGCGGTTTCCTCACGTCAATACCTACAGGGTCCGCCTGGTATTCACAGCGCAGGTTCTTCACCGCAAGTGGCGTCTGCGCGCGTCCTGCTCCGGCGGTAGCCAGCACTACTGCCATTACCCAAACCGCAGTGATCGGTTTCCAGTTCATCCCCAGCCTCCTCTAAACCCGCCATCCTACATCTTCTTCGTTCCTTGGCAATCGCCCAACTGTTCAATGGGCCCAGCTACCGTTCAACCCTCAATTTCGACCGTTCGCTGCAAAGCACTAAAGAATCTGAGTAAGACGTGCTATTCTCTGCCGTGTATATCGAATTCCATCCCCGCCGACCTCTCCGTTCCAACGTTCAGACGTTCCAATCGAAGCTCCTTTCCCCGCCTGCCCCGATCTGTCCCGTTCGGATTGGAACATCTTGGAGACTCCGGACGCCTGCTTTAAATCCTTTATCTGCAACACTTATGAATCTTCCGCGCAAATGTTGCAAACAAAAGACTTACGGTTTGTCTAAAGCCTTTGGATGCAACACTTACAAAAACCACGGGGGGTGGGGTATTCTTCCCATTCCGGAACTGCCCCTCGCCAACCCGGCAATACCAGCGACTCGTCGTTTTCACGGGACACCGGTCACGGGTCACGGAACACTCCCTGCTTTCCACGCCAGTACATTTGCCTCTCCCAACAGGAGTGCTAGAATCCGAATGGAAACGTCATGACTCCTAAAACGCTCTATCAAAAAATCTGGGACTCCCACGTCGTTCACGAGCAACCCGGCCAGCCCGCCATCATCTATATTGACCGTCACCTCATCCACGAAGGCACCTCGCCCCAGGCCTTCGCCGGGCTCCGCGCCGAAGGCCGCAAAGTCCGCCGCCCCGATCTCACCTTTGCCGTGATGGACCATTCGGTTTCTACTACTGACCGCACGCTGCCCATCCTCGATAACGACGCGAAACTCCAGTTTGACGCCCTCGAAAAAAACTGCCGCGAATCCGGCGTCCGCCTTTTTGACATGAACAGCAAGAATCAGGGCATCGTGCACATCATCGGCCCGGAACTGGGCATCACGCAGCCCGGCCAAACCATTGTTTGCGGCGACAGCCATACTTCCACGCACGGCGCGTTCGGCACTCTGGCGTTCGGCATCGGCACCAGCGAAGTCGAGCACGTCCTCGCCACGCAATGTCTTGTGCAGTCGCGCTCAAAGACGCTGCACATTCTCGTGAATGGAAAGCGCCCCAAAGGCGTCACCGCAAAAGATTTGATTCTCGCCATCATCGGAAAGATCGGCATCGGCGGCGGCAACGGCCACGTCGCGGAATACGGTGGCGAAGCCATTCGTGCCCTTTCGATGGACGGACGCATGACCGTCTGCAACATGAGCATTGAAGGCGGCGCGCGCGCCGGCATGATCGCGCCGGATGAAACCACGTTCGCTTATCTCGAGGGGCGTCCGTTTGTTCCGCGCGGCAAAGCGTTTCAGGAAGCCGTCGAGCGCTGGAGAACACTGCGGAGCGACGACGGCGCAAAGTTTGATATGACCGTCGAGCTACATGCCGAGCAAATCGCACCGCAAGTTACCTGGGGCACGAACCCGGGCATGGTCACCAGTGTCACCGCGCGCGTCCCCGACCCACATGATTTCAAGGATCTCAACGATCAAAAGGCCACGGAGAGCGCGCTGAAATACATGGGCCTTAAATCCGGCACGCCCATCGTGGATATTCCCGTGGACCGCGTGTTCATCGGCTCGTGCACCAATTCTCGCCTCGATGATCTGCGCGCCGCCGCGAATTTTGTCGCCGGCAAGCACGTGGCAAAAAACATCAAGCAGGCGCTGATTGTCCCCGGCTCCCGTGGCATCAAGTCGCAAGCCGAAAAAGAAGGCCTCGACAAAATATTCCGCGACGCCGGTTTCGAGTGGCGGGATGCCGGCTGCAGCATGTGCATCGGCATGAATGCCGACGTTCTGCCGCCGCACGAGCGCAGCGCCAGCACATCGAACCGTAATTTCGAGGGCCGCCAGGGCAAAGACAGCCGCACACATCTCGTCAGCCCGGTTATGGCCGCCGCAGCCGCAATTGCGGGTCATTTCGTGGATGTACGTTCACTCGATGGCGTCGCCCCCGTGGAGTAGCAAGAGATAAATATGCCGGTCGACACGCTAGGACTGACGCAGGACCACCTAGGCAAGCGAATGCGCGTCGAGCTTGCAGATGGAGAATCATTGGAAATTCGTCTGCATGAGTTGACCGTTTGCGCCAAGCCCGAGCCATGCTGCGGCATTACGTACATCTTGCTTTCCAGCAATCGCTCGGATGGAAAGAGAGAAAGCGGGGCAGCATACTGGACACCGTTCCGCGAAATTGAAAAGTTTAAAGTCTTGGAAGACTGAATCCCATGCAACCGTTCAGCACACATACCGGCATGGTAATGCCGCTCGATCGCGTCAACGTAGACACTGACCAGATGGTGCCCAAGCAATTTTTGAAGGCGCTGACGCGCGAAGGATTTGGGCGCATTCTTTTTTACGATTGGCGTTATCTGCCCGGCGAAAAACCGAACCCGGAATTTGTACTGAATTTTCCGCGCTACAAAGGAGCATCCGTCCTTCTGGCGCGCGCCAACTTCGGCTGCGGCTCCAGCCGCGAACACGCTCCCTGGGGCGTCAAGGACTACGGCTTCCGCGTCGTGATCGCGCCGAGCTATGCGGACATTTTCTACAACAACTGTTTCAAGAACGGCATTCTTCCTGCGACATTGTCCGAAAATGAAATCGAAGAACTCTTCAAGCGCACGGAAAAAGAAGAAGGTTATTCGCTCTCGGTAAATCTGCCGAACCAAACCATCGCGGACAAGCATGGCCTGATGTTCAAATTTGAAATTGCCCCGTCACGCAAGGAAGTCTTGCTGAAGGGCCTCGACGACATTGGCACGACGCTCCAGCACGCCGCCGAAATCGACGCCTACGAAAAAGCCCACACTGCCACCGCCACCATGTACGACCCCGTCGACGTGAAGTACTACTCCAACGGCCGCTGAGCCGGTTCTCAGTTTTCAGTTCTTAGTTTTTGGTTCTTACTCTTAGGTTTTGAATTTCAGAATCTTGAGTTTTCAGTTTTTAAAATCTTAGTCTTCAGTTTTGACTTTCCAGTTCTGAGCTCTCGTCTTTCAAATTGTTGTCGCCGCGTCGCAAATTCCGAAACAAAAAGAAAAGCGGGGTACAAAAAAGAACAGCGGGGAAAGTCCATTGGACTTTCCCCGCTGTTGATATTTCAAGTTTGCTACGCGCAGTCCATTCGAACCGCCGAAGCAAGTTTAGAACGCAAGCCGCAAGCCCAGCGACATAATGCGCGACGTCGGCGCTCCCAGCGTGGTTCCAGAGGGGTTCTGCGCTAAGCATTGCGCGGCGCCAAATGTTCCGCTGTCCAGATCGCCATCAACACAGTCGAAGCTGGGGTGGTTGAGGACGTTCTGGGCTGAGGCCCGGAAGTCGAGTTTCATCGATTCCGTGAGCTTAAAGGACTTGCCAAGGGCCAAGTCCATTTGCACGAATTTCGGTCCATGAAAAATATTTCGACCCAGGGTCCCAAAGCGTAGGTAGGGTGTATTGCCGGATGGATACGCAGGATTCCCGAAGAGCGAGTTGGGTGTGCCGATGCCGAGTTGTGCGTTGCAGTAGTCGATAGCTGCCTGGGGAACGCCTTGACTGGTTGCTCCGGGGAAGCCACAACCGATCGGGTTGTTGTCCTTGAAGATCCCATCCGCCGGGCTCTTTCCACTGTAAACTGCGTTCAGGTTCGAACCGAGAAAATTTGGATGGTCATTAAGAACGTTGTCCAGGTTGTAATCTCCGGCGATATTAAAGGGAATTCCGTTTTGATCGTTATAGAGAGTAGTAGTAGTAGACGTGCAAGTTGGAGGATTGTTACATACTACGGTTTGGGCCTGGAATCTCCCGTTGCTGCCAAGGTAAACATCAACGGGGTGGCCGGAGTACAACTGCATGAAGCTGGAAACCGTCCAGCCTCCCAGAGCGTGTCCCACAATTCCCTTCTGCTGTTTCAGGAAGGGCACCTCGTAGATTACATTGAATTTGTAGGAATGCCGGTGGTCAAATGCAGCCCGCCCATAAGAGAGAGCCGGCCTGGTATTCGAGATGTAATAGTATGGCGCTGTGAAGCTGCCAATGGTTGAACAGCCAGCAAACAGTTCTGAGTTAACGTCCAGCAACTTCGCGTACGTGTACCCGGTTTGGAACTGCAGGCCGTGCCCCATACGCTTCTGTGCTTCCGCGACGAGCGAATTATAGTTGGAGCTGACGCTGTTCGAACGATAATTGAAACCCGTGTAGAGCGCGTTAGGCCGAATGTTGGAAAAGGAAGCGTTATAAGCCTGCCCATCCGTGCGGTTGTAGTTCTCAAGCATCGGCAAGTGGCGGCCCATTGATCCTTGGTAGTTCACACGGAACAGAAAATTGCCGAGGAATTGGCGTTCGACACCCAGGTAAAAGTTCTGGCCCGAAGAATCGCGCATGTTGACGTCCATAGTGCGGACGGAGACGCGCTTCCCTGGGTAGGGAATAGGACCGTTCGGACCGTTGGGGTTATAGGCCGTACCGATGGAATTCGGGTTTGAATAATTGATGGCATCACTGCTCGAAGCATCGAAGTCAATCAAGGCATAGAAGGGTGGGTTCCACGCACCGTTGGACCAGATGTTGTCAAAAATTCGGTCGTAGTAGATACCGTAGCCGCCGCGGACGGCCATTTTGCCGTTCCCCTTCACATCCCAGGCAAAGCCGATGCGGGGCGCGAAGTCTTTATTGTTGGTGTTCCACATCCGGCCGACCGGACCTACTCGTGCGGCGCCAATACAAGCGCGATCGGTGGCGATATCGCAGCCACCGAGGTTTGTAAATTGAGCCAGGATGCCGTGATCTTCGGCCGGGGCACCGTAGCGGTCCCAGCGAACGCCGAGGTTCAGCGTCAGGCGCGGACTGAGTTTCCAATCGTCCTGAATAAACGTGTACCAGTCGTGGTACGTGTAGTGGCGATAGGCACTGGCCTTTGCACCGGTGCGCGGGTCAATCGAGGTCTCTTGAAAATAGGGGTAATCGTTCTGGAAATTAGTATGTGGTTTCTTGGCGGGAGAGATGCCGGCAATCGTACCGTCCGGTTGCAGCACTCCATCTGACGCCGGGGTGAAAGTACCGTTGAGTTCTCTGAACTCATAATAGCCCGGAAGACCCAGGTCCCAGTTGCGGTAGAGGATGCCGGATTGATTTCCGCCGCCGAACTTCAAGGAGTGGCGCCCGACGGTCCAGGTTAGATTGTCAGTCGCACCCCAGCGGTCTTGAACGAAACCTTGAACCAGACCGCCCTCAAAGGGACCGAAGGAATAACCAAGGCTGCCTTCCGCCTTATTATCAATGATAATGTGGGGAACCGCCTGCGTCCCGTTCCCCTCGATAAAGGTGTTGAAGTGCCGATTATGAGCGACGGTCACCTCGTTCAAAAGGCTTGGCTTGAAAATGTGGGTTTCGTCCAGAGTCAGATTGTGGAAATGATTGTTGGTCGTCCCATTAATTGGTCCTGCTTTGGTCAGGCCGCCGCCGCCATATTGATCCACAAACGCTTCCCTAAAGATATTTGCTGCAAAGCTGAGCCGGTCTTTCGCGGTGAAATTGTGATCGACGCGGCCGTAATAGATGTTATTTGTGTCCGTTTGTGGGTCAAAGAACGAGACGCATCCGACCTGAAAGCCCGCACCCGTGCTCGATGGTTTATTTGGGCACGGTGAATCGGACGACAACGGAGGGTAGGCTCCGAGGATTTGTTTAGCAACGGGCCCAGCATTCGCCGTCAAGGTAGCAAGAGCCGCCGTCGTTGGGACATACCAATTTGGATTGGTTGTTGCCGTGAGGGGGGAGCCGGAAAGAAGTTTGATGCGATCGTACGCAAAGGAGAAAAACGTCTTGTCCTTGCGAATGGGGCCGGACACGATGCCGCCAAACTGATTGCGGATGTACTTTGGCTTCGGTAGCCCAGCTGCGTTGGAAAAGAAGTCTGCCGCATTCAGTGAGGCATTCCGATTAAACTCGTAGACTGTGCCGTGAAGCTTGTTGGTGCCGGATACCTGATTTGCACTCACGACCGCGCCAACTCCGCGCCCGTACTCGGCGGTCATGCTGTTGGTTTTGATGGTGAAGTCTTGCACGGACTCCAGGGGCGGATGAATGTTAATTGCCCCTTCACTGAAGTTGTCATTATCGTCGCCACCGTTGAGTAAGTACGCTGTGCCGGACTCTCTCGCTCCCCCGGAAGTGGGGTTCATGTTCAGGCCGGGGGACACCTGCGGTGCGAGAAATGGGAGTGTAGAGAAGACATCGCGGTCCGCCAACGGCGCATTTTCGATGGTCGTGCGGTCAATTTGAGTCGCCAGGTCCGAAGTCGCCGTCTGCACCAGTGGCGCCTCGGAAGTTACCTCCACAAGTTGCGAGGTCTTGGCCAATTCCAGCTGGCGATTAATCGCAATAGTTTGACTTGCCTCGACGACGACGCCCGAAACTCTGACGCCGCCAAAGTTGGCAGCTTTAATCTCGAGGGTGTAGCTACCGGGTGGCACAAGAGGAAAGCGGTAGGAGCCGTCGGACCCCGTTGTAGTCGTTTGGGAAATGTTGGTGCCGACGTTGGTGATGGTCACCGTCGCGCCTGGGACAACCGCGCCGGTCGGGTCCGTAATCGTGCCGGTAATGACGCCTTGCACGGTTTGAGACCAAGCAACTCCACTCGCGGCAAGAACCAAGAAAGCTGCAAACAAGACACAAAAAGTTCGCTGCTTCACACTACACCCCCTGAATTTATGGAGCTGATTTAAGATTTTCCAGCCAACCACAGGGCCTCGTCTCTCTCGACGAAACAGGATTTCGTCACCACGGCCGCGCCGGGGATCACAGGCGAAGCCACCCATTTGCGCGTATTGAATATCCGCTGAAAGCCTTTGTCAAGAATAAAGTTAGAAAGACCTGAGATAAACTTCAGATAAACCACATTCGATTATTTCTGCTGACGGGAATCGGTCAAGGCCAGGTTTTCGTTACAGGGAAACGGTCAAAGATCATGTTGGTCTTGCGATCACAGGTGAGTGAGAGGAAGCAGATTTGTTGAGGTAAGATGCATTTCAGCCATGGCGCAGCATCGCCGCGCGGGCGGGGGAAGTGTGCTTCGAATGAGTTGGTTATGAGACGGAACCGATGCTAACGCGCAGGGATTTTGCCAAGCGGGGAATGATGTGCGCCGGAGCGTGGCTTGCCGGATTTGAGCAGGTTCTTTGGCCGTCGAGCGTTGCGGGACAGCAAGATCGTTCCAACGATCCTTTTTCGGGCGGCAAACAACTGGGCGTGGTGGATTTTATAAATCCGCGGCCTTTGGAGATGGACACGGAGCAAAGGACTGAACTGGACGGCAGGTTGTACACGGACTTGTCCAAGCTCTCACTGCAAGAGCCGGTCATCGCGACTGACAGATTTTATGTTCGCACGCGAGTTTCCGGCTTGCTCCCGGATACGAAATCGTGGCGAGTGCGCGTCGATGGGCTGGTGGAGAAACCGCGGAACCGCGCGATCGAAGAGTTACGCAGTGTGGCGACGCCGATGGGCTTGCATTTGATGGAGTGCGCGGGGAACGTGCCGCTGACGAACTTTGGAATGATCAGCGTGGCCAGTTGGGGCGGCGTGCCTCTCGCTGATATTCTGGAGAAGAGCGGAGCGAAGTCCCAGGCGTCGCGCGTGCTGGTCACAGGATTCGATCAGTACGCTACAAAATCAATGACTTCGGTTCCAGGAGCGAGCTGGGTCTTCTCCATCGGAGACCTCAATGCGGCGGGAGCGTTCCTGGCAACGGAAATGAACGGCAAGCCGCTGACGGCTGATCATGGCGCGCCGGTTCGGCTGGTGGTACCAGGCTGGTACGGCTGCGCATGCATCAAATGGGTGACTGCGATTTCCTTCGTGGACGATACCGCGGAAGCCACATCACAGATGCAGGAGTACGCGGCAAGGACCCATCAGAAGGGTGTGCCTGCACAAGCGCGCGATTTCCAGGCGGCAACCATCGATCAAGCAGCGATGCCGATTCGAATTGAGAAATGGCTGGTCGAAGAAAAAATCAAATACCGAGTAGTGGGAATCGCGTGGGGCGGACATACTCCGGTCAAGACGCTGATGATTCGCTTTAATCCGGAAGAAGATTACGTGCCCGTGGACAATTTTGTGCAAACGAAGAACGATCCCTGGACACCGTGGACGCATGCGTGGTCGCCGAAAGAACCTGGAACATATTCGATCCGGGTCGCGGTGAAAGATCCAGCGGTTCGAACCAGGCGGCTGGATTCCGGATACTATGTCCGGTCCGTCGAGATTCCGGAAGTTTAATGTTATTCGCGCCTGTTCCTGGTGCGAAAAGGTGAATGCGTGAATCGATTCGGCTGTCCAAGGATTGCGGTGGTGGCGTTGGGCCTCCTTGCGTGTGGGGCGTCGCCAGCACAGCAATCGCCGCATGAAGGACATTCGCGGACCGGCCCGGTTCCGCTGGAAATTCTGCAGCGTCCTGTAACGTTGCGCACGGGGATTGGCGAATTCCATGAAAAAGTGTCCACACGCTCGCCGGAGGCGCAATCCTTCTACGATCAGGGGCTTGCCTACGTGCACTCCTATGTTTGGATTGAGGCGGTGCGTTCGTTCCATCAAGCACTGCGGCTGGACCCCGATCTGGCTATGGCGTACCTCGGCCTGACCGACGCGTTCATCGGTCTTCAGGACGTTGGGACGGCGCGTGCCACGCTGGAGCGCGCCAAGGCGCTCGAAAAAGGAATGAACGAACGCGAGCGGGCTTGGCTTTCCATCCGCGAAGGAGAACTCCAATTCGCCGAGGACAAGCCCAATGGCTACGTCGCTTACCGCAAATCAATCAACGACGCGCTGAAAGCTAACCCAAACGATCCCTGGCTGTGGATCCAGCGCGGACTGGCGGATGAAGCCAGTCCTTTTACGCATGGGCAAGCCGGCGGCGTGGACGCGCTCGCGTTTTACAGAACGGCGCTGGCGCTGGCGCCTGGCAATCTTGCGGCTCATCACTACTGCGCGCACGCGTACGAAAACATGGGGCGATCGAAAGACGCGTTTGAAGAGAGCGCCCTCTATGCACGCATGGCTCCGGCGATTCCGCATGCGCATCACATGCACGGGCACGCATTGATGAGAACGGGGCGGACCGAGGAAGCGATTGCCGAATTTCTGAAGACGAAGGAACTGGAAGAAAATTACTATCGATCAGAGAAGATTCCGGCACGTTATGACTGGCATCATGCACACAACCTTACTTTGCTGGCGATGAGTTACCAGTCGCTAGGGCAAATGAAGTCCGCTGAAGCTCTTTTTCACGAAGCATTTTCTTCGCCGGCTTATACGGATTTTCTGGAGTACAACCGTAAGTGCTGGCCGGAGTTTCTGCTTAGCCGGCGGCGCTATCAGGAGTCGCTGGCCGCCGCGCGCGAACTTGCGCAGAGCCAGTGGCCGCTGGCGCGGCTCGCGGGACATACGTTGGCAGGTCAGGCTCTGCTCGGAGCAGGTTCGGTTGCGGAGGCCAAGGAGGAGCTGACTCTGGCGGAGAGGGAAACTGAACGGCTTCCAGCAAGAGCGGTCGCGGCACTTCCCTATCCAACGACGCTTCGAACGGATATTTTGCTGCAAGAGAAGAACACGGCCGAGGGTGAACCACTGGCCATGGATGTGGCTAAGTCCGTGCTGGCAATGCCCGGCCCGGACGCGTGGATGGCTGCCCTATTTGAGCTGGAATCGATGGCGCAGAGCGCCCGTAAAGCTGGCGATTGGGATCTGGCCGGTTTCCTGGCCCAGCAGATGATTCTGCACAACCTGAACTATGCAGGAGGCCACTTCGCGTATGGCCTCGCGGCAGAGCACGCCGGCAAATCAAGCGAGGCTCGGCAAGCCTTTGCCACCGCCGAAAAACTTTGGGGCAAAGCAGATCGAGATTTGCCGGAGCTGGAACAAATTCACAAGCAACTCGCCGCGCTCCGCTGAGCAGAAAGGCGCATCTTGCAGGAACACGGATGAATGACGTGGCACACAGTTACTTGGGGGCTGATTCGCTCAGCCGAATAATAGCTTTCCGCGCCCGATCCGCATCGCGCCCTTTTGGGTCTTCATCGAGATACAGTTGATACTCTTTCACAGCCTCAAGCGGCTGCTGCGTGGCCTCGAGCGCGAGAGCCGCAACAATATGCACCCCTGCGAGTCCCTGGTGGGGAACCGCGTGCGCCTTGCGCGCATGAGCAATCGCATCGCTGTACTTGTGAATGAGAAGCTCAGCATTCGAAGCGGAGCTGAGAGCCCAAACATTGAGAGGCTCCCCGTCTAGGGACTTGACCAGAAAGGTGTCAGCCTCTTCGTATTTTTTTTCAGCGAAAGAAATGCGCGCAAGGTTCCTGTAGGCTGCTGGGAAATCAGGATTCAGCTCGATGGCTTTCGAAAACGATTCCCGCGCGGCGTCCCTCTCATTCAATTCCGCTTCAACCATTCCGAGGCCGTTATAGGCCAGGTCGTACCGCGGATACTCGCGAATTGCCGATTCGAACAGCTCGCGGCTCTCTTGCCAGCGCTGCCGACGCATTGCTTCGCCGCCTTGCTCGAACGCCCTTCGCGCCGCGGCAGGGACGGTCAGGCGCAACGCGGCTATAGTGCCGGCCGGTAGTGTTTCGTTGGTGCGCCCATTAGGCTCTGCGCGGCGAACGCGGATGCGCTCCACGTGGGAAGTCTCGTTGCGCGCAATTTCCAGGTCGCCTTCGTACGGCTTGATATTGGGTCCCGTGATTCGAATGCGATGGACCCCCGATAATGTCCGGAAGATTACATCGCCCGCATCACCCGTGAGCTTACGATCCATTGCACCGCCAGATCCGAGGGCGTCCATGAGATCAACCGTAACGTTGGCGGCTTTTTCGGCGTCGCCATCAACGGTAACAAACACGCGTAGTACAACAGGCTGGGCGGACAATGGAGACTGCCTTTGAGCGAGGCAAACGCTGGCAACGGCCAGACTGGCCAAAAGGCCGTGTAAGACACGCCAGATGAGCACGAGAAAAGTTGCAGCAGGTGTGGTCGAGATCAATCGCAGAAGCACAGCAGACAAATAGTAATGCTCAATGGATGAAAAAAGAAAGGGGCCGGCTGTTACACGGCCCCTTGAGCATTGAGGAGGTTAGAAGATGAAGCGGATCGCCAACTGCATGTTTCGGGCGCCCTGGAACACCGTGGCCATGCCGTAGCGGCTCGCCAGCGTGCGCGGCGACTGAACGCCCGCAAATGTTGCCGTTCCGTTCAGCGCATCCACGAAGCTGAAGCCGTTCATGACTTTGCCCCAATCCGTGCGTGGATCCCCGCTGAAGCGCGATGCCCGCGTGGGGTTGATCAGGCCGGTGGCTATGACGTTTTCATTGAACGCCGTGGCGGTGTGATTGTTAAGCAGGTTAGTGATATTGGCTTCGAACTTGAGCCTCATGGCCTCGTGAGTCTTGCTCACGGGGATCTCATGCGTCAGGTTGAAATCCGTCTGGAAGTATGGGTCTGTGCGGGCATTGGTGTCGATTCCATCCAACACGATGTTGCCGGTAGGATCCCGGTGAAAAGTCGCCATGCTGCCCCGCTTGATCCACTGGCACGCCGATCCGGTACCCACAACCGAGAGGCACGTATTGATTGGCGAACCCTGGAAAGCAGACTGGCTCAGGCCGAACACGGTTGCCTGGCCCCTAAACCACTTTTGGCGGTAGTAGCCATAGATCGTGGCAGTGTGGGGGCGGTCCGTTGCAAGTGGTCCGTAATCGGGCGAACCGTCCGCATTATAGGTCATGTTGGGCAGGTCAAACGCGCGCCCATTGTTTGGCGAGTGACGTCCGCCTCCCCCATCGGTTGGATCCGTGTTGGTCAGACCCGCATAGTTTCCGCGGAGCTTGCTGTAGGTGTAGGAGATCGCGCCGAACCATTTGGCTGTCGGACGCCTGAGAAGACGAAACTCCACGCCGTCATAGTTTCGCACGGGCGGCTGAACGGGTGGGCACTCGGCACAGAACGGTGTCTTAGCTCCATAATTCTGTCACCCCTTAACGGCAACGTGAAAATGTCACCCTATGAGACAGGAGACATTCACGTTGAGTCAGAAGGAACTG
>QHZD01000032.1 GCA_003225315.1 Acidobacteriota bacterium
CGGGAATTTGTTCGAGGCGCGGGCCAAGATTGGAGCGTGGAAGGAGGAGTACAACGAAGAGCGGCCGCACAGTAGTTTGGGCTATTTGGCGCCGCGGGAGTTTGCGCGACGAGTTGCGGCGCTGCGGTCGCCTACGGCTCCCTGCGCGCCGCAACTCGCAGGACTGGTAGAGGCAGAAATCATGAGTTCAGAAGATTTTGGTGTCGTATGATTCCGTGCGCGGAGCTAGGGGGCAGCTCACCAGCGCACTGTCAAAATCTGGGGTTGAATGCGATCTTGCTGCCTTCAGCGATTAGCCATGGGCGCAGTTGCCCCGTCTTTTCAATGCAACAAAAGAATTTATTGCCTTGTCGTCGCAGGACGGGAATGGCATTCAAAGCTTTCTGAATGGTCCTCAAAACAACAAGGAACGTTTTTGCTCCTATGATCGACGTAATCGCGTGAATTCTAGTTTCTTTTCTCATTGCGAGTTCTTTCTCATCGACATTGAAGTCCCAATAAGGGTACGCATGCGCCTGAAACAAGTATTCTGCTAGGTAGGAAGAAACTGTCTTACGCACCTCGTTCGCGTTCCAACGATAGATGAAGTTTGGCACGCACGAATCTCTAACCCCACCCGCTTGATACTCATGATAGACGACCGAGAAGATCTCAAAAGGAAACGAGAAACCGGCCCAGGTCAGTGCGCGCATCGACAGAGAATCGTTTGGCTCCAACAGGACGACGTGCCTGCTCGCAACACGCAGCATTTCACACAGGGCTCTGTGCGGGGACCGGCAATGGTGCAAGACTTCGTGAGCGAAGACACAATCAAATGACCCATCTGGCAAATCGATCTGTTCTGCGTCGATCGCCAATAGCTTCACTTTGGCGCTCAGATCAGTATGAGGTTCTTGTTCTTCTTCGAGTTCTGACTGGAAATTCGAGAGCGTTATGTCATTGAATCCTGCGCATTTCAGAAGCTCAACGTCCTGGCAGCTACCTCCGATCACAAGCAGCTTTTTATTGGTATCAATGTTGCAAGTTTTGACGTGGCGTAGAAGAACGGCCAGGAATTGGTCTCTCCTCTTTTCGGATCCCGCCGTCCGCACCTCTTGTTTAGTGACTGAAGTTGATCTCATACATTCGCCACCAGGTTGCATCCTCTCATTGCATTTTATATGGAGCACTTTGTATTTCTACTGCCTATGAGCAGCCAAATGTGGTTGCCTTGAACCTGACACACTCGGAGCCGTGCTATCATGTGCCATGAACTTCCGTCGTAGCCCCCTCAGAAAGCCCTCCCATAGTTTTGCCTTGCTCGGAACGGATCCGCATTTCAGATGCCGTTGTTTGTCACACACCTCCACGATCACGTATCTTCTTTTTTTTCATATTCTTACGTACTCTTTTGCGCTCCTCAAATATCTATCTCTTTTCTTTTCATTAAGTTGCGCACTCTTTGCACAAAACACAGGGGGTGGGGGGTCCAGTTTCAAGTCTCCCTGTCTTTTCAACAAGTTCCAGACTCTTTGGGAACAACAATGCATTATGGCAGGGCAAGTTTGTGGGGATCACTTTAGCTATGGCGACGCAAGCTCAAACAAAGCAAGCTCTTGAGGTTAACGCCTGCTTCCAGGTTTTGGGCGTGCGCGTAGACGCTGTGCAGATCACCGACGTGGTCGCTCAGATGAAGGAATGGATTCGTGAGAAAACGGGATGCCATGCCATTGCCGCGACCGGGATGAACGGCATCGTAGCAGCCCAGCATGATCCTTCCTTCAAAGAAATTCTGAATTCCACAGACTTGGTTGTGCCGGATGGCATGCCACTCGTCTGGCTGGGCCGGCGACGTGGCCATCATTTGCCTCGGCGCGTGTACGGTCCTGACCTGCTGCTTGCGTTTTGTGAAAAAACTGCAGGGCAGGGATATCGGCATTTCTTTTATGGGGCAGAGCGAGAACCAGATGTCCCGGAACGCCTTGCGGAAACGCTCAAGAATCAATTTCCTGGAATGATTGTGGCGGGAACCTATTCGCGGCCTCTGCAGCCTCTGAGCCTTGAACAAGAGGATAAAATTGTATCGCTGATCTCGCACGCTGCACCCGATGTGCTCTGGGTAGGATTGGGTGAGCTAAGACAGGTGCGCTGGATGCACGCCCACAGAGACAAACTACACGTTCCGGTTCTGGTTGGCGTAGGCGCTGCCTTCGACATGCTTTCGGGGAGAAAAAAACAGGCCCCTCGCTGGATGCGCGAGCACGGCCTCGAATGGCTCTTCCGCTTAATGCAAGAGCCGCGCCGTTTGTGGCGGCGTTATTTGGTCTACGGAGCCCAATTTATCGCTTACCTTGTGCTGGAGAGCTTGCGGCTGAAGAATTTTGATGCCACGGGCAGCAGCACCCGAGAGGGAACACAAGGCCGCCAAGCGCGTATTTAACTCTTTCCTCTTTGCAAATTTCCGCTCGTTACGCCTCAGGTCTTCACCTGCATTTCAATTCAAGGCTGCACCTTATCGACTGGCGCTCCTCTGCTTCGTAGTCTGCATTTGCCTGGTCTTCGTTCCGAAGTGGGAGTCAGAGCCATCCAAGTGGAAGGAACTCGGTCCAAGGGGTTGATTCTAGGCGTCTTTGCATTCGCCATAACTTTTCTCTGCCTGCCGCATAATCTACTGTCCGCCGCCAATCCGGCCATTTCCACTCAAGGCTCCCAGGAAGCTCACTCGTCACCGCAATCGGCAAGTCAGAACCAAACTGCGCCTACGCCAAACTTGGAAACTTCCGGGGATTGGAATCACCGCTTGAAAGACCTGCTGGATTCCCATCCATCGACGCCGGCTCTAAGCGCCCAGGAATATCGCATTGGTCCAGAAGACGTTCTCAACATCAATGTCTTCGAAGCCCAGGAGCTGAATCGCGAAGTTCGCGTCTCGGCAGGCGGCGAAATTTCTCTCCCCTTGCTCGGATCAGTCCGTACAGCTGGATTGACTCCTCGCGAATTGGAATTTGTCCTCCAGGAACTTCTTCATCGCACCTACATGAAGGACCCTCACGTCAGCGTGTTTGTGCGCGAGATGCAAAGCCATCCTGTTTCAGTGATGGGAGCGGTCAGGCGGCCCGGCGTTTTCCAGATCCGTGGAAGCAAGACCCTGCTGGAGGTTCTCTCTCTCGCAGAAGGCTTGGCCGACGATGCCGGCGAAACTGTCATCATTCTGCGAGGCGCGGCTTTGTCCGCGGAGCCGGATCCACCTGCGGACCACGCCGCCGTAGCCGATCCACCTTCCCCCGGCCCGCAAAGCCCCGGCGAAGCGAACGCCGCGTCTTCACCCCTCAACGACAATCGTTCAGCATCAGAAGGTGCCGTGCAGGTGAACTTGAAAGATCTTCTGGAGTCGGCTGATTCTCGCAGCAACCCTTTGGTTCATCCCGGCAACATCGTTAAGGTCACTCGCGCGGGCGTCGTTTACGTGATTGGTGAAGTTCGCAAGCCCGGCGGATTCGTCCTGAAATCAAATGAGAAAATTTCCGTCCTCCAGGCCCTGGCTTTGAGCGAAGGACTCACTCCCACCGCTTCAAAGGGCAACGCGCGAATTATCCGCACAGATCAACAGAGTGGTGAACGAAAGGAGACTCCGATCAACTTGGGCAAAATTCTGGCGGGCAAGGCTCCTGATCCCGTTCTCAGGCCCAAGGACATTCTCTTCGTACCCAACAGCGCCGCGAAGACCACGTTTGGCCGGGGAGCGGAAGTCGCGGCGCAAACGCTCGCGGGGCTCCTGATTTTCCACTGGTAAAAGCATGGACGACCAAAATCAAGTCGAGCTTTATGGCCGCAGCCATCGCCTCGATCGGCGCGGCCCCGGCGCTCTCGACAGCCGGATCATAGAGCTGCCTGATTCCTACGAAATCCTGGAACCTGGCGAGGCGCTCGACCTCCGCAGCTATGGCCGCATCCTTCGCAAGCGCTTGCCGGCAATCCTCGTTGTTTTCTTCATTTTGTTTACTGCCATTCTCATCTACACGCTCAAGCAAAAGCCCGTTTATCGGGCTCAGGTTTTGCTGGAAATTCAAAAAGAGAATCCGGACATCCCAACCATCAAGGAACTCTATGAACTCGACGCCGTGTCCGACGCCTATCTCAGGACGCAATACAGCATTCTGGCCAGCGAAAGCCTGGCGCGCCGGGTGATCGATCAGCTCCAACTAGAAACTCTTCCTGAATTCAACTCTGCCAAGTGGTGGCAACTTTGGCCAAGGAAGAAAAAATCTCCCGCGCCACAAACTCTTGCAATCGGTCCTGTGCCCGAAGCCCCTGATCGGGAGCTGTCCCAGCGAGTCCTTGAGCGATTTCAGGATCGCTTGACCATCGATCCCGTCAATCGCAGCCGCCTTGTGGCTGTTCGATTTGACTCGCGCGATCCGGAACTTGCCGCGCGCGTCGTCAACACTCTTGCCTCGGATTATGTCGATCAAAGCCTGGAAGCGCGCTGGCAAGCCACGCAAAGGGCCGCGGAGTGGCTTTCCCAGCAGTTGGTGGGCGTGAAAGCGAAGTTGGAAAAATCCGAAGATGAGCTCCAAGGCTACGCGCGGCGCAATGGCCTGGTCTTCCTTGAAACCGATAAAGGCGCCAGCCAGAACGTCGCGAACGAGCGGCTGCAGCAACTCCAGGAGCAGCTGACCAAAGCGCAATCCGAGCGCTACGAAAAGGAAGCGCTCTACCGCTTGGTTCAAAATGGTGAGTTCGGAGCCTTGCCTGGAGTCTTCGAGAACAAATTAATTCAGGATTTGAGCGAACGTCTCGCGGAGCTCAAACGCGAGCATGCCCAGTTGTCGACGACGTTCAGTCCCGATTATCCCCGCGTCAAAGAAATTCAGAGCCAGATCGACGAAATCGAATCCTCGCTTCGGGAGGAGCGTCAGCGCGCCGCCGATCGTATCGCCAACGATTACTCCGCCGCGGTGCGCCGTGAGGACCTGGTCCATCAGGCCGTGGACGGCCAGCTAAAGCAGGTAAACCTGATCGCCGAAAAATCAGTCCAGTACAACATTCTGAAACGCGAGGTCGACACGAACAAGCAGCTCTACGAAGGCCTGCTGCAGCAGTTAAAAGAGGCTGGCGTCTCTGCCGGCCTCAAAGCTAGCAATATCCGTCTCGTGGATTCCGCCGAGCCGCCTGCCAAACCATTTAAGCCGCGAACGCTCTTGAATCTGTCTGTTGCTGTGTTCCTTGGTTTAGCCCTCGGAATATGTGCCGCGCTCTTCCAGGAACGCATGGACGATACGCTCAAGGGCGATGACGACGTCGAGCGGTTGCTTGGTCTTCCTTCCCTGGCTTTGATTCCAGTTGTGCCCGCGTCAAATGGTGATCACCTTGGCATCCATAGGTTCCTCCCGCGAGATAGATTTCTCTCGCTCGCAGGAAATGGAAACGGCCCAGGCAAGGACCCGCGTCCTTCCTGGCACCTTATAGACCGGGACGGCACACAGCATGCCGCCCTTGGCGAAGCATTTCGCAGTCTCCGCACCTCGGTTTTGCTGTCGACTCCAGATCGGCCTCCGAGTTCTCTTCTGATCACAAGCACGCAGCCCGCTGACGGCAAAACCACCGTAGCTTGCAATCTGGCGATTTCCTTGGCGCAGCTTGGTCATCGGGTTTTGCTTGTGGACGCGGATCTGCGTTCTCCTTCTTTGCATAAATTGTTCGGTATCGATCGGACCCTGGGCCTGGTCAGCTATCTCACCGGCCAGCAAGATTGGCGCGCCGCGGTACACCCTTCCGGCTCGCGCGGGCTTGATCTCTTGGTTTCCGGCCCTGTGCCTCCGAATCCCTCCGAGCTTCTTTCTTCCCAGAGCATGGGAACTCTGATCCGCTCCGCCTCCGCGGAGTACGGCTTTGTAATCCTGGATTCTTCGCCTATGCTTGCGTTGGCCGACAGCCGCATCCTTGCCCCGCTGGTCAACGGAGTGCTTCTGGTCGTAAGGAGCGGCGCCACTCCTCGCGAGCAGCTTTTGCACGCGCAGGCTGGAATCCGCGGCGTGGGTGGCAACTTGATCGGCGTGGTGCTGAACAGCGTCGATATTCGCACCAACGGCTACTACAACTATGGCCCGTATGGTCCCAATGCCGGCTCTCCCCCACAAGAAACTTTCGTTCCCGCGAATTTCCAAATGCCGCCGCAACAAAAAGCCAGCGACTGATCCATTGCGAGCCTTCCATGCTTCGATTGCTTGAAGCTGGCCTCATCCTTGCCGTGTGCGTGGCGGTTTTAGCCTTTGGCGGCACAGCCTCTTCGTTTTTCGCAATAACGCAGGTGATTATCTTTGGGCTTGGGGTTGTGTTCCTCCTTACAAGACAGTTTTCGCGCGACACTTCCTTCCATATTCCCATCGCCTGCCCTCTTCTCTTGGTCGCGCTGGTTCTACTGCAACTTTGCCCGCTTCCTGTTTCCCTGGCGCCCATGTTCGGACGAGCGCGCGACGAACTGCCCTCCGGGTCGTATTTCACCATCAGCATGGAGCGCTACCAAACGGTTTCACATCTCCTGCTGCTGGTTACCTATCTGACTGCCTTCTTCCTGACATTGTTCCTCTGCCGCGATCGCAACGCGAAGAAGCGGCTCGTCTTCGCCCTTGTGTCACTCGGAGCGTTCGAAGCTCTCTATGGCCTCATTCAATACCTCACCGGCTGGCAGCAAATTTTCGCTTATGTAAAAAAATACTATTTGGAAGAAGCCACCGGCACGTACATCAACCGCAATCATTTCGCTGGTTTTTTGGAAATGATCCTCCCCTTTGTCATCGTTCTTGCTTTGCGCTGGACGTACCTTCTATCCAAAAACACTTCCGGCAGAGCCGGTATGTTCCGCAAATTTGTCTCCCGGACCGAACTGGTCTCAGTCGTGTTCTGGCTCTTTCTTGCCATCGTGATTCTTGCCGCTCTTATCCTGTCGCGCTCGCGTATGGGAATCATTTCCGCTCTGGTTTCACTCGTTGCCATTCTGGCGCTCGCTGGAACATCGACCGTGGGTCCGCGCGCCAGGGCGGCAGTCGCTGCAGTATTTTTTCTCGGCGTCCTGGGACTGGTTGTGTGGATCGGCAGCGATCCTGTCATGAGCCGTTTCGAAACTCTGGGCCAGGAATACAATCTTAGCGGTCAGAGCCGCGTTTCGATCTGGCATGACACGCTAAGGTTGATTCGCCAGCATCCCTTCCTCGGAACTGGGCTCGGGTCCTTTTTCGTGGCTTACACCTCCGTTCAAACTGCTTTCCTCAATCTTCTTGTTGAGCACGCCCACTGCGATTACCTGGAAGTAGCCACGGAACTTGGCCTGCCTGGTGCGATCTTGGTATTTGGCTCGATCTTCTGGGTTCTTGCCCAGACCGTAAGTCGGTACGGAAAGTTGGAGGAACGTTTTGACAAAGCCGTTTCGCTCGCTTGTATCGGGAGTCTTGGCGCCATTTTGGTGCATAGCCTGGCCGACTTTAATCTGTATATCCCTGCCAACGCACTGGTCTTCAGCATAATTCTGGCGATGGCTTGGTCTGGCGCTCATCCCGAATCAGCGCCGCGACGGGAGATCCCTTAATAAGAAACGACGACGAGATGCCGGTGCAACGAAGAGCCAGGAAGACGGGTTCCACTCAGCGCGGGCGCGTGGTAAGGCCGGCTTGTTTCCAGAGCTTATCCCATTGCCAGATATTTGGCTCGGGGATGCGGTAGCCGAGCAGATGGGCCAGCAGCAAAATCTGGCCACGATGATGCGCTTCGTGCGAGAACATGTAAGCGAACATGGTCCCTCCCGCGGGCCACGTGGGCACATAGCCGTCGCGACGGAACTTTGCAACGCGGCGATTTGGAGCTGCCGAGAGAGCATCCGACAACATGCGCAGGCACTGTGCGGCGCTTCTCCGGTGCGTGGCGGCAGTTTGCTTCATGGTGCAGCGGTGCGGATCGAGTGGCGGCGGACACTTCAGATGTGGCGCTGAATTCCTCAGCCACGTTAGTCTCCTGTTGTGCAGATGCGCGAAGATGGCCGCGATCGTCCGGCCTTTGGCTTTTTGACCCGGCGGCTGGGCGCGCCACGCACGCGGGTCGAGATGCGCGAGAAGGAGCTGGTTCATCGCGTCGTTGCTCGCGTAGGTTTCGAGCAGGCTGTCGCGAATCTCGGCTAGCGCAGCGTAAGGTTGAAATGTCTCCGCGTGGGATTGGTGTGACATGGAAGCTCCGCCAATTTTTAATTGATAGCAAGGTATGTGTGTGTAGGATAGCAGAGCGAGCCTTGAGGGAAGACGAATGAACATTCCGGAAACCTACGATTACCTCGTTCGCGCCCGCCGGAACTTGTGGACCGCGCTGGAGCGCGTGCCGGACGAGGTTTTATCCCTCAAGTTGCTGGACGGCGACCGCTTTCACTGCATCAAGGATCTCGTGTTTCATGTAGTCGCCACAGAGGACTTCTGGATTCGCGAGGAGATCCTGCGCGAACAGCCGGTGCGGCAGACCATTTCCGCCTTGAAGGATACCAAGGGCGGCCCAGTTTTTGGGGGTTCCCCGCTCGAAATGCTGCTGGACTACTGGCGCCTTGTCGAGCAGAGCACCCTTGCTTATCTACCTACTCTCGATGACGGCGAGTTGAAACGGGTTGTGACCGTGCACGACAGGCCGGGGCAGCGCTTCACAGTGGATGGATTGCTGTGGAACGTGATGTTTCACGAGATGCGCCACACCTCCCAGATGACCGTCCTCCTGCGCACCCAAGGCATCAAGCCGCCCGCTCTTGACCTGTATTATTACCTGCCAATTGCTGCTGCTTCGGCGTGAGGTTCCTCGCCCCACGTCCCAGTTTCAGCCTTCCATCACCTTGACATCCCGCCATTCGCGTTGTTAACTCGCCACGCGAGGAGGCTCTTTTCCAATGACACGCAAAGCGCGCATCGTCGCCGCTCTTCTCACTGCAACCCTGATTCTTGCTTCCAACCCAAACCTCTTGGCGCAGGATGCTTCTCACAAACTTAGCGCCATGGATGAGTTCCAGATTCAGCTTCCCACCGACCCGCAAATTTCTCCTGACGGCAAGCGCATCGTCTATGTGCGCCGCTTCGCCGATCCCATGACCGACAAGCGCTACTCGAATCTCTGGATCATTAATACCGACGGAACCGACCATCGCCCGCTCACCACTGGCAACCGCAGTGACGCCTCTCCGCGCTGGTCACCGGACGGCATGCGCCTGGCATACCTTTCCGATGCCGACGGCAAACAACAGCTCTACGTCCGCTGGATGGACACAGGTCAGACCGCACGCATCACCAATCTCGACCAGGCCCCCGACGCCATCGCTTGGTCGCCCGACGGAAAAATGCTGTCTTTCTCTTCGCTCGTCCTGGGCAAAGGTCCGCACATCGCCGATTTGCCCGTTCCTCCTTCCGGAGCGAAATGGGCTGACCCTCCCGCCGCCTACAATCGCTTGGTGTATCGCTTCAACGGTGCGGGTTATCTCAAGCCCGGCTTCATGCAGATTTTTGTCGTCGACAGCGAAGGCGGCGCGCCGCGCCAGGTTTCCAACGGAAATTTCCCCAATGGCGGCAACGAATTCGGCCCGTCACGCGCGTCCTGGACGCCTGATGGCAAGTATCTGATCGTCTCCGTCAACCGCCATCCCGAATCCGATCACGAATACTTCGACGACGAAGTCTATGAGTTCAGCGTGGCTGATGGCTCGCTTCGCCCTCTCACCAATCGCAAAGGCCCGGACAATTCTCCCACCGTATCTCCCGATGGAAAACTCATCGCCTACACCGGCTACGATGACCGCTACCAGGGCCATCAAACGACCAAACTCTACCTCATGAATCGCGATGGCACGAATTCGCATTCCCTCTCCGACAAACTCGATCGCGATATCCAGGACCCCCAATGGGCTCCGGACAACAGCGGCGTCTATTTCCGCTACGACGATCAGGGCGATTCCAAGATAGGTTTCTATCCCGTAGCCGGCGGCGTTTCCAAGAAAATCGCCGAACATCTTGCTTCCACGCTGGGTGCCGCCGGCAGCGGCACCTTTTCTCTGTCTCGCACCGGCACGATCGCTCTCACCTACGGCCGTCCGGACAATCCCGGCGACATCGCCATCTCCAACATGGGCGCGATGAAAGTGCTGACCTCTTTGAATCAGGAGTTGTTGACGCAAAACAAGCCCGGCCACGTCGAAGAGATTTCGTTCGAATCCTCAAAAGACAATCGTAAAATCCAGGGCTGGATCGTTCACCCGCCGGATTTTGATCCTTCCAAGAAATATCCTCTCGTTCTTGAAATTCACGGCGGCCCCTTCGCCGACTATGGCGATCGTTTTGATTTCGAAAAGCAGGTATTGGCTGCCAGAGGCTATGTGGTTCTCTACATCAACCCGCGCGGCAGCACCAGCTATGGCGAGGATTTCGCCAATCTCATCCATCACGCGTATCCGGGCGACGATTTTTACGATCTCAACAGCGGCGTCGACGCCGTCGTCGCCAAAGGCTACATTGACACCAACAATCTCTTCGTCACTGGCGGCAGTGGCGGCGGTGTCCTCACTTGCTGGACCATCGAGCATACCGAGCGTTTCCGCGCCGCGGCTTCGCTCTATCCGGTCATCAACTGGTACAGCTTTGCGCTTACCTCCGATATTCCCTTCATAACCAAATATTGGTTCCCCGGTCTTCCCTGGGACAGCACGGACAATTACATGCAGCGCTCGCTCACCAATCTCGTCGCCAAGGTTAAGACTCCCACATTAGTCATGACCGGCGAAGCCGACTATCGCACGCCCATTTCCGAAGCCGAACAGTTTTACGAGGCTCTCAAACTCCTGAATGTGGACACCGTCCTTGTCCGTGTCCCCGAAGAGCCGCATGGTATTGGCCGCCGCCCCAGCCATCACATTGCCAAAATGCTCTATATTGCCGGCTGGTTCGAACAGCACAAGTCGAAGCCGTAAAAGCATCCACTCATTTATGTTGCGTTTATCTTCGCCGCTATATAGGTAGCTACGCCAAGCTCAAGCTAAACATTGAAAATCAAAGGGAGACGACATCATGCAAAGACGTTTCACCCTTCCCACCATTCTCGGTTCACTCTTAGTCGTGATCATTTTTTCTACCGCCGCATTCTTGTGCGCCGCGACACCAGCGCCCGCCCCGGCCGGTTCCGGCTATCACGTCATCAAAACCATTCCAATCGGCGGCGAAGGTGGCTGGGACTACGTCTACGTGGACAGCGACGCCCGCCGCGTTTACGTCTCGCGTGGTACACACGTCGTCGTCGTCGATGCAGACACCTACGCTGTCGTCGGCGACATTCCCGACACACAGGGAGTTCACGGCATCGCCGTTGCTTCCGACCTCGGCCGCGGCTTCACCAGCAACGGCCGCGCCGACAGTGTCACCATTTTCGATCTCAAAACGTTGAAGCCCATCGGCACCGTGAAGACTGACGCCAATCCCGACGCCATCCTCTATGAACCCGTCTCCAAGCGCGTCTTCACTTTCAACGGGCGCGGCAAAAATGCCACCGCCATCAACGCCGCGGACGGCACTGTCGTCGGTACGATTCCTCTCAATGGCAAGCCCGAATTCGCCGCCGCTGATGGCAAGGGCACGATCTATGTAAACAACGAAGACACCTCCGACCTCTATCATCTCGACGCGCAAAGCCTCAAGGAACTCCACCACTGGCCGCTCGCGCCGTGCAAATCGCCTTCCGGCCTCGCCATGGACGTCGCCAGTCGCCGCCTCTTTTCCGTCTGCGACGAAAAAGTGATGTCCGTCGTGAATGCCGACACCGGTAAAGTCGTTGCCACGCCCACCATCTGCGAAGGTCCGGATGCAGCCGGTTTCGATCCCTCGACCGGTTACGCTTTCGCCTCCTGCGGCGACGGCAACCTTACGGTCATCCATGAAGACTCGCCCGACAAATTCACGGTTGTCGAAAATGTTCCGACCAAGCGCAGCGCCCGCACCATGGGCCTCGACCTCAAGACCCACAATATCTTTCTTCCTGCTGCGGATTTCGATCCGCCTGCTCCCGGCGAACGCCGCGGCAAAATGAAGCCTGGCTCCTTCGTCCTCGTTGTCGTGGGAAAATAACCGAAAATCGCTCACTACTGCCGGGCAAAAACCTCTGTAAATCAGAAAGCGTCCCGGTGAGGAGGGGCACCGGGACGCTTTCCGTAGGGGGATTGAGGGAACTCTTAGTGCACCACGCCGAGGTTGTGCGTCCCTGACATGAATGAAACGCTCGCGCCCGCGGCCTGCGGCAGCCACCAAATCTTTCGCACCCAGCCATGCTGGCTGACCATCATGCGCTTGCCGATCAAGTCCATCACCGCCGGGCTCACCTGCGTCGCCGCATAGATCGCGTTCGAACCTGCATACGGGCGCAGGAACGGGTTCGCTTCCTGCCCGTAGCCGCCAGCTATTGCACGGTGTGTGGTCCATGCGTCAAATGCTGCGCCGCTGTGCGCTGCAATCGCCAGCCCATACCAGATTTTCCTTTGGCGGGGTGTCTCGCGGGGCCGCAGGATCACCGGCTTCACCGCCAAAAAGGGCTGTCCTGCCGGGTTCGGAGTAATGTTCGGGGCGATCGGCTCCAGGTCGGCTTTCACTTTGGGTGCTGGCGCGGGGGGCAGAGAGGCCACCAGAATCGGCTCTTTCGCCGCGCTCTCAGAAACCACTGCGGGCGAGTTGTTAACCACTTTCGCCGTGTCGTCCGTCTGCGGCATCGCACAGATCAGGAGCAGCGTTGCAAGAACCATCGGCCACCTCAGTATTGCTTGTGGGTGTTGCAAATCCATCCCCACTCGCAATACGGCCAATTTACTGGTCAAAAGGTCAGGCTGCACTGGCCTATTGGTCTCATTCTGTTTAGTACGGCCCTCTAGCCCCTCCGTTTGCCCTTTTTCAAACGGCGGTACCAGTCCATAAATGTGAAAATGTTTTACATTCTTGCCTCTCTGTACCGCCCTTCCAGCCCCTTAAAGTGCGCCAAAACTCCGCCCCGACTCTGCTATAATCCGCCTCTGATCCCGGCCACTCTGGGACTACACGAAACGATGCCCGGCAACGACTCTTCCGCCGCCAAGCGCGCTCGCATCCCGCAGCGTGGTCCCCAGGCTCCCCGCTTTATCGTCATTGAGGGCCCTCTGCGCGTCGGCAAAACCACCCTCGCCCGAGTCCTCGCCGAACGCCTCCACGCCCGCCGCATTTACGATTGCGAGGACAATCCCTTCCTCGCCGACTTTTACAAAGCCAAGCCCGGCTCCGCTTTCCGCGCTCAAATGTACTTCCTTATCGACCGCCAGAAGCGCCTCCGCGAAGCCCTCGCCGTCGAAGCCCCCGGCCCGGTCCTCTCCGACTTCCTTATGGAGAAGGACCGCATTTTCGCCAACCTCAATCTCGACGACGCTGAGCTCAAGCTCTACGAGCGCTACTACGAATCCCTCACCGCGGACCTTCCCGCTCCCGATCTGGTCATTTATCTCCAGGCCAAGCCCGAAGTCCTTCGCGCCCGCATCGCCAAGAAAGCTTCCCGCGACGAGTCCCACATCTCCCCGGAATACATCGAGGAAGTCGCCCGCGCCTACGAGCATTTCTTCTTCCGCTACGCCGCCTCCGACCTTCTCGTCATCAACACTTCAGACATCGATTTCGTCGAGCGCAGCGACGACCTCCAGCTCCTCCTCAAGCGTCTCCAGGAGCCCGTCAAAGGCACGCAATACTTCCTCCCCCTCGGCGCCGAATAACACTGCTGTAGCTCAGGCCCGCTGTAGCTCAGGCCTTCAGGCCTTCAGGCCTGAGGCCTTGTTCCTCTGGCCACGACGAACCTCCCAGGACATGCGCCTACGTTTGGTACAAATCTCCGGCGAGGTATTTAAAACCGCTGTCTACAGCCACTGTGGCTACGGTGCTGCCGCGCCCGAGCTCCTGTGCCAGTTGCAGCGCAGCCGTCACGTTGAGGGCCGATGACGTGCCCGCGAATATTCCTTCCTCCTTCGCCAGCCGTCGCGCCATCTCGCGCGCCGAGGCTTCTTCAACCGTCCGCACTTCGTCAAAGACCCCGTCCTTCAGGTGCGGCGGACGGAATCCCGCCGCGATCCCCTCGACGCGGTGCGCTCCTCCTTTCCCGGTGGTGAGCACCGCCGACGTTGCAGGCTCGAGCGCCACAATGCGTGCCTTGCATCCGGCTTCCTTCAGCGCGCGAGACACTCCGGAGATCATCCCCGCCGTGCCCACTCCGCCGCAAAACGCCGCCAGGCCCGTGCCCGCCTGTTCGGCCAGTTCCGCGCCGATTCCCATGTATCCCCGAATCGCGTCCGCGTTGTGGAACTGGTCGGTGTAGAACGTGCCCGCCTGCTGCGCCAGCTCTTCCGCGCGCTTCTTCATTCTCTGGTACAGCTCCGGCACGAGCTTGCCGTTTTCGGCCGGAAAAATCTCCAGCTCCGCGCCGAAAAGACGCATGGTCTGCAGCTTTTCTTTCGCGAATCCGTCCGACGAAATGGGCGTGAAGTGGTAGCCCTTGATCGCGCAGACCATCGCGAGTGACGATCCCGTGCTTCCTCCCGTCCACTCGACCACGCGCATCCCCGGGCGCAGTTCGCCGCGCGCCTCTGCCCCCTCAATCATCGCCAGTGCCATGCGGTCTTTGTAGGAGCCGGTGGGACTGTAATACTCGAGCTTTACGAGGACTTCCGCCATCGACGGCGATACGATTTTCCGCAGCTTCACCACCGGCGTGTTGCCGATCGCCTGCAAAACCGAATTTCGAATTCCATTGCTGTGCGCCATGATCTTCTCCCCACGTCCCCTATAACCCCTATATCCAATAACCCCTATACTCAATAACCTAATTCCGCGGCAGCTTATGCCCCGTAATGCGTTGCAGCAAGATCCGCATTGGCCCGCACGCCTCCTTCGCTTTGGCTCGCCCAGATTTTGCATTTGTAGGGGCACGATACATCGTGCCCACTCTTCGGCCTTGTAGATGCCGGGCGGAATTCATCCCGACTCGGTCGGGAGCCCCGCCTGCTCTTCGATTGCGCCTTTGTCCGCCGTTTGTAGGGCCGGAGCGCCGTAGGCGCGTCAGACGTTCGCGCCTTCTGCGTCCCGTGTTCTGTTACCGGGAAGTCCAGCCCGCAAGGGCTGGGAACCGTAAGAATAAAGATTGCAAGCGCCGTAGGCGCGCCACATGTTTTGCTTTTCTAAACGGATTCTCTGGCGGGAAGTCGGCGCGGGTTCCAATTCCCGCTACTTCCTTTGCCGCTCCATCCCCGTCAAAACGCGCAATTCCCCCACGATCAACATGTCGATGTTCACCGGCTGCTCGTTCCGCGTCAGCCGGATCGCCCGGTCGCTCTGTTCGGGGCCTGTCCGGTATCCTTCGATGTGCAGGATCACGTCTTTTTCATGTTCCAGCCGCCCGGCGTTCTTCACCGTGATCAAAAGTTTCCGCGAATCATAGTGCACCGTCATTTGTTTCGACCGCGCCGCGCACCAAATCCGCAAATCTCCCAGCGCCGTTTCCTTGCAGGTGAGCGTTTGTTCCTGCGTCACCGCGTTCCATTCGCGGCACTTCTCGAAAATCGAGTCTTTCACGCTTTTCCAAACCCATCCAGACCGCGCCACAGCCAATGCCTGGTTCTGCTGCGCTTCGTAAATCTGCTCTTCTTCCGTCAGTTTTGCGGCCAGGTACTCCTGCGCGGCCTGCTTGGTTATCTCGTCCATGACTCGGGCCCGTCCCCCCGTGATAACTTTACTGCACGTTCTCGAATAACAAACCCTCCCCCATTTGGCAAGTGCGATAAAAAAGCTGCAAGTGACATAAAAAAGCTGCAAGCGCGATCGGCCATGCCGGGTGGGACAGCCATTCTTGGCTGTCCGCTTTTCCTCAGTCCTTTGTCCTAACGTTTCAACGTTCTAACTTCTGCCTCCTCCGTGTCCTCTACTCCCTCGTCACCCGCCACTCACCACTCGTCACTAATCACCGCCTTTCTCACCGCCAAACTCAAATTCCAAAATGCCGCCTGAGTCGCCCACCACGCCACCACTGTCATTTGCGTATTTTGCATTCCGGATGGCTCTGCGGAACCGAGCACAGCGGAGGATCTGCTTCTCTCTCCAAACTCCTTTTCTCGCCACTCGCCACTCGTCACTAATCACTGCCTCTCTCACCGCCAAACCCAAATTCCAAAAAGCCTCCTGACTACCGTGCTCCATCCACTAATGAGTCCCGCGATTGAACCTTTTTGCCGCAGCGAGGGCAGGACTTGTGTTACAACCCCTCCTGCAGCATGCTACCTCTGGACAGGTAAACACACGGAATGTCTTCCTCAATCCAAACAAGACAACTTGAACTCTATGACTCTTCTAGGAAGTCGCCGGACAATTTCAAGAACACCACATCCACTTTTTCGGACAATTTGTCACTACCGATTCATCGCTGGTTTAGATATTCAGCCGGTTTCTCAGCGACTTGGGCGTATCAGCTCCTCATGTCTCAACGAAACCATCAACCCGAGAGAGTCCTAGATCCGTTCGCTGGCTCTGGCACGACAATACTCGAAGCAGAAAGATGCGGGTGCGAGAGCATCGGTATTGAAGCGCACCCTTTCGTAGCAAGAGTCACTCGGGCAAAGCTGATGTGGCGCTCAGAGGTGAGTGTCTTTCAACGATTCGCGGAACGAATTCTTGATTATGCTTCTAGGAATCTGATCGCCCCTGAGAACCCGCCAAAACTTATGACCAGGTGTTTCCCTCCCGAATCACTAACTAGGCTTTATTCGATAAGAAGAGCTTGGGTGAATTTAGCCGATTGTTCCGCTGCCTCCGAACTAACTTGGCTAGCAATGATGTCGATAATCAGAGAGTGTTCGCCCGTTGGAACCGCGCAATGGCAATATGTTTTACCCAACAAAGCGAAGGCGAAGTCTCTTGATCCCTTCAAAGCCTTTTCAGCGAAGGTCATGATGTTTGCCAAAGACATGCTACATCGTCAAGCAGAACCTCACGGTCCGGCACCCACATTCGAGCTTGACGACGCGCGCCTCTGCAATTCTGTTCCTGACGGTTGGGCCACATTCGTCATTACTTCGCCGCCCTATGCTAATAACTATGACTACGCTGACGCGACACGGCTCGAGATGACTTTCGCCGGAGAAGTTGAAAGCTGGGGTGATCTTCAAGAAACTGTGCGGACGTACCTTGTTAGGTCCTGCTCGCAGCATGTCGCGCCCATTGCAAGTGAAACTGAGGAGCTCATTCGGAATCCAATTTTGAGACCGATTGTTAAAGAGTTATCTCAAGTGTGCCGCGAACTGGAAGTCCAGCGTGATCATCATGGTGGGAGAAAAACATATCACACGATGATTGCAGCCTACTTTTTGGACATGGCAACAGTCTGGACAGCGCTACGCCGCGCCTCGGCTCCAGGTTCTCTAGCCTGCTTCGTCATAGGCGATTCAGCACCCTACGGCATATACGTGCCGGTCGACCAATGGCTCGGAAATCTAGCAGTGGCAGCTGGCTTCAAATCCTTTCATTTCGAAAAAACGAGAGATCGAAACGTGAAATGGAAGAATCGGAAGCACCGTGTCCCACTCAAGGAAGGGCGTCTGTGGGTCCAAGGATAGCTGATGGCCGAATCTCCATCCCACCAATTCGGTCAAGTCATAGGAGACATTCTGGAAGCCGCAGTGAAGCCCGTGCTTCAGGAATTCGCTGACAAATATAATCTCTACCTGGACAAACAGGGCCCGAGACCAACCCGCGACGGAAATAAGGTGAGTTGGGTAGATAAGAACGGCAATAAGCACGACCTTGACTTCGTCTTAGAAAGAAGCGGAACCCCAAGGATAGTAGGCACGCCGGTGGCTTTCATAGAGACGGCTTGGCGCCGATACACAAAGCATTCCAGAAATAAGGCACAGGAAATACAAGGCGCTATCATGCCCTTGGTTGAGACCTACGGAACAAGTCCGTTCATTGGTGCGGTGTTAGCGGGGGAGTTTACAGAGGGTGCCCTCTCGCAATTGGACTCCTTGGGTTTCGCGATTGCTTACTTTCCTTACAAAACGGTCTTAGAGGCCTTTTCAACTGTCGGTATCGATGCAAGTTCTGACGAGCGAACTGCGGACAGCGAGTTCGCCAAAAGAATGCGGAGATGGAATAATTTGGCAGATTCTGACAAACAAAAAGTAGGCCGGTTACTGCTTCGACTCAATGCTCGGCAAATGGGCAATTTCATGGGCCGTTTGGAGAAGACCATAAATCGGCAGGTCAAGACTGTCCGAATATTGCCACTTCACGGCGAACCAAAGGAATGGAAGAACGTAGGGGATGCGATCAAATTTATCTCAAACTATAAAGAAGATTCTCCCTCATCTGAATTCTGTAGATATGAAGTCACGATTCTCTATATGAACGGCAATCGGATAACCGGCGAATTTCAGAACAAGAAAGAAGCAATACAGTTCTTAGAAACGAATCAAGGCACTTAAAGAAGAGACCGGCGAGGCCACCAGATCTCCAACGTCCAAGTTTCGGCAGTGCAAGACGGTTTTTAATTTTTCCTGTCGAGGTTCTTAGAGCGTCTTTGCCTCAACTTTCTTCGGGGCCTTTGGTTTTCCACAGATTTCCACAATTCTTTCGAACGAGACCCCTCCCGCAAACCCTTTCCCTCCGCCAACTTGAACCCCACTGTGTCAAATAGCCAACGTCCATTCGAATCACTAACAAGTTATCCTTGAAAAAATATTACTATCGTGCTACCATAATCTTTGAACTTGACGCTCCATCCTCGCCTTTGGAGTGCGGTGGCAAGCCACCGCTTTTCCTTCTTTCTGGCCCCGCCACCTTCTTCTCCGAATCTCTGTGCCCGGACTCTACCCCAGTCGCTCCGTCCCGATCTTATCGGTAAGATCCCGGCCCTGTCGGGACTAGGCCGGGACGAACTCTGCGCAAAATCCGACATTGACCTTCGTTATTTCCGTAACTCCTTTGCTCTCTATCCTTTCGCTGACTCCCACCCTCTAAATCCTATTGTGTCAATCCTTTACAAAAAAGTGGGAGGGAGGGTCCCTTCGCCGTTCAGACTCCACCCTTGCTTTAACTCCTTTAGCTGCAACATTTATGGACACCCCCGCAACTGTTGCAAACAAAGGACTTACAGTCTAGCTAAGTCTTTTAGATGCAACACTTACACAAATCACGGGGGAGGGGTCTCAGGTCGCTACGCTGGCTTTCCTTGCTTCGTTACCTCGTTACATCGCTGCTTCATTCTGCTCAATGATCGTGCGACATGCCGGCCATGTCGTGGGGCATTTTCGTATTCCGCCGCAGCGCCGCCATCTTCGCGTCGTCGCTCGCGGCAAAGTAGCCCACCGCGATTCCCATTGCGCCATCGCGCAGCAGCTTGCCGGTCGGATTGTCGTACGTCGCGGAAATCTTCAGCACGTCGCCTTTCGCGAATTTGTACCCGCCCTCTTCCACGAACAATTTTACCGGCACGGATTCCAGATGCCCTTCCGCGTCGGCCGTTGCATCGAGCGTCGCCACGGTTTCTTTGCGCGACATATCCTGCAGCACAATTTCCTTCCCATAGTCGTGCAGGTGTCCGCCCACTCCAATCAGCACGCCGTCATATTTCACCGTCACCGTTCCGGTCTTTTCGCTTTTTCCCGCCGGAAGGTCATAGCCGGAATTCCCGCAAGCCGCTACGTCCATCCACGCGGGATAAACATTCTTTCGCGGCGCAGCCGCATCACTCGCCTCTTGAAACGGAATCGCGACCTCCAGATACGCCTTGTCATACGACGTGGCCGTTGGGTTGTACATCATCGTTTCGATGCGGATCTGTTCGCCTTTTTGCACGCGATATCCATAGCCGGGGATTTCGGCCCAGTCCGTCAGTTCGCTGCCCGCGCCAAAAATGTGCTCTTCCTTATTGGGGCAGAGAAAATCCGCGCGATTCTCGTTCCAGAACGCCACATGATGCAGTACCGTTCCCGGCACGGCGTTCCCGGCGGCGTCCACAAGCTTCGGGTGATACGCCAGCAGCCACCCATCGAGCGGCACCGTCCAAATCAGGTCCGGCGGCTGCGGCATTTTCATGTGCGAGGTGTGCGCCGGCAAATTCATCGGGCCCACGCGCAGCGTAATTGTATGCGTGGCCATGTCGAAATTCGGATCGAGCTTGACGCCTTTCGCCACCGCGTGGTGCATGCCTTCCTGCATGAATCCGTGATGCTCGTGCTGCATCGGCATCGGTTTCGCCGCGCCTTCGGCTTGTTTTTCTTGGGCGAGAGCTGTGCTGGCGGCCAGCAAGAACGTTCCGCAGATGGCGATTACTTTGATGATTGCTGTGATGCTCGTTTTGATTATTGGTTTGACCATTGGACTTCTCCGGGTCTTCCGTCTCCTGGACGGGGCCTTCTTTCATCATACTCCCCGCCGGAAAACGGCGTAATGCAATGGGGCGTACTTCCAAATGAGCAACAACCCTGCTCAAATGTGGAAGAGGAGAAAAACAGAGACGCCTGGTGTAGAGCGTCTGGGCTTTCAATGAAATAAATAAATGCGCGCCTTATTAATATTGTGTTGTTACGTTTTTCGCATTTTTTCACGGAACAGACACTTGACACCAGAACGACGCAGGCGTAAAAAAACAGGTACTGGGGTAGGATTTCTAAAATTTGATGGAACCAGCGTGTTTCGCAGCCGCGACTTCCGCAGTGGAAGTGTGTCGTTAGTCAAAGGAGGCTGTATGCCTGCAAGCCAGCCAGGCCAAGCACTTCGCACCCTTTGTTACGAGCACCACGTAGAGATGAGGTTGCAGCAGAGCTTTTCCAACGGCCAAAACACCGGGCAAACGGCAACGTATGCCTGTCCCCAGCCTGATTGCCTCGTCCACTACAGCATCGATGGTGGATATTTCCTGCCGAGCCAAAACGGACATAGAAATGATCTGGAAGTGATTCCCAGGGTCCGGTGCCTCGACGATGGGACGCCCATGTATCTCGCTGAAATCGATCTGGACAAAAGAGAATATCGCTTGTGGATATGCCCGCGATGCGGCGGGCAACGCACGCATGAGCAGGGCTTAGTAGGCGTGGCGCGGAGAGATCAGGATGTCAGCGGGGAAATGCGAAGCAGAAATGAGAACCCGCGGTAGCGTCCAAGCATAAACTTCCCGCATCACTCTGGCCACGATTAATTTGGTTTGGTCCACTCTTTTTCCGGCGATAAGAGTTCCAGCCCGACAGCATACTTCTCTTTTTCCACGCGCTCGCAATACACGACCCGCGCTTCGGTATGGATGCCAAGTTCGGGAGAGGTCAGCAGAACGACAGAGCCCACGCTCCACACGTGTTCGGTCGCCACGCGTATCCCACCCGCACTTACGTTTTCCGCGACGGCTTCCTCTCTGAGTTGAGAAGCATCCGGGCAGCCAAGTTCTACAATGGCTCTTTTTGCAATCCGCGAGCGGGATCGGCCAGAGCGCTCTGCCATAAGACACCGACTCCAATAGCGGGGGCCTCCATTGGAGGCGGGACGGAGTCCCAGTGAGGGCTAGAGGATAATATTATCTCGTACTGCCACTTGTTGGGTAGCCCCACCGCGACTTCGCAAACATGGCGTCCGTTGCTGTGTCATTGGTAGACTTTCCTGCACTCCGAGGTGGCTTCGAAATGAAACTGATTCGATTCGGCGAGATGGGGCGGGAAAAGCCGGGCGTGCTTCTTGAGGATGGAACGCGCCTGGATGTTTCCGGGTTTGGTTCCGACTATGACGAGGCGTTTTTCGCGGGCGGCGGAATTGCCAAACTTCGGACCTGGCTGGCAAGACAGGGCGCTTCCTCGCTACGAGTGCGGGAATCGGTGCGATTGGGGCCTCCGATTTGCCGGCCGAGCAAGATTGTGTGCATCGGACTGAATTTCCAGGACCACGCGGAAGAGAGCGGAATGGAAATTCCGAAAGAGCCGGTAATTTTTTTCAAGGCGACTTCCGCGCTGGTGGGACCAAACGATCCGCTGGTCATTCCGAAAAATGCGACGAAAGTGGACTGGGAAGTGGAATTGGCGATCGTGATAGAGAAAAAAGCGAGCTACGTCAGCAGAGAAAACGCGATGGATTTCGTGGCTGGTTTTACGCTGCATAACGATTATTCGGAGCGCAGCTTTCAACTGGAGCGCGGAGGGCAATGGGTAAAAGGGAAGAGCGCGGATTCGTTCGCGCCGCTGGGACCATTTTTGGCCACGAAAGATGAAATTCGAGATTTCAATCAGCTGGGCATGTGGTTGAAGGTGAATGGAGAGTTCCGGCAAAGAGGCTCCACGTCCAAGATGATTTTTGATGTGCCGGCAGTGGTGGCGTATGTCAGCGAATTCATGACGCTGCTGCCAGGAGACGTGATCAGCACGGGGACGCCGCCGGGCGTGGGCCTGGGGATGAAGCCGCCGCAATATCTGAAAGCGGGCGACGTGGTGGAGTTAGGGATTGATGGGTTGGGAGAATCTCGGCAGGAAGTTGTGGACTATCGATGACAGAATTTGAAGCGGGCCGTAGCGATGCACATTGACGCGCATCAACATTTTTGGATTTACGATCAGCGCGAGTATGACTGGATTGATGACTTGATGGCGGCGCTGCGGCGAGATTTTCTTCCGGCCGATTTGAAACCGGAGCTGGAGGGCAGCGGTTTTCAAGGATGCGTTGCGGTGCAAGCGCGGCAGACGCTGGAAGAAACGCGCTGGCTGCTGGAACTGGCAGAGCGTGCCCCTTTCATCCTGGGAGTGGTGGGCTGGGTGGATTTGCGGTCGCCGCGATTGCGATTCGAATTGGAATCGTTTGCCGGGAAGTCCAAGCTGGTGGGCGTCCGGCACATCGTGCAGAGCGAGCCGGATGAGCAGTTCCTGCTGCAGCCGGATTTTCTTCGTGGCATCGCACTGCTGGAAGAATTTGATCTGGCTTACGACGTCCTTATTTATACCCGGCACCTACCCGTGGCGACGGAATTCGTGGGGCGATTTCCGCGGCAGCGATTTGTGCTAGATCATATGGCGAAACCGCCGATCAAGAGCCGCGGGGTTGATGAGTGGGCGCGCGGTATCCAGGGTTTGACGGCATTTCCCAATGTTTATTGCAAAGTGTCCGGCCTGGTCACGGAGGCGGATTGGCAGGTGTGGAAGCCAGAGGATATACGGCCCTATCTGGACGTGGCGTTCGAATGCTTTGGACCGAGCCGATTGATGGCCGGATCGGATTGGCCGGTGTGCACGGTGGCGGCGCCGTATGCGCGCGTCATGAACCTGGTGAAGGATTATCTCGGAAAGTATTCAACGAACGAAAAGGAGGCGGTTCTGGGGGAAAACGCCTCGGCGTTTTGGAGATTAAAACGGCAGGAGAAGCAGGTCCGCGACTAACCGCGCGGCGTGGTCTACAATGCAGGGGAATTGCAGTGGGCGGCCGCAAGAGGTTGCGTTGGGGGGAAGTCCTGGGCGATTGAATGCAAAACAAGGTGCTCAAACTCGATTCGAAAGATAACGTGCTGATCGCGCTGACGGATTTGCGCCGAGGCGAGCAGGTTTCTTTTGACTCCCGAACCTATACGCTGGAATCGGACGTTCCCGCGAAACACAAATTCGCCACGGAAGATCTAGCTGCCGGCGGGCGCGTTGTTATGTACGGTGTGCTCGTCGGGAAAGCGATGGAGACCATCCGGCGCGGAGGATTGCTGACCACGCGGAACATCCACCACGAAGCCGCGGCGTTTCAAGGGAAAACGGAAGAGTATCGCTGGGCGCCACCGGACGTGTCGCGATGGAAGCAACGGGAATTCCTGGGATATCGCCGGTCAGACGGCCAGGTGGGCACGCGCAATTACTGGATCGTGGTTCCGCTGGTGTTCTGCGAAAACCGGAACATTGCGGTGCTGAAGCAGGCGTTTGAGGAGGAGCTTGGCTTCGCGGCGCCGCAAGTTTACCGGAGACAAGTGGCGGAGCTGGCGCGGCTGTATGCGGATGGGCGGACGGACGAGATCAAGACACGCGAGTTGACCAGAGACACGGCGAAGCCGCAACGTTCCCGAGTTTTCGAAAATGTGGATGGTGTGCGGTTTCTGCTGCATGACGGCGGCTGCGGCGGAACACGGGAAGATTCGACCAATCTTTGCGGACTGATCGCCGGGTATATCCATCACCCGAACGTGGCGGGAGCGACGGTACTCAGCTTGGGCTGCCAGCATGCGCAGGTCGGAATTTTGCGTGCCGAGTTGCGGAAGCGGAATCCGAATTTCGATAAACCACTAGTGATCGTGGAACAGCAGCAGAGCGGCACGGAAGTTGCGATGCTGACGGAGGCTATTCGAAGCACGTTCCTGGGCCTGATGGAAGCGAACCGGTGCCTGCGGACGCCTGCACCGCTTTCGAGTTTGTGTATCGGACTAAAATGCGGTGGCTCGGACGGATTTTCCGGGCTGTCGGCGAACCCAGCCATTGGGCACACGTCGGATATTCTGGCGGCGCTGGGCGGAAAAACGATACTTTCCGAGTTTCCGGAATTGTGCGGGGTGGAACAGGAACTGATCAACCGCAGCAGGCGCAAGGAAGTTGCAGACCGGTTCATTCACCTGATGAAAAGCTATGGAGCCAGGGCGAAAGCGGTTGGATCGGGATTTGAGATGAATCCCAGCCCGGGGAACATGCGCGATGGACTGTTGACGGACGCGATGAAATCGGCGGGCGCGGCGAGGAAAGGGGGGAGTTCTCCGGTGACGGCTGTGCTGGATTATCCGGAATATTCGTCCGAAGCAGGACTGAACCTGCAGTGCACACCGGGAAACGACGTGGAATGTGTAACGGCGCAAGTCGGTGCGGGGGCTAGCGTGGTGCTGTTTACCACAGGGCTGGGGACGCCGACGGGAAATCCCATCGCGCCGGTGGTGAAACTGGCCACGAATTCCGGGCTGGCGCAGCGGATGGGGGATATCATCGACATCGACACAGGTGGAATTATTTCCGGAGAAAAGACGATCCAGCAGATGGGCGAGGAAATTCTGGAGTTCGTCATCCGAACCGCCGGCGGAGAGGCGCGCACGAAGGCCGAAGGCAAAGGCCAGGAAGATTTTATTCCGTGGAAAAGAGGAATCTCACTCTGAAGAGCCCCAGCCGCGGCGCGAAGAATTTCAGGCTCGACGGAAAAACCGCCATTGTGACGGGCGGCGGAAGCGGCATCGGGCAGGCAATTGCCTTGCGTTTCGCGGCGAATGGCGCCGCAGTACGAATTGTTGATATTAATCTTCAGCAGGCAGAAGTTACGTCGAAACGGATTGCCGATGCCGGCGGGCAGGCGACGGCGCACGCATGCGATGTGACGAACCAGCGGCAAGTACGGGAAGTGTTCGAGAAGTTCTTTGCCAAAGAGCGTGCGCAAATCCTGGTGAACAACGCGGGAATTTCTCACATCGGCACGGTGGAGAGCACGACGGAGGAGGATTTCGACCGGCTCTTTCGCGTGAACGTGAAGGGCGTATACAACGGGATGTTCGCGTGCATCGGGCACATGAAAGTAAACGGTGGCGGCGTGATTCTTAATATGGCTTCCATCGCGGGGTCGGCGGCGCTTGCGGACCGGTTTGCGTATTCGATGACCAAGGGCGCGGTGATTGCAATGACGTATTCCGTGGCCAAGGATTACGTGCAGCACGGCATTCGGTGCAATTGCATTTCGCCAGCACGAGTACACACGCCGTTCGTAGACGACTACTTGCGGAAGAATTATCCGGGGCGAGAGCAGGAAATGTTTGAAAAGTTGGCAAAATCGCAGCCCATTGGAAGAATGGGCGAGCCGGAGGAAGTGGCTTCCCTGGCGTTATTCCTATGTTCGGATGAGGCGAGGTTCATTACCGGGGCCGATTATCCACTGGACGGCGGATTTTTCAACTTGCGCGGCTAAATCATGGATCTGCGCTTAAAAGGAAAAGTTGTACTAGTGACCGGCGGCGCGAAGGGAATCGGCGCGGCGATTGTGCGGGGTTGTTGCGCGGAAGGCGCGATTCCGGTGATTGTGGACCGCGATGAGCAAGCTGGAGAACAGCTACAAGCTGAGTTGCGAACCAACCGAGTCGAAACCGGGCTGATCATTGCCGACCTCACCGACGCGGAAGCCTGCGCGAGCGTCGTAGGCGGGACCATTCAGAAATTAGGGCGGCTGGACGCGCTGGTAAACAACGCCGGAATCAACGACGGTGTGGGGCTTGAGAATGGCACAACCGAGAAATTTGTAGCTTCGCTGGCGTGCAATCTGATTCATTACTATGCGATGGCGCACCATGCGCTGGGGGCGCTGAAGAATTCGCGCGGCTCGATCGTTAACATCAGCTCGAAGACTGCGGTGACCGGACAGGGAGGAACTTCGGGCTATGTGGCGGCGAAGGGAGCGATCCTGGGGCTTACGCGCGAGTGGGCGGCGGAGCTGCTGCCATTCGGAATTCGCGTGAATGCCGTGGTGCCCGCGGAAGTGATGACGCCGCTTTACCAGCAATGGCTGGGGACGTTTCCCGATCCACAGCAGAAGCTATTGGAGATTGTAGCGAAGATTCCGCTGGAAAAACGAATGACCAAGGCGGAAGAAATCGCAGCCATGGTGCTATTCCTGATTTCGGAGCAAGCGCATCATATCACCGGGCAGCACTTGTTCGTCGACGGCGGATACGTGCATTTGGACCGCGCGTTGACGTAACGGATACGCGGCAGGCAAATTCTGGTGAACTGCCAGCCAGAGAATTACACCCAACCTCCGTCAATCACATAACTCTGGCTGGTTATTCCCGCACTGTCATCAGCAGCGAGAAACAAGACAAGCCGCGCAACTTCTTCCGGAGCCAAGCTGCGCTTGAGAGCCTGGTTGGCCATGATTTCGGCCTCGTATTGCGGCGTCCACCAGAGGCGGCGCTGGCGCTCCGTAAGAATTGCTCCGGGCAAAACACTGTTTACACGAATGTTGGATTTTCCGAGTTCGTGGGCCATCGTTCTCGTGAGCCCGACGATGGCCGCTTTGCACGCGACGTAAGCGGGCATACCGGTTGAAGGAATGATCCAGCCGATCGAGCTCATGTTGATGATGGAGCCGCCGCCCGCGGCGATCATGCGCGGAGCTACTGCTTGGATGGCAAAAAACTGATGGCGCAGATTGATGGCCATTCGCGCATCCCAGTATTCCGGAGTCACGTCGGCATAAGAGTGGCGGTCGTCGCTGGCGGCATTGTTGACGAGAACGTTGACGGCCCCGAGAGTCGCCTCGACCTGCGCGATCGCAGATCGCAGTGCAGCGATATCGGTCAAGTCGCAAGCCAAGAATAGAGGTGCGTGTGCGCAGCGCGGAGAGATTTCCGCGACTAATTGCGAGGAGGCATTTGCGTCGATGTCTAGAAACGCTACCCGGGAACCCTGGAATGCGAACTCTTGGACAATGGCGGCGCCAATCCCGGTCGCGCCTCCGGTTACGAGAACTACGTGTTCGCGGAGGCTTGGGTACGAAGCGAACTGATCTTTTTCTTTCATGTTGAGCAACAGCCTGAGTGTAGAACTGCTGCACCTTTTTACTACGTTTTGATTCGAATGGAACCCACAAGTCGCAGAAAACGAAAAAAAGTGGGGAATTGGCGCGCGAGTAAACTGACTCAGCTCCCGCACAGCTCCATGAGGTAGCAGGTGAAGGAAGATGGAAAATGTTCTAGAATGATTCGTTGAGGAATGGGCGTGTAGCTCAGCTGGGAGAGCACCTGCTTTGCAAGCAGGGGGTCGCCGGTTCGATCCCGGTCACGTCCACCAACCATCTGCCCGCAATCTCCATTGCTCACTAGGGCGTTGTCTCGGTGTTTCGTGTGACTGCTTGAACCTGCCCACACGGTCCGAGTGGCTTCTAAATTGACAACTCAATATGTCCGGTTTCAACTTTCCCATTCGTCATCTAGCTGTAGGCCGTAATCAGGCTCTGAATAAGAGACGCCAGCCGGCAAGGCGTCGCTCGAATCAATGATCGTTGATGCCCCTGGGGATGGGTTAGGTTTGTCGAGAATCGGCCTCCCGCATTCCGCGCAAACTCTTGTTGCTAAACGACTTGTGACCGTTTATGCTCACTCAATACATGCACCCCGGAAGCGTTGCTGCGTCTCCCACGGCCTTGCTTTGGCCCCCTGCCAAACGACTGCGGCCGCTTTTTTTGACCTTGCTTCTCGTGCTGATTCCTGCCCCCATTTCGGCTCAGCAATCGCACAAAGATGCGAGCGCCGGGCTCGAGCCGATTCGCTCCTATATCTCCGCCGGATGGAACACACTCTCCCGTTCTCTTTCTGACTGTGCCACCTTCAGCGATACAAAACTGACCACTGCGCCACAACTCTACCTTCCCGCCGACTTTCCCGTGCCGGAATCCGTGAAACAACTCGAGACTCGTTGCAAGATTCAAGTCAAAAGTTTGGCCGCGTCCGCCAGTCATCTGGGAATGAGCGCGGCCCAATCCATCGATCCCCCCGGGTTGCTCTACCTGGAGAACCGCTACGTTGTCCCCGGCGGAAGGTTCAACGAAATGTACGGATGGGACAGTTACTTCATCATCGTCGGGCTTCTCCGCGATGGCCGGCTCGATCTTGCCCGCGACATGGTGAACAATTTCCTGTTCGAAGTCGAGCACTACGGCGCCGTTCTGAACGCCAACCGGACCTACTACCTCACGCGGTCCCAGCCTCCTTTCCTGACTTCCATGATTCTGGGCGTCTACGGTGCGCAGAAGGCCGCAGGCCATGAAGATCGCAAGTGGCTCGAAAAGGCTTACCAACTGGCTGTCAAGGATCACAGCCTGTGGGTTGCGGAACCTCATCTCGCTGGTTCCACGGGACTCTCGCGTTATTTCGATTTTGGAGACGGCCCCGCGCCCGAAAGCGTGAAGGACGAGACAGGTCACTATCGAGAAGTGGTTGCCTACATCGTGGCTCATCCGGATGTGGACCAGAGCCTCGTCGTTAGAAAAGCGCCCGGGCAAACTGCTTCTCCCAGCGCCGGCTCGACGTACTCCCTTCAGGTTTGCGACGTTGCCCGCACGATAGCCAAGACGGATTGCACCGTCGCCGCAGACGTGGCGTTGACCGCGGACTTTTACAAGGGCGACCGCTCCATGCGCGAATCCGGCTATGACATTTCCTTTCGCTTTGGCCCGTACGGAGCGGGAACGCATCACTTCGCCCCGGTCTGCCTCAATAGCCTGCTTTATAAGTCCGAAAAAGATCTCGAAGAGATAAGCAAGCTTCTGGGCCGCAGAGAAGACGCGGAACAGTGGCAGAAGCGCGCCGAAGAACGCAAAGCAGCCGTCCAGAAGTATCTTTGGAATAGCCAGCGCGGCCTGTTCGTGGACTACGACTTCGCGCATCAGGCGCAATCGTCCTACGATTATGTAACGACCTTCTTCCCGCTGTGGGCGGGCATCGCGACGCCGGAGCAGGCGCAAGCGCTGGTGAAGCACCTCCCCACGTTTGAGCAGCCCGGCGGACTGGTCATGAGCCCTCACGAAACGGGCGGCCAGTGGGACTTCCCGTACGCCTGGGCGCCCGATCAGCTGATTGCTGACGAAGGCTTGCGGAAATACGGATTCAACAAGGAAGCCGACCGCGTATCCTACGAATTTCTCTCCACCGTGGCGGAGAATTTCCGGCGCGACGGAACCATTCGGGAAAAATACAACGCGGTCACGCGCTCGTCCGAAACCCAGGTGACCGCAGGCTACCACATGAACATTGTGGGCTTTGGCTGGACGAACGGAGTGTTCCTGGAGCTCCTGCACGAATTGCCCGCGGAGATGGTACAGAAGCTCGCTGGCGAGCAGGGTAGCAGCGCGGCGGCGACGCATTAGGAGTAGTTGCCAGCGTGTGCTGGCAAAGCTGCTCCGGTGATTTTCCCAAGCGGTAAATACTCTGCTCAGGGTTTCGCGTCCTTCTGCACTTGCAACTGTTCCGATAATTTCAGTTCGCGCTCCGCGTCTTCCATCCTGCCTAGCTCCCTGTAAGCCTGCCCAAGCAAATGGTGAGGAATCGGATTGTTGGGATCCATGGCCAGCGCGCGTTGCAAGGCGCGCACCGCAAGCGCGGTTTCGCCTTTTTTCTCCAGCACCTTGCCCATGAGGATGTATGGCCCCGTCGACGTCGCATCCAGCCAAATGGACCGCTGCAAAAGTTTTTCCGCCTCCTCGTACTTTTGCTGCCGCGTATAAGCATCCGCCAATTTGTAATAGACGGCAGCATCTCCCGGATTGAGCTCCAGTTCCTTCTGAAATTGTTCGGCAGCTTCCGGCAGGCGCGATTTGTAGAGATAAAGTTCGCCGAGCAGCAGGTGTACGCGCGGCAGCTTCGGGTCGAGCTCCATCGCCTTCTTCGCGTATTCCTCGGCGACGGGATCGTAATCTTGCCGGAGCAGCATGCGCGCGGTGAAGAGGTAGCTGGCCGCCGAGTCCGCCGCCACGCCAAACATCTTTGCGAATGCCTTGCGCGCGCTGGCGTAGTCTTTCGTCTGGATGTAGCAAATCCCCAGAATGTAGGAAGCATCTACGTTCGCGCTGGGATACCACGTCTGCACCTTTTCCAGCGGCCCAATGGCTTCCGCGGGCCTTCCCGCCAGGTAATACGAGAGCCCCATCAGCTGAATTGCTTCGCTATCACCCGGATCTTCCTCCAACGCCTTCTTGAAGCTCGCCACCGCCTTCAGATAGTCGTTCTTCTTATAGTAGGTAACCCCCAGCTCGCGAGGAATCCCCTTCGATGCAGGCTCTTGCAGAGCCAATGCCTGAAGTCTCGTAATTGCCTCATCAAATTTGCCCTGCTCTGAAAGCCGGCGTGATTCGGCGAACGCCGGGTCTTGTGAACTGCCCGGCACTTGCTGGGCTGCCATGCCTGACCGCGTGGGCACTCCACAAAAAATCGTATGCGCCGACACTCCGCCACAGGCGTGCACAAGATCACCGATTAGCCCCACGGCTAGAATGGCGATGATTTTCCAGACCTTGCGCACGTTCAAGCCCTCAAGTGCCGCTGCCGCGAGTCCGATCTTTAATCCCGATACTTTTTCAACCTCAGGGATAAGCAACTCCGTTTACTGCTTAAGATACTTCGGATCTCGGCTGATTTGTTCGAGATTCTCGCGGGCTAGCTTGTGACTGGGATCAATCTGCAGGGCGCGCTGAAAATGCAGCTTCGCTTCGGGCAGGTTGCCCGTTTCGGCCAGAGCGCTGCCCAAGTTGGCCTCCGCGTTAGCATCGTTTGGATGCAGGCGGATAGCCGCGCGATAGTGCTCAATTGCTTCGACGAATCTATCCTGAGAGGCAAGAGCATTTGCCAAATTGTAATGAGCGTCGAAGTTGTCTGGCTGCGCCCGAAGGGCAGCATACAGATATGGCAGAGCCTCGCCAATTCGTCCCGCGGCCAGGAGAGAGGCGCCTAGGGCGTTGTTGGCAGTCGCATCTTGTGGGCGAAGTCGCACTGCAAGTCCGAAGTGCTTGATCGCCTCGCCTTGCACACCGCGAGTCTGAAGCATGGCTGCGAGGTTGTAGTGCGCCTCGAAATCCGCGGAGTTTTTTTCTAAGTTGTGCCGCGCCATGGCTTCCTGCAGCAACATACGCGGATCGAAGGTTGCCTCGCGCGAGGCATGCGGGAGGACCTGAAGCCACAAGTGAGCCATCTCATCGCTGGAGCGATTTCCGGCGACGACGCGGCGTGGAGGGTCGTTTGGGTTAGCGGGATTATCGCTGGAGTTGTCGTAGAGATAGCGCATGGTGATTGTGGTTCCCTTCGGTAAAGACACTGGATCCGCATAGCGGTAGACAGCTTGCCAGTTCAAGTCCCATTGCGGAATATGAATCAGTGTTCTTGCCGAGCCGTCCGGCAGAATGGCAAGAGCTTGCAGATCCTTGCCGAGATAATGCGCGTGCGGATAGATCGCGAGCACATCTACATCGACCGGAAGCGTGAATTCGTCCGTGACCAGGAAACGCCTTTCACCGGGTGGGATGTCCAGCTGCCTGTCGTTTTCCAATTGGAGCAGCAGCGGGAAAAGAGTCGCGGTTCTATCGGTGAAGTAGAGACCAAGACTTGGCTGGATCTTCTCCGGCTTGCCCGAAGGCTGTAAGTGGATGTTCAGAACGAGGTCAGTGTCCTTGTCCAGGCGCAGAGACATGCCTTCGGGTTCCGGCCTGGGCACGGTCCCCGGCTTCCAGAAAAGGAAGTGACTGTCCGGATCGAAGGCTTCCGATTCAATCTTCAGCTCCATTCCAGCGAAACCCGCGCCACGCTCTGACTCCTGGCGACGCGCGGCTTGATTGCGATCCACAAGGATGTTCGCGTGATGAACAACGCGTTTGTCGCCGGGTCGAATCTCGATGGCTTTCAGCCAACGCGTTCGATCAACGGGCGCTCGAAAGATGAAATTCCAATAGGTGTCGGAGCCACTCGGGGGAAGGATGAATGGTTTTTCCGCTTCTACAATTTCATCCGGACGGCCGAGCTGCCAGCCGGGGACAAATTGTGGCGCGCGAGGCAGATCGGTGGGAGCGCCCTCGACAGCTCCTTGCTCGACCCACCTTTGAATAAGGGCAATTTGCTCGTCGGACAGGCGGAGTTCGTCGACAAATCTCAACTCCTGCGGCTCCGGGAGCCACGGGGGCATGAAGCGTTTGGAAGTTACGACGGCGATCTGCCGCGCGCGCGCCTTTGCATCTCCATACGTAAGTAGCGGAAAAGGGCCAGCTTCGCCGGGCCGGTGGCACGGCGCGCAGTACCGGAAAAAGATGGGAGCGATATCGCGATTGAAAGTGGTCTGCTGTCCGATGGACGGGGGGGACTGCCAATCGGCACTCATGTGTGAGGCATAGGAGGCATAGGCCGCCACGGCAGCAGAGCCCAATCCCACTATGCATGCAACGATGATTCGGCCCGAAGAGGTCATTCGGCTTCCGCGATAAAGCATCCCACGCCGGGAGTATTGGGTGGCGGTGTTTTCCCGGTCAGTGCGGCCTGGATGGCATCGTCGAGTTCGTGCGTGGTGGCGGCGGGACGGGCGCGTCCGAAATCCTGGTACAAGTCATCAATACGGCCGTGATAGAGCAAGTGGTGATTGGCGTCGAAAACAGCCGCCTCCGGCGTGACCTGCACTTGGGCCTGGGCGACAAGTGCGTGCTGTGGATCGCGCAGCGTGGGGAGCTTGTAGCCATATTCGTGTTCGTGTTGGCGGATTTTCTCAGCGGTGGATGTCCTGCTGGGATAGACGAGCCACACGGCTACCTTGCCGCTGTACTCCGAGCTGATTCGCTGAATCAACGGCGCATACCGGTTGGAGATCGGGCAGTCCGTACGCACGAAGATGAGCACAACAGGCTTCCCTGAAGCTGTCAAAAAGGGATCTGCCCGCGTACCGTCGAGATGCAGGGCCGTCTTTTGGGGGGCTGCCGAACAGGCCAACGCTAGCAGAAGAAATGCTGCCGCCAGACGGGACGGGAGGATGAATAACAGTCTCGGCGAAGTAAGGCCAGGGCGATGCATGAGTATATTCCGGGGATGAGCACGAAGATTCTACTTCGCCGTAGAGCGCCCTGTCTAATACCCAAGCCTCTTTGCTAGCCGTTCTGCACAAGCCAAGAGTCAAAACGGGGAGCCTGTGAAGGCTCCCCGTCGGGGTGGTAAGGCGTCTTTTGTCTTTGTTAGAAAGAGAATCTCAGTCCAAACGTCAGCAGCCGCATCGACGTATTGTTTTCGATGTTGGTAATCCGTCCTGCATCGCCAGTGCAATCGATACAGGTATTGCCTTGGGTGTAGTTGAAGCCCAGGACTGGGTGGTTGAATATATTGTTGGCGTCCATGCGGAACTCTCCCTTGAACCGCTCGGTGATGCGGAAGTTTTTTGCGAGCGAGAGATTCGACGTAAATAGGTGGGGTCCGCGGAATGGGTCGTACCCGATGTTTCCGAGTGTGCCGCAAGCCGGACGAGAGAATCCCGCTATGGTCGGCCTTGCGTAGGTGCATTCGTTGGGCTGTGCAACTGTAGTAGTTATATGAAGCCCCGCGTTCGCACCATTGTTGATCGGAGTAAACCAAGTAAGGAACCCGTTCGAGTCCCGCTTCGCACCGAGCGCAAATGCGCCAGAGCCTTTGTTGGGACGGCAGATGCTGACATTCTCGTCCTGGCCGCAGTCACTATAGCTGGGCGTCCACGGCAGACCCCCGCTCCAGTTGGTAATGCTCGTCAATCTCCATCCGCCAATGACGTAATCCGTCAAAGTGTTGGCGCCGCCCATGTATTTCTTGCCCTTGCCGAACGGCAGTTCATAGAGGATGTTCGTTATCCACACGTGATTCCGGTTCACATTCATGGGGCCATAGCCGACTGAGGGGTCGACGGAGTAATAGTTGTTGTCATGGAATCTCGCGCGCGAAAAAGTGTAATGCGAGACGAATTGCAGTCCCTGGGAGATTCGCTTTTCCACTTTGAGTTGCAACGCATTGTAGTTGCTGCTTGCATCCATCCCAAAGTAGTTGTTCAGGTCTGACGAGCAGCAAGTCAGCTGATCTGCCAGCGGAACATTAGCCAGCCCACAAACTCCCTGCGAGACGGAGCAATCAGAATAAGTGTAACGGTTGAAGAAGGGACGGAAGTTGTCCGGATTCGCAGTGCCATACCCGGCGATGCTTTTCTCATTGGCGTTATAGGCCGGTCCGTCACCCGCGAATCCGTGCGTGCCCTTATTTCCGACGTAAGCCACTTCCACTGTCATCGTGGATGTCAACTGGTGCTCAACCGTTGCGTTCCACATATCTATGGCAGCGGGGCGTTGAACCGTCGGACGAATTCGCGGATCCACGCTGTTTGTCGGTCCACGCAATGGAATCGTGCCGTCAGCACGGGGAACTGGGAACGGAGCGGGCTGTGGTCCTGTGGCAGAGTCCATCTGATATACGGGAACGTTGTCGTTGATGGCTGCGGAATTCAGGTCATGCGCTTGGATGGATTGGTGAACAAGGACGGGGAGGTTCTGCGTCACCGCATGGCCAAAGTTCGAGCCGAATACTCCTATGTCGAAACTGCGGCCGTAGCCGATGCGAACGACCGTCTTCGGACGTAATTGATAGGCGATGCCCAGTCGCGGCCCGAATGCGCCGAGATAGTTTCTGATGTTGCCGTTTGATCCGTACGGGCCGAAACCGTTCACCCGGATGACGCCTTGGTCGAGGTTTGCAAAACCTCCGTTGCCCTTGGCATTCACAGACTCCGGCAAATAGTCCTCCCACCGCATGCCATAGGTAAACGTCAATTTGCTGCTCATCCGGAATTGGTCCTGGGCATACAGGAAAAAGCGCTTCTGACTTTCGGCGGCATTTTGGCTAACGCTGGCGAAACGCTCGAATTTGGAAACATCACCCAATAAGAACGAGGCTAGATCCAGCCCCCCGCTGTTGCTCCCCGAAACCGGATCGTAAAGCGAAGTTTCTTTGTGGTTGAAGACGAGTTGCCCCGTTCGATTGGCGTCGCTCGGGAAGCGCAGGTTGTGCGCAAAGCGCAGGTCCACTCCAAACTTCATGGCATGATTGCCTGCTATCTTGGTCCAGTTATTGACAAACTGGTATTGGTGCTCGTTTTCAATCAGCGGGCAGTTGCAACGGGAAGGATCCAGGCCGTCTCCAAAGTTAGTCAGCGTGCCGTCAAACTGGAAAGACGGGAGGCCTCCGGTGGACGTATCGCTGGTGTTTAGTCCGTTCAGTCCCAGAGCTTGCGCGGCCGCGACGTTAGCATCCGGCTTGATCGAATGCGGATTGTATTTGAACCAGCCGAAGCGGAAGTCTGTAAGCAGTGTGGTACTGATGGCCTTGTCGAATCCCGCCGCCAAGCTGTGGTTCTTAATGTTGGAGCTGCCGCTCAAGCCCCCGACTCCAGTACCTTGCCCGCCAAGCCCGATACCCAGAATGGGTTGCCCAGTTAGGCTATAGTAGGCACGGGTGTAACGGCCAAAGATGTGGAGATTTCCGGGGGCCTGATAGTCACCCCGCGTGTCAAACGCATTTCCGTGGAATGGGCCAGAACCGTTACCGAAGAAGTTAAAAGCCTTCACGTTCCCGTTTGCCGGCTGCGGAAAGAGTTTCAATAATTTTACAGCCACGGGAGAGAGTCGGCCCACAGGAATCAAATTGCCCGCGAAGGCCGTGCGTCCCGCACCCGTATTGGCGTTTCCAGTCGCAGGGTCGTAGACTTGGCCGCCTCCGGTGACCCCTGCCGTGAGGTACTCGCTCAAATCGCAGTTACCCGTTGTCGCCGTGCAGGTGCTGAGGACCTTGGATGTGGGTATCACTATGCTATCTGTGACGCCGTTGGCCTGCCGGGTTCCTTGATAGTCGGCAAAATAGAACAATTTGTTCTTAATGACTGCGCCGCCCACAGAACCTCCAAATTGATTCCACTTCGAGTGGGGCAGTCCCGCGCTAGGTGACTGGGTGAAGGGGTTGCGCGCCTGTGTGGCATCGGAATTTCGGAACCAAAAAGCACTTCCATGGATGTCATTGGTGCCCGACTTGGTTGACGCCACCATTAAGCCCGCGATGGACTTGCCGAATTCGGCGTCATAGTTCAACAGCGTAATCTTCGCTTCTTCCACCGAGTCCAAATTGGGGTTGATGATGATGATACCTAGGATGGGGTCCTGATTGTCCGTTCCATCCAATTCATAGCCTGTGCCGCTGAAGTGCTGGCCTTGGACGAATGTCTGCTGCGAACCTTGCGGGTTCTCCGTGGCCGCGTGGCTCCAGCCTATTTGCTGCGTCCCGGGAGCCGAAAGCAACAGCGACTGAAAGTTGCGGTTTACAAGCGGGAGTTTCTCAACGTAATCCGCACTGAAATCGAGCGAAACGTCGGCACGGTCGGTCTTAAGCTGAGGTACCTCGCCAGTGACTTCAACCGACTGCGTGACCTCGCCAACCTGCAACTGCGGATCGACGCGCGTCGCCGTATCCACCTGCACCAGGACGCTTGGCACGGTATAAGCCTTGAAACCCGTTGCCTCGACTTTGACCCTATAGGTGTCGGGGATCAGGTGGATAACGGAATAATTTCCGCTATCATTTGTCGTGGTTTCATCAGTCGTGTTCTTCGTCACCGATGTCACAGTGACCTTGGCCCCCGCTACCGCATTGCCTTGCGGGTCCGTCACCGTGCCAATGATGCTTCCGTACACCGCTTGTCCGGATGCCGTGCTTGCGCCAAGCCCTACCGCGAGACAAAGAACGAGAATCCCCCCCACCATCGCTAGCCTTCTCATTACACCCCTCCTGACTGCTTCTTCCTGCTCGAAAGCCCTTGCCAATTTCATTTCGATCACTTGCCTCACCGCAGCTGATGCATTGCTCTCGTCAATTCGTTCGGCAAACGGCACGTTGTTGCGCCCACATAAATCTACACAAACAGGTGCGCTTCAGTATGAAAATGGAAAATGCGGCAGCCGAACCAACCGACCAGTTAGCAGTGAACAGCCCCCAAACTCCTCGACCTACATCTCGCTACGCCATCCGCGCACGCTCCCACACTCAACTGCGTGCACATACAATGCACAGGAAGCGCGGACACCAAACCGGAGTCAGCGTGTATTTGTGATGGCTTCTATCAGTTTTTCGGTTACAAGGGTAGTCTCCAAGGGTCTGATACGGTTACGCGACGTAAGCTGTGTCTTCGCAAAGAGATGCACGGGTGTTACTTTGGTGTTACAATCCCTCGCGGTGGTTTCCAATGACTGAGAAAGCTCTGTTCCATGAGCAAATCGAAAAACTTCTCAGCAGCCATGCCCTGCACGGTTCCGAATCTCTTTGCAAGCTGCTCCGCTATCTGGCAACTCATTCCTTGGAGCATCCTGGTGCCTCTCCAAAGGAGTATCAAATCGCGACGGAAGTATTCGGGCGCCAGCAGGACTTCGATCCCCACGTAGATTCCATGGTGCGGGTCCAGGCTGGCCGCCTTCGCACCAAGCTCGCCGAGTACTACGCCTCCGAGGGAGCAGAAGACAGTGTGGTCGTGGAGCTGCCCAAAGGCACCTACGGCCTTACCTTTCATCCCCGCCCACACGGGGCCGCACGCAACCACGCGGCTACTGCTCACGAGTCAACGATCAATCTGGACGCGAATGGCCGGACCTCGCGTACTTTGGTCATCGCCGTCATTGCGCTTTCCGTTGTGCTCGCTTCCGCCGTCGCCGTGGCGACGGACCGTTTCTTGAATCGCAGGGTCGCGGAAGCCCGGGTGGCCGGCGATGTCTCTGATCTGCCGGTTGCTTTTCACGTTTTCTGGAAAGGGTTTCTCACCGGGCAGCAGGAACCCTGGGTCATTTTCAGTAACGCGGCCTTCGTCGGCCGGCCTTACGTGGGCATGCGCTACTACAATCGTGCTAAGGATTCCGGTGCGGTGATCCTGGATCATTACACCGGAGTAGGCGAAGTGCTGGCAGTGCACGCTCTCGATAGCGTTTTTGAGAGGCTTCATCAGCAAATTCGCGTGAAGCGCGGCAGCCTGTTTTCCCTGGACGACGCCAAGAATAACGATCTCATCTTCATTGGCTCTCCCTCGGAGAATCTAACCCTGTTGGAGTTGCCCAACACGCAGGAATTCGCCTTCAAGCAGATCACTTCCGGGCCGCGCACGGGCACTATGGAAATAATTAATTTTCATCCGGAATCGGGCGAACCAAAGGAGTTTCTTCCCACTCTTCCTGACGAGGCGCTGACTGCCGACTATTCGGTCATAGCGCTAAAGCGAGGATTGAATCCTGCGCACTCGATCCTGATTCTGGCGGGCGCCACGACCATTGGCACGCAGGCTGCTGTCGAATACGTATGCCAGCAGGATTCTCTCGAACAACTGCTACTGCGGCTCTCGGTTTCTAACTCCGGCGAGCTGAAACCGTTTGAAGCGGTGATTCACGTGAAAGTCGCCAAGGGCGTGCCAGTCAGCTCGGAGTTGGTCGCTCTGCGCAAAGGGCCTGCGTAGAGCGAACGGGTTCGAACTAAACTCTGACACAGTCAGCTTCGCAATCGCACTCTGAGTATTCCTAATTCTTCCTCGACGCTGGCGCCTTCAAACTCGGATCGAGCGTGGCAGCCTTCTGGAATTCCTCTTGCGCCTCTTTTGGTTTTCCTTGCTGACGCAGAGCCAGTCCCAGCTCAAAATGTGCCGCCGCGTAATTTGGCGAAGAGTTGATCGCCGTCCGGAACTGCGAAATCGCGCCATCGAGGTCCCCCGCGTTGAGAAGCCGGCGCCCCGAATTTGTGGCGAAGAGCGCCGCCTGCTCGCTCGTCTTCTGTTTTGCGATTTCCGCTCCTGCTTTATTTTCCGCCGCAGCGCCTTCCGCGTCTCCGAGCTGGCGGAGCACGGTTGCCAAAGTGGTATGAGCGCCCGCGAAGTCCGGCCGCAGCCGGATGGCCTCTCGCAAAGCCGCCGCGGAATCATGAAGCTCGCCCTTCTGTTTCAGCACCGTTCCCAGTGTGTAATACGCCTCCGCATAATCCGGCTTGGCGCGAATCGCAGAGCGGAGTTCCTCGGCGGCCGCGGCAAAATCTCCTTGCTGCCAGAGCGTCACTCCGAGCGTGTAATGCACGTCCGCTTGTCCGGGATCCAACTCCGCGGCCTTGCGCATCTCGGCCATGGCTTCCGGCAATTTGTCTTTCAGCTTGAGCGCGAGTCCCAGATCGTAATGCAGCGTTGCATCCTGCGGGGAAAGCTTAAGCGCTGCTTCGAATTCTGAAATAGCGGCGTCGAAATCCGCCACTTGCAAATGTGCCGCGCCCAGGTTGCCTTTGTATCCGCTGTCGTCGGGGCGCAAACGGATTGCGGTTTGGAATTCAGCGATGGCGCCGTTGCCATCGCCTGTCTGCAAGAAGGCCAGCCCAAGATTATTGTGCGCGTCGGGATTTTGCGGCTGCAATTTCACCGCCTGGCGAAATGCTTTGACGGCTTGCTCCATCTCGCCGTTGTGCTGCAGCAGCAGGCCCAGGCTATTTTGCGCGTCAGGATAATCTGAATTTAGTTCGACACAAGCCTGCAACTCACGGATCGCCATAGCCGTGTCGCCTTTGGTCTTCAGAACTTGCGCTAAATAATAGTGACCGCCCGGATCCGCGGGATTTAGTTGCACTGCTGTCTGAAGATGCTGCGCGGCTTCTTCCAGAGATTTGTCCTGGTAACGCATAACGCCAAGATGAAAATGCGCTTGCGCGAAATCAGGTTGCAGCCGGAGCGCTTCGGAAAACTCCGCGGCCGCCCTTTGCGCGTCAGCCTTCTGCACCAGCACGGCTCCGAGATCGTCGTGCAATTCCGCCCTTTGCGGCTCCAGTTTGATCGCGCGCCGAAACTCGCCGATAGCGCCGTCGAGATCCCCGGAAAAATCGAGCGTGCGCGCCAAAATATGATGAGTCTCGGAATCGTTTGGAGACAGTCGCACAGCCTCCCTCGCTTCCCGCAGCGCAGCGGCCAGGTCTCCTTTTCGGTAAAGCGCCGTCGAGAAATTCATGTGCGCCAGCGCAAAACCGGGATTCAGTTTCACCGCAGAACGGAAATGAATGATCGCGGAATCGATCTCTCCCTGCGCGAGCAAAACCCAGCCCAGCGAGTTGTGTCCTTCCGGGCTGCTCGGCGCCAGCCGCACGACTTTTTCGAAATCCGCGCGCGCGGAAGCGAGATTGCCCTTTTGCAGCGCCGACATGCCGTGCTGATAGGTGGCGCTCGCCCGCGAAACTGTATCTGCCTTCGCAGAACTCGCGGATTGGGCAGCGCCCTTTTCTGGAACAACGCAGCAAAAAAACAGCAGCGCAGCGCAGAGTCTGAATAGCGGCGTCCGGCGAAGAATGAGAACGAATTTCATTCGATATAGTTCCGTAGAGCGTCCTCAAAAATACTAGCACGTTCACATTCACGAACCATTCCACAAGCTTCTTTGCAGAGATTCTCTTCAAGTAGACTTCATCTCCGACCAGACCTTGCTATCATTAAACATTGATGATTCCCGAGTCTCCCTTTTTCCGGCTTCTCTCCTTCTTTGGTCTTTGCGCTTGGCTCTTCTTGCAATCACCAAACTCTCCCAAGGCCGACGCTGCCAAATCCCAGAGTGCAAACAGCAAAGCGATCGTGCATTTCACTGACGTTGCCCAGAAGGCCGGGCTCGTTGCGCCGGTGATTTTCGGCGGCGAAAACACAAAAAAATACATCATTGAAACAACGGGCACGAGCGTCGCCATTTTTGATTACGACAACGACGGCTGGCCGGATATTTTCGTCGTGAACGGCACCAAGCTGGAACCTTTGCCGTCGGGCAAGGTGCCGACGAGCCACCTGTACCACAGCAATCACGACGGCACGTTCACCGACGTCACCGAAAAAGCCGGCCTGACTCACACCGGCTGGGGCCAGGGCGTGTGCGTCGGCGATTACGACAATGACGGCTTCGAAGATCTGTACGTGACCTACTACGGCAAAAATGTTCTCTACCACAACAACGGCGACGGAACATTTACCGATGTCAGCGAAAAGGCGCATGTCGCGGGCAGCGGAAAATATTGGGGCACCGGCTGCGCTTTCGTCGATTACGACCGCGACGGCAAGCTCGATCTAATCGTCGCCAACTACGTCGACTACGATTCAGCCACTGCTTTTGCGCCGGGCGCGCAGCCTTCCTGTATGTGGAAAGGCGTCCCAGTGATGTGCGGGCCGCGCGGGCTGCCGTGGGCGAAAAATATTCTTTATCACAATCTCGGCAACGGCACGTTTGAAGACGTCACCAAAAAGGCGCACATCGATCAGACCAACGGCCACTATAGCTTCAGCGTGTCCACGCTGGACTATGACGACGACGGGTGGCCGGATATTTTCGTGGCGTGCGACAGCACCGCCAGCATCCTGTACCACAACAATCATGACGGCACATTCACCGATGTCGCGGTTGTCGCCGGCGCGGCGTTCAACGATGACGGGCGCGAGCAGGCCGGCATGGGCTCCACCGTTGGCGACTATGACGGCGACGGCAAGCTCGATATTTTCAAAACAAATTTTTCAGACGACACCTCCACGCTCTACCACAACAACGGCGACGGCACGTTTGACGACAAGACTTTTCCCGCGGGATTCGGCTTGAACACCCAGTATCTCGGCTGGGGCGTGACGTTCCTCGATGCAGACAATGACGGCTGGCCCGATCTGCTGCTGGTGAATGGCCACGTTTACCCGGAAGTGGACAGCCAGCACCTGGGCAGCAATTTCAGAGAGCCGAAGATTTTCTATCACAACAACGGCAACGGAACGTTCACCGATATTTCCGCCAACGCGGGGCCGGGAGTCACGGCGGTGAGTTCTTCGCGCGGGCTGGCCGTGGGCGATTTGTGGAACGACGGGCGCATGTCCGCGGTGATCAGCAATATGAACGCGCCGCCGATGCTGCTGGTAAACGACGTTCGCAACGGCAATCATTGGATTGCGTTTCGGACGATTGGAACATCGTTTTCGTCCGGACCTTCTTCCGGATGGGGCGGCACGAAATCGAATCGCGACGGCATTGGCGCGAGAATCACCGTGAAGGCCGGCACACGCATGCTTGTCGACGAAGTGCGCAGTGGTTCCAGCTATATGTCGAGCAATGATATGCGCGTTCACTTTGGCCTCGGATCCGCCGCCAAGATCGATTCGGTGGAGGTGCGTTGGCCGAGCGGCTTGGTGGAACGCTTTGAAAACTTGCCCGTCGACAGCATCCACACGCTGAAAGAAGGTTCCGGCACGCTGGCCGACAGGCAGAAACCTCACCCCTGAAGGGGTGAGCTACAGGTTCGCGAGGCGATTTCTGGTTAACCATAACGACCCCCCACCCCCCCTCGTGTTTTTTGTAAGTGCTGCATCCAGAGGGCTTAGCCTGGGCGTAAGTCCTTTGTTTGCAACACTTGCGGACTGCCGTGCAAGTGTTGATTTTAAAGGGGTTGGCACATGGGCGCTTGACTGCCTCGACCCCTTCCCCCCCCCAGTTTTGTAAGAGATTGACACGGTAAGGTTTAGAGGGTGGGAGTCGGATAAAAGTGTGATAGGAAAGGAGTTAGACGCGAGCGACTTGAGGGCCCAAGAGATCGTTGAGAATGGAAGGCTTCGGCAAGAGTGGCGTCTGAGTATCATTCAATATGTTACCACAAAGTACCGTACTTGTCAATAAAAATTTGGAAGTGGTTTAGGCTGAACGGGATAGCGCGAGACGGTTCGTATGCGATGAAGTTGACTCTAAACCCGCACACGCAAACCCAGCGTATGCGGCACCCAGAATCGCCTTACTATCTATCGCGTGTACCACCCGCCGGTTGCTTAGAGAGGATTGCTCGGTAGAGAACAAAACGGTTACGCACTGCCGTAGATCTCATCGGTACCGAATACACTAGTCATAAGGGGGGCCACAGACATGGAGACGTCTTTCGTATTGCCGGCGTCATGGCCTTACGTCGGGCCCAAATACTGGAGTGTCTCACCATTCGGATTACGAATCCTGATTCTGGGCGAGTCACATTACCGCGATCGGCCATTAAGCAGGGAATTCACAAGCGATGTGGTGGAAGCGGCAATGGATGGTGACACTAGTCCGTCCCTGCGGTTTTTTGCAAGAACGGTCGGTGCTTTTTTGGGTGGATTACAGGATCTGGAGTCCCGTAAGGCCTTCATGGAGACAGTCGCGTTCTACAATTTTGTACAGGAGCCTGCGGGAACGGGGCCAAGAATGCGACCTTCGGCGGAAATGTGGAGCCGCGCCACACCTGCTCTTATCGAGGTTCTGGACCGGCTCGGTCCCGAGTTCGTGCTGGTCCTGGGCAAGGAATTGTGGAGAAATTTGCCGCTTCGGTTTGGACTTGGACCTGCCATCAAAGTAGCGGAAAACGACACCCTAGAGAGCCGCGTATATTTTTCGGATTCGGAGTTACGTACATTGCTCTTTCCGATTGCACACCCCAGCAGTGTTGGCTGGAGCTACGAGCGCTGGTGCCCGTACGTGAAGGCTGCATTAAAACAAGCGGCAATCTCCACGAATCGGAAACCCGTAGACCTCATTAGGGAGTGAATTTTGCGGCGCAAACCGCAAGGCGCTGATTTTCACCGAATCACGGCGAACGCAGCTATACCTCAAGACATTTCTTGAAGCAAACGGCTACGCTGGCCAAATCGTTCTGTCCAGTGACACGAACTCCGATGCTGAATCCCAGCTCTCTATCAGCGTTGGTTAAAAGAGAATCAGGCGACAGGGCGAACTACTGGTTCCCAGCGCGATTAGGGGTTGACGTAGTGGGCTAGAGGTTCGAGGACTACCCTTTGTCTGACGTTCTATTTGACGGGCCGTGACTGCCAAAGCAAGCTCTTGTCGGAGGGCAGGATATAGGGATTCGGGGGATGGTCAATCAGTAGAATACTGGAATTGAGAGCAGAGCGGATTAGCGAGTTCAGTTATGGACCGGCTAGATCATGTAATTCTAGGTTGAGCCAGAAAGTAAGAATGCCGGGCTGAAGCCCGGCGCTACGTGAAGCTACAAGCTTTGCTTTCGCCAAGATTGGGAACTAGTCTCGGTTCGGATCATTGCTCATGGCATAGGTCTTGGCTTGCCTGGTGCCTCGGCGACACCGACGTATTTGTCGGCGGCGCCAAGTGGCGAGTGACGAGTGGCGAGTTCCAGACAAAACCGAAGAGATTCCTCAGGCCTAAAGGCCTGAGCTACAACTCGGAATGACGGAGCTGGTGGATGCATCGACGGAGGGAACTAGGACCCTTACTTCATACTAGCTTCCGCGAGGCCGACAAACTTGTCCGCACCGCCGTAGTAAAAGAGCCAACGATTGCCCTGTCGCACCATTCCTTCTACAAAGACTACGTTGGGGACTTGGCCGACTTTTTCCCATGGTTTTTCGGGGGCGAAGAGGGGGGCGTCGGAACGGTAAAGGAGCTTGCGCGGGTCGCGGCGGTCGAAGACGGCGACGGTGGTGCGATAGACGAGCTGGTCGTCGGCGCCGTTGTAAATGAGGACGATGCCACCGTCAGTGAGGATGGGCGGAGGGCCGGGCTCGACCACGCGGGAGTCAAACATTCCCGGGCGGCGGGGGAGGATGGGAGTAGCGGTGGCTTCGGTCCAGTGCAGGAGATCTGTGGACCAAGAGAGGCCCATCTGGTCGGTCTTGTACGTTTCGCCGGTCTCGCTGGGGGCGGTGCCGAGCCAGTACATCCAATACTTGCCGTCGATTTTTTCGGGGACGATGGCGCCGGACTTGGTCCAACCTTTGTTCCAGTTTCCTTTGTAGGAGGGAAGGATCACGCCTTTGCGGTCCCAGTGAATGAGATCGCGCGAGGTGGCGAGGCAAAGCTGGGCGTCTTTTTTGTTGTAGCCGGTGTAGGTGAGGTAGTAGGTGTCGCCGAATTTCTGGAGGCGCGGATCTTCGACGCCGCCGTCTTTTTCGTAGTCGGCTTCGGGGGAGAGGACAGGATCGTGGCGGCGAATGAAGTGGAGGCCGTCAGTGCTTTCGGCATAGCCGAGACGGGAAGTGCCCGAGGCATCCTGGGCGCGGTAGAGCATGACGAATTTGCTGTTGTGAAAAACGACCGCGGGATTGAAGGTGCCGGCGGATTCCCAGGTGGAGCCTTGCGGAGAAAGGATGGGCTCGTTGGCGGCGCGGGTCCAGGGGCCGAAGGGGAGGTCGGCGGTGGAGGCGGGGAGGGCGAGCGTCCACACGGAAGCGATCAAAATCAGCGAGGACAAGGCGAAGAGAGATTTCTCGCTTCGCTCTAAATGACGGGACGCGCTGTTTCTGCGATTAATGATCATGCGAACTCACTTTGGAGGCTTGGGGGACTTGGGAGGATCGAATTGCTGGGTGCGGATGATGCCTTCGCCCTCTTTGACGAAGATGACTTGATTGGGCTTGATGTCTTTCAGCGTTTCGATGAGGCCGCTGGGCCAGCGGATTTCGAGAAGCTCGATGGATTCGGCTTTGCCGATGCCGAAGTGGAGGCGTAGATCGTTCTGCGAAAAATAGCCGCCGCCGCTGCGGACTTCGTCGATTTGGGGATGGAGACTTTTTTCGCCGGGGAGATGCGTGACGCATTTGATGCGCGCGCCAATGCCGCTGCGATTGGATTTTGTGCCGATGGTTTTGATTTTGATCCAATTGTTGGCGGTGCGTGAATCGCAACGCAGAAGCTGCGGAAAATCGTTGACCGTGTTGACGACCACGTCGAGGTCACCGTCATTGTCGAAATCGCCGAAGGCGCAGCCGCGCGCGGCGACAGGCGCGGAGATTCCAGGGCCGGCATCGTTGGAAACGTCGTCGAAGCGCCCGTTGCGGAGATTCTTGTAGAGCAGCTTACGCTGCGGATAACCCGCTTCCGTCTTCAGCTGCTCGACTTCGGGATAGACGTGGCCGTTGCAGATGAGGATGTCGGGCCAGCCGTCGTTGTCCATGTCGAAGAAACCGCAGCCCCAGCCGAGATATTGCGTGTGCTTGCCGAGACCGCCCTGATAGGTGGTGTCCTCGAAATTCGCGCCGCCGAGATTGTGGTAGAGCGAAGGGGTGTCTCCCGCGAAATTGGTTTTGACCAGATCGAGATTGCCGTCGAGATCGTAATCCGCGGTGGAGATGCCCATGCCGGCTTGTGGCTTGCCGTCGGCGCTGAGAGCGCAGCCGGCCTCGATGGCGATGTCGGTGAAGGTGCCGTTCTTTTTGTTTTGATAAAGCGCGCTAGCGGTGGAATCGTTGGCCACGTAAATGTCGGGCCAGCCGTCATTATCGAGATCGGCGGTGAGCACGCCGAGGCCAAAAGTGCCATTGGCTTTCAGGATGCCGGATTTTTCGCTGACGTCGGAGAACGTGCCGTCACCGTTATTGTGATAGAGAATGTTTTTTCCGCCGTTGAGACCAGGCGGGCCGCAAGCAACCATAACGCCTTTGTAGAGGCACGGGCCGGATTCGGGAACGGGCGCGGTCTTCAGGTCGAGATCGATGTAGTTGGCGACGAAGAGATCGAGGCGGCCGTCGCGATCGTAGTCGACGAAAGCGCAGCCGGTGTTCCAGCGCTTGCCGGTGCCGGCGACGCCGGCTTTTTCGCTGACGTCGGTAAAGGTGCCGTTGCCGTTGTTGTGGTAGAGGACGTTTTTCCCGAAGTACGTGACGAAGAGATCGTCGAAGCCGTCGTTATCGTAATCGCCGACGCAGACGCCTTGTCCCCAGCCGGAATGAAGCAGGCCAGCTTTGTCGGTGACGTCGGTGAAAGTGCCGTCGCGATTGTTTTTGAAAAGATGATTGGTGGGTTCCTGGCCAGCGGGAAAACCTTCGAGGCGCCAGCCGTTGACGAAGAAGATGTCCAGCCAGCCGTCGTTGTCGTAATCGTAAAACGCGACGCCACAGCCGGTGGTTTCGAGAAGATACTTATTTTTGTGCTCGCCGCCAAAAATGGTTTTGGCGTTGAGGCCGGATTCGCGCGCGAAGTTGAGGAAGGAAACGCCGAGATCGCTGTGGGGAGGAGGGGCGGCTTGTGGAGAAACGTTGCTTTGAGAAGAGAATCGGGGCAGCCAATTTTTCGGGAGCGCTAGTGCGAGAGCTTTCTCCAACGGGAGCACGATGGCCGAACGGCTAAGGGATCGGAGAAACGCGCGGCGTGTGAAAGACAAAAGTAGCGATACCTTTCCTTGCGAGCGCCGTGCTAGAATCCGGCGCTTTCCTTTATAGTAAGGCCAACGAGGCAATGCAAGCACACCACGCAGCGGGGGCCGTCAGAATGCACACCACACAGGGAACAGTTGTGCACTTTCAAAAACTATTTCATGGTATGTGGCTGAGATTGTTTGGCGTGTGTTTTGTGGCGGCGTTAATGTTAGGAATCGGAGTACCTAAAGGCTGGAGCCAGCAAACGCATCAGAAGACGCACGAACTGGAGCTTTCGCGCGCAGTGCGTCCATGGGAATTTCTGCCAATCACGGGAACACGCGCGGGGCTGCTGGGAAATGAATCGGGCAGCATGGAAGCGTGGGTGTACCCGCTGAAGATTTTCCGCGAGTTTCACCTGAAATTTCATACTGAAGGACGAGTCCTGGCGGCGGAGGCATTGGCGAGGACGGTTACGGTGCGGCCGGAATCCGCCACGATTCTGTACGCGGGAGATACGTTCAGCGTGCACGAAACATTTTTCGTTCCCGTGGGCGAACAGGGCGCCGTGATCCTGCTCGACGTGGAAACGGAGCACCCGTTGGAGATTGAGGCGGTTTTTCACAGGGACTTTCAGTTGGAATGGCCGGCCGCGCTCGGAGCGACGTACTTGGACTGGACGGCGGCGCAGCATGCATTTTATTTTGGCGAGGAGCAGAGAAAATTCTCGGCGCTGGTGGGCTCGCCAACGGGGACGGAGCCTCACGCAGAATTCCAGACGAATTATTCGGAATCGGAGGAGAGTTCGGTTCGGCTGGGGCCGACGGCGCGAGGCAAAGAGAGGAAGTTGATCGTTATTGCGGGGTCGCTGGATGGACGGGCGGCAGCGGAGAAAACGTATGCACATCTGACGTCCGATTACGCTGCACTTTGGAAGGAATCCGCGGAATACTACCGCGACTATCTTGGAAAAACGGTGAGCGTGGAACTTCCCGATGCGCAGATCCAGGAAGCTTACGATTGGTCGCGAGTGAGCGTGTTGCAAGGCATGGTCAACAATCCTTACCTGGGCACAGGACTCGTGGCGGGATACCGCACTTCGGGCGAGAGCCAGCGGCCGGGATTTGCGTGGTTTTTCGGGCGTGATTCGTTTTGGACTTCTTTCGCGCTGAATGCTTCCGGAGATTTTTCCAATTCGCGCGCGGCGCTGGCCTTTATCAGCAAATATCAGCGGGAAGACGGCAAAATTCCGCACGAAATTTCGCAGGGCGCGAATTTCGTGGACTGGTTCAAAGGCTATCCCTATCCCTACGCCTCCGCCGATGCGACGCCGCTATACATCATCGCGATGAATGATTACGTCGTGGAGAGCGGCGACGCCGCATTTGCAAAGGAAAAGTGGGAGAGCCTGCGGAAGGCTTATGAGTTTCTGAAATCCACTTATGACGCGCGGGGCCTACTGCAAAACCTTGGCGTGGGGCACGGCTGGGTGGAGGGCGGGCCGCTGCTACCCGTGAAGACGGAGTATTACCAAAGCGGGCTGGGGGCGGAAGCTCTGCGGGCGCTTGCGAATCTGGCGCGCGCGACGGGTCAGGAGGAATTGAGCAAGGCGCTGGAGAAGGATTTTGAGAAGCAGCGCGCGCTGGTGAATGAAAGTTTCTGGATCGCACTCGAAAAACGGTTTGCCTTTGCGCTGGACAAGAACGACCAAAAAGTGGATGAGCCAAGCGTGCTCGCGACGGTGCCGATGTGGTTTGGCCTGCCCAGCGAAACAGATGCGACGTCGATGATCCAGCAACTGGCCGGGCTTGACCACCAGACGGACTGGGGCATGCGGATTATTTCAGCGAATTCGCCGAAATTCAGCGGCGGAGGCTACCATTACGGTTCCGTGTGGCCGCTGTTTACGGGCTGGGCGTCGGTTGCGGAGTATCGGTATCATCAGGCGTTTCCGGCCTACGCGAACCTGCGTGCCAATGCGCTGCTGGGGCTGGATGGTTCGCTGGGACACGTTACGGAAGTGCTTTCCGGAGATTATTACCAGCCGCTCTCGACGAGCTCGCCGCACCAGATTTGGTCGGCGGCGATGGTGGTGAGCCCGCTGCTGAGAGGAATGTTTGGATTGCACGCGGACGCGGGCAAGCGCACGCTGACTTTCGCTCCGCATGCTCCTGCGGACTGGACTGCGTTTTCGATTCGCGGGATTGCCGTGGGTACGGACACTTTGGACTTGAGTTACAAGAAAACTGCGGACGCGATTACGCTGGAGATCGGCCGTAAGGGCCCCGCTGAATGCACGATGGATTTCGAGCCCGCCGTGAGTCTGCGAGCCGAAATACTCGGGGCGGAATTGAATGGGCGGGCCGTCCCATCCAAGGTTGAAGCGAGCGGAAGCGATCAACATGTACTGGTGCATTTGGGTGTGAACGGCGGGTCGAGCACTCTGCGGATACGGCTGCGAAATGATTTTGGAGTGAGCTACTCATCTGATCTGCCTGCGCTAGGCAGCGCCAGCGAAGGTATCCGGATTCTCTCGGAGACTTGGACCGGCCCGCATAACTTGGCTTTTCTCAAACTGGAAGGAAAAGTGGGACGCACGTATGAACTTTCCGTTTGGGGAGGGGAACAACTGACGGCCGCTGAGGGCGCTGAACTGGTCAAGATGTCGGATGGATCGGTGAAACTTCGGGTTTCTTTTGTTGAGGGCAGTTCGAAAGCGCCCCAAATGAAGACTGTAACGTTAGACTTCAGAGCAAAATCCGGGGAACATAAGGCAAAGAAACCGTAGCCGCCGCAGCGAAAAGACAACGCATTTAAGTTCGGGGACGAGGAGTCGATTCACAATGTTTAAGAGAGTAATCCGGTTTGCATTGGCTGGGCTGTGCTGCTTGAGCGCAGCTCTTGTCGCGGCGGCACAGACAAAGCCGGTCGACGCGGAAGGGCACCCGTGGTGGCAGCACGCGGTGTTCTATGAGATTTATCCGCGAAGTTTTGCGGACAGCAATAACGATGGGATTGGCGACCTGAACGGCATCGTGTCGAAATTGGATTACTTGAAGGATCTCGGCGTGGACGCCATATGGATCACGCCATGTTTCCCGTCGCCGCAGGTGGATTTCGGATACGACGTGTCCGACTACGAAGCGATTGATCCGATGTATGGAACGATGAAGGACTTCGACCGGATGGTGAGCGAGGGACAGAGGCGCAACATCCGGGTCATCCTCGACTTCGTAGTGAATCACACGTCGGACCAGCACAAATGGTTCGTGGATTCGAAGTCGTCGAAAACTTCGGAACATCGCGACTGGTATATCTGGCGCGACGGCAAAGCTCCAGGCGAACCGCCCAACAACTGGCTCTCCACGTTTGGGCTTTCCGCCTGGAAACTCGACCCGAAGACGAATCAGTATTACTACCACTACTTTTATCCGGAGCAGCCGGACTTGAACTGGCGGAATCCGGCGGTGGAGAAAGCCATGCTGGACGTGACGCGCTTCTGGTACAAGCGCGGCGTGGCAGGATTCCGCCTGGACGCCGTGGACACTCTTTTCGAGGATCCGAAGCTTACGGACAATCCGGTCCTGCCGGGCACGGACAAGTTTGGGCGGCCGAACATGGAGGAGAAGTACGACAAGAAACTGCCGGAAGTACACGACGTGATGCGCAAATTGCGCAGTGCGGCGGACGAGTTTGGTTCCGTGCTGATCGGCGAAACGTGGACCTCCAACGTTTCTGATCTGAAGGATTACTACGGCGAGCACAACGACGAACTGCAGTTGCCCATGGATCTGATGATGACGGAGTTCAAAGGGCTCTCCGCGGATCAATACCGCAAGCACATTGCTGCCGTGAATGCCGCCGGCCACTGGCCCGTTTATGTGATCACCAATCACGACATCGTGCGTTCGTACACACGCTACGCCGATGGAACGCACAACGACGACATCGCCAAGATGATGGCAACGCTGTACCTGACGCTGCGCGGCACGGCGATCATGTATTACGGCGAAGAAATTGGCATGGAGAACAACGACCCGAAAAGCAAAGATGACGTGCAAGACCCGATTGGGAAGCTCGGATGGCCGCTGGAAAAAGGCCGCGACGGGGAACGCACGCCGATGCAATGGAACGAAGGCCAGAACGCCGGGTTCAGCAAGGCCAAGCCGTGGCTGCCGGTTCCGGCGAGTTACAAGGCCCACAACGTCGCGAGCGAAATGAAAGACTCAAATTCCCTGCTCAGCTTTTACCGGCAATTACTTGTGCTGCGCCACAAGGAACCCGCGCTGCTCGAAGGCGATTTCCAGTTGCTGAATGAGAACGACCCGAACGTGCTGACTTATGTGCGGCGCTACAAGGACGAAGCGATCCTTGTAGTACTAAATATGTCGGCTTCGAACCAGAACGTAGGGCTCGATCTTTCCCCGCTTGGGTTTGCCCAGCCGAGGCTCAGCGTTCTGCTGACAAGTTTCCACAAGCCCCTACCCGCGATGGCGGCGGAATTGCCGATGGAGCCTTACTCGGCATTCATCGCAAAGATAACCAAATAGGCGGACTGCCTGCCGGAGTAAGCCAGTTTTGAGGTGGGCTAGACCAAAGTTCCCTGGAGAACTTCGCGAAGGAGCTCCTGCTTCTGCGTGGTGAGCTTCTTGCCTTGCCCGGTGAGGTAGAAGACATCGATAGCCTTGTGACCCTCCGTGTCGATCAGCGCGACTTCGATATTGCATTCCAGGCGCGCCAGCGCCGAGCCAATCTCATGGAGCAATCCCGGATGGTCCTGCGTAACGATTTCCATTAGCGTGCTGTGCGCGGATGAGGCATCGTCGAAGTTGATGCGCGTTTCGACGGTGACCTTCGGCGCCCGTGCGCGGCTGGCGCTTACGCGGCTCTTCAATAGCGGTTCCAGCGGCGCCTTTCCATTCAGGACATCGGCAAGACTCTTCCGGAAGCGCTCGGCCTCGCTGGGGTTCAGCTCCAGCGTGTGGTGCAAATCCGCAAAGTGAAAAGTGTCCAGGATGACGCCCGCGGCGTTGGCGAAAGCGTCCGCCTTGTTGATGTTCATGCCCCATCCGGCCAGTACGCCCGAAATCGTGGCGAAAAGCGCGGGGCGATCCGCCGTCAGCACTGTCAGAGAGAACCCATGGCGCGTGGCGAGGAGCTCCGTTTGCACGGGAACGGTGCCCAGCTTGCGATAAAGCTCGAAGTGCGCCGCAATCTCGGCCGCGGAATGCACGGCCAGATACCGGCGCGGGAATCCTTCGAGGAAGCGCTCGATCTCCTCGATTGTGGCGTCACCCGCTTTGGCTTTAACGCGCTGGAGGAGCGAGCCTTCATCCGGGGCGTGCAAGCGGTCGCGATCCAGCGTGCGGCTAAAGTGGTTGGAAGTGGCAACGAAAAGCTGCCACAGCATTTCTGCTTTCCATGGTGTTAGCGCTTCGGGGTTGACGGAGTGAATGTCCGCATAGGTCAGCAGGCACAATCTTTGCAAGCGCTCAAGCGTGGTGACGGACTGCGCAAACGCGGAAACCGTGGCGGGATCGAAGATATCTCTCCGTTGCACCGTGGCGGACATGTCCAAGTGGTGTTCGATCAGGAAGTGGACTTCTTCCTTTTCTTCCGGCGAAAGTTGCAATCTCTTGGCGGCGCTGTCGAGCGCGGCGAGGCTGCCGGTGACGTGATTCTCCACCGGCATCCCCTTTCCCACGTCGTGCAAGAGCAGCGTCAGGATCAGCAAATCCCGCCGCTCAGCGGTCTTCCAGAGCGGCACGAAATGCGCTCCACGCTCATCCGGTGGCGCCGCCAATTCCTGCAGGTGCTCGATGGTGCGCAGAGAGTGCTCATCGACGGTATAGCGATGATAAAAATCGCGCACCACCAGCGAGTCGATCATCGCGAATTCCGGCAGGACTTCCGTCAGCAACCCCAGCCGCTGCATCGAGCGCAACGCCACTCCCGGATAATCGGAGCCCAGGATTTCGCGCAGAGTGGCCCAGGAAATCTGCGTATTCTTCGGGGGGAGTTCCGGATGGGTAAGGATGTAGCCTATGCTGCGCTCCGCCTCGCGGCTCAGTGGAGTTCCGGTGCGGGCCGCTTCCGCGAAAAGGGAATAAGTGATTGCGCGGTCCGACAACGATGGCAGGTCCACAGCCTCCAGCAGCCCGTCTCGCACGGAGGAATATCTGCCGCCTGCCGGCTCGCTCTTGGCGGAGCGCGCCGCATTGAACAAGCGCTGCCGCAACGATAGCGGCACAGGGGCTTTTTGCTCGAGGTAGCGCAGAAGTTGCCGGTTCAGCGTGCGAGCGTGGCGAAAATATTGGCGCATCCATTCCGCGGGTGCTCGCGCCACGCCGTCACCTATGCCGAGAGCGCGTTCTGCTGCCGCCGCCTGCAGCTCATAAGTGAGCGTGTTATCGTTCCGGGCGTTGCTGTAATGCAGGAAACATCGGATGGCACTGAGAAAATCGACGGCCGCTGCGGAAAGTTCTTCCTCCGCGGCGGTGACGTTTCGAATCCCCCTCTTTTCCTCCACGATCTGACGCAGCCAAATGGTCGCCTGATAATCCCGCATGCCGCCCGGCGATTCCTTCACGTTGGGCTCGAGGTGAAAAATCGTATTTCCGAAGCGGGTCAATCGTTCCCTGGTCAGCAGGTGGATTTGCGCCAGCAGGAAAGGACGTGCCTGCTTTTCCGACGCGGGCAAAACTTTCGCGTCGAGCTTTTCAAAGAGCGCTGCGTCCCCGGCCAGGAACCGGCGATCCAGCAAAGCCAGATGAAACTCGGCGTTGTCCTCTTCGATGCGCTTGCACTCTTCCAGAGTGCGCCCGGCCGAACTGACGCGGAATCCGATGTCCCATAACGTGCGCGAGAATTCGGAGATGAGCGGCCGCAATTCCTGCTCCACTCTTTCGTTGCCCAGCAAAAATAGAATGTCGAGATCGGAGTAAGGGAAGAGCATCCGCCGCCCGTAGCCGCCCAGCGCCAGCAGGCAAAGTCCTTGCGCATCGCGGTTGTGGACGCGCAGCAGTTCTCCAAAAATTTGTTGGACGTTGTGGTCCGCCAGCTCGCACAACGCGCGCAGAGTTTCTCGCGCACTGGTCCCGGCCTCGAATTGTTGACGGATGCGTTGCCGTTCAGCCTCGGCCTGCGGGCCGAGCACGGACAAGGGCGTTGGGGAACCTTGCATGTTCTTTTCGGGTGGGATGCCCGGAGTAAGACTGGGGCGTGCAGCGGTAGTCACGTTGAGCGTCCTGCGGTCAGTAAATCGGCTGCTGGGCGGCCAAGAGTGAATGGCTAGAGCGCGTTTTCACCACGCTCCTCGTTGCGAATCCGGATCGCTTCCTCAACCCTTGATAGGAATATCTTACCGTCACCAATCTTTCCTGTCTTGGCGGTCTTCAGAATTGTGTCCACGGCGCGGTTTACCAGCGCGTCCGGCAGCACCATTTCCAGTTTTATCTTGGGAAGCAGGTCCACTGTGTATTCGCGTCCGCGATACACTTCGGTGTGTCCCTTTTGCCGGCCGTGGCCGCGCACTTCCGTCACCGTCATCCCTTCGATGCCGATTTCGCGCAGCGCATCTTTCACCGATTCGAACCGCGAGGGCTGAATGATTGCCTCGATTTTCATCATGGGTGTTTCCGCTCCGCCCCCTGCCTGACGCTCCCCTGCCGGCCTTGCCTACGATTCAAGGTTATAAGCCTCTTCACCATGTTGCGTAATGTCCAAGCCCTCGATTTCGTGCTCTTCCGGCACGCGCACGCCGGTGATCAAATCCACGATCTTAAGGAGCACCAGCGTTCCCACTAGTGCAAAGACCCAGGCAATCACAACGCCGACAAGTTGGTTGCCGACTTGGCTCCAATGCCCGTCCAAACCGCCGACCGGTTTGTCCGCTCCAAAGATGGGGTTGATCACCTGTTGAGCGAAAACTCCGGTGAGCAAAGCTCCGATCGTCCCGCCCGCGCCGTGTACTCCGAAAGCATCCAGCGCGTCATCATACCCGAAGACGGCCTTCACCTTCGTTACCATCCAATAGCACGCAGCCCCGGCGATAATGCCGATGGCCAGCGCAGGCATTGGACCGACAAATCCGGCTGCCGGAGTAATCGCCACGAGTCCCGCCACCGCGCCGGAAATCGCGCCCAATGCGCTGGCGCGGCCGTTCTTGATCCATTCCGCCGCGCTCCAACTCAGCGCCGCAGCCGCCGCCCCGAAGTGCGTCGCTACAAACGCGCTGCTGGCCAATGAATTTGACGCCAGCGCGCTGCCCGCGTTGAATCCGAACCATCCAACCCACAGCAAGCAGGCGCCGATGAAACTCAGAACCAGACTATGCGGCGGCATCGGTTGCTTGGGATATCCGGTGCGCTTGCCGAGATACAGCGCGCACACCAGCGCGGAAACTCCGGAAGAAATGTGCACGACCGTGCCGCCGGCAAAATCCAGCGTCGGAAATTTTCCTCCAAGCGACGCGTTTAGCAGCCCGCCTTTTCCCCACACCATGTGCGCGAGTGGCGCGTAAACAACCAGGAACCACAGCGTAAGGAACAGGACTGTGCCGCTGAATTTCATCCGCTCCGCGGTTGCGCCCGTTATCAAGGCAGGCGTGATGATGGCGAACATCAGCTGGTAGACCATGAAAGTCAGTTGCGGAATCGTTCCGGAATAATCGGGATTCGGGTCCGCACCCACGCCGCGCAGGAAGGCGTGCTCGAAGCTGCCGATAAAATGTCCGTCGCCGCCAAAGCACAGGCTGTATCCGACCAGCGCCCACATCACGGTGATCAACGCCATCAGCGCGAAGCTCTGCATCATGATCGCCAGAGTGTTTTTCCGCCGCACCAGACCACCGTAGAACAGCGCCAGCCCTGGTCCGGTCATCATCAAAACCAGCGCCGCGCTGACCAGCATCCATGCGTTGTCCGCGGAGGACTGCGCCGCTTTCACATCTTTATCCAGTTGCGCCAGTTTTTCGGAAACAGTTTTGGCGGTTTCCGGTGCGGCAAGGGAGGCCATCATCGTTACTGGAGCGGTGGAAGAGGCGGGCGTTTGTTGCGCGGACAGGGGAATTGCAGTGAATAGGACGGCTCCAAGCCACACGAGAAGGCTGAAACTACACTTCCATCCCACGCACTTCATAGATGTGTCTGCTCCGCTGGCTCTGGATTCTACTACGGGGGACCCGCTACTTTGACGGCTCGCATTATACGCGTGCGCGCACTTCGTCAGAGTTTGAAATTTTCATTGACTAGATTTGTTTTTCTGATACGACAGCTTCTGCAGATTCGGCCGACTTGGCCTGTAACCTTGTGGAACAGTTCCCTTTGTGCAACTTACGCTCCAGCGTATAATGCCGTCCGGCCTGGCGAACCACCGTCGCCGCCCAAGTACGATAGATTGACGCATTCCAATGACTGACCGGCTACCGATGGAAATCAATGTCCGCGAAACCTATGGAGTGCCTGTTCTGGAAGTTCATGGCCGGCTCACCATCGGCGAACCTGCCGAGCAGCTCCACGACGCTCTTGAATCCGTGGTTAAGGGTGGCGCGAAGAGAGTGGTTGTGGTCCTGAACGGCATCCCGCAGATCGACAGCTCCGGCATTTCCACGCTGGTGCGCATCTCCATCAAGCTGGCGCGCGAAGGCGGTGTCCTGCGTCTCGTCTGTGGCCCCGGCCGCGTGCGCGACGCGCTCACCGTCACGCGGCTCATCGAAGCCATCCCCACCTTCGAATCCGAATCCGCCGCCCTGGCAAACTTCGCGTGATTCGTATAGGTGTCAAATGATCTCGACCATTAGGAGCATCATATTCTTCAGGTTGGCAACCCGCCTATTCATTCTGCTGGTCGCTCTGCACCTGCAAGCCGTTGCTCAGGAGAAGGAAAAAGCCACACCTGCTGTTCCACCTAACGCTGCTTCGGGCCCGGTCTGCATCGACTGTCCCCCTGCCCGTTTCCCTCCAGAGGCTCGCAGAGCGAAGATATTGGAAGGAAATGTGCTCCTCGAAATCACGGTCTCGGAAAAAGGTCGCCCAAGCGACATTAAGGTTTTGTCTGACCCAGGGAATGGCTTCGCTAGGGAGGCTGTAGATGCCGTCAAGCGCTGGAAATTCAAGCCTGCAAATGCAAAGGACGGGACGAAAATTTCTACGCGCATCCAGGTAAATGTAGTGTCTCGGCAGATGTGAACCCTGAGCAGACTCCCAACTTGCGCCAGTCCTACCCGCCCTTTTTCAATTCCGCGAGCACCAGCTTGGCGACTTCCTTCAGCGTTTCAAACACACCCACTCCCTGAATCGCCACGCCTTCCAAAACCGGCTCGCCTTTTTTCTGCAAATGCTTCGTCAGGTCCGCAACGGACATGGCATTCGGCAAGTCACGCTTGTTCAGCATCAGCACGTAGGGAATCGTAGTGAAATTCAGGTTGTGCTCTTTCAAATGTTCCTGCAGGTTTTCCATGGTTTCAAAATTCGCGTCCAGGCGTTCTTCCTGCGAATCGGCCACAAACACCACGCCGTCCGCGCCTTTCAGGATCAGCTTCCGGCTAGCCTCATAGAACACCTGTCCGGGCACCGTATATAAATGAAAGCGCGTCTTGAACCCGCGCACCGTTCCTAGGTCCAATGGCAGGAAGTCGAAGAACAGCGTGCGGTCCGTCTCCGTCGCCAGAGACACCATTTTGCCCTTCTGATTCTGTCCCGTGTGGTCGTAGATCCACTGCAGGTTGGCGGTTTTTCCGCCCAGACCTGGACCGTAGTACACCAGCTTGCAGTTGATTTCGCGCGCAGGAAAATTGATGAAAGGCACTTTGTCGTTAACCAGAATTGGCCACAAACTTATAGCATACGCGGCGCAAGCAGGCCACTTTTCCCGCCCCGCGTGTCACGTTGCACGAACTGCATATAGTTTCCGCGATTCCGCGCTGAACTCCACGCCCTATTTTTGGCCATGCCTCCGTTCGGTAACGCCTGATGGGCCCCCAAGTGCCTCCGTTCACATGATTTGACGCGAGAATCCTGCTCTGCTAGCATTCGCCCAATGGCAAAAACGCACAAGTCTCATTCAGGCTCGTCGAGCCGCTCCAAAGGGACGGCCCACAGTCAATCTAAGCTACAGAAAAAGAAGCCTTTAGGCCCGCCACCGCCAGCACAGCGTGGGGGGGTCGAGCTGGTGGACCCGCTCGTCCAGGCACAGCTCAAACTTTACGATGAGGCTCTCTCGCTCTTCCATCAGCAGAAATTCGCGCGCGCCAAGCAGGAACTGGAAAAAGTTCTCGAAGGTCCCAGCAAGGAACTCGCGGATCGCGCGCGCATGCACGTGAAAATCGCCGAGCAGCGCATGAAACCGTCGCACGAGCAGAATCCGCGCACCGCCGAAGAGCACTATCAGCGCGGCGTTGCGATGATGAACATTGGCCGGTGGGACGATGCGCGAGAAAGTCTCGACAAAGCCCGCAAGGCCGCGCCCAAGGCGGACCACATTCATTACGCGCTGGCCGCGCTCGATTGCCTCACCGGTGAAGCCGATTCCGCGCTTGCCAATCTGAAGGTCGCCATCCACTTGCGCCCGGAAAATCGCTATCACGCGCGCAACGACGAAGATTTTGCGTTCCTCCAGGAAGACCCACGTTTCACCGAGCTGCTTTATCCTGAAAAAGACGGCCTCGCCAGCTAGTAGGATAGGCTTTAGCCTGTCCGCTTTTTTTCCGCCAGTTAGTGGGACAGGCGGAACTTGTCCCGACCCGGTCAGGAGCCTGTCCGGCTTATTCTTCTCCGTGCTTCCTGCGTTCTCTGTGTTCGGCGTTTACCCCGATCCCGTCGGGGTGTTAGATTCTTTTCCATGAAGTGAAGCCGCTTCTGCGATCCCAAATATCTTTATGAAAAAGCGTGCCTCCAAATCGAAAACTCTTTCCCCCGGCCTCCGCGTAGTCGCCCTTGGAGGCGGCACCGGGCTTTCCACGCTCCTACGCGGACTCAAGGAACACGTGATTCGCCGCACGGACGACCGTGCCACCGCTGAACGGCCCATCGCCGATCTCGCTGCCATTGTTACCGTCACCGATGACGGTGGCAGTTCCGGCCGCTTGCGCCGCGAGAACCGCATCCTCCCGCCCGGCGACATTCGCAACTGCATGGTCGCTCTCTCGAAGGATGAAGCGCTGCTCGGCCGCCTATTTCAATATCGTTTTCATGCCGGTCACGGCCTCATCGGCCACAATTTCGGCAATCTTTTCCTCGCCGCGCTAACGCACGTGACCGGAGATTTTACGGAAGCGATCCGCGTCAGCAGCAAAGTGCTGGCGATTCGGGGCAGGATTTTTCCCTCGACGCTTTCGAACGTGCATCTCGTCGCCACGCTCGAAAACGGCCGCACCGTCCACGGCGAAACGCGCATCACCGCCAGCCGCGCGCCCATCAAGAGGCTCAAGCTTTCTTCGCGGCGCGTGCGTCCGCTGCCCAGGGCCATCGAGGCCATCAAGGAAGCTGACCTGATCCTGCTCGGTCCGGGCTCGCTCTACACCAGCATTCTTCCGAACCTGATGATTCCGGAAATTGCCAGCGCCATCGCCAAGTCCAAGGCCCCGCGCGTCTATGTCGCCAACCTGATGACCCAGCCCGGCGAAACCGCCGGCTACGCCCTCGCTGATCATCTCCGCGCCATCCAGAAGCACGTCCCGCAGCGTGTCATCGATTTCGTCGTTGCTAATCGCCAGCCCGTGTCGCCCGATGTGGCCCGCCGCTATCGCGCGCAGGGCGCGGAACCGGTGGCCGTCGATCTCCCCGCCCTCCAGGAGCTCGGCTTCCGCGTCATCCTCGACAATCTCCTCGAAGAACACGGCGTCCTTCGCCACAACACCCGCCGCCTCTCCCGCCTCCTCCTCGAAGAATTCCTGCGCCGCTAACTCCTGCGCCAAACCTTCCGATCCCGCCAAGGGAACACTTTTATCGAGTTAAGAAAGGGGACATTTCTAATGAGGTTGACACTACCTAAAGTTTCCTTTGACCTTCCATTATTTCGTGGTAAACTCTGTTTTGTAGAAGACTGTGTCTGGAAAGCGGGAGCTTGCTCCCGCTTTTCTTTTTTCGAGCCGCCTATTTTCAGTTAGCTAGTCCAAAACAACAAAGATCGCGTCCTTTAGATTCAATCAGTTACGAAATGCAAATTTTGTAAACCCTTTCTTTTGACATTCATACAAAATGATGGGGGGGTAGGGGGGTAGCAGGTGCCCCTACCAAGTAGAATCCGGGCGACTATCCAACACTCCAAAAAAGCAAAAAGGCGCCCCGACAGTGTCGGAGCGCCCTCTTGGTGATGGGTTTCGAGCCGCTAAAAGATGATCTTGGCCACGAGCTGGATGTTGCGGGCTTCGCCGGGGCCGATGGCCGGGGCACCGTTGAAGTCGCCGATGGTGTCCGTCACTTGGCCAAAGCCACTGTTTGTGGTGCATATACCGGTTACAGCGGCTGGAGCGCAAACGCCGCCCACGGAGCCAACTCCAGACGCCAGGTTGATGCGGTTGAACAGGTTAAAGAAGTCCGACCGGAGCTGGATTTTGACCCGTTCGGTGATTAGGACGTTCTTAATAAACGACAGGTCCACATCCCCAAAGCCCGGCCCGGTAAATTTGTTTCTTGAGAGGTTTGCCGCGCCTGGACACGCCGTCCCGCCCGGAGAGCAGAACGCCGCGGGATTCCACCATTGCGTTCCAAAGCTTGGGTCGAATTTGTGACTGACTCCGGCATACGGGTTGCCGATTAGAGACAATCCCGAGAGTGTCTCGTCGGAGGGCTGCCCGCGGTGCCAATTCATTACGCTGCTGATTTGCCAGTCGTTGAACGCGCGCTTGGACCAGCCAGAGGTAGCCCAAGGCGCCTTGGGCACATCATAGGTACCACTAATAGTGAAAAGATGTCTTGTGTCGAAATCACCGTTTCCATAGCCCGCCTTAAGGTTGAAAGCATCGTCCAGAACTTGACCGCGGTACTCGCTGACTTCATCAAGAGCGTGCGACCAGGTGTAAGCGAACTGGGTGCTTAGCCCGCGCCAAGCCCTTGTCCGGAAAATCGTCTGCAAGGCATTGTAGTTTGAAGTGCCAATGGTGTTGAGCTGGAGAATGTTGCCCATTGTAGGAAAGATGGTGTGGACCCCAGCAGCATTTGCTGGATTGATGTTGGATACGATATTCAGCTTGCGTCCCTGGCTGCCAACATACCCGATCTGGAATATAGCGGAGTTGCCCAAGCCCTTCTCGACCTGTAGGTTGTAGTTATAAAAATACGGCGTGCGAAAGTTGTGGCTAACGGAATAGGCGGCCAAGCCCTTGGGGTCGGTTAGAGCAGCACACTTGGGATCCACGCAGGCCTGAACTGCAGGGAAGATCGAAGCCCCTCCAGTTTGAGCGGCATCCCAATTGTAACCATCGCGAGAATACGTGGAGACGGGCGTTGCGCCGAATGGGTTGCCCTGAATCCCAGAAGGTGCCGAGACGGGTGGCCGGAAATCCAAGAAGGGGTTTAGGTTGATCTGGTCATAGAAGACGCCGAAACCGCCACGGACAACGAGATCACCCTTCGCAGTGGGTTGATAAGCGAAGCCGAGTCGGGGGCCGAAATGATTCTTACCGGGGTTGAAGAGAGGATGGCTGCCGTCCTGAACCACGAATCCAGTGCCAGAACCATCCAACGCTCCAACAAAGTTGGCGATGTCTTTCTTGTCGCTTTGCATCGGACCAAAGTATTCATAGCGCAAGCCGTAACTAAGGTTGAGCTTCTTGGTGATCTGCCAAGAATCCTGGATGTACGCGTTGAACGCGTTGACGTGCACCCAGCGCTCTGGATCACCGACGGCAATTGTGGAGCCGCACGTAAAGCCATTGTTGACGTGGAGGGCGTCGCTGCACGAAGAGACGTCACCAGCGAGAAAGTCGCCAAGGGCTTCAGCGAGGGGAAGCTGACCGCCGTTGATTAGGGCTTGGCATCCTGAAGGACCAGAAGTACCGGTCGCTCCAGCGCATCCTGTAGCGCCGAACCAAGGTCCAAACGAGCCATCAAAGACGAACTTTCCGGTCCCGCGGCGGTGATAGAACTCATTGAGTTTCCCGTGGCGGAATTCGGCTCCATAGCGGAACTGGTGCTTTCCGACGCTGTAGGAAACGATGTCCGTAAAGTGCAAAGTCAGGTCGCTTCGGCCCTCGGGTGGAGTCAGACCAATTTGTTCAAATCCCCCCGAACCGCCCTTGGAAGGAGGCGCGATGACGATATTGGGAGCGCCGTGGATGGGTTGTCCGTGGGCGGTCGCGTCCGGGCTAAGGAATATTCCCATGGCCTTGGTATCAAAGCCATTGTTGTTGTCGTGGAAGAGCTGATTGAAGTAGCTGGCGCCAAAAAGGAATTGATTGGTCCACCTCGACGACAACGCGGAGTTCAAGACCCCGCCATAGTTTCCGTCGTGGAGCGGCGCCACCTCGAAGTAGTACGCCAAATTGGAGCTGGCCGTTCCCAGCGCTGGGCTGCCGCCCAGCGGTGCAGTCTGGTTACCTTGACCGATGATGGCGTGCAGAGAAAGATGATGTTTGTCAGAAATCTGGTGATCGACCCGAGCTACGCCGTTGTAGCTATATCCAAACTCGGAACTGGGGCTGAAGAAATTGCCGGCAGTAGCTGAGAGGCCTGCGATGCTTGAGCTTCCGCTCCTGGGCCAGAAACCGCTTGTTCCAATTGCGTTTGTTGAAACAGCGCTCCGCGTCACGGGGTTGTAGTTGCCATACTTCCGAGTAGTACAGGTGGCCGTAATGGGTGCGCAAACTGGGTTGTTGAGGAGGTCGGTAGCTAACGTGACCCAGGCATCCGAAGGTTCTGTCGCAATTCCGGAAAGACCAAATACGAAGTCGTTCTTCTCGTAATTGACAAAAACAAACGTTTTGTTCTTGATGATCGGGCCGCCCGCAGAGAATCCGTAGTTTTCGTTGCGCTCTCTTGGCGCCTTGGTGCCAGGTGCGGGAACAAAGAAGGGAGAGGGGGAAGCGAAGTATTCGTTCCGATTATAGTAATAAAGTGAACCATGAATGTCGTTAGTCCCGGACTTCAGGACAATGTTGGCTGTGCCACCTGCGTTGCGCCCGCCTTCGGGTCCCGAGGAGGTCTGCACTGAAAATTCCTCAGTCGCGTCAATCGGTAGGACAGTGCCGGCAATCCCGGAAACGCCGCCCTGATTGATAGCCGGGATGTTGTGCCAGAAGTCGTTGTTGTCCACTCCGTTGATCTGCCAGTTGATCTGGTTAGGCCGCGTGCCATTGAGCGAACCGAAGCCGCCTACGTTGTAGCCGCCGAAGCCCGGTGCAACAGCGATCATTTGCGTAAAGTCGCGGCCGTTGAGAGGAATGTTCTGCACCACGTCGTCGGGAATGGTCATGGTCTGGGTCTGCGTGGTGGTGTCGAGAGTCAGGGCAGCGGCGGATACTTCTACTGTCGTGGTCTGCTGTTGCAGTGAAAGCTTGACGTTTAGCGTATAGATTTGGCCCGCGACGACTTCTACTTTGTCCACGGTATAGACCGGGAATCCCGTAGCTGTCACGGTGAGTTTGTACAGCCCCAATGGAATGTCCTGAAAGGAAAAGGCTCCGTCATTAGTTGTTGTTGTAGTGTGGTCAATCCCCGTGGCACTTTCCGTGGCCTTGACTGTGGCGTTTGGAACCGAACCGCCCGACGGGTCGGTCACTGTCCCGTTGATGGACCCGCGGAACGTTTGCGCGTTCATCCCAACCGCTAGCGTGAGAACAACAAGAACTGCTAAGACTAGGCGCTTCATATGCTCAACACCCCCCTCATCGAGATCGAACTACAACCGGACAGCACTCGCGTCCCCCGACCCGGTCGGGAAAAACATCTTGAAAACGAATCGCACCACGGCCCGCTTTCAGTTTGTGGATAGTGACCTATTTGCAAAATCAAGGACAAGCCCCCCGGACCAGCTCGCCCTTACAAAAAAACAATTCAGCAATACGACCAATATGGCTGAGGTTCCTGAGTTTTAACTCTCTGATGCCCGTCTGTCAAGGAGAATGAATTTCATTCGACGAACCCAAAAATCTCATCGTCTGGGCGCTCCCAGAGCGCGCTTTTTCATTGACTCCTGCCGGGAATTTTGCGCCATTTTGAGCGCATTCCTGCGCGGTGCCATGCCCATCCGCGCAGATTTCCGATCCGCTGCGCCCTTCTCTGCACTATCCACTCCAAGCTGCTTCCTGCTACCTTCTTGGAAGAATTTTATTTCAAGCTAACTTTGGAGCCCATCATGGCCACGTTCGGACTCATCGAATATCAGGATGCCTCGCCAGAAGTCCGCGCCATTTACGACGACATCATGGCCACGCGCAAAACCGATTGGATCAACAATTTCTGGAAGGCTATCGCCCACGATCCCGCTTTGCTCAAGCGCACCTGGGAAAGCATCAAGCAAATTATGGCGCCAGGCACGCTCGATCCTCTAACCAAAGAAATGATTTACATCGCCGTCAGCGTGACCAACAATTGTAACTACTGCATCGCTTCGCACACCGCTTCCGCCTTCGGCAAAGGAATGACTGACGCCATGTTCAAGGAATTGCAAGCCGTCATCGCCATGGCCAACGAAACCAACAAACTTGTAACTGGTTATCAAGTCGAAGTCGACCAGCGTTTTCAGCCTCCTCTTGCGCGATAATCTTTACAAATTCTTTTTTCTCTCTGCCTGTTTCAAGTCACCGCTTGCAATGCCTGTGCACGGCCGTGAAAAATTCTGGCCTGTCCATACGGACAGGTGTTTCTGCCGCACCGTAGTACGCACGTACTATGGTTGGCTCTCTCCAGCAAGGCGGAACATATAGATGTTACCGGGGAGCCCTGTTTCGAGCGGGGCGTGTCCGAAAGTCTAGCTTCGTGAGTGTGCCAGCCATGGCTCCTACCGCAAAAGGGAACGATATTTCAGCCGCAAGGCCAGAGGGATCACGGCCACCCGCGTCAACCGCGCTGCCGCCCAGTGATACGGCCGTCAAGCAGCAGCCCGTCGCGCTGGAAGTTCCTGTCACCGTCAATGGCGCTTGTGTCGCCGAAGGCAGCGACAAGCGCGAGCCTTTCTCCGAGTCCACTAAGACTGTCCTGATTTTCGGCAGCGGCGCCGTCATCCGCCTTTCTTCTTCCGTTGCTCCGGGACAATTGCTTTTTCTCACCAACGAAAAAACAAAAAAAGAAGTTGTCTGCCAGGTCGTCAAGTCCAAGAACTATCGCAACGTCAACGGCTACGTCGAACTTGAATTTACGGAGCCTGTGGTTGGCTTCTGGGGCATGCGTTTTCCGGGCGACCGTATCAGTTCTGCTCCGCAGCAGGCGACGCCCACGCCGCCGCTGAGCGTCACTCCCAGCGTCCTTCCGGCGAAGCCTGTCCTTCCAGTTTCCGCTGTCAAAAACGCCGCCCCACAGCCATCTGAAACGAAAACTGTTATTCCTGCGGTGACCAAGCCAGAGGATTTGCTTCCGCAGAAACCAGTCGCGCTGGTGGCGCCGCTCTCCTCGACATTATCATCGTCCTTCGATCCTGAAGCTCCACTCAGCGCTCGCACGACCCCGCCTCCCCCGCCCGTCGTTCCGGTTGTGCCAGCCGTGCCGGTTTCCCGCGTTCCGGAGCCATCGGTGAATTCCGCGCCCGCGCAACCCAGCGCTCCTGTGCTCATCGATTCGCCCCGCGCTTCGGAAGTGCAAGCCTCCTTTCTGGAGCCAGCCAAGGCCCCGGCCGCTCCGGTAGTGTCAACGGTTACGAATCTGCTCGCGCTCTTCGAAGGCAAACCGGCTGTTCCTGACGTCGATCCTCCTCCCGCGGTCCAGATTTGCGTTGACACGGAAACCGAGACGCTCAAAAAGCACACCGCGCGCCTCCAGGAACAGCTTTCGAACATTACGTTCTCAGGAGAACCTGAGGCGCCTGAAACAGTTTCCGTGCAGATTCCACGTGCATCTCCGGTGGTCATGCAAAAGGAACTTGCGGAAAGCGCCGCAAAAGCATTGGAGCAATCCAAAATTCATGCGCCTGAACCAGCGCCCGCGCATCCCGCACGCGTCGGGCCGGTGAAACTTGAGTCTCAGTCCGCGAAGTCGTTACTCGACGACGAAGAGTTGAAAATCCCGGCCTGGCTCGAGCCTCTTGCTCGTAACGCCGCTGTGCCTTCCTCGACCCAGGAACCGGTCAACAGGGAAAAGGCCAAGCACGTCTCCGAACAGCCTGAGGTGGAAGAAATTGCGGCGGAAGCCGTCGCGCCCGCGGAAGGACTGCATCTCTCCGAGCTGCCGCTTCCCACATTTGGCAGCGCGCTTCCCCTCGACGAAGTTAGGATCACACGTGAAAGCCGGCCCAGGAGTTCGGGGAAGGGGCTCTTATTTGGAGCGATTGCCGCTGGTGTCCTGGCGCTCGCTGGCGGTGGCTGGTGGTATGTGCAACAGCAATCAGGTCGCGTCCAGGCGGGTTCTGAGCCCGTGTCGAACGTGCAGGCCTCCGTCGCCTCCCTTCCTGCCGTGAGCTCGCCGTCACAACTTCACGAGAATGTTCTGCCTCAGGCGAATCCTCCGGCGCAATCAAGTCCGGCGGTCACAAACGCTTCCGCCCAAACCAAATCGAGCTCGAATAGTCTAAGCGTTGTTGCGGCAGTTCAATCGGTGCCGCCAGCGCGCAATTCGCAGCCTATCTCGAATCCGGCAAACTCTGGCGCGAGTGCGGCTGCGCCCGCTTCGGCCCCGCCTCCGGTGGAGGAGCCAAAGAAACCCGTGCTTGGCGAAGTTCACCTCGCGAAACCCAAAGTCCTGGCCGGCAGGCACGCGCAAGCCGTTGGAGAGCCCGACGCTGGCATCAATCTAAACAGTGACGACCAGCCAGACGCGGAAGCGCTCAACACCGGCATCGCCGTCAACAATCAGCCATCGGCGCCAGCGGCCCCACTTCCCGTTGGCGGTGATGTGAAACAGGCGAAGCTGATTTCTTCCGTGCCTCCGGTTTATCCGACGCTTGCCAAGAACCAGCATGTGTCCGGCAACGTCACCGTTGACGCGCTGATCGACGCCAGCGGGCGTGTGACCACAATGAAGGTTGTCTCCGGCCCCACCTTGCTGCAACAGGCAGCCATGGACGCTTTGAAGCAGTGGAAATATCAGCCCGCATCGCTCGACGGCAAGCCCGTCGCCATGCACCTCACGGTCACCGTCCAGTTCCGCTTGCCGTAATGTTTCTCACCCCTAGTCCATTTACACCATTGGTGTGCCTTCGCGTTCGAGTGGCGTTTCTTTCAGCACAGCGTCGCTTGCGGGATGCCGGGCAGGTTCGTATACTGGCGGCCCGGCCAATTGGCGGTTCCTGCGGTGGGGTAGACCGCTGGTGCTCACCTTCCTTGGCCTTTCAATTGCGCCTGTAAGTCTGTAGGCACCGATTACAGGTCGGGCTGCGTTAGGACTGCCGGTCCCGAATAGGTCGAGGTCATCCCTGCGTTGACCACAGGGCGGGCCGGGTCTTCACGCGGGCGCAGTTTTATCCTGACTGCGAACGAAGGATTGCCGCGCCCTATCAAAGGAGAATTTTCGCATGTCGCAAGCTCCCATGCCGGAAGAAATGAACGTCTACCAGAACGCCGAAGCGCGTTTCGAGGTCGCCGCGGAAAAGCTGGGGCTCGAACAAGGGCTATATCGCTATCTCAAGTATCCAAGCAAGGAAATCACGCTCTACATTCCCATCGGCATGGATAACGGAACACTCGAAGTCTTCACGGGATATCGCGTGCTGCATTCCACGGTGCGCGGGCCGGGCAAAGGCGGAATCCGTTTTGCTCCTGATGTTTCCATCGACGAGGTGCGCGCGCTGGCGACCTGGATGACTTGGAAGTGCGCCGTAGTGAATATTCCTTTCGGCGGCGCAAAGGGCGGAGTGATCTGCGATCCAAGGAAAATGTCGCGTGGCGAACTTGAACGGCTTACCCGCCGTTATACCGCCGAACTGGCGAACTGGCTCGGTCCCGAGCGCGACGTTCCGGCGCCTGACGTGGGCACCGGAGAGCAAACCATGGCTTGGGTCATGGACACTTACGCGATGCACGTTGGTCAAGCCACCACCGCCGTCGTCACCGGTAAGCCCATCGAACTGGGCGGCTCACGTGGAAGGCGTGAAGCCACCGGCCGCGGCGTGATGATTTGCTGCGACAAAGCCCTTGCGAAACTAGGCATCAAGAAACAAGGCTGCCGCGTTGTGGTTCAAGGTTTCGGCAATGTCGGCTCCTTGGCTGCGGATCTCATGCAGAAAGCAGGCTACAAAATCATCGGCCTCGCGGACATCGGCGGTGGTCTTTACAACGAAAAAAGTTTTGACGTGCCGAAGGCCATCGATTGGGTGTACACCCAGAAGAAGCCGCTCCAGGAATTCCCCGGCGGTGGAACAAAGATGAGCGCACGCGATATTCTTTTCCAGCCGTGCGAGATCGCTATCCCCGCAGCCATCGAAAATCAGATCACCGAGAAAAACGCCAATCAGGTCAAGGCGAAAATTCTTTGCGAGGGCGCCAACGGCCCCACAACCTGGCAAGCTGACGCGATTATCGACGCCAAAGGAATTTTCACTGTGCCGGATATTCTTGGAAACGCCGGCGGTGTTACCGTCAGCTATTTCGAATGGGTCCAGGACCGCCAGGGTTTCTTCTGGCGCGAAAGCGAAGTGAACGAGCGCCTTCTCGACGTCATGGAAAACGCGTTCGATGAAGTGGTGCGCTTTGCGGAACTGCACAAAGTCAACAACCGCATTGCCGCCTATATGCTGGCCATTGACCGGGTCGCCAGCGCACTCAAGCTCCGCGGTATTTATGCCTAGCTTCTGGAGGCAACTTGTATTAGTTTCTTTTTCGCTCCCGCCGTTCTAATGGGGCCGACGAGAGCCATTCCGTAACTCCGCTACGGAGTGTGCCTGGATCATTACAAACTGAACGGCTCGGAAAGACATTCTGGGCCAGGAAGGAGTACGCCGTGACCCCGGACTCACTCTTGTCAGGCCACGCAAAAAGCGAAGAGCAGCACCGCCGCGACATTTGTATCGCCGGACGATGGATGTACGAGCGCGGACACATCGTCGCCTGCGAAGGAAATATCTCCGTACGGCTCGATGACGGCAGCATTCTCACCACTCCTACCTGCATGAACAAAGGAATGCTCTCTCCCGAAGATCTGGTCATAACCGATTTACAAGGCCGGCAGCTCTCCGGCGACCGGAAGTTTTCCTCCGAACTGGCGATGCACCTTTTGTTTTACCGTATGCGGCCGGATGTGATGGCTATTTGCCACGGGCATCCACCCACGGCCACTGGTTTTGCTGTCGCCGGGCGCGCGCTGAATTATGCCCTGCTTCCCGAAGTCGTCGTTGGGCTTGGACAGATTCCCCTGGTGCAATACGCCACGCCGGGAACTCAGGAGTTGAGCGAGGCCATCGAGCCGTTTGTGCCGCACTATGACGCGCTCCTTCTTGCCAACCATGGCGCCGTAACTTGCGGCCCGGATTTGCTAACCGCGTTCTTTCGAATGGAGACCATCGAGCACAGCGCGAAAATCACGCTGGCCGCGGAAATGGCCGGTGAGCCTGCGTTGCTCTCCAGCCGCGAAGTCGCCAAACTCATGGCCGCGCGTCCACGCTATTTTGTTTCGCCACCGCCGGGCGGCGGAGCGGAATTGCCCATCACCCGCGACAGCGGAGAAAATTCCGGCGATGATGTGACGCTGACGCGCAGCGAACTCGATGCCCTGATCGACGAAGCCGTGCGCAAGGACCGCACTCGCCGCTGAAATGAGCAGCACTGCCAAGTTTTTCCAGTTCATTCAAACCAGGGACACCGCTGCAGCCAAACGAATGCTGGCGGCCGAACCGGAATTGGCAGGCGCCCGCAACGAAAAAGGACAATCGGCTTTGTTGCTGACCGCATACAGCGGCAACAAGGAACTTTGCGATGTCCTGATGGCTTGCGGAGTTCCGCTTGAGCTGCACGAAGCCGCGGCGCTGGGGCGGCTGGAGCGCGTAAAACAGCTCGTTGAAGAAATGCCGGCTGAGGCCAAGACCTACTCGCCCGATGGGTTTCCTGTGTTCGCGCTGGCGGCCGTGTTTGGCCACCTTGAAGTTGCCGAGTACTTGTTTTCGAAGGGCGCGGACATCAACGCGGCAGCGACAAATGGAACAGGCTACAACGCGCTGACCGGAGCCGTAGCCAGCGGCCACACTGCGATTGTTTCGTGGCTCCTGGCCAACGGCGCGGACCCGAATTACCGTTACGGAAACGGCTTCTCCCCGCTTCTTACCGCCGCCGCGAATGGCCATCTGGGAATCGTGAGCATCTTGCTGGCCAGCGGCGCCGATTTGCACGTCAAGACCAATGATGGAAAGACCGCGCTCGGCTTCGCGCAGGAGCGCGGTCAGGCCGAGGTCGCCGAGTTTTTGCGTAGCCATGGAGCCGCGTAAGAGGGTCCGGGAAATGTCAGCGCGCATTAAAGTTGCAGTCCTCATCGTTTTCGTTCTCTGCTTCTTTCTCTGGCCTTCTAGAAAGTTCTTTGCCCAGGAGAAAGGAGGAGCCATGGCATTGCGCATTACAAGTCCGGATTTTTCGGACGGAGAAGTGATCCCCAAGAAATTTACCTGCGATGCGCAGGACGTCTCCCCGAAACTGGAATGGAAAGGGCCGCCTGCAAATACCGAGAGCTTCGCGCTCATCATGGATGATCCCGACGCCCCAGGGGGCACTTGGGTGCACTGGGTTTTATATGACGTTCCCGCGGACGCAAGGGAACTTCCGGAGAAGCTGCCGAGCCAAGAGCAGCTTGCCAGCGGCTCGCGCCAAGGCCGAAATGATTTCGGCAAAATCGGCTACGGCGGGCCGTGTCCGCCGCCGGGTAAGCCACACCGATATTTTTTCAAACTGTATGCGCTCGATACGAAGCTGAACCTCAAACCTGGCGTTACAAAGGCTGACTTGGAACGGACGATGAAGAGCCACATCGTTGCCCAAGCCGAACTCGTTGGCAAATACGGGCGGTGACGTCCGACTTCGCGTTGACGGGCGAAAGAAAAGCGGCAATACTGGCGAGCGATGATTGGCCAGCTCCGCGGACGGCTCGCTGAAAAAAGACCGAATCAGGTGCTCGTCGACGTGGGCGGCGTAGGGTACGTCGTGCAAGTGCCGCTTTCTACGTACGCCGCTCTAGGCGAGCTGCATACTGAAGTGACCCTCCTGATCCACACCCATGTGCGCGAAGATGCGCTGGCGCTGTACGGATTTGTCTCCGCGCGCGAAAAGCATTTTTTTGAGATGCTGCTTTCGGCTTCCGGGGTGGGACCGGCGCTGGCGCTGAAAATTCTGAGCGGGATGAGCGTCGAGGAACTCGTGCCCGCCATCCGCGGAAGCGATTTGGCGCGGCTGACGAGAATTCCCGGCGTGGGCCGCAAGACGGCGGAGCGCATGGTGGTGGAGTTGAAGGACAAGCTGGAGGCCGTGGCCGTGGAGAAGGAGAGACCCGCGGCGTCTTCGCCTGCAGGGATTGAAGCGGATGTCATTTCCGCGCTGGTGAATCTGGGATACGACAGCCGCGCCGCGGAAACCGCCGTCGCGGAAGCGAAGCGCGAAGCCGGTGCCGGAAATTTTGAGAAACTTCTGCGCGGTGCATTGCACTCGTTGAGCGCGCCAAAGGGGCGAGCGGCACGAATATAGCAAGAAAGATTTAGCACAGAGAGCACAGAGAAAAGATGTCAGATGGAACGGCAAAACGGATGATGCATCAGCGGCAGCCCGAGCGGATTTTGTCCGGACAGGCGTTTGACGAAGACGCGCGCATCGACGTGAGCGTGCGGCCGAAACGCCTAGACGAATATATCGGGCAGAAACGCGTCAAAGAAAATATTCAGATTGCCATCGACGCCGCGCGAAGCCGCGGCGAAGCACTGGACCACGTGCTGCTCTACGGACCGCCAGGTCTTGGAAAAACCACGCTGGCGCAAATCATCGCCAATGAACTGAACGTGCCGATCAAAACCAGCGCCGGCCCGTTGCTGGAGCGCAAAGGCGACTTGACCGCGATATTGACCGCGCTCGAAAAAAAAGAAGTCTTCTTCCTGGATGAAATTCACCGTTTGCAGCCTGCGGTGGAAGAAGTGTTGTACCCGGCGATGGAAGATTTTCGCGTGGACCTGATTATCGGCCAGGGTCCGGGCGCGCGGATTCATCCCTTTCCATTGGGACATTTTACTTTGATCGGCGCGACGACTCGGGCGGGTTTGATTACCGCGCCGCTGCGCTCGCGCTTCGGCATCGTGCACCGGCTCGATTTTTATGAGCCGGCGGATTTGCTGATCATCATTCACCGCTCGGCGAAAATCCTGAACATCCAGATGGATGAAGGTGGCGCGGAAGAAATCGCCGGCCGTTGCCGCGGCACACCGCGGATCGCCAACCGTTTGCTGCGGCGCGCGCGCGATTTTGCGGAAGTGCGCGCTGCGGGCCGCATCACGCGAGCCGTTGCGCAGGAAGCGCTGCAAATGCTGGGCGTGGACGAACGCGGCCTCGATGAAGTGGACCGCAACTTGATGATCGCTCTTCTCGATAAGTATGGGGGCGGCCCCGTAGGCCTCGGCACGCTTGCTGCCGCGCTCTCCGAAGAAGAAGACGCTATCGAAGAGATGTACGAGCCCTACCTGATGCAAATCGGCATGATCGACCGCACGCCGCGCGGCCGTGTGGCCACGCAAAGCGCGTACGAATATTTCGGCCGCGAAGTGCCCCGCCGCCAACCGCGACTCTTCTGAAAAAAGTCGGCGGTTGACAGTCTCCCAGGCCGGGACCTTCGTTCGTTTTCAGTCTTGAATTTCTACTAACGGTTGGACGTCGCGCGCAACCTTCGCGGCGATCTCGTCCTGGGCAACTTCCAGGTCGTAACGTGTTTGGAGATTCATCCAGAAAGTCGGGCTGTTATTGAAGTATCTGGCAAAGCGTAGCGCCGTGTCCGCCGTTATGCCGCGGCGTTCGTTCACGATATCCGCGATTCGCGTCACGGGCACGCGCAAGGCCATGGCCAACTTGTTCATGCTCAGTCCGAGAGGACCCATGAACTCCTCGCGCAGAATCTCTCCCGGATGCACCGGTTTCAGTTTCTTTGCCATTCGCTTCCTCTAGTGATAGTCCATTATCTCGACTTCAACTCATTTGCGCCTGGGTTTTTTGCGGGTGCGGGCGTACTTGAGGGCGATCAAGCCCTTCGAGAAAGTTTTATTTTCGATGAGAGTAAATTCGCGTTGCGGAAAGCCGCTCGGAAAAAGCGGGCGGCCTTCGCCAATCAAGACGGGAACGATTCCGATATAAAGTTCGTCGACTACGTCGTCTTTGAGGAAGTCGCGCGCGAGTTCGCCGCCGCCCATCAACCAGATATTTTTTCCAGGGCGCTTCCGGAGGTTCTCGACGAAAGTTTTCGGGGATTCGTTGACGAAGGTGACGCCGCCGCGCTCACCGGGCGGTTGCGAATGGGAGAAGACGTAATTCTTCATCTTTGAGCCGCTGAAGCCGCCTCCGCCCATTTTGAGTGCATCGTCGTAGGTTTTGCGCCCCAGGACGGCCGTATCGATGGTGGCGAAGAATGGGCCCATCGAATAGTCTTTGGGCATGAAGAGAAAGTCGACCGCTCCATCGGGGCGAGCGATATAGCCATCGAGGCTGATGCCTAGGCCGAGGACCACCTTGCGCATGGGCGGGATTCTAAACCTGAAATCCGAAGTTGCAGAGAGATTTCTCCGTTCCGGGACGGCAAGAACCGCCGTCCCTCCGGTTGATTTCATAACGAGGTCGGCTCCTTGGACCCGGGTAGACTTGGCGTGATGAGCGACCAAGGCTCGGGAGGAAGGAGCCGAACGATGAAGATTATAGGCTGTGATTTTCATCCGGGCTATCAGCAGATTGTCATGTGGGACAAGGCGACGGGAGAGATGTTGGAGAGGGCGCTGAGTCACGAGAGAAAGGAG
>QHZD01000004.1 GCA_003225315.1 Acidobacteriota bacterium
CGGCTTCGTTCTCACGGGCTACTCGGAAACTGACCACTATTAAACGACGGCCTACCTTGACGGGGGCAGTTTCCCACCGTAGAGTCTCGGCATTCCTTACACGACATGCCTTCGACTGGCGACGCGGGCCGAGGCGGCGGCCCTTCGATTGGGCAGACACGGACCGAGGTGATCGTGGCGAACGAAACAGAGACCGCCGTCATGCCCGACGAAGCCAGCATTGTTCGCAAAGTGCGGATGCGGATTATTCCCTTCGTTTTTCTTCTGTATATCATTTCCTTTCTGGACCGGATCAACATCGGGTTTGCCGCGCTGACGATGAACAAGGAGCTGGCCATTACGGCCAAGCAGTTTGGGCTGGTGGCCGGGATATTCTTTTTTGGGTACTTCCTGTTTGAAATTCCCAGCAACTTGCTGCTGCACAAGTTAGGAGCGCGGATCTGGATCGCGCGGATTTTGATTACCTGGGGAATCCTGGCGACGCTGACCGGCCTAGTGAATTCGGTGCCGCAACTCTATGTGGTGCGTTTTTTGCTGGGGCTTGCGGAAGCGGGTTATTTTCCAGGAATCGCGTTGTACTTGACGTACTGGTTTCGGCAACGCGATCAGGCGCAGGCGATTGCTCTGTTCCTTGCGGGCATACCTGTCACAAGCATACTGGGTGCTCCGGTTTCCACTTTTATCATGGATCATGTGCACTGGCTGAGCGTCAGCGGCTGGCGCTGGCTCCTGATTCTGGAAGGAATTCCGGCCGTAATTGGCGGCGTGCTGACGTACTTTTTGCTGCCCAGCCGCCCGGCGGAGGCTAAATTTCTCAGCAAGGAAGAAAAAGACTGGATTGAAGCGGGGCTGGCGAACGAAGAACGCGAGAAACTGGCGAGCCACAAAATTTCAGCGGTGCAGGCGATGATGAATAGGCGGATCTGGCACCTGGGATCGATCGGATTCACCTTGAATACCGCAATGTACGGCATGAATTTTTGGATGCCGCAACTGGTGAAATCGCTGTCGAGCGGAATATCCAACAGTTTGGTCGGGCTTGTCGTGATGATCCCTCATCTTGTCGGCTTGCCGGTGATGGTACTGGTGTCGCGAAGTTCCGATCGTAGGCGGGAGCGGAGATTTCATGCGGCGATTCCTGCGATTACCGCCGGAATCGCTTTGGCGTCACTGGGGGCGACACATTCCATTTTTGCAACGGTCGTGCTTCTGTCGTTTGCTGCGCTGGGCATCTACAGCGTCTATGGCCCTTTCTATTCGCTGCCGGGCGATTTCCTGACGGGATTTGCGGCCGCGTCCGGGATCGCCCTGGTGAGTTCGCTCGCGAATCTGGGCGGATTCGTGGGACCTTATGCGATCGGCTGGATCAGCCAAGAAACGGGAAGCCTGTACGGCGGCTTGGCGGTTGCGGGCGTTTCGTTGTTTGCGTCGGCAACGTTGATGTTGCTGCTTCCAAGAAGGCTGCGCGGGAACGCGGGTGAACGCGGCTGAGGGAACTAGGTATGCGTTGCGGGTTTGCGGGACCAGGCGCCGACCATGGCCATCCAGGTGACAACCGAGTTTGACGCCGCGACCTCGGCTTGAAGCCGTTCTCGTAGCGTATTAAGGTCACCGAGCGGCTCGAGGGGGAGATTAAATTGACGAGCTTGCGGCAATAAACTGGCAAGAACGTCGGGGACCCAGCGTACGAATTCCGGATCATTGCCGAGCGGCATCTCCAGACTCATGGTTGGTGGAGACAGTCCCGCCTGCTGGAAAATCTGGTAAAGAGCGAACCCCATCTCCGTGTTTGCGCCGGAACGCCGAAAAGTTTCGTGAATCAGCGAAGTGGCCGCAAACCAGAGCGGCAGGCGCGCGGCAAGCAGAAGAAAAGGCGCCCAAGAGAGTTCGTGGAAAGCAACCACTCCGCCCGGACGAACCAGCGGAGTTAAGGAACGCAGGACGGCAAGGGGATCGGAAAGAAACATCAGGATGAAACGACCCACGACAGCGTCGAAGGGCTTGCTGCTAGAGATTTGAGAAACATCGGATTGAGTGAAGGTCACATTGGGCAAGCCGGCATCGGCGACGCGAGCACCGGCACGCGCGATCGAGCGCGGGTCGCGCTCAACGCCGACTACTTCACCGGAGGGACCAACCAGCTTGGCTGCAAGCATGGCTACATCGCCGACGCCTGAGCCGAGGTCAAGCACACGTTGGCCGGGACCAATGCCCGCGCTACGGAAGAATCGCTCCGTGAACGGAGCAAGCAGCGCGGCTTGCCGGATGAGGCGCTCATGTTCCGCATCGGTACTGCCGAGAGCATAGTTAGGAGCGGAGTTGGTCGTCGTCATGATGCTGACCGATTGTAACACTGGGACACTCTGCAGCTGGCGCGGTTGATTCTGAGAAGATGGATTCGGGTGACGCATACTGCATCGGTGGATTTCGTGCGTTTTGCCGCTTCCCGATGGGGGTATATAGTTAATCAGGGGAGTTTGCGCCGGACGCAACGTGGAGCCCGGCCCCGTCATCTATTTTGAAAATTGTTTAGCATGGGTTTGGCACCGGATCGACAGCTTTCAGTCACCGCAAAGGCAACCTGAACGGATGGCCGCAGACGTAAGCAAACATCTGGATCGCGCCAAGCGCTTCCTCGAGAAGAACCGCGTCGAGGACGCCATCGTGGCGTATCTCGCCGTGCTCGACGAGTCGCCGCAGCACCAGGAAGCCACGCAAGCGCTCGGCGATCTCTACGCACGGATGGACCAGCCGGACCGAGCGGCTGTTTACTACGGCCTGCTGTTTGATTTGCTGGTCGATCCAAAGGACGAGACCAAGGCGCTGGCTATCTACAACCGCTTTCTGCGCGCTGGCCGGGGGCAGCCGCCCGAGCGCATCGCTCGATACGCCTTCCTGCAACAAAAACAGAATCATCCCGAGGAAGCCATTGAGCAGTACACGAAAGCCGCGGAGCTATTCGCGGCCGCGAACCGTGATGAGGACGCGCTCTTCTGCTGGGAGCGGCTCTCGCAGCTCGACCCGGAAAATCTGTCGCGGCAGCTTCGTCTTGCGGAAGGAGCCGAACGCATCGGCAAGAATGCTCTGGCCGCGCGAGCGTTTTTGCGGGCCGGGCAGCTTGCTTCGGCGAGCGGCGCATCCGCGGATGCGCTGCAAATTCTTGGCCGCGCGTACAAACTTGCGCCGCAAGAACGCAGCGTGGCATTGCTGTACGCCCAGGCAAACATGCAGACGGGAAACGCCGTACGTGCTGCCACCCTGCTGGAACCTTTTGCCGCATCCGAAAGCGACGCGGCCTTTCTCGTAACATTTAGCGACGCGCTGATGCGATCGGGAAGCCTTGAACGCGCGAGAGGGCTACTGGAGCGTCTTCTCCGAGAAAAAAATGAAGGCGTAACCCATCTGTTCGAACTCGCGGATCGTTACGTCGCCGCGGGTCAGGATCAGAAAGCAACTGAAGTCCTGTTGTTGCTGAAGCGGCGGATGTTTGCCGACAAAAAGCAAAATGAATTCGTGGCGTTGATGGATGGCGTGGGCGCCAAATATCCGCATTCGCAGACGATTCTTGAATTCTGGGCGTCCATCCACAATGAATTGAACCGCGAATCGCAATATTTCGAAGTGCTCATCAAGCTGTTCGATGTGTACCTTACGTCGGGAGACGTTAAGAAGGCGGCGGAGTCCCTCGAGAGGCTGGTGGACATCGACGCGTACGACTTCCGCAATCAAGAGAGGATGGAACTGCTGCGCGGCAAAGTGGACGAGGGCCAGCTGAAACGGATTGCCAGCCGACTATTGAAGTCCGGCACTCCGACGCCGGGGCACGCTTCCCATGCGCATCACGCGGCGGCTACTCCAGCTCCTACTCCCGGCAGTGAAGAGGGCCGGCAAGTGCAGGCACTGGAAGACTTGATCGTGCAGACAGAGATTTTTTTGCAGTACTCGCTGCATAACAAGGCGCTGGAGCGCCTGCAAAAAATCGCGGCGATATTCCCCGGAGAAGAAGAACGGAACGCGCGGCTTTCCAATCTCTACCAAATGGCGAACTGGTGGCCCCAGGGAGCGCCGCCCAAGCCTAAGACAAGTCCTGCCACCGTAGCGGCCGCACCGGTCGCACGCGTCGAAGAGGCGCCTTCGCCTATCACCACGAAAACCGGAGTGTATTCAGCGGAGACGTTGCGGGATCTTTCCAAGATTTCCGAGGTCAACCAAAAAATATTCCGTCAGCAGACGCCGCGAGCGATGCTGAACACAACTGTCAGCGAAGTGGGCACCTATCTGCGCGGAACTCGCGCGCTGGCCGTTGTCGGCGCACCAGGGAGGCCGCCGGAAATGGCCGCGGAGTTTTGCGCGCCTGGAGTGAAGCCTGCGCCTGGCGCACAGGTGGTGCTGCTTCTCGCGCACATCGAGAAGGCGGAGCCGGACGAACTCGGCGGGCTGGTGGTGCAGGCGTCCGAGGGATCGATTTTGAGTGATCTGGGGCTGGCGACGGCGCTGGGCGTGATGATCATGGACAAAGAGACGCAGATGCCAGCGGGAATGTTGATCGTAGGACATGCCGAAGACCACAAGTGGAAGCCGAATGAGGCTTATTTCCTGCAAGCTATCGGCGACCAGATGCTGATGAGCGTGAGCCACACGCGGCTGCGGTCGCTGGTGCGGCGCATGGGCGTTTCCGATGACCGTTCCGGCTTGCTGAGCCGCAGCTCGTACCAGAGTTGTTTGCTGACGGAGGCGGACCGCGCGCGGACGCAGGCGACGCCGCTGGCGCTGACGATTCTGCAGATTGACCACGGGGCGGAATTGCTGAGGCAGCAAGGAGAGTCGCCGCTGGAGCGATTTTTAGAGCAACTGGCGCGGTCGTTGCAGCCGATCGTGCGGCAGAACGACGTGGCGGTAAAATATACGTCGTGGTCGCTGGCGTTTATTCTGCCGGATACGACTTTGGCGGGGGCGCAGAACCTGGCGGATAAACTGCGGCGCGCGGCGAGCGGGCTGCGGCCGCCATGGGACTCGACTCAGATTACGCTGAGCGCGGGAATCGTCGAAGCCGTGCCGAAGCATGAGTTCGACAGCGAGGATATTGTGACGGACTTGATCAATCGCGCGGAGTTTTCGATTGAAGAGGCGAGGAAGCGCGGCGGGGATACGGTGGTGGCGCTCGAAACGCCAAAGCCTTAGACCGCTTGGGGCCCGCGCGTGGTTGTGACGCTTGGTGGCCGAGGTTGTGATGAGTACCAAGGTTTTCATTCCGCACTCTTTCTCAGCTCAGCGCCCGTAGGTCTTCCGCAGATATTCCGCCGTGGATTGCATCAGATCGCTGTAGTCGCTGTGCAGCACTTCGCGCAGCGCTGCATCGGTAGCCATTCCGGCGCCGATGCGATCGAGAATTCTGTCAATATCCGTGATTCCGCTGGCCTGTTGGATGTATTCGACATTCGCCAGCGCCCATGCATACGCATACCGCGCGGTATCTCCGCTCATGTTCATCCACGAGCCTTCGAGCCGGCTGAGCGGGATGGCACGGCCGGCGCTGTAAATCTGCAGCAGAACCGCGGCATCTTCCCGGCTGCGCTGGCCCTCCATCCATTGTGCAAGTCCTTCTTGAATCCAGGTCGGCGCGCGAATCGCGCAACTAGCCGCCAGCCCGATGCAAGCGCTGCGCGTCTTCTGCGCGATGAAGCTGTGCGTCAGCTCATGTTTGAGGATGCGCGACAGTTCTCCATCAACGCTCGTCAGACCCTGCACCGGTACGCGGATGCGTCCGTCATTCAGCGCGCCCGCCCACGCCGGCGCCTTGGTGATGTCGCTGAAGGCATCTTGCGTATAGAGAATCACGCCAATCGATTCCGGCGGCGTAAAGTTCAGCTCGGACTCAATTTCCGAATAGTGCCTCTCCAGTGTTCGGAGCACGTCGCGGGCCAGCGCCGGCGCAGACGCGCCGCTGTAGCGCAGCTTGAAGTGGCTGCTCTCATTCTCCTTGTAACTCTCTTCTTCCTTCTTATCGGCCAGTGCTTTGTCGAGCGCCACCTGGACTTCTTTATCCGGCCGCAGGGCCAGTGCGCGCTTCCACTCCGCAACCGCCTGGTCTAATTTGTTCAAGCCGTAATAGGCCCAGCCTTCCAGCTTCGACACGTCGGCGTCGTCCGGCGCAAAACGCCGCGCACGCTCCAGGTATTCCAGCGACTCCTTAAACTCGCTCCGGCGAAGCAGAAGGTAGCCTACATTCATCAAAAACACCGGTTCTTGCGGCGCATAAGTCAACGCCGTTCGCGCATCGATGAGGGCATGCTCCATGTCGCCGTGGGCTAATTCGAGATTTGCCGCCAGATGATGCCCTAGTGCTGCGCTCCGATTGGCAGAAGGTTCGCCCGAACGAGCCGCACTTTCCAATTTCGCAATGTATTGCCGGTCGATCGCACCATCGTGGACAGCACCCAGTTCGACTTCAGCGCTCGCTCCACGCGCTTCCATCCTCGGCGGAGCGATAGCCAGATTCGCGGCATCGGCTCCTGATGAACCGGGCATGGGGGCGTCACTGCCCTTCTCAATGTGATCGACGATGGATTTCGGCAAGCTTAATTCGCCGGCGGAGGTCAGGTACTTTACCTTGTCTCCCTCTTCCACTGCGCTCAGGGCCATGATGCGGCGGCCATTCTTTAGGACTATCGTGTCCGCCGCTGCGCGACTGCTCAAGAACAGGAGCACAACGCAGAGCGAGACACCGCGAATTCGGCTAACTGAAATCATGAGGCGGTATCTTCCCATTTTAATTCGAGGCCGCGAGTTTGCGCCGCCTGCCTTGTTCCCTCATGCCGAATATGACTACACTTCTTCTATGAAGGTGGGGGGAGTCTTTTTCGCGCTGTGGTGTCTCCTGGCGCCAGCGGCATTTCCAGAAGAGAGATCGCCGCATGAATTATATGATGCGATCAAGGCGCTCCGAGTCGATCCTTCCAGTGTTTATCGCATCTCTCCCGCAAACGACATCCAATTGCGCCGTGGCGAGGCGGTTCTCTCGTTTGAGGAAGGGGCCCTCACCTTTTTCTCTCCGCTCGATGGACAGATTACCGGCGCTGTGTTTTCCGGGCGCGGCCACGTGTTGGCAGTCCCGCGCGATCCGGTAGAAAAACAGCAGATGGGGCGTTTTCTCGGAGCGCCGGTCCTCGATGAGGAATTCATCAACGGCTATCTGCGTTTCACGGACGACACCGCCGGGGAACTTCTCCGGCAATTCCACGCCGCAAATCTTACGCCTCAAACGGATACATCTATCGGCGCGCAGTGGGACTCCGCGGTGGCTCAGCTCAATCCCAGCTACACTCTTCGCATTCTCACTGAACGGTTGTCGACCAACCCCAGGCCCTGCTTCTACGCCGGATTTGAAGGCACGGCCACTGGCCCGTTCGATGTCGTGCTTGACGCGCAGCGGGACGAGCAATTCCTTCTCGGACAAGTTCACAAAGGAGGCGGTGACAGTTCGTACGATGTCTGGACCTCGCATCGAATTCCAGATATTCCCGTATTTCCAACGGCCTTTCGCGCATTGAGCTACTCCATCGAGACCACCATTTCCCCCAATAACTCACTGGATGCCACAGCCAGCGTGCATTTGCGCGCAATAGGCGGGACAGAGCGCGTTCTTTCTTTCCAGCTCTCCCGGGCTCTGACCATTGACGGCGTCACAAGCGAGCAAGGCGCTTCCTTGGCTTTTTTTCAGAACGAGGGCATGAATCTCCAGGAGCGCAGCGCGCGAGGCAACGACTATCTGAATGTCGTTCTTCCGCAGGCGCCGCGGCCTAATCAGGAATTCACTCTTCGTTTTCATTATCGCGGCGACGTCATCCATAACGCCGGAAACGGCGTGTTGTTCGTCGGAGCGAGAGAAAGCTGGTACCCCCACCTGGGAGATAGCGCGGAATTTTCCGACTATGATCTCCTTCTGCGCTGGCCCCACAAACTTCGGCTGGTCGCCACCGGCTCTAAAGTCGAAGAGCACGAGGAAGGAGATTTCCGCGTTGGCCACTGGAAAGCGGAGAAGCCCATATCCGTCGCCGGCTTCAATCTCGGTGAATATGCTTCAGCCTCCATTGTCACCGAGGCTCGTGCCATCGAGGTCTTTGCCAATCGCGAACTCGAAGACGATCTTGTGAAGCGCCTTTCTGCGCGGAACATGGAAACATTGGATCCCTCTTCCAGACGATTTGGTGCTGCAGCGACGGGGCGTCCGGTCGCACCGCCTCCTCCCCCCACTCCCAGCCCGGCCGATGCGCTCAAGCAGCTAGGCAAAGAGATCGATTCCGCGGTCCGTTTTTACGAAGTATTCAGCGGCCCCTTTCCCTTCCACAGCCTCAGCGTCTCGCAGATACCCGGAACCTTTGGGCAAGGCTGGCCCGGTCTGCTCTATGTTTCCACGTACTCCTTTTTGCCTTCCGAAGCCCAACAACGCGCGGGACTGAGCACGGCCGGACAGGAGCACTACACCGAGCTGGTTCCTTATCACGAAGTGGCACATCAATGGTGGGGAAACGTCGTGGCATGGTCGAGCTACCGCGACCAGTGGATTGACGAGGCTATAGCGAATTACCTCGCCGTGCTGTTTGCCGATACCAAGAAGAATCCGGACCACAAGCTGCACGTCTGGCTGGCTCGCTACCGGCAGCAACTCGTAGAGAAAAAGCCGGGCGCCAGCGAACCACCGGGCGAGATAGGCCCCCTCGCCCTCGGTCTCCGCCTCAATTCCTCAAAGTCGCCGTCCGGCTACGAAGAGATCGTCTACAGCAAGGGCACGTGGATCTTTCACATGTTGCGAGAAATGCTGCGGCAGCCCGGCGCCAAAAATCCTGACTCGCGCTTTTGCACCCTCCTGCAAACGCTGGTAACCAAGTACGCCTACCGCGCGCTTTCCACCGATGACCTGCAGCACGAAGTGGAGGGGGTCATGACGCCCGGCATGGACCTTGAAGGCGGACACTCGATGGAATGGTTCTTCGAAGAGTGGGTGCGCGGAACCGGAATCCCGCACTATCGCGTGGAATTCACGACTCACCACACGGAAAAGGGCTATCTGATCCGCGGTCATCTTTTTCAGACCGGGGTGCCGCGCTCATTTATCGCCAGCGTTCCCCTTTATGCCGCCGGCGCTGGATACGGAACGCTCCTGGGCACCGTAGTAACGGCCGGTCCGGAAACACCGTTTCAGTTCGTCACTACAGTTCCGCCACACAAAATTGTCATCGACCCCCGGATGACGCTGCTTTGTGCCTCGGAGTGAAAAAAACTTTCGTTTTGGAATGCGGTGCCCTGGGGCAGAACTCTTCAGTCGAACGTCGGCTGGATTCAACTCGAGTGGGATGAAATTTCAGGGAACGACGTTCTTAAATCGATCGAACATCAACTGTTTCTCAAGGAGCGGGCTGTCCAGATTGAGCTCCGCTTTTCCGCCCTCTCCAAAAACGTAAGGGAAACCCAGGGGGTCACGGGGAATGCCGCGGACTAGTCCTGCCTGAACCAAGTCGCTCATGCGAGACGGCCGTTTGCCATGCCTCTTGGCATACTCGTCGGCCAGCGCATCGAGTTGCTTGCAATCTTCCTTCACCGTAAGCAACTGCAAATGCATCAGCGCATTTTTTTTGACCGAGGGATCGGCACTGGTGTCGTAGATGTCCTTCCACAGGAACAAGGAAGTTTCAAACGATTCCCCTTCCGCCGCCACCTTGGCAGCCATGATTTTCATCCACACCAGGGCGTTTGGTTTCTTGCTTCCTTCCAGAAAAGCCGCCGAAGCCTTCTGGTAATCCTTCAAATCGAAGTAGTAAACGAATCCCAGGTCTTCATAGAGGCGCCAGTACTCCGGATTCGCCTGGATCCCGCGCTGAATCAATTGCACGGCCAGATCCGGCCTGCCCGCGCCGCCGGGTGCCGCCGGGCTGAGGAACATCGCGCCAAACCTGTAGGCGATCACCAGATTCGGATCGAGGGCCGTGGTGATATCCAGAAGCGGCCAGAGCAAGTCGAGATTCGCCTGGCCTCTTAAATGTTTGTTTCCGTAGTACTGCACGACGCGCGTCCAGTAAATGTCCGCCAGCAGCGGCGCGTACTCCAGGCTCATCGCTTTAACGAGCTTTGGCGAACGCAGCAGGACCTCGTCACGCTCCTCGCTTATCGACGCGCGCTGTGCATCGATGCCGTGTTGCAGCCGCCATATGCCCGCAAATCCAAGCGGAACAACCAGCAAAAGCAGCCACGCGATGCTCTTCTCCGATTTCATTTCAAGTTCCGTCGCGAAAACACTGCGGCCGCCGCCGTCAAAACGATGGTGCAATAAACCACGGCGTACAAAGTATTTTGCAGGATCAACGCTCCGGGAACCACTCGCCCGTGCGCGGCCATGGCCATCACGTTGAAATTCTCAAAATTCGGAAGCAGGTAGGAGAGCCATTTCGTGAAGGCCGACATTGGCGGGCTCATCACTTCGATCGGTAAATTCCTCAGCTCCTGTACGTACAAGCCGGCGCTATACAGGCCCACGGTGAACAATATTGCCAGCAGTGGCGTCGTGAAGCAGGAAAACAGCAGCGCCAGCGCGACGATCAGCGCCAGCTTCAGCAATATGAAATACACCGCCACCAGCACCACGGTGTCGCTTCTCTCCAGCGAATGCTTCACGTAGAGCATCGCCAGCAGCAGCCCCATGGCCATCGCTGCCGTGTTCACGGCCAGCGTCAGCACCAGACCGGCGAATTTCCCGAGCAGGAATTCGGATCGCCGCACCGGCTTCGCGAGCAGTGTGTAGAGCGTGCGCTTGTCCATTTCCTTGGAAACCAACGCGACACCGAGAAAAATGGAAATCAGCAGCCCGATCACCGAAATGGCGCTCAAGCCGAGGCTCACAATTACCGTTTGCTCGATCCCAATCGAAATCTGTCCCACGGCCACGGATGCGGCTATCATCAGCAGCGCGAAAAACACCAGGTTGTAAAGCACCCGGTCGCGCACTGCTTCGCGAAACGTGTTCAACGCCACGACGCCTGCGCGCCTCATTGCCCGCTCACCTCGACTGCCGCTCCCTGCGCACGGTCCGCCTCCACCAGATTCATGAAAAATTCTTCCAGCGTCGCTTTCACTTGCGACACCGATAGGATGTGCGCTCCCGCTCCTCGCAGTTGTTCGATCGCGGCGTACAACTCCTCCTCAGGCACCTGCAGCCGGTAACAGTCGCCCGTGCGGGTTGCCTTGGAGAGCAGCGGCACATTGGCCGTCCCCGTCAACTCGAAAAGAATCTCCATTCCCAGCGTCTTCATGTCTACGAGGGTGCCCGGTGCGCCGACTCCTCGAAGTTTCCCCCCGACAATCACGCCCACGCGGTCGCACAAGGTCTCCGCGTCCGAGAGAATGTGGGTGGAAAACATCACTGTCTTCCCATCCTTTTTCAATTCCAGAATGATGTCGCGCACTTCGCGCCTGCCGACGGGGTCCAGCCCCGACATCGGCTCGTCCAGAATCACCACTTTCGGGTCGTGCAGGATTGCCTGAGCAAGCCCCACGCGCTGCAGCATCCCCTTGGAATATTTTCGCAGCTGTATCTTGCGCGCAGTTTCCAACCCTACCTTCCTCAGCATCCGATCGACGCGGTCTTTCCGGTCGGCCGCAGTCAGGTCGTGAAACCGGGCAAAATAGTCGAGCACTTCCGCCGCGGTCAGGTAGTCGTAGAAGTAGGGCTGCTCGGGCAGGTAACCGATGTCCCCGTGCATCTCCACGTCGCTGATAGGCTTGCCGAGGATTCGCGCGCTACCAGCCGTGGGAAAGATCAACCCCATCAGCAGCTTGATGGTCGTGGATTTACCGGCGCCGTTCGGCCCGATAAAGCCAAACACGTCGCCCATTTCCACCTGCATGCTTAGCCCTTCGAGCGAGGTTCTCTTCTTAAGGTGCAAGAAGCCGAAGGGATATTCTTTGGTCAGATTCTCAATTTCAATCGCTGGGTCTGGCATGTATTCATTGTTCGCAAGTCGGAGGTGACCGTCAATGTTTCAGCACAAACATGTGCACGGAATGAAAATACAAAGAAGGCGACAGCTAGATCAAGTAAGCCGAAATCAGGAGTCGCCGCGCGCATGTCCGATCTGCACCAGCTCTTCTTGCGGGGTTGCCGGTGGCGTTATCGGCATAGGGCTCAAGTTTTGTGGGTCCCGCCAATTATCCAGCATTCCTACCTGCTGCACGCACGAAACGGTGCATCGCGGCGCGCAAAACTTCTTGGTGGAATACTCCCGGTGCCGCATTTCCGGCGTGTATTGCGACAACGGAATCCCCGGATATCCGCGCTGTTGCGAGCACCAGTGCACCAGACCATCCTCGCAAATATACAGATACCGCGAGCCTGAACGGCACCGCCAGTTGTGTTCCTTTCCTCGCGCTACGTTGTGCTGAAACTCGTTGAATCGCGAGAATGAGCGCTTTCCCAGCGCCATGACTTCCTCGAAGATTTCCTGTTCATGCGGACCGAGCGGTTTCAATTGCCCATTGTTATCGTGAATGATCCCCACAGTACTGGTGAAGCCCAACTCCACCGCGCGGTGCGCGATCTTCAGCGCATCGTCAGGATCTTTCACTCCGCTGCCCAGCACGGAATTGATATTCACCTGAAACACCGCGTACTGCGACAGCATCACCAGCCGACCATCCAGCGTTTTCAAGCTCTTTTTGGAAACCTCGTCCGGCACCACGTTATCGATGCTGATCTGCAGGTGTTCCAGCCCCGACTCATTCAGCCGCTCAATGCGTTCTTTGTTCAGATAGAAACCGTTGGTGATCAACCCGGCGATCATGCCCCGCCGCCGGATGTGCCGGATCACCTTATCCAACTCCGGGTGCATCAGCGGTTCGCCTCCGCTGATGGTAATGATCGAAGTCCCCATTCCGGCTAGAATATCCAGACGCTTCTTCATTTCTTCCAGCGGCACTGGCTTTGAAGAATCATCGAATTCGTTGCAGTAGGTGCATGCCAGATTGCACTGCCGCATGGGGATGATATGCACCAGGATGGGATGTTTCGTCGAGACGAGCGCCTTCCCGATCATTTTCAGCTCGCGCACACGCGTCCTCAGGAACCGCAGCCGTCTGCGCAGCCGTGTTTTCGCACTCGCCCGCGCCACTCTTGTCTCTTCAGTCATGAATGAAACGGAATCCCCAGCCAGTAATTATACACGACCGTCCAGACGCGGACCGGCATTTGGGGCGGAATTGTCACCTTACCCGGGGCCTTGAATCGGAACTAAACCCCGATGGCTACGTAATAATCTGTAAGCGGAGTCGGCCTCGCCTAACCATCGGGGCTCCTCCGTCGTCTATCCTGCAAGGGTCGGCGAAGACGAAGCGGTTGCCATACGAGGTGCCGATGCAATCTCTGGCCTCTGATTTGCGCTACGCCGCCCGCGAACTCCGGAAGCGGCCGGGCTTTACGCTGACCGCAGTTCTCTCCCTGGCCCTGGGAATTGGTGCCACTAGCGCCGTTTTCAGCGTCATTTACGCCGTCCTGATTGACCCATTCCCCTACCCAGGCTCCGACCGCATTGTGGAGGTTCGGCTTGTGGACAAGAGTGGCAGCGATCGCCACTACATCGGCTTCACCGGCCCGCAAATCGATCAGCTCCGCCAGGCCAAGTCCCTCGAAGACATCACCGCCATGGATTGGTGGAACCTGACCACCACGGACGGCGACCTGCCCGAAGACGTGCAGGCCATGTACATTTCGCCAAACGCACCGAGTCACTGGGGCATTCGCGCGCTGAAGGGGCGCTGGCTGATTCCTTCCGACGCTCCACCGGGACAATCTCCGCAGCCCGTCGTGGTGTTGACCTACCAGTTTTGGCAACGCTACTTTATGGGCGATCCCAACGTCGTCGGCCGCACCATGCAGCTGGTGCACAAGCCCTACCAGATCGTTGGCGTGATGCCGCCGCGTTTTAAGTGGGGCGCCGCGGACATTTATGTTCCGCTAAAGGTTACACAGGACCCAAACATCCATTTTGCCGCTTCGTTCAAACTCCGCCCTGGGGTGAAGCCTACGCAAGCAAGCGCGGAGTTGCAGCCCATTCTGGAGCAATTTGCTAAGCAGTCTCCAACAGAATATCCGGACGGCTTCAGGGTGAAAATGCCCAGCATTGTCGACGTATATGCCAGGCCGCTTGGAGCTACGCTTTATCTCCTGCTGGGCGCGGTGGCTTCGCTCCTGCTGATCGGTTGCGCCAATGTTTCTATCTTGCTTCTGGCACGAGGCACCGAACGGCAGCACGAACTCGCCGTGCGGGCGGCCATTGGCGCCGGACGCTGGCGACTGATACGTCAGCTGCTTACGGAGTCTCTAGCCATCGCCGCGGCCGGAGCTACACTCGGCGTGCTGCTAGCCTGGAGGGGACTCGCGTTCATCGTGGCGCGGCTTCCGGAGTTTTCTTTCCCTGCGGAATCCGTAATAAAAATGAATGTGCCGGTGCTGCTGTTCAGCGTAGCGTTGGCGTCCACCAGCGCGATTGTGTTTGGACTCTTGCCGGCGCTGCAACTTTCGCGGCCAGAGATTGCGCGGCTGATGCAGAGCAGCACCCGCCGCGTCGCCGGAAGCGTGCTTGCCAAACGCGCCCACGGCACGTTGGTCGCTGCGCAGGTCGCGCTTACCCTGCTGTTGCTCACCGCAGCGGGCGCCGCGGGCAAAGGCTTCGTCCTCCTGTTGCACGCCGATCTGGGCTACGACCCGCACAACACCATGTCCGTGCCCATTCCCGTGCATGAAAACACGCATGTAACCTGGAAGGAGCGCGCCGAATACTTCGAGCAGATTCGCGCTAGAATCGCGGCGATGTCCCCAGTGGTGGCCGCGGGCATCTCCACCAACGCCACGCCGCCCTCGAGCGGCTGGCCTCAGCCGATTGAAATCCTCGGCAGCACGGCGGCGGAAAAGCCCGAAGTACGCGTGAACTTCGTCAGTCCGGAATATTTCCCGCTGCTGCGTATTCCGCTTGCGCAGGGCCGCTTGTGGGATCACGCGGAAACCATGCGCGGCGCGCTGCTCGCCGTCATCAATCAAACGATGGCCCGCCAGTATTGGCCAAATGGCGACGCCATTAACCATCAGATCCGAATTCCTTCGCTGAAGGACCAGCCGCCTTATCAGCGTGCCGTTCCCGGAAGTGATGGGTGGATGCAAATTATCGGCATTGTGGCTGACACTCGGGATGACGGCCTGCGAAACGCGGTCAAACCCGCGGTTTACGTGCCTTTTACCGCGCAGATGTGGATGTTTACGCAAATCCTGGTGCGCGCGCGGACCGCGCCGCTTTCGCTTTTGCGCGACATTCGCGCGCAGCTTGTGCAGCTCGATCCGGAACAACAGACCATGCGCGTTCGCGACCTCGACGCCTGGATTACCGGCCAGCAGGAGTATGCCCAACAGCGCCTCGTCGCCACGCTATTCGGAATCTTCTCCATCCTCGCACTGGCCCTTGCTGCCGTCGGACTTTACAGCGTGGTGTCCTACGGCGTCGCGACGCGCACCAACGAATTTGGCATTCGCATGGCTCTCGGCGCGAAAGCCGCCGATGTATTTCGCATTGTCTTGTTTTCCACGGCGGTGAACGTGGGTGGCGGGCTGGCGGCTGGCCTTCTCCTCAGCATCGCGTTCGACAAACTTGCCACAAAGTGGGTCATGGAAAGTTCGCGCGACCCGTTCATCCTCGCTGGCGTGACCCTGCTACTGATCGTCGCGGCGGCCTTGGCTTGCCTCGTCCCGGCCCGCCGCGCCGCCTCTGTCGATCCCATGGAAGCGCTACGCTACGAGTAGCCAGCGCGCACCCTTACTGTGGTTTCGGGAGTGCCGCCATGGCTTCTCGAAACGAAGCCAGATTAGTCTTATCCACTACGGCCGTGCCGGTATCCACTCCGCTCGGCAAGGGGGATGCCGGAGCCGTGCGCCAGTCCTTAAATTCCTTCACCGCGTTGTGGTGCAAGTCGTCCAGGAATTTCAGCCCATAGTAGCTCATCACATAGGGTTTCTGAGCGATCGTCGACGAGATTGCGCCTTTCTCAATTAGGTCCAACGTCTTCGGATCCTTGTCAAACGCCACGATCGGCAGTTTGCCTGCCATGTTGAACCGCTCCAAGGCGTCCGCGGCTCCGGGCCCTCCCGCCGCTTCCAGGCAAACGATCCCGTCTATTTTTTCTTTCTTCAGGATTAGGTCGGAGATCTGGTCGAACGCGTTTCGCCAATCCCCTTTGTCATCCAGAATCTTCGTCAGCTTCAGCGCGGGGAAATTCTTCAGTGCATCCGCCACGCCCGCCAGGCGATCGTCCAAATTGCGCTGTCCCGGAATCGTGATCACCACGATGTTTCCTTTTGGAGCCAGCGCCGCCATTCGCCTCACGCTCTCTCTCCCGGCCCGCACGTTATCCGTCCCGATATACAGCAGCCTCTTCGACTCCGGCACGTCCGCATCCACGCAAATCACCGGAATCCCTGCTGCCACCGCTTTGTCGATGTCCGCCCGGAAAAAATCCGTTCGCGCCGCGGACAGGCAGATTCCGGAAGGCTGCTTGTCCACAAGGTCCCGGAACATGGTCGCCTCTGCGCCGGGGTCATAAGTCTCCGGACCGATCAGTTCAGCCCTCACGCCCAGCGCCTTGGCCGCGTCGAGAAAGCCTGCTTGCGCTTCCTGCCAGTACGGCAAATTGATGTTCGTCGCCACAAAGTAGTACTTCTCGGTTTCCGCGTGGTATGGCTTCGCGCAAGACCCAATGACCGCCGCCACCAGGAGAAGAAGAAAAGATGCCAGGGCTACTGCATTTTTCCTCATTGAAATTCTCCTTTCGCATTCCGTCCGGCCTTCGGGAACTGAATTCCTCGTACCGATGGCATTCTGATTGTTAGGGAATCCTCCATGCTGTTTTCCCGGAGGCTGATTTGCAGCCGGATTCTAACACCACCCGGTCCCGTCAACGTATTCTTTTGATTTAGGGAGAGCCCGCCCACCTGTTCTCAGCCGACGGTTCAGGCGGAAACGCCACGCTTCGCGAGTTGCAACTTGGGGAGTTTTTTTAGGAACGCTTGCGCAACTCTTCGGCAGGAACCGCAACGACTCGGCCGTCACGCCAGATATACATTGGCAACCCTTCGCGGGCGTGTTCCTCAATAGCATTCTCGACCGCCGCCCTAAGCGCCAGCAAGGCACGCTCAGAAAAAGGCAATTCAAGTACGTTTCGAGGAGGCTCAATCATGTTGCTCCGTTGCTCTTTACGAAGTCATTGTAACTCTTTGTGTCAGTTACGTGGAGAGCTTTGTCCTCGTTTCAATCCAAACATGCCATCATGTGGCATGCATACAAAATCCAAAATCGTCTGTGCTGGAACCTTCTATCTATTCGCACTCATTCAAGTGGCTGCCGCCGCGCCACCGCCAGACCGTTGCGAGTATCCTCCGGGCCTGCATGATGAAATCTCAAAAAAATATCCCGGCACCCACTTGGTCGGTTTGGCGGATCTCGAGGAATACGACAGAAAGCTGTACCGAAAAGACCACGGCACGCGGTGCCCTGGCCTGGTCCACGTTAACTTTTATGGTGACGGGAAGCCAACGTACGCCCTTGTCTTGATTGCGGGAGAGAACCCGAAGCGAAGAGCGCAACTCGTTGTGGCGCACCAAGTTGGCAACGATTGGGAGATTCGCTCATTGGAGACGACAGACGGAACGCCCGTGGTCTGGCGTCAAGGGCCCGGTAAGTATGATGGTATGTACGAGGAGGAACAGCAGATTCTGGCGAGAAACCCAGTCATTGTCTTTTGCGGTTATGGGTCATGGGCGATACTCTATGCGTGGACGGGCGCCGAGGTAAAGAAGATCTGGCTTTCGGATTAGCGCCTGTTCAAGGCGGCGACTCCCGCCTGGGGATTTCCTTCCCATCAGTGGGATTCCACCTTTCATTTCTGTCATCTCGTTGTATCCAAGCCACTTACCAGTAATCACTTGACAAATCTCAAGAATATAGTATAATAGTAATTCAAGTCAGGCACGATTCTTCCGTGCCTCCCCCGTCATGGGTGCCCAACAAGCGGTTCTTCTAACTCCCTCAAAATCAGTCCATCTACGCAGGAGAGTTCTCTGTCCACAAATCGCGCCCGTAAGCCCTTTGTTTTCCGCACTTGCAAAGAGTGTACAAACCCCTCATTCCACGTGCTTTAGCTTTCTATTGTTTTCATGCACTTACGAGCTCTTTTGCACTGGTGGAAAGCTCAACCCTTTTCTTTTCATGAGATTCCGCACTCTTTGCCAAAAACACCCCCGGTGGGGGTGGGGCGCTTCTTCCTATTCAACAACTCCTCGTCATTTTCCTTGCCCCCCTACTTCCTTACCTCCTTGCTTCCACCCTGATAAACTCAGGGCGAAGCCTCATCGAGGAGCCACCCATGTCTGAAGCCGCCAAGACAGCAGCCTCCACCCCGACTCGCGTCGAGTCCGACTCCATGGGCAAGATCGAAGTCCCCGCCGACCGCTATTACGGCGCGCAGACCGCCCGCTCCCTCATCCACTTCGCCATCGGCAAGGACACCATGCCCCCTGAGCTTATCCGCGCCTTCGGCATCCTCAAAAAAGCCGCCGCGCTCGTCAACCAGGACCTCGGCAAGCTGTCGCACGAAAAGTGCAGCCTCATCGTCCGGGCCGCCGACGAAGTCGTCGCCGGAAAACTCAACGGCCACTTCCCTCTCCGCGTCTGGCAAACCGGCAGCGGCACTCAAACCAACATGAACGTCAACGAAGTGATCTCCAATCGCGCCATTGAAATGGCCGGCGGCGTCATGGGCAGCAAGAAGCCCATCCATCCCAATGACGACGTCAACATGTCGCAGTCCTCCAACGACACGTTTCCCGCCGCCATGCACATCGCCGCAGCCACGGAAACCTCTCGCCGCCTGCTTCCCGCTGTCAAAACTCTTCGCGACGCGCTCGACGCCAAAGGGAAAGAATTCGCGGACATCGTCAAAATCGGCCGCACGCATTTGCAGGACGCCACGCCGCTCACCCTTGGCCAGGAATTTTCCGGCTACGTCAATATGCTTGACCGCGATGGCGGCCGCATCGCCGTCGCTCTCGACGGCCTGTACGATCTCGCCATCGGCGGCACTGCCGTTGGCACCGGCCTCAATGCGCATCCCGAATTCGCCGAACGCGCCGCGCGCAAAATCGCTGAACTCACCGGGCTTCCCTTTCGCTCGCATCCCAATAAATTCGCCGCGCTCGCTGCGCACGACGAAATCGTTTTCGCCTCCGGCGCGCTGAAAACGCTTGCCGCCTCGCTCATGAAAATTGCCAACGATATTCGCTGGCTCGCTTCCGGCCCGCGCTGCGGCCTCGGCGAACTCACGCTTCCGGAGAACGAACCGGGCTCTTCCATCATGCCAGGCAAGGTGAATCCCACGCAGGCCGAAGCCCTCACTATGGTCTCCGTACAAGTGATGGGCAATGACGCCGCTATCGGTTTTGCCGGCTCGCAAGGCAATTTCGAGCTCAACGTTTTCAAGCCCGTGATGATTTTCAATTATCTCCACTCTGTCGAACTTCTCGCCGACGCCTGCAAAAGTTTTGTCGAACACTGTGTCCTCGGCATCGAAGCCAACCGCGAGCAAATCGCTCACTACGTCCACAACTCCCTCATGCTCGTCACTTCGCTTGCTCCCAAAATCGGCTACGACAACGCCGCCAAAGTTGCCAAGACTGCCCACAAAGAGCACATCAGCCTCCGCGAAGCCGCCATCAAACTAGGCTTCGTCACCGCCGAAGAATTCGACGCCCTCGTCAAGCCCGAGGACATGACCCATCCGTAGCGAGCAAACCATGATTATCACGAACTTCAATCAGAGGCTTGGCGAGACAATCTCCTGGTGCTTGTCGCAGGAAATCATTGGCGAGCTTAGCGAGGACAAAAGCATCGTGCACCGACGAATGATGAACCGCCAAGGTGCCGAACTAGTGGGCAAGGCTTATAGGATGCTCCTACCCTACGAACGTGCAGGCTGGATTTCGCGATGGCTTGCCAGCAAGAAAATCCGTCAAGCATCAGAGACCCGCCGCGAGGGCGAGAAGCTGATGGCCACTGCCGACGTGGGATCCATTGTCCCACCACTTCGCCACCAGCTGAGAAGCGAAGTGCTGCGCCTTTTCGCACAATCTTTGGCTGAGTTGGGTTCTGATCATGCCGCAATCGTGGACCAAGTTGCTGAGGCTCGCTCTCATGCCCTGAGAGAATCAGATAAAGTTTCGAAGTCGGAGAGTTCTGATCTTTGTAGCGGCCGCCTTCTACTGTACGCGCCAGAAGAGAATTTGGCCGACGGTGCTGCAGAGTATGTCTCCTTCGGGTTCTTTGACGTGGACAACGTTCCTCCTTGGGACACTTGGGTGACGATGTTCGGAAAATACCTCGTTTCCTGGGTTCCTCCGCAGCTTTTTCAGCTTGTCCAAGAAGGACTGGACGTAAATCCGGAACAATGCATCCTTTGGGCGGACGATCCCTCAGTTTCCAGAGAACCGATCGGGCGAGCCCTCAGTGAAGTTTTTACAAAGGTGGCCTAACTTCATGCGGACGGAAAAATTCGCCTTGGTCAGTGCCCTGCTTCTCACCGCGATCGCATTTTTTGGACCGGAACTTAGCGCGCAGCAGGCGGAGGCGACGTACACGCTGAAGGCGACGCCGAAGACCGTCGCGTGGGGCTACTACGACGCGAAGGCGGCGCCGGTGTTGCGCGTCAAGTCGGGCGACACCGTGGAAATTCAGACGCTGATCACCAACAGCCCCAAGCGGCTCGAAGATGCCGGCCTGCCGCCGGAGCAGGTCGAGCAATCGCTGCGCGACATCACCGAGCAAGTGAAGGACAAAGGCCCCGGCGGGCACATTTTGACGGGGCCGATTTTCATCGAAGGCGCGGAAGTCGGCGACGTTCTCGAAGTAAAAATTCTGGCGATAAAGCTGGCGATTCCTTACGCCTACAACGCGTTCGGTGCGGGGCGCGGCTATCTGCCGGACGATTATCCTTACTCGAAAATGAAAATCATCCCTCTGGACGAAAAGCGCATGGTCGCGAAATTCGCGCCGGGCATCGAGATTCCGCTGCATCCCTTTTTCGGGAGCATGGGCGACGCGCCGCCGGAAAGCGCCGGCCGCTTCAACAGCGCTCCGCCGTGGATTATGGCCGGCAACCTCGATAACAAGGACCTCGTCGCCGGGTCGACGCTCTACATTCCGGTGCATGCGCCCGGCGCGCTCTTTGAAGTCGGCGACGGCCACGCCGGCCAGGGCGACGGCGAAGTGGACATCACCGCGCTCGAAACTTCGCTCATCGGCACGTTTCAATTCATCGTGCGCAAGGACATGCACCTGAAGTGGCCGCGCGCCGAAACGCCCACGCACTACATCACCATGGGCCTCAACGATGACCTGAACGCCTGCGCCACGCTGGCCGTCCGCGAAATGATCGATTTCCTCGTGACCGAAAAGCATCTCTCGCGCGACGACGCCTACATGCTTTCGAGCGTCGCCGCCGATCTCCACATCACCGAGCTCGTCGACGGCAATAAAGGCGTCCACATGATGCTCCCCAAATCCATCTTCGTCTCCGGTTCATCCAAATGAACGAAAGGAAATTATCGTTCCGACCTGTAGCTCAGGCCTTTAGGCCTGAGGAATCTGCTTTTTCTTGCGCTTCCACAAAGCAGATTCCTCGGGCAGGCACTGCCCTCGGAATGACACTTTTCACCCTTTTCCCGGAGTCCGTTCAGTTCCAAATCATTTTCTTTCATGCGCTGCTGCTATTTCTCGGTGTGCTCTCTGGGGCGGCCTCGGCGTTCTCTGCGAACTCGGTGGCCTCTGCGTTAAATCTTTTTCCTGTTTCTTCCTTCCAAACAGAAAAACCCGAATGGTGCAAACCGCTTCCCCGCCCGGAATACAAATCGCTGCAGCGCGTTCTTCCCGACGATCCCTGGTTCGAGGTCTACAAAGTCGCGCCGGGAGTTTTCGCCATCTACGAACCACATCAAGCGGAAGAAACCATTTCGTACCTGATTGTCGGTACCAAACAGGCGGTGCTTTTCGACACCGGCATGGGCATCAGCGACATTCACAAAGTCACCACGAAATTGACCTCCCGCCCGGTCGTGATTCTCAATTCGCACACGCACGACGACCACGTCGGCGGCAACTGGCAGTTCACATTCGTTTACGGCATGGACACCGATTTCACGCGGAAGAACGCCAAAGGTTCGCGCGAAGATGCGCAAGCGGAAATCGCCCCCGACCAGCTCTGCGGCGAATTGCCAAAAGGCTTCAATCCAAAAATGTACGCCACCAAGCCGTGGAGGATTTCGCACTTCATCCATGACGGCTTCACAGTCAATCTGGGCGGACGCAAATTGGAAGTTCTTGGGACTCCAGGCCACACGCCGGACTCCATGGCCCTGCTCGATCGCGCCAACGGCTTGCTCTTTACCGGCGACACCTACTATCCCGCTCCTATCTGGCTGTTCCGTCCGGAAACGGATCTCGACGCTTACGTGAATTCCGTGAAGCGGCTTGCGGCACTTGCGCCAAATTTGAAACTCGTGCTGGGCGCGCACAACATCCCGGTGGCCGAACCTTCGGTGCTGCCGCGGCTCGTCATCGCGATCCAGGCGGTGCGCTCGGGCCAGGGGACCGTCAAGGCGGGCGGAGAAGGCAAAGCCATCCACAGCTTCGATGGTTTCGATTTTCTTCTTGCCGCCCCCAAGAAGGAGAACAATTAGTTGGAGAAATTCACCGGACATGCGCTCATTGCGGCACAAAACGGCTGGCTTGGCGATTCTCTCTTTGCTGCTGCTCGCGCCAGTTGCATCCGCGAGCCAGTCGCGGCGCGACAAGAGTGTATGGAACTATGACGGCGGAGTCTTCTTTGCCACCGACGGCTCGCTACCGAATGGAGTTTGTTTCCGCGTGTCCGGCAACCTGGATGCTCCCGATTTCTTTCTCAATCTGAAGCGCATCAACGACGAGAAAGGCACCATCTTCCGCCGCGGCACGGAAACGGTCACGCATTTCCCCGATGAACTTTTTTTATCGTTCGAGATTCACGATCTGCCATGCACACCCGGACTCCGAGAAGCTGAAGCGCGCACGTACTTGACCCCGGAAATGATCGGCACCCTTAGAGTTTCCTTTTATTGGAAGCGTGGAGTGGAGTTGCGCGCCGCGAAAAATGTCACCGAGCTTCACGCGGGGATCGAACCGGTTGTGCCTTACGCGGCCAATCTGGCGTCGGAATTGCCCAAGCGATTCGAGTGGTCCTATCAGCTGGCCGTTCCCAGCAAAGACGTCCCGCTCACCGACAGTCTGGTCATGGTCTTTCGCACCACCGACGGGCGCATCGCGGCGCGCGTTGCCGCGCGCCTCTAGCCCTCCACTCTCTCCTAGGGATGCCCGGCACATCGTATTCCCCTGAGTCTACGCGAAGAATAAGCGATGATTGTTTGGGCTTTGTCTCAGCCCATCGAACTGGCTTTTTGCGGTTCGATTTTGTAGGTGACGCGCACTTCGCCTGGCTGGCGGAAAGGATAGATGGGTTTGCCAAGATATTTTTGCGAGAGCTTGTTGATGTGGTCGTCGGCGCCTTTTTCCGTGATTTCGACGACGCGGCCGCGGACTTCCAAGTAACGATACGGGTTCGCGGGATCCTGGAGCGAAATCGAAACGCGAGGATCGCGCCGGACATTTTTATCCTTCACGCGGCCCTTCGCTGAATTAAAGCGAACGAATTTGCCGTCGTAATCCACCCAGACGGGCGTCACTTGCGGGCTTCCATCCGTCATCAGCGTCCCGAGATTTCCAAACGCCGGCTTCTCGAGCAAGTCCTTGTGGCTTTCTGGAATCACCTGGCTCATATCGGCCTCCTCCCCAAATTATGCAAAACTCATTTCCGGAATTTGCCGGCGGACGATCAGTGGCGCGCCGGTCAACGCTTGGACTTCTTCCGCGCTCCAGCAGGGAGCCACTTCGCGCAGGAGCAATCCTTCCGGCTTCACGTCGATCACGGCAAGATCCGTGACGATAGTGTCCACACATTCAAGAGCAGTCAGCGGATAGGTGCATCGCTTCACGATTTTCGGCGCGCCATCTTTCGTGCTGTGTTCCATGCAGACGATTAAGGTTTTGGCGCCCGCCGCGATGTCCATCGCGCCGCCGATTCCACCAGGGCCTTTCGCACCGGGAATTCTCCAGTTCGCAAGGTCGCCCTTTTCTGAAACTTGAAATCCCCCAAGCACGGCGACGTCGAGATGCCCACCGCGGGTCATCACATGCGCATCCGCTTGATGAAAAAAAGAAGCTCCCGGAATCAGCGTGACGGGCACTTTCATGGCGTCGACCAGGTCGAAGTCTTCCTCGCCGGGTTTTGCGCGCGGCCCCATTCCCAAAATTCCATTTTCGCTGTGGAAATAAACGGTGATTCCTTTGGGCAAATGGCCGGCGATGAGATTGGGAATCCCCCACCCGAGGTTCACATAGGCGCCATCCGGCAATTCAAGCGCGGCGCGTTGCGCGATTTGTTCGCGCGTCAATCGCGGCTTGGCGATGCCGCCAGCCGGCATCACCTTTTCCGAAATGCCGTTACGCGGCATACCGATTCTCGGAATGCCGTCACTCGGCATAGCGGATTCCTTTTGCTTGCACGATGCGATGAACGAAGATCGCGGGAGTCACGACGTGTTCCGGATGGATAGCGCCGATCGGAACGATTTCTTCTACTTCGGCGATGGTGGTCTGCGCGGCCATGGCCATAATGGGATTGAAATTTCTTGCCGCCAGCCGATAGGTCAAATTTCCCAGCTCATCGGCAGTCTGCGCCTTGATCAGCGCATAATCAGCGTGAATCGGCCGTTCGAGAATGCAGCGGCGTTCTTCGAGGACGCGCTCTTCCTTTCCTGCGGCAACTTCCGTGCCTACGCCCACCGTGGTGTAGAAACCTTGCAGACCAGCAGCGGCAGCGCGCATGCGCTCGCACAAAATGCCTTGCGGGACGAGTTCCAGCGTCACTTCCTTGGCGGCGAAACGTTCCAGAAAATGATTGGCGTGCGGTCCGGGAAAAGCGGCAATCACGTGCTTGATCTGATTGTTCTTGAACATGATTCCAAGCTCGCCGTCACGCGTCCCGCAATTGTTGCTGACAGCAGTGATGTTCTTCGCGCCTTTCCGCGCCAACGCTTGAATGAGGTTATTTGGAAAGCCCGCGCCTCCGAATCCCCCGACCATGATTTGCGCGCCATCGGGAATATCCGCGACGGCTTCGTCGAGGCTGGCGTAGACTTTCTTCTTCAATGTTGGGCAGGAATCTCGCCGCAACACCACTCGCGTGCAGCCAGCGTCCGGTTTCCGTTGCGCTCAAATCGTGCTCGAGCAGGGCGCGCAAATCGGCCTCGTCGTCCACATCCATCTCCAGCCGGACATTGCGGCGCACGATTACCTGGGCCTGGGAATTTTCGGCTTCGGCAAGGTGCTTCGCGAAACTTCCGTTTCCAAAGTGTGACGGGAACAGGGTGGGCGGTGTTCGCAACATGGCGTTTGTGCCGGTGCCGTCACGCGAGGGAACAATTACGAGGGAGGGCGCTCGGCATTCAACGGCGAGCAGTTCGTCGATGTCGGCCGATTGAATAAGCGGCAAATCCAAGGGCAGGCGCAGCAATCCGCTGACGCCCCTATGCTCGCAGAGCTTCGAAGCGGCGTCCACGGAATGGCTCTCGGAAATTTGCCACTCCTCGCGCAGAATCTCCCAGCCGTTTTCTTCGGCTAATTGCATGGCGGGCTCGTAATTCGTGATGACAAAGATCCTGTCAGCGCGGCGCACGCCTTGGACAGCGCGAACGGTGTCCGCAAGCATGGTCTCGGCCAATGAAAAGCGTTCTTCCGGCGTCAGCACGCCGATCAATCTCGTCTTCGCATTACGCAGATCTTTGACTGGCAAGAGGAGTGCTCGCATGGGAGTCGCTCAGTAGGCGCCTTCCGGGTACGTTACGTTGTTATCCGCACGGACCATCGGGAGTTGCGGCGGGGCTGTTGGTGGATGGTGTTCAGGATTGTCAAAGACGCGCCGGATTGTGTAGGTGGTCGTGCGTTCCGCTGGGACTCGTCCAATCGATCGAATCTTCGCGCGAAATTCTTCAGGCGACACATATTCTCCGAATGTTGCGCCAGCAGCTTTGGAAATATTTTCTTCCATGAGCGTCCCGCTGAAATCGTTTGCGCCTGCTTGCAGGCACGCGAGCGACGTTTCGAATCCGAGCTTCACCCAGGACACCTGTAAGTTCTTTATCGCTCCGTGCAGGAGCACTCGCGCCAAAGCATGCACGCGCAGGTGCTCTTCCCGTTTGGCGCCCGGCCTGGCTCCGCCGTGACGGTAAAGCCGCGTATTCTCATGAATGAATCCTAGCGGCACGAACTCCGTGAATCCACCGGTGCGTTTTTGGATCGAGCGCAATAAGAGGATGTGACGCACCCAATCGGCGGGCTCTTCGACGTGGCCATACATCATGGTTGAAGTCGTGGGAATGCCCAGTTCGTGCGCGGCGGAGATAATTTCCACCCATCGCGCGGCCGGTAATTTGTTGGGACTCAGTTCCTTTCGGACGCTATCATCGAGGATTTCCGCGGCCGTGCCGGGAATGCTGCCCAGCCCCTCGTCTTTCATCATTTGCAAGTAGTCGCGCAGCACCATTCCGGTTTTCGTGACGCCGTAATCGATTTCCATCGGCGAGAACGCATGCACATGCATTTCAGGGATGGCGCGCTTGATGGCGCGGAGCAGATCGCGGTAGAAAAATCCATCGAGGTCGCGCGGCAGCCCGCCTTGGACGCAAACTTCCGTGGCGCCGCGTTCCCAGGCTTCGCAAACGCGGCGAACAACTTCACCGAAGGAGAGCGAGTAGGCGTCGGCGGCTCCGGGGCCGCGTCCAAAGCCGCAAAAACTGCATCCGACGAAACAGACATTCGTGAAATTGATGTTTCGATTTACGACGTAAGTGATGGCGTGGCCGACGGTTTCTCGGCGCAATTGATCGGCGAAGACAACGAGAGCTTCCAGCGCTGAACCTTCCGCTGTCGCGAGGATCAATCCTTGTTCGAACGTCAACTCCTCGCCTGAAGCCGCGGCGTGTAGAGTCTCGCGAATCTCCGCCGGACAGGCTTCCGCCGCCGGTATGCTGCTTCCGTTGATCGCGGGCGTAGCCATTTCCTGTGTATCCTACCAGAGGAAGCCGCTCTCCGACTCACATCGGCGAGCGAAATGAAGAGGCCGCACCACTGTTAGGCCCGAAGATTCGCCACTGGCCGCGCTGGACCTCATCCATTACCATACACGCAAAGCCATGAAACGCAGAACTCTGATGATTATCGTCGTCGCGCTGGCGCTCCTCGGGCTGATTGTCGCTGTGGCCGCTTCGCTGCTGCATGATGGCCTTAGCGCCCGCGCCAAGCCCACGCAAATTGAAACTGTGATTGCTCGCAATGCACGTCATCTGGCGATCCCTGCGAACGCACGTTTGACACAGAACCCCGTGTTGGCCTCGGTGGAGGATCTGCGCGATGCGCGGCTTCATTTCGCGGATCATTGCGCCATTTGCCATGACAACGACGGCAGCGGAGAGACCGCGATTGGCAGTGGCCTCTATCCCAAGCCGCCCGATCTGCGTTTGCCGCAAACGCAAAATCTTACGGACGGCGAGTTGTTCTGGATTATTGAGAACGGCGTGCGGTTCACGGGAATGCCCGCATTTGCAAGCGGTGGTGAGCATGGAGGCACACAGGATAGTTGGAAGCTGGTTCACTTTATTCGCCACCTCCCGCACCTCGCGGCCGCGGAACGCATGGAGATGGAGCGCTATAATCCCAAAGGCCCGGAAGACCGGGAAGAAGAACAGCAGGAAAATGATTTTTTGAAGGGAGCAACGCCACGGCGGAAACCGGAATCACAAGATCATCACAAGGAATGAGCCGGATCACGACGGCGTAAGATTCGCGCGGGAGACATTCATGAAACTTCGTCTATCTTTGCTGGGATTGTTCTTTGCGGTTGTGGCGGGCACGGCTTTCGCTCACGGAAGTAAAGTTCATGTGAAAGGAACGGTCGAAAAAATTGGCGCGGATTCCGTAGTGGTGAAAACCGCCGACGGCAAGAGTGTGGAAGTGAAATTCGCCGCTTCAACGGTCTTTTTGTCGAGGTCCAACAATGAGGACAAACCAGCGAAGGCCGAAGACCTCGCCGCTGGCGATCTCGTAGTCATTCATGCCACGCCCAAGGACAAGATTCTTGAGGCCGATGAAATAAAGTTCTCCGTGCCAGCTGCAGCCAAGACCGCAGTTACTGCTCCAGCGAAGCCCAAGTCTTAAAGAGTTTTTCTTGACAGTGAGGCTTGTCATTCAATCCACCAGATGGCATGAGTGCGTCTTCAAGACCAGCCACACGCGGCGGCCAGCTGTTAGCTCCAAGGCGCGTACTGCGCCGGGTGTAATGTGCGCAACGAAGGTGACACCACAGTCGACGCGCGCAATCACCATCGTGCCGCGCTGCTCGAGTGAAAGGATGCGCCCTTCCATCACGTTTCGCGCGCTCAGTCCGCGCGGACGTTCGGTCGCCAGCAAAATGTCGCCTGCACGAATAGCGACTTGCACGCGGCTGCCTGCGGCGGCGTAGCCGAGCGGCACCTCGATCTCGCAGGGGCTTTCGCCCAGCTTCACGCGCATCACGCCGTCAGCCTCACGCAGATCGAGCACCGTGGCGTTCAGCAGATTCTCGAAGCAGGCGGCTTGCGCCAACTTTTTGCGGCGCGGCGCATCGAGTACTTCTATAGGCTCGCCGGCGCTCACGACGCGTCCATTGTCCAGGGCGATCACACGTTCGCCCAGCGCATCTACTTCGTCGCGGTTGTGCGTCACGTACAAGATCGGGATCGCCCTCGCTGTATTCCACGCGCGCAAGTCGTCCACAATCGCAGCCTTCAGCTCGGCGTCCAATCCTGTCAGTGGTTCGTCTAGCAGGAGGACTCGCGGCTCCGTCACCAGGGATCTCGCCAGTGCGATCCGCTGCTTTTCGCCTCCGGAAATTTCTCCGGGTCTTTGCTTTCGCAATTTTTCGACGCGAAAAACCGCGAGAATTTCGCCAACGCGCTCGCGCCTTTGCCCTTCTGGCAAATTTCGCAGTCCGTAAGCAACATTTTCTTCCGCGCTCAGATGCGGGAACAATGCCAGGGTTTGAAAGACGTAAGCGATTCGCCGCTTCGGCGCTGGAATATGGATCGCACGGACGGAATCGAAGAGAACATCGCCGCCAAGAAGGATTCGTCCCTCGTCCGGCCGCGCCAGCCCGGCGATGCAATCAAGCAGCGTGGATTTGCCGGCACCGGAAGCTCCAAACAAAATCGTGATCCCCGGAGGAACTTCGATGGAAACGTCGAGAACAAAAGAAGAGGCGCCGGGGCCGTGGCGCCCCTTGCGAATTTGCGCGGCGAGCATCGTGCCGTTTACTTCGCCGCCCATGGCGTCCATACGCGGCGATTCACAGCATAGACAACGGATAGCACAGCGAAGGAAATCACCAGAAGGAGCAGCGCCATGCGGTTCGCAGCGCCGTATTCCAGGGACTGCACGTGGTCGTAAATGTCGATCGAAACCGTTCGCGTGACGCCCGCCAGATTTCCACCTACCATTAAGACCACGCCGAATTCTCCCAGCGTATGGGCAAAACTCAACACTGCGGCGATGACCACTCCCGGCAGCGACAATGGCAGAATGACACGCCAGAACGTCCGCAAAGCTCCCGCACCTAGCACGGCAGAGGCGTCCAGCAGCCTTGGGTCCACGCCTTCAAACGACGCGGTCAGCGGCTGGACCGCAAATGGAAAGCTGTACAGTACGGAGGCAAGAATCAGTCCGGTGAATGTGAACGCGAGGCCGTGGCCAAACAGAGCGATCCACAGTTTTCCGAGCGGGCCGCGCGGTCCCATGGCCACAAGCGCGTAGAATCCGAGCACGGTCGGCGGCAGCACCAGTGGCAGAGCCACCACCGATTCGAGGAGAAATTTTCCGCGCCAGGTTGAATACGCCAGCCAGTAGGCCACGGGCATGCCGATTGCCAGCAAGATCGCGGCTACGCAGGCCGCTAACTTCAGCGATAACCACAATGCTTCCACGTCTGTCCTTTTACGAACTTCCCACGCGGTTTTTCCGCGCCGTCAGCATCTCTGCGTTATTTCTTTGCGTTTTCTTCAGGAACTTGAAAACCATATTTCGCCAATGTGGGTCGCCCTGCTGCGCTTTTTACAAATTCCAGAAAGGCTCGCGCCGCATCTTTGTGCTTGGCGTCTTTCAGAATAATTGCTCCCTGCTCAAGGGCTGGATGCATCCCCGCCGGTATTTCCCAACGCTTTCCATCACGCATGGACGGGGAAACTGCCAGCGATAACGCGACAATTCCTGCCTGGGCATTCCCTGATTGCACAAACTGTGCCGCTTGCGAAATGTTTTCTCCGTAGATCAACTTTAGTTTCACCTGTTCGTAGATGCCCGCTTTTTGCAGCGCTACGACGGCCGCGCGTCCATAGGGCGCGTGTTCTGGATTCGCGATGGCAATCTTCTCGACGCTCGCATCCAGCAAGGCTTTCCATCCTTGCGCGATCACGTCCACTTTCGCATCCGAGGGCATCCAAATGACGATTGTGCCGACGGCGTATTCGTATAGTGTTCCGGGCTCCGTGAGTCCAACGGCTTCCAGTTTCCGTGGATATTCAATGTCCGCCGAAAAGAAAAGGTCGAATGGAGCCCCATTTTGTATTTGTGAAAAGAAGTTTCCGCTTGATCCGTAAGTCACATTCACCCTGGTTCCTGTCTGCTTCTCAAACTGTTGCGATAATTCTTCCATGGCAAATTTCAAGTCGGCCGCTGCCGCTACGCGGATTTCCCTTCCTTGAGCTCGCGCTTCCTGCAAGACAAGGAACGCAGAAAGAATGAGTGCAGAGAGGCGGAACCACATACGCCAGTTTGTTTTTCCGCTTGTCACAAATCACACTCTCAATATCATTACTTCAGTTGACTTGATCAGCGCGGCGGCCCGGTCGCCCAGCTTTAGCCGTAGCTCCTTGGCTGCGTCCGCTGTGATAATCGACGTAATGTGCTGTTCCCCGATGGCCAGTGTGACCTGCGCGAGCAGGCCGCTGAATTTGATGCCCACGACGCGCCCAATCAGCTGGTTTCGCCCGCTGATTTTGCGGAAATTTCCTCTCCGCGTCTCAACATCACCATGACTGAGCTTCCTGGGAAACATCCGGTCGATCTCGCTTTCCGGCAAGCGGTGATGACCGCCGGGCGTCTTCACCGACTTGATTTTTCCGTGGTAGATCCACTGCTTCAAGGTGGGATAGCTGATGCCTAGGATGTTTGCGGCTTCCCGCGGAGCCAAAAACTTCTGCACGATCCGCCTCCTTCGAATGTGAAGAATATCTCACAGTGAATCGTTATAGCAATACGTTTTTATACGACTATCGGAGCCTAGTTTCGCAAGGGTTTCCCGGTTTTCAGAGTGTGAGCGATGCGTTCCTGGGTTTTCTTTTCGCCGCAGAGGGAGACAAAAGCTTCGCGCTCGAGATCGAGGACATACTGTTCGCTGACCAACTGCGGCGAGGTCAGCGGCCCGCCTGCAAGGATGTTCGCGAGTTTTCGGCCCACGTGCGCGTCATATTCCGAGGCATAGCCCCCGCGGAGCATCATATGGATAGCGAGCTTTGCGCCGGCAAGAAATTGTTCGCCGAGCACTTTGATTTGCGTCGTTTGCGCGCCTTCCTGCCAACTAGCCGCGAGAGGCTTGTAGCCGCCGCGGACGAGCGCCAGCGCAGCTTCCTTGGCGTCAGCAACCAGCCGGTCGCGGTTCATGGAGACACCATCTTCGCGGCGCAAATATCCCAGGTCGCGGCATTCCTCAGCGCTGGTACCCACCTTGGCCATAGCGATGGATTCGAAGATGGGCTTCAACGCGTGGAAAAGATCCAGGTCGGATTCAGGAGAAGAGGACAGGCTAAAGCCCGTCCCACTGGCGTGCTCGTTCGCGCGGATCAACATTTCCTTCGTGCCGCCGCCGCCGGGAATTAGGCCAACACCAGTTTCCACCAAGCCGATGTAGGCTTCCGCCGCAGCCTGAATTTTCGCGGCGTGCAAGCTCACTTCGCAGCCGCCGCCGAGCGCCATCCCCTGTGGCGCGGCCACTACCGGCTTTGGAGCGTACTTGATCGCCAGGTTGATGTTCTGGAATTGCTTCACAGCCATGTGCAATTCGTCCCACTCCTGCTCCTGGGCGCCAACCAGGACCAGCATCAGGTTGGCGCCAACGGAAAAATTCACCGCCTGGTTGGCGATAACCATGGCGTCAAATTCCGATTCCAGCCGCTTCAGGCCCTTGTGCAGCATGGCGATCAGGTCGGCGCCGATGGCGTTCATCTTGGCATGAAATTCGCAGCACACCACGCCATCGCCGAGATCGATCAGGCTCGCTCCGGAATTGCGCTCCACCTCGCGGCCGGCATCCTTCAGTGATTTGAGAATGATGACGCCTTTCGGCTCTTCGACTTTCTTCGATACATCGCTGCAAATGTCGAAAACAGTGGTCGTACCCTTTTCCGATTCGTAAAAGCCCTTGCGGCCGCTCGATAAGACTTTTTCGATAACCTGCGGCAGCGCCCGGCCTTCCTTTTGCACCTGTCCCGCGAAAGCCTTGACACCAATCGCATCGATGATTTCGAACGGGCCAAGTTCCCAGGCGAAGCCCCAGCGCATCGCACGATCAACGTCTACAACGTTGTCGGAAATTTCAGGCACGCGGCGTGCCGCATACAAACACATTTCAGAAAGCGCGCCCCACAGGAACTGTTGGGCTTTGTCACCCTTCTGCCCTTCCAGTACGGGCCCGACCAGCGCGCGCAGCCGCTCTCTTGTGTCCTCGATGGCTTTGCCCATTTCGAAGGAGGCGAATCTCGCTTTCTGCCGCGCGCGATATTCCATGGTGTTCACATCGAGCGTGAGAATTTCCTTTTCGCCCTCGCCCTTGACCTTTTTGTAGAAACCCTGGCCGGTCTTGTCGCCGAGCCAGCCGCGCTTGGCCATTTCTTCCACCAGCGCCGGGACTTTGTACATTTCCCGCGACTCATCATTTGGCGCGGTTTCGTAGATATTCTTCACCACGTGCACGAGCACATCGAGGCCCACAATATCTGCCGTGCGAAACGTCGCAGACTTTGGCCAGCCAGCCGCCGGTCCAGTGCAGGCGTCCACTTCCTCCACCGTCATGCCTAGAGTGCCCATCAGACGGAGCGCGTTCAGCATGGAAAATGTGCCGATGCGATTGGCGATAAAGTTCGGCGTGTCCTTCGCTATTACCACACCTTTTCCGAGCCGCCGGTCACAAAACTCGCGCAATGTCTCGACTACTTCACGGGATGTTTTCGGCCCGGGGATCACTTCCACCAGTTTCAGATAGCGGGGCGGATTGAAGAAGTGCGTTCCTGCCCAATGCTGCTGAAACTCTTCGCTCATGCCCTCGGCGATCAAGTGCACGGGCAGGCCGGACGTGTTGGTGGTTACGATGGCTCCGGGCTTACGGAACTGGGCCACGCGCGCCAGCAATTTCCGTTTGATTTCCAGATTCTCCGCGACGACTTCGATGATCCAATCGGCCTCGGCGCAGCGTGCTAGATCATCCTCAAAGTTTCCGATGGCAATTTTCTCCGCAAGTGCGGAGGTGAAAAAAGCGGCAGGCTTGGACTTCTTTGCCGCCTCTAATCCGGCGCGCACGATCTTGTTGCGCTCGGAGCTCGGCGCATCCGCAGGCAGATTTGGCGGAACAATGTCGAGCAGAATGCACGGCAAACCGGCGTTCGCGAAATGGGCGGCGATCCGCGAACCCATCGTTCCCGCTCCCAACACCACTGCCTTTTCGATGCGACGGTTCATGGCATGCCTTTTTACTGGATTTACGAGGCCGTATAGTTCGATGGGACAGGTTACAAAACCGGCATGCACGGGTCAAACGATGGGCCGATTCGCGGTGATGGAGCTAAACTAGAGAAATGTCGGAAGAGAACAAAGCCGCCGGGCCGCTAGGCTGGCTGCGGACCGCAAAGGACAAGTTTCGGGCTTTTGCGTACGGCGAACAAGGCGAACCTAAGGAACGTCCGCGCGTCGGCCTGGCCCTTGCGGGCGGCTTCGCGCGTGGCATTGCGCACATCGGGGTGCTTCGCGTTCTGCGCGAAGCGGGAATACCCATTGATTGCGTCGCGGGCACGAGTGTTGGCGCCTTGATCGCCGTGGGGTACTGCGCGGGGGCATCGCTGGACGTGATGACCGAAGTAGGAGCAAGCACAAGCTTCACGGATTTCGGACGCTGGACGCCCTCCTGGCTCGGACTGGCCACTAATCAGCGCTTGGAAAAATATATTGCGCGTTTTACATCCGTAAAGACATTTGAGGAATTACAGACTCCGCTGGCTATCGCCACCACGGACATCACCGCTGGCGTTTCCGTCTACTATTCGCACGGCCCCATTGCGCCGCCGTTGCGGGCCTCCTGCGCGTACCCGGGCCTTTTTGTGCCTATCCAGTTCGAAGGTCGCACGCTCGTCGACGGATTCCTGACCTCGCCAGTGCCGATCGAAGGCGCCTTGCTTCTTGGCGCGGATATCATCATCGCGGTTTACCTGGAATCGGGCAACATCGAAGAGCCGCGCACGTTTACTGACGTTCTGAGCCGGTCTTTCAACATCATCCAGAGGCATGGCGATCTCGCCTGGCGAACGCAGGCGGACATCATCATCGAGCCGGATGTGAAAAATTTTGTGTGGGATGATTTCACCAAGACGCCGAATATGGTCGCGGCCGGCGAAGCGGCGGCGCTGGCGGCTTTGCCGGAAATTCGCGCTCTGCTGCAGGGCGAGAAGCGGGATTCAGCAGCTTAAGAACATTCTCCACACCACGTAAGAAGAAAGACTTCTTGAGCTTAATTTCTTTGCCGAGTTGGGCGCAGCGATGCTGCGCCCCTACAACTTCCGGAGAATCTATTCGCGAGTGACTTGCACTGCCACGGGTTGGCCTTCGCCTTTGCCGCGCTGGGTGAGCCAGGCTGCAAGACCTTCCGCAAAACGTTCGGGCGCCAGGCGGAAGCTTGCTTCCACCTTGCCATCGGCTACGGGAAGTGTGTCGTCAAAGTCGGCGGAGTTGGTGAAGTTGCGCATGCAGAATTGATCGAGCCAATCGAGCGGGCAGGCGCGGGTTTCGCCGCGAATCACGACGTTGACATGGAATTTTTGTGCGTACATGAAGCGCGCTTGGGAGCGAAGCTCCGCACAAACAGTTTATGACAGAACGAGCTTTCCGGCGCGCTATTGGTTAGGACGCGCGGGGGCGCTTGACGGAGTGGGCCAAGCCGACGGCTTCGAGCATCCAGATGAAATACCATCCGATGTCGGTCTGATACCAACGAAGGCCGAGGCGCGCCGAACCTGCGTGCGTGTGATGATTCTGATGCCAGTTCTCACCCCACGCCGTCAATTGGAACGGGCCAAGCCACCAGACATTCATGCTGGAATCGCCTTCTTCGACATGGTTGAGGTGCGTGAGGCTGTTCACCAGGCACTGCATGTGCAGTGAGTAGACGAGGCGGATCGCGCCCATCCAGAAGAAACCCATCCAGCCGAAACCCAAAATCAAGCCAATACAAATTGAGAATACAATGACGGGCGTTTCTGCCCAGCCCCAAATCTTATAGATGCCACCGGTTAGCTCGGGAGCCCAGCGCTTCTTGTCGGCGGGGTGTGTTTGATAGAGCCAGCGAAGATGCGCCCACCAGAAGCCGCCCTGTTTGGGACTAGAGATATCCTCCGGAGTGTCAGTGACGGAATGATGAAGGCGATGATAGGCGACCCAGCTTGCGGGATGACCGGAACCGTTAAAGACCGCCCAAAAGATCAAGAATTGCTCAATAATGGGGTTCGTCTTTAAGGTCTTGTGCGCCAACATACGGTGATAGCAGACCGTAGTGCCGAGACCACCAAAGGCGATGCTAAGCACAGTCATGCCGACAACCTTGAGGTTTGGCACGGGAAATAGGATCAGGCCAACGACGGCAAGAACGTGAATTAGAACGAGATAGGCGAAGACGCCTTCTTTGCCATGCACGGGTTTCCAGAAGGGCCGGTCCCAGGGGCGCTCTTGTTGCGTTACGGTCAATTCCATATTCTCTCCGGCGATCTGCTTAATTGATTGCGTGAGTGCCCGGTGTGCAGAACGTGATAGGCACTTCTAACGATACCATTTTCCAAGGCGGGCCGCAGGAAAACTGTACAAAAGTGAACACAAAAAGTGAACAGCAAAGAAAGAGCGAATTGTGGAAGAAAACAGGGCACCGTTTGCGCCCGATTAGTTCTGTTGTGGCGAGTAGAATCGGCCGTTGTGAGCGGCCGCCTGCGCGACTGGCGTGGTTTTCGAAAGAGTTTTGACCAGATCGTATAGGAAGGCCTGGCCCTCGTAAAAAGATTGTACAGCCACGCGTTCATCGCGGCCATGGAATCGGATGTCGTCGCGGTCGAAGAAAATGCCCTGGACTCCATACGTTGGAATACCGGCAATGCGAAGGGCCTTCCCGTCAGTCGCTCCCATCACCATGATGGGCACTACCGGCACACCTGGCCAAAGAGCTTCCGTCGCTCGGCTTACTGCTGCCAGCACATCGGGTCTTTGCGCAGAAGCAGGCCCGGGGGCCGGCTCGCCGAGAAGTTTTACTTCGACCTGGTCATCCGCCACGACCTTCCGCAAAGTGGTTTGCACATACTCGACGGAGTCTTCGGGCAGCACGCGGCAGTTGACGGTGGCGGTTGCAAGCTGAGGCAGTGCGTTCATCGCATGCCCACCCTCCAGTAGCGTTGCCACACAGGTGGTACGCAGAGTGGCGTTCCATGCGGGAGAAGCCGCCGCAACCCGCTGCATCGCTTCCTGCGAACCTTTCCCAACCCTGGCGAGATCCTCCTTCATGGGACCCGATTCGATCTTCGCCATTTGCTGGAAGTAGGCTGCGGTCACTTCGTTGGTCTTGAGCGGAAATCCGAAGTTTGAAAGCCGCTGCAACGCAGCCGCGAGACGATAGATGGCGTTGTCGGCTACAGGCATCGAGCTGTGGCCGCCTTTGTTTCGCACCTCAAGCCGGAAATTGACCACGTATTTTTCGCTGACCTGTAGATCGTTGGAGATCTTTTTGCCGCCGGCGGATTCGCCCCAGCCGCCTTCGTTGAGAGCGAACTCGGAGTCAATGAGATCGCGATGATTCTTGAGCAGCCAAGCAACGCCATTGTACGGGCCGCCGCCTTCTTCATCGGCAGTGAGAGCTACGATGATGTCACGGTCGGGTTTGAAGCCTTCCTTTTTGTATTGGAGCAAGTTGGCAATCCACAGAGCGGCCTGGGCTTTGTCGTCGCCGGTGCCGCGGCCGTAGAAGAAACCATCGCGCTCATTCAATTGGAAAGGGTCCATGCTCCAGTCTTCTCGCTTGGCTTCGACGACATCAATATGGGCGAGAAGGAGCACTGGTTTGAGGGCTCCGGTGCCGTGATAACGAACGACGATATTGGACTTCTTTGGAACCGCGCCGCCAACGAAGATATCGGATTCTGGGAAGCCCGCGGCGCGCAAACGAGCTGCAGCAGCCTCGGCAACGGGAGTAGTAGCGCCCGTGGTGAAGCCAGACTGGATTTCGACAAATTCCTTGTAAATGTCGTGGGCGAGCTTTCTCTCCGCATCGGGGCGCGTCGTTTGTGCGCTAACGCGACCGAAATCGAGAAGCACGATGAGAGTCAAATAAAACAGATGAGACTTTTTCATTGTCGACATGCGCGCATTCTTCCACGAGCGGGCCTATTCAAGCAACTCTCGCAGCGCTACAACGCTACTGTGAACGATCATTGTCCTTGCGAGATTTCCACAGAATTTGGCGGAGAATACCGAGCGTCAGTTCGGCGTCAGGAGCGGAAAGGCGCAGGCGGTGGACGAGTCGGCGGATTTTGTCTTCCGTGGGAGCGGCAGAGCGCCGCTTCTGTGACGCGATTGGATGCAATTTCAAATAGCCGCTGGCGCGGAGTGCGTCAAGCAAGAGTGCGGTAAGCCGCTCGAGGTCTGCGGCGATGGCGGGGGCATGCTTCTCCGGTTTCACCGAGGCCTGTGGATCGCGCGCGAGTTCGTAGAGGCACACGGCTACAGCCTGGCCGAGGTTCATCGAACGATGCTCTTCGCGCGTGGGAATGCGCAGGAGCCAATGGCAGTGGCTGAGGTCTTCGTTCGAAAGACCACGCTTCTCAGAACCAAAAAGCAGAGCAACACGGCCGCCGGCGAGCTGCTTGCTAAGAAGACGGGCAGCTTGATCCAGGCGGCGGACGGGGTGCTGCAATTGACGTTGTCCAACGGAAGTAGTTCCGACAACGAGTGTGCAATCGACGACCGCTTCCGCGACGGTTTTGAATTCCGTAGCTTGCGCAAGCAGCGGCGCTGCACCGACGGCGGAACGCGCCTCGCGAAAAGCCAACTCATACGGGTTGACAACGCGAAGATGGAAGAAGCCGAAATTGCTCATGGCGCGAGCGGCTGCGCCGATGTTGAGCGGATTGCGCGGAGCCACAAGAATGACACGCAGGCGGTCGGAATCAGCGTTGGGGAGCACGGAGACGAGTTTACAGCAGGTAGAAAACACGAGTCAGCGCGGCGGAGGGCCGCTTGCGCGCCCGGCGATGGGTAACATAGACTGGGGCGGGTAGAAGAATGCGCCTGCCAGCCTGGCCGGAATTTCCCGCCTTTGCATGGGCCTGTTGGCATGGCAGAGTCCAATCGCTCCACGACTCCAGCCTGGTTGGGGTCATCATCCAGCGTGTCACCGGCGCCTCAAGCGGCCGGGATGCTGTATTTTGGACCGTGCGGCGTCGAAAGATTAGGCCAGCAGGGGGATCAGCGTGGCAACTCCACTAGAAACCTGGGTTGATCAGGCGGCTAAGCTGACGAAGCCGGACCGCGTGGTGTATTGCGACGGCTCCGAAGCAGAGTACCAGCGAATGATCGCGGAGATGCTGCGCCAGGGCGATTCATTCACGCTCAACGAGAAGACCTTCCCGAATTGCCACTTGCATCGCAGCAGCCCAAATGACGTGGCGCGGACCGAGCACCTGACGTTCATCTGCTCCCCCGAAAAGGATGAAGCCGGACCCACGAACAACTGGATGGACCCGAACGCTGCGAAGCATAAGGTGGGCGCGCTGCTGGACGGAGCAATGCGCGGCCGAACAATGTATGTAGTGCCTTATGTGATGGGACCAGTGAGCTCGCCGATCAGCAAAGTTGGCGTGGAAGTCACGGACAGCCCATACGTGGTGGCGAGCATGCGGATCATGTCGCGTATGGGCAAAGTAGCCATGGACCGGCTGGGAGCTTCGAACGAGTTTGTCCCCGGACTGCATTCGCTGGGCGACTTGGATCCCACGCGGCGGTACATTGTCCACTTTCCTCAGGAGAAATTGATCTGGAGCGTGGGGTCGGGCTACGGTGGAAACGCGCTGCTCGGGAAAAAGTGTTTTGCTCTCCGGATTGCCAGCGTAATGGCGCGCGAGCAGGGCTGGATGGCCGAGCACATGCTGATCCTGGGGCTGGAATCTCCGGGCGGTAAAGTAACATACATGGGCGCGGCGTTCCCGAGCGCGTGCGGAAAAACAAATCTGGCAATGATGGTGTCGGCGCTCGAGAACCAGGGGTATCGCGTCTGGACCGTTGGAGACGACATCGCGTGGATGAAAATCAGCGAAGACGGATATTTGCACGCCATCAATCCGGAAGCGGGCTTTTTTGGGGTGGCTCCGGGCACGGGTATGAAAACCAATCAGAACGTGATGGGAGCGCTGCACAAGAACACGCTGTTTACGAACGTGGCGATGACTCCCGAGCGGGAGCCGTGGTGGGAAGGAATTGGCAGCGATGCGCCAGCTGGGCTGACCAACTGGAAGGGCGAGGCGTGGGATCCATCCAAAGGCACGGCGGCGCATCCGAATGCGCGGTACACCGTGCCGGCGCGCCAGTCGCCAAGCATTTCTCCGAAGTGGGAAGCGCCGGAAGGCGTGCCGATATCGGCGTTCATATTTGGAGGGCGCAGAGCCCGAGTGGCGCCGCTGGTGTATGAATCGTTTGACTGGCAGCACGGCGCGTTTGTGGGCGCATCGATGGCCAGCGAGACGACCGCCGCGGCGACAGGCGACTTGGGCATCACGCGACGGGACCCCATGGCCATGCTTCCTTTCTGCGGTTACAACATGGCGGACTATTTTGGGCACTGGCTGGAAATGGGAAAGAAAATACCAAAGCCGCCGAAGATTTTTCATGTGAATTGGTTCCGCAGGGGCGCCGATGGAAAGTTCCTTTGGCCGGGTTATGGTGAAAACGTTCGCGTACTGAAGTGGATTCTGGAGCGCGTGGAAGGCCGCGGCGCAGCGCAGGAAACTCCCATCGGCTACGTTCCCGCAAAGAATGGGCTGACGCTGGACGGCATGAAGATTGCAAACGAGGCGTTGAGCGAACTGCTGCGCGTGAATCCGGAAGATTGGGATGCGGAGATGGAAGAGTCCAGGCAGTTCCTCGCCAAATTCGGCGCGCGTCTGCCTCGGAAAATTGGCGAAGAGCATGAAAAACTGGCGCGCCGATTTCAGCGCGTCGTAACGGCCTAGAGAATCACCGTAACTTCAGTGATGGCCGCCGGCGCGGCGCCCTGGCGAACTGACGGGCGGCATATCTTCCGTGTCAAAAGCGGCGGGTCCACGCTCGAAATGAAAGTCAGGCCGGCTTTCCAGCAGCCGGACGCAACGATTCCAGCGCAGAATGCTGTCGTCATTGCCTGCGGGCCGGATTTTTTCCGCTTCCGCAAAGCAGCGCATGGCTTCTTCCACTAACGGCAGGAGAGTGTGCGGAGCGTAGCCCACGAGGAGCTGCGTCTTGGCGTGGCGCTCGTGCAATAAACCGGTGTAATAAAGCTGCTCGTAGGGATCACGCAGCCCCTGAAAAATGGACTGAACCTCGAGATATCGATCGCTCGCGGCGCCGATAAACTGGTCGGTGATGGAGAGGCCCAGCATGCGGCGAGCAAGCTGATGCTCCGGATCAACTGCGAGGATATCCCTGCAAATGGATTCGGCCTCTTCGGGCTCGTTGAGGTAACGGTATAGCTCGACTTTGGCAAGGGCCTCGGGAATGCCCGCCTTGGAGATGGATTTTAGTTGGTGACCCATGGGATCTCCTATTTCCTGGCCCGTCGTTCAATCGCAGCCTACCTAGAATTGACACCCTAACCACTCAGCCGCCCCGAATCTTCCGGAACAACATGGTCAAGGGATCGTAAAACTCGTCCACCACACGCTCCTTGAGCGGGATGATGGCGTTATCCGTAATGTGAATCTCTTCGGGACAAACCTCCGTGCAGCACTTCGTGATATTGCAATAGCCCAGGCCAAGTTGATCCTTGAGCAAGCCCGCGCGGTTGAGCCCGTCCAGCGGATGCATTTCGAGGCCGGCCACTCGAACGAAGAATCGCGGGCCGGCGAACTGTTCCTTCTTGTCGTGCTCGCGAAGTACGTGACAAACGTTTTGACACAGAAAACATTCGATACACTTACGAAACTCCTGGACCCGGTCCACATCCAACTGCGAGATTTTCCATTCCACCCTCTTACGCGGCTCGAAGGGAGGGATTTTGCGATTGACACGATAGTTCCAGGAAACGTCGGTGACAAGGTCTTTGATGCGCGGAAAAGATTTCATGGGAAGGACGGTGATGGGCTGATCTTGCGGGAGATCGTCCATGCGCGTTTTACAGGTCAGGCGCGGACGGCCATTGACTTCCGCGGAGCACGAGCCGCACTTGCCTGCTTTGCAGTTCCAGCGAACGGCGAGATCGGGAGCGAGGTACCCCTGAATGTAATGGAGCGCATCGAGAACGACCATGCCGGGTGCGACCGGGACGCGATAGTCGACCGTCTGCCCGCCGCTCGAATCGCCACGAAAAACGCGCAGGGTAGCTTCCTTCATGATGGCTCCCCTTTTTTCGATCTCTCCATCGTTTCATCCCACCGCAGAGGCAAGTTCGATCCCAATACGTTCCACTTGGTGAACTTTGTCTGCCCCATGTGCGGCATCATAGCCTTCATCGCCTGCCCGTGAGGAATCCTCGCGACGAAATCCATCAGCTGCTTTTCGTCAGTCCACGCGGAGAGCGTCCAGAAATTCCGGCTCAATATCTTTGCGCGAAGCGAGTAACCGATAATCCCAGGGGTTGCGCCCAATTGCTTTTGAATCTGGAATGAGAACTTGAGGAATGCCGGAATCGCGCGGTACTTCTTCAGCGGCAAGAAAGAGAGCAGCGCAAAGTACTCCCGGTTCGTATCGGGTGTCGCGAATTTGATCCATGGCGTATCCATATCCGGCATTCATCCCTTTATTTGACTGGCCAAATGGAATGATGGTTCATACTTTGTCCTCGTCAAGGATCTCCTGCAATTCTTTGGGCATGGGCTTGATGGGAACTTCGCGCCGGCTCATGCCTCCGGATTCCCGGACAATGACGTTGCGTTTCTTCTCCCAGGCGGAATCGACACTTGGATGATCGATGCGGCTGTGCGCCCCGCGGCTTTCTGTACGGGCCAAGGCACTATACGTGACGGCTTCGGAGACAGTGAGCATGGCCTTCAAGTCAAACGAAAGATGCCAACCCGGATTGAAGAGGCGAGAGCCTTCGACACTAACCTTTGCCGCACGGGATTTTAGCTTGACCAACTCGGCGAGCGCTTTCTTCAGATCCTCATCGGTCCGAAAGATGCCGACGAGATTCTGCATCACCTCCTGCAGGTCGCGATGTACCGCGTAGGGACTTTCCGAACCGGAGTTCGAAAACGGCGCCAGCAATTCCTTTTCCGCCTGCTCGATTTGCGCGTTGTCGATGGAAGGAGTCGAGGAGCGCTTGGCATGCTGAGCGGCGGCTAGTCCGGCGCGGCGTCCAAACACCAAAAGATCGGAGAGAGAATTGCCACCAAGGCGATTTGCTCCATGCAGTCCAGCAGCAGCCTCGCCGGCCGCGAAGAGTCCAGGCACGGTTGATTGCGCTGTTTCCGCATCCACGCGGATGCCACCCATCATGTAGTGGCACGTCGGGCCAACCTCCATGGGACCCTTAGTGATATCGACGTCTGCAAGTTCCTTGAACTGGTGATACATACTGGGAAGTTTTTTCTTCACGTACTCCGCGGGCTTGTGGGAAATGTCGAGATACGCGCCACCATGTTCAGTGCCGCGGCCTTCTTTGACTTCGGTGTAGATGGAGCGTGCGACCACATCGCGCGTGGAAAGCTCCATGCGCTTGGGGTCGTACTTTTCCATGAAGCGTTCGCCCACCTTGTTGCGCAGGATGCCGCCTTCGCCACGCACCGCTTCGGTGACGAGAATGCCTTGCACGCCGGGCGGCCACACCATTCCTGTGGGATGGAACTGCACGAATTCCATATCCATTAGTTCCGCTCCTGCCTCGTAAGCAAGTGCCATCCCATCGCCGGTGTATTCCCAGGAGTTGGAAGTGACGCGCCAGGCTTTGCCAATACCGCCCGTGGCAATGACGATGGACTTCGCTTTGAAAACGATGAAGCGGCCGTTCTCGCGCCAATACGCAAACGCCCCGGCAACGCGGCCGCCATCCATCAAGAGTCGCGTGACCGTGCATTCCATGTAAACGTCGATTCCCTGCTGGACACCGCGATCCTGCAGCGTGCGAATCATTTCGAGGCCCGTGCGGTCGCCTACGTGACAGAGGCGCTTGAAGGTGTGGCCGCCAAAGGCGCGCTGAAGAATGTCGCCGCTTTCGGTGCGGTCGAACAGGGCGCCCCATTGTTCGAGTTCGCGAACGCGATCGGGGGACTCTTGAGCATGAAGCTGGGCCATGCGCCAGTTGTTCAGAAATTTTCCGCCGCGCATCGTGTCGCGAAAATGAGTCTTCCAACTGTCGGCGGCATCCACGTTGGCCATGGCCGCGGCAATCCCGCCTTCGGCCATTACGGTGTGAGCTTTTCCGAGAAGCGATTTGCAGACCACGCCGACGGAAGCGCCTTGCGCGAGCGCTTCGATCGCGGCCCGCAACCCGGCGCCGCCAGCGCCAATAATCAAAACGTCGTGTTCGCGGGTCTCGTAATTTGCAGTCACAGGAGCCTCAGGTCCCGGAACGCGCCGCTGGCGATCATGCGCACGTAGAAATCCGCGAAACCAACAGAAACGAGGCTGCACCAGGCGAAGAGCATGTGGTGCTCGTTCAAGAAGCTAACAAAACTCCAGGCCTCAAAGCGTGAGCGTCCGAAAGTCGCGCAGGAAAAACAGTCGACTTTGCCGCCGGCAAGATGACGCAAAGAGTGGCAGGAAAACGTGTAAAGCGAAAGCAGGGTGACATTGATCGTTATGACGAGCGTGCCAACGCCGATGCCGAAATGGCCGTCGAAGAAGAACGAGCGAATCGCGTCGTGCCAGAGAAAAAGGATAAACAGAACCGCAAGATAGAAAAAATAGCGATGCACATTTTGCAGGATGAAAGGAAAAGCCGTCTCGCCTCTATAGTTACGCCGAGGGAACTCGCCAACCGCGCAGGCCGGGGGATCCAGGAAGAATGCACGGTAGTAGGCTTTGCGGTAGTAATAGCACGTGGCACGAAAGCCGAAAGGCCCGGCGAGAATCAAGAGCGCGGGAGAGAATTTCCACCAGCGGTGTTCCGGATCGATGAGAGGTGAATAGAAGGGTGAGAGGTACGGTCCCCACTCGTAGTATTTCCCTTCAAAAGCACGCAGCGTCGCGTAGATGCCGAAACCGCCGAGAACAATGATGACCGGGAGAATCTCAGTCCACCAGGCGTCCCGGCGGAGAGTGCTGCCGAGCCGGGATTCCGGCAAAAGTGTGGGAGTTCCAGCCATCCAATGACCTCCAGCGTGGCAGTAGGGTAGTCAATACACAGATTATTTCAAGCGAAAACTATCGACAAGACGATTGATGGCGATTTAGAGAATGGTTTGGATTTCGGCGTCGATGGAAACATGCGTGGCTGGGACTCCGTCGATCGTGAATTTCTCGCCTGCAACTTCCGAAAATTGGAAAAAGCGGCTGATGTGATAATCCTCATCGTAACCGGAGAACAGGCGTTCCGTTTCCGCCTTTGTCAAACCAAAGGCAGAAAGTGCAACCGGCTCTCCGAACTTGCCGGCCCGAGAACGGTATAAGCGGACGAGATCGCCGAGCGTCATCATGGCATTTGGCGATTGCGAAGCGGTCGACGAAGAGGTGCCAGTTCCTTCGGCGCTCATAGACTTCTCCTGACAAAGTGTACTGCCGAGGACAAAGAGAAGGAAAGAGTTTACCTGAGGGAACGCTGAGGAGCCCTGAACGCGGAACAGCAACAGAAATGAAGGCAAGCGGATTGGTGGGAGTCAGAACTTGGTGTGGAACACCAGGATTGGGTAAGATGCTCAGTCAGAGGTCAGAAACCGAGGAGGAAAGAGTATGGGTATCGCGGTAGGTCAGACAGCGCCTGATTTTACCCTGCAGAATCAGGAAAAGAAGGAAGTGAAGCTCTCCGATTTCGCGGGAAAGAAGAATGTCGTGTTGGTGTGGTATCCGCTGGACTGGAGCCCGACGTGCACGAACGAGCATGCCTGCTTCGTCAATGAGATGAAGGCGTTCGAAACGCTGGACGCGGAAGTGCTGGGCGTCAGTGTGGATAGCGTGTGGTCGCACAAGGCGTATGCGGAGAAAATGGGGATCAAGTATTCGCTACTTGCCGATTTTCATCCGCGGGGAGCAGCCAGCGAGAAGTACGGCGTATACCTGGCAGACAAAGGCATTACCGGCCGGGCCATCGCCATCATCAACAAAGCCGGAAAAGTGGCGTGGTTCAAGAACTACGACATTCCCGTGGTGCCGGATTTGAAAGAAGTTGCGGCCGCGCTGAGCAAGGTGAAAGCGGCGACTGCGTAAAGAGAACGTTGCGTGGGCTTTGGGAATCAAGTTGATACCTAAGGATTAGTCGCAGGCGCCTCTGCCTTTCCAACAGCGTCCGCTTTCTTCTCAGAAGTGGGTGTCTTGAGCGGTGTTGAGAAAGATCGAACGAGAAGCACCAAGCCCCAGCGCTGATCTTCAGTCAAGCGCGTCTTGAACGAGGGCATGGGTTTTCTGCCTTCGCTGATTTGGTAAAAGATCTCACCGTCAGTGACCGAGTTCATGCGGTGGGCGTCGGTGAGGTCGGCTGGAGCCGGAAAGTGCAGCCTGGCTTTGGGGCCGTCGCCTTTGCCTCCCTCCCCGTGGCACTGAGCGCATTCCTCCACGTAAATTCCCCTGTCAGCCTTCAGCGTTGACTCCGTGGGCGGGACTGGATTCTTCAATTTCTTTATTTCCTCTGGAACGACCCACGGCCTGTCTCTCTGGAACGCCGCGTAAACAAGCACGATGCAAACAAGGGCAAGGAGCGAGGCCAAGAGGATTTTGCGCGTCTTCAGACTGAGCTGCGCGTCAGTGGGCATAGCGGTCTGGAAAATTCTCGCACATTCAATCTGGCAACGGAAGGCAGAGGAGACGCGAGGAAGCGAACGTTAAAAAGTGCGATCAGGCCGAACGGAAGATGAGCCACACAAGTTCGGCGTTGAAGAACAAGATGGCGGCGGCGACGACCCACGCGACGGCACTGGTAAATCGCGAGTTGGCGAACTCCCCCATCTTGGAGCGGTCCCCCGTAAATCGGATTAGCGGGATCACCGCGAATGGCAACTGAAAGCTAAGAATCACCTGACTGAGAATCAGTAACGAGGTTACTTTGTTCTCGCCCGCAATGCCAATCACCAGGGCCGCAGGAATAATGGCGATGGAGCGCGTGATGAGCCTGCGGAGCCAAGGCCTGAGGCGGATGTTGAGAAAGCCCTCCATTACGATCTGGCCGGCAAGGGTGCCGGTAAGCGTGGAGTTCTGGCCGGAGGCCAGCAACGCGCAGGCAAAGAGCGTGCTGGCAAGGCTTGCTCCGAGGACCGGGCTGAGAAGTTTGTAGGCATCGGCGATTTCCGCAACGTTGTGAAGGCCGCGGGTGTGGAAAGCTGCGGCGCCCAGAACAAGAATCGCGGCATTGATAAAAAGCGCGAAGCCGAGCGCCAGCGTGGAATCGAAGATGGCATATCGCACGGCTTCACGCCGGTCACGCGTGGAAGATCCAAAATCGCGTGTCTGCACGATGCTCGAGTGAAGATAGAGATTGTGGGGCATCACCGTGGCCCCAAGGATGCCAATGGCAATGTAAAGCATTCCGCGGTTCCGCAGGATTTCGGCGCGCGGGATGAAGCCGATTGCTGCTTCGCGCCACAGAGGGTGGGCGAAAAAGATTTCGTAAGCAAAACAAGCGGCGATCGAACCGATAAGCGTCACGACAAACGCTTCCACAAGGCGAAACCCGCGGCCTTGCAGTGCGAGCACAATCAAAACGTCGAAAGCGGTGATGAGCACGCCCGTCAGAAGTGGGAGCCCGAAGAGAAGTTTCAGCGCGACGGCGGAGCCCAGAACCTCCGCGAGATCGCACGCTGCGATAGCGATTTCGCATACTACCCAGAGAAACAGCCCAGTGCGGCGTGAATAATGTTCGCGGCACGCTTGAGCCAGGTCACGCCCCGTAGCAATTCCGAGCTTTGCAGAGAGCGCCTGCAAGAACATCGCCATCAAGTTGGTGAGGAGGATGACGCTCAGAAGCGTGTAGCCAAATTTCGAGCCTCCGCCGATGTCCGTTGCCCAGTTGCCGGGGTCCATGTAACCGACGGCGACCAGATAACCAGGGCCGGCAAACGCCAGGATTTTTCGGAACCAGGAAGCGCCAGCGGAGAAAGGGATGGTGCGATGCGATTCCGGCAACGACGGCAGGACGGCCCTGGCGGACGTCTCCGCGGTCTCGTAGAAGCCAGCGGAAGCTCCACCGGTGACCGGCGGGTCAGTTTCGAATTGTGGGGGGCCCGTGCGCGCCATGTCTTAGTTAACTATGCTAAATAACATTCCTAAACTACACTTAATAACCTTTGCTTGTCAATGGGACTTTTTGTCCTACTCGCTAACGAGACTGGCAACGCAAGCAGCCCGGGCCGCAGGTCATGCGAATCACGAGTGCTTGTGATAAGTTCAAAACAGCGGTCCCGGAGCCAAACGAAATGGATCAACAGCAGCCAGTACAGGGTCAGGTGCAGATCAAAGCCGACGAAAAAGAGTTACAAGGGCAATACAGCAACCTGGTGATGATTCACCACAATCTCGAAGAGTTCACCATGAACTTTATCTATATTTTCCCGAATGGCACGCAAGGAAAACTGCTGAACAGTATGATCGTCAGCCCGGGACACGCGAAGCGTATCTGGCGCGCGCTGGGAGAGAATCTGGCGCGCTACGAAGCGCAATTTGGCACCATCAAAGAATCGCCGGAAGGAAGCACGCCGGCGCCAAACGTCGGCTTCGTGCAGTAGAAGCCGATTTGTTCGCCTCAAGCATGCGGCAGAGAGGTTGCAGTTGTGCCCAGCCTCATGCGCCTGCTAGAATTCTTAGGTTGTTCTTCGATTTGGGCCTGTAGCTCAGGTGGCTAGAGCGCGCCCCTGATAAGGGCGAGGTCGGTGGTTCAAGTCCACCCAGGCCCACCATTTGTTTCAGTAGGTTATGGGGTGTTCTCCCACAAATCTCAACCCACAGGCCAACCCACACCTCACTGCACCATTTGCGTACCCACTCCTAACGCCGTCAGATATTCCCCCTGCGCCGCCAGTGTTTCATCGCAGTCCTCCTGCGTGTACAGATCGAGCGTCGTCTGAATCTTTGCGTGACGCAGAATGCCCTGCACAGTTTTCGGTTCGACTTTCGCCTTGTTCACTAGCCAGTTGCTTAGGCTGTGACGCAGGTTGTGAAGCCCGAACCGTTGGCCATCCTCGATAGGCACTCCCGCCTTCTTTGCCGCCGGTCGCAGATGATCGGCGACGAAAACAGACGCGGAGAGGGGAACACGGCCGCGCGCTTTCAAGGAAGGGAACACGAAGTCCCCGTCCTTCGCATAGGGGCTTTGTCCACGCCATGCGCGCAGATGGGCAGCCAGAATCGGATGCAGCGGAACGTATCCGTCCGACGCCTCCGTTTTGGTCTCGCCATCCTTGCCTTTTGCCCAGCGTTTTGAAATCCGAATCCTTCCCTCGTTCCACAGCACGTCCGACCAGCGCACCGCTAGGATCTCCGAAGCGCGGAGCGCCGTAGCGGCGCAGGTGAGCACCAGCGTGAAGTGAAGAGGCGAAGGAAGGGCCTTCAGGATCGCAAGCGTTTGCGCTGGCGCGATGACGATGGCCTTGTAGGCGGTCTTCGAGCGCGTCTCGACGTGCTGCGCTGGATTTTTCGCGACATGCTCATGCAGGATGCCGACCTTGTAGATGCGGCTCATGACGCCCCGCATCTTCGCAATCGTCGTCCAGGCAAGACCGCTGTTCTCGTGAAGCGACTTCAGCCAGCGCTGAATATCGAGCGGCTTGATGTCTTCCGCGATTTCGTTTCCGAAACGCGGGACGAGATAGGCACGCACGATATGCTCAACGTGACTGATGGTGTTCGCCGATTTCGGGCGCACGGAATCCGCCCCGAAATCGGCCTTGAGATAATGCTCCGCAAGAAAATCAAAATGGATGCGGCCGGGCACGGGGCTGTCGTTAATCCTGACGGGCAAACCAAGCCGGTCCGCCTCGCACCGTGCGTCCTTATCCTTCGGAAATTCCCGGACAAGTCCGATGGGCATGACGTTCTCGACCCTTCTGCCGTCTGAATTCGTAACCCGATACCGTAGCACCCAGGTTTCTCCTCCCCTGCGTTTTACTTTCTTGAGTGATCCTCGCTGATAGGACATAGCTCCTCTTTTCAGCGGGGACTGCCAGATCTGATCGTACACGGTTTTGGTGGTTTTGGAATCGAAGTCTCATTCCGTACAACGGAAGCGGCGAGTTCCGAGAGTCGAAACACCCAGATTTTGCGTTTGCCCCCTGTACCGAGCGCATAGGCTCCGGCGATACCTCTGCGGGCGAGCTCCAGCAGATAGCGACGTTTGACGCAGAGAAACTGAGCCGCCTCGTCGGCCGAGGCAAACGGCTCCGGGATCACGGGCACTTGCCTCGACACTTTGGCCGTGATAACCGTTGCAGGAGCGGAGAAAGTTTCGTCACTATCTCCTCTTTCTCCTGTTGTGGCCGCTTCCTGCGGCATTGCAATGACTGACTTGTCCGGCTCGCTTGCATGGGATGCCCATACTGGAGTTGGCTGTCGATGTTGCAAACCTCTCGGGAGAGCCTCGGACATCGAGGGCAACGAATCCACGGTAAGGTGCGAGGCATGCCGTCTTGACGACGCTGTGTTCTCGCGCACACCGAATTGGGTTGAGCGATGATTCATGTTTTTTTAAGCGGTCTTGGTAGTGCCCTCATTTTGAGATTGTTCATGGTTGTGGTTGTTAGTGTCTTGGCCTAGCCAGCGTTTGAACTCGGCGTCCTTACGGAATAGGAGCTTAAGCGCCTCGGCGACGACGTAGGAAGCGTTTGCGTCGATGAACTCAGCGTATCTGTCCAAGTTGTGTCTGACTTCATCCTCTAGCCGGACCTGCAGGGTTGTAGTTTTTGGATGTTTCGATGGTGCCTTCAGAAGTGCCAAGCGCTTTCCTCCTTTCGGTGTTCGGGATGCATTACGGCCTGCATTACAAACTGTTTGCTCCGACTCTTGCACGCGGCCAAAACACGGCCCCGAGCTGCTCGGGGCGGGCGGGAGCGACCCCATGAAATTTTGGGCGGCTGAAAGCCGTCAAATTCGGGGTTCTATAAAGGGGGGATGTCAAGAAAAAACAATTCCCCTTCCGCAAGGAGAGGAGCGTTTTTCTGACATCGAGCTCCCGCCCAAGATTGCGAGGTGAGCACGCCAGTATTTTGGTCGTTACCGCCGGAACGTTTCGCATCATGTTGCTGGTC
>QHZD01000005.1 GCA_003225315.1 Acidobacteriota bacterium
CAGCGAGGATGGCGGTCAAGGACGCGCGGTCTCTGCGCGCCGCGCAGCGGTCGAGCGCAGCGAGATCCTTGACGGCCACCGCAGCGGAGGGTACGTCCACTTGGGCGGGAGCGACCCGTTTTATACTGGGTCGCTCCCGCCCATCCTAGGGTTTTGCCCGCGTGCAGATGTCACCTCCTTCCTTTACGTATCTGCCGTTCTCTCAAGACTTTGATTGGTCTTGCTAGTGACGCGCGAGAGGAGCGCGCCCCTGAACAACCCCGGATCTCCCAGCCGTCACCCCAGTTCTTGGTGCTGTCGCCAAAAACCGCTTCGTGCCCCGGCACGGTGACGGCCCGAAACAATGCCTTCTGGGCTGGTCTGGAAGCGGCAGTGGACTGCGGCTGAAAATCCTGCGGCAACCGATTTCGTTTCCACAGGTAGTAGAGAGAGGCGATGCTTGGCCCCGTAAATCGCTTCCTGGCTTCGCTGAGGAAGAGCACGTCGCTTTCTATTAGAAGCTTGTACTGCTTGCGGTCCCATTTGGTCTGGAAGTCGAAATAACGCGTCAAATCCGCGAGACCCTGGCCTTTCACCAGAAAGGAAAAAAGCTCTGCGGCCTCATTCTGCAAGCCCGAAGCCGTGGAGACATAAAGCAATTGGAAGCTGGGGAGTCGGCGGAACAAAGGCCGGTAAGCGCGCAGATGAGCGATATAGGCATGGAGATTTCGGTGGTCAGGATCAATAAAGGTGAAGGTGACCACAGGCATGTATTCGGGCGGCGGATAGGCGACACACAAAGGGAAGCGGTCCGAGAACGAGATGCCATCACGTTTTGCGCCGGTCCGGGAGAACAGGCTCTCTTCCACGTTGAAGCGTTCGATAAAATACCGGCGCTTCTCCTCCGCTGTCTCGAAGTAATGCTCTTGCGGGTGAGCGAGGATGAAGTCGAGGGCCAGGAGCCGGGTCTTGATGTGCGGGAGTTCGTGTTCGCGGCGATTTCGTAAGTGATTTTTGCCGATTGCCGCGTAGATTTGCCGCGAGCGGAGTTGCAAAACAAGGCTTCGGCGCGTGTATCTCTGGGCGCTGGCATGGCCCAGGCCGAACAGCTTCTCGACTAAACGAGCGTTGCGCTTACCGCTCTTGGCATTGGCGAAGTCGAGGAACTGCCGAAGCGTAAAGTAGCCGGAATGCGTTGCCGCAAGGTAGAGAAAGCGAGCTTCCACTTCGGTGTAACCGAAAGCGCGAAGCTTGCCGAGTTTGTCTTCTGTGATGGTCATACCTTAAAGGCTGAAGATCGCTGCGCTCAACTCTCGGTCGTCGCGAATGCGTCGCAGCCGGTCGGTTTCGCCACGACGGGCATAGAGCTCGAACCCGGCGCGCGCCTTCTCCGAGAGTCCGCGCGGACGGTAATGTTCGGTCGCGAGTTCGAGGTCCCGCCGCTGAATTTCGCAGTCGTTCTCGTTGAGATACTCAATGCGCAGATCAGGGATCGGAATCCTTCCAGACACAACCCTCAGGTGGTACCGTTCGGCAACTTCTTCCCGCAGAGTTTCCCGGTCACGATGCTTGTCGGCAGTCGCGCGCGCGAGCCGGGCATATAGCTCCCGTTTCATTTCGTAGTCGAGTTTCACACGCAGAACTCGGCCGCTGCGGCTCTCGATTTCATCGCTGACCTTGTAATAGAGCCGGTAGAGGTCGGCATCGTGGAAAGCTTCCTTGGGCTTTTTGAGTCCGTGGTAGGTGGCTTGTCTTGAGGAAACCACTTTGCCGCGCGACAACAGTTTGTGGCCTTCTTTGGTGAGCGTCACAACTGGAGTCGGGTTGTGCTCGGGATCAGCAATCGTGGTTTGCGTCAAAAGGCCCTGGCGCGCGAGGCTTTCGACATCGATCTCCATCCGAGAGCGGTCGCCGTTGTAGGCAAACTCGGCCAAATCATTCATGCCCACAACACGGAATTTGCCCACTTCTCCGAGGGTGTTGATCTCAGAATCTCGCAACGAATATTCCTTGTTCCGGTCTGTGTATTTGGTTTGGATTCGTTGAGAGAGGATCGCTTGGACTCGCTCCTCGCGTTGCAGGGGCGGGCGTTCGCGGTCGGAGCGCTCACGGCTATCTCGGTCAAGGCGATCAGCTCGGCCCTCCTCCTGCCAGATGTTGTGACGGGCATTCCGGGACTCCCATCTGGTGGATGGACCTCGGCCCTCATCCCTGTCGGAACGGGAATCCCAATTCCGAAAATCGTCAATCTCGAATCCGTCAAAACCTCGCGACACGGGAATCACTCCTTCGAAACGAGGACTGGGGCCTAGCTACCCCTGTCCATCAAAGCGGCTTGCGGAAGGTTGGGGCGTCCCAGAAACCCCTACCTGTACAGAGGCCTCGTTTTGGGAAAACGTCAGATGAGGCCCCTACTTATGCAGAGGCCTTGTTTTGGGAAAACCTCAACAGCCTGCTCTTCGAAATCTGCTCCTTCGTAGCTGCCTGCGCGAAAGATCGACCCCTAAATGTTGCGTAACTTCCCCTCCTCCAAGCACTTGGCTGACTTCGGCCACTACAAGTTGCCTGCTCGAGGCGTGCATGTTTGGGTGGACGGACTACCGTCAGCGGCTGGCGCGGTCGGGCTAAATCACTAAGCCTTGGCCTGACCTTGTATGCAATCGCCCCCTACTACTACAGAGGCCTCGAAAAAGGAAAATGTAAGAGAAGATTTTGGCTCGTCCCGGCACATCTTTCCCCGCGGTCAACTTCGGCCCTGTCGAGACCTCTATTTATTTAAGGAACATCGAAACGCCCAAAAGTAAGAAAGAGTCTTCGGTACCAGTACATTTTTTTGCTCGCCGACGAAGGGTGGAACCATGAGTGAAGGGAAGGCCCAGGTTGACCGCAGCTTCGGTATGGTAATTCCAGTAACGCAGGCCTAGAATTCTGTCCCACTTTCCCTCAGTAAGCCTGTCCGCAGGAGGACCACATGATTCGCAATCTTCGGGAAGGACCAAACACGGTTGAAGTGCAGGAAACCACGTTTTCCATCGATGTATTAGGCCGGTACATCTGCAGCACCTACGACGAAGCAATTAACAACGGCGGCTTCCCATTCGATGTAGTCGTGATTGGAGCCGGAATGTACGGTGCCTATGTGGCTGAGAAAATCTATCGGAAAGGCCAGGGAAACCTCCGCGTTCTCGTTTTAGACGCGGGGAGCTTTCTGGTCTCCGAACACGTTCAGAATTTGAGCCGCATCGGCCTCAATGCGGCGGGTCCCGTGACGGCGGATCCCGGCGTGCCACGGGAACGAGTGTGGGGCCTGCCGTGGCGCAGCAACGTCGGATTCCCAGGACTAGCTTACTGTCTAGGCGGGCGTTCGTTGTATTGGGGAGGCTGGTCTCCAAAGCTCACGGACGCAGATTTGAAAAACTGGCCTTCAGAGCTCCAAACATATCTGAAAACCAATTACAACGAGACCGAGAAGGAGATCGGAGTCGACCCGGCAACGGATTTCATTAGTGGCGATCTCTTTGATGCGCTCAAGAGCGCGATGGAGAAAGCGACTAAGGTGGTTCCAACTGTGGATGGGGTTGAAGTCGCGCCCCTCGCTGTACAAGGTTCATCGCCAGCACCCGGAATCTTTCCGTTCGACAAATACAGCAGTGCGCCAATTTTCAACGACGCAGTCCGTGAAGCCGCAGGCGACCCCGACAACGTCCGACGCCTGTTTCTCGTTCCTCACGCACATGTCGTCAAGCTCCATAACAGCAATGGAGTGATCAACTCCATCGAGCTTTACTACAACGGTCAGCAGAAGTTTGTTCCGGTTTCACCGGACTGCGCTGTGGTCCTAGCTGCGAGCACCATTGAATCGACCCGCCTTGCGCTGGAGTCATTTCCGACGCCGCTCATGGGCCGTAATCTAATGGCACACTTGCGCAGCAATACAACGATTCGGATTCCCCGGTCTGTATTCGGCACGCTTCCAAAGCAGCTGGCCGCGGCTGCCATGCTCGTACGCGGTTCCACTCCTCAGGGCCGTTATCATTTCCAGGTGACCGCCGCTGCCGTCGATTCTCCGAACGCTGAGCAGACGATGTGGCGAATGGTCCCGGACCTTGACCTTCTCGATCAGCTGCTCGCCTCCGAGGAGTTCGACAAAATCACGATCACCTTCCGGGGCATCGGCGAAATGCTCGGCGACAAGAACGCGACGAACACCAATTCGGCCTCGAGTTGGATTGATTTGAGTCCATTCGAGAGAGACGAGTTTGGGATGCGGCGGGCTTACGTGAACTTGGCCGCCACAGCAAAAGACAAGGCATCGTGGGACATCATGGATAAGGCCGCGATAGACCTAGCGCAAGCGCTTGCGGGTGATCCAACGAACGTCGAGTATTTCTACGACGGCGTCTGGAACACAGTACCACCGCCACCTGGAAAAGTTCGAGACGGCCTCGGAACCACGCATCACGAAGCTGGAACCTTGTGGATGGGGACCGATGCAAACAAGTCCGTGGTGAATCTCGATGGCCGCTTTCACAACATACAAAACGCCTACGCGGCGGGTCCTGCCGTGTTCCCAGCCTTGGGCTCAGCAAATCCATCCCTTACGGCGCTAACGCTTGCGCGGCGCACAGCAGCCGCGATCGCAAGCAAGGCGAATCCGGCCCCCGTTTCGGGAGCGATCTCCTTGATAGCCCCAGCACTCACTGGATGGCAAATGGCGGGTTCCGGTCGTTTCAATGTAATCGGCGACGATACGATCGAATCAGAAGGCGGGATCGGCCTGCTGTGGTACACAAAAGATGAGTTCGCCGATTTCACGCTGAGCGTTCAGTGGCGATCGATCAACGTCTTTGACAACTCAGGAGTCTTCATCCGCTTCCCAGTGCTTGGCAACACGAATCCGGCAGAGGACTGGAAACTCGCGGTCGACCAGGGTTATGAAATTCAGATCGATGACCGCGGATACGACGCCAATACAAACACAACGGGAAGTCCTCTCCATATGACGGGGGCGATCTATCAACTTGCTGCGGCGTCCAAGCTTACCTCAAAGCCGCTCGGCCAATGGAACACATTCGAAATCGAAGCGATTGGGCCGAACATCAAAGTGAAATTGAATGGAGAGCCCGTGAGCCATCTTACAAATCCCCAAGGGCGGCCCTTGAAGGGGCACATCGGCCTGCAGAATCATCATCCTGGATCACGCGTTCAGTTTCGAAATTTGTTTGTAAAGAAAGTGGGCGCAGCGGTAGCCGCTGGGCGAGCACGGTAGACCGGAATTCAGGATCATCTAGGGTCGCCAGGAGTATGTGTATTTGATGGCGAAACGGTTCTGAGTGAACTGGGCGGGATTTGCAGCCACTAAGCTGGCGAATTGCTGGCCGACGGTGTAGATGACAAACAAATCGCTGTCGGGGCGATAGTTCCAACGGAGACGGATGTTGGCACTTGCAGCTTGGGTATTCGACGTGTTCATCTGCAGAATCGTCGATAGAGTGAGGAAACGAGAGAAAGCATAGTTCGTCTGGAAACTGCCAAAGACGACTGAAAAATCTCCTCCAGTGACCGGCAAGCGAAACCGATCCCACTGCTGAGAGAAATCGAAGGACAGCCTCTCGCTGGGACGATATGAGGCCCGAATCCGGGCTTCGTTCAAGTGGCCGTTGTAGTAGGTGCCAAACCTCTCAAAGAAGCGCAGGACCCAGCGCCGATCCTGTGCCGTGCCATACGTCAGTTGATGTCTCGTCCAGTGATAGAGGCCAGAAGGAATAACAACATTTTTGTAGATGTTGAACGGCGTAACGATTCGCTGGGTGAACACGTCCACGATGTCGTCATCTGTATAGGCCCCACTATGGAATTCGGCGCGGAAGGTAGTCTGCCATTCCTGGGTTTGCAGAACACCGTGCGTATCTGGAGCATGAAACAGGAAGCCTTCAAAGTTTAGCTCTCGGACGCCACGAATCTTCGGCCGCGGTTTCAGAGTGAGATCAGCGTAGTCACAGACACAATCGGTACGTTCGAGAAAACCAACCTCGGGATTGAAATTCGGACCGATCTTGCGGCGTTCGGCGAGAAATTCGAGCCAACTATTCTTGTAGTGTAGGCCAGCGCCTAGATTGGTCTGACCGCCAGCGATGAGGGGAGAGCGCGTCTGAGCGGCATAACCCGTCAACACAAGGTCTTTCATCAACATGATCCGCGTGTCCACTCCTCCGCTCTGGTTGAAAGGGGGAGCTGTATTGCCAGCGCGCCTATCGATGCCCATAAACCCAACATAAGAGCCGCCGGGAAGTGAACGTTTTAATCGGAACACGGCATAGTTCGCATAGGGGTTAGGCCCACTCGACCGGGTACTTGCGTCCATGATGCCAACGTCGAAACCGGCGAGCGAACCGGTGATCTTTCCTCCCCCATTCATCGGCACTTGTTGACCAGTGACGGGATCAATCCCAATCTGGCGGCTAAAGAACAGCAGATCGCCGGAGCCACCCATTGCGAAGTTGAAAATGCCGGCATTCTCCAGGAAAAACTGCCGCTTTTCCGGAAAGAAAAGCTTGTACGGAGTCAGGTTGAACTGCTGCGTGTCTACGTCCGCATCGGCAAAATCAGTGTTCCCAGTCAAATTGGCAACCAAATTAGAACGGAGGCCGATTTTCACATCTACGCCTCCTGTGTAAAGGGCTTCTGTACCAGGCGTCAGCCCAGCTGAGGTCGCGCCTGGCGGTAAATGATTGAATCCGGCTAGGCCATAGGGCTTCACGATGAACAAACGACCACTGCCAATTTCAGAGATTCTATGCAACTCGCCGGCCTGGCTGATCTTGTTCGCGCCAAAAGACCTACGCCACGCGGACCACAGGTCTTGTTCGTTCTTTCGACGAATGAAACGCTTGAAGTTGATGCCCCAGACGACTTCTTTGGTCTGCATGAAGTTCAACGTCGAAAAAGGAATGGCGACGGTGGCGGTCCAGCCCAGCGAAGTGATTCGTGCCTCGGAAATCCACACACCGTCCCATCCTGAGTCGCCGTCGCTGCCGTCATCTTGTGGAGACTGTTCGTCAGTAATCAAAGCGTCGCGCTGCGTGCCGAGCGGATTGAACTGAAACACGTAGGCGTTGCGGCGGTTGTGGGAAGAATCGACCACAATTTCAAAATAATCATCGAGTTCTTGGCTCACATCCCGGCGCAATTGCGTGGCGACAACTTTCCCCGGTTCGGAATCGTGGCAAAAGATTCCGAAGTAGATCTCGCTTTTCGTATAGAGGACGCGAACTTCGGTGCGCTCCGTGGATGGTTGTCCTTCGTAGGGTTCTCGCTGTGCGAAGTTAGTGATTGGCTCAGCAAGTCTCCACAGCGGGTCATCAATCGTGCCATCCATTCTTGGCGAATGATCTACTCGCACCGCATTCGCAACGCGAGATGCCTGCGGCATTACAGTTGTGTCAGATTGACCCAAGAGAGTCCCAGCGGACACGGAGCCCATAAGCAATGCGCCCATAGCGCTGAGCGCCAATCGTATCTGGCTGGGCACTCCCTTCAACGAGCCACAGCCTCGTAAACAACCATGCGCGCAACGGCTTTGCCATCTTCTTCCTGCTCTGGCGCGTAAACACGATGCGTTTCAGGGTCAACTGCCAAGCTGTGAACTTTTTTCTGAACCGGGAAGTCTTCTAGCTTGCGGTAGTGGTCGGGGTCGTCCATCTGGAATACCGAGATGGCTCCACTCCCGCAGGCGACGTAAATTCGCTTCAGCCCAGGATCAAACTTAATGACGTCGGGTCCGCCCGCCATCGGTAGGAATGCGATGGCCTCGTTCTTGTCGAGATCGAACACGGTCATAAGCTCGTTTCCTTCGCAGGAGAGGAAGGCCCGATGATGCTCGGGGTCAAGGGTCATCCCGTGATTTCCTTTGCAACGTCCCACGGGATGACGCCCTACAACCTCATCGGTAGCTGGATCGATGACGGCAAAAACATTCTGATCCTGCAAATTCACATAAACCTTCTTGGCGACAGGATCGTATTGCGGCATTCCCGTTTCACTGTCGAAATGCAGAGTCTTGATTATCCCGTCTTTGGTAACGTCAACGACCGCTTCTGCCTTCCCGCGTTCGTCGGAAACATAGAGTTTGTGAAACGGGGCGGCGTAAGCGCTTCCATCCGGTTTTGCCTCGGTCTTTAGTTTCTTGATGACTTTCATCTGCTTCAAATCCACGACGCCAATCGTGTTGTCGCCAGCGTTCGACGTATAAAACTTCTTAAGCTCCGGAACGTATTCGACGCCTTCCGCACCCGGCGTATCAGTCACGGTTGCGACTACTTTGTTTGTACGAAGGTCGATCACGTACGTCTGTCCCGCAGCAAGGTGCGCGGAAATCAAGTAGTGGTCGTCCGCATCAATCATCAGATAGTCAAATCGCTTTCCGCCCGGGCCCGGCAGGTCGAAAGTGGCGAGCTGCTTGAGTGTTTGGCCGTTTGTCGAATACATGCTGCCGAGCAAAAGAAATGCACAAACCGCGGACTGCCGAGAAAACAGTTTTTTTTGCATTACTTCCTCCCAATATAGTCACGACCCATGGTGAAGAACGACGCCCGCAATACCGGCACCGACGATCAGAATGGGTTCCGGGATTTTCTTGAAACCAAGCAGCACGCCCAAGGAAATCAGCGCAATCAGCACCGTCGGCACGTCCACTAGAGCGCGCTTGCTAAGAATGACGGCCGCGCCCGCAATCGCCCCAACTGCTGCTGCCGTTACACCTTGCACAAAAGCCTTTACTTGGCGGTTCTGAGCGAACCGGCGGTAATACGGGGCGGCGAAGATTACGAGCAAATAGGGCGGCAGAAATACCGCCAGGGCCGCCGCGCACGCGCCGAGCGGACCGGCCACAAGATAGCCAATGAAACCTGAAGTGATCACAATGGGACCCGGCGTAATCATCGCCACGGCAACAGCGTCCAGAAACTGGCGTTCCGACAGCCAATGAAATCTGCCGACCACGCCTCCGTATAGGAACGGCACGATCGCCAGGCCACTGCCGAAAACGAACGCACCTGCTTTGAGAAAGAAGAAGGACACGGACGCCAGTGTTCCCGCAGACGCTGGGCCCAGTAATCCGGTGACGAGCCCTGGCGCGAGCGCTGCCACTTCAGCGGGCTTGGGCCGCACTCTCGGCGGAGCTTTCACAAAGAGGGCCACGAATCCAGACAACACAAAGAGCCATACGATCTCGGATTGTGTCCAGACCGTGGTGACAGCCAAGACACCGAAGAGGCCCCAGAGGAGAAAATCCCTGGCGAGGGTTTTCTGAATCAGCTTCCACGCGCTCCGTATGATAATGGCGCTGACGGCCGCGCCGATCCCGTAAAACATTCCTTGAATCCATCCAAGCTGGCCGAAATGCACATACAGTGAAGCCAAGCCGAGAACCATCAGGAACGAAGGAAGGATGAAGGCGGCTCCGGTAAACGTGGCTCCGAGAGTCCCGCCGTGCAGCCAGCCGATATATTTGGCAAGCTGCGCGGCGAGCGGTCCCGGACAAAGCTGCGAGAAAGCCAGGCCTTCGAAGTAGTCTTCCTTTGAGACCCACTTCCTCTCCTCCACCAGGTCCCGCTGCATGTACCCGACGAGCGCAATTGGTCCCCCGAAGCCCAAAGTCCCCAAGCGCAGGAAATACAGGAGCAGCGCACGCAACGTCGGTCGCGTTGCCATCGTCTCCTGCTGTACTGGGCTGGCGCTCATGACTGGACTGAACCTCTTCAATTCCCCATGCCGTGAGCGGGAGCGCCTTTGCCCAACTGATCGAGAGCGGCCTTGAATCCCAGGGCTAGCTTTTCTGCAGATCCTCGGCCCCAGTAGTGGAGGAAGATCACGACGGGCCGGTCTCCCGTCATGTGGTGATGAATGGCGACCACGTCGAGCCCATTCTTGCGAAGCGCCTTCAGCACCGGCGTCACTTCACTTTCGAGCATCGCCACATCGCCCGCAATTGCGGCATCCTCCTGCGTGCCTACAAATGCGGCCCAAGTGTTTAGTCCCATGCGGGCGTTGATCACCGCACCGTGCTCCTTCATCCCGAGGTCGTCGCGACCCACGGTGATCTTGTAAACCGCGCCGGTTTGTTCGCCTTCGTGCCCTATGATCTTCGCCAGCTTGGCGGTATCGAGCGCCGTACCAGCCCCTCCGGCCGAGGGTGCCGGCGCGGCAGGCGTCGCGTGGCCGATTAAATCCAAACCTGGTTTTACGCGGCGTGCCAAGTCCGCAGCCTTTCCCATGCCGTGAACGTGCATGAAATAGACGTGTGGGTCGTCCCAGAAAAAGTGGTTGTGAAGTGCGGTCACATCGATTCCGTTATCGAGAAGCGCAGACATGACGGGATTGACTTCCTCCTGTAGCAGCACAAGATCGCCCATCATCACATCGGTTCCGTCTGTGTCTTTGGCCAGGGCTATCCAGCCGCCGAATCCAAATGGGGTCGGCGTCGAGAATCCCTGAATCGTCATCTTCAAATCGCTGCGCGGGATATTTACCTTGAGAACGCCCGCCTTGAAGTCACCCTTACGATCCAAAGCCCTGAGAACATCCTGGTAATCACTCGGTATGTCCTGCGCAAAAGCAGTTATGCCGAATAACATGAAACAAATACTCGCGAACAGGATTTCCATTCCTCTTTGCATGAAACGATGCATGTGACAAACCTCCTCATGTTGGGTTATCAAAAATCGAGAAATCACCGTTGCTACTGCTCCTTCAACGGTTGACGAGCGTACTCATACAGCGCGTCGTAAACGGAAAACTCCCGTGCCAATCGTTCTTCATCGCTTATTCCCGATAATGCGAAGCCTTGAGCAATGGCACGCAGCCCGAGACTTTCGGTGGAAACATGTTCCTGTCCTTTCGCGTCAGCTCCGCGGACAATCAGCGCGAGGCGGTGAAGCCCAGGGTCAGTCAGTTTGTAGTCTTCGAGAATGGCTTCGAACGTACAGCGTTCTACCCGGTGGTTCAGCTTCACTGCGGCAAAACGAGTTGCATCAAAGGGAATCGCTCCCTCATTCCGTGCGGTGTCGAGAAGCTGGTCTTCAGGTACGAAAAGGAACTCTCCTTGCGGGTCAATGAACCGTCGAATGAGCCAGGGACAGGCAACGCGGTCCACTTTGACGTTGCTGCGCGTGATCCACTTCATGCTTGGGCTCTCCTTAGGGGACTGCCTGTTAATCTAGCTTTTCGGAGACGGTCTTCCACTCATCGCCCTTTGTCAGAGTGATCTCGGAGACCGGATGACCATCTTTGAGTGCAGGAAAGATGCTCACCGCGCGAAATCCCGGGTTGCTCTTCAAGACTTTTGCGAGAGTAGCGGGAAGCGATTCCTTAGCCTTTGCCATGGCCTCGTTTTGTGTTTTTGCCGTCGACAGGTCTTCACCACTCGTGATGGCTTCGGTCTTGACAGCCTTTCCCGTGTTGTAGTCGACGACGACCTCCGAAAGTTTATCGCCCTTGGCCGTATAAACCGACAGCTGCAATTTGCCGTCTTCGATCTCAAATTTCGCCGAAATGGGCTTGCCTTCATGCGCGCTGGCGGACAGGCCTTGTTCGAGAGACACTCTTGCCTCCATAACTGCCTTCGCGAGCGCGGCTCGGTCCTTGTCTTGGGACCACAAGCCCGGCTTGACGACGAGCCAGACCATCAACAACCCGACAACCACCGCTGCTTTCTTCATGACATCCTCCTCAGGGTTTTCCTGCACTACGTGGACTGCCGCGCCTACTTGGCAGTCGCACGCAAATCATCGAAGTAGGTAACCGAGTCCGCTTTGGTCCACAGACCTACCTTGCCGGCATCTTTGAACGTGTCGTCCGTCGCCTCGATCTTCTTGGCACCGTCGTAGTAACAAATGATCTTGTTTCCGACACATTCCACGCGCAGCTCATGCCATTCGCCGGAAGTGACTTTGAAATTTGCGCCGGCGAACTGGCGGCGGCTGCCGTTAATGACGTGGTACAGCCGGTAGTTATCCTCCAGCGCGTTGGCGCGGACGATGTAATAGTTGTTTGCGTCCTTCAGTCGGAACACTAATCCTCCAGCGCGGTCCACCTCGCCGGAAACAGCTTTGAATCTCACGCTGAGTTCCAGGTCTTTGAAGCTACCTTCATCTGCGATGAGCAGCGGAAACCGATAATCGGTCGTGTCGTTTGAAGTTTGCGCAACTACATTCGGCTTCGACGGCGCAGTCGGATCTGCTATCACCGCCCATTTGGCGACAGCCCCTTTTCCCGTGCGCGCGCTATGGAACTTTGCCGGCATAGCGCCCACTGCGTCGCTATCGAAGCTGTACGTGAAGGAGCCACCTGCGAACTGCTGGGGCGCAGGAGTCTCCGGGTGGGATGCATAGGAGGAGGAATATCTTCCCTCCCTGGATTCAAGAATCACCCAGATGACTGCCAAAAGTGCGGCAACGGCGGCGAGAATGCCTAATATCCTTTTCATTGCAACCCTCCTTTTGACGGACTTGCAGAAGAAACTTTCGCGAGCGGCAGAGAAACTCGAAACGTACTGCCTTGGCCTTCTTCACTTTTTAGAGTGATGTCGCCGCCGTGAGCTTCCACAGCCCAGCGAGTAATCGACAAGCCGAGGCCGGCACCACCCCATTCCCGCGTTCGCGCTTTATCAACTCGGAAAAAACGGTCGAAGACGTGCGGCTGATGTTCGCGTGGGATTCCAGGCCCTTGGTCGATCACCTCTAGGTACGCTTGTTTGTCTCCCCCACTCTGTACCCGGACGAGAATCTGGCTTCCTGCGGGCGAATACTTGATGGCGTTATCCAGTAGATTGACGAGGGCCTGGCGGAGAATCAGTCGGTCCACGGAGACGACGAGGTTTGCGTCACCTTCGATGTCAATTTGTTGCCGTTTCTCCTCAGCCAAAACTTCAACTACCGAACTCGCTTCCTTTCCCATGCGCACAAGAGAAATGTCTTCACGCAGTAGCTGGATGTGCCCAGCGTCGGCACGAGAAAGCGCAAGCAAACTTTCCGCGAGCCGCGTCAGGCGATCTACCTCTTCCAGCATGCTTCCGATCACGTCTCGATACTCTGCGGGACTCCTTTGGTCCTGGAGCGCAACCTCGCCAACGCTTCGGATGGCCGTCAACGGAGTCCGTAGTTCGTGGGAGGCGTCAGCCGTGAAACGGCGCAATTGATCGAATGCGGCTTGCAATCGCCCGAGCATGGCGTTGAAAACACTTCCGAGCTTTCCTAGTTCATCTTCGGGATTCTCGATGGACAAACGGTCACCCAGCTTCTCGGCAGATATGGTCTTGGCCTGGGTGGCCATCAAATCGATGGGAGAGAGCGCTCTTCGTGCGAGCGCGTAACCACCGAAGCCTGCAAGCAGTACAGCAATCGGAAAGCCGAGCAACAGGACTTCTCCGAATTCTCTCAACTCACGCCACAATGCTTCTTGGCTGTAGGCAACACGCAGAACGATTCGCTGGTCTTCAATGTGATAGATGCCGCTCGCTAACCGGAGTCGAGTACCATTCGGAAGGCGTGCGCTCGACGGAGTTGGATCGTGCAAGCCCTCATCGGGACCCGGAGGACTGCCTAACGCCTGATCTTGCAGAGATGCACTTCGATATAGCAGCGCTCCTTGAGGCGACCACACTTCAATGAAATGGCCTATTCTTGGTTCGGCCGCGTCAGGATGACTGGAATGCAGAGACACGCCTCCGTTCGGCTCCTTGGTGAGCATCTCTTCAACAGTTTCGAGGTCCTCTAGCAGGTTCTGATCGAAGTCCTCACGCAAGCTCAAAAATAGGAACAGGGACGCAACTCCTGCGTACAAGGCCAAGAGACCGGCCAGCACGAGCAGATACCAGAGCGTCAATCGAGAACGGACGTTTCGCGGCCTGAGTCTCATTCTTCTTCTCGCAGCACGAATCCGACACCACGGACGGTATGAATCAAGTTGCGGTCGAAGGGCTCATCCACTTTCCGGCGAAGCCGGTTGATGTGCACGTCCATGACGTTATCGAGTGGCGTTGCACGAGCCGTCTCTTTCCAGACGTAGCGCGCCAGCATCTCCCGCGAAACGACCTGCTCTTTGTGCCGAAGCAAGTATTCAAGAAGCTCAAACTCTCGGGCCGTCAGGTCTAGTTGATGCCCGCCCCGTCTCGCTTTCCGAGTTACGGCATCCATTTCCAAATCAGCAAGTCGCAATTGGACGGCTTGCTCGGTTCGCCCGCGCCGGAGCAACGCCCGGACGCGGGCCAGGAGCTCCGGGAACGCGAAGGGTTTCACAAGGTAATCGTCGGCACCTTTATCGAGCCCTTCGACTCGGTCCTCGATTGCATCGCGAGCGGTGAGGATGAGAACTGGAGTTTGCAATCCGCGTTTTCTCAGAGTGGACAGCACCTGAAGCCCGTCACGGCCCGGAAGCATGAGATCCAAAAGGACAAGGTCGAATTCCTCTGCGTTAACCAGGAAGAATCCCTCTTCTCCGCTTGGCGCAACGACAACTTCGTACTTTTCGCGCTCCAATCCTTCTCGGAGAGCGCGAGCCACCTTTGCTTCATCTTCGACAACTAAAACGCGCACGGTCCAGTTTCCCTTTTTCTTTCATCGTATGCACCTGTTCGGCGGAAGCATACTGAAGAATTGCTTAAGAAATCTTCATGCAATCGATTGACTCCTCGGGACCCCGAGAGAGTGCGCATGGAAAGCTGCTGCATGGAGGGGAAAGATGACGCAGCAGCAGTTTCCGGTGTTCCACAGAAATGTAACTACCTTGACTTTAATAGTCAAACCGAAGCAAAATCTGCCCCACGCCGCTGAAGCGCTCGAATTCAGCTTCGTTCGAGTTGGTCACGCTTCAAACCTTCCATTTGTTTTTGGACACAGAAGTTAGGGAGTGACGCAATGCCCAAAGCAACTCACTACACGGTCGTCGTAATTGGAACCGGTTTTGGCGGCACCATGACCGCTATTCCGATTGCACGAGAGATTGTCCGCAGGAACAAAGGCGAAAGCATTCTTATGCTGGAGCGCGGGACTTGGTGGACCACCGCTGTCGGAACCGTGCAGGACAAGGAAGTTTCAACGTTTGATTTCTTGGTGAAGAAGGAGCAGCCGGTGCAATTCTGGTCGACACCGAATAACTTCCGGGGCTTCATCGACATCTTTACCCGTTGCTTCCGTAGAAAGAAGAATGAAGACGGGCTCTATGACTTTTCGGTATTGGGGCGCCGTGGGCTCCTGGGTTTTCTTGGCAGACAAAACGATGGGGTCGGCGTCGTCCGGGCCTCCGGTGTTGGCGGAGGTTCACTCGTCTATTCTAACATCACGATTCGGCCTCCGAATTTGATCTTTGATGACAACCGTTGGCCTCTGACCTGGACCAATGCGGAGCGAGATGGCTTTTACGACCTCGCGAGGAATGCTATCGGGCATGGCGTTCTCTGGGCACTCAATCAACCGGGACAATCTTTGGTGCCGCCAGCTCCCGTTGTAGTTCAAGCGGGGTCTGTGAACACAGGACTGAGCAACGTTGTCACGCGTACGGCCGGGCTTGACCCGCATTGGGTTGTAAAGCCAGACCCGAACAATAGTAGGGGACTCAAGCAGATCCAGCCGCCGCCGAACCCTGTGCCGCCTGGGCGGCTTGATCCGCACAATGATCTGTGGATTGATCGTGCCCGCCTCTTCCAGGGTGCAATTTCACAGCTGACGGCCGAATTTGGCACAGTAGATCTGGCAATCAATGACTTTGACCCTGCAAATCCTGGCAATCAGTACGATGCCGCGGGCAATGCCAAGAATTACTGTGAGCGTCAGGGCCGCTGCAACGTGGGCTGTCTGCCCGGAGCTCGGCACACTCTCAACAAGCAACTAATGGCCGCTGCTTTGGGTTCGCCCCTCCCGTTTCCGAACGGCACACCGCCCATCTTTCAGAACAACGAATTGGAAATTCAGCCCCTGGCCGAAGTGGATGTCATCGGCGCGCGGCCTGGAGGGGGATACGAAATCCGTTACGCACAGCGCGAGAAGGAAAAACCGTGGCGCACAACTCCACAGGTCGTCACAGCGGACAAGGTTGTTGTCGCCACAGGTTGTCTCGGCACGAACGAACTCCTTCTCCGCTCGAAACAACGTGGCACCCTACCCAACCTCAGCGAAAGGACCGGGTTCGGGTTCTCCACGAACGGGGACTATATCGGTTTTATCGAGGGAACGAAGAACCGCATGCGCCTCACGCGAGGCCCGGTTACCACCTCCTTTGGCCACTTCAATACAGGGACCCCGCAAACCGGGGCCGACACCTCGAAATTCCACAACGTCGAAGACCAGGGGATTCCACCGGCTCTCGGTTCCATCGTCGGAAGTGGAGTTCCTTTTATCCGCAGGTTATCCCGCTCCCACCACAGCCAATTCTTCATCGTGTGGACTGCAATCAGGTGGGCATGGAAGGTCTTGGTTCACTTCATCGCGTCTTTTTTTAAGAACTTTGCCGTACGGCAAGACATTTTTGAAACCGACGATGAAATCCTGGCCAAAATGCTTTGTGTCGTCGCTCAGGGAAGCGAAGCTGCCGTCGGCCAATTTCGCTTGGGTACAAACGGGCGCGACACTCCCTTGCGTGTGAAAAGAACTGATGGAAAGGAATTTTGGCAGGATTCAATCTACCATGAGATTGACGCTACCCTGGCTCGTTTGGCGCCGATCGTTGCCACCAACCCTAACCGGAGATTCGAGAACCCGTTTGTTAACCTACTCACTGCGGAATTGAACGCAAACGCAGTTCCAGTGGCCCATCCTTTGGGCGGCTGCCGAATGGGTAGAGACGCTTCGGAAGGCGTAGTGGACGAGTTCGGGCGCGTATTCGACAAGACGAAGTCCGGCCCACGCCCCTTCTATGATGGGCTCTACTTGGCGGATGCTTCGGTCATCCCCACAGCCTTGGGCGTCAACCCGTCCCTCACTATCTCTGCCTTATCCTTGCGCGTAGCCAGCAAAATCATCGCCGAGTTGTAGTGCCAATCCGAGGAGCAGAATCTTGGCAACAACAGCATCATCTCCGGGCCCGGGAGGGCGAAACCTGAGACGCGACTCTTGTAATCTCATTGACCTCCAGCGCTCGCCATTTCTCTCTCACTATCGGAAACAACTTTCTAAAGCTGGCGTATCGCCCGCTGCCCCCTTCCCTCACAAGATCGGGGCCTTCCTATCGAAACATATCTTCGCCTGGGCTTACAGTTATCTGAAGTTCATTTTTCTTCCGAAGCACAAGTTTCAGAATTACACAGACTCCATTGGAGAGAAAGGAGTCTATGTCCTGCAGCCGGATAGTGCCAAGGGTGGCCCTGATCCGAGCAGCCCAATCCGCGTCTCTATTGCCGGCGACTGGGGGACCGGAACCTCGGAAGCCGAGGACATCGCGCTACATATGGAAGCCTTCAAACCTCACTACACCATTCATCTCGGCGATATCTATTACGTCGGCGACCAGGAAGAAGTGAACGAGAATTGTCTGGGAAAGGCTGAGCCCTATGAACCCATCCAACCCGTTCGTTGGCCGCACGGCTCAATTGGCAGCTTTGCCATGAATGGCAACCACGAGATGTACGCCAATGGAGACGCATACTTCGAACTGTTTCTCCCCACTTTGGGAATCCCCAGCTCCGATGAAGGTCGTCGCTACGGCCAGAAGGCGAGCTTTTTCTGTCTGCAGAACAAGTTCTGGAGGATTATAGGTCTCGACACTGGCTACAATTCGCTTGGTTTTCCGATCCTCGAGCACATCCCCGTTATTCGCGACATTCCTGGAATCGGGCCATCCTGCAAGCTTCCGAGGTCGCTGATCGAATGGCTTCGCGACCAAGTGCAACCGTCGGGAGACGACCGTGGCCTTATTCTTCTCACACACCACCAATATTTCTCGGCGTTCGAAGAGGGATATGCACTTCCCGCGCGCCAATTGGCCGAATTCATTAACCGACCGATCTTGTGGTTCTGGGGGCACGAGCACCGCCTAGCAATCTACGGGAAGTACGGCACCCCAGGCGGCATACAAGCATACGGTCGGTGCGTCGGCCACGGCGGCTTCCCGGTAAATCAGGGACGGCCCATCACGAATCCGAAGCCTCCACTCGTTCTCTACGACGATCGCAATTACAAGACCGTTGAAGGCGCCAATTTGGGCTTCAACGGCTTTGTGAATCTAACTTTTCAAGACAACAGACTCTCGATCGATTATCGGGACTTTCGAAATCAGACGCTCCTTGAGGAAAACTGGCATGTCGAAGCGGGCGCGCTTCGCGGCATCTCCATAGAGAACATAAATCCGGAGCTGACCCGTACAATTTCGCACGCGAATGCTGCTTTTACGTAAAGATAGTGTTGCTATCCCCTATTCGCTCCGCAAGGGGATTACCTTTTGGTGGGCGCAAGCAAATTAGAAGGTTAAAGGTCACTTCTTTTGTTAATAATCACGCTGAGAAACACCTGTCAATCTGTCCCTCCCCTCATTCCCCGTCTTCCTGGAAGGTAACTCATACAACGCCGGACTGAAATGGTTTCAACACGTTTGACCGGTCGGATTCGTGCATGCAGGGAAATCCCGAATCCGGGTCCGATCAGGGTCCAAAAAGCTGCGGCGATCAATCCTTTGGGATTCCGCTGGCGGGTTGTCAGTGCCGTTCCATATCACTAAGTTCCAGCGAAATGCCACTCTGTCACGGCAGAGGCCGCGGGTTCGAGTCCCGTCGTCCCCGCCATATTCTCCAAGACATTTACAGCTTGGCCGGAGCCCAATTTTGGCGCAACGAGGATGCAACCGCATGCGCCTCAGATTGGAGTCGCCGCTGCCCATTGCCTTCGTCGTACACTCTTGCGTCGAACTGTAGGATGTACTCCGTTCGACGGCACCGGCAAATCGTTTTACGAGCCGTTGACTTGCCTCCATGCGCGTCCTAACATTCGCAGTAAGAATTCCTGCCTAAATGATCGGTCATATCATTTCGCATTACCGCATCGTCGAAAAGCTGGGCGGCGGCGGCATGGGGGTCGTGTACAAAGTGGAAGATACGCGTTTGAAGCGCGTCGTTGCGCTGAAATTTTTGCCTCCTGAGGCCGAGAGAAGTCCCGCCGCGGTTGAGCGATTTAAACGTGAGGCCGAAGCGGCGTTGGCTCTGAATCACGCCGACCGCGATGCCTGGAACGGAAATCAAGCTATAGGCTTTGGGATGACAGTGGGCGGGGAGTGAGGCGCGTTTGCCGGTAGAACTACGCACCGAACCTGGAACAGTTCCTAGGATGCGGGTCCTTCATTTGCTTGATTTTCTATGCTAAGGCGACATAATGATTGCACCCGCGCATCCAGAGCGCTATCCGATGATCTGTCCACAGTGTAGCCATACCAATCCGGCAGAGTCCGTGCTCTGCGAAGAGTGTGCTACTCCTCTTCCGTTGGATGACCAGACCATCCAACCTGGCTCAGCCAGCGGTTGGTCCGCCCCGGTTGGAGATGTCGTGGTTCGCCCCGCAGCCGCGAAAGAGTTCTCCCCGGGTACCCTCCTGGGCCATCGCTACGAAATCCTTCAATTGCTCGGTCAAGGCGGTATGGGGGCCGTTTACAAGGCACGAGACGTCGAACTGGAGCGTCTGGTTGCGCTGAAGCTGATTCGTCCCGACCTCGCCAGTCACCCGGAAATGCTGCGGCGCTTCAAACAGGAACTCATCCTGGCACGAGAAGTTACCCACCCCAACGTCATTCGCATTTTCGATCTGGGGCAAGCGAGCGGACTCCGATACATCACCATGGAATATGTGGAGGGGCGAGATTTGCGGGCCCTTTTGCAGGAGAAAGGAAAATTGACTCCGGAAGAGGCCGTTCTCATTTTCCAGCAGATTGCGGCGGCGCTGGAAGCAGCGCACCAGGCGGGAGTTGTGCATCGCGACCTGAAGCCCCAGAACATCATGGTGGACAAGGGGGGCCACGTTTACGTGATGGATTTCGGTGTGGCGCGATCGCTGGAAACTCCCGGTATGACGGAGACCGGCGCCCTGATGGGTACTCCGGAGTACATGTCGCCGGAGCAAGCCAAGGGCCTGAAAGTGGATGCCCGCTCGGATCTGTTTTCTATGGGAATCATTTTTTACGAAATGCTAAGTGGCGTCCTGCCTTTCAAAGCCGACACGACGATGGCCACGATGTTCAAACGCACGCGAGAACGCGCGGTTCCGCTGACGCAGACGGTGAGCGGCGTTCCGGTGTTTTTAAGTGATATCGTTTCAAAATGCCTGGAGATCGATGTCGAGAAACGCTATCAGTCATCGCGGGCAATTGTGGAGGATGTGGAGAAGTGGAAGAGCGGCGCAGTCCGCAGCGCCATGAACCCCGTCGCGCGCTGGCTGAAATATGCCCCTGGGCGACAAAAACGGCTGGCTGCGGGAGTTGCGGCGTGTCTGGTGATGGCGGGGGCCTACTCTTTTCGCGAGAGCTTGCCGTTGCGGGTTTCTGCGAAACCTGCGGTGGCGGTCCAGCCAATTTCTCTGGCTATCTTGCCTTTCCACAACCGTTCGACCGATTTATCCATCGACTGGCTGGGGCCAAGCTTGGCGGAAATGCTGAGCACTGGCGTGGGACAGTCCAACGGCCTCCGGACTGTTTCCCCGGATCGGCTCCGTCAAATCTTGAAAGATCTGCGCGTCCCCGCGAATGCGGATTTCGATCCTGAAACGTTGCGGCGCCTAGCGGAGTTCTCGAGCGCAGATATTCTCGTGTGGGGTCAATACGCAAGGTTCGGCGAGCAGATCCGCATCGACGTGGTATTGGAGGATCTGAAGCACAATCGCCGCGTGCCGCTGAAGTCCGAAGCACGTAACGAAAAACAACTGCTGCAATCGGTGGCACAGCTTGCCCAAGCGATTCAGCAGAATCTAGCCCTCCCTACGGACGTGCTCAAGGAGCTGCGCTCGAAAACTTTCCGTCCATCTTCGGAATCAGTGGAGGCTCTGCATAACTACAACGAGGGAATGGAGCTAGAGCGCCAGGGAAATCATCCCGAAGCAGCGAAACGTTTTGAGGCTTCCGTACAGGCGGACCCCGGGTTCGCACTGGCTTATTCCAGACTGGGGCAAACATATAGCAATCTCAGAAATGACGATAAGGCGGAACAATTTTCCCGGAAAGCCGTGGATTTGAGCGATAAGCTTCCGCCGCAGGAACGATATCTGATTCAGGCGAATTATGCCCAGGTTTCGAACGATAACCGCAAAGCGATCGAGTCTTACGAGAATCTGGAGAAGGTTACCCCCGATGATATGGATGTTCATTTTCATCTCGGTGGACTCTACGAATCCACCGGCGCATACGATAAGGCGCGAGTGGAACTTGCGAAGGTATTAGCGATCGATCCAAATCACGTAGATGCTTTGCTGGCCGCGGGCCGGGTGGAAATTAGAAGCAAAAATCCAAAGGGCTCGCTGGATTACTTGAACCGCGGGCTCAGCCTAGCCGTCCAGCTCGACAACGCCGATGGCAAAGCCACGATCTTGAATGTGATTGGGGCTGCTTATGAACAGCTCAATAAGCCGGAAGAAGCGCTGCGAAATTATGGGGAGTCCTTGGCCATCAAGCGGGGTCTACGACAAAAGCCAGGAATCGCGTTAACGCTGGGCAATATTGCTCGCGTTCAGTCAAGCCTTGGAAAGCACGAGGAGGCCTATAAAAGTTACCAGGGGGCTGTGACGTTACAGCGCGAAATCGGCGACAAGAAGGGACTCGGCGTCACACTGATCAATCTTGGCCAGCTCTACACGGAACGCAGCCGATACGAGGAGGCACTAAAGGCCTTCAAAGAATCCCTGCAAATCCAGCGGGATGTAGGCAATGAGAACGTCCAGGCTTTCTGCCTGAACAATATTGGGAACGTCTATCTCGCCAAAGGGCTGGCCAGCGATGCCCTCACTTATTATGAACGTGCGCTGGAGCTCCGCAAGAAAGCCAACGTCCCCAGTCAGATCGGAGAAACACTGCACAATCTCGGGGAAGCTTCTTTGAAGGCCGGAGACTATGGGCAGAGCTTGGATTATCACCTCAAAGCTCTCGAACTCTTTCGAAGGTCCGGTGACAAGAACGGTGCGGCGATCCAGTCGTATAGCATGGGCACCATATTTGAATATCAGGGACGGTATGGCGCGGCGCTCAAGTCCAAAGAAGAGGCTCTCAAGACCTTCCGGGAATTGCAGGACCGCGGTTTCTGGATGGCAGAGATTTTGAGCGGATACGGAAACTCACTCGGTCAGTTGGGACGTTATGAGGAGGCGCAGAAGAATTTGACTGAGGCTATGACGCTGGCCCGGGAATTGCAAAATAGGACACTGGTCGCACAGATTCTAAACTTTCAGGGGAACGCTTTCTATTATCAAGGCGACATCAAGTCCGCCGCAGACCTGTTCTCGCAGGCCCTTGCGGCAAGCTCGGGCGAGGTAGAGAAAGATGTGGTCCTTCTGTCGAAATTCAACTCGGCGAAGTGCCTGGTTGAAGAGAAGCGCGGCCAGGCTGCGATTGCTCCCCTGAAGGCGTTGGTTCGGGAAGCCGATGCTGTGGGGCTGAAAAATGTCTCCGCGGGAGCTGAGCTGGCGTTGGCGGAGGCGCTGCTGAATGCTCGTCAGTATGCAGCGGCCAGGAGGGAACTTGAGACAGCCCTGAAGACGAGCGAGAAGCTCGGCCTGCAGACCCTGCTCGCGCGAGGCCACTACTTACTCGGGCGGACCATCGAGCTTTCAGGAAGTGGGAGGGCCGAATCGACGTCTCACTATGCCACCGCCAAGCGAATTCTTGAAACCATCCGCCAGGAGTCGGGGAGCGATAGCATCCTGAAGCGCCAGGATCTGAGCGCCATAGCTGTACGATCCGGTGGGCAACTTTAGGCTTGTCGTTTTTGAGCGGCGAGCCAGACCTCCCGGCCTGGCTCGCCGCTCGTCCTTCACGGGCAAGTAGTAGCGAAGGAGCCGTTGACTAAACAGAAGTTTGTACTTTGCGGAGAGAACTTGCTCGAAAATACGGTGACGTTGTACCTCCCGTCCGCAAGGCCCTCGGTGCTGATGTCGTACTCGTTGAGTCCATTCTTGCTGTCCCAATGGAATTTGTTTGCTTCCACATTCTTGAGCGCCGGGAAAGTAACGTTCCCGCTGGTATCGGTCGTCGACACCGATAGACGCGCCGTCTTATCGCGCAGGGCCGTCCCGCTGCAGCTCGAGCTGCTGAATAACTTGAACGTAATCTCAACCTCGGGTTTTTGGCCAGACGCAACGTTCGTTGGACTCACCGTCAGGCTACAGACCGTGTCGCTTTCCGTGAGTGGTTCGTCGAGAGCGGCTACGCTCGATAGACCCGGAAGTGTGCCTCCCATTGTCGGGTCAGAGCTCGGCTCTGTGGAATAGCTCGTTAAGATGTCCTCGCTATAGACCGCTGTGGCGTTATCACCCGGGGCATGACCAAAAGCAGGATTGTGGATCGGCTGGCTGTTCAGATAACTGAGCGTCAGAGTTATCAGCCCTTTATAGTCCGTGTTCTTCACAGGCACGCCGTTCGGGCCGCCTGCACTGCCCGTAAAGTCGTATTGATCGCATCGACCACCATTTCCCGAGTAGGTGACGCATACGGTTCCCGCGGGGAACTCGTTCGGATCGAGCGGGTCGATCGTATGGTTGACGGTCACAGTAAGAGTGAACGTCGTGAGAACCGTGTCGAATCGAACGACGAGACGACCATCGCCGAAGAATTCGTACGTATTTGTGGTGGTGCCGGGACTAAACGTGTTGGTTATGCTTAGTGGGCAAGGCGGCTGCTCTATGCCGCCGCACGTGGTTTGTGCCCAACACTGGGTACCAAACAACGAAATCGCGAGGGCGATAAGCCCAAGCATAGGTCTACGCATGGCTGGATCTCCTGATCTGCTTCTTATAGCGAGTCTCGACGGGGACAAATAAACTACGACTCGGTGCGACAAACTATACCGGTCGCTCGGAAACTGTCAACGCACAAATCGCGTACTAGTAGTACTTTTCGGGGCGGTTGGCGGGATGCATGTCTGTTGAGATTGAACCGGAGCCCGCGTGCGTTAGTGCTAGCGGCCTGGTTCCAGTTGCCTAATTGGAGGCATCCACGAAGACAGGTGAAGTGCCGGAACATTTACTCGCCATTCAGCGCATTGTCAGATGAAAAGGAAGTCATAATACAGCGGTACACAGCGTCGAAAACCGATTTATAGCTTGAAAATGCGCTCCATAAGCACCCACTTCTCCCCCAGACTTGCCTGTAGCAATGGCTGCTGGAACTTCCACATGAGCTTTTCCCACTCTTGCACCTTCGGATTGCTCCGGTCAGCCCGCGCCTTCTCTTCAAACGAAAAGCGGTCGCTCACTTCCATAATCATGAACAAACGCGTACCAAGCAGGTAGATTTCCATGTCTTCGATTCCGGCCTCTCGGATGCTCTTCGTTATTTCCGGCCAGACGTTTTGATGATGGCGTTTGTACTCTTCGATGAGTTGCGGAGAGTCCTTCAGATCGAGAGCGAGGCAATATCGATTGCTCATGAATTTCCTCTCTTTCGTTTGCGGGAACCTAGCCCGCCGCAAGGTCAGTGTTTCGCCGATGCGAGCCCCAGAATGAGTAGAACGCGATAACAAGATATGCGAGGAGTGGCACCGCGTAAGCCAAGGCGAGGCTGTGCGTTCTCACAGAAATAAATCCCATTAGCGGCGTCAGAACGGCGCCTCCGACAATGGCCATGACCAGAAGCGATCCGCCCAGCTTGGTGTTTGGCCCGAGGCCCTTCAGTCCGA
>QHZD01000033.1 GCA_003225315.1 Acidobacteriota bacterium
AGCGCATCCGCAGCCGGCGCGGAACCGGTCGCGCCATCATCGCCCTGGCCAGGAAACTTCTTGGAATTATCTATCGCACGCTGAAAAACAACTGGGTATTCGAGGATTTTCCCAATTTCGCTTTGCGGGAAGCTACAGCGTGAAAAGGACTTCCGTAACAACGGAGTAGACAAACATCATAGGAGAAAACTATGCAGCGCAAAGCATCCGCGGTTTGGCAGGGCGGGCTGAAAGACGGGAAGGGCTCGATTTCTACGGATAGCGGCGTCCTGAAACAGACGCAATACTCCTTCAGCACACGTTTTGAAAACGGCATTGGAACCAATCCCGAGGAGTTACTCGCTGCCGCACACGCAGGTTGATTTACGATGGCTCTTTCCGCCCAGTTGGGCGGTGCAGGTATGACAGCCAGCAGGCTGGAGACGACGGCCACGATTTCGCTCGAAAAGGTCGGAGACGGCTTTGCCATCACGAAAAGCCATCTGGACCTAGTCGCTAAAATTCCCGGCGCGGACAAAGCCAAATTCGACACCGCCGTGAAAGCCGCTGAAACCGGCTGCCCGGTCTCAAAACTTTTCAAGGCGGAAATCAGCGTCAGCGCGCGTCTGGAAACATAGAAAACCGGACGTTTTCAAGGGGAATTCTCATTCAAAAGGCCAAGCAGGTACAATGCCCCACATGATTCCAGCTCCGGGAGCGTTCGCTGCAGGTGTCGCGATCTTTCTCATCGTGCTTTGGGACGCGTTCGAGGCCATCATTCTCCCGCGCCGCGTCACGCGAAAATTCCGCCTCGCGCGCCTTTTTTACCGTTCCACCTGGAACGTTTGGAAGTTTGTGATTTGCCTCATCCCCAAGCCCAAGACCCGTGAAGCTCTGCTCGGTTTCTATGGCCCTCTCTCGCTTCTGGTGCTCGTCGGAGTTTGGGCCGTGGGCCTCGTGCTTGGCTTTGGACTCATGCAATATGGCGCCGGTTCCGCAGTGGTCATGACCGGCAACCAGACTGCGTTCCTGACGGACATTTATCTGAGCGGCACGACCTTTTTTACTCTCGGCCTCGGCGATGTCATCCCGCGCTCCGGATTGGCCCGCGCTCTGGTCGTCACGGAGGCCGGCTTCGGTTTCGGTTTTCTTGCCGCCGTCATCGGCTATCTACCTTTCATCTACGGCTCGTTCTCCAAGCGCGAAGTGAATATTTCGCTTCTTGATTCCCGTGCTGGCACTCCTCCCACTGCCGGCGAACTTCTTCGCCGCCACAGCTACGCCCACGGCCAGGACGCCCTCCGCGTTCTCCTCAAGGAGTGGGAGTTTTGGAGCGCCGACCTGATGGAGAGCCATCTCTCCTATCCCGTGCTCGCCTATTTTCGCTCGCAGCACGACAACCAGTCCTGGATTGCTTCGCTCACGGCAATTCTGGACACTTGCGCGATCGTCATGGTTGGGATCGAAGGCGCTTGTGAAAAACAGGCCGAGCTTACTTTTGCGATTGCGCGTCACGCCGTCGTCGATCTTTCCCAAGTCTTCGGTACGGCTCCCAAGCCGCTGCCGCACGACCGCCTGCCTGCGCAAGATTTGCGCCGCATCCGCGACATTCTTGCCCAGCACGGCATGAAACTTCGTGACGGCGAACAAGCCGACCGCAAACTCTTGGAGTTCCGCAAGATGTACGAGCCTTACATCTTTGCGCTTGCGAATTATCTGAACCAGACGCTGCCGCCCTGGATTCCTCAGAAAAAAGGAAAAGACAACTGGCAAACTACTGCTTGGGCGCAGTCCGCAGGCGTGATCGACAAGGAAGTGGCCACGGTCGTCGCCGACGATCATTTCTAGTCTTATTTAGACTAGTAGCACTAGTCTAATTTAGACTAGTTTGAGCAGCGGCGTGACGCTGCCTCATAATCGCTAATTCTTTCGCTGGGGTGAAATCATGAAAGCCATCCTCGTTCGTGAATTCGGCGGCCCCGAAGTCCTGAAGCTCGAGGAAGTCTCCACGCCAAAGCCTGCCGCCGGACAAGTCCTCGTCCGTATCCACGGCGCGGGCGTGAATCCCTACGACACCTATATGCGCGCAGGCACCTACGCGATCAAGCCACCGCTTCCCTACACGCCGGGCTCGGACGCCGCCGGAGTCATCGAAGCGGTCGGCGCTGACGTGAAAAAAGCGAAGCCGGGCGATCGCGTTTATACGGCGAAAACCGTCACGGGCGCGTACGCGGAATATGCTCTCGCGCTGGAAGAGCAAGTGCATCCCCTGCCCGAGAAAATCAGCTTTGCCCAAGGCGCGGGCGTGTGGGTCCCCTACGGGACCGCGTATCATGCGCTGCATCATTCTGCACAAGCGCGCGCTTCCGAAACGGTCCTGGTGCACGGCGCGAGCGGTGGAGTCGGCACTGCGGCAGTACAAATGGCGCGGGCCATGGGAGTCACCGTCTTCGGCACCGCCGGAACGCGGAAGGGCGTCGATCTCGTCAAGCGCGAAGGAGCGCATCAGGTTTTCGACCACAGCAAGGCCGGCTATCAAGAAGAGATTATGAAATCGACGGGCGGCCGTGGCCTGGACATTATTCTTGAGATGCTCGCGAACGTGAATCTTTCGGCCGACTTGAAACTTCTCACAACGAATGGCCGCGTGATCATCATCGGCAATCGCGGTGAAATCACCATTAACCCGCGCGACTTGATGCTGCGTCGCGCTTCGGCTCGGGGCTTCACGCTTTGGGCAATCACTCCCGCGGAGGAAGCAGAAATCCACGCCGGCCTGATTGCTGGCCTCGAAAACGGCACGCTTCGCCCGGTCGTTGGCAAGGAGTTGCCCCTCGCCGAAGCCGCGCGCGCCCACAAAGAGATCCTCGAACCCGGCGCCGCTGGGAAAATTGTTCTTGTTCCCTAGCGAAGCATCCAGAACCGCGCACGCATCTGCCCGGCGTTGCGGCAGCCTCGAGACATATCGACTTCATTCGGGCCGCGAACTTGCCGTATAATTGGTTTTCCAAAATTTCAGCTCATAGAGACTCTGGCCGGCAGCGGAATCACTTTCATCGTGCACACAGCCCTTTTACTCTCGGTTGTTCTCGTGGCCCAAAACCCGATCAGCCATTATTGGCACAAGCTCACCGACAGAACCTTTACCGGCATCTATCACGCCAACGCTTTCGACCTGGCGATGATGATTCCCTACTTCATCGTCCTCCTGGTTCTCGCGGTTTACGGCCTGCACCGCTACTGGCTGGTCTACGACTATTTCGCGTATTCCAAAAATGTCCCCCCGGCTCCGCCGCCGGTCGCGAATTGGCCGCGGGTCACTGTGCAGTTGCCCATCTTCAACGAGCGCTACGTAATCGAGCGCCTCGTTGAAGCCGTTTCACGCTTCGACTACCCGCTCGAACTGCTCGACGTGCAGGTCCTCGACGATTCCACCGACGAAACCCGCGACATCGCTCGCGCTTGCGTCGAGCGCCACGCCGCGCAGGGCATGCCCATCGTCTACACTCATCGCACCAATCGCGAAGGTTACAAAGCCGGAGCCCTAGAAAACGGCCTGAAAACCGCCAAGGGCGAATTCGTTGCTATCTTCGACGCCGACTTTCTCCCCGAGTCCGATTTTCTACGCCGCACCATTCCCTATTTCATGAACCCCGACTGTGGCGGCAACATTGGCATGGTGCAGACTCGGTGGACATACCTCAACAGCGACTATTCCCTGCTCACCAACGTCGAAACCATTCTTCTCGACGGCCACTTTGTCGTCGAGCATGGCGCCCGTTCTCGCCGCGGCACTTTCTTCAACTTCAATGGCACGGCCGGCGTGTGGCGGCGCAAAGCCATTGACGACGCTGGCGGCTGGCAACACGACACGCTCACTGAAGACACGGATCTTTCCTATCGCTCGCAGCTCAAGGGCTGGAAGTTTCTCTATCTTCCGCAAATCGAATGCGCTTCCGAACTTCCCGTGGATATGAACGGCTTCAAAGCCCAACAGGCGCGCTGGGCCAAGGGCCTCATGCAAACCGCCAAGAAAATCCTGCCGAAAGTTTGGAAGTCGGCTGCGCCCTGGCACGTCAAAGCCGAAGCCTTTTTCCACCTGACCGGCAACATCAGCTACCCGCTGATGATTTTGCTTTCTACTATGCTGCTGCCCGCGATGATCGTGCGCTTTTATCAAGGCTGGGTTCAGATGCTGGTGATCGACCTGCCGCTCTTTCTCGCCTCCACATGTTCCATCTCCAGCTTTTATCTCGTCGCGCAAAGAGAGCTGCGGCCCAAGACCTGGCAACGCACCTTTCTCTACTTACCCTTCGTTATGGCCACGGGCATCGGCATCTCCGTTCGCAACGCGCAAGCGGTGATCGAAGCGCTGCTCGGCAAGAAAAGCGAATTCGCCCGCACGCCCAAATTCAATATCGAAGGCAAGCAGGGCACCTTCGCAAAAAAATCGTACAAGAACAAAGCCGGCTGGATGCCTTACGCCGAAGTGCTCCTAGGTTTGTATTTCTCACTCGCCATCGTGTATGCCATCGCCAACGAAAACTACGCCACTGTCCCGTTCCTGTTGCTCTTCGTTTGGGGCTACCTGTACACCGGCTCGATGTCCCTCGGCCAAACGTACTTCGCGCGTCTCCGCTTCGGCGTCAACGCTCCCGAAATGCGTCCCGCGACCTCCGGCGCTCCGGGCTTTTGATTCTCTTGCATAGTACGGCGCTTCTTGGAAAAGCTTTCATTCAAAAATGGCGATGTCAGCTTGCAAGCGGTCGCAGCCGGCCCACACGATCGCCCCGTCATCGTTCTCCTCCACGGTTTCCCGGAATTCTGGTATGGATGGCGCCGGCAGATCGAGCCGCTAGCCGCCGCTGGCTTTCGCGTGATCGTCCCCGACCAGCGTGGTTACAACCTCAGTGGCAAACCTGACGGAGTATCCGCTTACGCTTTAACGGAACTTGTTTCCGACGTCATCGCCATCGCCGATCAACTTGGCAGGGAAAAAATCTTTCTCGCAGGACACGATTGGGGCGCTGCCGTTGCCTGGAGCGCCGCCCTGCTTCATCCACAGCGCATAGCCAAGCTCGCCGTCCTCAACGTTCCTCATCCCTCAGTGATGCGCAAATTCCTCACCAGGCGTCCGCACCAATTCCTCCGCAGTTGGTACATGTTTTTCTTTCAACTTCCCTGGCTGCCGGAGGCGGTTTTCTCGGCATTCAACTTCCGCATCGGCTCTCGCGCGCTGCTCGGCTCCAGCCGTCCCGGCGCTTTCTCCGACGAAGATCTCGCGCAATATCGAGCGGCCTGGTCTCAACTCGGCGCCCTCACCGGCATGATCAACTGGTACCGCGCGCTCTTCCGCGCTCGCGTCAAATTCCCGGACAAAATCGTCCGCGTCCCCACACGCATTCTGTGGGGCGAGCGCGACGCCTTCCTTCTGGCCGAAATGGCGCACGAAAGCCTGCGCTACTGCACGAACGCGGAACTCTTCACCTTCGCCAATGCCACGCATTGGCTCCAGCACGAAGAGCCCGCTCGCGTCTCTGAATTGTTGATTGACTTCTTTCGCGGCTGATCGCGCTTACGTTGGATATCCGCGGGCGAATCCCGCGTCACTTACTCAAACTGAAAGAACACAATCTCAGGGCTGGATCCCAGCCGCAGCGGAGGTCCCCACGTCCCCGCGCCACTGCTGGTATAGACGAGCATTTTCCCAATCCTGCTAAGCCCATACACGAACTGGCGGTAAATCCGCCGCGCCATCCACGTCCACGGGAAAAACTGCCCCACGTGCGTGTGTCCTGAAACCTGCAACGAAATCCCTTCCTTCTCCGCAATGTGCGGACGGTCCGGCGCATGTGTCAGCAGAATGCTGGCGCGATTTCGGTCTACCCCGATCTGCCGCAGCACTCTCTGAAAATGCTCGTCAGGCGCGGCGTGATTGTAAGGCACGCCCACGATCTGCAGTTGATCCGCGTCCACTTTCTCGTTGTGCAGCACGCGCACTCCCGCGTTGCTGACCGCTTGCAGGTATCGCGAATCGTCGCCGAACTGTTCGTGGTTGCCGGCGACAAAATACGTGCCGTGCGGCGCGCGCAAATCGCGCAAAGGTTCCGCGGCCTTCGCCGCATCGATGGCCGTCCCATCGTACAAATCTCCGGCCAGGAACACGGCGTCCGGATTCTCTCTCATCACTTTCTTTACAATCCGCCGCAAAAAGCCGCCGTTGCGGACATGCCCGAGATGCAGGTCGCTGACCAGCGCCGCTGTCCGTCCGCGCCACGTTTCCGGCAAATTCTCGAGCCGCACCGTGATCCGCCGGATGCGCGTCCATCCGGCGTTCAGCAGTCCTGCAATTCCGCTCAATACCGCGGCCGCGTACAACGCTTCCACGATCACATGGAAATTCGCATCCACTCCGGCAAGCCGCGCGACGCCGAAAATCACCCACGATGCACCTGCCGCAAAAAATAGGAAGCTGACAATTCCAAGCCACACGGCCGCAATGCGATAGAAAGTTCGTATCGTAGGATTGGTGTGGCGAAACGCCAGCAACGACGCTGCCAGGAAGCTGACCGACAACACTCCCGCAGTCACCTTTAGCCATAGGGCGGAAGTCTCATTCGCTGCCGCAGCAAACATCCACGTCTTGTAAATGAAAAAGTGTGTCAAGAACAAGATGGACTGGATAACGCTGACAAACGCGATGATTCCGGCTCGTTTACTCATACCAGGTTAGATTCGCGGTGCCTTCACATTGGTATTTGGGGCTTCCAGCGTGGTAGCGCACACTTTTCTTAGTCCGTTTCTTCAACGTGAACCGCTAAGCCCTGCACCTGGAATCGCGCCCTTCTACTTACCTCCTGAAATGGCGAGACACTACCGGCGCGCGGCCTGTAGATGTCAGTGAGGAACAGTCCGACTGGCAGACTTGCCACACATCCGAGACCCCTGAGGGGTTTCGCCCTTTTGTGCTCGTCGACGAGCTTGTCGGCGTTTCTCCAGCATTTCTCCCGACCAGCCCTTTCAGTTACAATCGCCCGTCCCCGTGTGGCACGCCGCAAACCCACATGCCCTGTGGGCGCAACATCAAAATGGCAGTTCCGAGGTGCGCGAATGAGTGGTCGCCTGTGGCCGATGGGATCGCGTAGTCTATTGAACTCAGCGACGCTGACCGTCTGCGGTTTGCTCAGCCTGGTTTGCCTCGCCGCGAGCGCGCAGGCTCAGGAACGCCGCGAGCGCGAACCCAATAGCGTCTACGCCGAACGCCGTGCCAAGCTGGCATCTCAAGTCGACGGCCCAATCGTCCTGTGGGGCTACACCGGCCGCGAAGAAGTTTCCCAAACCTATGTCTTTGAGCAGGAGGAGAATTTCTACTATCTCACCGGCCACAACGAAGAAGGCGCCGGTCTTCTGATTCTTCCCCCGACCAAGGTCGGCGGCCCCGCAAGTGGACCGCGCGAAACTCTATTTCTTCCCGCGAAAAATCCGCAAAAGGAAAAATGGAACGGCGTTCGCATGTCGCCCTCGGATTCCGGCATTGAAGCGCGGACCGGATTTGCTTCCGTGAAACAATTCGATACTGACTTTCGCTCCACGGTTGAGAATCTTGCGAAGAGTAATCTGACTCTCTACACCATTCTTCCCTACCAAAAAGAACTTGGCGGCTACCCGCACGAAAAAGAAGTTGTCGATTGGCTGCAGCTTGCTGCGCCGCAGGCCAAGCTGAAAGATGTTCGCGGGCAGATTGGCGCGATGCGCCAGATCAAGTCGCCCGGCGAAATCGCCTTCTTGAAGGAAGCGATTGACTTGACCCTGGACTCCCACCTGGAAGTGATGAAGTTGACGCATCCAGGGCTTTACGAATATCAGGTTGCTGCAAAAATGGTCGACGTCCATGCCTGGGGCGGCTCGGAAGCGGAGGGCTACGCGCCGATTGTTGGCGCCGGCCCGAATTCTACGGCGCTCCATTACGACAAGCTCTCGCGCAAAATCGAAGACGGCGACATCGTCGTCATGGACGTTGGCGCGCAGTATTCCGGCTATTCCGCGGACATTACGCGCACCATTCCTGCCAACGGCAAGTTCACGCCGCGCCAGCGCGAAATCTACGAAATCGTCCTGGGCGCGCAAAACGCCGCCCTCGCCGCGCTCAAGCCGGGCATGGATTTCTGTAACAAAAACGGCAAGAGCGTCCAGAAAATTGCTTACGCCTACATCGACACGCACGGAAAAGATCTTCACGGCAAATCCCTCGGCCCGTATTTCATCCACGGCCTCGGTCACCACATCGGCCTGAACGTTCACGACCCCGGCGACCACTGCGCCCTTTTCCAGCCCGGCATGGTCATTACTATTGAGCCCGGCATCTACATTCCGGAAGAGAATCTCGGCGTGCGCATCGAAGACGATGTTCTCATCACCGAATCCGGCCACAAGCTGCTCAGCAAACGCCTCCCCCGCGACCCCGACGAAATCGAAAAAATCATGGCCGCGGCGGCAGCGCACCGCGCGAAGGCAGAAAAAGACGAGACACATGGAAGCATTTCATCGGCAGAGACTTCCTCAGATAGCAACGCAATCCACGGCTTGATTGAGAAATACGCGAAATCCGTTGACGCCGCAGACACCGCTCTCGCTGCCGAGGTCTGGCTGGATTCTCCAGAGGTTTCCTTCATCCATCCATTGGGCCACGAACACGGTTTCGAGCAAATCAAGCAAAACGTCTACGAGCACTTGATGGGCGAGACGTTCTCGGAGCGCAAACTGAGTTTCCACGACGTTTCCGTTCACGTTTATGGAGACGCCGCCCGGGCGGAGTTTTATTGGGATTTCGCCGCCAAGTTCAGAAAGGATGGCTCTCCTCTCGCGACACACGGCAGGGAAACGCAGCTCTATCAGAAACAGGATGGCCGGTGGCGCCTGGTTCATGTTCACTACTCCGGAATGCCGGTGACCGCGGAACGCCAGGGCTTCTGAGGAAGGAAGCATCCTTTTTTACGAGGTTCGCTGCCGACCAAGACGCCAGATTGACCGTCATCGATGAAGCACCTTATACTGACTACCCGCGCTGGTTTATGGATTTCGCACCAGCGTGCCTCGAGTCATTCCGGATGAGGCTGTGTTCCTGGCCCGCCTGAATTTCCGAAATTCGCAATCGATCCAGGGAGCAGTCGGCCCGACTTGGTCGGAGCCGCAAAACAAAAATGAGCAGCGTCAAAGCGACACAACTCCGCCCCGGCATGGTGATCCAGCACGAGGGCCAGCTATTCACGATATTCAGCGTCGATCACCGCACTCCGGGAAACAAACGCGGATCGATGCAAACACGCATGAAGAATCTGAAGAGTGGAGCGATTATCGATTACCGCTTCCGCGCCGAGGAGTTCGTCGACCGCGCGATCCTCGATGAAATTGAATACGAGTACCTCTACAAGGAGGGCGACGATTTTCATTTCATGAACACGGAGACGTACGAGCAGATGCACCTGACGCGCGAGCAGCTCGGCGAAACCGTCTACTACCTGATTCCCAACACGGTGGTGAAAGTCGAATTTTTCGATGAAAAACCGATTGGCGTCGACCTGCCGGACACCATGGATCTGAAAGTGGTCAAGACCGAACCCACTTTGCAAAAAGCCACTGCCAGCGCGGTAATGAAGCCGGCTACGCTGGAAACCGGCTTGATCGTGCAGGTGCCGCCCTTCGTGAATGAAGGCGACAAAATCAAGGTGGACACCACCGAGGCACGTTACGTTCAGCGCGTCGAGTGATTTTCAGGGAATTATAGATTTAACTTCAACTACACACTTCCCGGTTTTTATTCTTTGCTTTTGTGCGCGCCTGATGGATGATGGCAGTTCAAGTTTCCGCCTCCGCAGCTAATTTCAGCGCAAGCCGGAATTAGAAGAGGCAGAACGGCGTCCCGGTGCAAACCGGGACGCTTTTTTTCGCGGCGCAAAAATTTCCACATTTTTTCAGCGGCGAACACTCAAATCCAAAATCGCGTTTCGTAAAATTGCGTCTCGTGAACTAGCGTTTCCCTGCCGAACCGGCTGCGGATTTTTCTCCAGCGGGATGCGCTCCAAAAACGCGGTCGAAGATTGCGTCGACGGAGCGAAGCTGGCGCTGCAGATCGAAAGTATATGCCAGAGCTTTCGAATCGAGAACTTTCGCGATGCGAGCGTCTTTCGCGACGCGGTCGCGGAAACTGGTGTCCGTTTCCCACGCGGCCATGGCGTTTTCCTGCACCGCCTTGTATGCATCGTCGCGCGGTATGCCCTTCTCCACCAAATCCTGCAGCAACTGTCCTGAATAAACGAGGCCGTTCGTGGATTCGAGATTTCGCAGCATGCGCTCGGGGAAAACACGCATCTGGCCGAGGATCATGGCCATTTTGGAGAGCATATAATCGGCCAGGATTGTGGAGTCGGGAAGAATGACGCGCTCGACGGAGCTATGGGAAATGTCGCGCTCGTGCCAAAGGGCGACGTTTTCGAACGCGGCGAGCATGTTCGAACGCACGAGGCGCGCGAGGCCGCAGATTTGTTCGCAGGAAACGGGGTTGCGCTTGTGTGGCATGGCGGAACTGCCGCGCTGCTCACCGCTGAACGGTTCCTCGACTTCGCGGACTTCGGTGCGCTGGAGATGGCGAATTTCTAGCGCGATTTTTTCGAGCGTGGCGGCAATGAGCGCGAGGGCGCTGAGATATTGCGCGTGGCGGTCGCGCTGAATGACCTGAGAAGCGACGGGCGCGGCGCTGAGACCCAGGCGCTTGCAGATGCGTTCTTCGATTTGCGTGCCGAGATGCGAAGCACTACCGACGGCGCCGGAAACTTTTCCGACGGCCATTTGCGCCGCGGCGTCGCGGAAGCGCGCGATGTTGCGCTGATTCTCTGAAAACCAATTGGCGATTTTGAGCCCAAACGTGATGGGCTCCGCGTGAATGCCGTGAGTGCGCCCGATTTGCGGCGTGTGGCGGAATTCGTGGGCGCGCAGATCGAGAATTTCGCCAAACGTCACCAGTTCGCGCTCGATCAATTTTGAAGCGTCGCGAACTTGCAGAGCCTGTGCGGTATCGACAACGTCGTTGGACGTCATGCCGTAATGCAGCCAGCGAGCGGCGGCGGGATCGCCGATGGATTCGCCGACAGCCATGGTGAACGCGATGACGTCGTGCTTCACGCGGGCTTCAATCTGATGGATCTGCGCCACATCGATTTTGGCGCGCGAGCGAATCGCGGCGGCGGCGTCTTTCGGGACCAGTGCAGCCTCAGCGAGAGTTTCCGTCGCGGCTAGCTCGACTTCCAGCCACTTGGCGAACTTGTTCGCGTCGCTCCAAACGTGGCCCATCTCCTGGCGCGTGTAGCGTGGAATCAATTCCCTCTCCTAATCGGCGAAAGATGATTTGCGAACGTTCCCTAGTTCCATGATACCGCACTTGGAGAAGGCTTCGCTGGACAGCGATAGCTTGGGCGAGTGTCCGAAATTGGGAAGGCGAATGGCGGAAGCGAGCAGTTACGAGTTTCTGCCGAGGACTGCGCGCTGGGTAAGGCTCTGGCCAGCAAGGGTTTGCGGGTTGATCCGGACCGGCACAAGAGTTGCACAAAGGCAGGGTGTAGGGTGTCTATAGCCTGGGGGTAGAATGTCGACAGCCTTGGATGGAACAAAGGGCGGGGTTCCGTCGTCAATAGCAGAGAGCAGATTCGATCGACCCACGTTGAGGAAGCGGTTAAGGAATTTACTTTAGGTGGAAGACCTGATTGGGGGAAAAGACGGTGGGAGAAAAGAGAGAACGGTACCAGAACCGAATCGAGATTTTGCAGGGGACGCTGGACCTGCTGATTCTGCAGACGCTGCAATGGGGACCGCAACACGGCTATGGGATCAGCGTGGCGATCCGGAATCGGTCGGGCGAGTTGCTGCAGGTGGATACCGGTTCGCTCTATCCAGCGCTGCACCGCCTGGAGAAACAGAAATGGATTAAGGCGGAATGGCGAATCTCCGAAAACAAGCAGCGAGCAAAGTTTTATCAACTGACGGCCGCGGGAAAGAAACAACTGACAAGAGAACGCTCGAAGTGGTCGCAACTTTCGGATGCGATTGCAGGCGTGCTGCAGCCTGAGGAATAGGGACGACGCGAGGAAGTAAGGAAGTAAAGAAACGCAGAGGTGGCCAATGAGTTTCTGGCGACGTAGGAGACGGGAAGCGGATCTCGAAGAGGAAGTGCGGAGCCATCTGGAGATGGCGGCGCGAGAGTCCGTGGAACGGGGGGAAACGGCGAAGAAGGCGGAGCAGGCCGCGCGGCGGGAGTTTGGGAATGTGGAGTTAGTGAAGGAAACGGCGCGAGATGCGCGGGGATGGCGATGGATGGAGGACATCGTAGAGGATGCGCGGTACGGGCTGCGAAGGATGCGCAAGTCTCCTGGGTTTACTGCGATTGCCGTACTGACGCTTGCATTGGGCATTGGGGCGAACACCGCCATCTTCAGCCTAGTGAACGGAATCTTGCTCGTTTCCCTGCCCTACCCGAATCCTGAACGGCTCGTCAGCGTAACCGGCACCTACCCGAAAGGCGCATTCGTCGCGATGCGGGAGCAGATGCGCACGATGGACGTGGGCGCCTACGCGGAAGGCCATGAGTTCAACCTAACCGGCCTTGAGGAGCCTGTGCGCCTGACCGGGACTTTGGTGTCCGCGCAATTGTTTTCCATTCTGGGTGCACGGCCGGAGTTGGGACGAACGTTTTATCCCGGGGAAGACGTTCCCGGCCAGGACAACTTGGTGATTTTGAGCCACGCCTTGTGGGCGGAAAAATTCGGAGGCAATCCGTCGATCCTCGGCCAGTCGATCGAGCTTGAAGGCAAGAGCCGCCAAGTAGTTGGCGTGATGCCGGCTGAGTTTCGCTTCCCGTCCCCGAAAACGCAAGTATGGTTGCCCCTTCACAACGATCCTCGGAACACGATTCTTTATTGGGCAGATGACTTCATGCCCGTGCTGGGACGGCTTCGTCCAGGTTCAACGATGGAGCAGGCGCGAACCGAGTTACGAATGTTTCAGTCACATGTGGGAGCGCTGTTTCCGTGGCCGATGCCCGCGGCCTGGAACGCCGACGCCAGCGTGGTGCCGCTTCAGAACGGAATGGTTGCCGATGTGCGGACGCGGCTGTTGCTGCTGCTCGGAGCTGTCGCGCTCGTTTTGATGATCGCGTGCTCGAACGTCGCCAACCTGACGCTTTCGCGGGCGGCGACGCGCGAGAAGGAGATAGGCATTCGTTCCGCGCTAGGCGCCGGACGGATGAGGATCACCAGACAGCTTCTCACTGAGAGTGTGTTGCAAGCGATATTGGGGGGATCGCTCGGGCTGCTTTTTGCAAAGGAAGGGCTGGCCCTGCTCAAGCTCGTTCTGCCCCCGGATACACCGCGCCTCGCTGATGTGCAGATGGATTGGCGAGTGCTGGCGTTCACGGGTGGACTGGCCATCCTCACGGGCCTTATTTTCGGTTTTGCTCCGGCACTTCATTCATCGCGCGCAGCACTCACGGGAGCTCTCAAATCCGGCAGCCGCGGTACAACAGGACGCGTGTCACAGCGATTGCGGGGATCGCTGGCAATTGCCCAAGTGGCGTTCGCAATGATGCTCGTGATTGCGGCAGGACTTTTGATCCGAAGCTTCTGGACGCTGTCGCACGTGGATCCGGGATTCCGATCAGAACACGTCCTTTCCGCGCGCGTTGCGCCCAACCAGTCTTTCTGCGGCGGCGCAGCACGTTGCCTCACCTTCTATCGCAATCTGTTGGATCAGGTTCGCACGTCCCCTGCCGTTGCCGGGACCGCGCTGGTGAATACTCTTCCTTTGGGCGGGAGAGTCGCTAAACGGTCGCTGGATGTCGAGAATTACGCGCCTGCTGCCGGACAAGACTTGTCGCCCCTCTTTTGGCTACACGTCGTTACTCCCGATTATTTTCGCGTGATGGGCGTTCCATTGCTATCCGGCAGGACGTTTGTCGATGCCGATGTCTCCGGAGAGCCGGTAGCGATCGTCACCGCGGCAACCGCGCGGCGTTTCTGGCCCAACCAAAACGCGGTCGGTAAACATATTCACCTCTTGGACGACAAGAGCTGGCGCACCATCGTTGGAGTCATTGCAGACGTACGGGCCTACGATTTGCAACGAAACATCCCCAGTTGGATGAGCGGGACGGCCTATGTGCCTTACAACTCTTCTGCAACACTCGAAGACCGCCGGATGCCATCGGAGATGACCATCGTGATCCGGAGTACGTCGGATGAGGCCCAAACCACGGCGATGCTTCGTGAAGCTGTGGCCAGCTTGAGTCACGAGGTTCCCGTAAGCGAAGTGAAAACCATGGGCGCTGTGGTTTCGGATTCGGTTTCGACACCGAGGTCAACGACCATTCTGTTCGCCGCTTTCGCCGGGTTGGCACTGACGCTGGGGATCATCGGTATTTATGGCGTCCTTTCCTTCCTGGTTTCCAATCGAACGCAGGAAATTGGAATTCGCATGGCGCTTGGGGCCCAAAGAAGGGACGTGCTGCGCTCCGTGATGGGAGAAGGAGCGAAGTTGTCGTTGGCGGGGATTGGCCTGGGAATGGCCGGCGCACTTGCATTGATGCGGGTGTTGTCAGGCGAATTGTACGGCGTGGCGGCGACGGATCCTCTGACCTTTTGTAGCGTGGCAATCCTGGTTGCCATCGTGGCAATGACCGCGTGTTATGTGCCGGCGCGAAGGGCGATGAAGGTCGATCCGATGGTGGCGCTGAGGTACGAATAGAAATTGGAAATGGAAAGCAGAAATTAGAAGGTTGGGCAAAGAAGGAGAGCCGCGATGCGCTGGATGGATGGACTCTTTGGCAAACGGAAGCGGGAGAAAGAACTGGAAGAGGAAGTGCGGAGCCATCTGAAGTTGTCAGCACAGGAGCGTGTGGAGCGCGGAGTAGATGAGGGTGAAGCTACGAGCGCGGCGCGAAGAGAGTTTGGGAATGTGGAGTTGGTAAAGGAAACGACTCGCGACGCATGGGGCTGGGGATTTCTTGACCGGCTGGCGCAGGACTTGCGCTTTGGCCTGCGAATGATTGTGAAATCGCCGGGGTTTGCGGCGGTAGCGATTTTAACGCTGGCGCTGGGAATCGGCGCGAACACGGTGCTGTTTTCCGTCGTCAACGCGGTGCTCTTGAACCCTCTGCCCTACCCCGATCCCGATCAGCTCGTGACCTTGGCCGAGAGTAAACCGAATTTTGATTCTGGGTCGATCTCCTTCCCCAACTTTCGAGACTGGCGCAAAGACAACCGCACGTTTTCAATGATGGGCATTTCCAGAAGCTACTCCTACAGTTTGACGGGCAGGGGCGAAGCGGAGCAAGTAGACGCAGAATTCGTATCGTCAGACTACCTTACGCTGCTCGGCGTCAAGCCGGTGATAGGACGCCTGTTTGAAGAAGGCGAAGACGAGATCGGCGCCAGCCCCATCGTGCTGATTGGCGAAGGATTCTGGAATCGCAAGTTTGGCGCCGCTCGGGACATATCGGGACAAGGACTCACTCTCGACGGGCGAACCTTCACCATCGTTGGTGTAGTCCCCGCGAGTTTTAAGCTGCAAGTTGGGAGCTTCCGCGCCAGCGACGTATACGCCCCCATTGGCCAGTGGACAAACCCCCTGCTTCCAAACCGCGCGGCGGGGCTCGGATTTCATGGCGTGGGCCGGCTAAGGCCCAGTGTAACCATTCAGCAGGCGCGGGCGGACATGAAACGTGTGACGGGGGCCTTAACCGCCGCATATCCGGACGCCGACACGGGAATCGGCGCCACCCTTATGCCTCTCAAAGAACAGATGGTTGGCCATGTGCGCCCGCTTCTGCTCGTTCTGCTCGCGGCTGTGGGCTTTGTGCTGTTGATCGCTTGCGTGAACGTGGCCAACCTGCTTATGGCCCGCTCAACGGGGCGGACACGCGAATTCGCGGTGCGCGCCGCGCTCGGCGCGGATCGAGCCAGAATCGTGCGCCAGTTGTTGACGGAAAGCACCGTGCTCGCCCTGGCCGGTGGAGGGCTCGGCTTGTTCCTGGCGGCATCGGGCACTGAGGTAGCGCTTCGGAATTTGCCGTCAGCGTTGCCGCGCGCAAATGAGATCGGCCTGGACTTCCGAGTATTGCTGTTCACCATGGCCGTCTCGCTGCTCTGCGGAATTCTTTTCGGATTGGTGCCGGCGTTGAGAATTTCCAGACCGAACCTGCAGGAAACATTGAAAGAAGGCGGCCGGGGGTCGGGAGGCGGCAAGCATCGCGCGCAAGGCGTGTTTGTTGTCGCCGAAATGGCCCTGGCCCTTGTTCTGCTGATCGCCGCAGGATTGATGATCCGCAGCTTGAGCGCGTTGTGGAGTGTGAACCCCGGCTTCGATTCACACAACGTTTTGTCGTTTGGCGTAGCCCTGGCCCCATCTCCGAAAGACACCAGCCCGGATGCAATTCGGGCGAAACTCCGGGAAGTCCAAAGCAGGCTGGCATCGACTCCGGGAGTGAAGGCAGCTTCGCTCTCCTGGGGAGCACTGCCGCTCGCAGGCGACGATGAAGATCTCTTCTACCTCGAAGGCCAGCCCAAGCCCGCAAGCGCGAACGACATGAGCTGGGCGATCAGTTATGTCGTGCAAGAGGACTATTTGAAGGTCATGGGGATTCCGCTCCAGCGCGGACGTTTTCTTGCCGCCCAGGACAATGAACGTTCGCCGCATGTCATCGTGATTGATGACTTCTTCGCACGCAAATTTTTTGGCGACCAAGACCCAGTTGGAAAGCGCGTGATTCTGGACAACAAGGGCGGCGTGGCGGAAATTGTCGGCGTCGTCGGGCACGTCAAGCAGTGGGGACTCGATTCCGACGACAAGCAGTCGCTTCGCGCACAACTCTATTTTCCCTTCATGCAGCTCCCCGATGCCGCCATGGAGCCGTCCTCTTGGAGCGGCACGGGAGTGCTGGTTCGCTTCGAAGGAAATGCACAGGCAGTTGCGGCCGCAATCCGCTCTGGGCTTCGCCAGATGAGCGGCGAGCAAGTAATGTATGGCGTGCAGACCATGGAAGATGTCATCGCGGAAACGCTGGCGACCCGTCGCGTCTCGATGATCGTCCTCGGAGTCTTTGCAGCTCTCGCCCTCGGCCTGGCCAGCATAGGGATTTACGGCGTGATTTCCTATCTCGTCGGCCAGCGAACGCATGAAATTGGTGTTCGCATTGCGCTCGGCGCAAAGCAAAGCGATGTGATCGGGCTGGTGTTGCGCGAGGGCATGAAGATGACCGCGATCGGCGTAGTCCTCGGACTCATCACCGCGGCTGGATTGACTCGCCTAATGGCCAATTTGCTCTTTGGAGTGAGCGCTACAGACCCCCTAACTTTTGCGGGAGTAGCTGTGGTCCTGACCCTTGTCGCAACTACGGCCTGCTATGTTCCCGCGCGACGCGCCATGCGGGTTGATCCCATCGTGGCCCTGCGCTACGAATAGAAAATCGCGTGGACCGGAATCCCGCGATCGTCGGAGACTTTCGTCAAGCCGCAACTTCAGACCTTCCATTCGCTAGCACCTTAATGCCATCCAAGTAGCGCTATGTTGTTGATTGGCAAGGTGCTACGGTTGACCTAACCGCAAGCCTCGAATCCTGTCTAATGACTCGGATGCAGCAGAGCGTCGATAGCACCCAGGCCATCGCAGAGAGCGACGCCGTCGCCGTGGAGCGCACGCTCGCGGGCGATCGCGATGCCTATCGAGTTCTGGTGGAGCGGCACAGCCACAGCGTTTTCCGGCTGGCCTACCGCATGACCGGGAACCGGCACGATGCCGAAGAAGTGGTCCAGGAGGCGTTCTTGCGCGGGTATCAAAAACTCGGTCAGTTTGCCTCACGAGCAAATTTCGGGACGTGGGTTTATCGCATCGCTGCGAACTATGCGATTGACCGCATGCGCCAGCGACAGAAGGAAGATGCGCGCCGGGAAACGCCGAGAGTCGAAGACGGGGATGGAATGGACAACGATCCCGTGAATCGCGTCCAGGACGAAGCGCCGACTCCGGAACGGTTGACGCAAAGTCTCGAACTCCGAAAACAGATGGAGCAGGCGCTGGCCGCTCTTTCGGAGGCGGAAAGAACGGCTTTTGTGATGCGCCATTGGGAAGGTTGCGGGATCGAAGAAATCGCGGGAGTCTTGAAATCCAGTTCGAGCGCGGCGAAAAACACTGTCTTTCGAGCGGTCCAGAAATTGCGTCATGCGTTGCAGCCGTTCGTGGAGACAAAAGCGCAGGCACGCGCGATGGGAACCGAGTCATGAAACACATGAAGGAAGAAGAGTTGATTGCATATCGCGAGGGTGTTGCCGAGCAACGCGCCGTAGTAGCAGAGCATCTGGCGGCCTGCGAAAGGTGCCGCGTGGAGATGGAACGAATCGAAGCGGTGCTCGCCGCTCTGGATACGCTGCCTGTGCCGGATCCGGGAGCAGACTACGGACGGCAGGTGTGGAAGGAAATTGCGCCGCGTCTGGCGGAGAAGCCGGATCGTTGGTGGCAGGTGTGGTTCGAGCCGCGGCGGCTTGCGGCAGCGGGCGGGATTGTTGCGCTGATTATCGCGGCATTTGTTGTCGGGCGCGTTACAAAGAGAGTCGGGCCAGCTGACAACGTCGCAAATCGAGAACAGGTGCGGGAGCGCGTGCTCGTGGTTGCCGTCGGCGAACACTTGGGACACTCCGAGCGGATGTTGATCGAACTTTCGAACGAAGCGCCAGACGACCCCAAGCAGAAAGAAGTGGACATCTCAGCCGAGCAACGCCGCGCGGAAGATTTGCTGCAGGAAAACCGTTTGTACCGGCAGACCGCTCTACGAGAAGGGGATGCGGGGCTCGCCAACGTACTGGACGAACTGGAGCGCGTGCTCCTGGACGTGGCGCACAGCCCGGGAGAAGTAACGCCGGCGCAGCTCGAAGCGATCCAGAAAAAGATCGAAGCGCGCGGGATTCTGTTCAAAGTTCGTGTGGTCAACAAGGAACTGCAACAACGGCAGGAGGCCACGAAGCCTGCGCCGGCGCAAAACGATTCTGCGAAAAGAGAGAGGAACAAAGTATGACCATCGGAAGACCAGGGAAACAGAGAGACATCCTCTGGATGGCGGTGGCTGCGCTGTTAATGACACCGGCAAACGCACGGGCGTCCCAGTCTCAAGAAGATGCCGATCGCCTCGCCGCTGCTCAGAACTCCGGACAAATTGCGCAGCGTGAAGCCCTCGAAACGGCTCGGGTCGCCAAACGCGCTACCGCGTCTGCCGTGACCCATGCCATCGATCGGGCTACTACGCAGTTCATCGCTTCGCTTGGGGCGAGCGTGACAAGCCGCGTTGCGGATCGTGTCGCCTCCAGGATTGAAGAGCGCGTCGAGCAAAAGATCGATCAGAACCAGGAGAGCCGCGAACGCGAGCAGGAAGCGCGTGAACGAGCAGAGGAAAAGCGCGAACGGGAACAAGAAGCGCGCGAGCGGGCGCAGGAAAAAATCGAACGGCTGCAAGAATTGTACGACGACGGCCGCGAGGACTTGGACGACGACCGCTACGACCGGGCCGCAGAGAAATTCCAGCAACTGGCGGACATGAATGGTCCGCAAACGGATGCCGCGCTCTACTGGAAAGCGTACGCGGAGAACCGCTTGGGCAAGAGGGACACGGCTTTGGCCACGATTGCGGACATGAAGCGGCGCTTTCCGCAAAGCCGCTGGCAAAAGGACGCCACTGCGCTGGAGATCGAGGTGAAGCAGTCGACCGGCCAGCCTGTAAAGCCGGCGGACCAGAGCGATGAAGAACTGAAAATGCTGGCCATCCAAGGACTGATGAGCAGCGACCCGGAACGCACGCTGCCGCTGCTCGAGAAAGTGATCAACGGTTCCGGCTCTCCAAAGGAAAAATCGAAGGCGCTCTTCGTGCTGGCGCAAAGTGGGTCGGCGCAAGCACGCGAAATCCTGGGCAGAATCGCGCGGGGCCAGACCAATCCGGACTTGCAGCGCAAGGCCGTTGAATACTTGGGACTCTTCGGGGGCAGTGAAGCGCGGAAAACGCTGTCCGAGGTTTACGCGTCCAGCAACGACGCCTCTGTGAAGCACGCCATTCTGCGTAGCTACATGATCGGCGGCGATCACGAGCGCCTGTTCGCCGCAGCAAAAAGCGAAAAGGACGAATCGCTGCGCCGCGAGGCCATCCGGCAGCTCGGGCTGGTCCACGGGACGAGCGAACTGGAGCAGTTGTACCAGGCGGAAACTTCGACAGATTTGCGCCGGGACATCCTGCAGGCATTTTTTCTTGCGGGCGATTCGGGAAGGCTCGTGAAAGCCGCGCAAGGAGAAAAGGACGCGGATTTGCGCCGGGCGGCGATTCGAAACCTTGGCCTGATCCACTCGGAAGATTCAGGCAAGGCGCTGCAAGAGATTTATGCCAAGGAAACAGATCACGCGCTCAAAGCAGAAGTCCTGAATGCCTATTTCTTGCAGGGCAACGCGAAAGCGCTCGTGGCTATCGGTCGAAGCGAAAAGGACCCTGAACTCAAAAAGACCGCAGTGTCCAAATTGTCGCTGATGCATTCAAAGGAAGGCAACGATTACCTGATGGAATTGCTGCAGAAGTAGGAGAGGAACCATGCGAGAGGAACGAATTGTTTCGGCGCTGCGAAGAGCACTCGGGCTCGCGATGATCGTGGCTGGCATTAGCATTGCCGCGGTGCAACTTGCAAAGGGCGGAGCCCCAACGCACGCAGGGCAGGCAGGCGCGGCGCCGGTGCAGGCAGTGGAAGTTCCGCGCATTGAAAATGCAAAGCTGGAGACGGGTGCCGTCGGCACAAGTCTCGATGCCACCTTTCGCGAGCTCGCCGGAAAAGCCGAAGCGCCCGAATGGGTCGGCTATAGCGTCGACGAAATCACCGGCGAGCGTGGCGTCTGCTGCGACAACAACTGGAACGATGGAAATTGCGGAACTTGCCGTCTGGAAAAGGAAAACGGCGGAACAGTCAGCTCATCGCACGCGGAAGGAAGCATTAAGCTGGAGGGTGCGCGCCGACTCGTCGTGCTGTACCGGCTGGAAGCGAAGCAAGTCGTAAAAATTCGCGTCGCATCGGAAGATTGCGTGATGGACGCGGGCGGACTGCCATTCGTTTGGCTGACGGGAGTCAAAGCGCAGGAGAGCGTAGCGCTCCTCGCAACTTACGTGCGTAGTCCGTATTTTGAAGAACATGGCGAACGCAAGATCGGCAACGGCGCGTGGACAGCAATCGCGCTTCATGCGGATGCATCGGCCGACCGGGCACTCGAATCCTTTACGGCGCCGGAGCAACGTGAAGCATTGCGGAGGCAAGCGGCATTCTGGCTCGGAGCAGCGCGAGGCAAGTCTGGATTGACTGCCCTGCAGCGCATGGCGAAAACGGATCCGAACTCAGACGTGCGCGCGCACGTAGCGTTTGCGCTTTCCGTAAGCCACGAGGCAGGAGCGATTGATGAGATGATTCGCATGGCGCACGATGACACCAGCTCGCACGTGCGCGGGCAAGCACTTTTTTGGCTGGCACAAAAAGCGGGGAAGAAAGCCGTGGGCACAATCACCGGCGCGATCGAGAGCGACCCCGACACGGAAGTGAAGAAAAAAGCAGTCTTTGCGCTGAGCCAATTGCCAAAAGATGAAGGCGTGCCCAAATTGATTGAAGTCGCGCAGACGAATCGGAATCCCGCAGTGCGCAAGCAAGCCATGTTCTGGCTGGGGCAATCGAACGATCCGCGGGCGCTGCAGTTTTTCGAAAAAGTGTTGACGCAGTGAAGCGCTAACGCAAGAGGTCTTCGAGTTGCACGCGCGAATCCGTCTTCGAGTCGCGATACTTCACAATCACAGCGGCTTGTAGCGAGATCCCCCATTTCGCGCCGCTGGGATGAGAAACGGCGCGCGAGCCGGGCACCACGATTGCTTCTTCGGGGATGATGAGTGGTTCGGTTTCGCTGGCCGTATAAATCTTGTCGCGAACCAGATCGTAAACCGGAATCGAACGGTTTAGAATCGTGCCGGTGCCAAGAACAGCGCGGCGCTTCACGACTGTTCCTTCATAGACGCCTGAGTTCCCGCCAACCAAAACGTCGTCTTCGATGATCACCGGCAGCGCGCCGACAGGCTCGAGGACGCCGCCGATTTGCGATCCCGCGGAAATGTGGCAGTTCCGTCCGACCTGCGCGCAGCTTCCAATCAGCGCGTGCGAATCGATCATCGTGCCTTCGCCAACGTAAGCCCCCACGTTCACGAACATCGGCGGCATGCAAATCACGCCGCGGCCGATGTAACTGCCATCGCGAATGCTGGAGCCGCCAGGAACGATGCGCACGCCGTCGGAAGCCGCGAACGACCGCACCGGATACGTGGACTTGTCAAAGAACGGCTGCTTTGCAGCGTCAATGGACATGTCCGCGATCGCGCCCATTCGAAAACCCAGCAAAATTCCCTTTTTCACCCAGGCGTTCGCGCGCCAGCCGGATTTTGTGGAGGCATCGGGTTCAGCGGCGCGAATTTCGCCACGATTCAGCGCCGCTTTGAAATCGCGGAAAAGCCATTGATGTTCTTCTTCGTAATGCGCAGGCGCTTCGTCAAACAATTTTTCAATTTGCGAAGGCTGCATGCGCCCTCTTGGCGAGTCCGAGCGATTCAAGCACCGCCCGGATGCGCGCCTGATTCTCCGCCTTGGGCGCCACAAGTGGCAAGCGCCAGACCGGTTCGAGCAGGCCCATTTCCGCCATCGCGGCTTTCACCGGCATAGGATTGGATTCGACGAAGTTTATTTCCATCAGCGGATGATAACGCCGGTGAATCGCGCGTGCCCCGCCAAAGTCGCCCCGCAGCGCGAGCCGCGTCAACTGCGACATTTCCGCCGGAATTTCGTTGGACACGACCGAAATGACTCCACGTCCGCCAAGCGCGATAAGCGAGAGCGTGATCGCATCGTCGCCGGAAACCACGATGAAGTCCTCGGGCACGGCGTTGAGAATCGCTGCCATTTGCGAGACATTGCCCGAGGCCTCCTTGATACCGATGATGTTCTTGATTTGCGCCAGCCGCTTCACCGTGGCCGTCTCGATGTTCACGCCCGTGCGTCCTTGCACGCTGTAGAGAACGATCGGCAGCGATACGGCCTGCGCGATCGCGCGATAGTGCTGGAAAAGGCCCTCCTGCGTCGGCTTGTTGTAATACGGTGTGACCGAGAGAATTCCATCGGCGCCAAGCTCCGCCAGTTCGTGCGCCAGCGCGATCACTTCGGCGGTGTTATAGCCGCCCGCGCCCGCAAGAACTGGCACCTTCCCTTTAGCCAGCTCAATCGTAATCTCCACGACGCGCAGATGTTCTTCGTGCGTCAGCGTCGGACTCTCACCAGTCGTTCCGCAAGGAACGAGAAACTCTACGCCCGCATCAATTTGCCGTCGCACCAATCGGCGCAGCGCGGCTTCGTCGAGCGAGCCGTCCGTTCGAAATGGCGTGACAAGTGCAGTTCCGGTCCCAGTAAACATGGTCTTTTACTCCTAGCTTTTTTATCCAACTTCCGAAATACAAAGTTGCCGGCAGCGATTCGCCGCCGCTAGATTTCCTCAGCTCAATTCGCCGAGAATCTCGCGAAATTCGAATACGCCTTGCTTCCCGTTGATCCATTGCGCCGCGCGCAATGCCCCGCGCGCAAAGCCATCCCGGCTGCGCGCCGTATGCCGCAGGGTGATGGTGTCGGCAGGCGAATCAAAACCAATTTCATGCGTGCCGGGATGTGCGCCCGCCCGATTCGAGTTCAAGCACACTGCGCGGTTGAAGCCGCTCGCGCGCATCTCCTCCGCAAGTTTTTTCAGTGTGCCCGAAGGCGCGTCTTTTTTCGCGGAGTGGTGAATTTCCCAGCCCCACGCTTCGTAGTCCGCGTGCTTCGCAAAAAGCGCCGCGGTGTGCGCCACGGCCTGCATGAAAAGATTTACGCCTACGGAAAAATTTGGCGCCCAAACAAGCCCTGTTCCGCTCTTCGCGACGGCTTCGCGGACCGAGGGAAGATCACCAAACCATCCAGTCGTGCCGCTAACCGAATTAACGCCCATCGCCGCCAGTCGCCGAATATTTTCCGGAGCGGCGTCCGGTGAAGTGAATTCAACGGCTACGTCCACTCCCTGAAGCGTGTGGTCAGAAAGAGCCTGCCCGCGCGCATTGCTCCGCGCATCGAATTTCGCGCGCACCTCGAATCCGTATTCTGGCGCGAGCTGCTCGATCAGCCGCCCCATCTTTCCGTAGCCAACAATGGCGAGGCCCATGCTCATGCACTGCTCCGTCCGGTGGCGAGAAGCTGCGTCGCCATGCGCGCGTAAATGTCCACTGCTTCAGACAATTCCTTTTTGGAGATGCGTTCTTCAGCGGTGTGCGCGACATGAATGCTCCCAGGTCCGATGAGGAAGGGCCGGCCCCACGCTCCATCGAACGTCGGAATGTCCGTTGTGAAGGCGACAATCGTGGTGGGCAGCCCATCGAATTTCGACAGTTGCACGGCCGGTGTGTGCAGCACTTCGCGAGCCTCGGCACGGCCTGCAGTCGCTGCGGAGACGGCTTCGCGCAACTTTGCGGGATCGCCGACAGTACGGAACATGATTTCCGCTTGCGCGTAATCGGCCACAACGTTCGGTGCGCGGCCGCCCTCAATCGTGCCAACATTCAGCGTGCTGCGCCCGAGCAAGCCCTCTTCAGGCAACGGAATCTGGCGAATGTCGCTTAGAACATCGAGCAGAGTGTGGATGGCCGAATGGCCGAGCTCAGGGTAAGCCGAATGGGCGAGTTTTCCATGCGCCGTGATCTCGAAGCGCAGTGCGCCTTTGGAACCGAGCGCTAGGCAATTTTCAGTGGGCTCGCCATTGATCAAGAATCGCGAGCCGCGAGGACTTGCCGCAGCCGCTCGTGCCCCGGCGCTGTTGCGTTCTTCGCCAACAACAAACAACAAGCCAAAATTCCGCGTGCCTGCCGCGAGCAGTTTTTCCGCCGCCGCAATCATCGCGGCGATAATTCCCTTCGCATCGCAGGAACCGCGGCCCCAAATAAATTCTCCGTCCTCGCGAGATGCAAAGAACGGCGGGACGGTATCCATGTGCGTGGAAAGAGTGACGACAGGTTCGCCCCAGAAGGCAAAAATATTGTCGCGATTCGGTTCCGCGGCGATTCGCTCGATGCGGCCGTTATGCCGCGAAGTAAGCGCGGACAAATGCGCGAACAGATAATCGCCCACGTTTTTCTCGTGGTTGGTGGTCGACTCGATGTCGACAAACGCGCGCGTCAATGCGAACAGATCCATTTCTGCCGGGCTTTTCTGGATGAGCGAAACGAAAGGAAGGAACCGCGAGGATACAAATCGAGGCTGCTGCCTCTCGATAGCGCTTCATCCGAATGATCGGATGACAGTGAACAGGCCTTCGACCTGTTCCCCAACCGCCGCGGTTTCAGCTACCGCTGCGATTTCGGCGGAAGACAACTACAAATGAAATGCCCCTTTCGCGCGGGCGTCCGAAGCTGATCGGAATTGCGCGCCCCGCTACTCATGGCTTCCGCACCTCTACCAAGACACTACAAGTCTAGTGGAATGCGGTCCGGTATGGCAATAAAATTTCAGGCGAACTGGATCCAAGAAACGGTTGAGACTTTCGTCAGGAAATGAGGAATCTTCCTCTGGAACCGCCTAAGTCCTGAGTGGCGAACCACTTAGATAAAATTGAACGATCGCTGGCGGTATGAGAACATGTACTGATAATCCGATGACCAGAGATCAGGAAAAAGCCGTGTTGGACTTGGTCACTAACCCTCCTCCAGGGAGCGAGTTGGCCAAAGCGAAGGAATCCGGCGTTGATTTGACTCTGTTCATTTCAACTCTGCGTCGTACGCCTACGGAACGGGCGCGCAGCCTTTCTGAAGGCTCGCGCATCTTCCAAATCGCCAAACAAACGCTGCTCAATGAGCGATGAAGCTCGAAGAAACGATCCGCATTCTTTACGACGCGGGCGTTGAGTTCGTGGTCATTGGCGGCGCCGCGATGGGACTGCAGGGTTCCGCGCACCTTACCCGAGACATCGACTTCTGTTACGCTCGCACGGCGAAGAACATGGATCGCCTTGCGAAAGCCCTTGAGCCATTCCACCCTGTCCTCCGCGGAGCACCGCCGGACCTGCCTTTTCGCTTTGATGCCAAGACCATTGGGAATGGTCTGAATTTTACGTTGACCACGGATTTGGGCGACCTTGATTTTCTTGGCGAAGTATCCGGCCTCGGCCCATTTCAGGACGTCCTCGCCGCGTCGGACATGAAAAGTGTAGGCGGGGTAGAGTGCAGAGTTCTTTCTCTCGAAGGATTGATTAAGTCCAAAATTGCGGTGGGCCGCCCTCGAGATCTCTACGTGCTGCCCGAATTGCGAGGACTCAACGAAGTAAAGAAGAAAACTGGTCTGGACTGACTCTTCGAGCCCAAACTGCAGTTCCGCAGGTCGCGAACAGCGGCCAGATGTCTGGCTCACAGTTCAAGCGGTCTGAGCGGCACGTGCTGCGAGGCCACCAGAAGTTCGCCGGCGAAGGCCGTTTCGGCGGGGCGGCGCTTCAGGGCCTCCTCAGCAGAGAGGCGCACAAGATCGGGATTGTTGTTTTCCTGCGAGACGTGCGCTAGGACCAGGTACCGCGCGATCGCGTCGAAGCCATCCGGGTCGCAAAGATACTCGCTGACGGCGTGATTTGAAAGATGCCCGGTGCGGCTCAGGACGCGCTGCTTCACCTGCCACGGGTACGGGCCAACCTTCAGCATATCCAGATCGTGATTGGATTCGAGCACCAGGCAATCCGCTCCGCGCAGATGTACTTTCACCAGCTCCGGCATATAGCCCAGGTCAGTAACGATGGCCATCTTTGCGCCGTTGGAACGGAACGTAAAGCCGATGGGATCGGCGGCGTCATGTGGAATCGCAAACGCGTGAACGTCAATGTCGCCGATGGTGAAATGCTGGCCCGGCTGAATGGTTTCGACTCGCCTCAGCCGCTTCCCCAACGTTTCCGGCAGGACGCGCTTCATCGCATCCATGGTCGGTTCGGTAACGTAGAGCGGCGCTTTCCAAATGCCAAGCATTTGCGGCAGGCCGTTGCAGTGGTCGGTGTGTTCGTGAGTGATCAGGATGCCGTCAATGTGCTCGACGGTTCTTTCAACAGTTGCGAGGCGCGCAAGCGTTTCGCGTTTGCCAAGTCCGGCGTCAACGAGGAGGCGGGTTCGCCCGGTCTCGAGCAACGTGATGTTGCCCGAGCTGCCAGACGCCAGGATGGAAACCCGCAACGCGATCGTTCACCCCTCGGAAAATTCCTTCAGCACAAAAAATTTCTAAGCGCGCCCAATCAAATTCTCAAAATGATGGCAGAGCGCCGCACGCGCGTCAACAGGGACTATGCGATTGCAACAATGATATACTCCCGCGGCGAACCATGGAAAAGTACGCTCTCATCGTGGTTGGTTCCGGCCCGGGAGGCCAGCGTGCCGCGATTCAAGCGGCGAAGTTTGGCAAGCGCGCCGCGCTCATCGAAAAGCTGGAAGTGATTGGCGGGACCGCCATCAATACCGGCACGATTCCCAGCAAAACCATCCGCGAAGCCGTCCTGCACCTTTCCGGGTATCAGTATCAAAGCATTTACGGCGTCAATTATCGCGTGAAAGAGCCGATCACCATGTCGGATCTTTCCTTCCGCGCGCTCAATGTCATCAAGACCGAAATCGATGTGATTCGCGCGCAACTCTCGCGCAACGGCATCGATGTTGTCACGGGAACCGCCAGCTTTCTCGATCCTCACCACATGCAAGTGACGAGTTCGCGCGGACAAACCGAGTTTGAAGCGGACAACATCGTTATCGCCACGGGCACGAAGCCCGCGGTTTCTCCCCTCGTCCCTTTCAATGACAAGACCATCATCAACAGCGATCAGATCCTCCGCATGCCGGAAATTCCCAAGTCCATGATTGTCGTTGGCGGTGGAGTGATTGGCGTCGAGTATGTGTGCATGTTCGCGACGCTCGGGGTGCGCGTGACGTTGATCGAGAAGCGCCCGCGCTTGCTGGAGTTTGCCGACGCCGAAATGGTCGAAGCGCTTTGCTATCATTTGCGCGACCGCCGCGTCACGCTGCGCCTGAACGAGGAAGTCGAAAGCGTCGAAGAAACGCCGGATCGCCTGGTCGTCGCCAATTTGAGGAGCAAGAAAAAAGTCTCCGGAGAGGCGCTGCTCTACGCCGTCGGCCGCCAGGGCAACGTGGATGAATTGAATCTTGCCGGGGGCGGCTTGGAGGCGGACGCGCGAGGCCGCATCACCGTCGATGAAAATTATCGCACCAAGCAGCCGCATATCTTTGCCGTGGGTGACGTGATCGGATTTCCCAGCCTTGGCTCGGTTTCCATGGAACAAGGACGCATCGCCGCTGCCAGAGCCTTCGGCATACCGACGAATTCCAACCGCGCGAACTATCCTTATGGGATTTACACCATCCCGGAAATTTCATTCATCGGCAAGACGGAAGAGCAGCTTACCGACGAAGGTGTTCCTTACGAAGTCGGCATGGCCTATTTTCGTGAGATTGCGCGCGGCCAGATTCGCGGCGACACTACCGGACGCCTGAAACTCATTTTCGATCCCACGTCCAAGAAATTGCTCGGGGTCCACATCATTGGAGAAGGCGCCTCCGAGTTGCTGCACATTGGGCAAGCGGTTTTCGCTCTGAACGGCACGGTGGAATATTTCGTGGACACTGTCTTCAACTATCCGACGCTCGCGGAATGCTATAAAGCAGCGGCGTTCAATGGTTTAAATAAACTGGTCAGAGGCTAGTTACGTCCGAATGAGGAATCAATTGCTGGAATCTTCGATTCAATAGAATGAGCAGGAGCAACATGCGCAGGACAGTTGGCGTACTCGTGATGGAACATATCGCCGTCGGCTCGGTGGAAGGCCACAAGGTCGTCGGTCCGCTCAGCATCTTTCCGGAAAAACCGCAATCGCTCGACCCGCTGCAGTCCATGCCCGCGGAGGGCATCGTGGATTGCATCCGTCAACAGGTCGACAAAGTCGCGGGCGGAGAAAAGATCGCCGCCATCGGTATCGGTTTTCCCGGCATCATTCGCGGCGGCGTCGTCGAGGATTCGCCCAACTTCCACCAGGCCAAGGGATTTGCGTTGCAAGGCGCCCTGTCTGCCGCGCTAGGCGCCAAACTTGCAGGGGCGCAGGTTCGCGTTTTTAATGATGCGGATGTGATGGCCGCGGGAATTGCCGCGACGCAAGGAAAATTAAACAAGCTCATGCGCGTGTGGACGCTCGGCAACGGAGTGGGGTTCGGCCGCTATCCTTCCAGCGAAGGAATTTGGGAAGGCGGGCACTCTGTGGTCACGCTGGATGCCAAGGAAAACTTCTGCGGATGCGGCGGCCGCGGCCATCTCGAGGGAATTCTGGGTCTCCGCTCCATGCGCTTGAGATTCCTTGACCTAGAGCCGGAAGAAGTTTTCGAAAACGCGCGCGCGGGTGATGCGCGCTGCGCGGAATTTGTAATGTTGTGTCACCGCGCTTTGGCTGCCGCCACTGCTACCAGCATCCACATGGAAGGCCCGGGAATGTTTTTTGTTACCGGGCCGGACGTACGATTCATCGACATCGGATTGCTGGACAGGCTTTTGCACGAGATGGTGAAAATGAGCCCCCTGCAGGGCAGCCGTTTTGAAGTTGTCCCCACCAGCGACGAAATGGGAATCATCGGCGCCGCCGTCAACGCCGACCGCGCCACGTCGAACTAGCCCGGCTTGGACACTCACTCCCTATGGCACGCCAGCAAGGAAAGAAAAACGTTGATTTGGGCAAAAGCGATTCAGAAACAGGGATTCGGAATCATCCCCAGCGTGCTGGCGGAACAGGGCGTTGATGACCTGCTCGAAGAACTGAGCCAGGCGAATTTGCCGCGAAGCCGAGCCGGTGTGCGCCATGCCATGAAACTTGCAACTGTTGCGGCGATGGCACGAGGCTCGCGGCTTTTGGGAATCGCGCAGCAGATTCTTGGCAGCGGCGCGTTTCCTTTTCGCGCGACGCTTTTCGATAAATCACCGACCGCAAACTGGCTCGTAGTTTGGCACCAGGACACGGCCTTGCCGCTTCGCGAACGGCATGAGACGCCCGGCTGGGGACCATGTTCAGTCAAGGACGGTGTGATCTATGCGCACGCGCCGGAGAATGCATTGTCGCAGGTGCTTGCGCTGCGCCTGCACCTGGATGACTCAACTGAAGAAAATGGACCGTTGCGAGTCTTGCCCAAAACTCACACTCTTGGTGTTCTAAGCGACGAGGAACTCCATAATCTCTCGACACGAGTTGCCCCCGTTGATTGCCTCGTGCCATGCAGTGGCGTTCTAGCGATGCGGCCTCTTATCGTGCATGCATCATCGAAATCACAGTCGAGTGCTCCGAGGCGAGTCCTGCACATTGAATACGCGGCCTCGCTCGGCATCGCTAATGGACTTGAACTAGATATCGCTTGAAGGTCTTTTGTCACGAAAAAGAAGAAACCTGAATACTCGAACCTCACACTCAGCAAGCCAAGCGGGAGCGGTCGAGGGTGAAGCCGTTGAGGGGGCCGAGGACGGTGACGGCGATTTGGCCGGCTTGGAAATATTGCCGGGCGAGGATCTGAAGTTCATCGTCAGTGACGCCTTCGATGGAGTCCAGGATTTCGTCGAGCGTATAGAAGCGGCCGAAATACAATTCCTGGCGCGCCAAATTGGACATCCGCGAGCTGGTGGACTCGAGGGAAAGCATGAGCGAGCCCTTGAGATGATTCTTTGAGCGGCGAAGCTCTTCTTCCGTGACGGGCGATTCTTTCAACGCGCGAAATTCCTTAATGGTCAAGTCGATGACCTGGCCAACGGTCTCCTTGGCGGTGCCGGCGTAGACGGTCATCATTCCGGCGTCGGAATACGGCGTCAATTCGCTGAAAACTGCGTAAGCGAGGCCCTGTTTCTCGCGAATGTTCTGAAATAGCCGCGAGGACATGCCGCCGCCAAGAAGATTGTTGAGCACGGCGACGGTGAAGCGGTCTTCGTGGCCCAGCGGAACCGACGGCACACCGATGCAGACGTGCACTTGCTCGAGGTCGCGCTTGGCTTCGAGATGGATGGGCGCTTCCGTGCGCGGCGCGCCGTCGCTTTCCGCGGGACCTGTTGGTTTCATGGCGCCGAATTCGCGCTGCACCAATTCCAGCACTTGTTCGTGAGTGACGTTGCCTGCGGCAGTCACCACCAGATGATCCGGCGCGAACCATTCCCGGAAACGCGCAAACAGCGAATCGCGATTGAAGGCCTTGACGGTCTCCGGAGTGCCGAGAATCGGACGCCCGAGCGAATGCTGCGGCCAGAAGCCGCGCGTGAAAATTTCGTGCAGAAGATATTCGGGATTGTCCAGGTCCATCTTAATTTCTTCGAGAACGACCTGGCGCTCCTTCTTCACATCTTCCGAATCAAATTTCGGGCGAAGGACAAGGTCCGCGATGATGTCAAAAGCGATGGGCAAGTGCTCGTCAAGAACTTTGGCATTGAAGCAGATCTGTTCCTTGGAAGTGAAGGCGTCAAGCATGCCGCCGATGGAATCCATTTCGCGGGCGATGGCTTCAGCGGAGCGGCGCTCCGTGCCTTTGAAAACCATGTGCTCCATGAAATGAGCCAGGCCGTTCTCTTGGGGGACTTCGCGGCGGGAGCCGTTGCGCACCCAGACGCCCACGGATACGGAGCGCACGTGAGGCATGGTCTCAGTGATGACCACGAGGCCATTGGGCAAAACGTGCTTCTGAATGTCGCGCGTTTCAGTGGCCATAAACACATTCTGACACACGGAGAACGCAATTGCCACGCAGCCGGAGCGGAGAGCTTTGCCCGACTTCATTGACGGCCCGCGGATGGTGAGATAAAGTCTCGCAAATTCAATCAGATGCGGGAGGTTACCTGTGTCTAGCGCCGATGTGCCAATTCACGGATCGCAACCGCCTAGGCTCGTCTCCGCGAATGGTATCCAGATTCGTGAAGACGTTCTCTATACCAACGCTAAGGGTGAACCGGACGATCGTAGCCGCAAGCGTGCGGATGAGGCGCTGGCAAGTTTGCATGACGTCCTTCCGAGCCTGCTGGAACCAAATGAAGCCGTTCTTTATGTAATCAAGAGTTGCCAGGCGCCCCTCGGTGCATTGGAACAGTTGTTCCTGGGGTGGTACGTCTATCGCGTTACGGCGACCAGGCTCGTCTTCACGAATTTCCGTCTGCTGCACTTTGGGATGGGCTCGGACGGCAAGTGGAACCGCACTCTTAAGACCCTTCGATGGGGCGACGTCACAGGCGCAAAAGTAAAGGGTTGGATCAACCGGCTGCTAGAGCTCCGTTACGCCAACGGAACCAAAGAAAGGTACTGGCGGCTTCCGAAGAAAGACGGCAAGAAAGCGCGAGCGATTCTCGACGCCGTGCTGCCACAAAGCAGGGGAGAAGCAACGGCAGCCCAAGGCTTCCAATCGATTTGCCCGGATTGCCGCACCCCGCTCGCTGCCGGAAACTATCAGTGCGGGAACTGCGGGCTCAAATTCAAAGATGAGAAGACCCTGCGCTGGCGGACGATTCTGATTCCTGGCGGTGGATACCTTTATGCAGGCATGACCCTCCTGGGCGTTCTTGCGTTTCTGAGCGAGGGGATCTTCACCCTGGCAACGATATTCTCCGTGCTGATGGCAGTCGGGCTAATTCCCCCTGAGACCGCGGAGAACGGCCAGAAGATGGGACCGGCCGATTTATGGGGCGCGGCGCTGATATTGGCGTTTATCCTGGCGCTAAACAAGGCGTTAGAGTATCTGCACAGCCGGCGCGTGATTCGATCCTTTATTCCCTTGAAGAAGCCCTGACAGAGACGCCGACGCGAACGCCTTAAAGCAGCTTTTCAGCGGAGTTCAGTTTGCCGTATTCGCTGGTGTAGAAGAGCGGAACGTCTGAATAAGTGCCATGGTCGCGGAGATAGACCTCGCAAGTGTCGAAGGGCTTCGAATAAATGTGGATGCTGACGGCGCGCTGGTTAAATTCAGCCAGGTTCAAGACTTCGTGGACCGGCTCGATGGGATTCACGTAGGCGGGATGCGCGGCGTCGAGATCGTAAGTATCGGTCGGGATGATTTTACAAGTGCCGTGGGCGGCGTCGCGGCAGTCAACACGATAGTTCTGGACGCGCAGCCGGCCGATCGGCGCGGACATCCAGCAATTCTGATCGCGATGATTGTGGATGCGGCTGTGCTGGCCGACTTCCCAGCAGACGGTCATGCATTCAAAGAGATCATTCCTGAAAATCAGATTGCGCGTGTAGCTGCCCTTTGAGAAATAAGAATATTTGTCGAGCGTCTCCGGAAGGACGCCGTGGCGGACCACATAGTCCTGAACATTTTTTAGTGTGAATTCGCGCACCGGGATGGCGGCGAGGCCCTTGACCCACTCCGAGATGGTGAGCTGTTCCGTTGCTACCTTCTGCGCCATCGAAAGCCTCCGAATTGCGTGTGCCTGCAAAGCAGGTGACCGGACAATCCTGCTACAGCGGGGATTGCCAATGAATTATAGCGCGATTCAAAGGCGAAGTAAGGAGGTGAGGAAGTAAAGAAGTAAGGAAAAGAGGTAATCTGTATCTTGCCCCCGCAGAAGTGCTGAGAATGTGCCTGCGGGCAAGCAAGGGACTTATGGAACTCCTGGGCAAATCGAAAGAAGAATTGCGCGCATTCTGCGCGGTGCTTGGCGAGCCGGCGTTTCGCGGAGCGCAGATTTATCATGCGCTGTACTCCGAAAGAAAATTTGATGTGGCGCAGATCACGAATCTTCCGGCGGCGCTGCGGGAGCGGCTGGGCAAGGAAGCGCGCGTCGCTTTGCTGGAGGTGAAGCAGCGGTTTGCGGCGGCGGATGGCTCGGTGCGGTACTTGTTTGGTTTGGGAAGCGCGGAAGAAAACAAAGATTTCAACACAGAGTTCGCAGAGAACATAGCGAACACAGAGAAGAGCGGAAAAGAAAGAGCGAGCCGCTTGCAGAAGCCGGCTTTGGTGGAAGCGGTATTCATGCCGAGCGAGGGGCGGCAGACGATTTGTATTTCGACGCAAGCGGGATGCGCTGTGGATTGCCATTTTTGCCTTACGGCGCAGCTGGGACTGATTCGCAACCTGACCGCCGGAGAAATTCTGGCGCAGGTTTTGCTGCCGCTGCAAGAGCACAAAACACAGCTCGCGCCGCAGACCAATATTGTGCTGATGGGGCAAGGCGAGCCGCTGCTGAATTTCGAGCCGGTGATGGCGGCAGTGCGCATCCTCCTGGACCCGGAGGGCATGGGGATTTCGCCGAAGCATGTGACACTTTCGACGAGCGGAATCGTGCCAGGAATCGAGCGGCTAGCGCAGGAAAAAGTGCGGCCCAAGCTGGCGATTTCACTGAATGCGTCAAATGACGAACAGCGCGACGCGTTGATGCCGATCAACAAGAAGTATCCGCTTGCTATGCTGATCGACGCCTGCAAGGAATATCCGCTGCGGACTTGGGAGCACTTGACGTTTGAATACGTGATGCTCGGCGGGATAAACGATGCGGTGGAAGATGCGCGGCGTGTGGTGCGGCTGCTCGCGCCACTCAAGAGCGTGAAAGTGAACTTGATCCCGTGGAATCCGGGAGAACTTCCCTACCGGGAATCTTCGCCGGAGCGAATTGAAGAGTTCCGGCGGATCCTGGTGGATCGCGGCGTGCCGGCATTTGTGCGCTATTCACGCGGGCGCGATGTGATGGCGGCATGCGGGCAACTGGCGCTGCTGCAGATTGATGGTTCGCAGTCGCCGGTTGTCAGCCTGCGGTAAACAGAAGGAAGCGTACCAAGAGGTAGTTATCCATACCTCCCCCATCCCCCTGTTTTTCATCAAGTGTTGATTCTAAAGGCAGTTAAAGTTTTCTATTTTGATGCACGTTCACAAGTGTTAATTCTAAAGGAACTTGCATTGCACCGAAATTGTGCAAGAGGCGAGCATTTGCGAATGAGTCCTTGCTTGGGAACGGTTGAGATCCTTCGCTGCGCTCAGGATGACACCGACGAGGACCGACAAAGAGAATAAGACCGACGTCACGCAACGAGAATGGGTCGCTGATCCAAAAGAAAAGCGGGAGCAAGCTCCCGCAGTCCATACGCAGTTCTATACAAATAGTATACCACAAAGATAACCAAAGTCAAGGACGAACTTGCAAAAAAACTCGTGGTGTAGGCATCAGAGATTCAAGGCGGGGATTAGCGGAGGCCGATGACGGACAGGAGGCGGCCGCTCTGGACACCTTCCTTGCGGTAGCTGAAGAGAAGGTCGCGGCGGCAGGCGGTGCAGAGGCCGCTCACGAGGATGTTGGAGGCACGCACGCCAGCGCCAAGGAGTTGAGCGCGATTGGCTTTGCGGAGGTCGAGGAGGACGTTCTTCGGCGGAGGCTGGTGGCCTGGAGGCATCATGTTCAGCCACTGGATGGGATTGGGCTCGTCACCAGTGCGGAATTCGTCGAACCATTCGGGGGCTTCGGCGAACTGGGTAAGAAACTGGGTGGCGACTTCGGTGCCGACTTCGTAGCAGCAGCCACCGATGGAGGGGCCGATGGCGGCAAACAGATCGCCAGGCTTGGATTTGAAATGCATTTGCAGCTGGCCGATGGCTTTAACGACGATGCGCCGGAGGGTACCGCGCCAGCCGGCATGAATGGAGGCGACGGCGCGCTTTTTGGGATCGACGAGGAGAATCGGAACGCAGTCAGCGGTTTGGACGCCCAGGAGGAGGCCAGGACGGTTGGTGACGGAGGCATCGCCCTGGCAGGATTGGGACGGTGCGACGTCGAAAAGGTGGATGACGTCGGAATGGATTTGTTTAAGAGAAACGAGTTGCAAGTCGGACGCGCCGAGGGCGGATTGGAAGCGGCGGCGGTTTTCGAGGACGTTTTCCTGGGTGTCCCATTCGGTGAAGCCGAGATTGAGAGCTCTTTCGCCATTCTGATCACTCACCCCGCCGGGCTTGGTGCTGAAGCCGTGGACGAGCCAGGAGAGTTTTGAAAGGGCAGGCACCTGGAGGATTCGCACGCCGCGCACGCTGAGTTCAGTCCAGGCGATCCTGACGCCGACGTCGGGGCGTGATTTGCGAGCGCTGCGCTTGGTCGTTACTGTTTTCGTGGAAGCCACAAGTCTACCAGTATATTCTGAGTTGGCCATTAGACAGAGCAGAGGAAAAAGCCTCACCCCTGAAGGGGTGAGCTACAGGGTGGAACATTGATCGTGGGAATGGGGGTGGACATTGCGGAAGTGGAGCGCATCCAAGGGGCGATCGAACGGCATGGGGAAGTGTTTCTGAAACGAGTGTATACAACGAGGGAACGCCAGTACTGCGAGCGGTTCAAGAATAAATATGAGCGGTATGCGGGACGGTTCGCTGCGAAAGAAGCGGCGATGAAGGCGCTGGGGACGGGCTGGCGGCGCGGCGTGAGATGGGTAGATTTGGAAGTGGTGCGGGAGACGAGCGGGCGGCCGACGCTGGCAATTTCGGGTGAGGCGGCAAAAATCGCGAAGCAGATCGGTGTGAAGAGCGTGGCGCTCAGCATCACCCATACGGAAAGTCAGGCGCTGGCCCAGGTCATTTTCGAAGGCTGACAGAATCTTTCCAAGGCCGTGCGAGCGATTATCCCCGCGAGAACTTTCGCACCAAAAAACTCCACGAACCTGCGACCGCAGAGTCCAAAGCAATTCGGACATTATTTGACGACAAGAAAATCACCGATGGCCAGTGCGTCGATGCCAGCGCAATAGAAGCTGCGGATGGCCTCGCGGGGATCGGAAACCAGAGGCTCGCCGAAGAGATTGAACGAAGTGTTGAAGAGGACTGGAGCGGGCGCGCGCTCGCCGAATTTGTGGAGCAGGCGCCAAAAGCGAGGATTGGTTTCGCGTTCGACGGCGTGAACTCGGACGGTGCGGCCTTCGAAGGCAAACCGCTCAAGAGCGGCCGGCACACCAGGCTTGAGCGTGCCGAGAGACGCCATGAAGCGGCAATTGGGAGAGCAATCGAAGAATTGCGAGACGGTTTCGGCGGGGGCGGAAAACGCGAAGGGGTGGAAGTCCTCGCGGTGCTTGATGTATTGATTCACGTTTTCGATGACGTATTCGGAAAAAGGAGAAGCAAGAATACTGCGGTTGCCAAGAGCACGATGTCCAAATTCAGTGCGTCCCTGGAACCAAGCCACAATTTTGTCCCGCAGGAGGAGTTGCGCAACTTCCGCGAGAAGCGGTTCTTCTCCGGAAGGGTATTTGTAGATGACTTTACAGTTGTCGAGGACCGATTTGATTTCCGAAGAGGAGAAGCCGGGGCCGAGGTAGAGATGCGGCAGCGATTGCCGAGCGGGACGGCCGAGGCTCTTCCGAGCGAGGAGCGCCGCGCCCAGGGCCGCGCCGGAATTGCCGGCCACGGGTTGCACATAAACGTTCTTGAACGCGCCGCGAGTCTCGAGGGCGCGGACGAGGAAAACGTTCAAGAATAGGCCGCCGGCAACGCACAAAGAGTCCACAGAGTGTTCTTTCCGATAGCGCTCGGCGATCGCGAGAACAATTTCTTCGAGGACGTCGCGGGCGCTGCGGGCGAGAGAGGCGCGCAACTGTGGATCGGCCGCCACGGCCTGCGGATCGAGCTTCGAATCGCGGAAGAATTCCACGGCGAAGGCCGTGGCTTCGTCCGGCTCCCGGCCGAAATAGCGGGTGTTCAGGACCGGCAGGCCATTGGAGTTCCACTGGAAAATCCTACGAAAGGCAGGAGCGAAATCGGGTTTGCCATCCTTGCTCAGCCATTGCACTTTGTGTTCGTCGCGGCGAGCGCGGAGGCCAAGTAGCTGGGTGACACGGGAATAAAACCAGCCGAGAGAATTGGGAAAACGGAGCGGCTGAAGAAGGCGAAGTTCGTCGCCTTCGCCGAGGTAAAGCGAGCCGGAGCGCATATCGCCGGATTCATCGAGGGTCAGCACCAAAGCGCGTTCGAAAGGTGAAGCATAGTAGGCGCTGGCGGCGTGGCAGAGATGGTGCTCGAAGAACAGGAAGGGAGTGGATGCGCCGTAGAGGCGGCGAGTCTGACGGAGTTGAGCGGCCTCTCGAAAATTCCGGCCTAGCGAATGGGTCCAAGCCGCGCCGGAACCGGAAAAGGTGCGCCGGAGACGAAACCGAGCTTCGCGCAAGGAGGAGATGGACAGACGGCGGGGGAAAGCGGCGAGCTGTATATCGGTGATTTGTGCGTTGCGCTGCTGGAGACAGCGGGCAATCGCGAGGCGGGGAATCCCGCCCATGCCTGTTGAGCGGCTAAGCTTCTCTTCTTCAATGGCGGAAACGATGGAGTTTTCGTCCACAAGGACTGCAGAAGAGTCGCGGCCAAAACTCCAGATGCCAAGGGTGAGCATCGCGTTAGAGTGCCACGATTCTACTGCTTCTGGAGCGAAACTGATTCAGAAACTTGCCCGACAAGATAAGTTTCCCGGCAGGAACCGACTCTGACATCCAACCATTGATTTGCAGGGAATACTCCGTCCACGAAGACGCGGAGATAGTTGCTGGAAAGCGCGGGAGTCTGCCGGCCCATCAACTCGCTTGAAGGATGAAGGGTGAGGGCGCGGAGAGTGCGGCCGATTTGGGATTGGCGGAAGGCGGCGGATTTCTTTTCGCCGAGGGCGCGTAGTTCGCGGGCGCGGCGCTTGATGATGGTGCCAGGGACTTCGTTCGAAAGCGCGGCGGCTTTGGTACCCGGGCGCTTCGAGAAAGAGAAAACGTGGAGATAGGTGAAGGGAAGGCGCTCGATGAAGGCGACCGTGGCGGCGTGATCATCTTCGGTTTCGCCGGGAAAACCGGTGATGACGTCGGCGCCGATGGCCGCGTGTGGGAGGCGTTCGTGGACGAGTTCGACGCGGCGGGCATAGTGCTCGGCGCGATACCAGCGGTGCATGGCGGCGAGGATGCGGTTGGAGGCGGACTGCAAAGGCATATGGAAGTGCTGGGCGATGCGATCTGTGGAAGCAAAGAGATCGACGAGGTCCTGGGTAACGTCGAGAGGCTCGATGGAGCTGATGCGGAGGCGCTCGACCGATGTTTCGCCGAGAATGCGGCGGAGAAGCTCTTCGAATTCGACGCGGGGAGAGAGGTCGCGGCCGTAGGTGCCGAGGTTGATGCCGCTGAGAACGATCTCGCGGGCTGGGAGAGAGCCGCACAAAGACTCGGAGCGGACGCGGACAGGCAAGAATGCCTGTCCCACTATCAGGCGGCGGATTTCTTCGATTACTTTGTCTGGTGGCAGACTGCGGCTCTTGCCACGGACGAACGGGATGACGCAATAGGAGCAGCGGGAGTCGCAGCCGTCCTGGATTTTGAGCGTGGGGCGGGTGTGATTCCCTTCCCCGCCGAGGACGGGGGCGGAGAGGAATTCCGCGCGGTCGAAGATGTTGCCAGTAAGGATCTTTGCGAGATGGGGCGAATTGGGCGGGGCAAGCTCCGCCCCTACAAAGGAATGGAACGGCACCGTTGAGTCAGAATGAAGGGCCGCAACGGGGAAAAAATCGTTTGCGGAATAAGGGGGCGTGACGGATGAGAGCGAATCGATGAGCAGGGGGATTTGTGGTTTGTGGGAATTGCCGACGACCCAGGAAACGCCCGGGAGAGCGGCCAGTTCTTCGGGGACGCGCTGGGCGTAGCACCCAGTGACAATGAGGCGGACAGCGGGGTTGGCAGCGTGAAGCCTGCGAATGGCGTCGCGGGCCTTTGCGTCGGCGGAAGCGGTGACTGTACAGGTGTTGAGGACAACGATGTCGGCAGTAGTGGGCGTGGCGGCGGATGTGCAACCGCGGTCAAGCAACTGGCGCTCGATGGCGGCACCATCGGCTTGCGTGGCGCGGCAGCCGAATTGTTCGATGAAGAAAGTAGGCATCTGAAAAAAGGAATTTACCCAGAGTTCGCTCCGACCTGGTCGGCATAAAGAGCCGTACACAGAGAACGCGGAGCAGAGAAGACCCAAGCTCTAGCCGACGCGAACTCATATAAGAATAGCGGGTTTGGGGAAGAGCGAAAAGACCGATCGCAACCAGGACCGGGATTAGAACGGGACTTGACTTTACTCGCCGGAGGGTACGCCGCTACAATCTTCCGACATCATGGCCCGTCAACGACATAACCCCTCCGCGCTGCACGATCCGAAGGTGTCGATCGTTATTCCCGTTTACAACGAAAAAACGACGATTGATGAGATCCTGAGGCGGGTGCTGGACATCGAGATGAACAAAGAAGTGATCGTGGTCGATGATTGCTCGACGGACGGAACGCGGCAAATTCTGGAGAATATGGCGGCGCGGCAAGCGAATGGCGAAGAGTTCGCGCCAGCACAGGATGGAAGCGACCCAATTGCATTGCGGGACTTGAAGTTTTTCTTCCAGACACCGAACCAGGGCAAAGGAGCGGCCTTGCGACGCGGTTTTGAGCAAGTGACCGGAGAGATCGTGCTGGTACAGGACGCGGACCTGGAATACGACCCGCGCGATTACCCGGTATTGCTGGAGCCGATCATCGATGGGCGCGCGGACGTGGTGTATGGTTCGAGATTCCTGAGCGGGCCACAGCGCGTGCACTATTTTTGGCATTACGTTGCGAACCGGATGCTGACTCTGCTTTCGGACATCTTCACAAACCTGAAGCTGACAGACATGGAGACTTGTTACAAGGTGTTCCGGAGAGAAGTGCTGACGGGAGTCCAGATCAAATCGAACCGGTTTGGATTCGAGCCGGAGATTACGGCAAAGATCGCCAAGCACAAGTGGCGCATCTACGAAGTGCCGATCACGTATGCAGGACGCACGTACGAAGAGGGAAAAAAGATTACATGGAAAGACGGCGTGCAGGCATTGTGGTGCATCATTCGCTATAAATTCAACGACTAAACCTAGGCCGAGGCGTTTTGCGCATACCCGTTAGGGTGTTTCTGCTTCCATACCCAGGCCGATTGAATGATTTCTTCGAGCGAGGAATGAGAGGCTTCCCATCCGAGGACGCGCTTGAGTTTTTCCTTGCTGGCGACGAGCACGACAGGATCACCAGGACGGCGCGGACCCAGTTTGCGCGGGATTTTTCGGCCGGTGATGCGCTCCGCCGCATCGATGACCTCCAGGATAGAGAAGCCACGGCTGTTGCCGACGTTGAAGGCTTCGCCGGTAACGCGGTCGATCTCCTCGAGGGCGCGGACGTGGGAATCGGCAATGTCGAGCACATGGATGTAATCGCGGACACAGGTTCCATCGGGCGTGGGGTAATCCGTGCCGAAAACATCGACATGGGGCAAGCTGCCAGCGGCGGCTTCGAGAACCCGGGGAATGAGATGAGTTTCCACGCGATGATTCTCGCCGCAGGTGCTCGAAGCTCCAGCAGCGTTGAAATAACGGAGGGTCACGTATTTGAGTCCGGTGTAGAGCTTGTAATCAGCAAGAATCTGCTCGAAGGTGAGTTTGGATTTTCCGTAAGGGTTAATGGGCGCCTTGGGATGGTCTTCAGGGATGGGAACGATTTCGGGTTCGCCGTAAGTGGCGGCCGTGGACGAGAAAATAAATTTTTTCACGCCGTGGCGGGTGACGGCGTCGAGAAGATTGACGCCGGAGGCGACGTTCGTGGCGTAGAAGATGCTGGGCTCGTGCACGGACTTGGCGACGAGGGCCTCGGCGGCGAAGTGCATGACGGCGTCAACTTTGTGCTTGGTGAAGACGGCTTCAAGCTGAGCGCGATCGGCAAGATCAACCTGGCAGAAGGTAGCGCCCGGCGGGACTGCGGCCCGATGGCCTTCAAGCAAGCTGTCCAGCGCGATGACGGACATGCCCCGCGAAATCAAGACTTCTGAACAAACGCTGCCGATGTAACCCGCTGCCCCAGTAACGAGAATACTCACCAGTACGTTCTCCTTGAGCCAGGTAGAAACCCAAAATAGACGAGTTCAAGATTACCCGGGAATCCGGCAAAGATTAAGCCTGCGACAAGCGGCGCTGAAAGGTAAGAAGAATGAGGTCGGCGCGGCGGCGAACACCAAATTTGTTGAGCAGGTTCGAAACGTGAAACTTCACGGTGCGCTCCGCAATATTGAGCTTGTTGGCGATTTCTTTGTTTGAAAGATTTTCCAGAAGTGAATCGAGAACCTCCTGCTCGCGGCGGCTCAGATTTGTGACGGAGTCGGTCTTGAGGCGGCGGCCCTGCCCAGTGAGGATGGAATCAACGAATCCGGAGAGAAGCTGGCGCGGAACCCAAAATCCTCCGCTGGCAACAAGCGGAAGAGCGCGGATCAATTGTTCACGGGCTTCGACATAGGTGAGAAGGCCCTTTACGCCAAGACGCAGGAGAGAAAAACTGTTGGCCTCGTTGTGCTGCTCGCCAACGACGATGAGCCGGGATTCCGGATAGCGTTCGAGAAGATTGGCCAACAGCGCGCCGGTGGCGGGCTTGGCAGCGTGGGCGTCAATGACGTAAACCTGTGCTTTCGGCGGCTCCAGGGTGCGCAAATCGGGCGCAAGCGTGGACTCCAGTTGCTTGAGAACAACCTTGAATTGAGCTTTCGATAAAATGCGTTCGAATTCGCTCAGCACTAGAGGGTGCGGCGAGAGGATGCAGACCGTCAATTTCGAGGACGACCGTTTCGTAGTCACTGTTCGACAGGGTATTGAAAACTGGCCTAAGGGGCAAGTCCTTTGGCGTCTATGTTCACGAATTGTTACTGACAGCTACGATGCATGGCCCCGGGGTACTTCGTTCAATAATATGTCAACTATGCGCTTGGCGGCATGACCGTCCCAGAGAGGAGGGATGCGGCCAGCTTTACCCTTGCCCGCCAGGGTATCACGCGCAGCAGCGACGATCTTGCCCGGATCCGTGCCGACCAGGAGGTTGGTACCTTGGGAGATGGTGACGGGGCGCTCCGTATTTTCCCGCAGGGTAAGGCAGGGGACGCCGAGAGCCGTGGTTTCTTCCTGGATGCCGCCCGAATCAGTGAACACAAGGCTGGCTTTGCTTAAAAGACAGAGAAAATCGAGGTACCCAACGGGCGGAATGAGCCGAAGTTGAGGATGATGCTGGATGCCGCCTTGCGTCAGACGCTGCTGAGTGCGGGGATGCACAGGGAAAATAACAGGCATTTCGGCGGCGACGGCGTTGATCGCTCCAAGAAGCTGGCTGAGCTTTTCCGTCGAATCGACATTGGAAGGACGATGAAGGGTCAGGACACCGAAGCGCTGCCAGCCGGCGCCATTCTTCAGTGCCAGTTCTTCACCGATTGCTGATTGCTGGGCGATAGGCAAAAAGTGGCGCAAAGAATCGATCATTACGTTGCCCACCATGAAAATGCTGCTGCGGGACCGGCCTTCTTTGAGGAGGTTCTCGATGGCGTCTTCTTCCGTGACAAAGAGGTAGTCGGCGAGTGCATCGGTTAGGATGCGATTGATCTCCTCCGGCATGGTGCGGTCAAAACTGCGAAGGCCGGCTTCGACGTGGGCCACGCGGATGCCGAGTTTGGCGGCGGCGAGAGAAACCGCAATGGTTGAATTGACATCGCCGACGACGAGAACGAGGTCCGGCTGACGCTCGATAAGAACTGGTTCGATGCGCTTTAGGATTTCCGCGGTCTGCGAAGCGTGGGAGCCGGAACCCACTTCCAGATTCACGTGCGGCGACGGAATGCCCATCTGGCGGAAGAAAATGTCGGAGAGCTTTTCGTCGTAGTGCTGGCCGGTGTGAACGAGGATGGCTTCGATTTCCGGATGGCGCTGCATCTCGTGCATGAGCGGCGCGATTTTCGGGAGGTTGGGGCGGGCTCCGACGATATTCAGGATCTTCAAGGGTTGGGCCATCAAGCAGTCATCTCCTTCAGAGTCCCCACGCAGTATAGCATCCAGGAATTGGGCGTTCGATGCCCCAGATTGACCATTCGATTGTCGAAAACGACGGTTTAATGCGCGGAAGTAGGTATCTGCCGGGAAACCTGAGTAAAATAGAGCGTGGCCGGAAACGTCAGATTTCTAAGGTACTTGGACCATTTTGGCCGGCGAGACGGCAATGAGTGGTAGTTTTTGAAAAGATGCGCAACCTGAACGAGTCCGCTAAAGCCCTGCGCGAGTTGCTGGCGCAGCGAATCCTCGTGCTTGACGGGGCGATGGGGACGATGCTGCAACAACGCAACCTGAATGCGGAGGATTTCGGCGGAGCCGCGCTCGAAGGATGCAATGAGAATCTCGTTCGAACGAGGCCGGATGTCGTTCTGGATATTCACAGGAAGTATTTTGAGGCGGGATCGGACATCGTCGAGACGAACAGCTTCGGCGGAGCACCGATTGTGCTGGCGGAATATGGCCTTGCCGCCGATGCACACCTTTTGAACAAACGCGCGGCGGAATTGGCGCGGCAAGCGGCGGATGAATTCAGCACGCCGGGGAAACCGCGGTTCGTGGCGGGATCAATCGGGCCTACGACAAAGGCGATTACGGTCACGGGCGGCGTGACGTTCAACGACCTGCGGGAGGCCTACTATGTGCAGGCTAAAGGACTCGTCGAAGGCGGAGTGGATTTGTTGCTCGTGGAAACCAGCCAGGACACCCGGAATATCAAAGCGGCTATTCTCGCGATTCGGAAGTTATCGAGGGAGATTGGGAGTGATGTTCCGTTCATCATTTCCGTGACGATCGAGCCGATGGGAACGATGCTGGCTGGTCAGACGGTGGAGGCCATGTGGGCGTCGCTGCGGCATGCGAAGCCGCTGGCGTTTGGGATGAACTGCGCAACGGGGCCGGAGTTCATGACCGACCACATTCGGACGCTGGGGCAGCTTACGGGCGAATTTGTATCCTGCTATCCAAACGCGGGATTACCGGATGAAGAAGGAAAGTATCTAGAGACTCCCACTACGCTGGCGGCACAGCTGGAAAAATTTGCGGATCACGGCTGGCTGAATTTAGTAGGTGGCTGTTGCGGTACGACGGAGCAGCACATTCGCGCGATTGCGCAAATGGCCGAGGGCAAGAAGCCGCGTGTAAGGCCGGCCGAATCGCACCGCGCAGTTTATTCCGGTATTGAGGCAATTGAGGCGGAGGACAGCACGCGGCCGCTGCTGGTAGGCGAACGCACCAACGTGATCGGGTCGCGCTTGTTCAAGAACCTGGTCGCGGAAGAAAAGTGGGAAGAGGCCAGCGAAATTGCGCGGCGGCAGGTGCGCGGCGGCGCGCAAGTCGTAGATGTGTGCCTTCAGAGCACGGAACGCGATGAGAAAAGAGACATTCCACCGTTCTATGAAAAGCTAATCCGTAAAGTGAAGGCGCCGTTGATGATTGATACGACCGATCCGACAGCGATCGAGCTGGCGCTGACGTATTGCCAGGGCAAATCCATCATCAATTCCATCAACCTGGAAGACGGCGAGGAAAAATTCGAGCGCGTGGTGCCAATCGCGCATGAATTCGGCGCGGCGGTAGTGGTCGGTTGCATCGATGAGGACAAGCTGCAGGCGCAAGCGTTCACGCGAGAGCGCAAACTTGCAATCGCCCAGCGTTCGTACAAGTTGCTGACGGAAAAATACGGGCTGGGCCCGGAGGACATCATTTTCGATTCGCTGGTCTTCCCTTGTGCAACAGGAGACGAAAATTACATCGGCGGAGCGGTCGAGACGGTCGAAGGTATCCGGCTGATCAAGCAGGCGTTGCCGGATGTACGGACAATCCTCGGCATTTCCAACGTTTCGTTTGGATTGCCGGCGGGCGCGCGCGAAGTAGTGAACTCCGTTTTTCTGTACTACTGCACGAAAGCGGGGCTAGATCTGGCGATCGTGAATACGGAGAAAATCGAGCGGTTCGCGTCCATTCCCGCGCACGAACGCGAACTCGCGGAAAACCTGCTGTTTTCGCACCCGCCGAAGGACGTTCCGGCGGATCACTCGAATGCAAAGCTCTTGCGGGACGTGCACGCTGATTGGCGGCAACAAAGCAAGGAGCAGCGCGCGGCTGTCAATCAATATTACATTGCGGCAATCACCGAGCACTTTCGAACGGCAAAGAAAAAAGAAAAAGCGCGCGCGGCGGACCTGCCTCTCGACGAACGCCTGAGCAACTACATTATCGAGGGCACGCGAGACGGCTTGATCGACGATCTAGAGCGCAAGCGCGGGGAGGGCACGGCTCCGCTGGACATCGTGAATGGGCCGCTGATGGCGGGCATGGCGGAAGTGGGACGGCTCTTCAACGCCAATGAGTTGATCGTCGCGGAAGTTTTGCAGTCGGCCGAAGCGATGAAGGCCGCGGTGAGCCACCTCGAGCAGTTTATGGAAAAGGCGGACACCGCCAAGCGCGGAAAAGTTGTGCTGGCAACGGTAAAAGGCGACGTTCACGACATCGGGAAAAACCTCGTCGAGATCATCCTGAAAAACAACGGCTATGACGTCGTGAATCTGGGAATCAAGGTTCCACCGGAAGAGTTGATCAAGGCGTATCAGGAGCACAAGCCGGACGCCATCGGTTTATCCGGGCTGCTGGTAAAAAGCGCTCAACAAATGGTGACCACGGCAAGCGATTTGAAAGACGCGGGCATTGAAATCCCGTTACTCGTCGGCGGCGCCGCGCTTTCCGCGAAATTCACACAGACGAAGATTGCCCCGAGCTATGGCAAGGCCGTGTGCTACGCCAAAGACGCCATGACCGGCTTGCGCTTGATGAACGAACTGATGGATCCGGCGACGCGCGCAACAGTGGTGCGCGAACATACCGCTTCCGGAAACGGTTTTGGCGTGACGACGACGGTCAGCGTCAAAGAAATTCCAAGTGTGACCAGATCGCCGCGTATTCGAACCGACCTCCCCATTCCGCGAGTGCAATACCTGGACCGCAAGGTCCGCCTGGTGCCCGATCTCCGCGAAGTCTGGGGCTACATCAACCCGTTCATGCTCTATGGGCGGCACATGGGTTTCCGCGGCGACTTCGAAAAGCGCTTTGCGGAGCGCGATCCGAAAGCCGTCGAGCTCTTTGAGAGCATGGAAGAAGTGAAGAAAGAAGCCGCCGAGTTCATGAAGATCCGGGCGGTCTGGCAATTCTTCGAGGTGGAGGCGGCGGGCGATTCCCTGCACCTCTTTGCACCGGGAGAAAAAGAGCCGCTGCACACATTTCGATTCCCACGGCAGCGGCAGGGCGATTTCCTGTGCCTGAGCGATTACGTTTTGCCCACACAGAACGGACAGCGCGACCACCTGGCGTTGTTTGTGGTGACGGCAGGCGAGGGGGTACGCGATCGGGCGGAGAAAGCCAAGAACGAGGGGTATTACTTCAAATCGCATGGGCTGCAGGCGCTGGCAATCGAGACGGCGGAGGGTTGCGCTGAATGGCTGCACCGGCGCATCCGCGAGGATTGGGGCTTCCCCGACCCGCCCAACATGACCATGGCGCAGCGGTTCACATCGCGCTACCGCGGCAAGCGGTACAGCTTCGGGTACCCGGCGTGCCCGAGTCTCGAGGACCAGGCCGGAATTTGGAAATTATTGAGGCCGGAAGAGATCGGCATACAGCTTACGGAAGGCTTCATGATGGATCCGGAAGCAAGTGTTAGCGCGCTGGTGTTCCATCATCCGGACTGCACCTATTTTTCTGCAGGAGATGCCGGCGAAGGCTAAGCGTAGACACCCCCACTTACCGAAGCTGCCGCCTCTCCGTCATCCACCGGTATGTCAGGGAGAGATATACGAGAAAGATCGAGCAGAAGAATACCGCACCCGCTGAGTTATGAAAGGGCGAGACAAAATCCGCGAATCCACGATTGCCGAGAACCACGAGTGAAGCAATCCGAAAAGCATTGCTGACGAGCATGAAAAAGAGACACCCGAAGTAAACCAAAATAGCGCGGCCCTTTCGAAGGCAGTTCCAGTCCAGAACAATGACAAGACCAAAAATATAGGCAAGAAGCTCAAAGGCGCTGATTCCGGAGCAGGCGAAGACGATAGATGTGTCCTGAAGCGGTCCGATTATAGACGGCTCTGGACCTACGTCGTATGTCAGGCCAGGTACAAAGCTTCGGGCCAGAACATATATGAACCAGCCGAACGCCCGACCGTACCACGGCCAAATGGCCTCAAGAACACGACCGGGGACATTCACAGTCAGGACCAGTACTGCAGCTTTGGCCTCTGAGCTATAGGCGCGCAGAAGTTGCTTCCAATAGGCAAAAGAAAAGAGCACGACAGTGGGAATCAAAACTGCCAATCTGCCAAGCCCAACGAGAGTTCCGCTAAAAGTCGGCGTACCGGCAAAGGGCGCCACAGCGCCAGCAAACAAGCGAGAAAGGAGCACAAGGGCCACGTGCATGGCAGCAAAAGTACCGAGCCGCCAAGTGGAAAAGGAGCGCTCAAGAGTGGCGTCACCACCGGACAGGAGCAGCTCACCACGGCGCCATACAAGCAATAGAAAAGCGAAGGTTACCCAAAGAGGTGAAGTGGTGAGGAGAATTGGTGCGGCGAACTGATCAACGACAGTGACAATCAGGGTGAGAACCAGAGCGAGGAGAACAGATCTGAGAACAGGAAAACTCCTGGATCGAAAGACGTTGCCTGCCAGGAGGCTTGCGTCCAAAGCTTCCGTTGTCGACACTTTGAGTTCAAGTCCCAACGGCTCAACTCACGTGAGAAGCTACGACAACTAGTATTGCCGAGCGATGCGGCGCCGAATAAGGAAGTACCCGCCCAGGCCGATCACCCCGGCGACTGCCATAGCACTAGTCGACATTTCGGGAGCATGTCCTCTGTGTTTCTGGGGGGACAGGCCATTTTGATTTCCGTTGCCGTTACCGCCGTTACGAGCCGCAGCGAAAGGAACCGCTACGGACAACAAGCAAATCGCAAAGACTAGTCTTTTCATGGGTAGGTCTCCAAATAAACTAGGGAGCAATCGAACTACCAAATACGGGGTTTCCCCAGTGCTCCATGGATAGGTTAGTCCTGAGTTTACAAGAGATTACAGACGACACGTTTATAGCCACGCAGTACTTGCCCGATACGTGTCGTATGGGCTTCCTTAAATGTGCAAATATCTATCTAAGAACTCCAAACGGCGGGAACGGCAATACATTGAAGGCAGGTCCATCTGTGGTCATGCATGAACCGCGGTGGATTCAACGCTAGGCCCGCTGTCTTGTGGGACGAGGATTCATTTCGCCGGGAGCTTGTCTACCACAAAATTCCCGAGAACCAGGGTGTCCATCTCGCTCGCGGAGAACGTGTGGTAAGCGTTCGCGGGCGTGGTGACTATGGGCTCACCTTTCAAATTGAAGGAGGTGTTCAGCACTACTGGCACGCCAGTCGCTTTGCCGAAACGTGAGATCAAATCATAATAACGGGGACTTTGCTCCCGAAAAACAGTTTGCAGGCGTCCGGTGCCGTCGACGTGCGTGATCGCAGGAAGAACGCTCTGCTTTGCCTCTTTCACAGGAACAACGTAGAGCATGTATCGTGCGGGATGGTGGCGAGTGGCGTCCGGCAGATCGAAGTAAGTCTCCGCGCATTCAGCGAGAACCGACGGCGCAAAAGGCCGATAGGGCTCGCGGAATTTTATCTTCGTGTTGACGATGTCTTTCATGCTCGGGTTTCCAGGATCCGCAAGAATGCTGCGGTTGCCCAGCGCACGGGGCCCCCACTCAAATCGGCCCTGAAACCATCCAATGACTTTTCCCGTTGAAAGCCTTTCCACAGTGGCATCCAGCAACTTTTCATCGTTTTCAATGAATTGATGGGGGATGTTGTTTTCCGTAAGGAAATGGCGAATCTCTCCGGAGTCGTAGCTTTGACCCCAATAAGCATGATTCATGCAGAAGGTTCGCGGCTTCCCCAGCAGCGAATTGTACGCCCACAAGGCGGCACCTAGCGCCCCACCACCATCACCAGCGGCAGGCTGAATGAATAGTTCCTCGAATGGAGTTTCGCGCAGAATGCGGCCATTGGCGACGCTGTTCAAGCCTACGCCACCAGCAATGCAAAGCCGCTTCATACCAGTCTGGCGGTGGACGTGACGGGCCATTCCCAAAAGAAGTTCTTCGGTCACGCGCTGAATGCTCGCGGCAATGTCCGCGTAATACTGATTGCGCTCGCACAGCTCGTCGTAGTTTGCCGGTCTCTCGCCAAAATAAGACGGATAGCCGGAGGCCGCGGTGAAAAAATACATTTGCGGCGGACGAGGCTCTCCAAATAATTCGACGAAACGCCGGTTAAAGGTCTTGTCCGTCGAATGATGGAAACTGAAGTAGCTCATATCTAGGGAGAATGAGCCATCTTGGTGCTGCTTGACCACTTTCCAGACTTTGTCGACGTAGCGCGGCCACCCATAGGGCGCCATGCCCATCACCTTATACTCGCCTTCATTGACCTCAAATCCGAGGAATGCCGTGAAAGCGCTATAAAGCAAACCGATGGAGTGCGGAAATTCCGTCTGTCCGGTCAACTTGATTTCGTTACCGCGGCCGGTGCCCCAAGTGCCGGTCGTCCATTCACCAACACCGTCGACAGTCAGAATTGCCGCTTCATCGAATGGCGAGCAGAGAAAAGCACTTGCGGCGTGAGACAGGTGGTGCTCGCAGAAGAGCACTTGTTCTTTAGATAAGCCCAATTCCGATTGGAGAGTGCTGGCCACCCAGAGTTTGTCGATCATCCAAGTGATCATCGACTCGCGAAACACCTTCCAAGACTTCGGATAGGTCTGCAGAACCGACATCAAGATGCGGTCAAACTTGCGGAAGGGCTTTTCAAAGAAAACTGCATAATCGATATCCTGCCTCTGGATACCTGCGGTTTCGAGACAGAATTGGATTGCATTTTTGGGAAATCCAAAGTCGTGCTTTACGCGGGAGAAGCGTTCCTCTTCGGCAGCGGCAAGCAACTGGCCATCATGGAGCAGTACGGCGGCTGCATCGTGGTAGTAACAGGAGATGCCGAGAATATACATTCATCCTCTTTCGAGGAGGCGCGCTCGTTCAGTGAAAGCTACGCCCACCAGGCTTTCGAGTCTCCGCATTCTGGCTGCAAAATCCTGGGAAACCCATGTTTGGTCCATGAAACTATGAAAACCGCGGCTTCACGCTAGCCTAGGCTGGCAATGAAGCTTCCATTCCCGCCAAAAAGAGCTGGGTAACTCACCACTGACGGTGCGCCCATCGCAGGTCCACCTTGTCATCGGGATGTTCCTGCCAATGCTGACGCGCCCTACGGATCCGCAAAGGATCGCCCAGAAGAGTGACAACCAGGCCAAAGGGAAGAACGAAGATGGCGTAAATAAGAGTTAGGAGAACACGTGCCTGGAAATCGCCGATTTTTCGGCCGACCCGCTTCCATACTTCCCATAAACGGCGTGGCAAGCTAGTTTCTGGCAAGGGGCACCTAGAAGAGGGTATAGATAAACGGCGCAATCGCCGAGCTTTGTGCCAAGATCAGGAGGGCACCCGAAACGAACAGAACAGCCATGACGGGGAGCATCCACCATCGCTTGCCGGTGGCAAAAAAGAAGAAAAGCTCGCCAGCTATTCCCAAGCGCCGCAAAGCTACCCTCAAAAGTCGCATCACTGACCTCCGTAAGAGTACCAAGACAGGGTCCGTTAGTCCACCAAAGCGTGCAATTGGTGGGCCACGACAGAAAGATGTAACTCATTATTTATCAACATATTACAGCAAATGAAGCGCGGGCAAGGTTGGGTCTGTTCTAGTACCGAGCCGGGTTTGGGCAAAGATTTTCCCCGAATGCTTCCGCCGGTGCGCACCGCGACAACCAAAATCTCAGTCTCGCCGCGCGGGATACTCCACCACAGAATGAATTAAGGACAGCGACTCAATTTTGCGCATTTACCAGCAGGCAGTTGGAGATGGCATCGGCGGCCAAGCGAATCGATCCCTCATTCGGGTGACCATCAGTGGGGTTCAGGGTCATTTCACCAAAGGTGTGGCCTTCCCAGGTATGTTCAAGAGAACAGATGGGGATACCAACGGATTGCGTCTGACGGAGAAAATCCATGTAACGATCACGCGAGTTTTGCTGAAGAGTGACGGAAAGGTCGTAGGGAACCACTAGAACCCTTGCGCCGCTTTGTTGACCGATGCTAATGAGGCGCGCGACATCTGCCAGATGGCGAGACATCAAAGCCGGATCCGCGTATGCCGCAAACTCAAGATCAGTCAGTTCATTGGATGCGGCAACCGGAGCTGCTGAGTTGTCAACTCGGCGATATCGGTAATAGACCATGCGGACCCGCGCAAACAGTTCTTGGAAGAGATACGAATTCTGCCAGAGAAAGCGTACGAAATGATTCCTTCTCAAAAGCGTAGCCTGGACCTTGACCTGCTGCGGAATCAGATAATCAATGTCGTTAAAAATATAAATCAAGACCACCACGTCTGGCTTGTACCCGATTGTTTGGTTCACAAAGTCAATCTCGGCAAGGGTGTCTGCGCCGGGCCTGCTTGCGTTGATGACCTCCCATTGCTTCCCTGTCGCTTTCGCCAGTCTGGATGCTACCTGCTCACCGATACGATCTTCGAGACGACGTATTCCCCAACCGAAAGCAAAAGAATCACCGACGATTAGCATCTTGCTCTTAGCAGGATCGCGCGCTAGCGCGTGTTCCGCATCGCGAAAGCCTTTGCTATTTAGCTCTACAAACTTTCGCTCCCAAGAATGCAAGGAGAAGGTTGGCAAGCCCTGCACGGCTGGAGTAGTCACCGCCACTTTCACCCGCAGGAATCCTTCACCCAACAACGCAATGCCGCACAGCGTGCCGATCAGCATTGCGAGCCCGCTCCACTTTTCTTCCAGATTTGCTAGGGTCGCCCTGGAAACAGCAAGGAACAAGAGAACCAGGGTGATCCATTGCAAGATCGCGGCTGTAGGCATCGAGGAACCGAAGAAGATCAGATCTTTGACATTTGCGCCGTTGTCTCTTGAATCGAGCGCATCCAGGAAATAAGCCAAGCCCCAACATAGAAGAGCTAGATCGACGAGTACAGCACGCGGCAGCAATAACAGAATGACTAAAAAAACCACAGCGCCGACCACGACGGATATGGCGAAGGAGTAGGACCAGAGTCCCAGGAATTGCCTGTTATAAGAGCGATACTGAAGAAGCCCCAAGATGAAGAGAAAAAGTCCGAGGAACCTTCCTACCTTCAGTCGAACAAGAAAACTCCAAGGACGGCGCTCAATGGTCTCCAAGCAGAATTCCCCCGTCAGGCACTGTCAGTGCACAAAACCTACTGTACTTTCTAATTCCCAGTCAAGTCCGATCCCGCACATGGTTTACTCGCTGCCCGCAAGGGTTCGCACAACCGTGGTAAGATAACGCGGTTTCTCACCGAAGGCGTCCAAGACTATTTGTGTTCCCAGCTGCCCCACTTAACCCTGCGAAGCGTAATCGCTCACAACAGCACGGTCTGGCAGTAGTGGATTTTCTCGTATGCGGAGCCATTCTTGCACTAGGCGCGTTTCAACTTTGTGCTCACCAGCGCGCGCCCGATTTTCCTTTTGAGGACGTCAGCTACTTCGAGCAAGCGAAGTCCCTGCTGCACGACGGTTTTTACGGTTTCAACTCGGTTCCGGAGAGGATTCAGCCTCCCGGATTGGCTTTTCTTCTAGCACTGATCTGCAAAACTGTAGGCTGCTGGTACGGGATTCTCCTTGGCTCGATGGCTGTTTTCCTCACACTGGGATTCCTGGTGTGGTATCAGATTATTCGTCAAGCTGAAGGGCGCGCTATGGCCGCGGCAACGTGTCTGCTCTTAAGTTCATCACCTTGGGTCTTCCACTTCATTACCCGCGGAATCTGGCCGAGCGCCCCGTATTTCCTCGTGAGTGGATTGGCCTTGTGGACCATCCTCAAGCTCAATGGAGAGCAAACTCAGTCGCGGAGATATCTGTTTTCCGCGGCCCTAGCCTTTATCGTCGCATTCTCGATCCTGATCCAATCAGCCGGTATTGCTTTGGTCGGCGCGATGTTGGCCTCGATGGGGTTCACCTGGTTGAAGGATCGCGGGACCGCTGTTCATCGGTTCAAAGTGTTTCTTCCCGCCATTCTGTTGGGGATCTTGACGCAGTTCGCGTGGATGCACCGCGGGAGCAATAACGCTCCACCGGATTGGCCATTGCCTGGCTATCCAGAAAGCTATGTCTCGCAGCTAAAACTTAAGCTTGGCAATTATCCGGAGTTAGGCTTCGCTAACGCCACTGACGTGGTGTCGCGCGTGAAGACGAATGTTGGCGAACGAACGGTTGTCTTGGCGGAGATTCTCACGTCGCACTGGATCGAGCGCTCGTACTCCTCGGTGGCCGTGGCCATTCCTTTGGTCTTGGCGGTCGTCGGCGTGGGTAATTCACTTCTTGAGGGAGCAGGCAACGACATCCTTGCCTGGTATTTCGTTGGGTTTGAATTTATCTATATTTTGTGGCCTTGGCATCTCGAGTTTCGATTTCTTTTTCCGAGCACCGTACTTGCTTGTCTCTTCATCTATCGCGGGGCCAGAAAAATGGCAATATGGGCTAGCCTCTACCCGCGCCGCGTGGCCGCGTGCCTCTTGCCAGGCTGCATGTTCCTCTGTGCAGTAGCATCTCGTAACAGTTGGGCGGCTGGACCATCCTGGTCTGCAGGTGTTCAGTCGAGATTCTCTGCTGCATTCTGGTTAGGGGCATCACTCTTTTCGGTCTGTGTAATATGGATGAATCGTCCGCCGATCCTGCTGAACCGGTGGTCAGAGCGACCTCTCTTTTCAAGGCGAATTTCCGTAGGGCCATTGTCGCTCACCTTTCTTCAAATGGGCGCCCTAGGGCTAACTGGACTACTGGTGGCTAGAGCAGTTTCGGAAGACATGCCCATCGCCCGCGCGAACCTTGCATTTGAGGAGGAGCGGTTTGGGCGGCTCCCAGACGCTGTGGCCGCGAAGTGGATTCGTCTGAACACCGATCCCCAAGATGTAATAGTAGCTCGCCATGTCCCGCTCGTTTTTCATTATTCCCAACGCAAGGTGATCTGGTTTGCTCCGATAGTGCGGCCCCAGGTAATGATGGAAGGTTTTCGCAGACTTGGTATTCGCTACGTCATCGTAGTTGACAGGGACCTTAGTTATTACCTTCCTCCCGACGAAGTCTGTTTTGACATCGTGCAAAGGGCGTACCCGAACGCGTTTCGCCCTGTGGCGCAACTTGGCCAGGCACGAATCTACGAAGTGCTTCCCGCAGGAGTGGGCACCCCGCCGAGTCCATAGCGCTGATCCTGCCGGCTCTGCGGCAGGAGAATAGGTAGACTGGTATTCCCGGGCACCAAGAGGACCTCGCGATCTGATAGCCAGGCCCTTTCGCATAGAGTTGAACCAGATCGCTCTTTGTCTTTGTGATGTGTTCGCGAGAACTCAGTCGTTCTGTCGCGGGGCAAAATGAGGCGTTGCGTCATTGGCCCTTCGCCGTCACGGGGATCGTCCGTGCCATCATTGCGCGGCAATGACGCCGCACTTAAGTTGATCCAAATCACTGACGACTCGGCGGTTCGCGGCTCCTAGTTCGGGAGCAGGCCGAACACCGTGACCGTGCTCTGTCCCCCGACGTAGACCTTGCCATTCGCCACTGTCGGGATCGTGAATTTGACGGCGCCTCCGGCGGCACCCGTGCCACTTGTCGGGCTGCTGTAGAGCAGGTTCGAAACGTTGGTGGCATCGTAGGCGTAGAGGATAGCACTCCCGGTACCCGTCCATCCGTTGAGATCCAGAACCCATACGACACCGTTGGTAGTGCCGCTGGAGGAGACGGCGGGAATCGCGCCCCGAGGCGGGAACGTGTTGTTTGAGACGGCGAATTGCGGAGCCGCAATCGTCCCATTTGAGATTTTGAACTGGCTCAGGGGGAAGTTTTGTCCAGTCGTGTAGATGTTTCCGTTCCAGTAAGCGGGCACGCCATAGTTACCGCCATCAAGTTGTGTGGTATTGGGCGGCGGGACGGGGATCACTTCCTGTACGTCCAAATTGCTCCCAGAATTGAGCTTACCCATCTTGGTCTGACCCGGGCTCGCTTGAGAAATATCGAGGAGATAAAGAATGCCGATCTTGCCCGTCGCGAGCGCCAGATGCGGATGGGCTGCGGAAGCTACTGAATCCGGAAGGATAAGGATGCCGGCCGAGCCCATGTCGATATCGTTGGCATCGAGAACACTCCGATTGAAAGGAGTGAACCAGTCCATCAGTGAGCCCGTGGGACTGAGTTTTAGAGCGGACTCGGAGAAATTCTTCGTCCCGTCATAGTTGCCGTTGCCTGTTGTGGCATAAACATTGCCGCTGGCATCAGAAGCGGGGCCCGCGCCACCATCCCAAATCGCAGCACCGTTGCAATTCCCGGTCGGATCCGAAGTTGCCCACACGAACCTCTGGGCCAGAGTTGCAGCGTCGTAACCAAACATCCAGCCCTGCCAGTTGCAGCGGTCTCCGTGCGAACCGAAGCCTATGTAAACCGTGCCGTTATTAAGCAGCAGCGCCGGGCGATTGAAATGTAGCAAGGGGTCAAAGTTGGGAGCTGAGATCACTACCGGTCCGCCAAACTTCTCTGCACCGGTGATGACATCGAGGGCATGCAACCGATTGACGAAGCAGGGGGAGTTTGCAGAGCATCCGGTGCCCACAGATTCCTTCGTCTTGGCCACCACATAGATTGTTTTGGTAACCGGGTCAATGACAGGAGTCGAAGTGATGCCAATCTCCGGATAAACGTCGTTAGTGGGTGTGCTGCTCGTGTCCAGCCAAGACATAGTAGTCACGTTGGTCCCGAGGAAGCTGGTCTTCCAAAGCAGGAGGCAGGAAGGAGAATCGGCGTCGAAGGCGTAGACGCTGTCGTGCTCCGTGGCGATAAACACTACGTTGTGATTCGCCCCGCCCACAGTGAGGTTAGCGACCCATAATGGTTGCGCATAGACGTAACCGTCGACCGGGCAGGAGAAGAGCTGCTTGAATGCCAAAGAACTAACGTTCGCTGGAGTCAACGCATACTCATTCAAATTCTGGCCGGTGCGTTGCAGATCGTTGTGATAGGTATACACGCCCGCCAAATCAGTAACCGCAACCGAGGAGGACGCACTGACTGCAGCATTCGCAACGCTGGTAGCAGTGACGATATGAATTCCTGGTTGAGTGCCCGGAGTATAGAGGCCCGTGGCCGAAATGGTTCCGCTGGCCGCCGTTCCGCCGTTATTGTTATCGACGGACCACGTCACTCCCGAGTTTGAAGGATCATTGAAGACGGTCCCCGTGAACTGCACAGTCTGCACGGCGAACATCGTAACCGCCGCGCGCTTGGGAGTGAGGGAGACGCTGAGCGCCCCCGGTACCACGGTAATAGTTGCAGCGCCGGTTTTAGTATTGTCGGTTACTGAGGTCGCTGTTAACGTCACGGTCGCTGGGTTAGGCGCGTTGACTGGACCAGTGTAGGTCACCGCAGTTGAAGTCACGTTGGAAAGCGTTCCGCAAGTGGCGCCACTGCAGCCAGCCCCAGACACGGTCCAGTTCACGCCTCCATTGCGAAAGTCGTTCTGCACGGTTGCCGTGAAGTTTTGCGAGCCGCTACCTGTTCCCACGGATGCGGTTGTTGGCGAGACGGAGACGGAGATCGGCGGTGGAGGACTACCGGCGGCGGACTTAAAGGCTGCGATAGCTGCGCCCCATGGGCTGAAGGCGCCGAGGGTGGCCGTAGCCGAGGCCGGTCCGATTGTTGTCTGTAGCTGGTCTTCAGTAACGAGCTTGGTGCTGGGCTCTGCAGGAACAAAGTCTTGAATTTGATAGCCTGTCCCGGCTGTAAAGGCCGAGGGATCGGCAGTTACAATTTCGCCCAGCAGCAAATCACCACTTAGCGAGGGGAAAGCGTTTCCGCTATTTGGGGAAATGGTGGTCCCTTCAGATGCCGCGGTTGCGTCAAGAGAACTTGTGACCGCCACTCCGGAGTATTCCATGATCGCAAATCGCAAAGTGCCTGCAATGGTGTCCGAGACGGTAACCGTGTTCGCTCCACCAGCGATGCTCTCCGCGTAGTAAATACCCATGGTGTCGAGATCTACGGTCATGTTGAAGGTGATGGCCTTCCGGTATGTGTTTCCACGAGAATCAGAAACCGTAAACACCTGCCCAGACTTGCCGGCACGAATCACAACAGCAATGAAGTTTCCGGCGGTGTTGCTGGAGGCAAAGGAGAGCAAGGCTGAAGTGGTCGTGCCGGCATCCGTCCCGACATGCTGAATCAGCTTGATGCTTCCGGTGTTCACCGTGAACTGTACGCCGTTGCTGGCGATAGCGCTGGCTGTGACGACGACATTGCCGGTGGTTGCACCTGTAGGCACCGGCGCGACGATACTGGTATCGCTCCAGGTTGTGGGTGCGGCAGCCACGCCGTTGAACGTTATCGTGCTGCTCCCTTGAGTAGCGCCAAAACCAGCGCCGCTGATGGTGACTAGAGTCCCGACGGTACCTGAAGAAGGGCTGACGCTGGCAACATTTGGACCCGGAGTAACCGTGTAGTTAACGCCGTTGCTGTTGATGCCTCCAACGGAAACCACGACGTTTCCTGTGGTAGCTCCCGCCGGCACGGGCGCGACGATGAGAGTGTTCGACCAACTGGTGGTTCGCGCGGCAATGCCGTTGAACAGCACCAAGCTAGCTCTGGTGCCAACGGTCGGCCCGAAATTCGTTCCATTGACGTTAACAACGGTACCGATGGGTCCGGCACTGGGGCTTACGCTACTAATGTTCGGCGGAGGTGTAACTGCGAAAGGCAGGCCGTTACTTGCCGATCCGGTTACAGTAACGACCACGCTTCCTGTGGTCGCGCCGACCGGGACCGACGTGTCGATGCTTGTGTCGCTCCAAGAGGTCGCTGTTGCAGGAGTTCCGTTAAAGGTGATCGTGCTCGATCCTTGAGCTTGAGTTGCCCCGAAACCGGAGCCGGTAATCGTTATGCTCGCGCCTATAGGACCTTGCGTCAGGCTCAAAGTCGAAAGGTTTGGACCGACGACAGGAGTGGCTGTAGCCACATTCGAGTAGGAGCTGAAGTTGGCGCCGTCCGTGGCGCGGACGCGGTAACTGTAAGGAGTCGAAGTCGTCAAACCGGTATCGCTGAAGGCGAGTGCGGTCGTACTTCCCGCTTGTGTGAAGTTGCTCGGTGTGTTGGCACAGTTGAGGCCCGCGCAATGCTCGACGATGTAACTGGTGATGGCTCCGCCGATCTCCGTTGCGGCCGTCCAGGAAAGATTGATTTGTGTGCTGCCGGCAGACGTGGCTGCAAGATTCGATGGAGCCGTGAATGTGGGTGCTGCCGTTGTGGCGGACGCAGTGTTAGAATCTGCGCTGAAGTTGGTGCCGTCAGTAGCGCGCACTCGGTAGTTGTAAGTGGTCGAGCCGGTCAGACTAGCACTCGTATCGCTATATGCAGTGGTTGCCGAAGTTCCTATTTGCACAAAGTTGTTGCAGGCGGCACCTGTACAACGCTCGACGAGATAATTCGTGATAGTTCCGCCGGTCTCCGTTGCCGCCGTCCACGACAAATTCACCTGCACGGGGCCCGACGGAGCAGCTACCAGGTTACTGGGAGGAGTGAATGTAGGTGGTGTAACTGTGGCGGCGGACTTAAATGCAGCGACCGCAGCACCCCAATTGTCCGACGCTCCGAGCGATGCATTGGCCGAAATATTCCCGGAGACGGCTTGAATCTGGTCTTCGACGAGCAGTTTCGTGTTCGGTTCGGCCGGAACGAAGTCTCGAGCAAGATACCCACTCCCCGCCGTGAAGCTCGCGGGGTTTGCCGTCGAAGTCTCTCCCAGCACCAGATCGCCGTTCGCTGTCGTCATGAGAATGCCACTCTTGGGAGACGCGTCGGTACCCTGGCCCGCGACCGCCGCGCCGTCAAGCGAGTTCGCCATCGCGACCCCCGAATACTCGAGGATGGCGTACCGCATGGTTCCAGTTATGGTATCGGATACCGTAATCGTGTTTGCGCCACTCGCAATGTTTTCAGCGTAGAAGATGCCTAGGGTCGTTGAATCGATGGTTTCGTTGAATTGAATCGCCCTGCGGTACGTGTTTCCCCGGGAATCCGTGACGGTGAACACCTGGCCCGTCTTACCCGCGCGAATCACCACGCCGATCCAGTTGCCTGCGGTGTTATTCGAATTGAAGGCCAGCGACGAGGAGGTTGTGGTGCCGGCATCCAGGCTCCTATGCTGAACCAGCGCGATGAGGCTACTCGGCGCGAGGTTGGTAAGCGAGAAATTAGCCGGGGACGCCGCACCGGGTGCAGACGCCGTCACGGTATAGGGCCCCCCTGCAGTGCCGTTGGCTGTGAACGTCGCTGCTGTCGCTACACCGCTCGTATTCGTCGTCGCCGTGTTCACTCCACCGGCGAAGGTCCCGCTGGCTCCGCTCCCCGGAGCCGTAAACGTCACCGTGATGCTGCCCACCGGGTTGTTCCCGGCATCTCGTACTGTGGCTTGTAGTGGTGTGGCAAACGCCGTGTTGGCCGTCGCGCTCTGTGGCGTTCCTGTCGTGGGCGTGATGCTCGCTGGCGCACCAGCCAGATTGGTCACCGAGAAGTTTGCCGAGGTCGCTCCCGTTGCACTGGCTACTACGTTGTACGGGCCGCCTGCGGTCGCGTTCGCCGTGAACACCGCCGACGTCGCTACACCACTGGTATTCGTCGTCGCCGTGTTCACCCCGCCAGCGAAGGTCCCACTGGCTCCGCTCCCCGGAGCCGTAAACGTCACCGTGACGTTGCCCACCGGGTTGTTCCCCGCGTCCGTCACCGTCGCGACTAATGGTGCTCCGAACGCCGCGTTGATCGACGCGCTCTGCCCCGACCCGCTCGTCACCACTACCTTTGCCGCCGGTCCAACGTTATTCGTCAGCGAGAAGCTCGCCGGCGTCGCAACCCCCGCTACCGACGCAGTTACGGTATAGGGCCCACCCGCAGTGCTGTTGGCCGTGAATGTCGCTGCCGTCGCTACACCACTCCCATTCGTCGTCGCCGTGTTCACTCCGCCCGCGAAGGTCCCACTGGCTCCGCTCCCTGGGACCGTAAACGTCACGACCACTCCGCTCACCAGGTTGTTCGCGGCATCACGCACAGTGGCTTGCAGTGGAGTCGCAAACGCCGTGTTGACTGTCGCGCTCTGCCCCGAGCCGCTCGTCACCGCGACCGTTGCTGGCGGCGCCGATAAGTTCGTCAGTGAGAAGTTTGCAGAGGTCGCTCCCGCCGCGCTGGCTACGACGTTGTACGGGCCGCCTGCGGTCGCGTTCGCCGTGAACACCGCCGACGTCGCCACACCATTGGTCGTCGTCGCCGTGTTCACCCCGCCAGCGAAGGTCCCACTGGCTCCGTTCCCCGGAGCCGTAAATGTCACGACCACTCCGTTCACCGGGTTGTTCCCCGCGTCCGTCACCGTCGCGACTAATGGTGCCCCAAACGCTGTGTTGATCGACGCACTCTGCCCCGAGCCGCTCGTCACCACTACCTTTGCCGCCGGCCCCACGGTGTTCGTCAGCGAGAAGTTTGCCGAGGTCGCTCCCGTTGCACTGGCTACTACGTTGTACGGGCCGCCTGCGGTCGCGTTCGCCGTGAACACCGCCGACGTCGCTACACCGCTGGTATTCGTCGTCGCCGTGTTCACCCCGCCAGCGAAGGTCCCGCTGGCTCCGCTCCCCGGAGCCGTAAACGTCACCGTGACGTTGCCCACCGGGTTGTTCCCAGCATCCGTCACTGTCGCGACTAATGGCGCTCCGAACGCCGTGTTGATCGACGCGCTCTGCCCCGAGCCGCTCGTCACCACTACCTTTGCCGCCGGCCCTACCGTGTTCGTCAACGAGAAGTTTGCCGAGGTGGGTCCCGTTGCGCTGGCTACTACGTTGTACGGGCCGCCTGCGGTCGCGTTCGCCGTGAACACCGCCGAAGTCGCTACACCACTGGTATTCGTCGTCGCCGTGTTCACTCCGCCCGCGAAGGTCCCGCTAGCTCCGCTCCCTGGAGCCGTAAACGTCACAACCACTCCGCTCACCAGGTTGTTCGCGGCATCCCGCACAGTGGCTTGCAGTGGAATCGCAAACGCCGTGTTGACCGTCGCACTCTGTGGCGTTCCGGCCGTGGGCGTGATACTAGCCGGGGGCCCCGTCACCGTGAAGTTCACGCCGTTGCTCGCCAGCCCGCCTACCGTCACCACGACGTTCCCTGTCGTCGCACCTGTCGGGACCGTAACGACGATGGTCGTCGCATTCCAAGTGCTCGCCGTACCCGCTGACGTCCCGTTGAACGTCACCGTGTTCGCCCCTTGCGCACTTCCGAAATTCGTGCCAGTGATCGTTACCGTAGTATTGACCTGCCCCGACGTCGGATTCAGGCTCGTGATGCTTGGCCCCGTGCCACCACTTCCCGCGGCTCGGAAGGCCACCATCTGCATCACCCAGGGCTGTACTCTGTCCAGTGCTGCGGTGGCGCTGTAACTCCCCGTTACCGTCACCACGCGATCTTCCAATATGTCACCATCTGGGGTAATTATCCGATTGGTAAAGCCAGCTCCTGCGCCCGTGGTGATGGACTGCACCACGTTTGCGCCCACCAGAAGATCGTTGCCGTTGGTCGTGGCCACCGAACCGCTGTTGCTCGTCGCCGTCGTTGTGCCCTGAGCACCGACCGCCACGTCAAGCGGATTCGCCGTGTCCAAACCGCTGTATTCCGCTATCCGAATGTCTGGAAATACGGCTGCCACACTGAACGTCACCGTCACCGTGTTCGCCCCCGCTGCCGCCGAGGCGATGTTCTTCGCGTAGTAGATGGCCTGCGTCGCCGTGCCACTCTGCACCACCGGAGCAGCTGCAACTGCGTACGCGTTCCCCTTCGTGTCCATCACCGAAATGACTGTCGCCGTCGAGTCGTTCCACCCCACCACCACGACGTTTAAGTTCCCCGCCGTCTGCGCCAGCGTGTACACGACTGCCGCTGCCGTTTGCGGACTCTGCGGAGTCGTCGAGTTGCTTTGTACGAAAGCAATGGAGGCTCGAGCTTGCCCTGCGAATCCCATCAAGACGAGAAAACAAGCTCCTAGAGTTCGACCAAATAGAATTGGAGAGCGCAGGAGTTTGAAGAGACGCAGGCACGAGGGCATGAAACCTCCACTAGGAGCTGTTGTCTTCCAGATTCAATCTTTCGCTTGCGACGAACAGGCTACCCCGTGAATTTGGTAGCACTGCGCGTTCCAAAGGGTTTTCTATATAATTCGCTGATTACTATAGACTTAGGCAGGCTAGATGCCGAGCAACCAGAGTGCATGTGCACTGTCCTGGCGCATTTGGGTAATGTGGTTCCACGGGCCAAACAAGACCTTTGGGAACAGTTCAGCACTCCCTCGCCGGCCCCTGAACTAGTCCCGGCAAGGAAGCAAGGTTTCCGTAGCCGTAAGTTATCCTCCAAACGAATGGCCAGGAGCCCGTTTATTCGGCTCTGCGGAGCCAAGCTTCACGCCAATAATGATAAATGGCACGAGGGCACCACCGGTGGTATTCGGAAACACAAGCGACTCCTTCGAGAATAATGCACGGTGATTTCATTTTCATCGTCTTTCCCGTGCGCTCATCCACTATCTGGTTCACGCGCTTAAGAACGCGAAAGGTACTGCCGCAATAGCGGAGCATCTCTGAATCGAACAAGAGCCCGCGGTTTTTGTTATTGCGATCCAAAGTGGCGAGAATCTCGTCTTTGGTTCGCACCACCACAAATTCTCCAGGCTGCAGATTCAAACCGAGGGTCGGTGTAGTGTCGAGTGCACCTTCGATGTGGGGATAGCGGACGCCGCCTCGAAGCTCTTGCAATTTGTTGAACGCGGTTATGACTAGCGAGCGGACAACTTCCAGGAAGCTGAGAACAACTTCCAGAAACTTTTCTGATTTTGAATCGCCGCCGACACCGCGTCGCAAATTTCCGGACCGGATATCCCGGAAATACTGACGAAGGTCCCACCAATAGAGATGAGAAGTGAATTCGCGGAGCTCCGTGGCTTGGCACACATAAAGAGTGTTTCCTGGGGCGGAGGCGTCGGGACGAAGGACGGAGTCCCGGAGGCGCTGATCAGTACAAATCAAGTCAGGGCGCCGATCGGGAGAAGAGGCTAGAACCGGCTGAGCTACCCGCCGGGCGCTCACAAAGTCAGGGATCACCTTTTTGAGCCATGCCTCATTCCAGAAGAGCAGACAACCAGCATCGCAATTGCCGTGGGAAGTCCCATCGCATCTGACCCCCGTCAGGTGCACCGCATTTTTGACGCGGCGCAGGCTCCATTGCTTGATGTTGTCGCAAGTTTTGTCGGCGCGCATGAACACGCGAAAACGCTTGCCGCAATACTGCAGCATTTCGGGCATGAAGGGCATGGAGTCAAGCTTACCGTTCTGGTCGAGAGTGGAAAGAATCTCCTCGCGACTAGCGACTTCAACCAATTCGCCGGCAACAAGGTCTAGGCTCTCCGTGGAATTCCTATGTGTCATTTCTGATTTCACCTGTGGTTGTACACGCAATTTGTTCCAAGCTCGCAGAACCCTTAAGGAAGTCGCACTTCAGACGATCGAGGGTTGACGAACCGCGAGACAGCCTCTCGCCACCATCCCGTCATTTCTGTTGCGCTGGTCGCCGGCCGTAACAACATCCTAAGCAGTTCTCGGCCGACGGACATTGCCAAGAGAGGCCGATCGAGTTTCCAGCCCAAAGCACTCAAGGTTTCCTTATGAAACCGCCAGAATGCCGTCGATCGACACCGCAGCACATTCTTAGCTAAGATGCGGTGATACTCTTTCACTCGATGCTGGAGGTGGCACGCGTACTCATCCCGGCTCAAGTAAATCGGGCCGTATTTCAGGAAGATTATGAGCCCTCCCAGTGCGCGTGTTTCGAAGCGATTCGCGAATGCATCATTGGACTGGGGCCGAGGCCTGGAATAACTCAATATCTGGTGTACAAACCCGAAGTCACTGTCTTGCAGGACATCAAGGCATGCTTCGGTGTCGGCATGTAGATTCTGCTCGTTGAAAAACTTGCTGCGCCTTCGAACCAAGTCTGCGCGGTATAGTTGTGCGGTCGGTGTTCCGAACACGTCCACGCCGCCGGCCAGCTTCCGCCGGCAAATCTCACGACCATCAATTACATAGCTAGGGAAGGGCAGGCCGGCCCATAGGACTCGGTCGCCCGCAAGCGCGTACGAAGACACGATACCTACGGAGGGATGCCGCTCCGCGTCGGCGACCAGCTCTTCGATGCACGCAGGGAACAACCAATCATCGGCGAATACCACTTTGCAATACTTTGCATGCGGAGAAACGCAGCTCAAAGTCCGGTTGTGATTTTCTATGATTTTCAAAAAACTCCGGTTAGTGACCACGCGGATTCGAGGATCGATTGCAGCATACTTCAGGCAGACGCTTAACGTGTCGTCAGTGCTGCAGTTATTTACAATCGTGAAATCCCAATTTCGATAGGTCTGGGCCAAGACACTTTCGATGCACTGCGGCAAAAACTCCGCACCGTTATAGACGGGGGTGACAACGCTGACCAGTGGCGCGTCGCTCATGTTTCCTCTGTCTTGCCGGACGCATCGGCCAGAACGGCTTCATTCACTTTCCAACGCTGGGGGAAGAAGACGATACCGGAGCGGCTGTCGAGCATTCGTCCTGACGAATAAACGTTGGACAACTCGACTTCGAGCTGCGCGCAATACTCAATGTTGTCGTGGACAGGAGAAGCCGTGCCAGTGATCCACAATGAAAAGTAGTAACGGGCTGGAAGAAGGTTGAGAAAATCGATATGCAGATCGACGTAGCCATCGCCAGGCGGAACGAGCGGAATGTCAATGGCGTGATGCCAGGTACTGGTGTCGGTGACAAGAGTGCCGAATTCCGTGTAGAGGCGAAAGCCGAAGCTGGGAAAGGGGATCGGCTTGCTGGCGTGATAGTGAAACCGGATGATCAGGCTGTCGCCGCTGCGGACAACTTGCAGCGGCTCCCCCGCGGTATTCAGATACTCGACGCCAGTGTAGCGGATCTCGCCCGATCCGCGGCGGTCTTTGACGGAACGCAAGTCGGCCATTGCCTCACGAGCGTTCGCGAAGGTATTCATGTAGGCCTCGATTACTTCGCGAGGAGCGCCATCCATGACCACCTTTCCGGCGTCGATCCAGATGCAACGAGAGCACAGATTCTCAACGGCGGCCATGTTGTGAGAAACAAAGAGGACTGTCCGACCGCCGCTACGGAGCCCATCCATGGCGTTCAGGCATTTGCGCTGAAAGCCCGCGTCGCCGACGGCCAGGACCTCATCGACGATGAGCACGTCGGGATCGAGATGCGCGGCCACGGCAAAGCCCAGGCGCAGGCGCATGCCGGTCGAGTAGCGCTTGATCGGTGTATCCAGGAACTGTGCCACGCCGGCAAATTCCACCATGGAGTCCAGCTTGGCGGCGACCTCGCCGTGTTTCATGCCCAATATGGAGCCGTTCAAGTAGATGTTCTCCCGGCCGGTGAGTTCCTCGTGAAAACCGGTGCCCACTTCGAGAAGAGAAGCGATGCGGCCCGACACGTGGACTTCACCGGAAGTGGGATAGGTGATCTTGGACAGCACTTTGAGGAGCGTGCTTTTTCCGGCCCCATTGCGCCCGATGATGCCCACGACCTCACCGGCATCGACACGAAACGAGACATCGCGCAGGGCCCAAAGGACATTGAGGGCCGAGCGCCGACGAAAAGGCGCACTCAGCATGCTGATGAGCCGTTCACGCAACATCGTGTCGCGCTGAAGCGCGCCCAGGACAAACTTTTTGGAGACTTTTTCAACCGCGATGGCTTGGCTCATATTCTCATCGAAACGAGACGACAATGCTCCCCTCTGAACTTAGACGATGTCCGCAAAAGATCGCTCCGTCCTGCGGAAGTACGTGGCACCAATAACCAGAAGAATCGTCGTAATGATAACGGCGGTGCCCACTAAGCTCCAGTCCATATGACCTGTATTAAATAGAGAAGAGCGGAATCCTTCGAGAAACCCTGCCATGGGATTGAAGGCGAGAAAGCGCTTCATTTTGGGGGTCAGAAACGCTATCGGGTAAATGATAGGTGTCACGAACAGCCAGATCTGAACCAGAAACGGCAAAGCATACTTGACGTCGCGATACCGCACGTTCATGGCGGCCAGTATCATGCTAACGCTAAACGCCAGCAGGATCATGCCGCCAAGGAAAAATGGCACCAAGAAAAACGACCATCCAGGCTTCACACGGTAATAAATCATCATAAGAGCGAGAAATGTCGAGCCCATTGCAAAATCCACGAGGCCGCTGAGCACAGTCGCGGCAGGCAACAAGGCGCGCGGGAAATAAACCTTTGTGATGAGTGAAGAATTGCTGACGAGGCTGTTGCCCGCTTGGCTCAGAGTGGTGGAGAAATAGGTCCAGGGAACCAATGCACAAAATGAAAAAAGAGGATAGGGAATACCATCGCTCGGAACACGAGCTAACCGGCCAAAAAAGAGGGTGAAAATGACCATAGTAAGCAAGGGCTGAATCACAGCCCAGGAGGCGCCAAGCGCGGCCTGTTTGTAACGGACCTTAACGTCACGCCAAGCCAGAAAATAAAGCAACTCGCGATAACGCCAAAAGTCTGTAAACCACTCCGAATTCATTCTTCAACCTCAGGTAATCCCAAAGTCCATTTCATTGTAGTTGCAGAGTGACCTTTCTTCCGTAAAAAGCCTCCGCAAAACCTGTTGGAGAGTTCCCCTCTACTCCACGCAGCCGCATGAGAGCCAAAAAAGTTTCATTGGAAAACCATTGCTTTGAGGCCTGCGTGCGGAAAGCCTCCTGAAGAAAGGCGGCCTTCTTTTGGCACGTGGATGCCTTCAAAGGAGAGAACACATTGGGCGATCCCAAATCTCCGTCGTATTTGGGAATTTCATATTCCAGGATGAGGTGATCGCGGAAAGTGTTCCACGTCAGTTCGTTGAGCAGGCGATGATCCTGGTGCAAATCATGACGATAGTGGGTGAAGACCAAGCCAGGATTGATGCGCCTCTTCAAGCGTTCGAATTCCTCCTTGATTTTCATGCCCACATAAGGGAAAAAACCGTCGCGATAGGAACGAACGGTAATGTTTCTTGACTTCGTACCCTTCAAAAAAAGACCGGCGCTCCGGAGCGCCTCGCGGCGACGTGGCGTGCTGGAGCTAAAAACGACCCAGTCGACGCGCGTCGAGGGCTGCGATTCAATGAGGTGCAGAATAGTTCCTCCACAGCCGATCTCGATGTCGTCGGAGTGTGCGCCAAGGCAAAGGATTTGAAGTGGCCGCTTGCCAAAATCTGTCAGCCGAAGGTTCATCATGGCGAACGAGCGATCCTACGTCGCATCGGCAGCAGCATCCAGGATCGAAACGGCCGCCTCCTCGCGTGGACGCGCATTCCTCCAGACTTCCCACGGCGCGTCGCCATGAGCGTACATGTCGTCCAGTTGCTGCTTGTCCTTAAAAGTGTCCATGGATGCATAAAAGCCATCATGGCGATATGCCATCAACTGCTTTTGTCTCATAAGGCGTTCAAAAGGCTCAAGGACGAGCTCCTCGCCATTACGCATGTACTGGAAGATTTCTCTCTTGAAAACAAAATAACCGCAATTGATGCGAAGCTCGGTATCGCGTATGGACTTGACCTCACTGACGTAGCCATCGGTGTCGGCCGAAACGGCGTGGTAGGTAAGATTCGGCTTGGCCGAAACGAAGGTCGCCACTCTACCGTGATGCCTGGAGAACTCAATAAGGCTCGGAAGGGGCATATCCGTCAGGCCGTCAGCGTAATTTGCGAGAAACATCTCCTCGGCCGCGAGGTAGCGCTCAACAGCCTTCAGGCGCTGACCGATATTTGAATGTGTCCCCGTCTCGGCGAAAGTGATGTTCCAGTCGTGGATATCACTGTTAAACAGCTGGAGGTCTTTGCCGCCGTTGGAGAGCGAAAAGTCGTTGGAGACACATTCATCATAGTGCAAAAAATATTGTTTAATGGCGTCCGCGCGGTATCCGAGACACAAGATGAAGTCTTTGTGGCCGTAGTGCGCGTAATACTTCATGACGTGCCAGAGGACAGGCCGGTAGCCAATCGGGACCATAGGCTTGGGGACATTGTCCGCATATTCGCGCAGGCGCATCCCGAGTCCGCCACAGAAGATGACCACTTTCATGGAAGCGTTCTCCTTGTGGTCCGTCCACAGGACGAACCAGTCTCGAACCGCGAGATCACGAGTAAACCTTCACTTCCGGGATAGGCACAACGAACTTGCCCCCCCAATCCCGAATGAATGCATTCTGCTGCATGATTTCTTGCTTGAGATTCCATGGCAAAATCAGCAGATAATCCGGTCTTGTACGCTGGATCTGATCCGGCGGATAAATGGGGATGTGCGTTCCGGGCAAGAACTTGCCGTGCTTATGGGGATTGCGGTCGACGGTATAGTCGATGAAGTCGGTGCGAATGGAGCAATAGTTCAGCAGGGTGTTGCCCTTGCCCGGCGCACCATATCCGGCAATTTTCTTTCCACTGCGCTTGGCCTCGAAAAGGAATTCGAGCAGTTTGCGCTTGGTTTCCTTTACCTGATCGGCAAAGCGCGAGTACGTCTCTACTTGCGCGTACCCCAATTTTTCCTCTCGTTCGCGAAGATCTCGGACTCGTGAGGTTACGGCGTGCGAGGAGTCCTCGGCATGCCGGGCAAAAATGCGCAGCGAGCCACCGTGGGTGGTCAATTCCTCGACATCAAAGAGCGTCAGGCCATGCGCAGCAAAGATCTTTCCGGCAGCGAGAAAGGAGAAATAGGAGAAGTGTTCATGGTAAATTGTGTCGAACTGATTTTCTTCCATCAGCCGCTGAAGATGGGGAAACTCCATGGTGATTACGCCGTGAGGCTTCAGCAAGATCTTCATTCCCGCAACAAAATCGTTCAAATCGGGCACCTGCGCGAGCACGTTGTTGCCAAGGAGCAGATCTGCCTGCTTGCCGGCGGCCACTAGTTCCCGGGCCGTTTCGGTTCCAAAGAACCTCACCAACGTCGCGACGCCCTTCTTCTCGGCCTCGGGGGCAACATTCCCCGCAGGCTCAATGCCCAAAACCGGGATGCCTTTCTGGACGAAATACTGAAGCAGGTAGCCGTCGTTGCTGGCTACTTCGACAACTAGGCTGGCGTTATCGAGAGAAAGGTGGTCCGTCATCTGACTTGTGTATGCTTTTGCATGAGCAAGCCAAGAATCCGAGTAAGAGGAGAAATAGGCGTAGTCGCTGAAAATGTGCTCCGGGCTCACGTAGGCTTCGAGTTGCACCAGAAAACAGTTCGAGCACACGTACACATGAAGCGGATAAAAAGGCTCCATCTGATTCAGCTGGGTGGAACTAAGATAGCTCTCGCACAACGGTGACATACCAAGGTCCACAAAGGTGTGCTGGAGCTTAGTTTTGCAGAACCGGCACAGTGGCTGCACAGAATCCGGAGGCATTTTGGCGAGGGATTCCGAGTCGTTCACAAGTTGATCTAGTGTGGGCATATGGTCGTCAGACCTTTCAAACGGCAGCGGCTGCCCGCAATTCGCCAGGACGCACCAGAGGCGGCTGCGTCTCGTATAACGCATAAAGCTCTTCCGGCACGTGCGCGAAATCTGTACCGCGCAGATAGTCGTGCATGCACGTGCCAGTGCACTCAGAATCCACGTTGGCTGCGCCGCGTCGCGCAACAACGTCATCAATATGCACAGTGCGGAAATCGATGCTAAGTCGAGTGCGGCCGGAGGTGTTGGGCACGCTCGAGTGCATTTGCGCACCGGAAAAAAGCAGCAGGCCTCCTGGGGGCGTAACGACACGGACCTGAGGATCGAGCTCCATAGGTTCCTCGGGACGAGGTTGCTTGCGGGTGTCCTCTTTCAGAAATTGTGCGGCGTTGTGGCGGCTGGTGCGGTTCCACTCGTCATAGTTGTAAGTGGCGGAGCCGTTGCGCACCGGCATTTTCGGAGACGATCGGATAGATGGGCATCCACCAGTTGACTTGGCACATAGGAGCCGAATACCAAGTGTCCCGATGAGGATGAAAAGCGTAGGCGATCCCGGTAGTGAGGTACTGATCGCTGGTTGAAGTACGCATGCGCGGCACATCGAAATAGGTTTTGCTGAGGTCACATCCCGTTTCCCTCAGGATGCCCTGGATGAATTCCTTGGACTTAGGATGATGTATGAACTTGGGTTTGAGTTCGGCGAGTATCGCTGCATAGCGGTCGACGGGCAGATGAAACTGGGCCGTTTCGGGATCAGCGCCGGAAAATGCATCGGTAAGCATTTGGCGCGCAAATTCTACGAGGGCGAGGGAGCTTGGAGTTGGCGAGTGAACAATCACTTGGCCGCCATACAACAAATCTCGGCGTTGTTCGTCGCTATTTGTTGTGTCGATATAAATTGCATTCATGATTTTGTCCTTTCGAATGACTCCGCGGGCTCGGGCGTCTCAAGCGCGAAGCACTCGCGCAACAGACCTTTCTGCTGCAAGCCTTCAGTAGCTGCACAAATGGAATCGAACGCCATGTTCGAGCGCTCAGTAATATCCAATAGCGAGTGATTGCCGTCGGAGAGGTTCAGAACCCAAAGCATGGCCAATTCTCTAACGCCTGCATCAGAACCACCGCCAACCATTCCGTACAGACCGCGCCTTCCGAGCTGCGGTTCACATTTAGAGTTCAAATTCAAGAAAGTCCCATTTCTCTCAAGCAGACTCATGATCTGAAGGCAAGCTTCGAATGACTCCTCGAGCTTCTCTGGATGGACGAAGCCAAGATTGTCGGCTGAAGTGTGATACTCCGGAAAAGTGCCGTGAGGACTGCGCGAAAGGCGCCCCGCGGGCAGATTGATTCCGGGGGAGCAGAATTGCCTTTCGTCGTAACCGTAAGGCGAGAAATCCAGAAGATGATGGTCGTAGGAAGCGTGGCGAAGCACGTGAGCGGCAGCCCGGTCGATTTCGGCATTGCCGCGCCGGCTCCTTTTGTAGTGTAGTTTGCCGCTATCACCGAGTCCGGTAAGGACCAACCCGTGGCGGATGCGAGAAATCTTCTCTTCGTTCAACGCCAGCCAAGTGATGGCGCCGATGGTTCCGGGAATGAACAAGAACCTGTAGGAGTATCTATGCGGACGTGAGGACAAATGCTTCGCCAGGAATGCGGCGACAGCGATACCAGAAAGATTGTCGTTGCACATTGAAGGATGGCAACAATGTGTGGAAACAATGATTTCATCGGGCAGTTCACCTGGGAGGAAGCATTCGCCATAGGTTAAATAACCTGGCTGCAGCGTCGAATCGATGATGACTTCGTACTCATCATCAGGCAGACGCCCAAGCTGATGGTGGCTTAGACAAAAGCCCCAGCTTTCTTTGTAATAGGAGGTGCGGTAGGGAATCCAATTAGGACGATCCGGCAAGGTGAACAGATGACTTTTCAATTCCGCAAGCCGCATCTTGCGGTGTACCGGAACGCTGTAGTTGACAACATGCAGATTCGAGGTTTGAAAATCGATGACGCGTTCGCCGCGGGAATTCATCACGTAGGCGTCCCGGATATTCCATTCTTGAGGGACAGTCCAATCAAACACTTGCGTGCCAGTCGGCACCTCACGAAGTGTTAAGGGAGCAAATTTAGCGACCGCGCTTAGGGTTTCGCGCAGGCCATTACCGGTGATACTACGGCACATGGGATAGAGATCCGCGATGAAACGGTGCATCTCATGACCTATTCCCGTGGTAACTGGCGCGGATTGGCTGGCCGAAGAATTCATTGATTTAGACCACTTTGTTTCGTCAAGAAGTCTGGGTAATTGCGGTCACGCTCCAGGATCGTCCGCTCCGCCGACGGCCATTCGATACCAAAGGAAGGGTCATCCCAGCGTACTCCGCGAGCACATTCCGGGGCGTAAGGCTGGGACATTTGGTAGAAGACTTCCGTGTCATCCAGAAGCGTTTGAAAACCGTGAGCGAATCCTTCCGGTATGTACAACATCCTTCCTTTTGCGGCGCAAAGCTCGACCGCGAAGTGCTGCTGAAAAGTCGAGGAAGACTCGCGCAGATCGATGATGACATCAAAAATCGCTCCGGCAGTGCAGCGGATGAGCTTGGCCTCGGCGAACGGCGATACTTGGTAGTGCATCCCTCGCAGCGTTCCCTTTCGTTTGTTGAACGAGACATTGCACTGCGCGATTTCAGGATTCAGGCCGCGGGCCACGAATTTCTCACGGCAAAAAGTTCGGGCGAAAAAGCCACGTTCGTCTTCACGCTTTTCCGGCTCAATCAAGAAAGCACCGGCCAATCTGGTCTCCCGAAAAATCACGAAGGCACCTGGATCCTTGTAAGTGAATCAACTAGCTGCCGCCTGGAGTTCGCTTGCGACATCCGCCGGCTGCCAACGTAGCGTCGAGTCCAGGCGCCGGCAAGCCACCAAACCCTGAAGGTGATCGATTCGCTTGAAGCGTGCGCCCTCAAAATCTTCATGGCGCAAATCCACTTTCTGGTAAGCCTCGTAAAGTTCGCGGGCGCCTTTGCGGGCATCCCATTGAGGTTGGAAGCCGGGAAGGGCACGAGATATCCGGCTGAAGTCAACGCGGTAGCATCGCTTGTCGGGACCAGCATCCGCAGCGTACTCGATCTTGCAGCCTGGTACTGTTTCCTTGACAATTTCTGCCAGATCGCGAACCTGATAGTTTTCTTCACTGCGGCCGACGTTAAATGCTTCGTTATGGATAACTTCACGAGGCGCTTCTAAGACAGCAAGGAATGCCCGAGAGATATCCTCGATATGAACGATCGGGCGCCACGGCGTGCCATCACTCTTGATGTAAACGCGCCCGGTCGTGAAGGCCCAAGCGACCAAGTTATTAAGAACGAGATCAAATCGCAGGCGAGGGGATACACCGTACGCAGTGGCGTTTCGGAGAAAAGTGGGGCTGAATCCAGAGTCCGCGAGCTTGGCAACATCCCGTTCGACCAAGACCTTTGATGTACCATACGGAGTAACAGGATTGAATTCGGCCGATTCATCAAGGATCTTGTCGCCAGCGGAGCCATAAGTGCTGCACGAGGAGGAGAACACAAAGCGCTCTACTCCCGCTTGCTTTGCGCTTTGAGCCAGATGAACCGAAGCCAGGTGATTAATCTCGTAGGTCAGCTGCGGGTTGAGATTTCCGAGGGGATCGTTGGAGAGTCCGGCAAGGTGAAATACCGCATGGAAACCCTCAAGGTCGGCAGGCGTAATGTCCCGGATGTCTTTGCGAATGTAGGGGAACTGCCGAGGGGGCTCGCCAAATGTGCATTGCTCGAACAAGCCGCTGTCTAAACCGACGACTTCATGCCCTGCCTCGGCCAAGAGCGGAGCCATAACGGTCCCGATATACCCTAGGTGACCTGTCAGCAACACACGCATGGTCTGCACTCTCCGACATACGAAATGACAAACTTGGCCGTACGTTTCTGACCTTGAGAGAAGCAAACGGGGGGCCACTCGAAAGGGGGTCTATGGCAGGGTGCATAATCTAAGTTATATAAAACACAGTACTTACTATGAGCGCGCAGGAATTGCCGGCGAATTGTCCCGATGATTTCCCTTCCAGGGCATTGTTTTTCACGTTCAACCGGACCCAGACGGCAGTTAGAACGCGGAAGTGCCTGAGCTCGTTACTAGGCGGGGAGAGCTTTCACCTACCCCGGAGCTTTCGCCAAGATTGAGAAAACTAAATGCGCCTTGGATCTCTCAGGCCGAGAGTGTGTGGTGGTGTAATTGATTCGTTCCGGGGACTCGCTTTTACTTCAATTCCTGAGGTAATCTCATCAAGGGTGGTTAGAGCTTCGGGACTTCCTCGAGCAGAAGGTTTTGGCGGCCCGATCAGCAAAAGGCGCTCAGAGAATCTTGCGCAATTGATGTTTCGCGACGATGCATGGGGACTGCCCTGAAAACCGATCTGAGGCTTACAGTCAAAAAAGGAGGCAAATCTCACTGGTGCCGCGACTGTTCTCGACAATCGTAGGGGAGGGTTGGACCGCTGATTTGGCAGGTGCTGTTCAGTAGAGTAATCAGCGCGGAAAAAGCGGAAGAGTCAACGTGCCAGACCGAGACCATATAGGCGCTCCCAAGTTGCGAATCGGAATCATGCTGAATTCGCTGACGGCCACGCGTTGGGTCGCCAAGATCGTAGCGGATATCCAGGAATCCTCGTTCGCGGAAGTCGTGCTTGTTGTCCGAAATTCCTCGCCCCATGCTGCCCCGAAGAAACCCTGGCGCCAGCTGCTCAAAACCTACTGGACGCATAGTTTATTTGAGCGCTATCGGCGTTGGGACCGTCAGCGCCATCGGAAAGAGTTGGATGCGTTTGAAGAGACCGATCTAACTGGAATTTTGAAAAACGCGTCCATACTCTTAGTCCAGCCAATCTCAAAAGGGTTCGTGGACCGCTTTGCTAAGGAAGACATTGCGCGAATTCGTGAGGCAAACCTCGACGTCTTGTTTCGCTTCGGCTTCCGCATTATTCGCGGAGAAATTCTGTCATGCGCAAAACATGGAGTTTGGTCCTTTCACCATGCGGACAATAGGGAATATCGTGGAGCGCCTCCAGGCTTTTGGGAAATGTACGAGGGCAACCCTGTCACGGGGAGCATTCTGCAAGTACTCACTGAGTCACTCGATGGCGGGCGCGTAATCTATCGTTCTCTTTCTGCGACGGATTTCGAATCGCTCCATTTGACGCTCAACCCCTTGTATTGGAAAACCTCTGAATTCGCAATTCGCCGATTGTGCGACCTTTACACGTACGGCTGGGGCTATATCCAGTCCCTTGAAGTATTCAACGAGGCGGATAGCTACAAGAAAGGGATTTATCGCACTCCGCCGACACCAGTTATGTTGCGTTTTCTGACGCGGCTTGCCCTGCGGAAGATCTATCGGCGGTGCCGTTCGCTGCTAGTCGGCGAACGCACGCAGTGGTTTATTGCTTATCGGGCAAGAACTGATAAGCCGAGCGCACTCACAGACCGAACGGGGTTCCGCCTGGTTCCTTGGCCTCGGGGGCGATTTTACGCCGACCCGTTCTTGCTAAAACACGACGGTAAGACTTACGTTTTCTTCGAGGACTTCGATTTTAAAAAAAACAGGGCGGCGATCTCGTACTTCGAAATTGGCGACCAAGGACGGCTTAGCGTTCCACAAAGAGTTCTGGACAATGGTTATCACATGTCTTACCCGTATCTTTTCGAGAGCCATGGAATTATATACATGATCCCTGAGACTAGGGCCAGAAAGACGATCGAACTTTATCGGGCAACTGAATTCCCACGAAACTGGGAGCTCGTAAGAATCATGGCCCATGATGTCCTTGCTGTGGACACGACCGTCTTCGAACAGTCAGGAAAGTTCTGGCTTTTCACAAACATTGCTGTCTCCGGCGGATCCACCTTCGACGAACTTCACTTGTTCTATTCGGATTCTCTAGAAGGTGAATGGACACCTCACCCGAAAAACCCAATCGTCTCGGATGTGCGCCGTGCGCGACCAGCCGGCGCTCTATTTTTCGAGGGGGGGAAACTCATTCGTCCAGGGCAGGACTGCAGCCTTCGATATGGATATGCACTGAATTTTAGCGAAATTGAGACTCTTTCGGAGAGCGACTACGAGGAGAAACCTTACAACCGTATAGAACCCGATTGGTGCCACGGAAGCATTTGCACGCACACCTACAATCGCACGGAAGAATTTGAAGTATTGGACGGGATGAAGCTAGGGCGCTATCCGCGACTCCTGGACTGGATCAAAAACCGTGGATGATTCTACGCTCAACTGATTCCGTGCGATGACCTTCCGGCTCGGTTGCCCAACCGCAGCCGTCGAATGTTGTGAACTATCGGATGCAGAACGCGCTCGGCGCTGAAATCGTACCGCAAACTTTCGCGCGCACAGCGCAAACTTGCTCCTAGGTCCCGCTGCTCATAAAAATAGCGTCTTGCAAGGTTCCACAGGTTGCGTGCGTAAATGCGAGCGATCCTATGGTCTCCAGCATCCGCGGCCGCTTTGTGGTGCTTGCGCATAAGCCGCTCGGTATTTTCGAGGAATCGGTGTAGCTGGCCGGTTGTAATGCTGCCTGAACGCTTGCGATAAAGATAGAGCGGTTCCTGGACATACACATAGGGTTCCCCGCTGGCGAGCAAACGGATATTGATGTCCCAATCCTCTCGTCCAAATATGTTTTCATCCCACATGCCGATGCGCTCTATGGTTGTCTTCCGAAAGAACATCATCCGACGAATAAAGTCATCCGCGAGGATGGCGAACTTGGGATCTTCGGTCGGCGTGCCGCACCGCTGGATTTCCTGGTGGTCACCCCAGAATTTCACGATATCAACCATGGACCACTCGGCTCCGCTTCGCTCGAATGCAGAAACGAGTTTACTTAGAGCGTTGGGAGCGAGCGCATCGTCTGAGTCCACGACAGCCACATAGTCTGCCTTCGCAGCTCGCACGCCAGTGTTCCGTGCGGCGGCCGGGCCCCGGTTCTGCTGACGAATATAACTAACTTCTTTTCTAGCAACATACCGTTCCATTACCTGGGCCGTATTATCCTTCGAGCCGTCGTCCACTACTATCACTTCAAGCGCAATGTCCTGCCTCAACGCGGACTCAATGGCATCCGGCAAGAATTCGGCCGAGTTATAGCTTGGTATGACAACCGATACTTGAGGGTAATGGTGTTCAGCGACGTTCATCCGTGACACCCTGTCCTAATCAGGACTCTCCTCGTAACCGAACTTGTGGCGTTGCCCGAGCGCTATTCGGACAATAGGTATACAGCATTCCTAAGACCTTTATTCTACGACGTAGAGGTTGCTTCCCCGGCAGTTGGCTGCGATTTTCTGAGGATACCAAGGATCAAGTCCATACGATCTGCACTCTCCCAAGGCTTAAGCCAACGGCTCTAACCTCCTGTATTCAAACGTGTTAATCGAGATCTGGATTCTCCCAAGAGCAGCGCTCGAAGGATATAGCACAGGTATGGGCAAGAACCCGAATCATGCAAACGGGCAGTCGGGTGGCAAAAGAATGCCGAGTAGTGCGAAAAGATTTTCCGGTCCGCCCGCGTGAGTGTGCATGGAACCTGTATCTTATTGTAAGTACGTAGGTTAGGAAGACAGTAAAGGCAGGCCGCTTGCGTACAAAAGAGTGAGGTACGTCGTCCTCCGTTCAGCACAAGATTGGTTCTCCACACCTGACCGGAGCAGTCTGGGACCTGACGCATTCCATGTTGAGCAAAGATAAAGAGAAGGTCAGAAGCAACAGGACAGTCTCCCCGCCGAAGCACATAATGACTGTCGACGTCGAAGACTACTTCATGGTGGAGGCATTTGCAGGTTCAGTCTCGCGCGATAGTTGGGAGAGTCGACCGTCGCGGGTTGTGATGAGCACACGGCGCATTCTCAGTCTATTTGATAGGTATAATGTTAAGGGAACGTTCTTCTTTGTTGGATGGGTGGCACATAAGTTTCCAGAGTTAGTGCGAGAGGTACACGCGCGCGGCCACGAACTCGCCTGCCATAGCTACTGGCATCGGACCGTTTATTCCCAAACGCCCGACGAATTTCGTGAGGATACTCAAGCGGCGGTTCGAGCCATTGAGGATGCAGCGGGTGTCAAAGTCTTTGGCTACCGCGCGCCGAGTTGGTCCATCACCAAAGATTGTCTTTGGGCCTTGGACGTCCTCGCTGAAGAGGGGTTTACATACGACTCCAGCATCTATCCGATCCACCATGACCTATATGGGGTGCCGGGCGCGCGGCGCTTCCCGTACACGCATCGGCTGAAGGACGGCCATTCTTTGCTTGAGTTCCCTCCGGCTACCGTACAGGTTCTGGGTCAGAACTTGCCCTGTGCGGGTGGGGGCTACTTGCGGATATTCCCACTGGCGTATACTCACTGGGCTTTCCGCAAGTTTCAGGAGGATTATGGCAAACGTGTGGTTGTCTACTTTCATCCTTGGGAACTTGATACCGAGCAGCCCCGCATCCGAGAAGAGCTGAAGTCGCGTCTCCGCCACTACACTAATTTAGACAAGATGACAGATCGGCTGGAGATCTTATTGCAGACCTACTCTTTTCAACCCTTCCGCGAACTCGTTGGCGTAAAAAGGGACTCTTCCTTGCAAACTACGGGGGAGACTGCGAGGGCTGCCATTGAATAACCGTGTAACGCTCACGAACGACCCCGAGAGTATGGGGCAGCTCGATTGGCCAAGCCATTCGATGGCCGTTTCGGCCTCTCCATTCGATCATCCAATTGGGAAACAATCAGTATTGACCTATCATGAAATCCGGCCCTCGGGATCGCCATACCTTTATGGGGTTACGCAAGCCCAGTTCGAAAAGCATCTCTCTCTGCTGGCTTCGCCAGCCCCGCGGCCAAGCTCTGGGGGACAATCGGCCCTAATTACTTTCGATGATGGCCATCGGTCCAATTTTGAGCAAGCATTCCCACTGCTCGAGCAATCAGGCTTGAAAGCGGTCTTTTTTGTTTTGGCAGGATGCGTCGGCAGGATTGACAAATACCTTTTATGGAGCCAGGCGCGCCAGATGGTTGCCGCTGGACATCGCGTGCAGTCGCATGGGTGGTCACATCGGCTTTTGACTCAGTGCAGCCCGAATGATTTGGAGCAGGAACTGACGCGGTCGAAGCACGAACTCGAGGAGCGCCTAGGTGTCGAAGTTGTCGCGATCTCTGCACCTGGCGGACGGTGGAATGACCGCGTAGTGGACGCATGTGCCCGCGCAGGCTACAAGTATCTCTACCATTCGAATCCGTGGGTACCTGTCAGCTCCCGGAGAGGTATCCAACTGCAAGGAAGGCACATGGTTACGCGCCAAATGGGCCCGAAAGAGCTTCAAAGACTCCTACAGCCCGGTGAAGGGCGGGAACTCTACTCTCGATTCAGGCATGGAGCAAAAGAGCGAGTACGAGCAATGCTTGGCGACCGGCTTTATCACAAGTTCTGGTGCTGGCTGGCGAATTGGAGCCCGGGAGAAGGGCTAGAGTTAGAAGTAGACACACTCGCAAATGACAAGCGAGAGTCGCGGCACTCATGAAGGTTCTTCATCTTATCAGCAGCGGCGGAATGTACGGTGCTGAGGCTGTCGTTGCAACCCTGGCAAGTAATTTGCAAAATCTGGGCGAAGATACAATTGTCGGTGTTTTCGACAACGCGCATCGCCCCAGAAACGATGCGTCCGATCGGATTGAAAAGGCAGGAGTAAAAGTTATTCGGATCCCCTGCCGTGGCCGCGCAGACCGCCAAACAGTGGGAGTCATTCGTAAACTCATTCGAACAGAACAAGTTGATATTCTGCATTCGCACGGTTACAAAGCCGATATTTATGGATACTTTGCAACCCGGCGATTGGGCATACCAATCATAGCGACGCGTCATAATCAGAGAGGGCTTCGACATACACTTGCCATTCGCCTCTACGAATTTTTCGACATTCTGTTTCTTCGTCATTTCAACGCAGTCGCAGCGGTTTCAGACCTGATCGCAGAAGAACTACTCAGGGCTGGCATCGCCCCGCAGAAGGTGGCTGTAATTGGCAACGGAATAGATTTGTCCCGCTTTGCTGGCGCCTCACCGACACTCTCGGAGGAACTAAACAAGGGGCAGAGGCTCTTGATAGGAACGGCCGGAAGACTAATCCCACAGAAGGGCATCGAATACTTCTTGATGGCGGCTAGTGAAGTGCTGAAGGAATTCCCCTCCTTGCTCTTTGGTATCGTTGGCGAAGGCCCTCACCGCTCGACTCTGGAGAGATTGATCAAAGATCTAGGGATCAAGAGGAGCGTCGTTTTTACAGGGCCGCGTGCGGACATGCCAAATGTTTACGCCTCGCTTGATGTCTTCGTCCTTCCCTCATTGGAGGAAGGGATGCCAATGGCAGTCCTAGAAGCTCTGGCTTCTGGGCTACCTGTGATTGCAACAAAAGTGGGTGCAATCACGAAACTCGTGTTCCCGAACCGGACTGGAATTTTAGTCCAGCCGAGGGAGGCCAAGGACTTGGCTGGGGCTCTCATTTCTCTCATCAGAGATCCTGAACTTCGAGTCAGGCTGGGGCAAAATGGCCGGTCTCTTGTTCGGAATGAATACTCATCCGCCGTTATGTCCCAAAGATATCTGCGTCTTTACGAAGAGCTGTTAAATGAGAAGGCGCAAATCCGAAAACCAATCTCCGTTTCGGATCTGACAACCTGAATCGCTCATGCCCAAGATATTCGAGAACTTTCAGAGTTCCTCCGAGCAAGAGCCGCTGTTCTCCATAATTATTCCGGTTCGCAATGAAGAGCACAATATCGCAAGATGTCTCTCTGCATTGTCCAACTCGCAAATCGCTCCTCATGTCTTTGAAATCATTGTTGTGGATAACGGATCGACAGACCGGACGCGAGAAGTAGCTGCTGGATTTGTTTCTACTTCTGCGCTTCGAGTCTTAGATTGGCCAAATGCCTACATCGCAGCGGTACGTAATGCAGGGGCAGCAGCGGCACAGGGCAAATACTTTGCATTTCTCGATTCTGATTGTGAAGTCTTGCCTGATTGGTTGACGCAGGCACAGTTGGCGATTTCGCGCGGTATCACTGGCGTATTTGGTTCGTACTATCTTATTCCCGAGAATTCCTCATGGATTGCGCGCTACTGGCACGAAGAACGTGACAAGAGAGGGGCAGGTGAAGTCCCTTACCTTCCCGCTGGTGACCTGTTTGTCAGCCGCGAGTTATTTCAAAAAGTTCGGGGATTTGATGAAACCATCCAAACCAATGAGGACTATGAATTCTGCCAGCGCGTACGTTCAATAGGTCATCCGATCACTTGCATCCCAGAACTCGGCGTTATTCACTGGGGGACTCCGCAGTCCTTAGTTGCTTTCTATCGAAAGCATAGATGGCATGGTATGCATGTGTTTCGTGTTTTTCTCAGAAATCTGCCGGCACTGCATAACTTTAAGCCCATTGCCCTGGCACTCTACACGCTCTGCTGCATGCTAGGTCTTCTTATTTCTATTGGAATTGCTCTACAGGGAGGCAGCCTGCGATACCTCGACGCGTTCGTTCTCGCGCTCTTAGTTCCTCCCCTAGCCCTAGGCATCCGGTCCGCAGCCTCTGTCCGCCGTTTGGGAGCAATTGTGCCAGTTGCCGCGCTTTACCTTGCTTATGGGCTGGCTCGCGCTTCCTCAATTGTCGACTGGCGACATTGGTCTAGACATTCTGGGAGAATGAACGCACACGCGGGCTCGAAGACTTAACGATAAAAGGAACACAACCTTGTTCCCGATTGGGTTGGCTTCGTTAACGAAGATGCGAGGAACCCAAAGGATTCCCCGCACATAATTGTCAAGAATCTACTGCACAGTCACTTTGAGGTTTGTAGGCGGGTTTGGCCTTTGTGGCGGAGTTCCGCCGGTGAACTCATACGCGCCTATAGACGAGGGACTTGGCCGGATTAGGCCATCGCGGTCAACAGCAATCCCCCCTTGCCATGGCGGATAATTCTTATAAGCATTCGAGCTGTTGACGATAGGTGCAGCACCGATCGCCGGGCTGCCGCTCTGGAGGTGGAAATCATTTATGGAACGATTTGCGAACAGGGGGTCGGCTGTGATGTTGTTGGTTGACCAAGTTGGAATTACTTGGCTGCCGCCAAACCAGATGTTATTCGAACCCGTCAACGGAAAGCCCGAAGGGAGACTACCACTATCATTAAAAAACTCGCCGCTGTTCTGGTAGATGATATTGTTGCGAATGTTTACCCCAACGGTGCCCGGGGAGAAATCGAACGCTCCGGCCAACCCGAACGTGCCGATGTGCGAGCCACAATCGGCTAGCGTGTTGTTGTAGACCTCAACTGTTCCAGTTCCGGGTGCTCCATTATTCGTATACTGCGCGACTCTAATACAGGAGTAACTTGCTTCGCCGTCCAGTGGGTCAGGCCCCAACCCTACGTGGTAAATGAGGTTGTTGTAAACCTCTACCTTTCCCTGCGAAGGGTCGACAGTTGCAAGGTTCATTCCGTCGCACGGGTCATCATGAATCAGATTGTCATGGATAGAGATGTCGTACTGGTTATACCCGCTGGTCAGATTGTTCGGCGATGAGTGAACCTGCATTGCCCGGCAACTATGGTTATTGTGAATCGAGTTCCAGCCGACTTCCTGATGGTTCGAGTCGGTTGTGAGGTAGAAAGCATGGTATTGCTTGCCAGTGGTGCCAAGACTGACTATGTTGGCAATCTCGTTTCCGTAGAACTTCACGAACGTATTTTCGCTCATCGAAACGCATCCAACTGCGCCTGGAGGACCGGCGCAAGTCCAAGAGTTACCAACGTACCTTTGATGGTTGGCCGAAGGATATTGCGTCATCAAAGCCTGTCCGTATCCTTGAATAAACATTCCAGCTAATGTGTAGTAACTACAGGTGGATGGGAATCCGACTGAGCATCGGATAGCGATTCCGTTGGAGCATGAGCTGCTGCTGCATTGAACTCCCGGTTGCGGCGTCGCTCCGGGATAAGAAACCATTGCCACGGGATTTCCGGCCGTGCCCCCTAGCCCCCAATCTAATCCTCCGAATCCACCCCCAGTGGTCACGATTACTCCGCCTTCCCAATAGGCGGTGTCGCCAGCGCTCATGTGACTGAAAGCGTTCTTCGGCGTCGCCCAACAGGAGCTCGGGAATTTGCCGCTGTTGCTGTCGTTCCCAGTGTTCGAAATGCAGTAGATCGCGCCAGAGCTTCTAACAGTGAACGGAATGCCATTCGAAGTCCCGTTCGCGGTGGTGACGACAAAATTTCCAGTACCCGGCGTGCAAGCCGAACTGAGCTGCACCACAATTCTCTGGTACCAAAGATAAGCCATTCCCCATCCTGTGTATGCTCCTGTCGGCGGCACAACACGCAGGCAATTCAGTCCGTTCCATGTGACAGTCGAAGTACCTTGAGTTGACCCCAAGAAATTTCCGTAGAGCGTTACGTACGCTCCCGAAACGCCACTGACGCTCTCTCCGCCGCTGTTAGGAGCGCTATCTAGATCCGAGAAAAAGAGCACTGGTGGCTGGGTCTGGGCCCGTAGGGCCGAAGCTCCTCCGAAAACCAACACAGAGAGGAGCAATATGGACCATCTGCGAATCGGCATGACTGACGCCCCCCTGGCTGAACTCTCATGATTCTGACAATTCATAAACTCTATCTTTCTTGGAGTGATGCAACCCCTCGGCCACTCAACGAACCGGGACAATTCCCTTACCACAACCGCATGAACGGCCCGACCCCTTAAGCCCTTCACTTTGAGAGTCTAGCGGTGGCTGAAAACCTCCGCCACTGGCTGGGGGGACTGAAAGAGTACAGGTGTGACGGTGTACTCCAGTACAGTCGCGCAAGAAATAGCGTATCTTATCCCAAATTGGCGGGAGCCGAGGGTCCGAGCGATCACCAGCAGTCCATTGGGCGATCATTATGTTAACTATGTTTCGCAAGAGTGACGATTAGGTTTGTCCTAAGGCGACGAAACGTTTTGGTTAGCGACAACTTTATCCACAGAAGCTCCAAAAAGGCGAGTGGAGGTATGACGGCAAGCTCGGCAGAAGACGCGACCAATCGGATCTCCAGAGAGTTAAGACCGGTGGCCTGCGTCAGGCGGCAGATGTCTGTCTCGCTGTTGGCACGATAGAAAGTCTTAAAAACATCCTCGCTGGGCCGTCCTTGCAACATCCGAATCAAAGCTGGCTTCAAGCCTTCTGGAAGAAGACGGGCTAACATGGTTGAATATCCGGAAGCATTAGGGGTGTGAAAGACGAATACTCCTCCGGGCTTGAGCACTCTACTCACCTCCTGGAACTGCAGCATTGGATTATCGAGGTGCTCAACAACCATATTCGCAGTGATGAGATCGAACGAACTATCTTGAAAAGGAAGTGCCGAAATGTCTCCAACAAGCTTTACGTGCACACTCCTATGTTTTCCCACCGAGGGCAAATCGGCATCAATACCCACGACCATCCCAGCTTTCTCGATCAACCTTTTTTCCTGTTCGAACCGCCATGCCGGCAGCACTTGGTGGCCACACCCTAAATCTAACCACTTGATATCTTCCTTTACTACTTTATTTAATACTTCTTCGTAAATATACTGACAATATCTTAGCTCAGGCACAAGTACGCGCTGCATCTTCCAATATAGATTGAGCAAGCTCTTGCGAGAAAACATCACTCTCCCGAAAAAACGGCGATTAGACGAATCAAACAAACACAAATCCTGCTCTAAAGATCTCTAATGCGCAAAGTGCCGCGCTGCGAGATTGCGGATTAGAGGTGCCCGCTTCAGGCACTATCGCGCTAGGAGCTCTACTATGAGAAATCTCGGTCCTAGATCGCCCGCAATCCCTTTCGGTGAAATTGGTGAATCTCTGCGAGAGTAGGAAATGTAAAATAACTTCCGCCGGCCCGGCCGAATTCATAAACTCGCTGGGTTCCGGCAGCGATCTGACGCAATACCCGCGCCATGCAATGGGCGCCGTGACGCTTGGATCGCCGAATGAGATGATCCAAAGCTTCACCTGGCTCGATTGCAAGCTGTTCCTGAAGCAACGCTGCTCCTTCATCAACTTTAGCCGACATGAAGTGAACAGTAACACCCACGCTCTTCTCTCCATGAAGCATCTGCCAAAAGGTCGGCATCATCCCTTTATATTTCGGAAGCGGAGCATGGTGGATATTAACGCAGCCCCGAGGCGGAAGTGACAGCAGTTTCTCCTTGAGGATATAAGGGCACGCAACCGAAACAATCACTTCGGCAGCACGCTGCCGAACTGACTCGACGAACGCATCAGCGTTTGGGTTGCCGATCTTCTTGAATGGTATCTCAAACGCCCGCGCTAACTGCTCCAGGCTATAGAACTTATCAGCACTGCGGCTCCTGGGCAGCTTGCCCAGAAGCCTAGATTTTGCAATCGTGCCGAGCAGCCGGATGAAACCTCCGACACGGTAAAGCGCCACCAATTCCCTCAAAAGCTGTAGTCTCGACCTTTTCCCCATGGTCGGACCGCATGAGATTTGTAAAATCTCGAACTCTGAACTGTGATTTCGGAGAAACTCATCGAAAAATGGCAAGAGATACAAAGGATCGTCCTGCGTTAGAAACTCAATTCGCATCAGGCACTAGCTCCTAACGGTTTCCCAGACGACATACTTTCGGCCGCGCATAACTTCCAGAATGCTGCGCAACGCAGCGGCATTGAGAGTACAAAAATACAAAGGGATACCCAGAGGTTTCCATATGCGGTGCAGGGGGATGAGCAGCGTCAAAAGAGCAAATCCATAAAACGCGGCCTGGAGGGCGAAGAGGGTACGGTACCACTGGTGATTCCCGAGAACAGCGTTGCTGGCGAATAGTAAGAGCAGAAAAAAAGGCACCAGCCATCGCAGAACTTTGTGTGAAATCAACTGAAAACTGACCCAGCCGTATTTTGTTGGATTGAGCAAATCGGGCACACTCAGAATGCCGCGAACCCCCCGGGTCACGACGCGGACCCGCATCGAAAACTCTTCTCTCGATGACTTTGTTGTTTCCTCGTAAGCAAGCGCGCGGTCTTCGAAAACCACCCGATACCCCTTCTGAATGGCCCACAAGGGTTGAACCAGGTCGCTGATGACATCAGGATGAAGTGGAGTATATGCCGCGCGACGAACGGAATAGATGCAGCCGCAACAACCACTGATGGTGCGAATGCGCGACTGCATCATTTTAATGAAATTCTCATAGTTCCAAAAAGCGATCATGCCAAGCCCTGTGGGCGACTTTCCTTCCGTGTCGAAATACTGATACCGGCCGCTCACCGCACCGACTTTTGGATCAGCGTAATTACAAGCGAGGTATTGGAGCGCCAAGGGATGGTAAACCGTCGTAGCATCTGAAAAGATTAGTACCTCCCCCTGCGCGATTTCAGCACCGAGATTCTGGACGTTGGTTTTTCCTTTTCTGATGGGCGCACGCAACAACCGTACGCGGGAATCAGCGACCCCTTTCACAATCTCGTCCGTGCGGTCCGTAGAATAGTCCGATAAAACTAAGATTTCCATCTTGTCCGCAGGATAATCGAGAGAAAGTGTGTCTTCAATTTTCTTGCGAATGCCGGCATCTTCATTGTAGGCCGCGATCAGCATGGAGATATTTGGCAAATAGCCCGGTGCAGCCTTAGGCCGCACCGAGAAGAATCCAATCACGGCAAGCAAGAGGGGATACCCTACATAAACATATACAAGAGTGCCTAGGCTGAACCAAAGCAGAACCACGGCGGCTGTTTGTAACAGGTTAAACATTCTTTGCTGCCAAGAGTTCCTGGTAGATGCCGGTCAAGCGGGCCATCATCGCACTCATGCTAAAGTGTGATTCGACCGTCTGCCGAGCCGCCTGCCCCATTCCTCGCCGTAGGTTCGGATCGCGAAGAAGACGGAGGAGTCGATTCCCCATCGCATCTGCATCTTCGCTTTCTACGAGAAAGCCGTTTACACCCTCGGTAAGGGCTTCGGCATTTCCGCCGACACGCGTTGCGACACACGCCAACCGGGAACCCATGGCTTCGATGAGCGCGTTCGAAAAACCTTCAGTCCGCGAAGGTAGACAAAAGATATCGCTGGCAGCAAGGACAGGATACGGATTCGGCATCGCTCCAAGAAAGCGAAAGTTGTCCTTTATTCCGAGCGAGTCAACGAGCGACTGCAGTTTGCGGAACGCCCCGGGTTCGAGAACACCGCCTACTACCAGAAAAACAGCATCGGGACAGGCAAAGCAGACACGCGCCGCGGCCCGCGCTAAGACATCTATTCCCTTCACATAGCGAATGTTTGCCAATGTCGAAATAACAAGCGATGTCGTCTTTAATCCCAGGCTTAAGCGCGCATCGACTTCTGCCGCCTTCGCGTCGAGCGCTTCCAAATCAACCCCGTTATACAGTGTTTCGACGCGTTCGGGAGGCAGGTGGTCATGATTCAAGGCGTAAGAGCGCACCTTCTCTGAAACAGTAAGAACGCGGTCGAACAAGCGGTTGACAATCGGATAGGCGAGATGGTGCTTCCGTGTGCGCAGGATTCCCGTGTCTCGCCGGCTAGAAACGAGCACCGGACAGCCGCTCAGTCGTGCGATTGGCGCCGCCCAAAGGTCTGAGGTTTCAAAAAATGTGTGCACGATGGATACGTTCTCGCGCCGAATGAGATCTCGGATCAGAAGAGCTGTTCTAATTGCACTAATGTCATAAGTTCGGCGCAAAGGCAGAACCCGAAGTGGCGAATAGACATTTTCTAATGCCTTCAAGCCAGGCTCTGTTCGAAAGGTGATAACACTGCACCGAAAATGATCTCGTGGCAGCCTCCGGATCATTTCGAGCAAGACGCGCTCAGCTCCCCCAACCTGACAGATTTGGTCGATGACGTAAAGTATATGAGGCACTTTCCCGGAAACTACCCTGTTTGATGAAGGTTCTTGGTCGGTCCACAAGATTTCCGTGTGGCCGATTTTCTCTCCTTGCTCAAGCGTCTGAGCTGCCTCCGCGGTGTCTTTCATAAAGCTCTCTTGGTTCCTGATGCCGCGAGCAGGAACTGAGCGGACGCGTCCGGCACCCTGTCGATATACATCTGGTGCCAAACCTCCAGCATAAGCAGCCCCCAGATCTTGATGGCGTTATCTCGGCCACCCTGATAGTGCTCTTTCAGTAACCGTTCAACAGCTTCCGGGCGGAACATGCCCCGGCGCGCAACGGCAGCGGGCGAGAGCAATTCCCCAATCATGGGTTTCAATTCGCGGTTAATCCATTCCGGCAGCGGTGGATTGAAACCCATTTTCTTCTTGCGCAGCACGCTGTCGGGAAGGATCCGCTGCATTGCCTCACGAAGGATTTTCTTGGTCTTGCCCAGGCGATACTTCCACTCGAATGGGATGGAGAGACCAAATTCAAGAATGTGATGGTCCGTGAATGGACACCTTACCTCAAGCGAGTTTGCCATGGACATGCGATCTGCGTATTCGAGGCAATTACCGGTGAGGAATGAAGCCAGATCCACGTATCCGAACCTGTTCAATGGCTCTAGCGCGGCCCCACGGCGAAAGAGTGAACGCAAAAAGTCTCCCGAGTCACGTGATCCAACTTGAGATCTGAATTCAGGTGTATAAAGCTCACGTTTTTCTTCTTCAGAAAAATAGCCGACCCATCGAAGATACATTTCCTCTTCGGCCATCCACGCCGACTCAAGAAATTCTCTTACCCTGCGGTTCGTGTGCCGACCTCTAGTATTATCATCTAGTAAGTGAGAAAAACGTGCGAAGAACCCGCGAGTCAGGAATGATGGAAGCGCACGATACTTCTCTGCCAGCCACGCACCTGCATAGCGAACGTAACCGCCGAAAGCCTCGTCACCCCCGTCACCCGAAAGGGCGACGGTTACATGTTCGCGCATGTGCTTGGTTAGAATGTACTCAAGAATTGCTGTGGGATTCCCAAAGGGCTCGTCAAAATGACGCACGACAGTGCCGATGTGTTCGGCGCATCGTGCATCCACTTGTAAGATTGTGTGATGCGTCCCAAATTTCCGGGCAACCAGATTCGCTTGATCGATCTCATCGAAGAGCTTGCTATTGCGAAAGCCGATGCTGAAAGTTTTCACTGGAAGTGTGCTGTGTTTTGCTGTAAACGCAGTGATGGTTCCGGAATCGAGACCACCACTGAGGAACACCCCCAGAGGAACATCGCTCATCAGTCGGACGCGAACAGCTTCATCTATCAATTCCCGCGTTTTGTCGACGGCGTCTCGGTGCGAAAGGGGTCGCGCTGCTCCGGCGGCTTCCACTGGGTCCCAGTATGTCTTCAGATGATGTGCGATTCGGCCATCCGGCGTCACTTCTAGGGCAAGCGTTGTCGCCGATGGAAGCTTGCGAATTCCATCGAAGGCGGTGCTAGGAGAGGGAAAGTAAAGATACGTCAGATAGTCGTGCAGAGCCTCAGCGTTAGGCTTGGCAGGCACCTCGCCAGAAGCCAGTAATGATTTGATTTCAGAGCCGAAGAGGAATTTGTCATCTCTGACAAAATAGAAGACAGGTTTTTTTCCGACGCGGTCCCTGGCCAGCAGCAGGCGCCTCTTTCGGGCGTCCCAAATGGCGAGTGCGAACATCCCGTGCAATCGAGGAATAACCTCTTCGCCCCATTCTTCATAACCATGAATGATAGTTTCGGTATCCGTCTGGGACGCGAATTTGTGGCCTGCCGTTAGCAGTTTCGTGCGCAGCTCCTGGAAGTTATAGATCTCGCCGTTAAAGGTGATCCAAACGGAGCCATCTTCGTTCGACATGGGCTGATGGCCGGCCGGGGAAAGATCAATAATTGAGAGTCGGCGGTGAACCAATGTTACGGAGAGGCCGGTTCCAGGGACGGGGAACACTTTTGCCCCGGCATCATCCGGCCCGCGATGACGTATGGAAAGCCCACATTCATTTAGGGCTGGGTTTTTCGAAATCTGTCCGTATATTCCGCACATTTTGACGATCTTGAACTATTGATACCTTGCCGGATTTGAACGAAATCCTCGACGCAGTTTACAGCACACTCTTACACAACTCCATCCTCCAAATGAATACTTCAGCCGCAGCCACGGAACGTTCATGCGTGATAGACCTCATGTGCCGCGAAGGGGGCGGCCTGGAATTTTTCAGACTCTATTGCTGACGCCGCCCCTGCTTGACTCTTCCTCTCTTGACTCACCACGTACAGTCCCCGAGCTACAAGTCCGAGAAGAACCCATAAGAATCCGTTAACTTGCAAATACGTCCAGCGGTCGCCGAAGAAGTTCACAACAAGAACACAAATCAACATCGCAAACAAAGCACACCCGAGGGCACTCATGACCGGGTCTTTAGCCGCGCGAAAAAGGCACCACGACATTTTGCACGCCACTCCTAATAACCATAGAAGGATTAGGAATCCAACAAGGCCCGTCTCAATCAGAATCTTTACGTAATAGTTGTGAGTATCCGTGTACTGACCGACGCGGCGCATAAACGCGTACGTGTTGAATCCCGTGCCAAAAACTGGATCTTCATTGAAGACGCGCAGACCATCCTCCCAAATGGCAACGCGATCTCCGGCAGAGGGATCCAATCCCTCACCTTCCTGGTAGGTCATCATCACACGCTGTGTGACCGCATAGGGAACAAAGCTCTGCCAGCTCACAAGGATGATGGCCAGCAGGATGAGAATCTTGCGATCCTTGATCAGCCCCAGAACAAGGAGGCCCATTAGGAATCCCGCGTACGCTCCACGAGATAGAGTTAACTCAAGACAATACACGCTGAATAGTGCGATCGCTAAGAGCCCCAATTTGAGCGCCGGCTTTTTGGCGAAGAGCGAAAGACCAATTAGGAAAATAGCGAATTCGGCCTGGAACGCACCCATGCCATTTTCCCCTGCCCAGCCCAACGTGCCAGCATCGCGAAGAGCGTATGAAAAGTGGGAAAAATTTCGGTCACCAACCGTGCCCAGGTAATTTCGGTTTACGATCAGAACTGAGACGCACATCAATCCAATCACAATCGCCATTTGCTTTCTCGTGCGGATCGCAGCTGCGGCAACAAAAAAGAAAAAAAACATCTCGACGTAATTCTTCCAGGCAGAGAACCTGGGGTCGTCGAAGGAAATGGGCAGCGGTCCGCCCAGATAGAAGGCGCCCTGCCAGAGAGACAGATACGTCAAAACGAATATAGCCAATAAGACTTTATTAAGCGGTGAGGAAACAAATATCCGCCGCTCTGCACGATGTAGGAATAGGCCGATCAAGACTCCCAGCAGCAAAATGTCAACAAGTTTCTCGCCAAGTGGTAGGTCGGGTGCGTGAAGCCAGTCTCGAGCCGTCTGCATAGGAAGGAGCGGAACCAGGTAATAGAGGCCAACTTGCGGCTTCCAAGCAACTGAGAGCACGAAGGCGATGATACCTCCGATGTACATGATGAAGGGCGCGGAGCCGTGTAGTACTTGAAACATCTTATCGTCTCTCAGAGGCCCGGATTGCTAACTTCAGCCAGTTGCTGGCTTGTGTCTGCGTACTTCACAATCTTGGCCGGCACACCCATTACCGTGGCTCCCGGGGGCACATCGCGGTTGACTAGACTGTTCGCCGCAACGCGAGCGCCGTCGCCAACCTGAATATCTCCGATCAGCACAGCTCCTGCACCTATCGATACATCGTGACCAATCCGAGGAACCCCCGTCCTGCCAAGTCCTGCGGTACCGACCGTAACTTGGTGTGAGAGGTCGCAGTTTTTGCCAATCACGGTACGATGATGTAAAATAACGCCCCCGACGTGACTAATGCAGAGCCCTCCCCCAATCTCCGCAGATGAAGGCAATCTCATTTGCAATACCGCTTCACAAAAAACGGCTCCCAAAAAGTGAACCGCCTTTAGGGGAACACGCAGGATACGAGGGGAATTTTCCCGATAGACGAAATGTCCGAAACGATACCAGAAGATGGCCCAGAACGCAGGATTCCCCCAGATATCGATCCATTTGCCGCCTTTCGTCCGGTATCGGGCCACGTCCTCTCGCAATTCAGTCCGCATGGGATTTACTCGCGGCTCGCCAAGACTGTGGTTGTTTTTCCATACTCCAGGCCTTGCAAATTTCCACACTTACATCGTGAAGCTTCCGGGCCCGGTCTCGCCATTGAAACTCGCGCTGCACACGGTCTCTTCCAGCGTTTCCAAGTTGATGCCGTAAGTTGGTATCCTTGAGTAGCATTCCAAGACTTGTAGTTAATTCGTCTGGTTGGCTGGCGTCAACACGAAATCCTGTTTTGCCCTCCAGAATGGCGTCTGCCGTTCCCCCCGAGCGCCCGCCAATCACTGGTTTCCCCATTGCACTTGCTTCCAGGAACACCATCCCGAAACCCTCCAGGTCCCCGTTTGCTTCCTCACGATTCAGCATGGCAAAAACATCGCATACGTTGTAGCAGTCCGGGAGTAATTCTTCCGGAACGTGCCCGGCAAAGCGGACGGAATCCGTGATTCCCAATTCCGCAGCGAGTTTCTGGAGCCTTTGCTCCTCTGGCCCGCGTCCAACGATTAGATACACGACGTCAGGCAATTCCCGAGTAAGGCGGGCGATTGCACGCAATACGAGATCGTGTCCTTTTCGCGAAATCAAGCGCGCCACGGTAAGCACGACTTTCTTGCCTCTCAGATTCCACTTGTCGATCAATTCTTCGCGGGTGGGTCTTGGAGAAAAACGATCGAGATCCACTCCCGGAGTAATCTTGACTATGCGTGATTCCGGCACACCTATTCGGAGGAGACTTTCTCTTGCGAACTCGGCGTTCGCTACCACCGCATCGGCGCCTCGGTAGATCTTGTTGCGCATGTGTGGCTGGTATTTGTACCGGTCGGTAAGAGCGATGTCCTCACCATGACAATAGGCAAGATAAGGAAGGCCCGTGATCGTCTTCAAAATCAGGGCGCTCATTCCCTGCGGATACAAGTCACCCGCGTGGAGAATCGTCGGGGTTTCTTCGTACACGTGCCATGCGGCATGCAGGAACGGGCCAAGTCCCTTGGGCAACTCGTGCAGTCGCCAAGTGGAAAGGGGCTTAAGCCATCGAACGACTCTGAAGGAATCAGATGACGCTCTTCGATCAAACTCTTCCCAGCCCGGAACTTTTTTCGTCGCGATTGTCACACGCGTGCCCTCGAATTCCGCGAGGCAACGGTAAACGTTGTAGTAATACTCGCGAGAGCCGCCGGCGTGAGGCAGGAAAGAGTCCGTGAGCATCAAAATTCTCATAAACTATATCCAGGAGTAAAACCAGAATCGCTCAAGTGCCGATTCTCCGAGACGCGGCAACAAAAACAATGTTGCGGAACGGCCTTGAGTTACTTGCTTGGACTGGACCAAATTCGACTCAAGTATCAAAAAATTGTGTGAATCCTCCAAAGGAGTCCCGCTACAGCCGCGATCGCGAGAATCGAAAAACTCACGGCGAAAGCAACGAACTGCAGGTGCCTTCGACGTTCTAGAGGAGATTGAATAAGAGGAATGGACGCGAGCAAGGGAATGGGCTCAGGGTACGCAACACGAATCTCCCTCTCCGTTTTGACGCGGGGATCGAGGTATGTTTTTGCGATCACCACGCCGATAGAACAAAAAAACGATATAAAGAATGAAAATGCCATGAGCCTGCGTCGGTTCGGTTTGAAGGGCTTCTCTGGGACACGAGCGGGATCCAAGATAACAAACCTTTCCCCTTTTTCCTGGGAATCCAGTTCATTCGACATGTCCGCAGCATAGCTCTTGCCCAGCAAAGACTCATAGCGGGCCTTCGAAATATCGTAGTTGCGCGTAAGATCTACCATCTCCTGCTCGCGCCGTGGAATTGCCTCGACTTTAGCCTGATAAGTCGTGATCTGCCCCTGGATTCGTCTTTGCTCTTCTTTCAAACGCTGCATTTCCCTGCTGATAACTTCAAGCCGCAATGCCGTTGCGGTAGGCTTGGTCGAAGGCGAAGCAGCAGTCTCAGAAGGTTTGTCGGCCGGAAGCGCAATTAAACTTTCATTGACATGATTCAGTCGCCGAACCAAATCCTGCACTTCAGGGAACTTGTCGGTATAACGCCGGCGAAGTTCACTAAGCCTCGTTTCGAGTTGGTTCTTCTCCATCTCCAACTGTGCCCGTTCGGACACTGGTTGAGGATTGCCTCCTGACATCGGTACAAAGTCCGGTAGTCGCGTGAAAGTCAACCGTTCCTCATCGAGTCGGTTCAAATTCCCCGCATTCACCTGCAACTCTGCCTGCAAGCTCGACAGAGTATGGAGAAGAGCTTCTTGTTGCTGCGGCAATTCCCCAAGATGCGACATCTTGTATTGACGCAAATTGTTTTCCTGCTCTTCGAGCGCCTTCTTTGCCTCTTGCAATTGCGAATTCAAAAATTCGGTTGTTCCGACAGCATGTTGCTCCCGGCTCCTGAGATTCCATTGGATAAAGTCCGAAGCCAGCTGATTTGTCACCTTGGCAACGATTTCAGGATCCTTTCCCTGATAGGTAATCGAGAAAAGAGCCAAGCCGCCTCCAGACTGCCTGACGTCGATCACGACGTCGTTCCTCATCTGCTCAATAACTGCTTCACGCGTGGACGTTCGAAGTTGAGGGTAGAGGTGCCACTGGTCAATGACCTTCTGCAAGCGAGCCTCGCTCAACACCTCTTGACTGATGGTTTGCAGTCGATCCAAGGGGCTTACCCGCACGAGTTCTGAGACGAATTGTTCCGGTACCCTTTGAGGATCCACCTCGACAGTCGTCGTTGCCTTATATTTGTTCGGCAAGAGTGCGATCCCGACGAACGCGGTAAGGGTAAAACCAACCGTCATTAAATAAACCCACCATTTATCGCGTCGGATGACCTGCAAGTACTCCTGTACTTGGGCCAGAGACAATTCCATGCTCGGAGAATTCATTTCTGTGGTTGGAGAATCCATCTATTTCTTCCTTTACCGGGCCAAATCAGGCAATCAATAGCAACTCAATCTGTGACAACGCTTCAGTCTCAGCCATTCGCTCACTTAACGATTCGCATGGGAAGCGGGTTCCATCCCAGTGAGATCTGGGCAACATTCTGCCCTTGTATCGGCCCCCCGGAAACCTGCTCGAAGCGCCTATATGTTGTTCCGAGGGCAATGGTACGCGACAGCTTCCAAGAAAGATCAGCTCCGACGAAATAACCTACATATGTTCCCAGACCAGCTAGGGTGCGAACGCTTCGCGCATAACCCGAGTTCAGGTTAATCTGGAAAGATTCCGTAACTTGCCTGTCGTACGAAACCACACCGGTGTCGCTCCATTGCGTATTGGCCAAATAGTTCGTCAGGTAGGAGCGGTTGGCCGTAAGTCCCACTCGTGACCTTCGGCTCAAGGGATAAGATATGGCGATTCCGTAATTTCCACCGAGCGCCTTGTTGCATGGAGCCGTTTCAAACTCCGGGCCACCCTCTACAGCTAGATTGATATGGCGGCCAACTTGACGCGAGATTCCCACGCTGAAACCGTAGCTGTCACAACTCCCCAAAGAGAATGTCTGGTGATAGTAGTTGCCCCCAACTTTGAACGAAGTACGTGGCGATACCGCTGCCGAATAGGACACCTGAGCGAAAGTCGAGCTGCTAGTTGGACCACCCTCAAGCGATGAAAAATAGGACTCCCCGGCGGAGAAACTCATCGCTTGGGAAGCGCTTCTCTGCCAGGTGAGGCCAACATTATTCGTTGTTGAAAACACGTTGCCTCTATTGAACTGAAAAACGGCCGAATTAGGATCAACGACCGGAACCCCCTTATTGACGTCAAACGCCAGCGGACTCAGCAATCGAGATGAATCCGATCCGTAGGTGTTCGAGCTGCTCAACTGCAGCGCCCAATTCGGCGCTATCGGCTGGCCAAGGGAAATGTTTCCGGCATGAAACACTTGGTGGCCCGACGGACCGGACGTACTCTCCACGACGAAGGGCGCATATTGGAAGCTAAACGAGGAGTGATTACTTGCATTAATGATGGCAACATGCGGACTCCAGACAAATTGACTGTTGTCTTGAGCTGGAGAATTCTCCGCAAAATTGTTGACATAGGATTCCGAAACTCCCATGCCATACATGAAGAATGTGCGCCGCCTCGTTTGCAACGTCCCAAGATCCACATACCGCTGATCCGTACCAAGCAGTGCGATATTTTGGGAATAGTTAGGCATCACCAAAGCAGCCGGCTTGACATCTTGAGACTCCGTCGAAGGGGCTGGCTTGTCAGGGTTTTCCTGCGCAACAAGGACGGTACTGCAGCTGCTCAGAACGAAGAGGCAAACCGCCATCCGCATCCATGAACCGAAAAGGTTACTATCACTGTTCTGTCTCATGGCACCACGACCGTGTCACCAGGGTGCAGCAGTATGTTCTGCTCCGGTTTCTCGCCCTTGATGACACGCGAATAATTAAACGGAATCCTCTGTTGTTTCCCATCCACCGTTCTCAATACGAAGATGCCCTTCTTGTTCGCAAATTGCCCGAGCCCACCGGCGTTCGTGATCAACTGCAGTATGGTGGTTGGGACTAGCAGCGGATATGCCCCTGGCTTGACCACCTCGCCGGTAATGGACACCATTCTGCTCCGGATCTCCGTCACTGTCACTGTAACTTGGGGGTTCGTTAGAATAGATTGCAACTTGTTGGCCAGCAATGTCTGGGCTTGCACAGGAGTCAGCCCGCTAACCAGCACCTCTCCAATTAGTGGAAGCGAAATCTTCCCGTCCGGTCGCACGACGACGCTCTGCGATATTTCGGGCTCTTTCCAAACATTAACGTTCAGGACATCGGATTCGCCGATGACGAAGTCGCTCGGGGTCGCGATCTGTCTAGGGGCCGTTTGAGATCCCTTCGAATCGACGTTTTTCTCTTGAACCGGCGGCTTCTTCTGATTCGCTTGGGCTCCCGTCCCTGCATCTTGACCGAAGCCGACTTGGACGTATCCAAGGACCGCTACCAGAAGAGTTCCGATCACACAACTCTTAACTCTCTCAATCATACTTCTACGGTCCCTTCAGTCGGTTTTTGTTAGAGGCTCTGCAGGTGTAATTTGAGCATGTGGCCTGCCATGTGAGGAATGGTAGCACTGATTAAGTTCTTTGTTTTCAATGAGTCGGGAAGCGAACTCCAGGTTTGGTCAGTGCAAAGAAGAAAATTGTTTCCCAGAGCAGGCTAGGATATTCCCCATCTCAAAAGCAGGCAGGCGGCGGGAGGTTCCGCGACCGAATCAGAAGTACATATTACTGCGCGCCCCGTCCAAGAATCACGACCTTGGCAGTCTCAAACAGAATTGCGCAATCAACGAGCAGCGACATGTTTTTCAAATAAAACAAGTCAAATTCGAGTTTCCCTTTGGCGTCATCGAGGCTGGCGCCGTAGCGAAACCTCACCTGTGCCCATCCCGTTAGACCAGGCCGGATCGAGTGCCGAAGGTTGTAGAAGGGGATCTCCTTCTCAAGTTGGTCACAGAAGTAAGGCCGTTCTGGACGCGGTCCCACGAGGCTCATCTCGCCGCGAAGCACGTTGAATAGCTGCGGGATTTCATCCAGGCGAGTTTTCCGTAGGATTCGACCGATTCGTGTGATTCGGCTGTCACTCTGTTCCGCCCAGCGTGGCCCATCCTTCTCTGCGTCTTGGACCATAGACCTGAATTTAAGCAGTTCAAATTCACTTCCTTTGTGCCCAGCGCGCATTTGACGAAAGAAGATGGGGCCGCCACTATCCAAATAGATGGCCAGCGCGATTAACGGCATCAGTGGCGAGACAATAATAAGGATGGTCAACGAAACAAGGATATCCATGGATCTTTTTGCAGCCAGCAAAAGTCGGGATTTCTTGAATCCATCAGACAGGATGAGCCAACTGGGAGAAAGCCGTTCGAGCAGAATCCGGCCGTGAAGTCGCTCGAAGCAACTGTGCACATCCTCTATTCGCACACCGCCGAATTTGACATTGAGCAGCTGCTTGATCGGCGTGCTGCCCCTTCGTTCCTTCAATGACAGTATGATCCGATCGATTCTTTCCTGGGTTACGATCTGCTCCACATTCGCGAAGTCACCGATGATTTTAGGATTGACTAGAGACCGCCCAATGTTCTGGCCATTCTCGTCGAGGAATCCAACGACCTTCAAGTTATATTCCGGGTGGGCGAGGATGTGTCGCACCAGCAATATGCCTGATTCTCCCGTTCCCATGATGAGTACACGCTCATCACCGCGTGATAAGAGGTTTGTCGCGTTTGCCGACAGCCGCCAACTTAGCAAGAGGGCAAGGATCAAGGGCGCCGCCAAGAACGCCACGCCGCGGCCCAAACTGGTTGCAGGGGAAACATAGAACAGCAGTGCTAGCAAAAAACAGGCCGCTCCAAGCGCCTGCATGGTGTGAACAAAAAGGTTGTCTCTGCGTCTCACAACCTGAAAATCGTAGAGGTCGTTAAAGTAAAGAGACAGCCCGCAAATGGTCGTGATCAGAGTAATTTTTGTCCACAGGCTCGATTGCAGAATCATTTCCGGGAAAGGTATGGCCATGCGTGCAGCACTGGCAGCCAATAGAGCTAGTATGATCGATACCCCGTCAACCCCTACCAGGAGTAGGGTTCGGGCAGGAACCTCATGAGTACCAATCTTGGGCATAAGAGCTCAGGAACTGAGGTTTTCGCCTTGGAAGTTATTTTGAACGCCGGCTACGATGATGAAAGCACGTCCGAGTCCAGACACGAGCTGTATATCTCATTTTGTTTCAGTTGGTTAGAAGACCTTGCCGGAGAAGCAACGAGAGCGTGGGAAAACTGTTTCTTGTTTCTCTCCACGAACGTCACAGCCCCGAGTTCTGGCTCTATACTTTTGACTGCGTGCAACGGAGAATTAGGCAACTCGAAAGTCGTGCTAGAAGAGGCACAGGAAGCGGACGAAATAGCTGGCAAAGATCCAGTGACGCATCCGACTGATGGCCTCCTCCCTTCAGAAAGCGTAAGGGTTCAAGTTGGCGGAGCAGAGCCTCTAAAGGCGATCCTCCTATGCCTGCTTCCGTCTTAGGTGTGTCGCCGGGCAGAGAACCACGAAACACTTTTTCATGAGAGGCCCTCCTCCTCTCTGGGAGGCGGACTAGGCACAGCTCCGGCGGATCGAAGCGTACGGTCGTATTTTTCAAAGAGCCAGCTCTCTTCCGCATTCAGGTAGTTCGCGAGTTGCATGCGTTGTGTTTTTGATGGCTCGCGATAGCCGTGGATGATCTTGCTGAGCACACTCTCATCAATGCCGAGCGCTTTGGCGATATCGATTTGGTGGAAGCCCAATCGAAAAACTTGCAGCTTGATGTTTAGATACATGGAACCCCCGATGTTGCACTTTGGTCAGTGCGATCTGGTCTTCTTTCTCCTGCGAGTTGGCCGCTTGCCAGCGACACCTCGGGACGAATGGCTTTTTCAGGCCTTGGCTTCAGCATATTTGTATCCGTAGTAGTGCTTCTCGTTTGCATCGGTGCCATTGAAAACTAAACCCAAAAGCTTCTTACGATCCACTGAGCTTGCCGATTTCTGCAAAGTCTCCCGTTGCCCATGACGGGCCCGCACTACCATCACCACCCCCTGACAAGCGACGCTGATCAGCTCAAAGTCTGCCAGCGGGATAATCGGGGGTGTATCGACTAGAACGACCTCGAATAGTTCGCTGCAGCGCCCGAGAAGCTCCTGCCAGTGCGATCCCGTGAAAAGCTCCGGCGGAGGGGAGGAAATCGTGCCGGCAGGGAGCACGAAGAAATTCTTTTGATTCGTTGCAACCATCGCTTCCTCTAGAGTCGCTTTGCCAGCCAGCACTTCCGCAAGGCCTAGTGTGCACGGATGATCTAGTAATGCCGTCAACCCACACGTACGCAAGTCAGCATCGATAACCAGCACACGCTGCTGCGGGAGCTGTGCATAGCACAGGCCAAGGTTCATGGTCGTCAGCGTTTTGCCTTCTCCCGGAAGTGAGCTGGTGATTGCGATCGTTTTCACCCCTGCTCTCGACTGGGCTCGCATGAGTCTCGTCCTCAGTGCTCGATAGGCTTCAAGGGCTACCTTGGAGGATTGATCCTGCCGGAGGACCAGGTGCGTCGCGTTCCCATTTCCCACCTGGACTTGCTGACACTGCGGGAGTTGCGCGTTAGCCGTTGCCGTTTCCAAAATAGAGCCCTGTTTGATTGACTCCAGCATCTCCCGCACATCCCTATCGGGCTCCGGAAGCTTACTCTGCGCCCACTGGTTCGCCTTCTGCGTCTCATTGAAAAACTTGCTCATCTATAGCTCCATGGACGAGGTGCGGTGCAGCTTCATAGCTTGTACGAGAACATCGACGGCTGACTCAATGATCTTGTTGCCGACAGGATCCTTTTCCTGCATTGCGTTGACCGCGACCGCCACCTGTTTCTTGATGCTCATGTCGGGGCGAATCGCATCGGCCACACGCACGAAGGCGCTTCGTTTTTTCATTGCCTGAACTAAGCGGTCGAGCGCCGACCCGATCTCATCATCTCTCACGACTTCGGTGCCACCGGTGATGCCCGCGGAACCGACACCATTCCCCTCATTTGCTTGTTCGATTTGCGCCTCATGCAGTCCCAGCTCAGAAGCTGCTTCCTCGACCGTCAACAGATCGATAACCGGCCGACGCGCTTTGTATCCGTTCGTCAAGCAAGCATCGCAGAGCAAGTTGATGAGCCGTGGAACTCCTTCCGTCAGACGGACAATCTCTTGGAGGACTTGCGTCGGAAACAGAGACGCGGCACCACGAAATCCCGCGGAACGAAGCCTCTCTGCGACATATGCGCGCGCCTCCGCAAGATTCAAAGGTCGGAGCAAGCAACTGCTCGCAACCCGTTGCCGGAGCGCGCGCATCTCGGGCTTGCGTAGTACGCCCAGGAGTTCCGGTTGCCCGCAAAGAACAATCTGCAACAGCTTCTCCTGGTACGTGTCCGCATTGCTCAGGAGACGAATCTCTTCCAGAAGCTCTGGTGAGAGCAAGTGCGCCTCGTCTACTAATAAAAGCGAAGTACCGCCTCTCCTTTGCGTATCCAGGAGCATCTGCTGAAGCGCCGAAAGGCGCGCCGGCTTACTGGTCCCCGTGCACGGAATTTCGAATTCCGTGAGAATAGTCTCCAAAAATTCCTCACGGCTCAGAGTGGGATTGAGAATAAATGCCGAGGAAATCGGATGGGAGGTTGTCGCTCGCTCCGAAAGAATTTGCAGGGCTGTATGCACAACTGTCGTTTTCCCGGTCCCGATCGGGCCGGTCATCAAGACAAACCCTTTACGGCGCATGACTGCTTCAATGAGTGAGGCCAGCGCCGCGGCGTGAGGCTCGGAAAGATGAAAGAATCTTGGGTCCGAAGTCAACCGAAAGGGCTCTTCGCGCAAATTGTAGAAAGTTGTGTACATGTCAGGTGGAGCCTGTCGGTGTGCAGCTAAAACTCTCGGAAGTCACCAGAGTCGGCCTCTTCTACAGCGCTTCCTTTCCTTATCCTTCTAATGAGCTTTGCTCCAATTGGATCAAGTTCTATTCCCGACCAGATGCACGGATGTCAAGAAGTTTCCGACACACCCAATCCAGCACATCATGTTCCAGTCGGTCTAAAGCATGTAAAAATAGCTCAACTTTAAGTTCTTTTTTTTCAGTACTTTGGAGCTGGCCTCTAATGCCTGTTGTTTCGTTTTCAATAGCCTAAGCTCAGCGCGTGGGAAAGAAATTTCCCAATTGCGCCTTCCCGAGAATAGCCCGCGAGAAACATTCTCGCTCGGTTGCAAGGCACTTTGAGCCACTCAAGTTGCGTTGCCAAATGAACGGGCTGGGAAAAGACTTGCTCTTATGCAGCGAAACACTTCCGGATATCTGCAGAGCCACAGAATTACATTGCGCTAAACCACTGAAAACAAAAGTCTACTGAGCGGACGTCATTGGAGGCGTACATGCTTCCATTGGTGGCAATCATAGGAGAAACCGTGATTTTTCTTGAAACGTTTTCAGACTCTGCTCAGTTGTTCTTTCTTGGCTCGGTGTTCTTGCTGGGAGGGTTCGCCATTCGTGGAGTTCGCTCGGCGATCGTTCAATATCGTACTTCCTTCTCACCGAAGCAGCAGCCACCACCCGAACAAATCTGCACTTCAAATTCGTAGTCTAATCCCTTCCGATTTTTACAGGCGTAGCGTGGGTAGAGGCCATCCGGATCAAAACTGTTCGCTTGCTTGCTCTCCGGGCCTTTTGACGGTGGCGTAGCCGAGCCTGCTTCCCGATTGACGGTTCTAGGCTTTCAAGAGGTCGCAGCTCTCCGCCGAACGCAATGAGCAGGGCCCGATGTCTTTCGCATTTTGTGCTGGTAGCGATAGAAAAGAGTGAACAGTTCGTTTCCGTACTCTCTGAGCTGTTTTATGGTATGACTGCTGTCACTTGGTTTGAGTTGAGGCTCTCAACGTTGTTGGAGTCCACTGCTGTTGTCACGTAGTAGTAAGTAACAGCGCTTTGCACCGCCGTATCCGTGTAGCTTTGTCCCGTAACCAAAGAGGCATTCATCAGAGTGTACGGGCCGCCGTCCACTGTCCCTCTATAAACGTTGTAACCGGAGACTGTTGACGTGCTGGCCGTCCAGCTCAGAGCTGCGGAATGGACCAGCTGCGGTGCAGCTGTAAAGTTCACGGCGCTGGCGTTGGCTCCATTTATCGGCACGTTCTGATTCACGGGGCTGAAGGTGTACCCCGCGTTGCTCGGAGTGACCGTATACGTGCCGTTGCCTAGGCCACTAAACGTGTAAATGCCTGAACTGTTGGCGATCGTCGTGGCGGCTGCAGCTCCGCTTAACGTCACGGTCGCACCACTCCCCCCTGCTACCGGACTGACAGTCCCTGAGATGCTGAATGTCGGGTTGGCCGTCGCTGTGAAATTGATTCCCGTGACATTGGCCCCATTGACCGATGCATTCTGACTGGTAGGGCTAAATGTGTAACCCGCGTGGCTGGGGGTAACCGCGTACCCTCCATTCGCTAACCCACTAAACATGTAGTTTCCCGCGGCATCCGCAGTCGCCGTGGCAGTCGCTGCCCCACTCAACGTCAATGTCGCGCCGCTCCCGCTCGCCGTTGGACTAATCGTCCCGGAGATGGTGTAAGTCGGGTTGGTCGTGGCAGTCGCAGTGAAATTCAGTCCAGTCGTGACATTGGCGCCGCTCACCGTAACGTTCACGCTGCTGGGGCTGAAAGTGTAACCCGAATGGCGGGGAGTAACTGTATACGTTCCGTTGGCTAGTCCACCAAACGTGTAATTCCCTGAGCTGTTGGCGGTCGTCGTGGCGCTCGCGGCTCCGCTTAATGTCACCGTCGCACCACTGCCTCCCGCTACCGGACTGATTGTTCCCGAGATGTTGTAGGTTTGGGGGGGCGGTGATGGTTGGGTACTTTGTCCGCTCACGATACCAGAGCAGCCCCAGAGGAGGGCCGTCGGCGCGAATAGCAACGCTGCCAGGAAGGCATGCCGCGCTCGAGAACCGACGTTCTGTGAGCGAATGTGTCCAAACCGATTTTCATTTCGTTCAAGTCTCATCGTCCAAGGCCCCTCAGATTCTTGCCCTGGACACAATGTTACTGGTTGAGATTTCGAAAGAACCTGATTGGAAGTCTAGATTAGGTACAGGTGTTAACACTGTACGGTCGGCCCACGAATACTGACCTGCTTACTAGCTCGCCGTAGGAGGCCAATAGAAAGTCCTCCGAGCTTGAGTAACGGCTGTGCTTGTGCACCTGCTCGATCCGCCACTCGATGCGCCACGCCAGAAGCAATTCATTCCCGCGCACCACGATTGCCCTGGGCGCTTTGGCAAATTTCTGCTTAGCACCTTCAGCTTCGATTGAAATTTCACTGATTGGCGTGTCCAACCTTAGGCGTGATTTCTACGTCCTTGCGTGCCGCGAATAGATTGGATTTGCTAATCGTCCTGTTCTTATCCCGCGCCACGGCCACCACCACGATTGTCCTCAGTCCGAAAGGGGGTCCATAGGAAAACTCGTCGGAGATGTTCTCCACTTTAGCCGTGGCATTTGTGGGATTTGGGACGCGGCGCGGGAGTTTCGGATGTTGTACGTCGGTGTAATCAAAAATCTCGAAATGATCGATGCAGTCGTTCTCCTGGCTGGAGTTGCAGGCTGGCTGGCGCGTGTAATCGTAGGACCAACTTACGGTTACTCGAGCAGCCAAGGCGCCGCTGTAGGGGAGCAGGATTGCTATCAGCGGAAGTCCGACAGCGGTTATTAACAGGATTCTTCTCCTGTTCACGTGCGGCCTCAATCGCGGCCTATTATCTCTCAGGGGAAGCTAAAAATCATCTCGCGACCGAGTGCAATCGTGACGCTCAGCGGCGCTATCATCGTGCGGCGTAAGTCAAGACGAGGGCCGCAGCTCAGCCACTGTAAATACAGCAAGTGAGGAAAGCAGCGCTCGGAGGCGGTTAAACGAAGCAACGCCGCAGCTGTCAACCAAGCGATTACAGCTCGGGCCGACCACAATTGTGACTTATCTCAGTTACGGTAAGGTTTTATAAGCGGCGAGGCGACTCGCCCAATACTGTTGCGGGGCATCGCAAGATTCCGCCACCGTCACGGTTATCGCACTCAAACTGCTGCCGTTTCGTATCATCGACCAGAAATTGTTCTCATCGGTCTGCGAAGGTCCATCAACCGTATTTCCCGTGAACCATCCCG
>QHZD01000006.1 GCA_003225315.1 Acidobacteriota bacterium
CGAAACCTCCGGCCTTTGCGAGATGCGAAGGGATGTCGTAAAAGTGCAGTAGCAGGTTAGACTTGCGCTACAGAATCGTGCCTCAAAGACCACCCGTATTTTGACCCTGAAGAAGGCGGTGAGGAGTGGGCCCCGAACGTCGTCGCGCTCCACGCTATTCCATCATCGCCGATGCCGAAGTAACGGAAATCGCGAGCGAAACAAAGCTTAGCGCCAGGACCAGCGACTTGAGCGCCGGGGGATGCTTTCTGGACATGATCAATCCTTCTCCAGAGGGAACAGAGATTGTGGTCAGAATCTCACGCACCGATGCGACATTTGCAGCGCGCGGAAAAGTCGTGTTTCAATTCCCCAATATGGGAATGGGGGTTATGTTCACAAACGTCCCGACTAGTCAGCAGGCCGTTCTGGAAAAATGGCTCGAAGAGTTGAGCGGCGGCGGATGAAAGAGGGAGCCGGTATTGATCCCATTGCCAGCTCTCCCGTAGCAGGCCGACGGTTTTTCGACCGGATCGGAATCTTCGATCGCCGGAGCGAAGCGCGAAGAAAAAAATAGCCCTACTACTCTTTCTCCCATTCGGAAAAGAGCGCGGCCGGGAGTGGCTGCGGCACTGATGTGAAGACCGGACAATGAAGGCTAATTCTGTTGTATCCTTGGCGGGACGGAGTCCCCTAACCTTTATGGCCGATCAAGAGATCATCTTTACCGTCGAAGACGCGCCCGAAGGCGGTTACACGGCGCGAGCGCTGGGGTATGCCATCTTCACGCAGGGCGAGACACTCGAAGAATTGCGCCGAATGGTGCGAGACGCGGTCAACTGTCATTTTGAAAAAGAGAACAAGCCCCGACTAATCCGGCTGCACATGGTAAAGGACGAGATCATCGTTGCCTGAGGTACGGCGTGAAATTGCCGCGTGACCTTGCCGGCGCGGAATTGGCCAAGCTGCTTCGCCGATATGGTTACGAGGAGATCCGGCAGTCCGGAAGCCACATTCGTGTGAGATCCACGGCTAAAGGCTCAGAACACCAAGTCACCATTCCCGCGCACACGTCGCTAAAGGTCGGCACGCTCAGCGGCATCCTGCTAGAAATCGCCACGTACCTGGAAATTAGCAAAGAGACGCTTGCCCGAGAACTGTTCGACTAGGGGCACGAGCCGCAGGCTAGCCGAAGTGTTTCCGGGACACAAATGCTAAATGGTGTTCCAGGGTTTGCGGTACTGCTTGGTGAGCAGTTTGTTGGCTTCGGGGTCGTTCAGGAACTGCTCGTCGTCGCGGTTCCAGCGCAGTTTGCGCCCTAGTTTGAAAGCGATATTGGCCAGGTGGGGTGCGCTTGTGGAGCGGTGCGTGGTCTCAATGTCGGAGTTGGGCTTTTTGCGCGAACGCATGCATTCGAGGAAGTTGAGCACGTGTGGGTAGTGCTGCGCGGAGCCTTCGCTGCGGATGGTGGCGAACGCCGTGACGCTCTCGCCTCCGACGGGCTTGCGTTCTGGCCACACGGTGTAGCCTTCGCGGTCGATGAATAGCGTCCCCTCGGTGCCATAAAACTGGATGCCGTAGCCGTGACCGTCTGGCCCACGCGAGTTGGCGTGGCGATTGCTCCAGGTCACGATAAATTCCTTGCCGCTTACCGGCGATGCCGGATATTCGAAGACTACCTCGAGTGTGTCCGGAATTTCGCCGTTGTCCTGGATGACATATTTTCCTCCGAAGGCACTGACTTCTTTTGGCGCATCAACGTCCATCGCCCAGTGCACGATGTCCAGCAAGTGCACGCCCCAGTCGGTGAGTGTTCCCCCGGAATAGTCCCAAAAAGAGCGGAAGCTTCCGATGCAACGATTGCGGTTGTAGGCATGATAAGGAGCTGGCCCAAGCCAAAGGTCCCAGTCTAGCCACGGGGGCGCATCGCCGTCAGGAGGATTGCCCATGCCTTCCGGCGAACTGTTGCTGTGAATCCACGTCTCGGCGCGCGTGACTTTTCCGATTTTCCCCCCGCGCACAAGCTCGACGGCTTTTTGAAAATGTTCGCCGGAGCGTTGCTGCGTGCCTACCTGCACGACGCGGTTGTGCTTCGACGCGGCCTGCACCATCTTGCGGCCCTCAGCCAGCGCATGTGAGAGGGGCTTCTCGACGTAAACATCCTTGCTGGCTTCGCAAGCCATGATCATGGGGATGGCGTGCCAATGGTCAGGGGTGGCGATGATTACCGCCTGGATGTCCTTGTTGTCGAGGATGGAGCGAAAATCCTTGAAGCCCTTGGCCTTGCCGTCGGTCAGTTCGAGAGCGCGGTCCAGATTGGGCTGGAAGGGATCGGCGATGGCGACGGCGTCGACCTGGCCGGAGCGGAGGAAGTCCCTCAGGTCGAATTGACCCATTCCGCCGGCGCCGATCAAGCCTACGCCGATGCGGTCGTTGGCCCCAAGGACGCTGCGAGCAAGCGGTCCGGCAGAGGCGACCACGCTTACGGCGGCGCCTGCGAGGCCCTTATTGAAGTGCCTACGAGTTATCTCAAAGTCGGCCATTTTTCTCCCTACCTCCATTTCAGTCTTGCTAGCGACAGCGCCGAGCGTTCCGCCCGGCGGCCTGGACATTTTCGCGCAATTTGCGATGCAGGAGGGAAGGAAAAAGATTTAACACAGAGGTCACAGAGCTAGAGAGCACAGAGGCCGGAGAGAAGAGAGAAAAATGAAATTCGAGGGAGCAGGAATGAAAATTGAGCGAAGAGGGGCGGCACGTTGCGCGGGACTCGTTTTTAGCGGAGCCAAAACGTGACGACGCGGAAGATGGTGGCACCGAAGAGGGCAGCTCCGGGAATGGTAAGAACCCAGGCGTAGACGATGCGGCGCGTGACGCCCCAGCGGACAGCGGAAAGGCGGCGAGTAGCGCCAACGCCAACGATGGCTCCGGTGACCGTGTGCGTGGTACTAACGGGAATGCCGAATTTTGCGGTGGCAAAGAGCGTGACGGCGCTGGCGGTTTCCGCCGCGAAGCCGCCGAACGAATTAAGCTTGGTGATGCGCTGGCCCATGGTTTTGATGATGCGCCAGCCTCCAGCCATGGTGCCGCCTGCCATAGCCAAGTGGCAACAGATGATGACCCAATAGGGGACTTCGGAGGTCTTGAGCAGGCCACCAGTTACCAAGGCAGCGGTGATGATCCCCATGCCTTTCTGAGCGTCATTGGTGCCGTGGCCGAGGCTATAGAGAGCAGCGGAAACGAGTTGCAACCGACGGAACCAGCGATCAACTCTCAACGGACGCTGCTTGCGGACGATCCAACTGGTCAGAACGGTGACGAGGATGGCGACCAACATCCCGACCAAGGGAGAAAGAAAAATGAAAAGAACGGGCTTGAGCCAGCCGCCAAAGATAATGGCCTGGAAACCGGCGTGCGCGACAGCGGCGCCACCGTAACCGGCGATCAGCGCGTGCGACGAACTGGTGGGCAGGCCGAGAACAAGAGTGATCAGATTCCAGGTGATAGCGCCGAGAAGGCCGGCAAGGATCACTTTTTCGTCGACCATCTCGAGGCGAACCAGGCCCTTGGTGATGGTCTTGGCAACGGCCGTGCCGAACCAGAAGGCGGCCACAAAATTAAAGAACGCGGCCCAAACGACGGCGCGGAAGGGTGTAAGGACGCGAGTGGATACGACGGTGGCGATGGAATTGGCGGCGTCATGCCAGCCATTGGAAAATTCAAAAGTAAGAGTGACGGCGATGACGACGAGGAGCAGAGTGAAGCTGTTCACAGGTCAGGCGCTCTTGAGGATGACGCCTTCGATGACGTTGGCGACGTCTTCGCACTTGTCGACGGCGGTTTCGATGACTTCGAAGATTTCTTTCCACTTAATGATCTGGACGGAATCTTTCTCTTCGTCGAAGAGCTGGGCGATAAGCGTGCGGCAAAGGCGGTCGCTTTCGTTTTCGTAGCGATTGATCTCGATGCAGTGCTTGAGGGCTTCTTGCGAGGTTTCGAGTGCGCGGACGGCAGCCTCCACTTCGGCGGTGGCGGAGACGAGAACCTTGACGAGGTCCACAGTGCCGGTCCGAACAGTGTCCACGCGGTAAAGCACAAAACGGCTGGCGGCGGCATCGATGAGGTCGATCACATCGTCGAGGCGGCTGCAGAGCTCATAAATGTCTTCGCGGTCAAACGGAGTGATGAAGGTTTGATTGAGCTTGGTAAAGAGTGCGTGGGTAAGCTCGTCGCCTTCGTGCTCGATGGCTTTGACGATCTGCACCTGTTCTGGGACGCCGGTGTAGTGCGAGAGCATTTTCAGGAGGGCGTCGGCCCCCACATGGATATTCGCTGCTTGTTTGGCGAAGAGGTCAAAGAAGCCCTCTTCCCGCGGCAAGAACCGCTGCAAAAGTCCTGGCATGGTGTGACTCTCCCCTGAAGAGTCTATGTCTTGAGGCTTACGGACGATAGCAGAGGGGAGAGAGGGTAGGCAAGTAAGGGGACCTAGGCTGGGGCATGGGGATAGGCAAAGAAAAAGGGCGGCCGTGAGGACCGCCCTTTTTGGATTGAGGTTACGGGCGAGCTGGAGAACTTAGTACATGCCGCCCATGCCGCCTGCGCCGGGGGCTCCGGCAGCGGCAGCCTTCTTATCTTCTTCCTTGATGTCAGCGATCAGGGCTTCGGTCGTGAGCATGAGGCCCGCGATGGACGCTGCGTTCTGCAGCGCGAGGCGGGTGACCTTGGCCGGGTCGATTACGCCCATCTTCACCATGTCGCCGTACTCGCCGGTCTCCGCGTTGAAGCCGAAGTTCTCTTCCTTGGAGTCGCGGATCTTGCCAATCACAACGGCGCCTTCGTGGCCGGCGTTGAGAGCGATCTGGCGGGAAGGCTCTTCGAGAGCGCGCCGCACGATGCCTGCGCCAACGGCTTCGTCATCGTGGAGCTTGAGCTTCTCGACCGCAGCGAGGCAGCGGAGCAGCGCCGAGCCGCCGCCGGGGACGATACCTTCCTCGACAGCCGCGCGGGTGGCGTGCATAGCGTCTTCGACACGGGCCTTCTTTTCCTTCAGTTCGGTTTCGGTGGCTGCGCCGACCTTGATGACGGCGACGCCGCCGACCAGCTTGGCAAGGCGCTCCTGGAGCTTTTCCTTGTCATAGTCGCTGGTGGTGTTTTCGATCTGCGAGCGGATCTGCTTCACACGGCCTTCGATGTCCGCCGACTTGCCGGCGCCTTCGATGATCGTGGTGTTGTCCTTGTCGATGGTGATCTTCTTGGCGCGACCCAGGTCCTCAAGCTTGACGTTCTCGAGCTTGATACCGAGGTCTTCAGTGATGGCCTTGCCGCCGGTGAGGGTAGCGATATCTTCGAGCATGGCCTTGCGGCGATCGCCAAAGCCAGGAGCTTTGACGGCAGCGCACTGTAGCGTCCCGCGGAGCTTGTTTACCACCAGGGTGGCGAGCGCTTCGCCTTCGACATCCTCAGCGACGATCAAGAGAGGCTTGCCCATCTTGGCGGTCTGCTCGAGCAACGGGAGCAGATCCTTCATCGAGCTGATTTTCTTCTCGTGGATGAGGATGCGAACGTCCTCAACAACGCACTCCATGCGCTCGGGGTCGGTGATGAAGTACGGGGAGAGGTAGCCGCGGTCAAACTGCATGCCTTCGACTACTTCGAGGGTGGTCTCCATCGTCTTGGATTCCTCGACGGTGATGACGCCATCCTTGCCGACCTTCTTCATGGCTTCGGCGATGATGCCGCCGATTTGCTTGTCATTGTTCGCGGAAATGGTGCCAACCTGGGCGATCATTTCGCCCTTGACGTCCTTGTGAAGCTTCTGGATTTCCGCAACGGCAACTTCGACGGCCTTTTCGATGCCGCGCTTGAGAGCTGTGGGGCTGGCGCCGGCGGCGACAGTCTTGACGCCCTCGCGGAAGATGGCCTGCGCGAGCACGGTCGCGGTGGTCGTGCCGTCACCGGCAACGTCGGAAGTCTTGGAAGCGACTTCGCGGACCATCTGCGCGCCCATGTTCTCGAGGGGATCGCGGAGTTCGATTTCCTTGGCCACGGTCACGCCGTCCTTGGTGATGATCGGCGCGCCGAACTTCTTTTCGATCACCGCGTTGCGGCCCTTGGGACCGAGGGTGATCTTTACTGCGTCGGCGAGGGCATTCACGCCGCGCAAAATCGCCTGGCGGGAATTCTCACCTGTTACAATCTGCTTCGCCATGTTTCTGATTCCTCCTGAGATTCAATCCAAATGTTTCTTTTACTGCAAAAAACCCTCAGACTTGAAGGCCTGAGCTACAGATGCGGAGCGAACCTTCTTTTCTGCTTGCTCCGGCTGAAACCAAACTAATCACTAAGAACTGACAACAAGGAAGTGAAGACTTACTTTCTGGACCCTGCCGCTTTGGCAGCGCCGCTGAGCTTGGCGAGGATCTCGTCCTCTTTTAAGATCAACAGCTCTTCGTCTTCGATTTTGATTTCCGTGCCGCTGTACTTGCCGAAGAGGACACGATCGCCGGCCTTGACATCCAGAGGCACGCGCTCGCCCTTCTCGCGGCGGCCAGCGCCAACGGCGATGACTTCGCCTTCCTGCTGCTTTTCCTTGGCGGAGTCCGGAATGATGATGCCGCCCTTGATGCTTTCTTTCTCTTCAATGCGCCTCACGACGACACGGTCGTGGAGCGGTGTAAGATTCACTGCCATCTTGAAAAACCTCCATAGGTGATGTTGCGGTTTGTAATGCGGCTGCAAGGAAAAGGCAATTAGCACTCCTCGCAGCCGACTGCTAATATAGCAGAAACTTCTGTCATGTCAAGGATTTAGCAGACTATTCGGGCGGTCTCCTGTGGAATTCTGGCCGAAGTTAAGTTGTTTAATTAGAGTAGTTTAGCTGGTGCAAGAAAAATATGGCACTTGGAGATTGTCCTGCAAGTCTGCCGGGCGTAGAATTTGGCACAACGGAGTCGTCGTATGGGGTCACTGCTCTACATTCGGCTGATTGGCTACACAGCGGGGACACTGCTACAGCTTTTTTGGATGGTAGTGATTCTGGGCTACCGTCGCCAGAGGAATTTTGAGCGAGTGTTCTTCTTTTTGTGCCTGGCGCTGTTCTTTTTTTATGGTGGGTCTCTTCTCGCGCTGAACGCGCAGATTCACTATGCGGTTCCGCCGCTCGCGCTGCAAGCATTTGCCGGAGCGCTACTATACATCGGGCTATGCACGCTGCCGCCGATTCTGATTCATTTGCATCTTGAATACGCCGCCACCCGAGGGTTGCTGAAGAAACCAGACGCGAAACGCGTAATCCTGCTGGCAGCCTATGCGCCCATCGTGTTTTTTGCCCTGCGAGTCTATCCGTTGCTGGCCAACAATTCCGGATTGGATCTACTGGCACCGGGCAGAGCGCTGGGATTTGTCTACGGCGTGTGGTTAGCCGTCGCGTTCTTGATTTGCTTTTGGTGGCAGGGACGGTTCTCGGCAGAAGCCCCGGACGCGCCTCAGCGGACATTCCACAAGCAGCTCGCGAGGTTCTTTCTTGCGATCGGTGTGCTAGTCCTGTTGCTGCATGCCATGCCCGAAGGGCTGAGTCTTGCCGGAGCGGAAAAACTGAGCACCGCGCTAGCGTTCCTCGCCATGATTCCTTTCACAGTGATGATGTGGATGGTGTTGAAGTTCAATTTTCTGAATATCGGCCGGCAGAAGAACCTTGTTTATGCGGTGTCTATCACTTTTTCGGCGTTGCTTTATCTGAGCCTGGTCCGCAGGGTGGGTACTTGGCTTGAGCCGGTGCTGCCGCCCGAGGCGACTGCCGCGGTGTTGTTGTTCGTCCTGGTTGTGTTCATCGAACCTATTCAGCGGGTTTTCGGAAGAAGGCTTCAGGCGACCGCCCAGCACGAGATGGACAGGGTGCAGCGGTTGACGAAGGAAATCCAGGGAGAAGCGCGGCAAGGCAATCTGGCGCAGCTTGAGAAATTCATCGAACGGCGAGTGAAGGAGCAATTTGAGCTTCGCGAGGTGCGACTGCAGTTGTGCACGACGGGAAGTTCGCCACCGGACGCAAACATTTCTGCGGAACCACGGGCGGCACTCGCTTTCGATCCGAGGGAATTTTTTCTGATTCAAGGGAATCGGAGTCAAGGGGTACTCCGCGTGGAACCTCATGGAGCAATTATTTCTGGCGACACACGGGCGGCACTGGAATTCTTGTGCGAGCAACTGCCCGGGGCGCTGGATTTGTGCCGGCTGATCGAAGAAAAGTTGAGGCTGGAGAGGGAATTGGCGGAGCGCGAGAGATTGGCGCTGGTGGGGCAGATGGCGGCGAGCATCTCGCATAACTTGAAGAATCCGCTGGGGTCGATGAAGACAATTTTGCAAGTGCAGCTCGAGTATCCGGAGCTGCCGGAAACGATTCGCGGCGAAACCAAGATGGTGCTGGACGAAATCAGCCGGCTTTCGACGAAGCTCAATCAGTTGCTCCAATTTAGCCGGCCTACGGTCCGAGGAGGCAGCGCCATTGGCAGTTGCGACGCTCGGGCAGCCGTTGAAGAGGTGGCCGGCGTCTTATCGCACGAGGCTGAGCGCCGGGGCGTAAAGATGGAAATCAAAGTTTCCGGCGGAAGGGCGATGGTGGCAGCCAGCGCGGAAGCGGTGAACGACATTGTGTCTAACCTGGTGGTGAATGCGTTGGAGGCCACTCCGCGCGGAGGGCAGGTCATCATTTGTGCTGCCTCGCGCGACGGAGTTTGCACGCTGGCTGTGGAAGACGATGGCCCGGGAATTCCGGCGGGGCTGCGGGAAAAAATTCTCCAGCCTTTTTTTACGACCAAGTCGCAAGGAACGGGATTGGGTCTGGCAATTGTGGCAAGGCGTGTCGCCGAGTTTGGCGGCAAGTTAGATTGGGAGAGTCCCGTGCGGAATGGAAATGGAACCAAATTTTATGTGACGTTGCCAACGGGGGAAGGGAAGTAAGGAATCGAAACCATGAAGACGATTCTGATCGTTGATGACGAACCCGCGGCAAGATACGGCCTGCGAAAGGCGCTGGAGGCGAAGTATCGAATCGCGGAGGCGGACTCGGCGGAAGCAGCGCGAGAGGCGCTGCCTCGCGAACAACCGGACCTGGTGCTGCTGGACGTCGTGCTGCCGGGGCAGGATGGACTGTCGTTTTTGCGGTGGATACGCGAGCAGGGAAGCGAGGTGCCGGTGCTGATGGTTTCGGCGCTGGACACTGCGAAAACGGCGGTCGAAGCGCTGCAGCTTGGAGCGGCGGATTACTTAGTGAAAGGATTCGAATTGGAAGAGCTGCGCCAGCGCGTTTCCACGCTACTGAAGCTGGCAACACTTGAAAAAGAAAATGATGCGCTGCGGCGGCGATTGACCACCGAAGGACAGTTCGGCCAGATGATCGGCCGCTCGGCGGAGATGCGGCGCGCTTTCGAAATGGCGGACCGCGTGGCGCCTACAGATTCGACGGTACTGATCTTAGGAGAGAGCGGCACGGGAAAGGATTTGCTAGCACAGGAGATTCATGCGCGCTCGCCGCGAAGCGGCAAAGCCTATGTGGCGGTGAATTGCGCTGCACTCCCGGAAACGCTCATCGAATCGGAACTATTCGGCTACGAGCGCGGCGCATTTACGGGCGCGGCGCAGCAGAAAAAAGGAAAGTTCGAGCTGGCTTCGGGCGGCACGATTTTCCTGGATGAAATTGGGGACATGAATCCAGTGACGCAAGCTAAGGTTTTGCGGGTACTGGAAAATCGCACCATCGAGAGGCTGGGCGCGACGCAGTCGATTTCCGTGGATGTGCGGGTGATCAGCGCAACGCACCGCAATCTGCAGGCGGAGATTCGCGCAGGTAAGTTTCGCGAGGATTTGTTCTACCGGCTCCGCGTGGTGACGATTGAGCTGCCGCCGCTGCGGGCGCACAAAGAAGATATTGCGCTGCTGGCAGGAGGTTTCTTGCGATTGCATGGAGCGCGGCTGGGACGCAACGCGCGGCTGAAGCGCGAGGCGATGGCGGCGGTCGAGAAATACGATTGGCCGGGCAATGTGCGCGAATTGAAGAACGCTCTGGAGCGGAGCGTGGTGCTTTCCCGCGGCGACGAAATCGGCATCGAGGATTTGCCCGGCGAAGTCGTGCATGGCGAGGCCATCTCACGCAGACACAGCGGCGAGGAGCTGGACAATGGCATTGGCGAAAGGGATTTTCGCGAGGCCAAGCGAAAATTCGAGGTGGCCTACCTGACGAAACAATTGGCGAGTCATCGATGGAATGTTTCGCGAACGGCAGCGACGATCGGTTTGCACCGACAGAGCTTGCAGGAGAAGCTGCGGGAGCTTGGCATTCGGCGGCCAGGGCGTGAGCCACTTGAAGAGGAATAGGATTTAACGCAGAGAAGACAAAGAGCAGAGAAGAGAATGAAACAGCGAGTCAGAGGCGCGAAAGGCGAGACGGAAGTCACCGGATACGTTTTGGCGGGGGGCGCGAGCACGCGACTTGGGCGGGACAAGGCGCTTGTGGAAGTTGGCGGGACGCCAATGCTGACGCGCATGATTGAACTTCTGGGAGGCGTCACAAAGCAAGTTAAATTAGTGGCGGCGCCAGGCAAGTATTCTGCATTTGGAGTGGAGACAATCGAGGACCAGTGGCCTGGAGAAGGGCCGCTCGGCGGAATCATCACGGCACTTGAAGATGCTGCGAAGAGTCCTACGAATGGCGAATGGAATTTAATCATAAGCTGCGACATGCCATTTCTGACGCGCGGATGGCTGGCCTTTGTTTGCGAACGTGCAGCAAAAAGCAAAGCGCATGTCGTGCTACCTCACTCGGCGTCCGGACCCGAACCGCTCTGCGCTTGCTGGCAAACGGCCGCAGCGGCAGAGCTGGGCTCGGGATTCGAACGCGGCGTGCGCAAGGTAACTGAAGGGATTGCACTGCTTCGCGCGGAAGTTCTTGACGAGGCAGACTGGAAACGATTTGATAACGAAGGGCGATTGTTCTGGAACATGAATACAGGGGCGGATTATGAGGAAGCACGGCGAGTTCTGGAAGCGGAGCGCAAGTGAACGAAGGGCCGGCGATTAATTACTTCGAGTTTCGCGACGTGTGCAAGAGCTTCGACGATCGCCTGGTGCTCGATCACGTCAGCTTTACGGTAAAGCGCGGGGAGACGTGCGTCATCATGGGGCGCAGCGGCGTTGGCAAGTCTGTTTCGCTAAAACACATCATGGGTTTTCTGAAAGCGGATTCAGGCAGGATTTTCATCGACGGACAAGACGTCACCGATTTCAAAGAAGAGGAGTTCGAAGAAGTGCGGCGAAGAGTGACGATGGTTTTTCAGTCTGGCGCGCTCTTCGACTCACTGACGGTTGGGGAGAACATTGCCTTCCCGCTCGATGGGCAGCCGGGTCTGAGCCCCGAGGACATCGACGAGTACGTCATGAAAATCGCGCACATGGTGGAAGTTGAGGACGTTCTGGACAAGTTGCCGAGCGAACTCTCAACCGGAATGAAGCGCGCCGTGGCCATCGGGCGCACGCTGGCGCAGAATCCCGAGGCAATTCTGTTCGATGAGCCGACGACCATGGTGGATCCCATCATGGCAGGGCACATGGGCGAATTGATTTTGCGGCTGAAGAAAACGTTTCAGAAGACATCGATCGTCGTAACTCACGACACGCACCTAGCCAAGAAGCTCGCGGACGTAGTCGTCTTTCTCCAGGAAGGCCGGGTAACGCTTTTTGGGCCTTGGGAAGAATTTGAAAATTCAGACGACCCCTTTATAAGGAATTTCCGCATTCAGGACGAATTGATCCCCGCGCTGGACGTAACTCTGTGAGCCAAACGGCAAACGGCTCTCCCGGCCCGATCAAGCAATTACGCAAAGAGATGGGCTTCTGGGATGTCCTGCTGTTCAACATCGCCACGGTGCTAGGCCCGCGCTGGGTGGCGGCCGCGGCGCACAACGGCACTTCGTCGATCAGTTTGTGGATTTTAGCGGGGTTGCTGTTTTTCGTGCCTTCGGCAATGGTGATCAATGAATTGTCGTCACGATTCCCGGAAGAAGGCGGGCTGTACGTCTGGGCCAAGGAAGCGTTCGGAGATTTTCACGGCTTCGTGGCGGGATGGAACTACTGGATCTATACGGTGTTTTATTTTCCGGGGCTGCTGCTGGCCAGCGCGGCGATGAGCGCTTACATCATCGGTGAAAACGGCGCGGCGCTTTCACAGAACCGAACGTTCTTGCTTTCCGTGTCGGTCGGCATGCTCGTCGTGGCGGTCGGACTGAATATCATCGGATTGAACATCGACAAATGGCTGCAAAACGCGGGCGGCGTGTCCACGTATTTGCCGCTGCTGATGCTGTTGGGCGTCGCGGCAATACTGTGGATGAAGCATGGCCCGGTCACGCACTTCACGCCCGCTAACATGCTGCCGGTCTGGAATTGGGACACCGTAAACTTTTGGTCGCAGATTGCATTTGCGTTTAGCGGGCTGGAGCTCGTTTCCGCAATGAGCCAGGAAGTGCGCAACCCGCAGAAAACGCTGCCGCGGGCCGTATACGCATCGGGACTGCTGATTGCCGGGATGTACATCGTGGCGACAGTCGCGGTGCTGGCCTTGGTTCCAGCGGAGGAAGTATCCACGACCAGCGGCGTGTTTCATGCGATTACCGTGGGTTCTATCGCGCTGAAGATCGGTGCGCTGGGAATTATTGCAGTAGTGGTGGTGACCGTCGGCAACGCAGGTGGCGTAGGCAGCACGGTGGCCGGGATTGCGCGCGTGCCGTTCGTGGTTGGCATCGACCGATACTTGCCGGCAGCGTTCGGGAAGATTCACCCGCGTTGGAAGACGCCGTACGTTTCGATTCTGGTGCAGGCCATTGCATCGTGCGCGATTCTGTTGATCAGCCAGATCAACGAGACGACGCGCGGCGCGTATCAATTTCTCGTGGATGCGACCATCATTCTTTACTTCATTCCATTCATCTATATGTTTGCGGCCGCGATCAAGCTGCATTCGCGGCCGGACCGGCGCGCAAATAGAGATGCTGTGCTTATCCCCGGAGGCAGAGCGGGCGTATGGATCGTGTCCGGAACGGGCCTGGCGATCGTGCTGATTGGCATTCTCGTTTCACTGGTGCCGCCGGGAGACTCGTCGGACAAGCTGGGATTTGAATTGAAGCTTGTCGGCGGGACAGTGGCCGCGATTGTTCTGGGATTGACGCTGTATTGGCACGGTGCGCGCGAGAAGAACCGCGAAGGCGTTGCAGCCGGTGACTAGAACGCTTCTTCGATCAAACGTGCGACAGTGAGCGGCGATTCCGCCGGCGCCGCGATGTCGCGTTGCTGCAGATAGCGTTCGACGTATTTTCCAAGCACATCGCCTTCGAGGTTGACCGCGTCGCCGGGCTTGCGGTCGCGGATGTTGGTGTGCTGGTAGGTATAGGGAATCACTGCGACTTCGGCGACGTTATCGTGCCAGCTTGCGAGGGTGAGGCTGATGCCGTCAATGGTGATCGAGCCTTTTGGCACGAGGTAACGCGCGAATTCTTCAGGAACTTCGACGCCAAACCACCAGTTTTCTCCTTCGGGCGTGAGACGCGTCACGCGGCCGATGGTGTCCACATGGCCGAGGACGAAGTGTCCGCCGAATTCCTTGCCTGCAGTCAGCGGCTGCTCCAGATTTACGCGCGCGCCTTTTTTCAGCTCGCCGTTCTTTGCGCCGAAGGAAGTCTTACGAATCGTTTCGCCAGATAAATCCGCGGAGAGCCGGCCGTTGTGGAGATCGACGATGGTCAGACAGCATCCGTTGACGGCGATACTGTTCGAGACTGCCAACGACGGCGCGACAGACGGCGCGTGAATGGTGACGCGCCCGCCGTCGCCGTTCAAGACGAGCGTTTCGATCATGCCGGTGTGCTGGATAATCCCTGTGAACATAGTGATTACGATCGCTCTGGAATTCGAGTGTACAGTATTTCGCGCCGAAGGCGGAAAGCACTAGACTAGGGCGAATCGGATGGGCAGAGATAACGCCGAGGTTCCACGATGAAAGCATGCGTGTTGCGCGCCCCGGCTGCGATTGGAACGAATCCGCTGGAATTCACGGAAGTTGCGACGCCACAGCCGAAGAGCGGGGAAGTGCTCGTGCGAGTGGGCGCCTGCGGCGTGTGCCGGACCGATTTGCACGTAATCGAAGGAGAATTGCCCCCGCGCAAATCGCCGGTGATCCCCGGGCACCAGGTGGTCGGCGTCGTTGAGAAACGAGGCGACGGTGCACAGCGATTCGCGGCCGGAGCGCGCGTTGGCATCGCCTGGCTGCATCGGACGGACGGAACCTGCGAATATTGCCGCGCTGGCGTGGAGAATCTCTGCGACAACCCGATGTTCACCGGTTACACCGTGGATGGCGGCTACGCCGAATTTATTGTCGCGCCCGAGGATTTCGCCTATGCCATTCCTGAAGGCTTTCCCGATGAACAAGCCGCGCCGCTCCTTTGCGCGGGAATCATCGGGTTCCGGTCACTGCGGCTCTCGGGCGTAAAACGTGGTTCGCGATTGGGTTTTTACGGCTTCGGCGCGGCGGGGCACATTGCGATTCAGGTGGCGCGGCACTGGGGCGTGGAGGTGTTTGCTTCTACGCGCGATGCCCGTCATCAGAAACTAGCGATGGAGTTGGGCGCGGCGTGGGTCGGCGGAACGTTCGATGAACCGCCAAAGAAACTCGACGCGGCAATTGTCTTTGCCCCCGCTGGGGAGATTGTTCCGGCAGCACTGAAGGCGCTGAGAAAAGGCGGCACGCTTGTTCTCGGCGGAATTCATATGAGTCCGATCCCATCGTTCAGCTACGACTTGTTGTATCAGGAGCGAGTGATTCGCAGCGTGGCGAACAACACGCGGAAGGACGGCGAAGACTTTTTGTGCGTGGCGGCCGAGATTCCGATTCGAACGCGCGTCCAGATTTTTCCATTGTCTGAAGCGAACGGTGCCTTGAACACACTTAAGAATGACGCCATTCGCGGCGCTGCAGTCCTTCGCATTGGCGAGTAACTTGTCTATTTCTTACAAGCACCTTGCAGATATGCTTCGATAGCGATGTCGGGACCGAACTGCTGTGTGCGAACGTTGCTCAGCGGAGAAAGATTCAGTTTCGAAGCAACGGCAAGAGGGACGCGATTGTCGCCGGCGATCTTCGGCGCGTAGAAGAGAAAAAGTCTGTGAACCATGCCGGCGGCGAGCGCCGCGCCATTGAGCGTCGGGCCGGCTTCCAAGAGCACACTCAAGATTTCGCGGCTGCCCAGTTCTGCAAGCACTGAAAGCAGATCGATACGGCCATCTTTTGCCTTTGTGGGTACCAGTTCGATGCCTGCGTCTTGCAGTTTGCGTGCCTTCACAGAATTCAATGGACCGGCCGTGAAAACGAGGAGATCGTCGTCCGATGTTTTTACAATGCGCGATTTTGGCGAGAGCCGCAGCTTTGAATCGAGAACGACGCGTAGGAGTCGCTTACGGCGCGGAAGGCCGCTGCGATCGGTTAGCAGAGGATCATCAGCCAGGATCGTGCCGATGCCGGTCAGGAGCGCATCTGAAGTGTGGCGCATCCGATGAACTTCGGCTCGCGATTCTTCCGAGGTAATCCAGGCGTCATGGCTGCGTTTGCCGCTTTTGCCGGATTTCTTTTTGGATTGCGGAAGAGCGAGCTGACCGTCAAGCGTCAGCGCGGATTTTAGCGTGACGAATGGTCTCTTCGTGCGAATCCAGCAGGCAAAGGCTTCGTTGAGGCAGCGAGCCTCTTCTTCGCAGACGCCAGTGAAGACTTCGATGCCCGCTGCTCGCAGGCGCTCGAATCCGTGGCCGGAATTGACCGGGTTAGGGTCTTCCATCGCCGCGACGACACGCTGAACTCCCGCGGCGATAATCGCTTCCGTGCAAGGCCCGGTACGTCCGGTGTGATTGCAGGGTTCGAGCGTGACATAGAGCGTCGCGCAGCGCGCCTTCTCCTCGGCCGTTTTCAGCGCGACGATTTCCGCATGGTCGCGCCACTCGTACTGATGAAAACCCTCGCCAACAATCTGGCCCTCGCGAACGATGACGCAACCCACCATGGGATTCGGGCTGGCGAGGCCGGTGCCTTTGCGGGCCAGCGCCAGCGCGTGTTGCATGAAGTGTTGATCGTGAGATGAGAAAGAATTGGGCATTATCTAGAATTCATTTCGCTCCAGGTGCAACCCACCAGATTTCCGTTCCCGCCGGAACGTCGGCCTCCGTTACGTTCGGCGGCAGTCTAAGCGGCCAGTAACTCTTCCCATCTAGCCCTCTGGCATGTTCGATTCCGGCGAGATTTGTCTTGAGCACTGCTCCATCAGGGCGGCGCAATTCGATTTGATCTCCCATCCGAATGCGGTTTGGTGGTCCTTCTTTCGTAAGTCCGGGAAATACGCAAAGAGGCCTGCCCGTAATCCGGACTATGTCTTCGACTTTGGAGATGAAGAAAGGCTCCATAGAGGGATATTTGCGACTCCTAGTCAAACAGGGAATTGGCGTAGGTTTCCGCGTCGAAGGGAACCATGTCGTTGATCTGCTCGCCGGTGCCGACGAAACAGATCGGCAGGCTCAGCTCGCGCGAGATGGCGACAACGATACCGCCCTTGGCCGTGCCATCGAGTTTGGTGAGGATGATTCCGGTGACGCCCACGGTGGAAGTGAATTCGCGCGCTTGCGCAAGACCGTTCTGCCCGGTGGTGGCGTCGAGAACGAGCAGCACGTCATGCGGCGCGCCGGGAATCACTTTTGCGGCAGTGCGCTTCATCTTTTCCAGCTCGGCCATGAGGTTGGATTTGGTGTGGAGGCGTCCCGCGGTATCCACGATAACGACGTCAGACGAGCGCGCTTTGGCGGCGGCGACCGCGTCGTACACAACTGCGGCAGGGTCGGCGCCGGATTTCTGCTTGATGACCTCGATGCCGTTGCGCTGCGCCCAGATTTCCAATTGTTCGACGGCGGCGGCGCGAAACGTGTCCGCAGCGCAGAGCACCACGCTGCGGCCCTCCTGGCGCAGGCGGTTTGCGAGCTTTCCGATGCTGGTGGTCTTGCCCGCCCCGTTGACGCCGACGATGAAAATCACGCGCGTGCCGCTGCCATTCTGTGACGTGGAAATGCCGCTCCCGGTGGCCACGTCGGGCCGGACGGGCGTGTTCAGAATTCGAATGATGTGCGACTTGATCTCTTGTTTGAGGTGCGCGGCATCGGCGAGCGCGTTGCGGTCCATTTTTTCGCGCACCGCATCCAGAATCTCGCGCGTTGGCTTCACGCCCAGGTCGGCGGAGAGCAGCGCCGTCTCCAGATCCTTCAGGATCGAGGGATCGATCTTCCGCTCGCCAAGAAAGATCGTATCGACAGTCTCGGAAAGCGCCGCCTTGGTCTTGCTGATGGAATTCTTCAGCCGCTCGAGAAGCGTCGGCTCCGGTTCATTCTTGCCAAAAAGTGAAATCATAAGGCTGCGCGCATAACGCTCGCTGCAACCTGAAATTGTAGCAGAAGGACCTGACGCGAGCTGCGGAGGCGTTAAGCGGCGCTGGCCTATCGAGACGATTATTCCGTGAGAAAGCTGACTCTTTCTATCCCCGCCAGCCGGATCTGACCCAGAACCGCAATGGTTTCGCCGTATTTTGCGCGCGCGTCCATGTTCAGGTAAATTCTGTTCTCTGCGCCATTCCGCAGTCCCTCACGAATTTTTTCCGGCAAGTCCTGGAGAATGACACGATGGTCGCGGAAGAAGATGCTGCCGTCACGCCTTATGCTGATACGCATGGCATCTTCTCTTAGAGCGCCGGGCATTGAAGTGGAGTGGTAAACGGCAGGCCTATCTACAGATATCGGAAGGGGAGTGTCCGTTGTTGTGGGTAGGAAGATGAAAAGCATTGCTAGCATTACACTCACAAAACCCCACATATCGATCCGGCAAAGAAGCTCATTTTTTCTTCTCAACGCAGATAGTTTGAATTGGGGTCGTGCGGATGGCATTTGGGAATCTCGCTGCCTCGCGATCCGAATGTTCGTTATCAAGTTAAACGTGCACTTCGACGGCGCTGAGGCGGAGCTTGCCCGCGTTGACAGCGGATTCGAGAGCGGTCACGACTATCGCGTCAAACTTGGAACCAGTCAGCGCGCGAATGCGATCCATGGCGTAGTCCAGTTCCATCGCCGTCTGATACGGGCGGTTGGTGGTCATGGCGTCGAGAGTATCGGCCACCCCGATGATGCGCGCCATCAGCGGAATCTGCTGGCCCTGCAATCCGTAAGGATAACCGCGGCCGTCCATGTGTTCGTGGTGCAGCTCGATGCCCGGGAGCATTTCCTTCAACTGCGAAACCGGGCGCATGATGTTCGCGCCTTTCACAGTGTGCTGCTTCATCAAGCCAAATTCTTCGGGTGTCAACGAGCCGGGCTTTTTCAGCACGCGGTCCTCGACGCCGATTTTCCCGACGTCATGCAACAGCGCCGCAATACGCAGCTTGTCCAATTCTTCCGTGCTGAGGCCGAGTTCCTGTCCGATCAGCCCAGAATACTTCGCCACGCGGCCGGAGTGACCGCGTGTGTACGGATCCTTTTCGTCGATGGCCGCGGCAAGCATTCGAATCGAGCCGATAAACAGCTCGCGGTTTTCTTCGGCGGCTTCCTTCAACCGCTCGATGTACTCTTCGATGTCGCCCGCCATCTTGTTGAAATTTTCGGCCAGTTCGCTGATCTCCGAAGCCCCGCGGACGGGCGAACGCTGGTGGAATTCGCCGCGGCTGATCGCGCGAGTGGATGCTGCCAAACCGCGAATCGGCCCGCTGATACCCACCGCGAAGAAATACCCCACGAGAATCGCGGCCAGGATAACCACGCTGACGAACGCGAGCGCCTGCCGGTTCAACTCGGTCACGCCGGTGTCGCTTTGCGCCTGATCGAGGCGCCGTTGCGCAATGACCGTCCAATTCAATTCCGGAATCGTGCTATACGTCCCGATCATTTCGACTTTGTGTTTTTTGATCACTTCCGCGTAACGAACCGTTTCTGTGTTGCGAAGTTCTTGAGGCAGCGCCTTCACTTGCGTCACCAGAGAATTGCTGCTCACATCGGCGCCAGGGACAAAATTTTTCGTGTCCTGGTGCGCCACCAGGCGGCCGTTGTGGTCCACCAGAAAAACCGTGCGTTCCCGCACGCCGGCTTCCTGCAGGTGGTGCAAGATGGGTTCCAGGGAGACTACTGCAGCCAGCATGCCGGTGAAATTCTCGTTGACGTCTTTCAAGGGCACGGCCACCACAAAGCCTGGCCGGTTTCCCGGCGCCAGCGCTAGAGGATCGCTTCGGAATTTGACTACCTGGAGTTGCTGGGATTGCAGGCAGGTAACGAAGGCCCTGTTCAGCGCTTTCGCCACGAAGGGGTCCTGCTCGGCCCGGAAATTTCCCTGCGACGCGCTTGTGCCCTTTCCCGATTTGCCGACTGCCGTCAGATAGATGAACGTGCTGCGATTGGTCTCGACAAAGTTCTCAAGCAGGCGGGTGACTTTAGGTTCTGCCGCGGGATCTTCGACGTTGTCGATGAGGCCGGTCAGCGCCAGAATCTGGCGCTCGCTTAGAAGCTGTTGCGTCAAATTGGATTCGAATTGCTGAATATCCTGCGCCAGCGACCTGGTCAGATCCGTCTGCTGGACGCGCTCAGTATCCACCAGCTTTTCCTGGCTGAGCTCCAATACCTGGCGGTGGTAAAGGCCAATGGGAAGCGCGCTGACCAGCAAGAGCGCCCCCAAAACGAGCCACAGGATGCGCACGCGGCCTGCGCGCACACGTTCCCAACGGGCTTTGAAGGCCGGGTTCATCTCGATTATTCATTCTAGAAGAACCGGGGGGACTTAGGCGGTCGGCTCACGTCTCACGACGCGCATGTGCAACTGGGACTTTAGTACTAGAGGCCTGAAATGTGGCGAACCAGGGATTTCCCCAGAGTCCGGCGCTTACTCCGGCTTCAAAGGCCGTTCCATGACGTCGCGAATCGCATCTTTCGGTGACTTTCCGGCGTGCAGGATCGCGTCAACCTGCTCGGTGATCGGCATTTCGATCTGATGCTCGCCGGCCAGCGCCAGCAGCGGCTCGGTAGTGTAGACGCCTTCGGCAACCATGCGCATATTCGCCAGGATTTCGCGGAGGGTTCGTCCCTTGCCCAGCTCGATTCCTACGAAGCGATTCCGGCTGAGGGCGCCAGTGCAAGTGAGGACCAAATCGCCCAGCCCGGCCAAACCGCTGAGCGTCTCCGCTCGCGCCCCCAGCGCCATGGCCAAACGCGCCATTTCTGCGAGGCCTCGCGTAATCAAGGCTGCGAGAGCGTTCGAGCCAAGACCCAGCCCCTGGCACGCGCCGGCGGCAATGGCCATCACATTCTTCATCGCCCCGGCCAGCTCCACGCCCAGAACGTCGTCGTTGGTATAGAGCCGAAAGTTTGGGCCGGCAAACTCTTCCTGCAGTTCGGTGGCAAGCGCGGCGTCCCGCGAGGCCAGAACGACGGCCGTGGGTTCGCCGCGAGCAGCCTCCACTGCAAACGATGGTCCAGAAATCACCGCGATGCGCGGCGTGAATTTCGGCGGCGTGACTTGCGTGATTACCTCGCTCATCCGCAAGTGCGTCCCTGGCTCAAGCCCTTTTGTGGCGCTGACGAAAGTTGCCCCAGCGGCGGCGTGAGGAAGCGCCGAACCGTAAACGGCGCGTGCATGCGCCGACGGCATCGCGCCAAGAATGATCTGTGCGCCTGTCAGAGCGGCTTCCAGGTCAGCTCGCACACGAACGCTCTCCTGCAATTTCAAGCCGGGAAGATACGCCGTATTTTCATGGTCGCGCTGGATCGATTCAGCAAGGCCTGCGTTGCGCACCCAAAGCGAAATCTCGTGTGGCTTGCGGCTGCGCGAAAGCACAATCGCCAGCGCCGTTCCCCAACTTCCAGCTCCCAAAATGGCGATCTTCGTCATTCCGCTTCTTTCTTTTTGTCAAAGGAAAAGCGCGGCTCGGTGCCTTCGACGAGGCGCTGGAGGTTCCTGTCATGTTTGTAAATCACGAGCAGAGCGATGGCCAGCGTCCCCGCGTCGACCATGATCGGCGGCGCATGGTGCGGCGCCCAAAGAAAATAAATAAGCAGCGGCATCGCCGCGGCCGCCGCCACCGAGCCCAGCGAGACATAGCGCCAATAGGCCACGCACAGCAAAAAGAGCAGTAGGGCGGCAAGCGCCGCAAGCGGGCAGAGCGCGAGGAATACGCCGAGAGCGGTAGCCACGCCTTTGCCGCCTTTAAATTTCAGCCATACTGGAAAGCAATGTCCAAGCAGCACGGCGAACGCGGCGACCATCATCCACGTCGCGCTTTCCTCGGTGAACCGGCCTGCAAGCCACACCGCTGCCGCACCCTTCGCGGTGTCGAACACCAGCGTGAGAATTCCCGCCAGCGGGCCCGCAACACGCGTCACGTTGGTTGCGCCGATGTTGCCGCTGCCGGATTTGCGCACGTCCGCGGCACCAAACAGTTTTGCTAGCAGCAATCCAAAGGGAATCGAGCCAAGAAGATACGCGGCGAAAGGGATCAGAATGGCGGTGATCGAAATTGCTCGCATGCTCCGTCAAACCTCCGCCGCAGCGAACGAAAAACTTTCGACCGTAGTGTACTCCGCGCCGGACGGTTTTAGCTTGCTTTCGATGAGATGAAATTTGCCACTGTGCAGGGAACCGAAATCGCGCTCCGCGTTTTCCTGGATCGCCGCGCGAAGTTTTTCCGGCAGCCGGGGAGGCTCAAACCGCGCCAGCGTCAAATGTGGTGAAAAAGGGCGCTGTTCACGCGGGATGCCCAGTTTTTCTGTGGCTCCGTCGATATCAGCCGCCAAAGTCTTCAGGTTCGGCGACGCAACAATGCCTGCCCAGAAAACGCGTGGATGTTTTTCGTTGGGAAAGAAACCGAGCCCGCGAAAATCCAGAGTGACGAGTTGCTTAGACCTCACACCTGAAAGTGCCTCGCGAATGCCGGCAAGTTTTGTTTGCGGCACTTCGCCGATGAATTTCAGCGTCACGTGCAGGTTTTCCAGCCGCACCCAGCGGGTTTGTGGTGAGACCGCGCGAAGCGTTTGCAGCAAGCTCGCGAGGTTTTCCCGCACCGCGGGGGGGACCTCCAGCGCGACGAACAATCGCATGAAACGTCACGCCCTTTTGGCGCTGAGTGATGGCGGTTCTCCGCCGTTGTAGAGGAAATGGATGCGCACCAGATCGAGCGCCAGTTGCGAGGCATGCCAGCGGATGGCTTCGCGATCGCCCGGGAAGACCACGCCGCGTTCTTTGATGCCTCCTGCGTGCGACAGCGCGATGTGTACGGTGCCCACAGGTTTTTCCTCGCTGCCGCCACCCGGCCCGGCGATTCCGGTGATGCCCACGCCCAGTGTGCTGCCCACCTGCCGTCGAATGCCTTCCGCCAGCGCGATGGCCACTTCGCTGCTGACCGCGCCTTTCGTCTGGATGAGTTCCGCCGGCACATCCGCCCACGCCGTCTTGAGTTCGTTGCTGTAGCTCACCACGCCACCCAAAAAATAAGAAGAGCTGCCTGCGATGCTTGTCAGCCTCTGCGCAAGCAATCCGCCCGTGCAGCTTTCCGCTGCGGAGATCGTGGAGTTGTGCTGCGTCAGCAGGCTCGCCACCACTTCTTCCATCGAAGAGCCATCTTGCGAAAAGATGCGGTCGGCCAGCGCGATTTCGAAGCCCTGCGCGATTTCGTCCAGCGTTTTTTGCGCGTGCGCGGAGTCAGCGGTCCACATCCGCAGATGAATCTGAATTTCGCCCGGCGCGGCGAGGATCGTGGTGTTCACATCCGAGTAGCGCGTGTAAATCGGCCGGATGCGTTGCTCGACGCCCGATTCACCCAAGCCTGCCACTCGCAATTCGCGGTGAAACATGCGAATGTTCGAACTGAGCCGCACCAGCCGCGGCAAAACCTGCTCCACGTACATGGGTTTCAATTCGCGAGGCGGGCCGGGTAGCAGTGCGATGAAGCGCCCCCCGTCTTTGAGCCACAACCCGGGCGCCGACCCGCGTGCATTTTCGAGCACCTCTGCGCCTTCCGGCACCATCGCCTGCCGCACATTCACCGCGGGCATTTCCCGGCCAAGCTGCCGGAAGCGTCCTTCGATGTAACGGAGAATTTCATTGTTCAGATGCAGCTTGCGGCCCAGAAGGTCCGCGACGGTTTCCCGCGTCAAGTCATCTTCCGTGGGACCGAGCCCGCCCGACGCGATGATCAGCTCAACGCGTTCCAGCGCTTCCTTGAAGGCCGCGCTCAAAGTGTCGCGGTTGTCCCCGACAATCGATTTGCGCACTACCTCGATGCCGAGCTTGTTCAGTTCTTCGGTCAGGTAGAGCGAGTTGGTGTCCACGCGGTCCGGAGTCAGCAGTTCCGAACCAACCGCGATGATTTCTGCCTTCATCTTAAGGAAGTCTCGCGAATCCGGGGATTTTCTTCTGTTCTTCGGCGGCGATCACCCAGCGCGAGAACTCTTCGAAGTTTCCATTCAGAAATGCAGTCGCAAAGTTTTCCAGGTCATACGCAAGCCCCCTGAACGCATCAAGAGGATCCTCAGAAAAACCCGGATATTTATTGCCGCCGTTCGCGCCGAGTAACACGCGCATGTAGGACTCGTGGTCCAGGGAAGTCTGTCCGAAGTGATAGGTAACCAAGCCTAACGAAAAGCGGAAATGAGTCTCGAGTTTCCGGTTTCCATTCACATATACCCCACTCGTGTAAGGGCCTCCGCTACTTGGCCCGGCCGGTCCAGGTTTGAAAGAGAAACCATGTCGAACCATCACCGGATCAAGGACGTTGCGTCCTTCGCGCAGGATCTCAACAGGTGTCATCTTCATGTTTCACCCTACGAGCGGCAAGCCGCGGACGTCCCAGTCGAGCGTAAAAAGCGCTCCTGAGGGCGGGTTAGACTCAGATGTGGCGAGAATTGCGCGGCCGGAGGGCTGCAGCGCCATGCCCACAATTCCGGACCCGCTGAGAACCACTTCCGCTTGAGCCTGCGGCGTAATCCGCACAATGCCGCGTCGTCCGCCATAAGAACCTGCCACATAAAGGTTTCCTTCGCGGTCCAGAGCAATCCCCTGCGGCCGTCCGACCCCGCGGAAGAACACGCTTACTTCGCCGCCTTGCGTGATTTTGTGGATGCGGTCAAAGCTGGAGGTCGTCGGCGCTGATACGTACAAATCACCGCTGGGATGAAACGCCAGGTGATACGCGGCAACGGAAGGCTCGAGCGTAGCAAAAACAAAAATCTCGCGGCTCGGGCTGATCTTGAAAACTGTCCCGCTGCGGTCGCCGACGTAGAGATTGTCGTTCTGATCGAACGCGATGCCCGTGGCGATGCCCATCCCTTCGATCCACTGCTCGGCGCGGCCATCAGGCGTGATCCTGTGAATCGTGCCATCGTGCCGGCAGGAGACAAACAGATTGCCCACGCGGTCGAGTGCCAGTCCGCTGGGATTCATCAGCGAAGTGATGAACGGCTTCACGCTGTAGTTCGCAGTGATTTTGTAAAGCGAAACCGGCACGCGCTGGCCCCGCGGCCCTGAGAACGTGACGTAAATGTTGCCGTCCAAATCCACGGCGGGATTCGCCACGGGATGAAGGTTGTCCGCGATTTGCAGGCCGATGTACACGGGATGCGGCCGACTTTCATGGCCAGACGTTGCCACGCGCACTACTCCGCCGTTTGCCCCTTCCGGGACGCGCGCCACGACGCGATTCTCGCTGGCCAGCGCCACGCTGGCTTCCGCTTCGCCGAAGCGAACCACCGGACGCGCCTGCACGCGCGAAACGAAACCGCGCCCGAGAATCGTCATCTCCCCGCCGGGAATCGCCGCGGCGGGCGCAACTCTCTCAATGTGCGGAATCCCGTTCTTCTCTGCCGTCGAGCCGAACCCGAATTTCATACCCAGCCAATGTGAAACGTGAGCAAACCAAAGTGTAACGCTACACGCAGCAGAATTGCAGCGTAGACGCCCGCCATCCAGTCATCCGCCATGATTCCCCATCCGCCGGGCAGCTTTTCCAGCCGGCGGACCGGCCATGGCTTCCAGATGTCAAACACCCGGAAAAGTATAAAACCGAGCAGAAGATATTTCCAATTCACCAGGCTGAGCGCGAAGAAAATCGCGAAAAGGGAAAAGTCCAAGTGCGCCGCAAAGTGCGGCAGCGCAATGGGAATCAGTGGGAGCAGGAGGGCCAAGTGCTGTCCGGCCACTTCATCGATGACCACGAATTGTGGGTCTTCCATTCCCGCGTGCTTAGCCGCTCGCGAAGCGCTCCACACTCCAATCGCCGCCAGCACGACCAGCAGAACCAAAGCACAAAACACCGGCAGCGCCAGGATGGCGTTGTGAATATCACTGCCTGGAACAAGGAAGTGCTTGTCCACCAGTACAGCGTCAGAGTTGGAGTGCAGCGAAAGCATTCCGCCAAGCGATGTGGGCCGCAGGAAAAAAACAGCCGAGAGGTAGGCCGTCGCAACTCCTACGAGCGAGCCGAAAGTCCCCGGCGCTTTGGGAAGGTAGCCCACTCCCAATGCGGTAGCGATTGCAAGGGCCAGTCGCGGTTTCTTAAGACCTGCTTCGGGTGCGGTCGTTGCGTCAATGTTTGGGGTCATTCGGGCTGTCCAAATCGTCGTCCAACGGCAGGACGATACTGTCTCTCTTGCCTTTGGCAAGCTCTTCCTCATCGAAGACCGGTTCGGAAACCACGTACTTTTCGCTGGCCCAGTTGCCCAGATCCCGATCCCGGCAGCGTTCGCTGCAAAAAGGGAAGTCCGGATGGACCGCCGAGTCCGTCTCCGTTTTGCAGATGGGACATTTGTGCTTCATCGCCTCTTTTTCTTCTCTACGAACTCTGCGTTAAAGGATTTTGTCTGGTAGATGCAAAGATCGCAGAAGCTAAGGTAACGCTATTTTCGAGAGAAGAGTATATCTCAGCCGAGAACGCGGAGGGGCGCACCGGTGGCAATGCGATGCAGCTTTTCAGCCGCGGCAACGGGCGGCATTGGCGCGACGCTCGCATCCGTCCGCGCTTCGGGCCGAGGCAGGATTTCCACCACGCGCCCAATCAAATCGTAAGCATCCGTCTTGGTAATCTCCACGCGCGCGACGTCCCCGGCCTCCGCGACTTCTCCGTCCTGCAGTTCAATATCCGTGAGGTATAGTTTTCCGTCGATCTCCGGAGCCATGCTTTCTAGCCGAGCTTCCCAAACGAGCGGATTATCCTTCGAAGGACCCTCAACCAGCGCCGTGAAAGTACGTTTGGAGCGCGGCAGCCTTGCTGCCGCTTTTCCGCCTGCCCTGGTTGCGCCTGTCTCTGGGTGCAAATATTTTGCGCGTAGATTCTCTCGCGAAATTTTCTTTTGAATCGCCATCAAGCGATTGCGGCGATCGCTGATGGTTTCTGCATCCACTTTTTCGTCAAGCGCGAAACTTCCCGCGTTGTCCACGTCGGAATACTCGAAAACGCCCATCCAATCGAGCTTCGCCGCCTTCACGAAATCGCACAGCTCCTTGAAGTCAGCTTCGGTTTCGCCAGGAAAACCCACGATAAACGAAGTGCGTAGGGAAACTCCAGGAATCGTCGCGCGAATGCGCTCCAGCAATTTCAGGAACGCGTCGCCATTCGAGCCGCGCTTCATCCGCGCCAGCACGTTGCGGCTGGCGTGCTGTAGCGGCATGTCCATGTACTTGGCGAGCCGCGGACGCGCCGCAATGGTATCTAGCAGTTTCTGTGTGACCCGATTCGGATACGCATACAAAAATCTCACCCACAGCAAATCATCAATCTGTGCCAGTCTTTCCAGAAGTTGCGCAAGGCCGTCCCGCAACCCCAGGTCTTCGCCGTAAGAAGTCGTGTCCTGCCCGATCAGCGTGATTTCCCGCGCACCGGCCTTCGCCAGGTTCTCCGCCTCACGAACTACCGATTCGAATCGCCGGCTGCGAAACGCGCCTCGAAGCTGTGGAATAATGCAAAACGTGCACGGGTGGTCGCAGCCTTCCGCGATTTTGATGTACGCGGCGTGCTTCGGCGTGGTGAGAATGCGCGGCGTCAGGTCGTGATAGAGAAACGCGGGCGGCTGCGCCGGCAGCACGCGAAGGCCGCCTTCCACCGCTTCCATGATGCGTTCGACTTCGCCGGTTCCCACGACCGCATCCACTTCCGGCACCTGCTCCAGAATCTGTGCGCGAAACCGTTCCACCAGGCAGCCCGCCACAATCAGTTTTTTCGCCGCGCCGAATTTTTTGTGCTCCGCCATTTCCAGAATGGCGTCCACGGACTCTTTTTGCGCCGCTTCAATGAAACTGCACGTGTTCACAACCAGCACTTCGGCTTCGTCCGCGCGGGGGGTCAATTCGTAGCCTTCGCGCGCAAGAATGCCCATCATCACCTCGCTGTCCACGAGGTTCTTCGGGCATCCCAGGCTGACGAATCCGACCTTAGTCATAAGCGATGAATTTGCGCCTTTGCGCAATTTTAAATTGTAACACGAGCCATTGCCGTTGGTCTTTGTAGGGGTGCGGCACTGCTGCGTCCTCTTTGCAGGGTGTGTGGTAACTTCAGCGCCCTCGCAGGGCCGCGCGGACTTGATCCAGCAATTGCTTCAAGCGGGATGTATCGCAAGGTGCGCCGCCGAAGCGGGCATGAGCGTAGAGCTGCGTGAATTCTCGGACGGGAGGCGCAAGGTTTGGCGAATCCACGGCCGCCGCGAATTCGAACGGTGTCTGCGTTTCCCCGCGCCGAAGCCCGCGCCGCGCCAGCATTCGAAGCAACTCGGCGTAGAGCCGCGACGCAAGCTGTGGATCGCTCCGGGCTCCTTTAGATCCGCGCAATTGAAAAAACAGCCGGACGCGGCGGATCAGCTCAGCAAGCAAATTGAAACGCACCGCCACCAGGAACAGCACCAGCGCAACCGGCGATAAATAGCCCAGGACGCCCTGCCGAAGTTGCCACGACTGCATCCATTTCTTGCCCGCGCGTTGCTTGCGATCGAACCAATCGCGCGCGGACTCGCCCCAATTCCGCGAGCCGCGTTGCAAATTCTGCGCCAGCGCCATCTGATGCCCGAAGTCGTAACCGATTACCCATTCGCTCCAGGTGATCGCCATCCAGTCCGCGTATTTTCCCAGGCGCGTGAGAAGGCTGGCTTCGGTTTCCGGGGCCGCCGGCGTGGGATCAAATGTTTGCCAATCCACGCCTGGGAAGTAAACCTCCACCCAACTATGCGCGTCACTGGCGCGGACAATGTAATCGCCGCCCAGTTCGTTGTATTCGCCCGGCAGGAATCCGTTGACTTCGCGCGAAGGGATGCCGAGGGTGCGCAACATGATGATCATTGCTGACGCAAAGTATTCGCAATGGCCCGCGCGGGTTTCGAAAAGAAAATGGGCAAGCGGATCGCCCCCCGGTTTCCCGGTGAGATTTAACGTGTACGCGAAGCGGCTGCGCAAGTGATTTTCAATCGCCACGGCCTTGTCAAAAGGAGTAGTAGCCTTTCTTGTGATTTCTCTGGCAAGCTCCGGGATGCGTGGGTCCAGCCCCGGAGGAAGCTGAAAGTACGTGGAACGGATATCGCTGGAGTATTCCGTCGGGGCGGCGCGCAGTTTACCAGCGTTCATTGGCGGCAAAAGAGAAAGACCCGCGTAGCGGATGCCCGTGAAATTGTGAAAGGGGTTCAGCAGGGTATCCGTGAAATCGCGGAGAATAAAATTGCGGCGAATCGCGCCGAACGAGCCGCTGTTTTCGCCGTTGAAATTTCCCCTGAGACGCATGACTTTCCCGGGTACGAAAATGGCGTCGGTGGCCAGCGGTTCGAGGTATACGGTGTAGATAATTCCTGCTTCGGGCGTATCCGATTTCTTCGGAGGACCTGCGGCGTGAATCCAGCCGTCTTCGCCCGTTAGCAATTTTTCCGGATCGCGTTCCGGGGCGCTCCACCGCCTGCCGTCGAAGGTCGTAAGCGCGATGCCTCTCCAGCGCAGGCGCTCATATCCAATCGGGCTTCCCGTCTGCACGCGCATGACGACAGTGGAGTTCTTTTTGATCTCGCCGATCTGCCCAAGTTCGACATCTTCCGTGAAACCGGACATGAGCGAAGGGCTGAAACTGGCCCGGCCCAGATACCCGGCAGTGAAGCGTGGGAAAAAGAAAAACAGCACGCCGCCCAGGAGGATGGATCCAGTAGTCACGCTGAGGGCGGAAAGACTAAGCGCGCGGTTCAATTTTCGATCGCGCGCCGTGTGCGTGTGGAGCGCGGGCGAAACCGCGCCAACGGCTCCGCGGCGCAATTCCATTCCCACGAAAGTGGAAACACCGAATAGCACAAAGATGAAAAAAAGAATCAGGAAGGTGGTATCGACCGTAAGAACGGCTGCAGCAAGAATGCCGGCAAAAGACAGCATCGCCAGGAAAAACGCATCGCGGTCCGTAACCACGCTGTAGAAACGGATGATGCTAACGAAAAGCAAAAAATGCACAGACGCCAGAAGCGCTGCGAAGAGCGGCGGATTGGCCGAACTCGCAACCGAGAGACGGGAGAGAAACAAAGCGTCCAGCGGAAAGAATGCCAGGTAAGCGATCACGCAAAAGGTCGCGGCGCGGTGAGAAAGTTCGGCGGGGCGACCATGCCACCAGCGAAAGCCTTTGTACAGCACAATGAGCGGAGCGGCGAAGCTGGTGATGATGTCAAGCTCACCGGTGCTGACGAGCGTAACTGTCGACGTGAGGACGAGCAACGAGAGCGACGTGCGGAAGAAACGCTCGGCGGGCAGAGCGGCCTCACACGGAGTTGCAATGGAAGCGGACATAGCGGTCTTTTTTATCGTAGCACCGGCGGGACGCTACAGGAATAAGGCTGGTCGAAAGGATAACTCTCAGCGTTCGGCTGTAGAGGAAACTGCTGCTGCCAGAGCGGCATGGGCCACTTTCCTGGTCAAGTTGGAGACCGGCAGGCTCGAAATGTCATTCAATGGAACCTGCTTCGCGCCTTGAAGGAAAGGGATTTTTCTTGCTTCGACAAGGAAGGGCAAGAGAGTGATGGCGCGGTACGTTACCGCGTGACGGACCTTGCCTGCCGGGACCAAGCGCCATTTGCCGGTTTGAACTCGCGGCATAGTTTTTCCGAGGAATGAGGCTAGCGTCGCGGCCGGTTCGCCGGTCACGGAAACCGTCGGGAAATGCCACATTCTTGAAACCAGTGTTGGAATGTGATCGGCCGAGGCTTTCTCTTTTGCATTTTGGGGAGGTGGCAGCAGGACAGTCTCACCTTTTCCGTTCACGAGTACCGCCGCGGCCAGAATAATTTGAACCGTGGCGCGCTTGGTTTTCTTCTCTGGCAAGGATTCGGCGAAGCCCAGTTTGCGCCCTTCACAAAATTGCGCGATAGGGCAAAGCAAACATTGCGGCGATTTCGGAGTACACAGCGTTGCGCCCAGTTCCATCATGGCTTGATTCCAATCGCCGGGCGATTTCGCGTCGAGCAAACCATTCGCTGTTTCTTGCAATTGCACCCAACGCTGCGGTTCTCGGATGTCCCCGTGAATTGCGCCGAGGCGCGCAAGAACGCGCGCCACGTTGCCGTCGAGGACGGCAAGTTGTTTGCCGTATGCGATGCTCAAAATCGCAGCTGCCGTGTAATTTCCGATACCAGGCAAGGCGAGCGCATCCTCCAAGCGCGCTGGAAACTGTCCTCCGCCCTTCGTCATGATTTGTTGCGCGGCTTTTTGCAGGTTGCGCGCGCGGCTGTAATAGCCAAGCCCGGACCAGAGACGCAGTACTTCATCTTCCGGCGCTGCGGCAAGTGCGTGAACGTCCGGGAAATGTTGCACGAATCGTTCGTAGTAGGGAATCGCGGCCGCAACGCGGGTCTGCTGCAACATAATTTCGGACAGCCAGATGCGATAAGGATCCGTGGTTCGGCGCCAAGGCAGATCACGCTGAAACTGGCGGAACCAAACCAAAAGTTGTTTCCTAAATGCGGCGAGTTCTCGGCCGTTCAGCATAGTGCTGGCACATTCTCGCACAGTTGAGTAGGACAGACATTCTTGTCTGTCAAGCCTCCGAGAATATTTGCTGAAAAAACGGACAGGCAGAAATGCCTGCCCCACCTACACCATCTGGTCGTCGAGGAAGACGACGTAGGAGGAGCTCCAGACGGAGCCTGGGACGGAGCCGTGGGGCCGCGTGGTCACGATGATCTTGAAAAGCTCGGGCGAAGTTGCAAGATCGGCCATAAGCGATTGATCGGGATCGGCGGGGAGAGGTTGCGCGACCGCCAGATGCTCAAGGATAGGGAATATGATTTGGTCGGCGGGAGCGAGGGGAGTTTGCACGCCGGCGCTCCGGAATTGCAGCAAAGAATTATTTTCGTAAAAGTGCCAGGCCAAGCTGGCGCAGATGTTGACGGCGCGCTCAAAGCGCTCGTTAGCGGCCGACACTCCGGCTTTCAGATTCTCGGATTCTTCCGCGGACAGGTGAGGGTCGAGAACCAGCAGAATGCGGCAGTCGTCTTCGCGTGTGAATTCGCGGACCATCAGGGAACCGGATCGCGCGGAAGCTTTCCAGTGAACGTGGCGCGCGCTGTCAGTTGGGATGTAATCGCGCAGCGCGTAAAGATCCTGGCCGCGGCCCTTGGTGAGGCTTTCGAGCGCTCCCTCCAAGCCAGGGAGAATTTCCAGGTATTCCGCGGTCGGCTCGACGGAAGGATAGACGAGCGCCTCGGTTTTCAAATTCAACTGGCGCGCTTTCCGAAGAAAACCGAAGGGGAAACGAGTGACGATGCGGAAAGCCTCCTGACAATAGACGCCCCGGCGCGGAAACGTCACAGGGATGACTTGCTGAACGCGGTCGCGCTTTGGGAGATAAGGAAAATAGACCGGCGTTTCCAGCATAGCGTTGGCTTGAGGCAGTTTTGTCTTGGCGGCTTCCACGCGCAGCGAGAACGAAGGCAGCGTCAGCTTTTCATTTTCAAGCTCGACCATGGCGCGAACCGGCTGGCCGGCGAAAATATGTTCGGGCAATACAAGCCGCAATTCGATTCCCGAAAGAGTGATGGAAGAAAGAACGCCGGATAACAAGACGATGGCGATGAGGCTGGCGAGAATCAGGAAAAGAAGATTGTTTCCGGTGTTCAACGCCGCGAGTGCGACAAGAATGATTCCGACGAGATAGATCCAGCCTTCGAGAGTGATGCGGTACTCGATTTTGTATCCAATCCAGCGGAGCGGTGTGCGCTTTGCGAGGATGGGAACGAGCGTTACGCCCACCCAGGCGGCAATGGCGAGCGCGGCGAGCGCTGTTGTACTGGCGAGCGTGCGTTGGCCAAGTTCAGCGGCAGCGCCGGAATACAGCGCGAGAAGCAGCGCGGCCGTGAGTGCAGTGATGGAGAGGAAAAATGCGCGCACAGCTGGGCGGTCAGCTTTGGCCCAGAGCCGTGCGATGGTGGATTTTACAGCGCTCATTTTAGTGGCAATAGAAGGTAGAAACAGATTCCTCCCGATAAGACTCGGGACTCGCGCCGCTTGTCGGGCGCTCGTCGCTGCGCTCCGGATGACAATGCTTTTTGTGTTCGTTCAAGCATTGATGAAAGGCCGCCTTGTTACGCGGACTCGCTCACAAGGGAACGGGAACGGATTCCACGATATCGCGAAGGACAGAATCGGTGGTTTCCGATTTTTTCTGCAGCGAGGCGTGGCGCGAACTGGCGACGACGCGGTGCGAGAAAACGGAAACGGCAAGCTGCTTGAAATCATCGGGGAGGCAATAATCGCGGCCATCGAGGAAAGCGCGGGCTTGCGCGGCGCGCTGGAGCATGAGAGTGCCGCGGGGGCTGACACCGAGAGCAAGCTGTTCGCTCTTGCGCGTGCGATTAACGATCTCGAGAGCGTAATCGTGCAGGCTGGCGTCGACCTTGACGTGGGCCACGGAGTCCTGCATGGCAAGAACATCGCTGACATCCGCGACCGGATCGAGCGAATCAAGAGGATTATCGCCGACGCGCTTGCGCAGAATTTCCTTTTCCGTTTCGTGCGAGGGGTAACCCATCTTGATGCGCATCAGGAAACGGTCGAGCTGTGATTCCGGAAGAGGATAGGTGCCGTGATGCTCGACGGGATTTTGCGTGGCGATGACGAGAAAGGGCTGCGGTAAAGGAAGCGTTTTGCCGTCCACGGTGACTTGCGCTTCGTTCATGGCTTCAAGAAGCGCGGACTGTGTGCGCGGCGTGGTGCGGTTGATTTCGTCGGCGAGGACCACGTTGGCGAAAATCGGCCCGGAGCGAAATTCAAATTCGCGTGATTCAGGGTTATAGACGCTCACGCCGAGAACGTCGCTGGGGAGCAGGTCCGAGGTGAACTGGATGCGCTGGAAGCTGCAATGAAAAGATTTTGCGAGCGCTTGCGCGAGAGTGGTCTTGCCGACTCCGGGAACGTCTTCAATGAGCAGGTGGCCGCGCGCAAGCAGCGTGATGAGCGCAAGCTGAATGGCGTCTTCCTTGCCGTAGATGGCGCGCGCGATGGAGCGCTGGAGTTGGGAGACGACTTGAGAGGTGGCAGTCGGCATCGGTTGAAAACCCGGGTCCTTCCTGTTACAAATAGATGTCGGTATCGGCCGTCGCGGGTATACGCAATGGGCGACTAGCTCAGTTGGTTAGAGCGCTCCCCTCACACGGGAGAGGTCAAAGGTTCAAGTCCTTTGTCGCCCACCATTCTTCCACATTCTCCCATTATCAGTCAGGAACGTGCAGTCGTCGTGCGAAGCTTGTGTTGAATTTGCTATTTAGAAGCGGGAGCACGCTCGGCTGGCAGTTTTTTCCCGGACTGCAGCTGGAGTGCGACGCGGTGGCTGGAAGGGGAGTGGTCTTGTATAGTTGGCCCCATGATGAATTTTCTTCGCACGATTGAATTCCTCGGGTTGAGCCTGTGGCTGGGGAGCGATGTGTTTTTGAGTTTCGTAGTGGCGCCTGGGGCGTTCCGGATATTGGCGAGCCGGGACCAGGCCGGGGCAATGGTCGGGTTCGGACTTTGGTGGATGCACATGATCGGGGTGATTTGCGGCATCGTGATTCTGCTTGCACGGCTGGCGCGGACGCGGACGTTTGCGAGTCTGGCGACACCGACGGCGCTGTGCGTCGTGCTGATGATTTTGCTCACGGTCGTGTCGCAGCACGCCGTTAGCCCGAAGATGGCGGCGTTGCGAGTGCAGATGGGATCGATTGAGAGCGCGACCGCAAAGCGGTCGACTCAGGCGACGGCTCCAGACAATCCTTTGCTCGTGGAGTTCGGCAAACTGCATCGGATCTCGGTTTCACTCGAAAGTGGAGTGCTGGTGGCTGGATTAGCCGGTATGTATTTGATGGTGAAAGAATTAACAGTCGCAGTGCACTAGATACGGCGACCTCAGTCCTAGTTAACAATAACTGGCCCCCCCTCCCCCTGTTTTTGGTAAGTGTTCATTCTAAAGGTGGTTAAAGTTGTTTGTTTTGATGCACTTCTGTAAGTGTTGATTCTGAGGGATTTAGGATCCACTCAAATTGTGCAAGACTGTATTCCGCAACAGCCAGTGGAATGAGCCCAAGGATGGCCGCAAGGAAGCACGCGCAAATAAAAAAATGCGGCAGAGAAGCCGCCGCAATCCAAACAGATGATTTCCTAGAAATTATATTACTCCGATTGGTCCGGGCGGTCAAGGAAAAATACGGTTGGGTTAAGCGAAAGTCGGAGTGTTCCCATGGTGTTCGCGCTAAAGGCGTTAGCGGCGAGGGCGCTTGGACGCGGCTCGACCAAGCTCGGCGTGTTGGCGAGGTTTGCGGACACGGGCGGGGCGGATTTTGCGCATGGCGGCGTTGCCCGCGCGCTGGCAGGCACGCCACATGTACCAACTGGCGACGGTACGGTAGGGGCGCCAACGTTCGCCGAAGGCGAGGAGTTCCTTGGGCTTGGGCATGTGCTTCTTGCCGTAGGTGATGGACCACCCTTTTTTGACGCCTAGATCGTGGATGGGAAGAACGTCGGGGCGGCCAAGGTGGAAGATCAAAAACATTTCGACGGTCCAGGCGCCGATGCCGCGGACGGAGACGAGACGCTTGACAAGTTCGTCATCGGAGAGGTTTTGGGCTTGTTCGAGCGTGGGAACGACGCCGTCGATGGTTTTTTGCGCGAGGTCTTTCATGGCGAGGATTTTTGCGCCGGATAGGCCGGCTTTGCGGAGCGAGGGCTTTCTGAGTTTTAGCATTTCTTGAGGAGTGGGGATGCCGCCGCTGGCGCTGAGAGCCTTGACGCGGGCGAAGATGGTGGCGGCAGCTTTGCCGGAGATGGATTGGTAGGTGACGGCTTCGAGAAGAGTTTCGTAGGGAGATTGTGCGGCTTCGGTCTTAAGTTGGAACGGGACAGTTTCTTCGATCAAGCGCTTCAGGTGCTCGTCGCGTTCAGCGAGATGCTTGGTGGCTTTGTCGAGATCCAATGCCGGGACGGCGCGTGTCTCTGTCACGATGGCTCCAATCTGGAAACGGAGAAATAGATTAGCAATTGGAAGGAGGAAATGCGAAGTTCGAAAATCGAAATACGAAAAACACGGCTGAAGACGCGCCGCTATAATGGCTCCGTTGAGGCAATGGTTTGGCGGGAGACTTGGCGGAGGCGGCTGGCCTTCTTGCGGGCATGGCGCAGGCGCAGCAAGCTAATGGCGGCGATGAAGAGCAAACAAGATTCGACGAAGAGCTTGCCGCCATCGAACCAATCCACAGACGCATTTTTCAAGCCGGGATCAGTGAACAGGCCGTGCCAGAAAAGCCCGGCGGCGGCAAAGTAAATGGAGAAATGGAAAGACTTCCAAAGATGGCGGCCGAGACGGATGCAAATAGGAAGTGAGAACGACAAATGCGATGAGGTACAGCGCGATAGCGCCGATGGTGTTGTCGAGGGGCTGTGACGGCGAATGGACAGGATAGACGAGGTCAAAGATGAGGAAGCGCGGATTCTTGTTTAGGAGCAGAATTGCCGGGTGAAGGATCGATAGAGCGAGAACGAAGTAACCGGTCCAGTTGTGAAAACGGAAATAATTGAATCGATGATGCGGCCAGGAGCGGTGAGGACTGTACCGGAAGGCCATAAGTAACCCCAGAAAGACGTTGAGCGTTACGGCGCCGACGGCGAGCAGTCCGACGTATGCGGAGAGGTCCAAGATGGTGATACGCGTAAGCGGCATGAGCTAGAAATCTCGGCCCTTGTGCAATCCTCCAGTTTGACGCAAGGACGCGCGATTGTGTTTACAAGAAGCAGAAACGAAAAACAGAGAGGGTCTAATGTAGAGGCACCCCGACGGGGCCAGGGCAGGCGCCGCACACAGAGAAAGCGCAGAGAGGTCAGGTGAGCTGGCCGCCCAAACGGCTCATGTTGCAGTGGGGACATCGCCAGAGACGGAAGTTGGGATGTTCCAGTTGCACTTCGAGCAAGTACATTGGATAGCGGTCATGCGCACAGTACTGATGGGGAGGAATCGGGCATCCCTTGATAACGAATGGATCTTGTGTGTTCAGGAAATAGCCATCTGATCCGCTGTAACTCACGAAACAATCAAGTTCCTGACAGGCGTAGCTCATTCCTTCACTTGCAGGAAACTTTCGAGGCGTCATCTCGGAATGGTGTTCGTAGCAGAGCGGATGGATTCTGTTTGCAGGCGCGATAGCAGGCATGAGAATCACCTCCTCTCAATACCTGAGATTTCAGATCGATCACGATACCTACAGAAAGGGTTCCAGGTAAATACCCTAAGGAAGGTACCTGAACAAAGACCCTAACGCGTGGAAATGCGCGTGTCAACAGCAAATTCCCAAAATGGGACGTAGTTATAACGGGCTCTGAGGAAAAAATGGGATTCGAGTCAAGCCCCATGACGGCCCGACAACGGGTACCTGGGACCGGGTGTGCTAGGATGATGGGTTTGTGCAGGCGAACAATTAGCGTATTGAAGGGGCTGGAGTGCAGACGGGAATCATTGGATTACCACAGGTAGGGAAGACGACGCTGTTTCGGATATTGACGAAAGCGCACGTCGAAGGCAAGGGCGGGGCGTCGGCGACGCACGTGGGAGTGGCAAAGGTGCCGGAACCGCGGCTGGTGGAGCTGGCGAAGCTGTATAACCCGAAGAAAATCACGTACGCCACGGTGAATTACGTGGATTTGGGCGGGATGCAGAAGGAACGCATGCGCGATGCGCTGGCGCAACTGCGCGAAGTGGATGTGATTGCACACGTGATTCGCGTGTTTGAGGATCCGTCCGTGCCGCATTCGGAGGGAAGCATCGATCCGCTGCGGGATGCGACGAATCTGGATTTGGAGCTGATGCTTTCCGACCACGACCAGATTGCGCGGCGGCTGGAGCGGCTGGACAAGGACTTGAAGAAGAAGCGCGACCCGGCGCTGGAGATTGAGAAAACGGCGCTGGAGAAATGCAAGGCGCACGTGGAAGCGGAGAAGGCGTTGCGGGAATTGGAGTTGACGGCGGAGGAGAGAAAGTCGATCGGGGGATTCTTGTTTTTATCGGCACGGCCGGTGCTGTACGTGCTGAATCTGGGGGACGAGGAAGCGGACAAGCTGGACAGGGCCGTGGAGCGGCACAAGTTGAGCGCCCTGCAGGGACGGCCGAATGCCGCCGTGGTAGCGATTTGTGGGCGGCTGGAAGCGGAACTCTCGGAAATGGAAGAGAAAGAAGCGGTGGAGCTGCTAGCGTCGTACGGATTGAAAGAACCGGGGCTGAACCGCTTGATTCGCGCGACGTATGACTTGATGGGACTGATTCAGTTTTTCACTGCCGGGGAGCCAGAAGTGCGGGCCTGGACGATTCGAAAGGGTGCGACGGCAGTGAAGGCGGCAGGAGCGATCCACAGCGACATCGAAAAGGGATTCATTCGTGCAGAAGTGGTGCGATGGAATGATTTGCTGGCGGCGGGGAGTTTGGGCGCTGCGCGAGAGAAGGCGCACGTGCGGCTGGAGGGGAAAGAGTACGTAGTGCAGGAAGGGGATGTGATTCTGTTTCGGCATTCTGGATGAGGAAAAGAAGTAAGGTAAAAACCTCAGAATTAACACAGAGTTCGCCTCGACGCGGTCCCGACAGGAGTCGGGATCTGCGATCGGAGTAAACGCCGGGCACAAAGAAGACAGACGAATGGGACATGATCTGGCATTTCGGACGGGGCTGGCGGCTGGGCTGGGACTTGTGGCCGCGGCGGGGAATTTGGTTGGCGGATATTTTGTCGTTCGAAGGGACTGGCCGCGGAAATATCTGCAATACTTTCTGGCGCTGGGTGCCGGGTACATGCTAGCGGTGGCGTTTGTCGAAGTGATTCCGGAATCAGTTCGGCTGTCGGGCGAAAGCGCGCTGCTGTTTGTGTTGATCGGCTACTTCCTGGTGCATTTGTTCGAACACACGCTGGCGCCGCATTTTCACTTCGGCGAGGAGACGCATCTCGAAGAGATGAGCCATCAGCATGCGCGGACGAGCGTGCTGGTGGGGCTGACGATTCATACGTTTTTTGACGGTGTGGCGATCGCAGCGGGATTTCTGGTTTCGACGTGGCTGGGAGCCGTGATGTTTTTCGCTGTATTTTTGCACAAACTGCCTGAAGGGTTTACCGTGGCTTCGGTAGTGCTCGCGAGCGGGCAAGGGAAGCGGAACGCAATTCTTGCAGCGGGGTTATTAGGAGTGGCGACGGTGGCGGGCGTGGCGCTAACGACTTCGTTGCAAGGGCAATTGAGGTACGCGCTACCGCTTTCGGGCGGAGTGACGTTGTATGTGGCGGCCACGGATTTGCTTCCGGAAGTGAACCGGGAGCCGAATTGGCGGATGGCGCTGCTGGTGTTTGCAGGAGTTGTCAGTTTGTTGATAATGCAGCACTTATTCCACGTCTAGTTTCGTCGTACCTTCGCTTCCGATTGCCCCGGCCATTTGCAACTTTCTGAGACAACTAGGGTTTGATACAGTGTGGCGGCTATGGCCAGGTCGGACGTCCAACTAATGCTGGACGTGAAGGCGGGCGATGAACAGTCGTTCGCGCTTCTACTCCATCGCTACAGGAGTCCACTGATCAATTTTCTGTACCGAATGGTTCGGAACCGGGAACAGGCGGAAGACCTGGCGCAGGAAGTTTTCATACGAGTGTACCGAGCGCGGGGAGAGTATGTGCCGAGCGCGAAGTTCACTACCTGGCTCTTCCGGATCGCGACGAACCTGGCGTTGAACTCGCTGCGTGACAATCGTTACCAGCGGATGGAAATTTCGCTTGATGCGCCGGTGACGGTGGATGCCGAGGACGGGGAAGAGAAGACGATCGATGTCGCCGAGAAGCATCCGAACATCGAGCAGCACCTGGTCGAGCAAACGCGGAAGAAAATGATCCGCCACGCGATCGACAAATTGCCGGAGAAACAGCGCGCCGCGGTGCTGCTGCACAAGTATCAGGAGCTGGATTACGGGGAGATTTCGAAGATTCTGCAATGCTCGGAGAGCGCGCTGAAGTCGCTGCTCTTCCGGGCTTACGAAACGCTGCGAGTGGAACTAGCCCCCCTCGTAGCAAGCGGCAGGCATGCGTAAGGGCAGGGCTGAAGCCCTGCGACTACAAATGCTTGGCTGCTTGAGGCAAGGCAGTAGAGGTTGGGCCAGGAAGGGAAGGACATCATGAGTTGTGGGCGGATGGAAAACCGAATTTTGCCGTACGTGGACGGGCGCCTGAAGGAAGGCGAACGGCGGGATGTGGAGAAGCATCTCGCGACGTGCGCGGCGTGCCGGTTGCGCGTAAACGAATTTCGCGCGGTGAGCGGTTTGCTGGATGAACTGCCGGTGATCGAGCCGTCAGCGGCGTTTGATATTCGCATGCAAGCGCGCGTGGCGGCAGAGCCGGCAAAGCAAAGCTGGTTGGCATGGTTCGCGCCGTCACCGAGGGCGGTGCTGGCGGCGTCGATGCTGCTGCTGGCGACTGTGTGGCTGGGTTCACGGCCTCCGGATAGTGCGCTGAGCGCGGCGGACATCGACAAAATCAATCAGAACATACAAGTGCTGGAAAATTATGATGTGATTTCGGATTTTGCGCCGTTGAGCGAGTTGCCGCAACCGGTGCAGAACGACGACGCGAGCGACAATCAGAATCAACAGATGTAACTGGAATGATGCGGAAACTCCAATTCGCCGGATGGCTGATAGCGCTGGGACTCAGCGCAACGCTGGCGATGCCAGCTTTCGCGCAGGGACCGCGCGCGAACTGGGCGCAGAATCGGCAGGACAATAAACCGCCTAAGCAGCAGAACCAGCCGCAACGACAGCAACCACCGAGACAACGGCAGAGACAAGAACAAAAGCGAGACAATCGACAGCAGCGGCAAGAAATCCGCAGAGCGCAAAACGAGCGGCAAAACTCCGGCGCGAATCGTCCCCCTAGTTCGAACCCCAATCGGGCTGACTTGATGGGGACGCCAAATATCAATCCGAACCGGCCGCCATCGGCGTACACTCCGCCGTCACAGAAGAAATTTAACCAACTGAGTCCGCAGGAACAGAGAAAGGTCGTCGAGAACTATAACAAGCAAAGAAATCTTTCTCCGGCGGACAGACAAGAAATCAAAAAGCGCGAGGAAATATTTGGCAGGTTGACGCCGGGACAGAAAGATCATGTTCGGAATGATTTGGCGCCGAAATGGAAGGAGCTTCCTCCGAACCGGCAGCGGGCGATTCAGCAACGGCTGGGTGTTTTACAGAATATGCCGGAATCGGCGCGGAACCAGCACTTGAATGACCCGAATTTCACGCGGGGCATGAGCGAAGAAGATAAGGCAATGCTGCGCGACTTGAGCCACCTGCACGTGGGCGCGCCGGACCCGCCGAACGAATAGCGCCGCCCTTTATCCAAGAGACAATCTGGATCGTTTCCTCCTTTTCGATTGCATTGACAACGCGTCGCGTCTCGCGGCATCGTGACTAGTTTGCAGCGTTGGCATCCAACGAGTGGAGGGAAATTCATTTGAAGAGTGACCGCACAGCGGTCAACGCGACCGTGCCTGCGCGCCTGCGACCCTGTTCCACGCGCTTCCGCGCGATGCAGCACCGCAATTTTCAGCTATTTATCGCGGGACAACTCATTTCGCTGATTGGCACGTGGATGCAGACCACGGCGCAACTCCAACTAGTCTACGAACTGACGCATTCCCCTGCGCTGCTAGGTGTATTCGGTTTCGCAAGCCAAGTGCCGATGCTCTTCCTTTCCTCGATCGGCGGCTATGTAGGCGACCGGTACAACCGGCACCGTGGGGTGATTGTCACTCAGTCCGTTTCCATGGTTCTAGCATTCGCTCTGGCGGCACTGACGCTGACGAACGTGATTCGCGAGTGGGAAGTGATTGGCATCGCGTTTCTGGTAGGCATTGTGAATGCCTTCGATGTGCCCATCCGGCAGGCGTTTCTCGTGCAGATGGTTGGAAAGGAAGATCTGCCTAACGCGATTGCCTTGAATTCCTCCATTTTCAATGGAGCGAGAGTGGTAGGGCCTGCGATTGCGGGGTTTGCGATGGCGTGGATTGGAGAAGGCTGGTGTTTCTTTTTGAATGGGCTCAGCTTCTTGGCCGTCATCGTTGCCCTGCTTATGATGAGAATCGCAAAGACAGAAGGGAAGCCAAGCGATGAATCACCGCTGAGGAGTGTTATTCAGGGCTTCCAGTTTGCGATGGGCGATCTGCCAATGCGATCCGCGTTGCTGCTGCTCAGCACTCTGAGCCTGTTTGGATTGCAATACTCGGTTTTCATGCCGATCTACGCCAATGAAATCCTGAAGGGGGGCCGGCGCATGCTCGGCCTGCTTTTGAGTTTTGCGGGTGTGGGTGCATTTTTAGGTGCGCTGCAATTCGCGGCGCGCGAACACTACAAGGGGCTAGCCCGGTGGATAGCGGCAACGTCGATGACCTGCGCTGTCGGGCTGATTATTTTCTCCCAGGCGAAAACCTTTTGGTTATGCGCGGTTGTCTTGTTCGTGGTGGGTTTTGCGGCAACGTCGCAGATGGCGGCGACGAATACCTTGATTCAAAACCGCGTTCCGGATGAGCTGCGCAGCCGCGTGATGGCCGTGTACGCAACGATGTTCATGGGTGTGCAGCCGATTGGCGCGCTGATGGCAGGAGGGGTGGCAAAGCGGATCGGGGCGCCATTTACGTTGACGGTGTTTGGATCGCTGGTGCTGCTGGGCAGCTTGATTTTCATCGTTCGCGTGGTGATGCGGCTCGGAGAAACGCAGACCGCGCGCGCGGATTAGCCGGCATTCGGCCGGTAGAGCCAGGAAGGCCGGGTGAGCGGCTCGTTGGGGGGCGGGGCCACGACAGAAACGGGAGCAAGATTCACGGCTGCAAGGATGGCGTCGACTTTGGGGCGCAGCGGCGCAAGTGAGCAGACGGGATCGGTGGCCGCGGCGTCTCCTGCGAGAAGCAACGCCTGGCAGCGGCAGCCGCCGAAATCCTGTTCGCGGCGGTCGCAGGTCTTGCAGGGCTCCTGCATCCAATCTTCTCCGCGGAATTTCTGGAATGCGGCGGAGCGCTCCCAAATTTCCCGCAGACTGCGCTCTTTCACGTTTTCGAAAGAGAGGTCGGGGATCACTTGCGCCGCGTGGCAGGGAAGCGCATCGCCGGTTGGAGTGATGAGCATCAGCTTGCGACCCCAGCCTCCCATGCAGGGCTTGGGATATTTTGCGTAGTAATCCGGGACCACGTATTCGACACGAATCCTGCCTTCCAGCCGCTCCTGTTCGCGTTTAATGATCGCCATGGAGCGATCCAACTGCTCGCGTATGGGAAGAAGATTTTCCCGGTTCGCAAAGGCCCAGCCGTAATACTGGACGTTGGCGAATTCGATGCGTGTCGCGCTCGAAGATTCCGCGAGAGCCACCATTTCTTCGAGCTGATCGATGTTGCGGCGGTGAATGACAAAATTAAGCGTCAGCGCGACGCGATGCTGCTTGATCCATTCGAGGACGCGGAGTTTTTGCCCATGGGACTTCGTGCCGGAGATTTCATTGGAGATTCCTTCCTGCGCGCCCTGGAAGCTCAGTTGGATGTGGTCAAGTCCGGCAGCGATGAGGGCCGAGAGTCTCGTTTCATCGAGGGGCAAGCCGGAAGTGATCAGATTGATGTACAGGCCGGCGGCGCGGGCCGCGCGCACAAGGTCGATAATGTCGGTACGTGCGAGAGGTTCGCCGCCGGTGAAATCGGCTTGGAGAACGCCGAGTTGGGCGGCTTCCTGAAAGACGCGGGACCAGTCTTCGGTAGAGATCTCGAGGTTGCGGGCTTGCAGTTCGAGCGGGTTGGAACAATAGACGCAGTGCAACGGGCAGCGGTGGGTGAGTTCGGCGATTAGGGCTAACGGGTTGGAAAGTTCGTGTGGCATGAAGGTTAGGTTTCTAGGTTGACCGAAAAGCAGGAGCTGCGCTCCCGCACTCGAAAATTACTGCTCGAAATCGAGAGCGCGTTCCTTTTGCAAGAGAGCCAGATAGCCAAGGATGTCCTCTTCCACTTTTCTTGGTTGCGCCTTGGAATAAATCTGCTGCAACTCGGAAACAATTTGCCGGACAGTGTGCTTGCCGTCGCAACGCGTGACGATTTCGAGGCTGGGTCCGTTCAGACGCAATGCGCGCTCCGGCATTTGCAGGATGCGCTGTTGATTGTTCTCGCCCAGACGGCAACCGGCTGCCAGGAGCGGACGGCTGGTCAGTTCAATGGTCATCCTAGACTCTTCACGATTCTTTCGCTGGCTGGAAGGCGCCCGGGGGCGGCCAGCCAGGATTCACATACGCAAAATAGAGCGCGTCGAGTTGCGCCCATAGAATGTCGCATTTGGCGCGGAGGGCGGCGTGCGCCAAATCCTGCTGCTCGCGGGTGCGCGCGTGTTTGACGACCCAGGCGAGCGCGAAGTCGGCGTCTTCGGGAGCCTGCGTGAGGCGGCCAGTGAAATAATCGAGGCCGCCAGAAAGCCAAGGATAGTGTTCGCGTAGACGATCCATGCGCAGGACGATCAATTTTTTTGAGAATAATTCGGTGAGGGAAGAAGCGACGGCTTCGAGATGAGAATGGGTGGATACGAAATCAACGTAGGCTTGCACGGCGAAACGAGTCGCGGGAAGAATGCCGTCGCCGCGGAGCGCGTGCTCGCGGGACAGGCCGGTAGCTTCGACAAGTCGCAGCCATTTTTCAATGCCGCCCGGCTCGGTACCGTCGCCATCATGATCGAGGATGCGTTTGCGCCAAGCGAGGCGAAAGTCAGGATCTTCGCTGCGGGCCAGAATCGCCGCGTCTTTGATGGGTATTCTGCTTTGATAATAGTAGCGGTTCAATGCCCACGCCTGAAGCTGGCCGCGCGTGAGCTTGCCTTCGTGCATGAGCAAGTGAAACGGATGTTTATGGTGATAGCGCTCATCGCCAATGACGTGAAAGCCGGCGATGAACGCGGCTTCCGAGAGCAACGGCTCTTCGCGCGAAGTTTGGATAGATGGAGTCACAGGTTGAACTCCATCCCATCATAGGCGATTTCCCATCCGGCTTCACGCACCGCGCGGTGTTCTGGGCTCTCTTCGTTCAATATCGGATTCGTATTGTTGATGTGAATGAGGACACGCTTGGTCTTCCCGAGGCGGAAAGGCAGCCTGAGCATGCCGCGCTCACCCCAGAGCGGAAGATGCCCCATATCGCGCGCAGTTTTGCGGCTACGCTTGGCTTGAATCAGCTCGTCGTCTTTCCAGAATGTGCCGTCGAGGAGAGCCAGATCACTCTCATCCACGGAGTGCTGGGAGCTTTCTCCCAGGCCGGGAACGCTCGGCGCGTAGAAGAATCTCTTGTCTTTCTGGACGAGTTGCAGACCAATGACCGCTTCTTCCGGAGGAAAATTCCGTTTTAGCGAATCACTCACGTAGTCCGGAAAGCTACCGAGAAGAGGCACCGCTTTGCAAAAGAGGCCGTCTTTTGCTCCAGGTGAAGATGGCGGGGCAAGGGGAATGATACGACCCAGTGACAGAGTCTCCCATTGCACCGGCGGACTCGAACGGCTGAGCACTCGGAAGAGGCTATTTTCTTCCGTGAGCGCACGACGCACAGACAATGTCGAATAAATGCGCAGTGGCTGAAACTCGCGAAGATGGAGCAAGCCCATCACCGAGTCCACGTCGGCGCTGGTGAGCAGAATGGTGGAAATCGGTGAACTTGCGGGAGAGGCCTTGACCGACAACTCGGGAGTCGCAAGGATTTGCTGACGGAGATCTGGAGAAGCGTTGAGAAGAAACCAGCGTGACGAGTCGGGAGAAACCGCGATCTGAGCCTGAGTGCGTGGACGAACCTTGACGCTGCCACCGCGGAGGCCGCTACAGTTTGTACAGCCACAATTCCATTGGGGAAAACCGCCCCCGGCTGCGGAGCCGAGGACTTTTACGCGCATTCCTGCTCGATTGCCACTGACCGCTTCCTGCGGCCAGGAGGATTAGAGCTCAGCGTTGGCGTACGAACTGACTTCACAGTTGAGGTTGATCTCTTCGTGCTGAGGGGCTACCCATTCCATGGTTGAGGCTCCTAGGCGGATCTGAAACTCTACGACCCCTGGTAGATTAGCATGAGTCAGTTTCAATTCAAATAAGGATTTCGAGGCAGCAGAATCAGGGTCGAAGCCTTGGCGCGGAGAGGCAAAGATAGCAACCGCTAAATGTAGCGAGCAAACTTTCGCAAGACCACAGCCTGTGGCGTCAAAATCGGAGGCCGTCTGAGAGAGATAATTTGCACAACTCGCCTTAAAAAAACTTTCAGAAAACGAATTTTTCCTCTTGACAAGCAGGAAAAGCGGCGTAGGATGTGGGCAAAAGTGGTTAGATGTGGGCAGAAGTAGGGCAAAGTAGTCAGCAGCAGGGTACTTTAAGAACAAAAAGACAGGTTCCCAGATCTGTGGCGAAAGTGGGCATTTTTGGCCATTCTAGACCAGATTTTGGTGTCTGACACCGGGAAAAACGGCGTCAACATCTTCTTGGGCAGCCGCAAGACGGTCAAGGTTTTGGGTGGCCGTAAAACGGTCGACATTTCAGGCAGCCGTAGGACGGCTGACAGCGGGGCGCATGAAGCTGCGGGGCAACTGTCCGGCGAAGGTGGACGAGAAGGGTCGGTTGAAGATACCCGCCGTGTTTCTCGACGAATTGAAGGAGTACGGGAACCAGTTTTATATCACCAGCACGACCGGCGAAACGGCCAGGATTTATCCCATGAAGGTTTGGTCGGAAATTGAAGACAAGCTGGCG
>QHZD01000007.1 GCA_003225315.1 Acidobacteriota bacterium
GGGAGAGGAGTTTGTGTCCTTCCTTGGTTAGCGTTACAACCTGGGTTGGGTTGTGCTCGGGATCAGCGATCGTGGTCGCCTTCATGAGCCCCTGCCGGACTAGATTTTCCACGTCGTTCTCGACCCGTGCTCGATCGCCGTTATGGGCGAACTCGGCCAGGTCCTTAGTGGCGACAACACGGAACTTGCCAACCTCCGACAGCGTGTGAATTTCGGAATCCCGGAGTGAATAAGTCTTGTTCCGGTCCGTGTACTGGGTACGCGTGCGCTGAGAGAGGATCGCTCGGACTCGTTCTTCGCGGGCCAGCGGAGGACGGTCTCTGTTGGAACGGTCGGGAGCTTCGCGGTCGAGTCTGTCGGTGCGCTCTTCCTCCCGATGAATGTTGTGAAGCTCAGTCCACTTGTTCCAGTCGGACGAAGGGCTCCTGGATACCTCGCGCTCTAGGCCAAAATCAGAGCTACGAAAATCATCAATTTCGAAACCGTCAAAGCCTCGGGACATGAAATCAACTCCTGAAATGCCCTTTAGAGGGATGTCGACCCGCGTAAGACAAGCAGACGAGAGAATGCCGTGCGGAGTATTGCAGCGGATCGAACCGAGAGGGTTGGAGGGATGAATAGTTACACATCACTTGCCTCTCCTAGCTTGGAGAACCACTAGGATTTGCGGAGGCGCCGTCTGGGTACAAGAACACCTCTTCTACGTTCTTGCCAAAGATGCGGGCGATCTTGAAAGCGAGCGGAAGACTCGGATCGTAGCGGCCTGTTTCGATGGAGTTGATGCAAGCGCGCGATACTCCCACGTGCGCTGCAAGCTCTGCTTGTGACCACTCCTTTTCCGCTCGAAGTACTCGCAATCGGGTCTTCATTCTTCACGCCCCTCCCCGAACCTTAGCCAGGAGGCGGCAAGAATCAATCCCACTGTCCACAGGACAATCATGCAGACTGGAACTGCGAAGCGAGGAAGAGGAGGGACGCGCAGACCAAATGCTCTCAAGAACTCGAACACAAGTGTCAGCGCCAGAAAACTGACAAATCCAAATACGAGTGCCCGATAGTTGATGACTTTGAAGGATTCATCAGCCGCCAGAAGAAACCAGGCAAAACATGCCACGGCGATTGCCGCAAAGAGAAAACCCGCGCCCAGAAGAGTCGCGCGGGCAGAGTGTTCAAATCGGAAGCCGAGGCTCACAGTCAAGGCAGATAGAAAGCTGAACGTGTAAATCGGAACAAGCGGGATAGGCCGGAACGGAGTTGCGCCGGGCTCGTCGGATTGGTTGGGCATAGTGCTGCTCCAAAGAATGAGAATACGCGAGATATGGTAGCCCACACAAATCGTTATGTCAAGTACAAATATCATATTGTAACTTATGAAGACTATATGGCAAATCCTGAGACCAGCCTCCTCCAACTAAGTCTGTGGTTTGTCTCGACGGCGTTAGCGTTAACAGGTCGGAGATTTATGTGTTCCGGAACTTGTCGGAGGTCCTTTGACTGGGCTGTAGGGCTGATGCGGGGACAGCATTCTCTGTTCTCTTTGTGCATAAGGTTGGAAAAATTCAGAGGAGCGATCTTGGCGCGGGCATACTTCTTACTGTCACCCTTACATTTTTCAGACAGTGCGCGGTGGACCGAGCAGGTAACAAGAGTTTCGGCAGGTCCTAACGCAGACACAGTAATCTTGTCCACACCGGCCCAACCCTAACTGGGAAAAGGAGTTACCATGAAAGTAGGAAGGCTGATTTGGCTGATATCACTGGCAATTTTGGCGAGTCTGCTATTGATAGCGGGGTTAAACCACGCGACAACTTCTGCGAATCCTGTCTTGAGAGCTGACGGAGGGGCGCCCGTACCACCGCCAATACCGATCCCTTGGGTTCCAACGCTTTCCTGACGCGCTCCACACCGATGCGGGGAGGGAGAAGATGCCCATTCTTTTCCCTCCTTGTGTGTTAGTATCCGGTTTACGTCCCCCCGGCGGCGAGCGTGTTCGGACAAATTCTTTGGTGGATGGAAATTGCAACGGAAGCTTTTATTCTGGTGCGTTCCATCAACGCAAAGCTCTACAGCAAGTATCTCGCTTTTTATATCTACCTGACTGTTGTTTTTCTGATTGATCTGTTGCGTCTCTCGGTGCTTACTCTGCGCCCCAGTGTTTACGCCCCGTTCTATTGGTACACTGAATTTCTCCATGCTTGCTTCGGCTATGCAGTCATTCTTGAAATTTACAAAAATGCACTGAACAAGTCATCTGGTGTTGCGCGCATTGCGCGGACTTTTCTGTGGGGTGTCCTTACGGCAGTCATCTTGAAAGTCACCTGGAACGCCGTTAGTGGACCTGTTTGGTCTCCTGGTACAACCTCGGCAGAATTGGAACGCGATCTGCGCACCGTCCAGGCAATATTGCTGGCGGGGATCATCGCGTTGCTTGCCTACTATGTCGTTGCCACTGGGAGAAATCTGAAAGGAATCATCTTCGGGTATAGCGCTTACATTTACGCCTGCGTAGTATCCCTGGCATTCGGGTCGCTGCCAGGATACGGGCTACGACCAGGATGGCGGCTTGTTCAGCCCATTGCGTATCTGGCCGCTCTACTAATCTGGAGTTACACTCTCTGGTCCTATTCCCCTAACCCTGCGACGGAAACTGAATCCAAAATTGAGCGCGACTACAAACTCATCGCCGAAAAGACCAGACGAGCCCTTGCAAGAGCCCGTTCATTCTTAAAGCTGGGTGGCGAATTATGAGCCAACTGCTACCGTATCTCGGGGTCTCATTACTCCTTTTAGTAGTCTCGGCGCTGTGGGCCCGGCAGCTCTTTCTCACACGGAAAACCAGAATAGAACTGATAGTCCCACAAAAGCGCGAGCCAACAAGTGGAAGCACTGCTTCACACGGGGATCTTGGTGAGAGGATATTTGACCTGGTGGATTGGGATTTCGTTTCACGAAATGTGCCCTCAGAAATTCAACAAATGTTTCTGCGCGAGCGGACCATCCTTGCTATTTCCTGGCTTCGGCGCACGCGCACGAGAGTCTCGCTGCTCATGCGCGCACATGTTGCGGCCGTGGGACAGATTGCGGATCTGCACCTCGCGACCGAGCTTAAGTTAGCTCTGAACTACCTTGTAGTTCTCACTTTGTGTAACCTTTTGATTGCCTGGATCTGGGCGCGCGGTCCGATGCGCACTCGCAAGATGGTTGGCCAGACTCTTCGTACGGTGGCATGGCTGCGGGGCGCATTCGAGCAACTGATGGCGAGGGTAAGCGCTGAGACATGAGCCTTGGAGTCAAGAACGTGGAAATTGAGCCTGCGATAAGAGACCTGAGGAATCGCACTCTCGCGAGACTTCCGGGTGATGTTAGCAGGCTCGTTTATTTGGCCTCTTCGCGCGATCTCAACACTGGCCGCTACTCCCATGACGGTCTCGCGTTTCACTTCAGCGAAAACGTTGCCTGCAAAGCAATGGCAGCTTGCCACGCGGAGATTTTTAATCGGCTGGTTTATTGCTCTCTAGAAGAACTGATCGAGGAGCTGCGAAGTTATATTTCCTCGACAGCCGAAAGGCCGGGAGACGTTTTGGAGAGTTGGAAACATCTCGGATCTTACCGGGTCACCATTCCGTCAGAGTGCGATGAAATGGCCGCTGAGATTTTCCTGTCCAACGTCAAGGTCGCTTTGGCGATCTTGCAGACACGCCAGGAGTCCGCTTTCCAGGATGGACAATTCGCATGGCGATACCGGTCACACGGCCGATGATTTCTGCCTCCCGTGCGTAGGCAAAGTGTCGAAGGCGGTTACGCGACAACGGATGGGGTACTAAGGTCAACTGATTCCTTTTCAATTCACACCAAGAGCAAGCATACCCACCAGGGATTCTTACGAAATAGATTGGCCGATCCAATTCTGTCCGCCAGGAAGAAGGACGAAGCACTTCGCGCACCCGGTCGTCGATCTGCACAAAGGAGCCTCCTGGGATAAGGGGATCCATCGTGTAGTCCCGAAGCCCTACATATCCATACAGGCTGTGCCTGATGTCCAAGTGGCGTATGACCGAGATGGGCACCTCCCCCCAGGCTCTTACCATACGTGAGAGCAGGGTTGTCTTGTCTAGTTTAAACCCCTTGCGCAATCGGGCTGGAAAGGTGGTGGTTCTGTGTTCATTGTAGACTTCTAGCCTAGCAAGGTGCGTCTTCGGCAAGCGAATTTCGAGCTGATGGAAGCCGATTCTCTCTAGGTCGATCCCAAACAGAGATAGCAACTCGACAAAATTGATCCGGTAGATAACGCTTAGGCTGAAGAGCTTCTGAACACAGGGTACTGACCCCGTGCCTTCAATCTGGCTGAGCCAAGCGTTGGAAATATAGAACTTCGCACTACCTTCGGCCTTTGCGATTTGCCGGCTGTATTTTTCGACTTGACGCGTGGAAATCCCATGACGCCTGCGGATCGCCTCAAGTCTTTCTCCGGGGTGCAATTGAGCATCGCCTAGTTACTTCTTTAATACAGCTCCAAGCAGAGCAGAAGCAGTTGGCGAGAGCAATAGAACTTCGGTTTAGATCGGGACCGATTGGGGGAAGCTCGTTGAATAACCTGAGTCCTTTGGGGTTGGGGTAGACATCCCCAATGGTCTATCCAATTCTCTTACTGTCGGGGGCAGACAAAGATGACCGGGCCGGTTTCCGCCGGAGCGGCATCGCCACAGCAACTACCCGGCCCAGAACGTCTATGTCGTCTGGATAATTGAATTGCCGTGTCTTTCTTCCTGACATCTGGTGAGGAATGATGCTCAGGACCCTGCCTTCCAATTCACACCAGCCATACGCATAGCCCTCTCTAAGCTGAAAGAAGTAGATGGGACGGTCAAACTCATTCTCTCCCGGATCCGGATCAATCTTGGTGTCCTCGTCATCTATCTGGACGAAAGCGCCGGGACGAATCATCGGGTACAGTGTGTAGTCATCCATTCCAATGAACCCGTACAGATATTTCCGAAGCGCAAGATTCTGAACGAACGCGATAGGAATTTCACCCCAGGTTTGCACCATGCGAGAGAGGAGATTCGTCTCCTCGATCCTTGTTCCTGGATCGAACTTCGCCGGGAAACTCACACGACGTTCCGTGTCGTAAATCTCGGAAGGAACGAGATGAGTTCTGGGCAGTTTGACGGCAAGGCGAGCTGTGTTGATCTGGTCCAGGTCGATTCCAAAGAACAGAAGGAGGTCCACGAAATTAATTCGATAGAGTGCGCTCAGTGTGAAGAGTTTGTGGACACTCGGGACCCTGGTGGAGTTCTCGATCTCGACCAGAGAACTGTGGGAGATACAATATCTCTGGTTCCCCTGTGAACGCGCGATTAGGCGGCTATGGGTTTGCACATCTCGACCACTGATGCCCAATGCCTCGCGCAGTGCCTTGAGACGCTGCCCGGGAGGGCCCGGAGGATTCCGAGACTGGAGTGACCGACCCCGGATCATGAAAGGTACGCTACTCCCTATACTATAGTGGGTCAATGGTACCGTTTGTTACAGGCTAGTTATGATTGCGGAGGGCCTTTGCCCTCTCCCTAACCTGGACTCTCATGCTGGCGCGTTGTGTGGTCCCGACCTCGTCGGAGGAAAGACGTCAGCGTTTTGACGGCTGAGTGCACATGGCCTTTCAAAAGCCAGGGGCCGCGTAACTTGTCCGCCTCACATACATTGAAGGCTCTTCGAGCAGCACTCACTCGGGGTCGGATTCTCGACCACCACTCTTCTTTTCAGCAGAAATTGCGGTTCGGACTACGACCGATAGGCATCAGCTAAATCGTGCTCAGCCGGTGAAATTGCCATCCGTAAGTGCTTGAAATCAATCAGACAACAGCGTCGATAACCCACTCTATTCACAGCCCTCCCATTCGCTGTTCATGTATATAGGTCCGGATTCGGAGCAGAAACATCTTTTTTTGCACAGCGACTCGAATTCGTGCGACACCTTCGAGCGCGTCGCCGCACAAGCGGTAGCGCAAGATGAAGGGGTTTTGTCCGAAAAGTCCGGACTTCACACTGCTCCTTTAGTCTTACAAACGGCCTCAGCCCGCCCCGAGGCCGTTTGCTTCGAACTCAGACACTTCTGCCGGAGGGAGAGCGTGAAAACGGATCCCAACGCTATGTGGCTGGTTTCTCCAGATGTCCGTTCCACATATTCCGAGGATGGCGCTGTGCTTCTCGATATTCAAAAGGGGCTCTGCTACAGCCTCAATCCAGTCGCTGCACGTGTTTGGAGCACAGTGGAAGCGAGCCCTTCAGGAGTCGATCTTCGCGGGCTCGTGGATGTGATGGAAACTCATTACACAATCTCTCGCGAGCAGCTCGAACGAGACATCAAGGAGTACCTAGCTAAGCTGGAACATACGGGGCTTGTTCAACGGAACGGCCTGTTACACGAATCCAAGGCCGCCGGAGCGCGGGGTTGACATGTTTCGGAATACATGGCGTGCCTCCATGACAACCGAACTGTCGAATGCGCCGGCGGCCTGGACCTGTGATTCGGACGACACACTGTCCAACTCTAACCTACTGGAATCTCGCGCGAGTCGTTATTGCATTTCTCCCCGTGGGTGCCAATCTCCGCGCAAGAGCTACGCGGAATGCGCTCGGGGTGTGATTCTTTTCTGCCACTGCTCTCGAATGCTTCCGTTCAGGACCAACGCCATTGCTGATGGAACTGTGGCTCGGGAGGGAGTCTGTCATCTAGCAATCGCGGACCCGTTCTCGGACTAATCTGGCCCACAGGAGGAAAAAGGAAGCACTCAAGTAGAGAGGAGGACTCGAGACAATCAACAAAATTCATCGACACCCATCCCGATATGGCGCGATGTCACCCAGTGAAGGAAACGTCAGCCCAGCTACGGAAATAGTTAGCAATCATGGGGGAAGTCCGATGATTTATGAACATCCTGTAATTCGAGTGTTAGACAGTGTAGGTTATTTCTTTGAACACGTCTCTCAGCAAATATCCCATGTCCCTGGTCATCCGGACTGGCGCGCAATGAAGATCACAGATTTTATCGACAATCATCCCGGAAAGGTTGATTGCAATCTTGACAACATATGTAAACAGCTTGGTCTTGCTTTGTCGGGGCGTCAAGCTCGCCGGGTGTTCCGACGTGCGATGAGAATTGGTTTCAAGGAATACTTGAAAAAAAGCCGTCTTGCCTTCGCTGCAGAACAGTTGAAGAAGACAACGACTGTGCCGATCAAGGCGATTGCAGCGGATGCCGGGTATGAAAGAGCTGCCGAATTCGGAAGAAGCTTCAAAAGCCTCTTTCTCCTGAGCCCGACAGAATTCAGGGCGGTCTGGCGCCAGAACAAGCGTGCAGCGTAGAGCCCGACTCTGTTTCGATTGAGGGTCGCAGGGAGCTGTGAGAAGCGACTTAGTCCGCTTGGACAACGGACATCTATGACCTCCAAATTGCGGCCTCGGCGACTTGGATGAACTTCAAGGTGACTGTCCGAAGAGTCGGAGGAGAATTTTGATTCTGGACTCCAACTCGCAGCTTCAATGGTTTGTCCGCAAGCTGCGGCCCCTCCTTCGGGCGCACCTCCTGAGTGTGTCTCTGATCGTGCTGAGCAGCTTGATGTTTCTGCTCGATCCTCTCCTTATCAAATGGCTGATCGACAAGGTCCTGCCGAAAAGAGACATACGTCTGCTCTTGCTTGCGGCGGGGGCGTTCTTAGGAATCTATGTCTGTCGGTTAGGCTTTTCCGCGCTTGCGGGCATGGTGAGCTTCCGGACCGTCCAGAATCTCGTTTTCCGCATTCGGCTCGATATCTTAGAGCACATGAATCTTCTCTCTGCGGATTTTCACGAATCGAGGCCAATTGGTGAAAAGCTGTACAGAATGGAGCAGGATGTGGATCAGGTGGCGGAACTGGGATCAAGCCTTGTGCCCTACGTTCTCCAAACGACGTTCAACGCTTTTTTCGTCATCGGAACAATGTTCTTCCTTGATTTTCGGCTGACTATTCTCCTTCTACCGCTTATGCCTCTTTTCTTCGTTTTCAGAAGGCGCTTCGAAGGCCAATTGCGGCAGGCATCTGACAGCGCGCAACAACAATCAAGTAGAGAGAGCAGCTTCCTGCAGGAACATTTGGCGTCCGTCATCCAAATCCAGCTCTTGCGTCGGGAGAGAAGTCAAGTCCAAGCGTTCCTTGAGCGGGCCTCAGCAAGAATGAAGGCATTGAATCACAGGACTCTGACAGAGACATTGTTCAGGACCTGCTACATGGCAGTGATTGCGCTCGGGACCATAGCGACTCTCGGTTACGGCGGTTACGAGGTGTTCGTTGGAGCATTGACTGTCGGTGGGCTGGTTGCGTTCTACAGTTATCTGGCGCGATTGTTTGATCCCTTGAATGCTGCTGTGGACATTTATTCTCGGTTTAACCGCCTGAGCGCGAGCATTCGGAGAATTGTGGAGGTCATTGAAAAAACGCCGACTGTCTCGGAATCCCCGAGCGCAATGCACTTCCCCTCCTCTTCTCGAGGGTGCGTCGAATTGCAGCGAGTATCTTTCTCCTACGGAAAAGCAACTCCAGTAGTGGATGGACTCGAACTCAAGCTAGAGGCTGGTGAGAAGGTCGCGTTGGTCGGCGTAAGTGGCAGTGGCAAGAGTACGATCACAAGGCTGATTGCAAGGCTGTACGACGTGAATCAAGGAGCGATCCACATCGATGGAATCGATGTTCGAGACGTAAGCCTGGAGAGTCTTCGGACGAACGTCTGCTATCTCATGCAGGATGCTGTCCTCTTCGACCGAACGCTGAAAGAGAACCTTCTACTGGGGAAGCCTTCCGCAACGAACAGAGAACTCTTTGGGGCGCTCGAAACCGCGGATCTCGGCGAACTGATCGGCTGCCTACCGCAAGGGTGGGATACTCCAATCGGCCCAAAAGGTAATTTCCTGTCCGGTGGCGAGCGGCAGCGCCTAGCCCTGGCGCGTTTGGTGCTTCAGAACCCCTCCGTACTACTGCTCGACGAATCGACGTCAGCACTGGATGCTCCTTCCGAACGGAGAGTCTTCACCAATCTGGTCGAGCGCTTCGCTGACAAGACGATTGTCTTTGTTTCGCACCGAATCTCCGCGCTCAAATGGGTCGATCGTATCGTTGTGCTGAACGGCGGTATTGTTGAGGAGCAAGGTACGCATGATCGACTGGTCGGCAATGGTGGCCTATACGCTCTCCTCCATAACTCTCCGGCCCCGGCTCGCGGACAAGGGTTCTACCCCATTTCCAGTGAGAACATTTAGGCACAATCTTCCGTGGCCACGCTAAGGGAGGGCCGGATCTGCGTACATTGGCCGGATGGGCGTATTGTTTGTAGTTGACGCAATAGCTTGCATTCCGCACCATCGCGCTTAGAACCGCTTGGGTCTCTACAAAGCGACCCTAACCGATCGCAAGTTCCGGATAGCTGAGAAATGGCCGAGACTTTGCAGGTTCAGTTCGATGACGCTCAAAACACCTCGGAGAACTGAATAGATGAGAGCATTGTACCTTCCTAGTTTGCCCAGAAATCCCGAACGTCATCAGGAACAATTGGATCAGACAACGGTTATGGGAGCGCGGGTGTTTGGGTGGACCGCTCTCTGCGCCTTACTTGAATACGGAACGTACGACGCTTACTTTGTACCGGGGCTTACAGACCAAAAGAAGGAGGAGTTGATTGAAGACGGCTTGACCGCGGACAGCGTCAAAAGATTAGTTGCCGTTCCTATTGGAAGCAAGTTGCCAATTACGAATTCTGACCAAATCGTCCTGACGACCTTCGATCCACAATTACGAACGCTGGCAACAATCCGTCGAAAACTCCAGCGACCTGATGCACCCGTGTGTGGATTAATCCACTCCATCAACTCGGAACGCGTCGTCTTTGCGGTCTTACAGCATTACTTTGCGGGACTCTGCGAAGCCGATCTCCTTTTTTGTTCCAGTAGGGCCGGAATGAGAACGATCGACGTATATATCGAGGAGGTCGGTCGGCTGTTGCTACCGAACATAACATATCGGCCGCGTCGAGTTCTTGTCCCCCTAGGCGTCCCGATTCCACTCCTGGAGCCTGAGCATCGGATCAACTTGCGCCAACTGCTAAACATTGGAGCACAGGAAACCATAACTCTTTTTTTTGGTCGTCTTTCACAGATGAGCAAGGGCGACTTAGGGCCCATGCTTATCGCTCTATCATTGCTATCCCGCAGAGAAGCTCACACCCATTTGGTAATTGCAGGTGACGATACGCAAACGAATGAAGCGCGTCGTTTGAAAGCTCTGGCGAACGAATTGGGCTGTATTCAGAACTTGACGATATGGCCGAATCCATCCGCAAGAGACAAACACATGCTGTATTCCGGCGCCGATATTTTCGTATCGCCCAGCGACAATATACAGGAAACCTTCGGATTGACCGTTGCAGAGGCACTATCCTATGGCCTTCCGGCTGTGGTCTCCGACTGGGACGGGTACCGCGACATAGTGAGTGACGGTGAGACCGGATTCTTAGTTCCATCATTGTTCCCCTCAAGCTTGGAAACCCTCGAGGTAAGCGACTGCAGGATATCAATGGTAGAAGAAGATTCTTTGGCACAATCCACGACCATCGACATCCCCGTCTTATCTGAGAAGATCCAAAGCCTTTTACACAATCCAGCGCTTCGAAGGCAAATGGGACGGGCAGCAAGGCAATCTGCAGAAAAGCATTACAGTTGGCCGGTGATTGTAAAACGGTATGAAGAAGTCTGGGGAGAATCGATACAGGCGGCAAAAACTGCCCCGTGCGAGGAGGATCTTGCGAGTGCAGTATTCCGCATGTCTCTTGAGAAGAGTTTTGGTCATTTTGCCACGGGAAAGCGAAATCCGCATTGCAAGTGTTTCATCACAGCCGAGGGACGAGAATGGTTGAAACGGCCGGCTCGATTCTATTTCCTCTGCCATTTGTACGATCCCCCAACTCCGCAGAGATTCAACCAGATGCTGCGCGAAATCGCTGCTCGTCCTGGTATCCCGGCTACGAAAGTGGTCGAGACATTGGGCGGGAACGGCGATCACGTATCGACCGGTGATGCACAATGGAGTCTTGGGCGACTGTTCAAGTACGGACTGGTGGCGAGCACCGAGGAATGTAGCGTCACCGGCGACCAGAGCGGCACTCTGCAAGCCGTGACTCGTGATTTCGGAAACGGCACCACCGGCTCGACAGAAAGTTCTGGGACGAATCGTTGAATCAGAGTTGGTTCGTAGGTTTGGTCCAAAGGCGCGGACGGTAGGCATGAACGTATCAGGAGTAGCGTTTCTGGTGTCACAACCAGATGGCAAGGCCACGTTAGAAGTCGCTGGCCGCCCTGTGTTTGAACTAAATCCCGTGGCGGCCCTCATTTGGGAGAACCTAGCAGTTGGCCTACCAACTCCCGAGATCATTGCTCAACTTGCTCGGCGATATAATATTCCGGAAGAACGAGCTGCGAGCGACGTAACGAACTTTATTAAACTTCTCACGCAATATTTGCTGCTTATCGATGATGCTCAGCTCACACCAGGGTGACCGAACTGCAATTGTGGACAGTTTTAGGTCAACGGCGAACCGTAAGACACCGTAGTGTCGGCGCGACGAAGTATCAGAAGAAAAGTATAGGGCATTCCCCACCAGACGCTTCGTCTTCACTTCGTGTAGCATATCGGGACTTAATGGGCTGAGAGCATCGTCGTACTGACTCGAAGCGTTTTCACAGGGTAGTTGCAGTAATAAGTGCAAGTGACCCGTGTGCTTAGCCACACAACACGCCCGTCAAAGCGGAACCCGAGGCCGAAACTTCTCTTCCAGAACTACGAACAATTCTGGATATGGAGATCTGACCTTTCGGCCAAGTTTATGGCCGGATCCGCGTACATTGGCCGCAACTGCGTACTGTTTGTGATTGACGGAATGGTTGACCTTCCGCACCATCACGAACGAGATGAAAAACATATCGAATGGCCCAGCCCTCTACACAGTGACCTGACCGATCGCAAGTTCGAGGATACGTAGAAATATCCGAGACTCTGGAGGTTCAGTTCGATGACAGTAACGAACACAGCCGCTACAGTCGCCAGGAATACTGAAATTGACACTAAGGCTTCCGCGTTAGACTTTCGTCTGTACTCCATCGTTCTTTTGAAAAGACAAGGGAAATCTTCCCTCAAGAACACTGTTTCGGCTTCGAGCTTCCGTGGAAGGCTGAAAAGCTCACCAAGTGAAGACGAGCGATGGCTTCGAAACCGCGGTCAAGACAGCGACTTGTACGCAATGCAGAAGCCGGGCTTGCGATTGGTGATTGGCGATGGTTGCCTAAATCACTCGAAACGCAGTTCGCGTGGCTCACGAAGTCAGCCGAATTGGGCAATCCCTTCGCCATGGAAAAGCTTGCAGACGAAAATGAAACACTTGGATCTTCGTACCCAACATCGAGTCTGGACTCGGCGAGACTCTCACCCGGTTTGCGGAACTCTTGGCTCCTGGAGCCTGTATTCCAGAACTAAAGGAAGACTCGGTCATGTCGTTTCTTGTTATTAAAGCGTATTTGAAGCTGATTCACTTTGATCTGTACTTGGCGCGTGGGAATTTCGCGGCACTGTACAACGAGGTCCGAAGATATCCCGTTGGGAAGAAAGCTCCATCTCCCGAAGCTGTCGAACGAATCTGTGCCGCGGTAGACATGGCTTGTATCTGGTATTGGAAAGAAGCGCTTTGCTTGCAGCGATCGGCGGCAGCCGCGTGTCTTTTGAAGCGGTACGGAGTACCTGCTCAAATGGTCATCGGTGCGCTGCAAATGCCCTTCAAGGCCCACGCCTGGGTTGAAGTCGATGGCCTCGTGGTCAACGATAAGCCGTATACGCCGGAACTCTATGGAGTGCTCGACAGGTGCTGAGAACCAACCAGAAGCAGGAAGGGAATGAACCATGAGCGTGCAGTTTGGAAGATGGAATTTTGAAGGCCGACCTCCTAGCCCTGACTTCGTCGAGAAGGTCAGTGCGACTCTTGCTCCGTATGGACCTGATAGCAATGAGACGTATTCCAAGGGTGGCGTACAGATCCTCTATCGCGCCTTCCGGACCACGAAAGAATCGCATCGCGAAACGCAGCCACACATATCTCCGTCGGGCGCGGTGATCACCTGGGACGGCCGCTTGGACAACCGCGCAGAGCTTATCAGCGAACTGAGAAACGTTCTGGCCTTCGATTCTACAGACGTTGCTATTGTTGCTGCGGCTTACGAAAAATGGGGCCCCAATTTCTATGCCAAACTTATCGGCGATTGGGCTCTTTCTATCTGGAGCCCTGTCGACCGGTCATTGCTCCTGGTCAAAGATCCCATCGGTACGCGCCATCTCTACTATTCGTTCGACAAGAATCAGGTCACCTGGAGCACAGTCCTCGATCCACTCGTCCGGTTTGCTGGCAAAACCTTCGCACTCAACGAAGAGTACATCGCCGGCTGGTTCTCTATGTTTCCGGCCGTGCATCTGACACCCTGCGTTGGTATCCATGCTGTCCCGCCGTCTTCGTCCGTGTTGCTCCGCCCCGGAAAGCACACGGTCAGCAAATATTGGGATTTCGATCCCACCAAGAGTATCCGTTACCGCACCGACGCCGAATACGAGGAGCACTTCCGCACCGTCTTCGCGAAAGCCGTCCAGCGCAGACTCCGTTCTGATCGCCCTATCCTCGCCGAACTTAGCGGCGGCAGAGACTCCTCCTCCATCGTCTGCATGGCCGATACCATCATCGCCCGTGGGGCCGCCGAAAACCCGCGGCTCGATACGGTCTCAATGTACGACGATTCCGAACCCAATTGGAACGAGCGTCCCTATTTCACTAAAGTAGAGGAAAAGCGTGGCCGCACTGGTTGGCACATCAATGTCTGTCCGCAAGATCCGAAAGACAAGCCCACGCCCGAACCACCTCCCGAATCTCCTAACAGCCGCTTTGTGCCAACTCTTGGCTACGATGGGCGCCCTTCCCCCCAATTCGGGATGTGCTTGGTCTCGCAAGGGAATCGTGTCGTGCTCTCGGGAATCGGCGGCGACGAGACTATGGGTGGCGTGCCGACACCCACACCGGAACTCGAAGATCTTCTCGCAAGAGGACAATTCGGGGCGCTGGCTCATCAACTAAAAGTTTGGGCACTCGAGAAGAAAAAACCCTGGTTTCATCTGTTCTTTGAAGCCGGACGGAACTTTTTCCCTCCCGCGCTCGTGGGTATTCCGAAACACATGCGGCCCCCCGCATGGCTGCAGTCCAAGTTCGTGAAGCGCCATTGGGCGGCGCTGACCGGTTATCCATCCAGGACGAAGCTATTCGGCCCTTTGCCGAGCTTCCAAGGAAATGTTGCCACACTCGATGCGCTGCGAAGGCAACTGGCGCGCACCGCTTTGCCATTCGAACCGTCCTTCGAGAAACGCTATCCCTATCTGGACCGTGGCTTGCTGGAGTTCATGTTCGCCATACCCCGTGAGCAACTGGTGCGCCCGACCCAGCGCCGTTCCCTCATGCGCCGCGCACTCGTCGGCATCGTTCCGGACGAAATCTTGAACAAGAAGAGGAAGGCGTTTGTCGCCCGGTCGCCTCTGGTGCGTATTTCGAAGGAATGGACTCATTGGGCGGAGATGACCCAGCACATGGTCAGCAGTTCGCTCGGAATCGTGGACTCGGAACGTGTTCTTGAGGCCTTGCAGAAGGGGCGCCGTGGCGAAGAAGTCCCCACGATCACCTTGATGCGGACGCTCTTTCTCGAAGAGTGGCTCCGGGATCTCCGCAAGCTGGGGATTGTGAATCTGCACACAACGCAGAAGGCGGAGCTGGCCTGGCAGGCTTCGATACAAGGCTAGCCGCCTGTGGGTTTGGTAGGAGAGCAAGTCATGAGTGTGCAGTTTGGAAGATGGAATTGGGGAAACCAGCCGCCTGCACCGGACTATATCGAAAGAGTCAACGCAACTCTCGCTCCATATGGGCCCGACAGCAATGAGTCTTATTCGATGGGCGGTGTAAAGATCCTCTATCGCGCCTTCAACACCACCAAGGAATCGCATTTCGAAAGGCAGCCGCATATCTCCGCATCCGGCGCCGTGATCACCTGGGATGGCCGTTTGGACAATCGCGCCGAGCTCATCAGCGAGCTGCGCGAGTTCTTGACCATCAGCTCCACGGACATTGAAATCGTTGCGGCGGCGTTCGAACGGTGGGGCGACAGGTGCTTCGGCAAGCTCATTGGGGACTGGGCGCTCTCGATCTGGAATCCGCGCGAGCGCTCTTTGTTGCTCGCCAAGGATCCCATTGGCACGAAACATCTCTACTACTCGATGGAGAAGGATCACCTTACGTGGAGCACTATTCTCGATCCGCTGGTCCTGTACGCGAGCAGAACCTTCGAAATCTGCGAAGAGTACATTGCCGGCTGGTTCGCCACGATGTTTCCCGCCGCGCATCTGACACCGTACGTCGGCATCCAGGCCGTCCCACCATCCTCGTCGGTGCTGATCCGCAGTAGAAAAAAGCATGTCATAAACAGGTACTGGGATTTTGATCCAGGCAAGAGAATACGCTATCGCACCGACGCCGAATACGAAGAGCACTTCCGCTCCGCCTTCTTCACGTCCGTCCAGCGCAGACTCCGCTCGGACCGCCCCGTACTCGCCGAACTTAGCGGCGGCATGGACTCTTCCTCCATCGTCTGCATGGCGGACCTCATCATCGCTGGCGCACACACCGATTGCCCGCGCCTGGACACGGTCACTTGGTACGACGGGTCCAACCCAAACTGGGGTGAACTTCCCTACTTCACGAAAGTTGAAGAAAGGCGCGGCTGCGTCGGTCACCACATCGATGGCCGTTCTTTAAGAAGGGATAGCTCACAAAAACGTTTCGGAGCCGAATTTGAAAGCGATCGCTTTACAGCGACTCCGATTGCAAATAATGGCCAATCCGAGTTTTTTAAGCAGAATGCCGCATACATCATGTCACGGGGATATCGTGTCACGCTCTCCGGAATCGGAGGAGAAGTCACAGGCGACGGCGTGCCTACAGCAACGCCAGAACTCCAGAATCTCCTGGCCAGAGCACGATTCTTCACACTCGCTCATCGGCTGAACGCCTGGGCCGCGAAGATGGGAGAATCTCGGCTCTCTTTGCTTTGGGAAGCTGTACAAGGATTCTTCTCGTCTCGCGTAAACGTGCTCAAAGAGATGCACCCGCCTCACTGGCTTCATCCCAGCTTCGTTCGTCGGAATCGTAATGCCTTTCGGGGCTATCCACTCAGAGTGAAACTGTGCGGTCCTTTGCCAAGCTTCCAAGACCATACTGATAAGTTGGGGGCCAATCGGAGGTTCGTGGCGCATTGCCACCTCAGTTCAGAATTGCTCCGCGAAGTGCGCTATCCCTACTATGACCGAGATTTTCTGGAATTCGTGTACGCCATTCCTCGGGAACAGATCGTCGGCGTGGGACAGCGCCGTTTTCTGATGAGACGTGCCCTTGTCGGCATTGTCCCGGGCGAGATCCTGAGCCGAAGAAAGAAAGAGACTGTTCCGCAAAAGACGGCGAAAAGCATCTCGGTAGAATGGCCCAGCGTGACTGAGATCGGGCAACTCATGATCAGCAGTTTCGTGGGGGTGATCGATCTAGATCGATTTGAAGAAGCATTGCAGAAGGCTCGGCGTGACGAGGAAGCTCCCATCGAGAGCCTGAAGCGTACATTGAAGCTTGAGGCCTGGCTACGTCACCTCATGATTCAAGGAGTCCTGACAAACGCAATGGCGGCAAGAAGACACAGCTATTCCTCTGCTCTTAGAGCGAAGGAAGTCTCAGCCCCCGCTCAGTCCAAAAGTTCAGCTAGCTAGCAAGCTGCGTACGCAAATCCATCAAAGAAGGGAGGTGAACACCATGAAATATGAAAATCCAGAACTGACTGCATTGACGCCCGCGATCAATGCTATTCAGGGTACCGGACCAAATAAAGGAAGCACAACGCAACCACTGGATAGCCAATTCCAAAACGAATCTACCAATGGTTACGCAGACTGGGAAAGCTAAACCAGGCTCTGTCGGAGCGTCCAAAACAGCGGGCGCTCCGACAGTCTATTAATAGTTAGTTGGGCTGAAGATATTTTTCAAACCAAGCGAGCATACGATTGATGTGGTCCACTTGATTTACAAAACCTCTCGGCGCGTGACTCTCGCCATCGTATTTGGCGTACTCGACCTCTTTCCCAAGCCTTCGAAGACTCACAAAAATCTGATCGCCTAGAAATGACGGGACTACGGGGTCACCGGCCACGTGCACAATCAACAATGGCGTCTGGACTCTATCCAGATAAAAGAACGGGGAATTCTCGATATATCTTTCTCGAACTTGCCAGGGAGTTCCACCCATGGCGTCTTGGCTGGATTCCAACGAGGTTCCGAACGCTGCTCCGTCTTTTTTCATCCCGCCGTATGTAGCAACTAGATCTCCCATGCCGTCCACGCTAACGGCAGCCTTGAACCGCTTGGTCTGGACGATCAGTGCCAGCGTGCTGTAGCCTCCGTTGCTGTGTCCCATCACTCCTAACCGCTCTGGATCCGCTATCCCCATCTCGATGACCTTATTCACTCCTGGCAGCACCGTCTTTGCCAAATCAGCCATCGGTGTTCCTTCGTGCGCTGGTGAATCTGGCAGGAGCACTGCATAGCCACGGGTGGCCAACAATTGTGGATGTACGGCTGCATTACTATTAAGCCCGAACAGATCGAAACTCTCGGAGAGATGCGCCCCACCATAAACGCAAACGACGAGAGGGTAGCGCTTCCCTTCCTGATAGTCGGAGGGTAATAGCAAAGCTCCTCGCAACCGCTCGCCATCGTCGCTGAGCCAGTCAATAAGCCGGGCGGCCCCCAACTTATAGTTGTCGAACTGAGGATTGAGATGTGTGAGCCGCCGAGGGTGTTTAAAAGTTGCATCATTCAGCCAGAGATCAGAATCACGCTTGGCATCTTCTGCCGCATACGCTAATTGTTTTCCATTTCGCGCCACCGCAATTGGGCGCTGCATGGCCGTGCAAGTGTAACACTCACCGTTTTCTACAAGCTTGACACTTTCCCCGTTCTCCAAGTTGATCCTGTAGAACGCGTCCTGTTTCCCGACATCGTCATGCGCTACAATTACGGTCGAGTTTCCACCGTCCGTCCATAACAAGTCATGGGATTGTGAAATGGACAAATTGATCTGATGATTTGGGATGCGAGCGATCTGCCATGCTTTGCCTTCGCTGACGGAAGCCCGCCATAATGCTCCATCATGGAGAAAATAAGTATAATGGCCACTCCTGTCCCACAGTGGAACTGATGAATAACCACGACGTGATTGCTGCAAAGGCAAGAATTTTGATATATTTTGTGGAGGTCCTCCCTCTGCGTTGACGATGTAGCAGTCACGAATCTTCTCCTCGGGCCCATCCGGTTGATAGCTGATCAGCTGCATGTCCGGCGACCAACTGAAGTCCCCATCGCTGAGTCGGACGTCCGCCGCGACGACTCGTTCTTTCATCGTCGAAAGTGCTAGTACCACAAGGTCGTAAAGTAACTGCTGTGATCCCGGTTTCTCAAACCGTTTCTCAACTGCATACGCGACGCGTGAACTATCGGATGAAATCTTATATGCTTGAATTCTCTGATTGTGAACCAATACTCGAGTCTGGCCCGTAACAACGTCAACCTTAACTAGGTCCCGCAAGAATCGATTCAGATCCCAAGGATCGGATTGCGGACCTTCCCTGCCGCGCGGCCCGGTGAAACTCGATTGGTACAGATGCAGAGTTGGACCTTGCTCTTTTTGTCCGGCAGGTTTCTCGGGTTCGGTGTCGGACTCTTTCCTTTTCTCAGACGCGCCAGCAGACAAGCGCTGCGGTTTTACAGTCACAAAGATACTGCGACTATCAGGCGTCCACTTCATCGGCTGCCATGTGTCGACATCGATGTCTGGAACTTTGTTCAAGGCATCCTTCGTCGCATCCCAAATCCACATTAGCGCCCGCCCACCCCCCTCACGATCCGAGAGAAACGCAAGGAATCTTCCATCAGGAGACCATGTCGGGTGCCAGTTCTTGCCTTTTCCGCTCGTGAGGTTCCTTGCCTCGCCTGTTTCGATATTCAAGAGCCAAACGTTCTCACCCCTCACATACTCGGAAACCACTCTCCGAGGCTCCGGTTCTTTTTCATTCGGCTTGGCTTCTTCTTCACCTTCGACACCGTAAACCAACCATTTGCCATCAGGAGAAAACTCGATGGAAGACAATTGCGCAAAAGAGCGCTCCCGAAGAACGTCCTCTACGGGTAATGCGCTAGCCTGTTGCGCAAATGCGATTTCTGGCGTAATGCAACCAATGCATCCAGGAGCAAGGGTAAGGAACAAGACGAGCTTCTTTTTTCTCGGAAACATCAGCTTCTCTTTTGGATTCATCGCAACGACGAAAGCTGATTCAATGCCCCAGAGTCTGGATATAGCCTTCCCTCTGTGGATAAAGCCGTGCCATTTCAGGGGAAGACACGATTTCATGTGCCCTTCCAGATTGAATTAGAAAACTAATCTCAGAGCAAACTGCATGGAGCGTGGCCCGCCTTGTTGGTAAAGCGGGCTCAGGACTCCCAGCGTACTTGCAAGCGTGCCTGTAGCCTGGCCGAATTGCCGGTTTGTGCAACCAGGTACGCCTGGAGTGCCACCACAGAACGCGCTAATGGTTCCGAAATTCGGATGATTGAAAATATTAAATGCCTCGGCACGGAACTGGAGCTTCAGCCCTTCATGGATTGGAAAATCCCGCCGGAGCGCCAGATCCATCTGCCAAGCTCCAAAACCCCTCACAAAGTTGCGAGGCGCGTTTCCCAGACCAGAAGCCGGAGGAGCGAACGCATTGGGGTTAATCGCGCGGCCTCCCGGACATCCTTGTCCCGGAAGAAGGTCTCCCATCCCTTGGAGAACAGAGGTGCAATTGGAGCCATACAAATAGACGGACTGGCCCGAAACTAGATCCAGCCCGGAGTTGAACGATTGTCCCGTCGCAGAATCAAAGTTCTGATTTCCGTTTAGCGTAACCGGAAAACCAGTTCTCGCGGTTAGACGGTCGTCGAGACCCCAATTGTGAAACACGGCCCGTTGAAACCTGTTCTCTCCAAGATTCGGTAGGTCGTAAGAAAAAGCAGTCGAAAAATTATGCCGAACATCGAAATCGCAATTACCCCGTTGATATCCCAACGTATAATTTTGTGACCCGTAGTCCATGCAGTGCGACCACGTATACGAAGCCAACGTCGTTAGCCCCCTGCTCAGTCTCCGACGGAACTGAATCTGCAGCGCGTCGTAATCCGACATCAGTCCACTATCGACAAAGAGAAACGTCTTTGCATTTGGGTTGCTGGGCGTTGAAATTTGAGCTTCTCTCAGCAATCTCCCTGCGTGCGCGCCTACATAGGAAACCGTAAGAACCTGTGAGCTGCCCAGCGCCTGCTCGATGCTGGCGTTCCACTGAAGCGTATACGGCAGCTGCAGATGCGCTGGGAATACAATAGGTTGAGCGCCGTACGAACCCGGCACAGGCGGGTTCACAATGACAGGAGAAGGCGCTGCAGGCGAAGGAAACGCTCCAGGCTGAACCTTTACTGCCTGGAAACCTGGCCCATCGAAGCCGAACGATCCCTGCTGTTGACCGGTATCGAAGAAGACACCGCCACCGCCCCGCACAACTATTTCGCGGCCCGGCGTGCCGCGGAGAATATATGCGGCACCAAGGCGCGGTGCAAAGTTGTACCAGGCAGTCTGCCATAATGGCGTGCCCTGCGGCGCCAGCGCCCACGTATTGGGGCCGGACCCTTGAACCGTATAAGCGTTCGAACCTTGAGTTACACCGGGCGCCGGGTTTACATCCCACCTCAGTCCCAAGGAGAGGTTTAGCTTGTGTGACATTCTCCATTCATCCTGCGCAAACGCCGAGAAGTTTGTGTACAGCGGGTAGAAAGGAACAGTACTAACGGCTATTGTGAGGGCCCGGTTCGCTTGGACAGCAGCCACGCTAAAGTAGTCAAACAGGTGGGCTGAATTAGGTGGAGTCGCAATCGGAGTAAGCCGACGATAATCGATCCCAAACTTGAAGTGATGACGTCCCCAAGAGAGGTCCACTGTGTCCACGAGATTCCATTGTCTTTGAACCGCTGATATCCGCTGCTGAAGCATAACAATGCGATACCCAGCATACTGAAGGATGACTTCTGGCTGGCTGTCAACGCTGGACCCTGTGAGCTGCGCCAGATCGACAGGTGTGCTGCCCCCGAATGAATCGATGACAGCACGAGCCGTCACTTCGTTCGAACTGTAATTGAGGCGAAACTCGTTGCTGAGGCGGCTCGCGAAGACGCTACTGGCGCCCGCTGTATAGCTCCGCGGGGTATAGGCTGTAGTTTGGCTCATTGATGGATTTCCACCGGTGGGCTGTGTTTCCCGAATCGTCGACTTGGAAGGGACGTTGCTGAATCGGAAGAAGAGCCTCAGCTTATCGTTCACGACTTGGTCAAGCCGGACGCTCGTCGAATCGATCGAACTCGGGTTCGACCAACTTCCGATAAATTGAGCAACCCCATGCGCCGTGTCGTCTATCCCATTGAGGCTTTGCACAGGGAAAGCATTCAGCACCTGGTTCAGAGGTGCAACCGTGTTCGCGCGCAGAGCAGCATCCGGCACGAAGGTTACTGTTGCTGCCTGTGGCGCAACCAGACGCAGCCCCTCATACGAAACAAAGAAGAATGTCTTGTCTTTACCGTTGTACAGGCCAGGAATTCTTACCGGTCCGCCCAGTGTGCCGCCGAAATCGTTCTGGCGAAGGGCAGGTTCCGGCTTACCAAAGTAATCGTTGAACCAGTCCTGGGCATCAATCGCCCCATTACGCAAGTAGTCGTATGCCGTGCCATGCCATTGATTGGTGCCTGATTTTGTCTCGAACGCAAATTGGCCACCCGGATTGCGCCCATACTCAGCGGAATAGGTCGAACTCTGCACACGAAACTCCTGGAGATCATCAATGGAAACGAGAGCCTGCGTGGTTCCCAAAGCCGTCGCCGTAGGCACTGAACCGCTAGGGCCTGCCCCGATCACCATATTCAAACCCGCAGTTGCCCCTCCATTAGCGCTTACACCGTCCACGGTGTAATAGTTCGATTCCGGTCGCTGGCCATTCACACTGAACTCACCAGTCATTCCAAGGCCGGTCACTCCTGGGTTATTAGCTTGGGGCGTTTGCGTTACAACCCCCGGCGTGAGCAGGATTAAATCCTGGAAGCTGCGCCCATTCAGTGGCATGTTCTTCACATAAGTCTGATCAACTACAGTGCTCACTGCTGCCGACTCGGTGTTAATCAGGGGTACCCCGCCCTCCACAGTGACCGTGTCAGAAATCGGACCCACTGGAAGGGTGAAACCGATTGCTTTGGCATCTTGAACATTCAGCGTGATGTCGGGATGAACGATCGTCTTGAATCCTTGCTTGGACACCCGAATGTGATATGTGCCCGAAGGAACATTCGGCACGGAGTAGATCCCCTCGTCATTTGTTTCGGTCGTGTAGTGAACGTTCGTGGCATCGTTAATGACTTCGACGCTTGCATTTGGGATTGCTGAACCTGAAGTGTCGCGCACTTGGCCATTCACGACGGCCGTGGGCGTCTGCGCTAGAGAGGTAAGTGACGAACACAAAAAGAAGAAAACGAGCACACCAATGCGCTCTTTCACGCTTACCTCTCTTTCAAATTTTGTCTGGCGCGGGGATTCACCCAATATACGGAGCTACACGAAAAAAGGAACCAACGCGTAACTCCAATGTCCTGTGAAATAAATAGCTGCTTCGAGGGTTCGGCAGGAAAAAAATCAAAGAAACACTGCAAACTAAGGGTGATTAGGCTCTTCACCCAGATAGGCGAACAGCACCTGTTTTCCCCGCGGTGCCGGACTTGTGCCGCTGGGCTCGACAGTCACAAATACCGCGTTGATCTTCTTGAGGGCCTCCGGGTTATCGAATCGCAACACCCAGCGTTTATTCGTGGTGTTATCCACGTACATCACACCCAAATTAAGAGCGGTATTGCGATCCGGGCCGCGCAGACCCCAAGCCTGAAAGGTGCTTGCGTTCCTTACCCCAGGTTCTTGGTCAAGGTCGTAGGCATAGAAAATCAAGGACTTACCCCTCGTGTAAAAAACCCTACCGTATGGTTTTTTTCTCTTCCCGTTCCCCCCAACATCGGATACCTCTGCGATGTATAGATCCCGCGCGCCCATTAGGTCGCGAATATCTCTGTCGGAAGCCAAGAAGCGCTGCTGTTCATCAATAGTTGAATCTTTGTCTTTTAGCAACTGCGACATGAAGTGAATTTGGTTCTCAAGACTTGTCACCCGGACCGCGTCACTTGCCTTTGCTTGCTCTAACGCATCGAGCTTCTTCTGTGTTGCCGCAAGGAGTCCTTGCTCATCTTCGACCTTGCGAACGAGTGTATTCCGCTCTGCAGAAGCCTCTTCCGTCTGCTCGCGCGCCTCGTGGTCTGCGGCCAGGAACGTAGCCTGTAGTGCTTCATTCTGTTTTCGCTGTTCCTTGAGTTGGGCTCTCAATCCAGCGATGACAAGCTCTCGGTCTCTCAAGCTTGACTCCAGTTGGTCTCTTTCATGGCCAAGGCTTTCAAGGTGCGCTCGCCAAGGCGCGTTGTCACTCTTTGATTGCTCGACTACCTGAGATTGCTCTCGACCTCGTTTCAAGCCGATTCCATAAATGTACATTCCAAGAACGGCTGCGAGAATCAAAGAGGCAGCGGACGCCAATTGGACGCGTAGATTTGATGGAAGGAAGAAGTTCGCTAGACGTGCCTCCGAAGTCCATCGAGGAGGGTTCGTCTTGTCCCTCACGTGCTCGGATGGACCTCTAGTCCCAGCCTGTGTTTCAATGGCGGCGTAAAGCCTTTTCTCGCCCTTTTGAATAGACCATGGCACAGAATCAAGTGTCAGGTCATCGCCAGCCTCGTCGGGTATGAGGGATAGCCCACTTCTCAGAATTGTTCGATACTCTCCTACGCTTTGTCGGCACTGGAGGCATTCGCTGAGGTGGTCCTCCAAAGATTTCGTCTCCTCAACCGACAATTCGCTGCTCAAATAGTCCAGGCAAAGGTCATCACTAAGGTGCAGTGGACTCATTGGAACCTGCTCTTCGCTTGAAGTTTAGTTCCCGGCTGAGCCGCTTGGCTCGACGCCGGTTTGTCCACGTGGAACACGATCCGTCTCAGACGTTGGATGCCTCGATAGGCGTGGTGCTTCGCGTTTCCGGAGGAGCAACCCAACTTCTCAGCGATTTCGCTGAAGGTGTAACCTGCAACGCGCATCTGGAATGTCAGCTGCTGTTCTCTCGGAAGACTCGCCAACAAAGCTCTAATGTCGTCAGCGGAGATTCTCTGCTCCATAGGACCTTGCTCTTCCATTAAATCAGACGGGATGGCAGCGCTTTTCCTTTCCCCATTTCCCTGGCGAAATCCATGCCGGGCCCTCAGATAGTCGCGCCAGTCAAAGCACTTGTGGTAAGTCAACTGGAGCAGCCAAGAGCGGGCAGTGCCTTTCGTCGCATCGAAGGCCCCGGACCTTTTATATAAGGAGAGAAAGACCTCGTGAACCAGGTCTTCAGCTTCGATGGGGTCTCTTAATATACGGGCACAGACTGAATAAACCACTCTGGCATAACGCCGGTAGAGAAGGCCGAGCGCAGATATGTCCTTTTCCTGGAGTCGAAATAGAAGAGCCTCATCGCTCGTGTTGGCTTCTGGAACTCCGACATCTTCGCTGTGTGATTCCGACCCGTCGCAAGAGGCCGCAGAAATCTGTTCATGCGCGCCGTTGCCGTTACGTTTTACAAAGACTCCTGGAAAGTAACGCGCAGCGGGGGAGCTCATGCTACCCCCTCCGAGTCACGCCTCAGCCCGTAAGGTGACGAAGAACTTTTCGAGGGTATGCTGGATGAGGTGCTGGAATAAGTAGGCACCCCGACACACTTCCGATTTGGCTGGTCGGAAAACCGACCATCCCGAGCGACTGACGGCGCGCTTTGTTGACCTTCGCTGGTAGAAGTCAACCCCTGCCCTCTCAAGTTTCTAGATAGGCCCTGGGGACGAGGTTCCAAGAACTTGGTCGAGTCACTGAGTCCCGACCTTATTCCTGCTCACCATTTACACCCAGGGGTGGCTCCTGTCAATTCCCTTCTACTTGAGGCAATTGATAACTCATTTATTGCGAATAGCTTATACCTGAGCTTTCCCGTCCGCTCTGATTTGGCAACTTTGTGGTCTCCAGAATGGGACTCGATCCGATTAAGTCTCGCCATGACTTGCAAGCAATGGAGGCGAATTGAGGGGAGCAGCGCGTGGGCCGACTCGACGGAAACTAGTGTTCTTCGCCTCGCCTGGCGTTCGGACGGGGTGGTCAGTTTCCCGACCAAGGGCAGCTTCTGATTGCCCTGCGAAAAACAATCGCACAGACTTCTCCTCACGAAGTTCCTCGGCAAGCGGCCTCGCGATACGTCGTTCATACGGCTCTCGGCAGCCTAGGACTGTGCTGGCGATTTGCATCCAAAGGTTCCCGCAGTTTTCTCGCCTCGGCGTCGGCCATCCGGCTGACCCATTCTGAGGCACTCATGGATTGCGGATCGTAGCTCCAGGCACGCGAAACCACAGCAACAAGAAGATTAAGGACGGCTTTCTTTCCAAGCTGGTTTTTTCCGAAATAGCGAACTGCAACCTCTTGAAGTTCTCGATCACACGCCTCATAGAGCGCCATTACCGCAACGGCGTTCGCGGGATTTGCTCTTAAGCGTCCAAGCGCATCGGTTGCGCTGGCGAGATTTTTGTTTTGCCCCAAAGAGAACTGTCGCTGATAAATCATTTGTGGAGCTTCCGTCCCGTCACAGCAGTGTCAGGCAAGCGAATCTTGTATTTCAGCAAGCGTTCAGTGGACCCAGCAGTTTTGAGCTGCTCGAAGGCCCATTCCAGGATAAGTTCTGTGATATTCCCGAGCTTCCGTCTCTCGCGGACAGCAAATTCTTCCAGCTCAGCTCGCAGAGCTTGCCGGACCCGCAGGCTGATTTGGGCTTTCCATTCCCCCATCCGCGCTCTCTTGCTTACGCTGCAGTAAATTCACACGCAACCAAAAGCGTGTCGGTAAACGATTTTTCCTATGGGTCCACTGAAACCACAGGACGTCTACAACCGAATCGTTTCGGTCAGACGCTCGTGTGTTCAGTCAGGCAAATCTTTTGGTTGCTGTCGGGAGTCTTGCGTTCCCACGCAGTTCGCTGTCGCTTGAAACGACTGTGGTCGTCTCGTTCAGAGGTGCCCATTCTCCCCGCAAAATCGGCATTGAGTCCGGCGCGAGCCTCTTCGAGCTGGACCTCGTAGAGTTTCATCTCGTGCTTGGAAAGAATTCCGCTCGACTCCATGCGTTGCAGGACGCGAATCAGACGGTCCATCTCGCGATTCCATAAAAAGATCTCGCCGAACGAGTCTGCCTTCATAGTTCCTAAGTCCTTCCTTCTTTGCATGGGTTGCCGAATTCTCAAAACAATGATTGGGCGCGCACGAATAGCAAGGCAGTCTTAAAGGGGCTCTCGGCAAACATGTGTCCTGCTTTCAGCTAGGGAGGTGGTTCGGCCACCGGCTCAGGTGGGAAAAGCAGGCGAGCAATTGGGCGGTGGGAAAGTTGCGCCCTGGAGTGGAAATGGATAACTTCTCTTGCAGCCATCGTGGCACCTCATACGTGCGACCGTGGTCAGGGGCGCGTTGGTGCTAGTAACACCGGCGCGTCCCGCTACGTCACCTTGTTCGTTTCTTGCGCTTCTTGCGACTGCCTTTGCCGCGATAATGGCCCGACTTGTATTTCCTGACCTTCTCTACGTCGTTTTCAGTCCAAATACGAACCCTAATTCTTCCGAGCGACTTGACCGGAGGAACAGGGAACTTTTTCTCGCGTATCCAGCGATTGAGAGTGTCCCAACTGACTTCCACTAGCTCGGCGACTTCAACGGTAGAGTAAGTCGACATTTTTATAATCGTATAGGGCTATATGACCTGTCAAGCACAAAATCAGCGTAATGACGCAGGCACCGAATGTCCCGCATGCACCGCCAAAAAGAGTATCTCAATTCTGATTCAAATCGATAAGGGACCCCTAGGACTCTCGCTCATGTCCGTAAGGAAGAGTGCTACACGGAGGGGAAGTCGCTGATTCTAGCTCATTGCCAGAATATGCCCCAGCGGGGCGGCCTGTTAGGGGCTGGCCGGATTGAGTCCGGATAAGGGCTAGCAGAAAATATCATATCTCACTTTTGCTTCGTTGGGTTGCCTTTGGCTTCGGGACTTCGAGTTGACCAGTCAGATGGAGGAAAGGAGATACGCCAAAATCGAGGGCAGGGCTCAATAAAGTCGACGCCTACTTGTCTCTTCTCCGATTCATGAGGGCTGACATAGACCACACGACACGCGATCTCTTCTCCTGTCGTCGAATTGCGAAGAGTGAGCAATTGTCCGATTGAGACCTTCAAGCCTAACAAGATCATGGCGCCGTGCGCGTTTACAGTGACTGTCCGTGTTTCCTCCGAGACTGGCTTGTTGTCGGCTTCCCCCGCTAGAACCATCACAGAGACCTTTACCATTTATGTGGAATAGGGCTGGTTCTCCCGCCAGACGTATCGTTGGGTTCGGCCCCCGAGGGGGCCGAACCCAAAATGGAGGAACCAATGGCCCTGGAGTTCTCGATTTGTGAAGTCCGCTGGGAGCGATATCGGAGAGTTTCAGAGAATCCGCAGGCGAGGGAATGGCTGAAGTTTCAGGCCACGCGAGGCCTGGCAGCCAACACCATCGAAGCCTACGGCCGAGACCTGGACTCGTATCTCGGATTCCTGGAATCCGAAAATATTCGGTTCGATTCCGTGGTTCGTCCGACGATTGGAGCCTATGTCCGCAGCATCGCCGAACTTCCAGTTCCAAGAGTTCGAAAAAAAGGGGCAGCGGCAAGGACAACCCTCGCGCACGCGACCTTGCAACAATATCTGACCGTGGTTCGGCTCTTTCATGACTTCTTGGTGGAAGAGAGAATCTGTGCGCGAAACCCCCTGCGCCCGGCTGTAGCCGGGCGCAGCTTCATTCAAAGACAGCACCGGCTTCCATGGATTCCAAACGAAGAAGACTGGCAGACCATCCTGAAAGTTTGCAAACAAGAGCCGCTGCGCAACCGGGTGATGCTGGCAATGTCCTACGACGCGGCACTTCGCCGTGAAGAGATCTGCTCCCTGGAAACGACGGACATTGACCCAGCGCATCGAATGCTGCGGATTCGGGCGGAGAAGACAAAGAATCGTACAGAGAGAATCGTTCCCTATTCCCCATCAACGGGTGAACTGTTCGGCAGATACCTGCTCATTCGCCGGACACTAAGTCGCGAACGAGGTCCGTTGTTTCTTTCTGAGTCGTGTCGCAATCATGGGCAACCGATTTCGATCTGGACCTGGTCCAAAGCAATCGCACGTGTGTCCGAGCGATGCAATCTGCCCCGTTTTACACCGCACAGCCTGCGGCATCTCTGCTTGACTGATCTCGCCCGGGCCAACTGGGATATCCACGAGATAGCCACTTTTGCGGGCCATCGCAGTATCCAGACAACCGTACTTTACGTTCATCTGAGCGGTCGCGACCTGGCGAATAAACTGGCCCGTGGGATGGCGGAGATACACGCGCGGCGGGTAGCAGCGATGGGCGACGTGCTGGCATGAACGACAAAGCATGTGCCTCGCCTTCGTGGACCTGGCCGGTGAAGCTCGACGAGTACGACCGGAGGCCCGAACTGAACCCAGAGGAAGCGGAAACTATTCGTGCCAATCAGTCGAGCTTGGTAGAAGGCATCCCTCCTTCGCAGGTGCTCGAGAAATGCAACCTCGCACGGCTGATGAAGCCGCTCGAGGATGTCTGCGCTCACATTGAGCTGCAGCCAAAATACTGGGCGAAGCTGAAGGCGAGAATGGTGCGCGACGTTGCAGCTCGCGGAAGGAGCTACTGGGGCTGGACGGAGGAAGAATGGATCGAGAGCATTAGGAAAGGTGGTCACGAAAAACCGTCCGTTGCTGCGGTCGGCTACCTGTTGTGCGGTTTCGACGCACTGCATAAGTTGGGAGGCAAGAGCATCATTTTTTATGGTCTTGCGTATCGCATCTTCGGTCGGGAACACGTTCGAAGGCTGTTCGCGGATCTCGAAGTGATGCTTGTGAACTTTGGATATCGCGACCGAACCGCGAGAATCTACGTTCCTCGGGCGATGTGCGAGGTTCTGGTTACGAATCGTAGTCCTCATCTGGAGGACCTCACCGTGGAGGTGGCTGTGGGAAATGCGCTCGGCGACTGTGGCTAGAGTGCGTGACCGCAACCCGATGGAAATTGCCAATGACTGAGGGCACCGTTCTTGGCGATTACTGTCGCGGCCCGTGGACTCTAACTGAGCTTAACTCGTCACAGGCGGCCTTGCCGGTCCAGGCTTTTCGCTAATGGACCAACGGAAAAATCTGGAATCGCATTTCTCGCAGCGAAACGGTCGCACGAAAATCATGGCCAGAAGACCTGATTCAAGGACACCTTTAGGCTTGGATCGATGGATTCTTTGACTCTGACAGTATGGGCAATTAATCGACCTCATGATTCTCTCTATGGCGTCAATTCGCGAGTTCATGGCAAGGAACGTGCCGGCAGCAGAACCAGGCGGTTACTTGCGTAGCCGTCGATCGTGAGATTGTTCCGAATGGCCATTCGCGTCCAGCCAGGTCAAGAGATTGCGAATGCTGCCGTGCGCCAACGCAATGCTCGAATCGGCGGCGCCGTAGTAGAGATTGATGGTGTCGCCATCCGATGCCAGCGTATAGCCGCAAGGAAACACGACGTCTTGCACGTCGCCATGACGTTCATATTCCGCTTCAGGCGCAAACATCCAAGAATCCCCCCGAATCAGGCATTTTTCTGGCTGCTCAAGGTCGAAGAGAGCTAGCCCCAGCCGGTAGATGGAACTCGACGGTGTGCGTCGAACGCCGTGGTAAATCATCAACCAGCCACGCGACGTTTCAATCGGTGGCGGTGACATTCCAATTTTGTTGGCATCCCACCAAGCCCCCCGGCGGGCTTCCAGCATGAGCTTGTGATTGCCCCAATGCCGCAAATCGGGCGAGTAGGAAATCCAGATGTGAGCGCCGAGCGGCGTCATGGGGCGATGGATCAAAGCCCAAGAGCCGTTAATCCTTCTGGGCAAAAGGGCTGCGTCTTTGTCGTCCGGCGACATGACGACGCCAAGTTTGTCGAATACGCGAAAATCTTTCGTGAGTGCCAGAGACACTCCGGGACCGCCACGCGAATACGAAGTGTAAGCGACGGCATATTGCTGGAGTTCCGGCATATACGTGATGCGCGGATCTTCGACGCCCCATAACTCCTCAGGGAACCGCTCGACGTCTGGAGTGAATGTCGGTTCGCGATCGATCTGCCACCCATCCACGCCGTTTGCCGAACGCGCCACGCACAAATGAGAGAGCCCGCGGCGATCTTCCACGCGACAAAGGAGAAGAGTGGAGCCGTCGGGCATTAACGTGGCGCCCGCATTAAAAACGCTATTCATGGAATACGGCCAATCCCTTCCGGTAAGGATCGGATTGCTGGGATGCCGATGAAATAGCGTCTCGTATTTATTTATGAGCGGTCTGTCGAGACTTTTTTCCGCAAGAATGCTCATCGTGAGTTGTTCTCCGTACGGTCGGTTTCTTCCAGTTTGCACATTTCCAGAAGTGCCATCAAAAAAGATAGCGTCGATTCCGCACCCTGGTTTTCATTGGCTCGATCCGGATGCAAACCGTCTCGACATCCGCCGGTCGTGTGATCGTAGAGGGCGATCTGCAAGTCGTTATCTCCTAGGAACCAATTGAAAGCGGACCAGGCCTCTTTCCTCCAACGGCTTTTTCCGGTAGCGCGATACGCCTGCAAGCAAGCCGATACGACGGCACATGCTTCGACCGGTTGTTGATCGAAGCGCGCTTTTTCCGTTTTCCGCGAATAGAAGCCATGTGACCCGATAGGCACAAAATGACCCTTTATTTCGCAACGCTGAATCGTCCCCAGCCAATCCAGCGCTCTAAGTCCGGCTGAAATCATCTCGTCGTTGCCGCCGCGCATTCCCGCGCGAATCAAAGCCTGTGGCAGGCGGGCATTGGAGTAAGCAAGGCCGTATTCAAACCAATTCCAGGCCGTCGAATGTACCGCGCGATAGGAATTTAGAAGGCGATTCGCAAGTTCATCCGCCGCGCCAAGAGCTGCGCGATCCCCAGGGAAGGAATCGAGATATTCATGAAGCCCCAGCAAGGCGAAAGCGCACGCGCGCGGACTTTTAAACTCAACGGCGGCGGGAATCGCCAGCTCGAAGAGACGACCCGCAGCTCCACGCAACCCAGCATCCTTGGATCGGCCGAGAACGGTTCCCAATCCCCATAGGGCGCGGCCATGGCTGTCTTCCGAGCCTTCCGGTTCCTGCCATTGGCGTTCATAGCTGAGGCAGTTCCTAAATCTCTTGGTCGTCGGGTCAAATGCCAGCCATAAAAAAGCCAAATAACGAGCGGCGAGGTCCGACGAACCGGCTGGAATACGGCTTCCCAATTCTTCCAGCAGAATCGCGACGATGAGCGCGCGCGCATTGTCATCCGTCGAATATCCTTCCGGATAGTTTGGCACCGTGAATACTGCGTGCTCTGCAATTCCAGTTTGGTCAGTCATCCGCTGCAGATGATCCAGCTTTACGGCCGGAAGACGGTCGAGAACCTTTTCCGTGTTTTGCGCCGAAAATGTGGCGCGTGGATTCCGCAAGCGCTCGTTGTACACGCGTTCAAAGCTCCCCATGTATTGTTGAGCCACGCGATCCCAAACCATGTTCCTCGAATAGAGGTACGCACGTTTCCTCATGGCGTGGCGCGCAGTGCCATTGTCCAATAGCTCGATCGTTTTTTCGGCAATCGCCTGTGGATCGTCGAAGGGAACAAGCACGCCGCGTTGGTCGTCCAACAGCTCGATCGCGTGCAGATACGGAGTGGAGATGATCGCTTTTCCCGCGCTCAAGGCATAGGCAAGTGTTCCCGAAACGACTTGTCCTTTGTGCTTGTAAGGCGTGATGTAAATATCTGCTCCGCCGATCAGTTCCACTAGCTCTCTAGGACTGACGAACCGGTTACGAAAAATCACGCTGTCCTGGACCCCGAGTTCCTTCGCTAGGTTCTGCAAGTACAGCCGGTATTTGTCGCCTTCTCGTCGGAGAATATGCGGGTGCGTCACGCCGGAAATCATGTAAACAACATTGCTGTGCCGCGACAGAATGCTCGGCAACGCTTGGATTACGTTTTCGATGCCCTTGTTTGGAGAAAGCAGGCCGAACGTGAGCAACACATCTTTTCCTTCGGTTCCGAAGGCATCCTTGAAGAAACTGGAATCGGTAAACGGCAGATCGGGAATCCCGTGGGGGATGAGATCGATTTTGTCAGGAGAGACGTGAAACACTTCTTTCAGGATGTCGGCGGATTGCTGGCTCATGACAATGAGACGATCCGACAAAGTCGCAATTTCCGCCATCACCGTGCGTTGATCGATGTTGGGCTCGCGAAGGACCGTGTGCAACGTCGTGACCACGGGCATCTGAAGGCGGCGTAGAAGTTCTAAAATGTGGGCGCCGGCCGGACCGCCGAAGATTCCATACTCATGCTGCAGACAAACCAAATCGATGTTGCTGAAATTCAGGAAGTCCGCAGCCTGCCGGTATGACGCCAGGTTATCTTCGGAAAGCTCGAATCGCACTCGTGCAGGGTAACTGTAGCCTTCTCCGGTATCGTTGACTGGTAACGCCAGAAGCTCCGTCGCGCCATATTCAGCGTGGATCGCATCGCATAGGTCTGTCGTGAATGTCGCAATCCCGCACTTCCGCGGAAGATAATTCCCGACGATGGCGACTCGACTTGGAAGCGCCGGTCGCGGTTGCATTGGCGTGAGTGCTGGTGTCTCCTCCTCAATCGTGAGGGGGCTAAGATCAATACGGGCCACGGTCTCTACTAGGGACATTGTCTTTGGCAACGGCATTTCCTTTGTTATCTCCTTGCCACGCCGATCAACTCCAGAAAGGCGAGAAGGCGATACGCGGTTCTCTCGCAATATGACAACCCGGTGAAGCCGCCGATTCCTCGGTTGCGCTTCACGACCGAGCTGTTTCCACGAAAAAACGCATATGGCTTAACCTGCGATTAGATTTCTTGTTTAGCAGCATCTGAACCCACAGCCCAAGTGCCGCAAACGGCCCAACGGCCGAGGCCAAGGGAACTACTGGGATCAGTAACTGCCGCCGTGGCCAGCAGCTGCTGCGGCCATCTTTTCCTCCCCCTTAGCGTCGGCGATCAGGACTTCGGTTGTGAGCATCAGTGAAACGATAGACGCAGCGTTCTGGAGTGCGAGTCGAGTGACCTTCGCTGGATCGATCACACCAGCCTTGACCAGGTCGCCGAACTCACCAGTCTCTGCGTTGAAGCCGAAGTTTTCATCCTTCGATTCGCGCACGCGTCCAACAATCAGCGCGCCTTCGTGCCCGGCGTTTAGGGCGATCTGGCGCAAGGGTTCTTCGAGCGCTCGCTTTACGATGTTCGCCCCAGTGGCTTCATCGTCGTGCAGCTTGAGCTTCTCCAAGGCCGGCAAGCAGCGCAGAAGGGCAGTACCGCCGCCGGAGACTATGCCTTCCTCAACTGCGGCTCGAGTAGCGTGCATGGCATCCTCGACGCGAGCCTTTTTCTCCTTCAGCTCTGTTTCGGTTGCCGCGCCCACCTTGATGACCGCGACCCCGCCGACAAGCTTGGCCAGGCGTTCCTGAAGCTTTTCTTTGTCGTAATCGGACGTTGTGTCTTCGACCTGAACGCGGAGCTGCTTGATGCGGCCTTCGATCTCGCTGGCCTTGCCGCCGCCCGCGACGATCGTAGTGTTGTCCTTGTCGATAGTCACTTTCTTAGCCCTGCCCAGCTCCTTGATCTCGACGTTCTCGATCTTCATGCCCAAGTCTTCCGTAATTGCCTTCCCACCGGTAAGAATGGCTATGTCCTCAAGCATGGCCTTGCGGCGGTCACCAAAGCCTGGGGCTTTTACCGCCGCGCACTGCAGTGTACCGCGCAGCTTATTCACCACCAGGGTCGCCAGGGCTTCGCCCTCAACATCCTCAGCGATAATCAGCAGCGGCTTGCTCATTTTGGCCGTCTGCTCGAGCAAGGGCAGCAAATCCTTCATCGAGCTGATCTTCTTCTCGTGGATCAGGATGAGCACGTCCTCGAGCACGCATTCCATGCGCTCCGGGTCGGTCACAAAGTAGGGCGACAGGTATCCACGGTCAAATTGCATGCCTTCGACGACTTCAAGCGCAGTCTCCATCGTCTTGGATTCCTCGACGGTGATGACGCCATTCTTGCCGACCTTCTTCATCGCTTCGGCGATGATGCCGCCAACCTGCTTGTCGGTGTTGGCGCTGATTGTGCCGACCTGCGCGATCATGTCACCCTTCACCTCGCGCGAGAGCCTCTTGATCTCTCCCACAGCGACTTCAACGGCCTTGTCGATGCCGCGTTTGAGCGCCATCGGGCTCGCACCCGCGGCCACGGTTCGTACGCCTTCACGGAAGATTGCTTGTGCCAGCACGGTCGCGGTGGTGGTGCCATCGCCAGCCACATCCGACGTCTTGGACGCAACCTCGCGCACCATTTGAGCACCCATGTTCTCGAGCGGGTCCTGCAACTCGATCTCCTTTGCCACGGTCACGCCGTCTTTTGTGATGATAGGTGCCCCGAACTTCTTCTCGATCACCGCATTGCGCCCCTTCGGGCCGAGCGTGATCTTCACCGCGTCAGCCAGAATGTTGACGCCGCGCAAAATCGCCTGACGTGAATTCTCACCGGTTACAATTTGTTTTGCCATTAGACGTCACCCTCCCGGGTGATTGAACACTTCTGCCCGTCCGAAATCTTCGGTACGGGTGAAACCTACTTCTTGCCGGATGCCGCTTTGGCGATTCCGCTGACTTTCACCAGGATTTCCTCCTC
>QHZD01000008.1 GCA_003225315.1 Acidobacteriota bacterium
GATCACGAATTTAAACCGCTCCTGGGAAAGAAAACCCTTCTTCGAATTTACACAAAACCCTTGACGCTACCGAACCCAAATTTTGCTTGACTTCCTCTTATTCCCTGGTATACTTTACTTTGTATAGAGTTCCGTTCGGGAGCGGGAGCTTGCTCCCGCTTTTCTATTTGAGGCAGGCGTTTCCGCTTTGCCAGCCCAAACCAACCAAAATCGAGTCTTTTAGAATCAAGCACTTACGAATTGCTTTTTCTGTAAGTCTTTTCTTTCGATGTTCTTACAAAATGATGGGGGGTAGGGGGTGCGTCGTCCCATCTGGCGCTTGGCGCAGCCGCCCTTGAAGCGCCGTTGCCCTCTCAGTGCTATCATTAAGTGAAGATCTAAGACGAATTACTTTATGACTGAAAGCTGTTCCTCTTTCGCCACCGTTGAAGAAGCTGTCGAGGAAATTCGCCAGGGCCGTATGGTCGTCCTCGTCGACGACGAGGACCGCGAAAACGAAGGCGACCTCGCCATGGCCGCCGAAAAGATCACGCCCGACGCCATCAACTTCATGGCTAAGTACGGCCGCGGCCTGATTTGCATGCCGCTCACCGAAGAGCGCTGCGACGAGCTCCATCTCCCGCTCATGTCGCCCATCAACACTTCCGTGCATGGCACCGCGTTCTGCGAAGCCATCGACGCGCGCCTCGGTGTTACTACCGGCATCAGCGCTTCGGACCGCGCTATCACTATCCTTGCGGCCATCGATCCGAAAACGAAGCCGCAGGATCTTGCGCGCCCCGGCCACGTTTTCCCGCTGCGCGCGCGCAATGGTGGCGTCCTCGTCCGCGCCGGCCAGACGGAAGCGTCCGTGGACCTCGCGCGCATCGCCGGGCTCAGCCCCGCCGGAGTCATCTGCGAAATCATGAATGAAGACGGCACCATGTCCCGCGTGCCGCAGCTCATCGAATTTTGCAAGGAACACAATCTGAGGATGCTCACGGTGGCGGACCTCATTCGCTACCGCATGCAGCACGAACGCTACGTCCGCCGCGTGGCCGAAGCGGTCTTGCCCACGCGCTTCGGCGAATTCCGCATGATCGCGTATGCCAGCGACGTGGACCACGATCAGCACATCGCTCTCGTACGCGGCGATCTGGAAGGCGCGGAGCCGGCGCTGGTGCGCGTTCATTCGCATTGCCTCACGGGAGATGTTTTTGGCTCCACCGCCTGCGATTGCAGCGAACTGGTTTCGCGCTCGCTGGCCGCCATCGCCAAGGAAAACCGCGGCGTTTTTCTATACCTGCACCACACCGGCCGCGGCTTCTCCGTGGATGCCGCCGAAGAGCCGGGAACGCTCCCGCAAATCCATTTTCACAAGCGCGGCCAGCTCGATCGCGAGCCCGCCCGCCAGCGCATGGTGCAGCACGAAAGCGGCATCGGCGCGCAAATCCTGATCGACCTTGGCCTCAAGGACATTCGCGTCCTCACCAATCACCCGAAGAAAGTCGTCGCTCTCGAAGGCTACGGCATCCGCATCGCCGACCAGGTGCCTCTCCGCATCGAGCAACCCAAGCCCACGCATCAGGTACTGTGATGAACATCTCTCCCAGTTTCCGTTCTTCACACCATCCGGCGCGCGGCGTGAATGAAAGTAATCTCCGTCCACACGTCAGCTACCGCCCACCCGTCATTCCGAACGAAGCAGGCCGATTTTTTCTTCACGCTTCGCTCCCGCGAAGCGGTCGGCCTGCGAATGTGAGGAATCTCTCTTATGGTTTGTCTGGCGGCTTTTCTGCCGGAAGAGTGGACTTCACTGGTAGGGCGCCGCTCTTTGCGGGAGCCGGCTTTCCGACCGTCAAATATTTGCGCATTTTTTCGAGGCGCTTCGGCCCAAGTCCGCGAATCGCCAGCAAGTCATCCACGCTCTTGAACGCGCCATACGATTTTCGCATTTGCAAAATCTTTTCCGCCGTTGCCGGCCCAATCCCCGGCACCTGCTGCAATTCTTCGGACGTCGCGGTGTTGATGTTTACCGGTTTTGGCGGTGGCTTTTTCTTGGCGGAACTTGCAGTAACTAACAGAGAAAGGATCAAGCATAGAGAAAGGAGAACCCGCAGAACCGGAGAACGCAGCCTCATAGGGGCGCTATTATGATACGGGAACGTACTTATATCAATAACACAAAGACTTGGGCAAGAAGAGTGGCGTTAACGAGCGCGATGCAGATAGTCGTAAACCCACAAGCAGGCAAACGGAAGCACGCCAAGCCAGAGAATCACGGCGACGATGCGCATCCAAAATCCTCCATCGGGGTTTGCTTTAACACTTCGTACAACTCTGTTCGTTCCACACAGCATAACAAATGTGACGGAATGCAGGAGGAAGCCAACAACAAGGCAGGTTGCTAGGAAGGTTCGTAGGGTCGCTGGTAGATACAACTTCCATGTTTCGCGCAGAGCATCGAAAAAAAGGACTCCAACGAGACCAAAGAAGCCCACGAATGTTCCTACTGCAAAAGTCATTTCAAGCGGAGAAGTTTGACGGCGCATAGCTGATGATGGCAGGGTCGACCAGGTTACACTTCGATCTTTACCCTTAGGACAACATTGTTCCCTGGGCGTCGAAGATTTCGAGTTCGCCGAAAAGCGCGGCTTGCGATTCGATTTGCGCGCGGTCGCCGACGGCGACGATTTGCATGCTTGCGGAGTCTAGATATTTTCGCGCTGCGGCGAGCACGTCTTGGGGTGTAAGCGCGCGAACTCTCTGGCGAAACGTTTCGAGATAATCGTCCGGCAATTCGTTCAGCGCCACGACGGAGAGTTGCGAGAGCAAACCGTCCTGCGTCGCCAGGCCTATCGAAAAAACGCCGCTCAAATAATTTTGCGCGTCGGCAAGTTCCGCCTCCGGCACAGGCAAGGACCGCAGTTTGTCCATCTCGTAGAAAATTTCCGTCAGTGCTGCCGCCACAACTTCATTGCGCACCGCCGCCGAAACCGAAAAGTAGCCGTGCTGCCGCAGCGCATTCACGCCGCTCCGAGGACTGTAAGTGTAGCCTTTGTCTTCACGGATATTCATGACTAACCGGGAATTAAATGCTCCGCCGTACAAGCTATTTGTCAGGCCCAGCTTCACCCAGTCTGGATGTTTTCGCGTGATTGCGTGGCAGCCCGCAAGAATCTGCGTTTGGATGGCGCCGGGAACGTGCACCAGGTAGACGCGCCGGCCACGCGGATTCGCGGGAGCCGCGGCCGCAGGCGTCTGCGGTTTTTTCCCAGTCCACTTGCCGAAAACGTTTTCGGCGGTCTTCAACATTTCATTCGAGTCAAAATCGCCAACGAGCAGCAACAAGGCATTTTCCGGTGTGTAGAATTCGCGGTAGACCGCCTGCAAATCTTCGCGTTTGTACGCCTCCACTTGCGCTTCGCCCGGCGCAACCTGGGCGTACGGATGCGCGCCGAATAAAACTTTGCGCAACCGTTCGCTTGCCAGGAAATCCGGCTCGGTGCGCTGCATTTTTACTTCTTCGAGTTTCTGCCTTCGTTCGCGTTCGAATTCGGCCTGCGGAAACGAGGCTTCCCGCGCCAGTTCATTCACCAATCCGAGAAGCGGCTCCGCAAATTCCGAAAGGCCGGAGAACGAAATTTCGCTGGTGTCCGCTCCAGCACTCGAAGAAAGGTCCGCCCCGGTGCGGCGCAAATCTTCCTCGATCTGGCGGCTCACACGCTTTGCTGTTCCCGTACGCGCCACGATCGCGGTCATTTCGGCGAGTCCCGGAGCGCGATGCACCACGGTTGCGTTTCCGGAACGGAAGAACAGTTCGCCGTGAAACTTGGGAATCGAGTGCGCTTCCGCGAGAATGACTTCGAGACCATTCGAAAGCCGCGCCCTGGTCCGCTTCGGCCAGGTCACCGGACGTTCGGGGGCGAGAGCGGGAACGCCGACCGCGACTTCAACAGCACGGGTGGCCATTAGGCGGCCTCCTTCTTGTCTGAGGGGGCGCTCGTTTTGACAGGCGCGCGAAAGACGATGGCGCGTTTTTCGTTTCGCAGATATCTCTTCGCGACAGTGAGAATCTCTTCGCGCGTCACGGCAAGGAATCCGTCCAGGATGGTGTTCACCAATTGCGGATCGTGGTCGAACAGCGTGAAGCAGGCGAGAAGATGCATCAATCCATATTTCGGCATGTACCCACCGCGGCCACCCTCGAGCGTCGCGTAATAATCCGAGCGCCACTTCACTTTCAATTGTTCCAGTTCGTCCGCGCTGACTCCGTTTTGCTGAACTTCGCGGATTACGGCGTCAAAGGCTTCCAGCGCCGCATGGCTCGAATACTCGGGCTTGTGAATTATGCGGGTGGTCATTTGCGAAGGCCCGTTGTAACCGAAGAGATCGTCGATTCCGCCTCCGGCTTCGACGGCAATCTGTTTCTCCTGCACCAACTCGCGATGAATTCTTCCCGCGCGTCCGCCGTGAAGAGCCTGATCGAGCAAGGCCATCGCACACCAATCGGCAGTGCGTCTTTTTGGCAGCACGTATCCGACCGCAATAGCGGGCAGCGTCCCGAATTTTTCCTCCACGGTCCCGCGGCGTTCTTCCGTTTGTTCCGGCTCGGTGGGATCGGCGAACGGCGGCGGCGCTCCGGCGGGGATATCGCCAAAATGTTTTTTGGCCAGAGCGATGCCTTCTTCCGGCTTCATATCACCCAGGATGAGCAACACGGCGTTATTCGGCACATAGTATGTTTTGAAAAAGCCCTGCACGTCAGCCAGGTCGGCGGCATCAAGATCGGCAAAATCACCATAGAAATTGTGCGCGTTGGCCCAATTACGGAAGGCCACGGGAGGCATGTCGAGCCAGGGGAAACCGCCATAAGGCTGGTTCATGACGTTGACGCGAACTTCTTCTTTCACAACGTCGCGCTGATTCTTAAGATTTTCGTCATCCACTTTCAGAGCGCGCATGCGGTCCGCTTCAAGCCACAAGACGCGCTCCAGCGCATTCGACGGCACAGCCTCGTAATAATTCGTCACGTCGTAACTGGTCGAGCCGTTCAGCATGCCGCCGCTGGAATTGACCAGCTTGATGTGCTGCATCTTCGGGGCATTCGCGGAACCCTGGAACATCATGTGCTCGAAGAGATGCGCAAACCCGCTGCGTCCCTGCGGTTCGAGCCGGAAGCCAATTTTGTAGTAAACGGCCACGGTGACCACAGGAGCCGTTGCGTCCGGTGCGACCACCACGTCCAGGCCATTTGCCAGTTTGGTGCTTTCGATTCCAATCTGGAGTCGTTTCACGAGCCGCCCCCCGTCGCCTTTGCCTTTGAAATCAGTCCCACAGAACTCTTTTCCAGCTCGCTCAACACCCCAGTGGCATCATCCGCGAGCGCGCGTGCTGCCAGATGATTCAGCACGTCATACGCATCCACAAATTCCTTCGGCGAGCGCCGAAGAGCCTGCAAGTGCGCGCGCACTACTTTGAAGTCTCCGCGCGAAAGCGGGCCCGTCCAGGCCGCACGCGGCCCAAGCGTTTCGAAATTGTCCAACACTTGGCGCGTCAAGGGCAACAAGGCGCGCACGGCTTCGCGCCGCTTCATCCCCAGGGAGAGGAGCACCTGCGTGGCTGCTTCCTCGACGGCGAGAATATGGCCGGCGGCCATTGCCGCAGCCGCATGATACAAAAGCTTCTTGTCCCCGGAGACGCGCACGGGCACTCCGCCGAGATCACGCGCGATTCGGCGCGCCACTCGCACCGCCTGCGTTTGGCCTTCAATCGCGAAGACCCTTCCTTCGAGCGACGGAACCGTGACGCCGCTGAAGGATTGGAGTGGATGCATCGACCCAACCATCGCACCCTGGACTCGCAAGGTTTCGAGCGCACCAGAGTCCATTGCGCCGCTTGTATGCAGGACAACTCTTCCGCGCAATTCTTCTTCGCCAATCCTGGCGAGCTCTCGCGCCGCAAAGGCGATTTCATCATCCGGCGTGGCGATCAGGATGACCTGCGACAACAGGACTTGGCGGGTCATACTCGCGAAAGCCTTCCCTGCCCCAATGAATCGAACGGCGCGCCGCGCGCTGGCCTCGCTGCGGGTCAGAACCGCGCCAATCCTCCACCCCGCTTCACGCAATTGGCGTCCCAGCGCACGTCCCACTCGTCCCGCACCGATGATGGCCAGGCTACTTGGCATGCAATGTTTAGGATAACCTGAGGGCAACGCCGATACCAATTTCTACATATTTTCGCCTATTTATAATTAGGCATCAGGCGGGAGCGGCTTCGGCAGAAAACAGACCGGTCACGTCTTTTTGCTTTAAGGCGCGAATACGATCGCGGAGTTGAGCGGCTTTCTCGAATTCAAATTTTTTGGCGGCCTCGCGCATCTGCGCTTCCAGTTGCTGAAGCATTTCCGCGAGCTGTTGTTCGCTCTTGATATTCGCAGTGGCGGCGTCGAGGGTGGCGTCGTCCACCGGCACGGTCACGTAGTCCGCTTCAACAATTCTGGCGAGCTCCATGTCCACGGACTTGATGATGGACATCGGAGTAATATTATTCTCTTTGTTATAGGCGACTTGCTTCGCACGGCGGCGATTGGTTTCGTCGATGGCTTGATTCATCGAATCGGTCCGGCGGTCCGCGTACAAAATCGCCCGGCCTTCGATGTGCCGGGCGCAACGGCCAATCGTTTGAATCAGAGACGTGGTGCTGCGCAAGAATCCCTCTTTGTCGGCGTCCAAAATGGCCACAAGCGACACTTCCGGCAGATCCAAGCCCTCCCGAAGTAAGTTGATTCCAATGAGCACGTCAAATTCGCCGCGCCGTAAATCGCGCAAAATTTTGATACGGTCCAGCGTTTCCACTTCAGAGTGGAGATAGCGACACTTGACGCCGATTTCGGAAAAATATTCGGACAAATCCTCGGCCATGCGTTTCGTCAGCGTGGTCACCAGCACCCGCTCATTCTTTTCGGAGCGCACGCGAATTTCTTCTAGAAGGTCATCGACCTGGCCCTTGACCGGACGAATTTCCACCTGCGGGTCGACCAGGCCTGTGGGCCGAATCACCTGTTCCACGACTACGCCGCCTGCTTTGGTCAGCTCATACGGCCCGGGTGTTGCGGAGACATATACAACTTGATTGACGCGGTGTTCGAACTCCTCGAAGGTCAAAGGCCGGTTGTCCAGCGCCGAGGGCATTCGAAAGCCGTAGTCCACCAGGGTCTGCTTACGCGCGCGGTCGCCGTTGAACATTCCGCGCACTTGACCAACGGTCTGGTGCGACTCATCAATGAACATCAGGTAGTCCTGCGGCACATAGTCGAGCAGGGTTGGCGGCGCTTCCCCGGGCAAACGGCCGCTGAGGTGGCGTGAATAATTCTCAATGCCGTGGCAGTAGCCGATAGTGCGCATCATTTCGATATCAAACATCGTGCGCTGGACGACGCGTTGCGCCTCGACAAATTTTCCCTGCTTCTCCATCTCTTTTTTCCACCACCACAGCTCTTCCTGAATGCTGACGATGGCGCGGTCGCGCTGCTCCTGCGGCATGACGTAATGCGTTTTCGGATAAATCGGAACGCGTGACAAATCCTCCTGCCCCGCTCGTACCTCGGCGGTAAGCGGATCGATTTGCCGGAGAGAATCAATCTGGTCGCCCCACATTTCGATGCGGTAGGCCTGATCTTCGTAGGTGGGATAGATTTCGATCATGTCGCCGCGGACGCGGAAGCTGCCCCGGCGCAGATCCTCGCTGCGATCGTATTGTATATCCACGAACCGGCGCAGAAGCGCTTCTCGCGAAGTCTGCTGGCCCTTTTCGAGCATGACGAGCATGCCGTAATAAGCTTCCGGAGAACCGAGGCCGTAAATGCAGGATACGGAGGCGACGATCACAACGTCGCGGCGTTCGAATAGGGAGCGAGTCGCGCTCATGCGCAGCTTGTCCAGCTCGTCGTTGATGGTGGCTTCCTTGTCGATGTAAATGTCCGCCGAGGGAACGTAGGCTTCGGGCTGGTAAAAATCGTAATAGCTGACGAAATATTCAACGGCGTTTTCCGGAAAGAAGGCCTTGAACTCGTGATACAACTGCGCAGCCAAAGTCTTGTTATGCGCCAGAACCAGCGCGGGGCGGCCAGCCTGCTCGATCAGCTTGGCCATGGTGAAAGTTTTGCCCGACCCTGTGACGCCAAGGAGCACCTGGTGCTTCTCGCCCGCCTCCACGCCAGCGTAGAGCTGGTCAATCGCGGCGGGCTGGTCGCCGCGTGGCTGATAGTTGCTGTGCAGCTTGAATTTCATGGGATGGGTCTCCCGCAGCTTCGACGGCCGCTGCCGAATCCTTCATTATACTCCGCCTCGCAAGCTGCGGCCCTCGATGGGGAAAAGTAGCGGCGGTTTCGAATCACGGCTGATTCAGGGGAGTTTCCGTCACCAAGAGCACTTCGGCATGACTCTTGGCGTCAACATTGAAGTGGACGCGGTTCGAGCCGTCTGCCTGGGCGACGACGACGTCCATAAATTGAGTAGCGTCTTCCGTAGCGCGGACGACAAGACCGCTCTTCAAAGAAACGTAGGTGATGATTTCGTTCGTACCTTTTGCCGTTCCCGTGGTGCGTAGCTCATGCAGCTTAAAATCTTGAGGCGTGGCATCCTTCGACGACGAATTCTGCTTGAGCTTTGCGGTGGTTAGCAGAACCGCACAGGTATCGGTAGGCCCACTGGAGGGAGAGACGTCGCCCACGAGCGAAAGCTGGCTCGCCTGACACGGCTCGTCGCGCACATAGATGGAATCGCGCGCCCATTGCAATCCAGCGATGGGAGTGCTCGACGGTTCCGCTTGCTCCGACTTCCATTTCTCCCCGGACTTCATTCCGTCAGGAGGAAGAGCCCATGCCAAAGCGAAACGTGCTACCCATTGCTGCCATGCTTGCTGCTGCTCGGGAAAGAGGGAATCCAGACCTTTCACTTCGTTCGCCGATCCATCTGGAGAAATCGTGAACTCGATGGTCTTGCCATTGGGATCCACGCGCTCTTTGTCCCAATTGGGTTTTTTGTCTTTCGGCCCCTTAATCCAAACACCAGTGTCCAGAATCAAGAACTGGCCACGCGCATGAATTGCCGGCCTGGTGGCCGTTTGTTGAACGTCGAGGATTTCGATCCGCAGCAAACCATGAGCGTCAATTTGCGCGGCGTTCGGCACCATGGGCGCGACAACTCTGCTTTCGGTCTTGACGGTCTTGTCGCTCTGAAAACGGATGAGGTAGGTGATAGTCTGGCCGGGCTGCAATTGAGGCAGGAAATGGGCGCGTCTGTCAGCGGCGCAGAGCGTGGCCGCGGCAAGAAGCAGCAACACGATGATAGGAAGTAGATTGCGTCTCATGGCCTGTGATTCTGCGCAATTTCTTCGGAAACCGCTCCGAGTGCGATTACAAAAATATGCTTAATTTCCCGGCACCTTAAAGCGCCGATCAAAGAAATCGCTGGCCGCGTGATAGGCCGCCAGCCAATGCCTGTGCAGCAGAAAATCGTGCACGTCATCGGGAAAAACGAGCTGTTCGATCTCGACGCCTTTTTCGCGGAGGCGGGCGACGAGATCCACCGTTTGCGTGAAGTAGACATTGCGGTCGTCGTCGGCGTGGATAAAAAGCACCGGCGATTTCCAAGTGTTGACCGAGGTAACGGGAGAGGAATCGCGCGCCAGCTTGTTCAGATCAGCGGGGACATTCTTCCCTTCCCAGTTGTCGGTCGGCCAGTCATGCACACCGTGGAGGTCCACGCCTGCCGCGAACAGATCGGAGTTGCGCCCGAGTCCAAGCGCGGTCAAATAGCCGCCGTAACTTCCACCCCATAGTCCGATGCGTTTTGCGTCGACATCACTGCGGCCCTGCAAATACTTTCCGGCCGCGACCACGTCCTGATATTCCGTTGCGCCGCGCCCTGCGCGCCCCGGGGCTTCGCGAAACGCGCGGCCGTAGCCAATGCCGCTGCGGTAATTCAGCGCCAGGACGATGTAACCGCGGCTGGCGAGGTATTGGTTCATGGCGTAGGAATTCGAGTAGTAGTACATGTAGTGCCAGCCGAGCACCATCTGGCGGATGGGACCCCCGTGCAGAAAAATCACGGCTGGGCGCTTTTCGCCGGGCTTCAATCCCACTGGCACGAAAAGCTGGCCATGAATCTCCAAGCCGTCGGTGGATTTGAAAATGGTTTGCTGCGGCGTGACCAAACTGTCGGAGGGAAAATCCTTGGGCCAGGTTTCGGGCGCTAGGAGAGGCTTTGCCTTAGGGGCCGAATCGCTTACGACCGCTCTTGCCGGATGAGTTGCGGAGGAGCTTAAGTAGGTGAAAGTCTGCCTGTCATTGAGCATCACCGGGCTCCATTCGATGCCGTCGCCGCGTGTCCACTGAGTGGGAGGATTTCCGGATACGCTGACGTTCCACAAGTGACGGCGATCCACGTCGCCGCAATTTGAATTGAACAGAATGCTTTTGTTATCAGGAGTAAGGGACCACTGCTCGACTTCGCAATTGCCGGGAGTGAGCAGTTTCGGGGCGCCACCTTCGGCGGCAAGGGTATAGAGATGCTGCCAGCCGTCTTCTTCGGAAGCGATGACGAGTTGATTGCCGGCGGCCCAGTTGATTACGCCACCTCCGGTATCTTCGGCCATGTGCGGAAACGATCCCTGCGGCGTCGTGCTACTACGCCAGATTTCTTTTGCTGATCCTGTGGAGACATCCGCGATCCAGATCGCCCAAGGACGCGGCTTATCCGGCGCGATGAAGAAACCCTGCGGCTCGTCTCGCGGTTCGGCAGGCCGCCGCACAAAGGCGATGCGCTCGCCATCGAGCGACCACGCGGGGTTGCTGTCGGAATCCACGGATGGGGCCAAGAACTGCACAGTCTTTGCGGTGGCGTCATAGACACCAATGAATGCGTGATCGGTTCGCGCGGAAGCGAATGCCAGCCGGCTTCCATCGGGAGACCAGTGTGGGCCGAAATTTTGCCCGCGAACAACTAATTGTTGCGGCTTATCGGCTCCATCCAGTGCCGCGAGCCAGATCTGCCCATCCTTGACGTACGCGATTGTTCCGCGGGGAGAAATCTGCGGCGAATGGCCGGCGTCGACGCGCTTGGGCTCGCCCCCGTTCCACGCCACGGTCCAAACTGCCTGCTCGGCTCCTGCAGGATTGCTGGTGGGATTTGGCACCTGGCCGGCAGCGTTCTTCCCTTCACCGCGTACGTAGACAATCGTGTTGGAATCCGAAGAAAAATGCAGGTCGAGGAGCTCCTGGCCGTCGTCTTCATTGTATTTTGTGAGCTGCCGCGCCGTGAAAGCAGGCCCTTCGGCAACCCAGATATTTCGCCGGCCTTCTTGATCGAGAACCCAGGCGATGCGGTTGGCATTTTTTGCGGCGGTCAGGTTGGAGGGAAATGGTGCACCCATCACCTGTTCCAGCGTGAACGGTTTTTGCGCGTTCGCGCGAGGCATCGGAATCAGCAATACGACTGTACCGAACAGAGCATGACGCTTCATCGATGGTGTTCCTCCATAAACTTAATACGTCGATTGCATTGAACGGCCGAAAACTAGTCCGCGGGCTGGCGGACACTTGCTTTTTCCACGGAAACTTTTGGACCATCAAGAGGGCCTGAAATCTTCAAGACGCGTCCCGTTCCGGACTCAAGAGCCCTGCGATCTTTGTTTTTTCTTGCGCTGACTGTTTCGATCGCCAGGTCTGCGTTTCGCCCAAAGCTGAGCGTTCCATTCACGAGCGTGGACTGCAGCCCGCCGTCGAGACGAAAATCCTCCAGCAAAATGCTGCTGTCCTGCAAACGGAGAGAGCCTTCGCCGGTGGCCCAGCGCGAGACTCCGGCGTGTGCCTCCCCATCGGCCACGCTTGCGTTGACGTCCCATCCGCGAAACTCCACTTTGTTCAAATGAAAGTCGCCGCGGCCGGCAAGTTTTCCAAGAAGTTCGTCTCGGCCGACACCTTCGGTTTTCACGTGCAGAGTGCCGGTGGCAAAGCCGCCTAAGCGCTCCGCGATGCGGCCAGCTCCCGGCAGTTGCGCGAGGTTCACGCGGTCCAGTTCGGCGGAAATATCATAGGCAGGCCGCGGCAGGAACTTCGCGTTTATTTTGGCACGCACTTTGCCGCCGGCCCATTCCGCCTGGGCCTCACGCACGTCGAGCTGCAGGTCGTGGAGGTAGCCCTTGGCCTGCACTTGTTCCAGTTTCAACTTTTCGATTGTTAATTGCCCGATGTCGAGCTCGCCTTCGGCATTCACACGGCGGACCAGTTCACTCGCGGGAGTGCTTGGCGCCGATCCGCCGAGAAGCGGCGGCAAGAGCCGCTGCAGCCAGCTTGGACGTGCCCGTGGTCCAACCCAGCGGTCAAGGTCTGCCGCGTTCAACTGGTCCGCGCGCAAATGAAAAATCCACTTCGGGCCGCTGTCCTCATCAGTCCGTGCGGGTTCCTCGATATTGCCTGTCCACATGCCGCCAAACCCTTCGACACGCATCACGCGCACGATGCGCCGCCCGTCGGCCCAATCCAGCGCGCTTTCGGAGATTTTCAGTGGCTGGTTCAACCCCGCGACAGTTAGATTTGCTTTGTTGAAACCAACACGGCCATTCCACCTGCCGGTGAAAGGCTGTTTCCATTCCCACTTGGTAACGGCAGTCGCTTGCCCCGTCAATTCCCAGCCACGATTGAGCTGGCACCCAAACGCCGAGGATAGCTTGAGGAAATCTTCCACCTTGAGAAAGTTTCCTTCGATACTGATGCTTCCAGCATGTGTGTTTAACTCGTGCGTGAAAGTCAGGTCCGCGGCGTTTTCCATCGCGAGCGCCACCCTGCGGCGCTTCGGGGCCATTACGTCGCGAACTTCGCCTCCGAGCGCAACACGCACTGGCCCAATTGTCAGCGCGCCTCGTTCGCGCCCGCCGTTCAAGGGGCCGATTCGCACGGGCTGGGTCAGGCCCGGCACGTTTACGAATCCTCCGCTGCTCGAAAGCGCCGCCGATTCCAGCGACAGCGGCCAGCCGCGCACAATCATGCCGCCCGTGAAATATTGTTCCGCGGTCACTCCCTCCACGACGTCCGGATGAAACGAGCAATACCAAGCCAACAAGTCCGAGGCCTGGATGCCGAGCGAATCCAATCGCAATTCCATCGAGGGAGCGTTTCCGCCAGTGATACGAAACTGTCCGCGGAGATTCGATCTCGGACCCTCGACAGCAAGTTCTTCGGCGGCCAAGCTCCCTGAACCGATGTTCCAACGTCCGTTGACTTTGAGATTCAACCGGGGATTATCAGCACGTTCCGCCAAATCCCAGCGATGGATTTGGCCGCTGCGTCCATAGATCGAAAAACTCCAGTCTCCCGGCAAATCCTCCTTCGTTGTGCCGCTCTTCGCTGTGGCGTCCAGCGCAAACGTACCGCGCACGCCATAATCCTGCCCGCGGAAGAGTCGCAGGACATCCGCCAACGACGCGTCGCTCCAATGCAACGTGATTCCGGCAGGCTGCAATCGCGCCGAAGTTCCCGCCACATCGCCAAGGACTTTAATTGTTCCCGCGGATTGCAGGGAAACACCACTCCGCCATGGCTGGGCAGCAAGTTGCAATTGCCAGCGCCCCGGCAAAATCTGCTCGACACTCCCTGAGACACCTGTGAACGCCAAGGGCAACTTGTCGTCACCCGTCTTGAAATTGATGCGCCCTTCATCGAATTCGATTTTTTCCAGGCGGTTCACCGGGGCTACGGGCGAGGCCGGCCCGTAAACGCGCGCGTTTTGCGATGCAATTGTCTTTGCCGGCGGGAGCCACCTCTCCAGATTCCAACGGCCCTCTGAGTTCCGCACCAGAATGAGGCTCGGCTTATTGAGAGACAAGGTGCCAAATTCAAAATGGCCTCGCAGCAAGCCCATCAAACGGAGATTGGCGCTCAGGTTTTCGGCGCGAAGGAAGTATTCGTGGCCGAAAGAGGGGTCGTCTCCAACCGTCACGCCGTTGGCATCCAGTTGCGGGCTCGGCAGAATCCGCGCGTCAAAGCTTTCGACTTCAACTTGCCGGCCAAACGCTCTTTCCAGGTGCGCTACCAGGTAAGCATGGCCGCGATGAGTCCGGACAAGCAGAGACACCGCAACTTGCAAGGCGATGACGGTGGAGACAATCGCCAGCGCAGGTTTCCACCACTTTTGTAGCTTGTTCATGCCGCTGGAGAGTTTCGCAGACTAGTTCGTAAAAAGGTAGAGGCGCGCGCGTCCTCTGAACAAATCAAAAAGTGCGCTTGACGACGCCACCTTTCAATCCCGGCATCAAATTTCTAGTGCACGGTATGGAGCATGCGGCTCCAACGCGTCCTAGACGGCAAGTGCACGAGTGTTTCAAAGACGCTTATCAGTCTTGACCAATACGTGCTTTCTCCACTGTAGTCGGCGCTCTGCGCGTCCACCGACCAGTAAATCAGGAACGGCCGGCCCATGATGGCGTCACGATCGACGAATCCCCAATACCGGCTGTCCTCACTGCGGTCGCGATTGTCTCCCATGGCAAAGTATTTTCCGGCTGGCACGACGATTTCATCCCCGCGCACGTATTTCCGCATTTCATGTGCCAGCCAGTTGGCCACTTCCGGCTTCGTCGCGGAAGTGATGAAACGGCTGGCGGGCATCGGGAAGTTGTAGTTCAGAGGATCATAGAGGGCGGTGGAATCGTGCACGACATATGGCTCTGGCAGCGGCTTTCCGTTGATGAACATCTCCTGGTCGACAAGCTTCAAATGATCCCCTGGCAAGCCGATCACTCGTTTCACGTAATGCTGATGTTCAGCATAAGGGTATTTGAAAACAATGATGTCGCCGCGTTTCAGTTGACGATAGGGCAGCACTTTTTCATACCAAGCCCCGGTCCCGCCGAAAATAAACTTGTTCACCAGCAAGTGGTCGCCGATGAGCAGCGTGCCTTCCATCGAGGCGGACGGAATCTTGAAGGCCTGTACGATGAAACTTGTGCCGAAGAGGGCCAGAATCACCGTTACCAGCAGAGACTCCAGGTATTCGGAAATCGTGGTCTGGTCCGCACGGTGCTCCCGCCTTTCTATGGGCGCCTGTTTTTCGATCTCGGCTACAGTCTGTTCCGGCATTTCGTCTCAGCCTTTCGCTTGCCAGCGTTTGAGTTGATCCAAAGCGCTTCGCGCCGCGCGCTGCTCCGCCTCTTTTTTTGTACTGCCCTCGCCAGTGGCCATGTACTCCCCGTCAATCCAAACTTCTATCTGGAAAATTTTCTGGTGATCGGGGCCGCTTTCTCCGGCCAGGCGATATTCCGCCGGTGATCGCCCCTGGCCCTGCAAAAGTTCCTGCAGCGCAGATTTGCGATCGGACTCCGAGATGCGCTCACCGCGCTCCTCAAGCGCCTGCTCGAACAGGACTCTGCGCAAGACCTCGCGCGCGGCGCCCAATCCGCCGTCGAGGTAAACGGCAGCCACTACGGCTTCAAAGGCATCGGCCAGCAGCGTCTGTTTCTCCCGCCCGCCGGTTTTCTCTTCCCCGCGCCCCAACCGCAAGTGTTCTCCCAGGCGCAAGCGCCGCGCAGCCGATTCCAGGGAACTTGCATTCACGATCCGCGCGCGGCTCTTGGAAAGCTGCCCCTCGCTCCATTCCGGAAAAGTTCCCAGGAGGTATTCGCTGGCAAGTAGCTCGAGAACGGCATCCCCAAGAAACTCCAGGCGCTCATTGTCCCTGGGAAGCACGGCAGTGACGGCCTCTTCGACGCCCGCTGAACGTAATTCGGGGACTGCCGAGCTATGGGTAAGCGCTCTCTCGAGGAGCTCTCCTGCCGAAAACTTGTAACCTAGACGCTCCTCAAACGCGCGGTCCCCAATCCGGATGGTTTCTTGCATAATTCCGACGCCGGTGAGGCGGCTTACTTTGGCGCGCTCAGTTGTGTCGCGCCAAGCTTTTTGGCATCTTCCCCCTGGGCTTTACAGGTTCCCTGCATGGGCCCGTTCATGGCAGCACACTTGTTGAAGGCCGCCACGGCATCGTCAAAGTGCGACGTGATCTTGTTGGCCATTCCCAACAGGTAGTAATTTACCGGGTCCGGATTCGGATCGATCTTCACGGCCTGCTCGAGTTCCGGAATCGCCTCGGCGTTCTTCCCTCGCCGCACGTAGACTAATCCCAACCCGCTGTGAGCCATAGCCAAGGTCTGATTCTTGGCGGAAGTAAAGGCTTCATCGGTCAAGTTCTCGGGCTTCTGGAGCGTGGGAGTAATCTCGATGGCCTGTTTGGAGTATTGCTCCGCCTTGGCCAGCGTCTGCACTGCTTCGGGTGAGCCTGCACTTCCATGCAAGCTCCGAGGCAGCGTCTGCCCCAGCAGCGCGAGCGTAGAAACGTCGTTCGGCGCGATCGTAAGTTCCTTTTCACCGTATTCCTGCATCTTCTGTGTGTTTCCGGTTTGCAGATAGGCGTAAGCTAAAGCCCCGTACACGGGAGACTTGAAACGGCTCTCGGGGTATTTCAGCAGGAACGCTTCACCGGCTTCAATCTTCTTGGCGGCATCATTCTGGTTGACGGCTTGAAAGGCTTTGTAGGCCGCATCCTCTTCCGCGTTCACCGGCGTCGGAACGTCCAGAGTAAGAGGCGTAACATCCGGAGTTTTCGGTTTGTCGCTCTGCTGCGGCGCGGGCTGGCTCTGGCCTGCCTGGTCATAATGTAAAATTGCCGCTGCGGCCCCGTTTGCGCATACCAGCAATCCCACACCGGTCACCGTTTTCAGCCAAACATTCCACTTAATTTTCATGCTTTTTCTCCTCGTTCGTTATTCCTTCACCCGGCTTTCGTGAATGGGGCTATGTCCGCTCTCAGCTAACACCGCCGGCAGAAATCATATTTGGTCACGGTCGCGCTGTGGCTTTATCGCTCCCAACCGCGGCGAGCCCCTTTTGCGCCGCTTGCTTGGCCTGTTCCGGCCCGCCCTCCACGTTCAGCACTGACTGATACTCCATTTTTGCCACTTCCGGATTCCCCTCATCATCATAAATCCGCGCCAGGTAAACATGCGACCATGCCAACACCATAGGATCCTGGGTTGCCGCATGTTCCCCGGTCGTCAGCCGTCCGAAGACCTGCTTGGCTCTGGCCGCATCGTGATCCAGGAGCGCCACCAGGCCGATTCCGTACCAGGCACGAGCCTGATCCGGATATCTCGTCAGAACTTTTTGAAACGAGGCTTCCGCCGCGCGCGGGTTTTTCTCCGCGATGCGCCGCTCCCCTTCTGTCAGCGCAGTAACAACTTCCGCATCATTCGGCACCGTCGTCGGCGCTGCGCTTCTCCTTCGTGCCAATTCTTCCCTTGCCGCTTCGTCCTCTGCTTTGGCAGTCTCTGCCGGGGCGAATTTCACCGTCGCCAACCGTCTGGCCTCAGCTCCAGTATCGATGGCCCTCACCAAATCCTGAAAAAAGAGCTTCATCGACGGCTCGGAGTTTTCGAATTTGGGCAGCGCCGCGAAGAGCGGTTTCACCAGAACATAACCATCCTCATCGTCTCGATTCATAGCGGCTTCACGTTCGCCAGGGGAGATGCGTTTGAGCTTCAGTTCCACGGCGCGGACAGTGCATTCCGCAAAGTACGACGCATAGTCATCTTTCAATTCGGGCGCAAGACGCGGGGCGGTGGCGGCCTTCTCGAACAACGAGCGCTTCACCGCCGTCACGTGCGGATACATCAGGGGCAAAGGGTCCAACATGAAATGCAGAAACGCGTGACGAATCACGTCGGCCGGAATTTCTTCTCCTCCGCTCAGCACCAGCGCATAGTGATCGCCAAAATTTCTGACGTTGGTGATCCGCCCTACCAAGGGTTCGACGACAACTGCAAATGTCCGCGGTCCGGACGGGTCGAGGATTTCGCGCAGGTATGCCGACGCCACGAAAACAATCTGCGAAAGCGGATCATGAAGCCGCTCGACTTCGCGGTTATAAACCGGCTGCACTTGCCGCCAAAGTTGCCCGATTTTCTGTTCCTGATAGTAGCTCGAAAGGATTTCGCTGAATCCTTCGAGCGCAATGACTTCCGGCGGCAGTTCATCGCGCCGCAAAACCGCTTGAAACGCAGGCGCGGGTCCGGACACCAGGCCAAACCACAGATACCTGGAAAGAGTCGCACCGGGATCCCGCAATTCGTGGTGGTGATAGAATTCCCGCACCGCCTCCACCGCGGGACCTTGTTGCTGGCGCAAGCGCTCCCGCATCTGCGCGCGGAACGCCGTCCAATTGTCGGAGCTGACGTTCGATTCAAAACCGGCTGCGACCAGCGCGCACATGGTTGTGAACATCGCTTCGCTGCCGTCAACGCTCACGGTGCTGGGCGGAGCGGTCCGTGTGCGCGGCCGCGGGGCCGCTGGCGGAGCTGGTGGTGATTGCACTTGTGCGGGAACCGGCGACGGAGCTTGCGCAGCCGCGGGCAAAACGATTGCCAAGCACAAGCCAACCAGTACGATCGGTCTTTGAAGTTTTTTCATGCCTTTTGCCGCAGTCCTCACTCGGGCCAGTCGCTGATTCTATTTCCGCGTGTCGCGGTTCTCCGCATGGAAGGGCATATCTGGAGCGGTCTATGTCCTCTCACAATTCTACGGCATATTGCCAATCTACAAGCCCCCTACACACTCCGTCAAGGAATCCCGCCCTGCTCCGCGAACCCTCCAGATGCCCCGGCATGTCCATTTTTGCTCATTTTCACACTGAAAATCACTCGCTCAATCTGGACAACGCTTGCGCCTTCGCGGGGCATCTGCTAACAGTGGAGATGCTTCCTCAGCCCACGCGGGATGGCCGCTTCATGGTTCGACCTCTCATGAGAAAACTGGCATTTGTTCTCGGACTTTCCCTGGCTGCGGCAGCTTTCCCAGGCACATTACTCGCACAACTGGTCCGCGAGAACGCCACGCAATCGCCTACCAAGCGAGAATCCCAGAACTCAGCCGCCGCGAAAACCCCTCAGGGAAAAAAGCGTCTTTCGCAGGAAGTCCAGTTGACCGGTGAACAATCCTGGATAGACACGGGCATCGACATTCAGGCTGGCGAACACGTGCTTATCGCTGCCACCGGCAAGCTACGCTACGTCGACGCAAAGCAAGACAATGGTCCTGAGGGCCTTCCGCGAAGCTTCAAGGACCTTCTCCGTGTCTTGCCCTTTAATGAAGCGGGGCGTGGCACGTTGATCGGGCGCATCGGCGATAAAGATACCGCCCAGCCCTTCCTGGTTGGCGCGCGCCGCGATGTCGCCGCGCCTGTCTCGGGCCGACTCGCCGTGGGCATCAATCAGGCAGCCGACGACACAGGCGACGGGACTTATGCCGTACGCATCGAGGTTTACGTGCCCGAAGGCGGCACCGCGCGCGTGGTTGCTCGGCAAGTCAGTTCGTTGCCAGGCATCGACAACAGTCTCTTTTCAAAGATTCCGCGCCGCGTCGGCGACAAGCAAGGCAACGCCGGCGACATGGTCAATTTCCTGGTCCTTGGCTCCGAAGCCGCCATGCAGCGCGTCTTCACCACGGCTGGCTGGGTGAAAGTCGACGCTGACGTCAAGGAAACCGTTCTCCACGGCATCATCGGCAGTCTTTCGAAAGAAGCTTACTTGACCATGCCGATGAGCCAGCTCTACCTCTTTGGCCGCGCGCAGGATTACGGCTGGGCGCACGCCGAGCCCCTCAGCGTCGTTCGATCGCGCAACCACTTGCGCATCTGGAAAGCGCCGTTCGAGGTGAAAGGGGAAACATTGTGGGTCGGAGCCGCCACTCACGATATCGGATTCGAACGCGACGAGCGCAACAACGGCGTAACTCACAAGATCGATCCCGATATAGATCTCGAGCGCGACTACGTTGAGAAGACTCTTGCCTCCACGGGCCTCGTCGCTGAAATCTCACACTTCCTGCCGGACAATCCCATGAAGGAAGCCAAGACTGCAACGGGCGGGACTTTCCATTCGAACGGGCAGGTGCTCATTCTCAAGCTCGACCAGTCCGCGCCTAATCCCTGAGTTCAGTCTTCTGCTACTTCGCCGCTTCCAGTTCGAGCACGATCACGCGATCCACTTCTTCTGGTTGCGGCTCCGGTAATTTCAGAACCAGCCCTCCCTTGACGATGCTGAATTCGACGCTGCTTCCATCGCGCAAAAGCCGCGCCAAATGAACGGGCCGTGGGATTCCAGCCAGGGCTAGTACGGGCTGATTCCAATCGAGGACGTGGACGTAAACCGTCGCGCCGCGCTGCGTCGTCACGCCCCACGGACCTGCGGCCACTGGGCCTCCCCGCGTTCCATAAATCGAATCGCCGTATTGCTTCATCCACTTCCCCACTTCCGTCAGACGCTGCACGAACTCAGGCTGGATCTCGCCACTCGGCATCGGTCCCACATTCAAGAGAAAATTCGCATTCAGTCCGGCGGCGCGCACGAGGTAGCGAATCAAATCTGCTGGGCTCTTGTAGTGTTCATCGGTGAGATTGAATCCCCACGAGTTGTTCATAGTTTCCGCGGTTTCGAGTGGCAGCGCGCTGACGGATTGTTCCGCGTTGAAACCAGTGGTGTGCTGGCCCGGCAAATCTTTTTCAAACATTTGGAAATCCTCGCCGGGAAACGGAGCCTTATGATGATTGCTTCCGACGAGCGCTTGTGGCTGTATTTGATGAATCAGCGCGTAAGTGCGGGAGAGGTGCCAATCCGCGTCCGGCTTGTCCCACATTCCGTCGAACCAGATGCCGCCGATCTCTCCGTAATTCGTCAGCAGCTCACGCAATTGCCCGTTCATGAAATTCAGGTAGGCGTCCCAATTTCCAGAATCCTGGCGCCCCGTACGATGCCCGGTGCGCCCACGCGGGAAATAATCCGGCGAATGCCAATCCAGTTGGGAGTGGTACAAGAACAGCTTGATGCCCTGTTTATGGCATTCGGCCGCTAGCATCCCGATTACGTCCTTGCCGTAAGGCGTGCGCGCCACTACATTCCAGTCCGTCAATTTCGAATCGAACATCGCGAATCCGTCGTGGTGCTTGGAAGTGATGGTGATGTACTTCATGCCTGCGGCCTTCGCCAGCGCAACCCACGCCGCCGGGTCAAACTTGATGGGATTGAAAAACGCCGGCAGCTTCGCGTAATCGGTTCTGTTGATGGGCCGCGTCTCCATGATCCATTCGCCGTCACCCAAAACGCTGTACACGCCCCAGTGAATGAACATTCCGAACTTGGCATCCTGGAACCAGGTGCGCGCCTGTACGTTCGCCGCAGTGGGCATGTAGTTCTCTTGCGCCGTTGCACGCGGTCCAGCTGCAGTGGAAATTGCAAATAGAACAGTTGCGATTACGATAGATCGCGCATGCGTAGTCACGTTCATGTCCGTCTCCAGTGGAACCGTTGCTTGTTCTGACATCAAACACGTGGATTCTAGCGAATGCCTACAGGAAGTCGAGCAATAACACAATCGAGGCAGCCAATAGTCCAGCCACTTCCCTCTATCGCGTGCTCTCCTATTCTTCGTTTTGGAGTATGATTCGGCCCTCAGCCAGCGTTCAAACCGAACAAGAGAATCATGCAGGAGGTGGCTCATGGTTGTCGCGAAGCCAATCAACGAAGCAGGCAGGGTCGCCGCCTTGGAGAAGTACGCCATCCTCGATACTGATCCCGAGCAATCTTTCGACGACCTCACTCTGCTGGCATCGTTTATTTGCAAGACGCCCATAGCTCTGATTTCCCTTGTCGACGAAGACCGCCAATGGTTCAAGTCACGAGTGGGCATGGATGCCAAGGAGACATCGCGCGACATCGCTTTTTGCTCCACGGCCATTTTGCAGTCCGATGTCTTCGTGGTCCCCGATGCGCTCAAGGATGATCGTTTTCGCGACAATCCCCTTGTCGTCTCTGACCCGCACATCCGCTTCTACGCTGGCGCACCGCTGATTAACGAAGATGGTTACGCCCTCGGAACACTTTGCGTCGTGGATCGCGCGCCTCGCGAATTGGCGCCCGATCAAAAGGAAGCGCTGAAAGCATTGAGCCGCCTGGTTCTCGCGCAACTCGAATTCCGCCGCAACTTGTTTCTGCTGAAAGAAACCCTCACCGACCGCACAAGAGAGGAGCATGAGCGCCAGCGCGAGCTGGTGCACGTCCAGGAAACCCTTATGCGCGTCATGGGGCTGCGTAAATCCCAGGCCTCCGCAGGATCACGTTGAGCCTTCTTGAAATTTGGCGCTGATCCTGTCTGGTCAATCGGAGTCGGATCAAGCAGCGTGCTGTTCGTCCACGGTTATCGCAAACAACAGAGTGCCCGCAAATCCGATGAGCCCAGCAGCCACGAACGGGATTTCCGGTCGCACCTTCCAAAGCAGGCCGCCAATCACCGATGCAGGAGTAATGGATAAGCTTCGAACCAGATAATACAGCCCCACGGTTCGCGCCCGGAGTTGCTGCTCCGCGAAGTCCACAATCATGGCCTTTCGCGACGGTTCGCCGATCTCCCGGAGCCCTCCAACGATGAAGGCAACGACCAGCCCTCCGAAGTTATGCGCGAGGATAGCAGCTATCGGATACATCGCAAAACAGAAGAACGTCGCAATCACGAACGGTTTTCGCCCAACCCGGCCCGCGATTTTCGTCGAGGGAACGTAGATGAGAATCGCGGTCATCAATTGAATGGCCACAAGCACGCCGTACTCTGGAATCGTGACGCCAATAATGTTTGTAGCGTAAAGAACCACAAAAATATCCGCCAGCCCCTCACACATTCGAATCACGATGTCGGAAGCCAGGAGCCGTTTCAGCGTGGGGTGAAACGAGTTCCACACTCCAATTATCTTCGCGGTGTCGCCGGCCGAAGTCGGTAGCCGGAGCGAGAAAAGTAGCAACGCCGCACACGCCGCCAGTACGAGTGTAATGACGAGTCCTGCTCGAATCCCTTTTTGCAGGCCGAGCGCTCCGATCATCAAACCGCCAACCAGCGGCGAAATCACCATGGGAATGCGCTTTAGCATCGATTGAATCGTGAATCCCATCGCCCGGCGATCGCGTGGCAGAGTGTCTCCGATCGTCGCAAACATGGCAGGTGATCCCATGGCCTGCCACGCCATGACAAACGCCAGCCCGAGGAAGAGGTACGGCCAGGAAGGACTCGAAAGATAAATGAAGTAGCCTGCGATGGCCGCTGCCAGAAAAATCAGGAAGGCTCGACGCCTTCCCCAGTGGTCCGCTAGCCAGCCACCTGGATACTGGTAGATAGCGTCAAAGAAATCTTCTGCCGTGCCGAAGAGACCGACCGCCGCGACGCTCGCTCCCAACGATTCCAGATATTTAGGGAGAAACTTTTTCCAAAGCTCCTCGCCAAGGCCCACCAAGAACACCGCGCCTGAAGCCGCCGTAACGTTGCGTTCGAATCCCAGAGAGTCTCTTGTGCGTTCCTCGATGCTCACCCCCCGCTTGCTTTTTTCCGATTCACCCGCTTCAATTTGTCTTCCGCCAGCGGAACGCGCCGTTCGGCTTTCCGCGCTTCACCATTTCTTTGCAGTACGCATAAAGCGCATCGTAGACAATCCACTCTGCTGCGTTGATTTCGTGGTCGTCCTTGAGATTTAGGTGCCGAAACCCCTCCGCGACGGCATTCAGTCCAGCGCCTTCCGGCTGCTGCCACAAGGTGTTGTCCGTATCCGCGCCATTTACGATCTTCCCGAGCAGCACGAGCGCGGCATCCCCAGTCAGATTGTATTTCTTCAGAATCGCTTCGAACGAGCATTCCTTGCCATGGTGACCCAGATCCACGTCCGGAACGTCAAACGGCGTGGCACACAGCCTCTGCGCCTCGTTCATCACTTGCTGCGCCGGCACAAAATAAAATTCCGCCGAGGGGTCCACAAATTTCCGAATTAGCCAAGGGCATGCCACTCGATCGACCTTTACGTGTTCACGCGTGATCCATTTCATTTCCTTCCCCTTATAATCTTCGCCTCGCATAGAATTCGAGGAATGCTATCCTCTCACCCGCGAACCGCCATGGAAAAGCACCGTATTCTCAAAATACTCTTGACCGGAGCATCGCTTCTTACTTCGGCTCTGATCGTCACCAGGGCCGGGTTGATCGCCAGCGTGGCAAACCCGCGGCCACAGAACACTGCGCCCGACCAAGAACAGCAGGATTGGCCGGCGTATGGCGGCGCTCCGGAGAACAATCACTATTCGACGCTTGCGCAAATCAACCGGAGCAACGTCAAGCACCTGACTGTTGCATGGAGCTTTGACACGCAGGAAGAAGGCGGCCTCCAGGCGAATCCTCTCATCATCGCTGGAGTTCTCTATGGAATCACTCCCACCCAAAAAGTCTTCGCGCTGGATGCCGCGACGGGCGAGCTCCTGTGGAAGTTCGACTGCGGAATACGCGGCACGCAACCGGATCGCGGTCTGGCCTACTGGGCCGACGGCAACGACAAACGCATTCTAGTTGGCGTGATGAATTTTCTTTACGCTCTAGACACCTCGACCGGCAAACCTATTCCATCGTTTGCAAAAGATGGCCGCATTGACCTCCGCGAAAATCTTGGTCGTGAACCTGCCTCCGCCCAATCCATTGTGCTCACCAGTCCACCCGTCGTTTACAAAGATTTGCTGATCGTTGGAGGACGCAATCCCGAGACTCTTCCCGCGCCCCCGGGCGACATTCGCGCTTTCGACATTCGAACCGGCAAGCTGCGCTGGTCGTTTCACACCATTGCTCATCCCGGGGAGTTTGGGTATAGCACTTGGCCCAGAGACGCCTGGAAGACCGGCGGCGCAGCGAACAATTGGGCCGGTATGACGCTCGATCCCCAACGCGGAATTGTCTATGTCCCAACGGGCTCCGCCGCATTTGATTTCTACGGCGGCGACCGCGTCGGCGACGATCTCTTCGCAAATTGCCTGATTGCTTTGAATGCTCAGACAGGCAAACGAATCTGGCATTTTCAAGGTGTCCATCACGACATTTGGGACCGCGACTTCCCTTCAACGCCAGCGCTCCTCACCGTCAAGCGCAATGGAAAAGAAATCGCGGCCGTGGCGCAAACATCAAAGCAAGGTTTCGTTTATCTCTTCGACCGCGCCAACGGGAATCCTCTTTTTCCCATCAAGTCCCAAAAATATCCTCCGAGCACTGTGCCCGGTGAAGTTGCCGCTCGCGATCAGCCCCTTCCCGTTCGCCCCGCGCCCTTTGCTCGCCAGCTTCTCACCTCGGATTTACTAACCATGCGTACTCCGGAAGCGCACCAATGGGCGCTCGAAACATTCAAGAAATTCCGCAGTGAAGGTCAATTCGTTCCTTTCAGCGTCGGAAAAGACACGGTTGTTTTCCCCGGCTTCGACGGCGGAGCAGAATGGGGCGGCCCCGCCGTGGATCCGGAAACCGGAATCATCTACATCAATTCGAATGAGATGGCTTGGACGGGCGCACTTTCCCCCAACACCGGCGAGAATAGCCCGCGCGCCATCTACATGAGCCAATGCAGCGTTTGCCACGGAGAAAAAATGGCGGGCTCACCTCCGGCGATACCTTCCCTCGTAGGAGTGTCCGAACGGCTGGCATTCCCGCAAATTGCAACCACGATCAAGAATGGAAGAGGGCGCATGCCCGGCTTTCCTAATCTGACGGAAGATCAATTGTCCGCGCTTATCGATTTCGTGCTAAGCGGCGAAAATAAGGATCTGCCCGGTTCCGCGCCTCCGCCAACGTCGATGAAGTATCGTTTCACTGGCTATCACAGGTTTCTCGACCCCGAAGGTTATCCCGCGATCGCTCCTCCGTGGGGTACCTTGAACGCGATCAATCTGAACACCGGTGAATATGTTTGGAAGATTCCCTTTGGCGAATATCCGGAACTCGCGGCGAAGGGACTGAAGAACACCGGCACGGAAAATTACGGTGGTCCGATCGTCACCGCGGGCGGGTTGCTCTTCATCGGAGCAACCGACTTCGACAAGAAATTCCGCGCCTTCGATAAATCCACCGGTGAGCTGCTCTGGGAGGCGACCCTGCCCTTCTCCGGCAACGCCACCCCGGCTACTTACGAAGTGAACGACCGCCAATTCGTCGTGATTGCTGCAGGCGGCGGCAAAGATCCTAAATCGCCCTCCGGCGGCGTGTACGTAGCTTTTGCCCTGCCGCAAGTATCGCCAACGCCCAAGGCCAGTTCAAACTCAAATCACTAGTCTAGGCATTTGGGCTAGGATGGACCGCCACTCTCGGCCGACTTCTCTGATTTCTCTCCACCGACAACAGGTGGTCTGCGCTTCTGGGGCTTTCGGCTGCTTGATGAAGCGTCTGCCTTATCTTCGAGGAGTTTACTCAGCAGGTTGGCGATTTGCGATTCTTGTCGCAGAACCGTTTCTTGGTGTGCGGCAGCGCCGTCCGTTTCGGTCAAATGCGCAAGCTGCGCCGCCAAATGGCGTACTGCCACATCATTTGGCACATACTTTCGATTCGTGGGCAGGACCGCCTCCCAGCCTGATTCTGTCCGCCGCAGCTCCCAGCGAATTTTTTCGTGCCGCTGTTTATAGTCCGTTTCTCCGGCCGTGATGGTCGCGCGAGAATCAATCTGCAGATGCGCCCATCCGTGATCCCGTTTGATTTCCAGGCGCTCCACGCGGAGCCGTTCAAAAATCACCACCGGCTGCGCTAGTTTGGAGGGCGCATCCGTGCGCAAGATGCTTCCCGAGGCATTGCTCAATTCAGCGATTGCTTCAGCAACCTGGCTGTTCGTCGGCGGCTTGCTTCCCGCCGCAATGATGATGCTCTCCGGCACTTCAAACGGTGTTGCCGCAGCCGCCGGTGCACCCTGAGCTGGCAGGTCAGCATTCACAACCTTTGTCCGTTCCGAAGCTGTTCGTTCCGAAGCCATCTTGGGCGGCCGATCCACAGAGGAAGCCGCCGCAGCGGTTTGTTCCTCCTTTGCCGACGCGGTCTCGCGCGGTTTTGTGGAACTTGAAGCTCGTGCTGGCGTCGGCGTCTTGGCAGCGGTCAGAATCTCCGCGCTTTCCACTTTGTAGCGGTAGAAGCGTGGTCTCCCGCGCGACTTCCAATACGGCCCCTCGTAATTCTGAGCCTCCGGCCCTGTACTCACCAGGCTGTAAAAACTGTGCGCCAGTGGTTCGAGGACGATGCCGACGTGGCCCGGCCACACGATCAAGTCTCCCGGCTGTGGGTGCCGTACGCGCTCAAAATTTTCGTCTCCCGAATAGAGCTCGAACGAGCTCGCATAGGGGTACTCAAAACCGGCGTTGAGATACGCCTGATGAACAAGGTGTGAACAGTCCCTTGCGCCTCGCCGCGGCTTATCCTGATCTTGGGCTGCATCCGCAATGGTCCGGCCTTCCTCGGCGCTCAACAATCTGGAGTTTGGCGCCGATCCCTGCGTTGCGGGCGCAACCTGCGACTTTGCCGGCGCGCCCGCCAACAAACAGCCGCTTGCCACACATGCTGCGAACATCACTTTGCGAACCGCTCTCCACTTCCATTCAGTCCTTGCGTTGCCCATGGCCCATTTGTCCTTGCCCGGAGACAGTTTCCCCTTCTTCTAGGATCCATTTAGGGCTAGAGGAGGCAATGGAACTTGCCGTGAGCGTCATCGGCCAAATGGCCAGTCAAAATCGGCTCTGGGAATCCGCTGGGTTTGTAGGCTGGACCGGGGAGGCCTGGGGCCGAAGCTTCTTAGTTCACTACGACTTGGACCGTTGTGGAGCGACTGACGCCGCTCGAGGTACCGGTTACCGTAAGAGTATAGCTTCCCGCAGGAGTGCCTGCTGTTGCCGGTGGCATTATGGTGAGGGACGCAGTCTTGCTCACGCCGGCGTAGGACGCCGTGATGGTGACGGGCGTTGAAGCCGTCACCGTGGTGGTGTTGACCGTAAACGTCTCGCTGGTATATCCCGCAATCACGGTCACGCTCGACGGGACCGTCGCCGCTGGCGCGCTGCTCGAGAGATTGACGACCGCGCCGCCGCTCGGAGCTGCCCCGCTGAGAGTTACCGTGCCGGTCGACGAAGATCCGCCGTTGACACTGGTTGGGTTAAGCGCCAGCGTAGATAGCGTCACGGAACCGGAACCCGGTGGGTTGTTGGTGTAGCCGCAAGAGTACGCGCAAAGTGAAACGGTAAGTAGTCCGGTCACGGCAGCAAGGCCGGCTCTCTGGCGAGGAACACGGCCAAAGCTGCCCACGATCAAAACGATTACGGTCAGCGCAAACCACGTTACCGGCGTCACCCACAACCGCATCGGCGGTACGTATCTTGGCAAGAGCCGCGGGGTCGCGGCCGTTCTTGCTGTCGTCGTCAACGTAACAGTCGCCGTCGCCTGGCTCGACCCATTTAGTGTCACGGACGACGGTGAAACCGTGCAAGTGGCGGCCTGCGGCGCGCCCATGCACTCCCATGTTACCGTCTGTTTTGAACCATTCAACGGCGCAGCGGACACTGTGAAGCTTGCTTGCTGTCCTGCGGTAATGGTCGTCGTGGACGGTGTCGCGGAAACGCTGTAGTCCTGCGAACAGCTCGGCGTGGTTACCGATCCGAGGGCCATGCACAAATCCAGGCGCCCGTTGCCCATATTGGGGTCCGCAAGCGGTACTGCGTGGGCTGTGGCCGTTTTGGCCCCCGACTGGGCAATGCCCGTCTGCAGGTTGCGCAGCAGCGCCGCGCCTCCCGAGACAAACGGCGCGCTGAACGATGTTCCCCATCCCGCCGCATACGTCGCGAAGGGGTACGTGCTAACGATGGATTCTCCTGGAGCCGCCACCCACACGATTGTCGTCCCAGAGTTTGAAAACTGGGAGCGCGTATCCTGATCCGTCGTTGACGCCACGCCCATCACGTCGTTTTGCAGCGCGGCGGGATAGACCAGGAATGGTGGAGGTGGAGCTTTGCCGTCGTTGCCCGCCGACGCCGCGCAAATGACGCCTTGCTGGTTGGCATAGTCGAGAGCTTTTTGTAGCTCCGTCGAACTCGTCTGCATGTCAAAGCTCATATTGATCACGTTGGCGTTGTTTTGCACGCCGTAGTAGATCGCTCGCAAAATGTCAGAGAGGGACGCTGTTCCATCCGAATGGAACGCTTTCAGCGGCATTAGCTGCGCCGTCGGCGCAACCAAGTGGATGATGCCCATTACCATCGTGCCGTGGCCAAACGCCGCATATTTTTTGGGAGTCCCATTCCCGTCAAGCACCGCCGCCGTGGATTGGTCCAGCACCGCGGCCGTCGACTGATTCACCTGCGCGGCCGAGGGACAAGAAGACGAGGTGCAGGTCTGCGGGGGATATGTAGGAAAATCCGTTGGATTCACGTCATTCAGCTCGGAACCTCCCGGCTGGTTCCGCGTGAAATCGTAACCGTCACCCGGCACCAATACTGGTTGCAAAACCGGGTGAGTCGGATCCACTCCTGTATCTATGTCCGCGACAACAACGCCCGTCCCCGTCACGTTGAACGACTGCTGCGCATTCTGGATTTCCACGATCGACGCCGCCGGCTGATTGACGTAGCTGTTCCATGCCGTTGACGTGGAACCTGCAGGGTAGGCCGTCGAACTTCTGTCTTGCATGAGTGTTGGGGATATTGGCGTGGGAACGACATTCAGCCCGCCAATCAGGCTGAGCAGTTGATTCACCTCGGCATCCACAAAGCCGGTTAGCCCACCAACAGTACCGCCCAGGAGACCAATGAAGACCGTGGGATCAAGGGGCGTTGTGACCAGGAAGACTTGGCCTAATGTGCCGTCGAGCGCTCCAATAATTGTGCACGGCGATAAAGGAAGGCTGCAGAAGAGTTGAAGCGCGGAAAGCCCGCCCGTCGTCCGAATGATGACCCCCGTGTCTGCCTTCGCCGGAGTGGCCCACAGCAAGGCCAGGAGTACGCCAGCCAGCCACATTCGCCGCTTCATGGCTCTCCCCCTCTTCTTACCTGTTCTTACCTGCCGATTTCCTTCTTTTGTCTCTCCTCGCCTTGCCTCATCCTTTTCCAAATTCGATTGGGACTCTCTCTCCAATAAACCACGCATGCGCATGCATTCCCCTCTCCCCTATCCGTTCACACCCCTCGGAATAAACTCTCCGGCACCCGCAGCTCACAGGCTGGTGACATCAGCAGATTTCCGATTGAATGCGCGATTATTCCCGGACTGACCTACCTCGCCACACTCCCTCGGAGGCAAATCGTTGGGGCGGGTCGTGCGTAGGTCAGTCCGGCTCGTCCCTGTTAGTAAGGTTTAAAATAGGGGGAAAAAATAGGAGGAAAAGTCTGCAAAATGGCCTAGGGTAAATACCCGATTGCAAGTCCTCGTCTCAAACCTGCGCGTCTACATGAATCTGCCCCAGCGATATACGACTTCAGCGTCTTAACAGCGAACGCCTAGTGGCTGCTGAAGCTCTCTCGCAGTTACATGTTGCTGATTGCCTGCTCACCGCATTCGATATCGCCATTCAGGAAAGCCGCCGTGCTCGCGGCACCCGCCGGCTCCGCCAACACGTGTTCCTCCACAAGTAACGCCCCAATAGCGCGCAGCATCTGCTCTTCACTCACAAGGACAACGTCATCAACGACATTCTTCACCTCGCGCACGTTCTCCGCAACCGGCGTTCGCGTTGCCAGCCCGTCAGCAATCGTGTCGCACGTCTCCGTGCCCACCACTTTGCCTTCCTTCCATGACAAGTAGTACGAGGGAGCGCCTTCTGCCTGCACGCCAATGATTTTCACTTGCGGCGCGATCTGCTTCGCTGCCGCAGCGATGCCGCGAATCAGCGCGGTATCTCCCATCGGCACAACGATCGCGTTCGTTTCGGGAAGCTGCTCCAGGATTTCGCACCCAATCGTCGCGGGACCGGCAGGCAGATCCTCGTCGGTAGCATCGTTCAGAAAAAACACGCCGGGCTCCTTGGCGTACTCCGCAGCCAGCGTGAACGCAGACGCCAAATCGCTGCCTCCGCTCTCTACAAAGGCTGCTCCAAGCGCCGCAATGCGCCCGCGCTTCACTGGATTGCAGTTCGCCGGCAAGAATATCTTGGCCTTGATTCCAAACTGTTTCGCGGCATACGCCACCGCCGCTCCGTGATTCCCGGTGCTGCAAGCCACCACTTCTTTTATTGGTCCCCGATTCATTCGCTGGGCCAGCGCGTAAACCGCCCCTCTTACCTTGAACGATCCCGTCGGCAGCTCCATCTCTAGTTTCAGATAAACGTTCTTGCCTGTCCTTTGGCTGAGAAATGGCGCAGCGATCAGCCGTGTCGGCTCGAAATACGTCGCCAGAAATCTCTGCGCCTCTCGGATCGTGGAGACACCCGGAACAATTTGCGAACGTCCCACAGTGGTCTTCATTCGTGGCGCAGGGCCATCAGGGGATCGATTCGCGAAGCGCGTCGGGCGGGGATGATGCAGCCAAGCGCGACGGCGGACGTCAGCACGATCACGATGCCAACGAAGGTCGCGGGATCGTTGGGAGAGACGCCGACCAGTGCAACGCGCAGGAGACGGGATGCGGCCAGGGCAAGAAGCAAGCCAACAGCTAGGCCGGGCACGAGGGGACGGATTCCTTGTGCCAGGACGAGGCGGACAATGTCGCGTCGACTGGCGCCGATGGCCATGCGCAGACCGATTTCCTGCGTGCGCCGGCTGACGGCGTGGGCAATCACGCCGTAGAGGCCGATGGCGGCGAGCACGGTGGCGACTACGGCGAAGATTGAGCAGATGGCTCCGAACAGGCTCACCGTGAGGCGGCTCTCGGCGATGCGGCTTTCGAGCGTACGCACTTCGTAAACGGCGAGGTTTTCGTCGAGGCGCTGGACTTCGCGGCGGAAGGCGTCGGCCAGAGTGGCCGGAGGAACGAGGGTGCGCGCCACAAGGAAGACTTGCCGATCGGGCTTCTCCGCATAGGGCACGTAGATCAGCGGATCGCGCTGCAGGTGCTGGCGGAAGTTCTGAAGAATATCGGGGACGACGCCGACGACACTGAGCCACGCGCCAGGCAAATGGTCTTCCAGAATACGAAAGCGTTTGTCGAGAGCGTCTTCGCCGGGCCAGAACTTGGCGGCGAAGGTTTCATTCACGACGACCACGGGCGGTCCGGCTACGCCATCGGCATCCAGGAAGAGCCGGCCGCGGCGCGGTTGCACTTGCATGGTCTGGAAATAGTTATTGCTGACGACGAGGCCGCCTCCCTCGGGTGGTTGCGCAGGATCGATAGTGCGGCCTTCAAACTCAAAGGGGAAGGGAACCCAGCCTCCGAGGGGCAAGTTCGACGCGACGCCAGCAAGCTCGACGCCGGGCAGCGCTTTCAGGCGTGCACTCAAGTTTTGATGAAAGGCGGTCCAGCTTTCCGACTTGGCGTACTTAGCTTCGGGAAGATTGAGGCGCATCGTCAGGACGTTGGCGGTGTTCACGCCGATGGGGGCGCTGTATACTTTGACAGCGCTGCGAATCATCAGGCCGGCGGCCGCGAGCAGTACGACACAAAGCGCCATTTGGCAGGCCACCAGAATATTCGAGAGGCGCAAACCAAATTTGCTGCCAACCAGGCCAAATCCGCCGTCCTTCAGCGCGGCGTGTACATCCGTTTTCGCCAGCCGGAGCGCCGGTGCCAGACCAAACAATATACCCGTGCCGATGGAGATGGCGGCGAGATAAAGGAGAGCGCCACGATCAAGAGAGAGATGAAGCCAGATGGGTTTCACCTGAGTGCCAAGGCCGCTATCAAACCAGCGCAAGCCTCCGAGCGCCACGAGCCATCCCAAAAAGCCGCCAGCAATCGAGAGCACCACGCTCTCGACCAGAAGCTGGCGGATGATGGACACTTTCCCTGCGCCGATGGCCACGCGAATGGAGATTTCACGGGAACGATGAGCGGCGCGCGCCAGAAGCATGTTGGCCACATCGGCGCAGGCAATCAGCAGGACACAACCAACGGCGCCGAAAAGCGCGAAGAACAAAGGCTTCATGAAATACAGGCCGGTAATCTCCATGATGGGCCGGACGTCCGCGGTGATGTCCTTGTTGGTGTCGGGGTACTGCGCGACGAGGCCAGCAGCCAGGGCAGTTATTTCAGAACGGGTCGCGGCGAGGGAGCCAGTGTCGCCGAGATTGCCAAACAGCATAAGGTCGCGGTTGTCTCGTTTTTCGCGGGACGCGTCGGAAATCAGTGGCGTCCACAAATCCGTTTCTTCCGGAAAGCGACGGCCGGGAGGCATCACGCCAATCACCACGCGCGGAACTTCATCCATGCGAACCGTTTTGCCGATGATGGAAGGATCGCTGGCGTAGCGGTCGCGCCAGACGTGATAACCGAGTATAAGTACGGGCGGAGCGCCGGGGCGTTCGTCTTCGGGAATGAAATCGCGCCCCAACAGAGGCTTGTGCCCGACTACTGAGAAACCGTTGGCGGACATTTGCACGCAGAAATACCGTTCGGGGAGCGCGTTGTGGTCGCTCAAATTGACCGGCGCCATCTGATAAGCGGCCAATCCGGAAAGGGACTTCGTCTGCGAGCGAAAATCGCGAAAGTCGGGGTAGGACACGCCCCAATCGTGGCTGCGCGTGACATTCGTGGAAGTCACGATCACGATGCGATCGCGGTTTTCAAGGCCCAGGTCCCAGGACAGCGCGCCGTTGACGATGGTGTACATGGCAGTGTCCGCGCCGATGCCCAGCGCCAGTGCGGTTGCGGCGACGGCGGTGAATCCAGCATTTTTGACGAGCATGCGCAGGGCGAAGCGAAGGTCCATCAGAAAGTTTTCAAGAAGTGGCCAGCGCCACGCTAGGCGGCTGTTTTCTTCCGTCAGAGTGACGTTGCCAAATTCGCGGCGAGCAGCGTAGGTGGCTTCCCTCCTGGACATCCCACCGGCCACCAACTCCTCAATCTTCTCTTCGAGATGCTCCCGAATCTCTTCGGACAGATCACCATAGATACGTCGCCGTGAAAATAGTCGTTTGAGCCAACTCATGATTCACCCGGCGCCAACACCCGCGTAATCCCTTCGAGCATCTTTTCAAATCGCGACACTTCATGCTCCAGATGCCTCGCTCCCTTGGCCGTCAGCTTGTACGTGCGAACGCGGCGATTCGTGGAAGAAACGCCCCAATCAGCTTTCACCAACCCCTCCTTGAGCAGCCGCTGAAGCGCCGGATAGAGCGATCCCTCTTCAATTTGCAGCAAATCGTTCGACGTTCGCTTGATGTGCTGCGCGAGCGCATAGCCATGCAAAGGCTGCCGCTTCAGCGTTCGGAGAATCATCATCTCCAACGCCCCGGGAAAAAGGTCTCGCTGCTCGCGGCTTTTCATAGGTGGGAAGTCTCTCCAAGCCTCGATTAAGCCAATGTTGCTCTAGGCCTAGACAGGAATAGTATGGAGCCACTGCTTTGAAGTCAA
>QHZD01000019.1:0-262291 GCA_003225315.1 Acidobacteriota bacterium
TGGACTCTGGTCTTGGGGCCATTCTCTATTCACTCGCCTTTTATCGGAATGACACCGCCGAAATGTCGCGGCAAGTAGCCGCTTGGTCTGGCAAACCGGACCAAGAATACCTGATGTTGGCGTTAGAGGCCGACACGGCTGCTTACTTCGGACATCTTGGAAGAGCGCGTGAGCTATCACGGCAGGCTTCAAGTTCCGCCAAGCGGGCAGGGGAGAATGAAATCTCCGCGACTTACGAGGCCGTGGCTGCTTTGCGAGAAGGCCTGTTTGGCAATGCAAACCGAGCTGGACAACGGACAGCGCTGGCTAAGGAACGTTCGGGTGGACCAGATAAGTATTATGGCGTAGTGCTTGCCCTAGCCTATACGGGGGACGAATCGCAGGGATTAGCTGATAATCTCAATGAGAGCTTCCCCGAAAACACGGTCGTACAGTTCAATTACCTTCCTACCTTACGGGCAAAACTGGCATTAAACCATGCGAACCCGCAGCAGGCGCTTGATGCTCTGGAGGTCGCTGCTCCGTATGAACTCGGGTTGCCTACTCTTTGGTTTTACAACTGGCCAAATTCATATCCGGTCTATGTGCGAGGAGAGGCCTACCTCGCGGCGCTGCGGGGCAGCGAAGCGGCGGCAGAGTTCCAGAAAATCCTTGGGCATCGTGGAATCGTGTTGAATGAACCCATTGGCGCGCTGGCTCATCTCCAACTGGGCCGCGCCTACGCGCTCCAAGGTGACGCCGCCAAGAGTCGCGCCGCGTATCAAGATTTCCTCACGTTATGGAAGGACGCTGACCCCGACATCCCGATCTTGAAACAAGCCAAGGCGGAGTACGCGAAGCTGCAGTAGCTCTGTGGACGGTTTGGAGAGTGTCAGCTTCTTGCCCTAGGTTCGCAGGACAATCGACCGACGATCATGGATAGCGAGAACAGACTTTTCACCCGGTTCACTCTGGGAAGAACCCCCTCCAACGTTCCGACATGGAATTTTGCCCCCCTCCCGGATTTCCGATAAGTGATTGATTCGATTGGACAAACTGGCATTCGTGGATGGGCCTGCCGGTGCAATGCCGAGCTAGGGCCAGCGCTCGAACTACTGTTCGTCTGCAGCGACTCCCGCGTGACTGGCGGAGAGCGGCTGGGGACTAAGCCAACGATGAGAATTTGGAGGAAAAAAGCGGACACAGCACCAGGCCGACGAGGCGTCGCGCGCGCGGCCTTGGACGGCGCTCCTCGAGAAGAGCTGTTGCAGGAAGCCCTGAAGATACTCGTCCAGCAGGGGCACGCGAGCCGGATCGGTGTCTGGCTTGAGGCTGAGAAGGAAGTAGAAGCACAGAACGAGAATATCGCGGCGTTTCACGGTAGCGTTTGGGACCACGGAAACCGGGAGACCCCCCAAGAGTGGGCCCATCTTTCTGTGGAACCTCCACTGCCACACCAAGTGCTCCTACGCGGAAAAACCGTCGAACAGGATCTCTCGGCTTCTTTTCCGAACCCTATCCTTGGCCTGCTTGCAGGAGTCCGTCACGCGTTGTGGGTGCCAATCGCAAGGAAAGAACAATTGCAAGGAGTCATCCTCGTGGGGAGCTTTGCCAAGCAGCCAGCCATTTCCAGAGAAGACGTGGAATCGGTCGCCGCGGAACTCGCCTTGGCGCTCGGGCTTGAGGAGGAGCAAAGGATCGCTGAACTGCGAAAGCAGGACCTCGGCGTCGTCCGGTATTTCTTCACAAAGCAATCATCGAATACTTCCATGGAGACGCTCCTCTGCAATCTGGTCGAGTCCTGCACCGAGGCCCCGGCAACTGGCGAGGGGCTCGGCGCGTCATTCGCAGCGATTGGCGCCCTTCGGCATGACCGCAAAGAGGTTTCCGAAGTTTTTCCAATCGAGTTCCTCTGGCGCAGTGGAGACGAGTCCTGGACGCGTGCGATCGCGCGCGAACCCCTGGCGAGTATATGGCGGCAGGCGCTGGAGTCTCGCCGCGTCGTTGGAAGCGAGTCCCAAACGAGTCGCGCGGCGGCTTCGGTGGTTCGAATCGTTGCCTTCCCTCTGGAGTCGGAAGGCCAGCTCATGGGAACACTGGTCGCGGGATTGCCGGGAAATGCAGTTTCTCTCTCTACGCTTGACCGCCTGGAGTTGCGCGCAGCTCTGGCAGCCTCGGCTCTTCAACAGCGAAAGCGAAAAAGAGAGGAGATGCAACCCGCGGATTGGCCGAACAACTTGCTGGAATGCATCAGCGAACCTCTCCTTCTTGTGGATGAGGCGGGAAAAATGACGGCCTGGAGCCGCGGCGCCGAGGAGTTGATCCGTCCGGAACTGAAGACCGAACCAGCACACCCGGCAGGTATTCCTGCGAAGACTTACTTGCCCGAATTGTTCCGCGCCCAAGACCAGCCGCACATCGAAACCTGGCTGCGAGCGGGGCTCCACCCCGAAGCAGACGGGCATGGCGGTAAATACCAGCCTTTCCGCGCGAAATTGCTGACAGGTGTCGAAGTGCGATTGTCCCTGGCGGTCCCTGCCCAAGGCCAAGCCACGGTGATTTCACTCGAACCGCTAGCGGCCCGCGAATCAACGGGACAGGCAGGCAGTGCCGAAATTGAATTGCAAAACGTCATCGAATGGCTCGAAGAAGGAGTCGTCCTCTCCGACGCTCAGGACAATATCCGTGCGATGAATACGCGGTTCGAGCAGATTGCGGGACTTACGCCGCAAGAGTCCGCAAAAATCAAGACCTTGGAGGAATTGATCGGCCGTCTCAAGAATCAAGCGGCGGAACCGGAACGGTTCGCGGAGCAGTGGCGTGAACTGGCGCGCGGAATTGAAGGTGGCGTGCGCGAGGAGTTGCAAATGACGCATCCAGCCCCGCGTATTCTCGAAAGAGCGGCGCGGCCCGTTCTCGATCCCGTCGGGCGTTTGCTGGGGCGCGTGGAAATTTACCGCGACCTGACCGCCCAGCGCGCTTTCCATTTGAAACTCCTGCAAACCGAGAAGCTCGCCGCGCTCGGACAACTGGTGAGCGGCATCGCGCATGAATTGAGTAATCCGCTGACCGGCATTCTCGGTTATGCCCAACGCATTCTGGCGCGCCAGGATTTGCCCGGGCGGACCGAGGAAGTGCGCCAGATTTATCAGGAAGCGGAGCGCGCCAGTAGCATCCTCCGTCAGTTGCTTTTGAACGCCAGGGAAACGCTTCCGGAGCGGCGTTTGGTATCCCTGAATCAAATCGTGCACCGCGTCATGGATCTCCAGCGTTTCAGCCTCGCTGCGGAAAAAATCCGTGTGCAGGTTGATCTGGATCCCGCCCTTCCTTTGGTGCAGGGAGATCCCGGCAACCTCCAGCAGGTGTTGATGAATCTGGTGGGCAACGCGCGGCAAGCCATCGAACAGCACGGCAAGGCCGGAGTAATCCAGTTGCGGACAAAAAGAATCGGCGAGCGGCGCGTGTTGCTGGAAGTTGCGGACAATGGCCCTGGAGTGCCGCAAGCCATTCTCGCGCGGATCTTCGATCCTTTTTTCACCACCAAACCCGCCGGCGTGGGCACTGGCCTGGGACTGGCCATTGTGTTGAGCGTGGTGCGCGAACATGGCGGAAAAGTGAACGTCTTGAGCCCGCCTCAGGGCGGCGCGGTTTTCCAAATCGAATTGCCGGTGGCCGCGGAAACAGCGCAGGACGACACGCTCGCTTCACCATTCCCCGGCTGGAAGAAATTGCTCCCCGAAGCTGAGGAAATCGTAGTCCGAGGGAAAAACTCTGCGCCCGAACACGAACGCGGAAATGGCGCGCGCGTGCTCGTTGTAGAAGACGAGCCGACCGTGGCCCGCCTGATCGCCGACGTGCTCGAAGACGAGGGCATGCGCGTGGAAATCCTGATGGACGGACGCGAAGCTCTGGACCGCGCTTCGCGGCAAACTTTTGACCTGGTGATTTGCGACATGAAAATGCCGGAGCTCGACGGGCAACATTTTTACAAATCACTCGAGCGTTCGGGAAATCCATTGCGAAAACGGTTCCTGTTCGTGACCGGCGACGTCATCGCCGCGCACACGCGGGAGTTTCTAGAGCGCAATAAGCTTCCGCACGTCGCCAAACCGTTCCGTGTGGAAGAGCTGACGGAAAAAGTTCACGGTGTGCTGGGAACCACAGCGCACCGGCAAGCGCCGCCTGCGCGGGCGGCCAGAAAAACTCTAGCGAGAAATGGATAAAGCCATGGGCAACAAGGAACAAACGATACTGGTGGTGAGCGACGATTCGGCGTTGTGCGCGGCGGCGCGCCGGGAGTTCGAGGCCAATATCACGGGGCTCCGCGTGGCGTCGGTGACGAGTGTTGCCGCGGCGCGGCGAATCCTCAAGGATGATGCGCCGGCAGTGATTTTGCTGGAAGAGGCAGCGGTCGCGCCCGAGGCCGACGGGCGGCGAGGGATCGTGCCACGGCTTGACACCGTGGTGACTTCGCTGGCGGTGTACGCGCCGGTGGTCGTGATCGGGGCGGCGGAGCGGCGCACGGAGCTTTCGGCGCTCATCGATGCAGGCGCCGCCGATTACGTGACGCGCGACGGAGGATACCTGCCGTCGGCGCTGGGATTGATTCGCAACCGCTTGCACCAGGCGCGAACTGTGACGCAAAGCGCGCGCCAGCCGTTGGCGCAAGTGGAAGAGGATTTTGGCGAAGTGCTGCGCCACGAGCTGAACAATCCCTTGACCGGAATTCTTGGGAATGCGGAACTGCTGCTGGTGGAGGTCCACCGGAAAAATGACGGCAAAATGCCGCGCGGCGGAGAACAACGCCTGGAAACCATTGCCGCGCTGGCGGTGCGTTTGCGCGAAACCGTCCGCCGCCTGAGCCAGGAGTGGGAAGCGCGGCAGCACGCCGCGCACTGAGCGGAGACGAGCCGAAATTGAACTAGCGCGCACGGGAGTTCTCCGCAAAGAAGGAAAGGACGCGGCGGCGGAATTCTTCAGGGAAGAAGCCGTAGGCAGCGGTGTGGAACGCGCCGGGCACGATCCAAAGTTGTTTGGGGCCGCGCGCGGCGGCGTAAATCATTTCCGAATGGCGACAGGGAAGCGCTTCATCCTTCTCATCGCAGATGAGCAGGACAGGAAACGCGCGCGAGGCCACGGCTTTCACCGGCGAAGCTTCCGCGACCGGAAAACCCGCGAGTTTTTCTCCGCGATAGAGCAGCGTCCAGCCAAAAGGCGCGAGGAGCGTTTTGCCGAGCCAGGGATATTTTCGCAGGCCGGCGTAGTCGTAAGACGCTTCGCGCATATTGGCGAAAGAGGCTTCGGCAACGACGGCTTCGATGCGCGGATCGGCGGCCGCGGATTGCAGGACGATTCCCGCGCCCATGGATTCGCCGAGAGCGAAGATGTGGAAAGAAGCAGGGGCAGAAGGTTTGAACCCGGGCAAGTGGAGGGGGTCGCTCATTTGCACGGAGACGTACCTGTCGATCTCGAAAGCAAGCAGGGCGTCGATGATGGCGCGGGTGTCAGTGCGTTCGAGCCAGCCGTAAGTGGCGATAGGGCCCCCGCTGGCGCCGTGAGATCGGGCGTCCATCATGACGATGCTGTAGCCGGCGCGCAGCAGAAACTCCGATTGGCTAACGACTCCGATACGGTTGTCGGCGACGCCGTGAAAAAGCAGAACCCAGCTTCCATTGGGATTCTTCGGGCGGAGTTTCCAGCCTCGAAGAAGCGTTCCGTCCGTGGCGCGAACGTCGAAATCCTCGCGCGTTGAACCGGTGGCCGCGAAGGAGGCGTCGGCTTCGCGAACCAGGTCGGGAGTCAGCTCGCGGCGGATAGGATGGAGAAACGCCGGCGCGGAGAGCCATCCGGCAACCGCGGCGAGCAGCGGCGGAAGGAGCAACAGAATCAGAGCAATGCGGATCAGCCGGCGACGCATAAGTTTCCAAAGATACGAGAAATCGCCTGTTGCCGTTCGTACAATCGTTGCCTGCGAATTCCTCGTCTTGACGCTCGGTACGACAGGTTGCGCAGGGGGAGTCTGGTCAATCGTAACCGAAACCCCCACCCCCATAACCGAGACCCCCACCCCGCCTTTTTTGTAAGTGTTGCATCTAAAGAACTTAGCTGGAGCATAAGTCTTTTGTTTGCAACATTTACGGGGCAAGGTCCGTAAATGTTGCAGTTAAAGGAGTTAAAGCGAGACGGCAGGTTGGGCGCTGAGAGGGCCCTCCCTCCCACGTTCTGTAAAAGGTTGACACTGCAGGGTTTAGAGGGTGGGGGTCGGCAAAAGGATAGAGAGCAAAGGAGTTAGGGACGTAGCGAAGAACAAGATCGGATTTTATACAGAGTCCGCCCCGGCCTGGACGGGGTAGACTCCGGGCACAGAGATCCAGAGGAGCGGAGGGTGCCGGAGCTGGGCAGTAGGAAAAGCGGTGGCAAGCCACCGCACTCCACAGACGGGGATGGATCGTCGAGTTCAAAGTTTATGGTAGCACGATAGTAAACGCTTTTCAAGGATAACTTGTTAGTGATTCGAATGGACGTGGCGATTTGACACAGTAGGGTTCAAGTTGGCGGAGGGAAAGGGTTTGCGGGAGACGTGGCATTCGAAAGAATTGTGGAAATCTGTGGAAAGAATCAAAAAGACTTCGCGTTGCGTCTGGTAGGTTGCCCTGGATGCGCCGGAAGCGTTTCAGTCACGACATTGACTTGCAGTTCTGACGGGTCCGGGTCCGGCTGATCCCTCACCCATAAGAACAGAATTTCTAGTGTGCTCTTGGACCTGTAGCTTGGGCTGCGTCGATTGGCCGCGGGCTACGGCAGTGCTGATACAGGCGATGTATGCAACAAAAGCAAAGAGAACCAGCTTCATGACTGGCCCACGGCAGGAATGGCGGGACCGAACTCATAACCACAAAATCGACATTTCCTTGCGTCGGCCAAAACCATCTCCGCGCAATCGGGACACTTTTTTTGAGCGGGTGTCGGAACGGCGTGGAGGATTGGCGGCGTAGGTGCGAATTGTGGAAGATCGATGAAGTCGCCAGTAACGGGTACGGGCTGCGGGATATTGTCCTTGCTAACGGCCCAAACCAGTGCCACAACCCACCCAACCAGTGTCCATCCCAAGAAGATGTTTAGCAGGCCGATAGCAAGAGAATTCTGTTTTCCTCTCGCAGACGAAACGATGTAAGGGATGAAATAAATAAAGAGGCCGAATATCAGGACAATCGCGACAGTGCCGTCCATGAAATCCTCCCAACCAATTCTGTGCGGGAATCATATCGCCTGTGGACGTTCACAGCAAGTTACGGGGAGGGTGTTGGGATCGAGGACGCCGAAGGCGTTCTTCGGCTTGGCTCGAGACAACTTTTGAGCGGTTGATGGGAGATTTGCGGACGGGTGGCGCGCCGCGATCGGCGGAGTCATGCGCCGCCCATCCAAAAACCGAATGGCCAGCGCATGACTCCACCGATGCGCCCCGCTTGTGGGAGTCGGGAAAGAGTGGGAAGGCATGGAAAGAGAAAATTGAAATAGTGGCTGAGGGCGAAGGACGGAAAAGGGCTTTGGTGGTGGAGACTGAGACCATTCCAAAAACGGAATGGCCAGCGCATGGCTCCACCGATGGACACCGCTTGGTGGAATCGAGGAAGCCGGACGAAACTAGAAGGCAGAAACTAGAAAACAGAATGCAGAAAGTGAAAGCGAGATGGGACAGAAGAGAAAGGCAAGATAGCGACCTGAAGTCGCTGACGGTCGGTGGGCTAGGCGACTCTGCGGGCGGGTTTTTCGACGAGTTGCTTCAGCCTAGTCCGTTTACTGTTGCTTCCTGCCAACGCCGAATTGATTGCCGGCACGAGTTACTTTGCCGTTTTCGATCACCAGTTCAAGCAGTTTTTCGCTCTGCACCTGGCGGCCGGTTTCGTCCTGTAGCGCCGCCACAATCTTCTTGGTCCGCACATCAATGATCTCGCCCGTTGAAGAATATCCGAATCGCCCATCCATGCTGAAGCTAACCCAACTCACACAGTCCCGGACCTTGATGCTAGTGACTTGCTTCGGCGGCATCACCGTTGCATCGAACACGTGTATGGCGTTGTTCGCACAGTCCGCGAGCCAAAGTTCCTTCTCATCAGGAGTCAAAGCGATTCCATGACTCGGGCATGCGTGACGCTTGACCGGACCCTGGGAGTAGCCAGAAACCTCCACACGGTATAGCTTCTTGCCTGTCCGCAGATCACCTACCTCGAAGCCCAGCAAGCCATTGATGTTGACGAAAACCAGGGTGTTGCTCCAATTAACCGTAAACGGACGGATCATATTATCGAATGGGCCCACTTCGCTTGCGATCTGGTGCGTTCTCGCATCCGCCACAGAAAGAACAGGAGACCTCAGGCTTGCCAAGTAGACGCGCTCACCGTCCGACGAATAAATCGTATTGTGCGAACCGGGCTTTGCGTCGATCTTTGCAATCACGTCCCCGGTCATCGCATTCACGACGTGCCATGCCGTTCCTTCGAGTTGCGGAACATACAAGGTTTTGCCGTCAGGCGAAATTGCCATGCGGTCGCATCCGCCTTCGTAAGTTTTGTCCCAGATCTCCTTGCCACTGAGAGCGTCGATGGCGATCATGCGATTCAGGGATGTAACGTAGACCCTGCCAGTCGCCGCGCTTGCGGCGATGCCCTTGACGTTTTCCGGCGTCGCACCATCCGGAACGCTCCAGGTTTTTATGCGGCGGACAAACTTATATCCCTTGTCCACGTCGAAAACGAGGATACCGACGCCGCCATGTTCCACGTAATTGCGGACACCCGGACTGGCTACGTATAGAAGATGTTGCTCTGCCCCTGCGCGCGTCGGAACAGGGGACATCGAGAGAGAGAACGATGCCAGAAGGATCAGCGCGGGAAAGGTAAATTTTTTCATTTTCGCTCTAAACTCGGACTGCCCGTTGGACTCCGAGTGGGCAGCGGACACAGATGATATACCTTTTTTTGGAATTACTTTGAAGTTGTGAGGAGTTTGGCAGCGGGGGAAGAGGCGCGCTGCTCGGAGCGGCGTTCTTGTTCGACGTGCTGAGTGCAGTCGGCGATTTCGTCGTCGAGAGCCTTGATTTCGCGGGCGAGTGAGAGGTTTTGCGGATCCTTGGTGTAGGCAGCGAAGAGGGAATTCCTCCTGGTTCTCAAAGTGTCGCACTTTTTCTTCCAGACACCGGCGGTAGCAACCATGGGTATGACCTCGGAGCTAGTGTGCGCCTTTTTAGAGTTTGCGGATAGGGGCATTAAAAGGGTGTGTCTACAAGTTAGGAGCGGAAGAGGACCGATTCGCGCTGAAACATTTTGATGGCGAGGAAAAGGGCGGCGGAAGCGTAGACGCACGTGGATGCAAAAATGATCGCGATGTAGTTCCAGTGGTAAGTGCCGATCACAAGCTCCTTGCAGAGCAGACTCACGTTGAGGATGGGAACGAGCGCGAGCTTGGGAGTGAGCTCCACACCCGGCAGCATCGCGGCGATCGCCGGGATGATAACGATGAAAATGAGCGGCATGATGTAGCTCTGCGCTTCTTTGTAGCTCTTGGCGAAGGTCGAGATGGTGATCAGGACGGACGAGAAAAGGACTGCCAAGGGAACCGCCATGATGAAAACGGAAAGCGCCGCGCCAAATCCGATGTGGAGAGTGGTGTCAGCTTCGCCGGCCTGGATGGGCTTGGTCTGCAGGGCATTGGCGATGGCAAAGGAGATGCCCATGGAAATGACGGAGAGCGCGGCAGTGGTCAGCGCGGTTGTGAGAACCAGCAGGAACTTGCCAAGGACCAGATGCGAGCGCGAGATCGGACTGGAAAGGATGGTTTCCATGGTGCCGCGCTCTTTTTCGCCCGCGGTAAGGTCCATGGCAGGATGCATCCCGCCGTTCAGGCACAGAAATACGACGATGTAGGCGATGAAGCCGCCAAAGAAGAGCGCACCGCCGGACTTCTCAGGCGGGGCAACATTGTGCGGCTTGATCGCGAACGGCTTGAGGATGCTGACGGGAAGATTTCTGGCGGCGAGGCGGTCCTTGACGACGGAGTCGCGATAGTCGTTGAAGTATTTCTCGATTTTGTTTTTGGCGATTTCGGATTTCAGATCGCCCTCGTAGTCGTGAATGAGGACGGTTTGTTCCTTTTGGTTCGCGAGATTGCGCTCGAAGCCTTCGGGGATTTCGACGACCACGGGAACCTGCTTGTTGACGACTGCGTCCTTCCAATTCGCTTCCAGCGGAACGACCTGAATCTTTGGCACTTTTTTCAATCCTGCGAGAACATTGGGGGAATCCTCGCCGCCGATGATCATGACTTTAGGGCTTTCTTCCTTCGCCTTTCCGATCAGCACGGCGATCATGGCGCCGAAGCCAACACTGAGAAGCGGAAAAATGATCAGAGGGAGAACAAACATAGTGATGAGCGTGCGGCGGTCACGGAGAGCCTCGGTCAGCTCCTTGCGATAGACGATGCCGATATTGCGCGCAGACATCTTAGTTAGCCTCCGCGGAAACATAGTGGGGAGCGACGACTTTGACGAAAATGTCCTCGAGATCCTGTTCGTGATGCTGATCGCGAAGCTGCGCAAGGGTGCCTTCGGAGAGAAGTTTACCGGATTGGATGATGCCGATGGTGTCGCAGAGCTTTTCGACTTCGGACATGATGTGCGTGGAGAAGATGACGGTTTTGCCGTTGTTGCGGCATTCGTGGATGAAAGCGGTGATGGTGCGCGCGGTCATGACATCGAGGCCGTTGGTGGGCTCATCGAAGATCATGACAGGCGGATCGTGGACGAGGGTGCGGGCGATGGAGGTTTTTTGCTTCATGCCAGTGGAGAGCTTGTCGCAGCGGCGATCACGGAAGCCGTCCATGTCGAGACGGTTGAAGATGTTGTCGACACGCTTTTTCAGCGTGGCTTCGTCTAAACCATTGAGTCGGCCGAAGTATTCGACCAGTTCCTGGGCAGTGAGGCGAGGGTAGAGGGCGGTGGCGGTGGAGAGGAAGCCGACGTTGGCGCGGACTTTTTCCGGCTGCTCGATGACGTCGTGGCCGCAGACGATGGCGGTGCCGTCGGTAGGTTCGAGAATGGTGGCGAGCATGCGGAGAGTAGTGGTTTTGCCGGCGCCGTTGGCGCCGAGGAGACCGTAAATCTTGCCGGGTTGACAGGTAAAGCTGACGTTGTCAACGGCGCGGATTTCACCGCGTTTCTTGTCCTGGAAGCGCTTGGACAGGCCGCGAGCTTCGATCATCGAAGGACCCCTAACTGAATTGGTAAGACAGGGCAAAAGAGCGTTCAGAGTGTACTACGCGGGGGCGGGGAAATGTTACGGGCAAGCGAAAGGCGGGCACGGAGATAGGGAAGAGAACGAAAGGGCAAGAGACGCGGATCATCCCTTGTGACAGACGGGGCATTGCTTGGCATCAAACCTGTCAGGAGTGACGCGGAACATATTGTTGCACTGGATGCACACGCGGTGGATGACAGGACTGATAACGGCGCCCGGCTGGGGCGATTTGGGCAGGCCGCCCGTGGAAGGAGCGGCAGACTTTTCAGGAACGCTCTCGGTGGACATGAGGGAATTCTAGCACGGTGCAGTATGGCGTCCAAGAAAGCTGGCGGCATCCATAGGATGTGCCAAGCGCATCCCTTGGATGTGGGGGGGCTCATGGTTCCGAGGAATTGCGTGAAGGGAGCAGGGCGCAGAATAAACAACACCTGCGAGGAATCTATAGAAAGCCGCACTGCTCTTGCTAGAATGAAATGACTTGACGCCTATTGGACAGGGGTCAAGCAAGCCACGGACAAGTAACAGAAATGCCGCACCTGAGGGATGCGCCCGTGCGTCTTGCAGAGTTCGAAGTGTGGGACCGCGCGGAATAGGAAGAAATGGATCGCAAGCTGCGAAATCGAATTTTGCTCTACCTGGCGCTGGCGGCAGTGCTGGCGTTCGTGCTTGTGGAGCTGAGCGGACGAAAGCCGGTGCCGAAGATTTCGGCGGTGACGCCGGTGCGCGAGAATCTGGTGTCGTCCATCAGCAGCAACGGAAAGGTTGAGCCTATCGCCCCTTACGTGATGCGGGCGCAACTGGATACGTTTGTGCTGAAGATAAGCGTTCACGAAGGGCAGACCGTGAAGAAGGGGCAACTGCTGCTGGAACTGGACGTTAAGGATGCGGCAGCGCAGTTGGCGGAAGCGCAGGCAAAACTCCTGAAAGCGGAGGACGATTTGCGAGCAGCAAGAGCGGGCGGAAAAATTGATGAGGCCGCCAGAGTCACAGGCGACCTGGCGAAAGCGCAGGCGGAACGCGACCGGTTCCGGAAGAACAACGATGTGCTGCAACGGCTGATCGCGCAGAAAGCGGCGACGCAGGATGAACTTGAGGCGAACGACCTTGCCCTGATCAAGGCGCAGGCCGAGGTGGCCAGATTAACGGCGGTCAAGCAGGAGTTTGAGCGCAGCGTGAAGCTGGACACGGACCAGACACCGCTGCGCTTGCAACAGGTGCAAAACGAAGTGGCGGCCCTTGAGGAAAAAGTGCGGCAGGGGCGCATCACCGCGCCGGCGGACGGGACGCTTTACTCGCTGGGAAGAAGCGGCGAATCGACGCCGTTGAAGGCGGGAGACTATGTGAAGGTGGGCGATTTACTTGCGGAGATGGCGGACCTGCACAAGGTGCGCGTGCGTGCGTTCATCGACGAGCCGGAATTGGGCGCACTGGAAACGAACCAGCCGGTGAAAATCACCTGGGACGCGCTGCCGAGCAAGACATGGACGGGAAAGACGGAGACGGTTCCGAAACAAGTGGTGCCACATCAAAACCGGAGTGTGGGCGAGCTGCTCTGCGCGGTGAATAACGACAATTTGGAATTGTTGCCGAATATTAACGTGAACGTGCGTATCAATTCGCGGGAACGGATCGGCGTGCTGTCAGTTCCGCGAGGGGCGGTGGAAGCGGACGGCGGCAGGCGCTATGTTTTCGTGGTCAGAAAGAGCCAACTGGGCGTGGGAAAATCGACGCTTGAAAAACGAGAGATTCATGTGGGCATTGCGGACGCCACGAATTACGAAGTAGTGAGCGGCCTGCAAGAAGGGGAATTGGTGGCGCTTCCAGGGGACGTGGATTTGCGCGATGGGATGACGGTGATCGTCATAACGACGGAAGCTGCACTCTTTCGAGGACCAAGTAATGGTTAACGGGAGGAAACTTGCGGTTCTGCTTATCGCGAGCACGGCGATGGCGGCCGCAACCATCAAACAAGATGCCAGTCTCGAAGCGGGACGGCATGCTTACGAAGCCAGCGACTACGTGAAGGCCGTTCAAGCGTTGCAGGCGGCTGCAGCAAAAGATCCGCAAAATGCTGACGTGCAATTGCTGCTGGCGAAAAGTTATCTGGAGTTGCAGCAACATGACGCAGCAATCAAGAGCGCGGAGCGGGCGGTGGCCATTGACGCGCAGAATTCGATCTACCACGAGTGGCTGGGGAGAGCGTACGGGGAAAAGGCCGATCACGCGAGCTGGTTTTCGGCGATATCGCTCGCGAAGAAGACACGCAAAGAGTTCGAGACGGCAGTGCAGCTGGACGCAAAGAATTTTTCGGCGCGGCAGGCGCTGATCGAATTCGATTGCAGCGCTCCCGGTCTTGTGGGTGGCGGTGAAGACAAAGCAGTACGGCAGATCGAGCAATTGGCGGAGATGGACGCCGCGGAAGGGCATTACGCGAAGGGGAATTGCCGTCGGCAGAAAAAAGATTTCACCGCCGCGGACGAGGAATTTACAACGGCGCTGGAGAGCAATCCAAAATCCGCGGAGCTGATCTACGACGTCGGCGATTACGCCGTGAAACGCAGCCAGCCGGCGCGGCTGCTGGCGGTTGCGGATGCCGGGAAACGCGTGGCGCCAAGCGACCTGAGAGAGAAGTTTTACCGCGGCGTTGCGCTGGTTTTGAAGAAGGAGGGCTCCGAGGAAGCGGAACGATTGCTCAAGGAATATGCGAAAAGAGCGCCGACGCGATCGGGATATCCGCGGCCGGCTGCGGCGCACGCGTGGCTGGGGCGACTTTTCGAGGATCAGAACAAGATGGAAGAGGCGGCGCAGGAGTTTGAAAGTGCGCTGAAACTGGATCCAAAAAACAAAATGGCGCAGGAAGCGCTAAAGCGGCTGAAGAAGGGGTGAGAGTTTTATCCGAGGCTGCCGGAAAATTCCGGTCAAAAGGCAACGATGGATATTCGCGAAACGATATCGGTGGCGATTGACGCGCTGCGCGCGAATAAGCTGCGCGCAATTCTGACATCGTTAGGAGTGATTATTGGGAGCGCCTCCATCGTCCTGGTGGTCACTGTGGCGCTGACCAGCCAGAAATTTGTCATTTCGCAGATTGAGGCTGTGGGCTCGAACCTGTTGTGGGCGGAGTTGGTCAGAAGCTCGGACATCGCCCCACCGCTGAGCTACGAGATAACTTATGGGGACTTGAATGCAGTGAAATCCGGCCTCCCCGCAGTGGTGGAGGCGGCAGGGATTCGAGAATTGCCGATGGAAGTAGTGGTGGGCGGTGTTTCGGTGCCTGTAAATCTGATTGGCGTGACGGAAGGTTACCAAATGATTCGCCGATTGGTGATCTTTCGCGGACGTTACTTCGATTCCGTGGACATGGAGATGCGCAATAAATTCTGTTTAATCTCCGAGCATCTCGCGCGGCGCGTATTCGGAGTGGAGAATCCCGTGGGAAGGGACGTCCGTATGGGGGAATTAACCTTTACAGTCATCGGCGTTTTTCGAGAACGAGTATCAACGTTCGGGCAATCGGAAATTCACGATGATTCGGTCATCATCCCCTTCACGCTCATGAAGTACTACACGGGTACCGATGCACTTCGGACGTTGTACGTACAAACGGCAAAACACGAAGATGTCGATAGCGTGGAGCGACAACTGGGGCAGTTGCTGCGCAGCCGCCACCCTGCCGATGCAGGTTACGAGGTGCACACGCTGATAGCAATTTTGGATGTTGCGAGAAAGATTTCGCTGGGACTGACGATTGTTCTGATCATTATAGCCGCGATCGCGCTGCTGGTCAGCGGAATCGGGATCATGAACATCATGCTGGTAACGGTGACCGAACGGACGAGAGAGATCGGAATCCGCAAAGCTATTGGAGCGGCGAGGCGTGAAATTATGTACCAGTTTTTAGTCGAATCGCTCGTAATCAGCGGGGGAGGGGCGGTTCTCGGAATCTTGATTGGAATCGCCGTGCCGGTTGCAATCCAATCTTTCTTGCCGGGAAATTTGCGGGTTCCAGTGTCGCCGCTGAGCGTGATCATTGCGTTCGTAGTGTCGTGTTCCACGGGGCTGTTTTTCGGTTACTTGCCTGCGAATCAGGCGGCGAGCCTGCAACCAGTCGAGTCTCTGAGATATGAGTGAAGCAACAGGAGGCCCAGGGCAGTAGTGAGGGGAAGTGAACGGGCGGCGATTGGCAATACTAAAGCGGCTTCGGCGAAGAAGGAGCATGAAAATGCACTTACTGGGACGCGTTGCAGGGACGATTGTGCTGCTGACGTTGTGCGTTGGAGCTGCGAGTGCGCAAGAAGCGTCCGTGCCGAATGCGAGCCAAGCTGCGGCACAGGAGGCGCCCAAGGATGCGGTGCCAATGGCCCTGACGCTGAAGCGCGCGATTCAGATGGCGCTGCAGAACAGCAAAGAAATTCAAGTGGCAAAGATTCAAGCGAGCGTGGCAGACCGCGCCGCGAAGATCACCAAGGCACAGTTCATGCCGAATCTCTATGCGGGCTCTGGAGCAGGATACACATACGGAATACCGGAAACGCCGGGCGGACGCGCGCCATCGATCTTCAACGTTTCGTACACGGAACAAGTTCTGAACGAGCCTCTGCGCGGCCAGGCGAAGGAGACGCAGGAACAGGCCAAGGCGCAAAAGATTGTGCTGGAGGACGCGAAGAACAACGTCATCACGCGAACGGCAATGGCGTATCTGGAACTGGGGAAGGTGCGGCATTCGCTTGAGCTATTGCGAAAAGAGCAACAGAGCGCGGAGAAGATCCTGCAGGTGACGCAGGAGCGGCAGGGGGAAGGATACGAACTGCCGGTGGAAGTGACGAAAGCGCAACTGACAAAAGCGCAGGTGGTCCAAAGGATTTTGCAACTCGAGGGCCGGGAAGATGAGCTGGAAGTTTTTCTGAGATACCAGCTTGGATTGCCGGAGACGCAGTCCATCGAAGTCACACCGGAGGAGTTGCCCGGGGAAGCAGAGCAGGCGGGAGACAACCTCGTGGCGATGGCCATAACGCGCAACGCTGGATTGCAGCTTGCGGAGTCCGACGTTCGAGCGAAAGAGTTTCGGTTGAAGGGCGAGAAGCGAGGTTATTGGCCGACGCTGGAGCTCGTGAGCGTGTACAGCGTGCTGGCGAAGTTCAACAACTATAGCCAGTTTTTTACGACTTTTCAGCGGAACAATTACAATGCAGGAATCGACATGCACGTGCCGATTTTTAGCGCGCAGACGAAAGCGGCGGTGGGAATGGCGGAGATAAACCTGGAAGCGGCCAGAGTCAACCTGACGAACAAGAAAACGGAATTGACCGCGGACGTTAGGCAAAAGACGCGGCAAGTACGCGAGAGAGACGCCGCGAAAGAGGTAGCGCGGCTGGAATTGCAACTTGCGCAGCAAAACGTGGTGGTGGAACAGGCGCAGTTTGCGGAAGGGAAGCTGAATCTGCGCGAGGTCGAAAAGGCCAGGCTCGAAGAGAACGAAAAGTGGATGGCGTATCTGGATGCAAATTTCCAGAAGCAGCAGGCACAACTGGAATTGCTAAAGACGGCAGGGCAGTTGGATAAGGTGTGGCAGTGAAAAAGTGATTGGTGACTCGGGATGCTCGATCGCGAGAGTTTGAGGGTGTTCTCCGAGGTTGCGAGCAAGCTCGACCAGGGCTTCGCAAAATTGCCTGCGTTTCAAGATGAATCGCCGGAAATGGCGCGTCTTGCAGAAGTACTTGAGGCGACGGCGGAGCGGTTGCAGGACAACTACCCGTATTTTCATCCTTTATATGCGGGTCAGATGCTGAAGCCGCCGCATCCTGTGGCGCGGCTGGCGTATGCGCTGGCTATGTGGATCAATCCAAACAACCATGCGCTGGATGGTGGGCGAGCGACTTCCGCGATGGAAAAAGAAGCGGTTGCGGAGATCGCCGGCATGTTTGGGTGGAAGAAGTTTCTTGGACACCTATGCGGCGGCGGAACGATGGCGAATCTCGAGGCCCTGTGGGTTGCAGGGCGACTACATCCGGGAAAGAAGATTCTCGCCAGTGACCAAGCTCATTACACGCACGGACGGATTAGCGGCGTTCTACAGTTGCCGTTCGAAATGGTGCCCTGCGATGCGCGGGGACGGATGGACGCGAACGCGCTGGGGAAGCGGCTGGAATGCGGCGACGTTGGGACCATTGTAGCGACGATGGGTACGACGGCAACGGGTTCAGTGGATCCGCTGCCGGAGATCCTTGCGCTTCGAGAAAGACATGGATTCCGAGTTCACGCAGACGCGGCATACGGCGGCTATTTCGTGCTGACGGAGAATCTTGCGGAAGATGCCAAACGGGTGTTTGCACGGATTGGAGAAGTGGAATCCGTTGTGATCGATCCGCACAAACACGGCTTGCAACCTTACGGTTGCGGCTGCGTGCTATTTCGCGACGCCGAAATCGGCCGATTGTACAAGCACGATTCGCCCTACACCTATTTCAGCTCCGCGGAGCTGCACTTGGGTGAGATCAGCCTGGAATGTTCGCGACCGGGTGCGGCTGCGGCGGCTCTGTGGGCGACGCAGAGATTGCTACCGCTGAAAAAAGGCAGCGAGTTTGCGCGGGGATTGGAACGCGGAAGGAAAGCGGCGCTGGCCCTCTTCGAAAAGCTGCGCACGGATGCGCGATTTGTGGCCGCCTTCCCACCGGAACTGGACATTGTCGTTTTTGCGCCGAGAGCGGCTAGCGTCAGCGAGGCTTCATTTTTGAGCCGCAAGATATTCGAGGCTGCGGCGAAGCGCGATTTGCATCTGGCAGTGGCGGAATTGCCGGCTCTTTTTTGGCAAGGGAATCTGGGAGCGACGAAGCGGGACCGCGAGACCATCACTTGCTTGCGCTCCGTGCTCATGAAACCGGAGCATCTCGACTGGGTAGAACGGATTTGGGATTTGCTCGCAGTGTCCGCGGATGAAGTGCTTGGCGCTCGAGGACGATCCGCCAAGAGCGGGCCTGCAAACTCCATTTAATGAGGCTAATAGCCGTTCGCTGTCAGTTAACACCCAATGAGAGATAAGGTTTGAGGCGATGCAACGAAGTCAGGTAAACTAGTATCCATAGATGGGGAGCCCAAGCCCCGCGTGAATGCGCGGCCCTTCCCTTTTGCAAAACAGACCAAGTGCCAAGTATTCGAGACGGCCAAGTTTAGAACGCGAAGGCTGAGGGTGAAGAATGCCGGATGTAATGAAGACATTGCTGTTGAATCCGCCGAGTTTTGAAAATTTTGACGGCGGCGCGAGCTCTCGGTGGCCTGCCACACGCGAGATTGAATCCTATTGGTACCCAGTTTGGTTGACGTACCCCGCAGGCATGATTCCGGGAAGCAGGCTGCTGGACGCATCTCCCCACAAAGTAAACTGGCGGCAGACCATCGAGATCTGCAAAGACTACGAATTTCTTGTTCTGTTCACCTCCACGGTTGGCCTGGAGAGCGACGTCAAGCTCATCCGGAAAATCAAGGAAGCCAACCCGAGCATGAAGATTGCTTTCGTCGGGCCGCACGGACACATCAAGCCCGAGGAGACGCTGAACGCTAGCGAGGACATCGATTTCGTAACGCGCGGAGAGTTCGATCACTCGGTGGTGGATTACGCGCACGGGAAGCCGCTCAGCGAAATTTCGGGCGTCAGCTATCGCAAAGACGGCAAGATCGTTCACAACGCCGAACGTCCGCAACTGCACACGGAAGAGCTGGACGCGCTGCCGTTTGCCACAGACATTTACAAGCGCGATTTGGAAATCGAACGCTATAACGTACCGTTCCTGCTGCACCCTTATGTGTCGTTCTACACGACGCGCGGATGCCCGGCGCTATGTACGTTTTGCATGTGGCCGCAGACGATTTCTGGGCACGCCTGGCGGACGCGGTCGACGGAGAACGTGGCGCGGGAAGTGAAACAAGCGCTCGGATATTTTCCGCGGATGAAAGAGATTTTCTTCGACGACGACACCTTCAACATCCGCAAGGACCGCGTGCTGGATCTTTGCGCGAAGTTCAAACCGCTGAAGTTCCAGTGGTCATCGACGGCGCGCGTGCACAGCGACTACGAAACAGTAAAGGCGATGGCGGATGGCGGAGCGAGGCTCTTTATCGTGGGCTTTGAGTCCGGCGATGCGCAAATCCTGAAGAACATCAAGAAGGGCGCAACCGTCGAGATGGGGCGCGCCTTCATGAAAAACTGCCGCAAAGTAGGGATCAAGGTGCATGGCGACTTTATCATCGGCTTGCCGGGCGAGACGAAAGATACGATTCAAAAGACCATTGATTTCGCCAAGGAATTGGATTGCGAGACGATCCAGGTTTCGCTGGCTCACGCCATGCCGGGGACGGAACTGCACGACACCATGGCGCAGCAGGGCTTTCTAAAAGTCGAAGCACTTGCCGATTCCGGCGGTCACCAGTTGCCGCACATCGAGTATCCGCACTTATCGAAGGCAGAGATGATGGCGGGCGTGAACCAGTTCTACGATGAGTACTATTTCCGGCCGAAAGTGGTTTGGCGCATCGTGAAGGAAGCCCTGTGGGACAGCCACGAGCGGAAACGCCTGTACCACGAGGCGACGGAATTCCTGAAGCTGCGCGCGGAACGGCTGAAGTGGGTGCGCAAGGGCGGCGACTACGACAAGCCCATGGTTTCCGTGCCAGGGGCGTCTTCAGCTTCCGGGAACGATTAACACACAAAATGGGAAGTGAAAGAAGACTGCGGATCAAGACGCTGGTCATGGTCTTGGCAATGGTCGTGTGCGCCAATGCCGGAGACTTAATGCTGAAGCGCGGGATGTCGCAGATCGGCGCTGTCCAACTGACGGTTTCGGGTCTTGCGCAAGCGTTCCGGCTGACGGTGACGAACGGAACGATCTGGGTAGGAATTCTGTTTCTGACCGGCTTCATGCTGAGTTACATGACGGTGTTGAGTTGGGCGGACTACAGTTACGTGATGCCGGCGGGCGCGTTTGGATATGCGTTGCTCACTTTGCTGGCGGTTGTTTTTCTGCATGAGGCCGTTTCGCCGCGGCGCTGGGTTGGTGTTGTTCTAATTTGCGTGGGTGTCCTGCTGGTGGGGCAGACGAAACCGCGGACGACCGCAGTAGCCAGTGAGGCGGTGGCCTGATGCGTGTCATTCTGGCACTTGCGGTCTTGATTCTTGGCAGCACCGGAGGCGAGATCGCGATCACGCACGGAATGAAGGCGACCGGTGAACCGACCCGATTGCGCCCAATGGCGTTGCTTCAGTTCCTGGGTCGGGCAGTACGCAATGGTTGGTTCTGGGCGGGCGTACCGCTGATGGCTCTGTCATTTTATTCCTTGCTGGTTTTGCTTTCCTGGGAGCCTATCAGTTTTGTGATTCCTGCATCAGCGCTGAGCTATGTCGTCGGCACGCTGGGCGCCAAGTATATTCTGGGCGAGCAGGTGAGTGCGGCGCGTTGGGCGGGTGTCGTGCTGGTTTGCGCGGGAGTTGCCCTGGTCGCGGCGGGCTGACGACAAGCTTTGAAAAAATATTGAACAACGGTGGGCGACTAGTGATAGCGTGTAGGCAATGGTTTGGTGCCCCCGCGAGATTCCAGGTTTCGGTTTGCGGCAACGTATCAAAAAAGTGTGGCATCTGAGCCGAAAAGACAACTTGAATAGTAAGATTCATGCGTGACGAAGGGAATTCCCCGCTTTTGGTTTTCGTCTCGCAATGGGGATTCAGGGCGACGGAATGTTGTTACATACTGTCTATCGGATCGCGCTCGTCTTGGCGGCCGCGCCTCTGGCTTATTACCTTCTGTCGCTGTACTGCGTTGTTGATTATTTCCATGAATTGCGGAAATCGCCTCCCTTGAATTCCGAGTACTTGCCTCCCGTGAGTATCCTCAAGCCCGTGCGCGGCGTGGACCGCGAAGCTTACGAGAATTTTGCAAGTTATTGCCGGCTCGACTACCCGGAATACGAAATCATCTTTGCAGTGGGGGATCCAGATGACCCCGCCGTACCGGTGATCGAAAGATTGCAGGCCAATTTCCCCGCGTGTTCCATCCGCTTAATCAAGGGTGCAGAGCGAATTGGCACGAATAGCAAAGTGAATAGCCTGTGCCGACTGGTGCAAGAAGCGAAATACGACCTGATGGTGATGAGCGACAGCGATGTGCGCGTGGGTGCCGATTACCTTAAAGTGGTTGCGCCACCGTTTGCAGATCCACAGGTGGGCGTGGTTACCGGTTTTTACCGGTGCATCACGGCGGGCGGTGTGGCGGCAGACTTGGACGCCCTTGGAATGTACCTGGACTCCGCTCCCGGGGCGCTTGTGGCGCGAAGGCTGGAAGGGAAGATGCAATTCGCCTTTGGGTGGACGATGGCGACGACCAAGAAACAGCTGTCGGAGATCGGCGGCTGGGAAGCGATGGCAAATTATCACTCTGACGATTTTGAGCTGGGAAATCGAATCGCGCGCCGCGGCTATCGCGTGGAATTGATGCGCAAGCCGGTGTGGATGGTATTTCCGCAAGAGACGATCGCACAGTTCTTTCGGCATGAACTCCGATGGTCCATCGGGCTGAAAAACGTGCGCCCCACCGGATACCAGTGGCTGGTATTGACGCACGGATTGCCGTGGGCTTTGTTGGCAGCAGGATGCGCGGCGCGAGCTGGATGGGAGGGAATTGCGTCGGCGTATCTGGTCGCATACCTGGGGCTGCGCCTCGGGCTGGCTTGGACGACGGGCAGCTGGGGCCTGGCCGATGCCGGAGCATGGAAGAAACTGTGGCTCGTCCCGGTGCGCGATGCAATCAATTTTGCCGCATGGGTGGGCGGATTCTTTTCAGAACGTATCCTATGGCGGGGAATTGCTTACCGCGTGAAGAATGGGCAACTCTTCCCAATGACGGGTGCGAGCCTCGCGAACGATGGCGCTGCGCAAGGATTGAGCGCCGTTACAAATTCTGAGAATATTACTTAAGACTGCGTATTAGCGGGCTTGTGGAAGAAGCGATTCATTCGACAGCAGTTCTGAAGTTCGCTATAGCCAGATCATGAGAACGAGCGGGCCAGCGTGACAGCGCACTATGCGATATGGCATGACGCGGTGTTCCTGGTGGCGGCTGTTCCGCTCATTTACTACGCACTTGCGACTCTAGCGGCGCTGCGTTTCTTCTGGCGCGAACGTGCACGAATTCTGGCAGATTACACTCCTCCCGTTAGCGTGCTCAAACCTGTGCGCGGGGTGGACTTCGGCTCCTACGAAAATTTCGCGAGCTTTTGCCGCCAGGAATACAGAGACTACGAGATTTTGTTTGCAGTCAACGACGACGGCGATGCCGCCGTGGCGGTGATCCGGCGAATCATCGCGGAGTTTCCCGAGCGGAGAATCCGCCTGTTTGTCGGCGCGGAGCATCTCGGTGCGAACCGAAAGGTAAACAAACTGGCGCGGCTGGCACGAGAAGCGCGAAACGAAGTGCTGGTGTTGACCGACGGCGATGTGCGCGTGGGGCCCAGGTTTTTGCGTGAAGTTGTAGCACCGCTTGCAAACCGCAAGACCGGCGCGGTGACCTGCTTCTACCGCGGAATCGCCGAGAAAAATCTTGGCGCGGAAATCGAAGCCGTCGGCGCGTCGAGCGATTTTTTCGCCGGAGTGCTGATGGCGGGCTGGACCGAAGGAATCACTTTCGCGCTGGGAGCCTCCATCGCGACGACCAAGGAATGGCTCGGGAAAATAGGCGGGTTTCAGGCCATAGCCTATGCACTTGCAGACGACTACGAGCTCGGCAACCACATCGCTAAAGCGGGCGGTGAGGTTGTCCTCTCTTGCGAGGCCGTCTGGACCATGTATCCCGCGCAGACAATTCGCGGCTTCTGGGACCATCAAGTTCGCTGGGCACGCACAGTGCGATTGTGCAGGCCGCTGTCTTACGCGGGACTGCTTTTTACCCAGGGACTGCCTTGGGCGCTGCTTGCGGCGCTTGTCGCGCCTGTGAAGTGGATCGCGGGCGCTTATCTGCTCGCGTATTTGGTGCTGCGTTTTACGATGGCGTGGACAATAGGAGTTTGGGGCGTTGGAGACGAAGTGCTACGCCGCAGATTTTGGCTGGTGCCGTTGCGGGATGCAATTCACTTCGTGATCTGGCTGGCGAGTTTCGGTTCGAATCGGATTCGCTGGGGCAACCTCGAGTATGTGATTCGGCAGGGACGGATGGTACCGGTTGGAGGCGTCGAAAGGCCGGTGGCAAAACCCGCGCAAGATGTTCCACGATCGTAGATTTGCAGTTCCGCAACGCGAGACGCGCGGTTGACGACCGTTGAAAACCCGATTAAATTAGTAAGTAGAATCGTGTGTGCCCCGATCATCGGGAACGCGCTACGGTTCGTTTTTTTCCAGCGACGGGTGGGAGATCGTCCAACGGTAGGACTCCAGATTCTGGATCTGGCTATCTAGGTTCGAATCCTAGTCTCCCAGCCAATCTTCTCTCCGTCTGGACCACCCAAGTTTCCTTCATCGTGAGATGGCCTTTCCGAATTGATGACACATCGGTGAAGAAGCCTCAAGCTGTCTTCTCATGTAGGACACTTGTAGGAATTGAGTGACAGCGTGATGAACCATTTTGCGACTCGTTGGCTACTCGCAAAGCCGCTTGCGCTGGCTGGCTTTGAGGCGTATTCTCGCTTGCGACAACCGACAAGCTCAGCCGGGTCGGCCCACCAAAGAGCATTAGAAGGCTTGACCGATTCAAGTTCGCAATCCTCTCGTGGCTTCAGTACGGCAATATGCGGCGAGTATCGAGCGGTTGTCCGGTAGGGTTCGAGAACTGTGGCCACGAAAGATCTCTCCTTTGCGCGTTTGGCTCAGCCGCATCCCGCAGAGCCCGCCTTAGTCATTTCCAGCGCACCCGATGAAGAGCTGATCACGCTAATGAAGTCCGGGCGCGGGGAGGCTCTGAGCGCGCTCTTCGATCGCTACTTCCGCCTGGTACTATGCGTCGCTTTGAGAATCCTCAGAGACGCCGGAGAAGCCGAAGACCTCATGCAGGATGTATTCCTCGAGATTTACAAGAGGGCGTGCCTGTTTGATGCCAGCAAAGGAAGCGCGAAAACGTGGATTCTGCAGTATGCGTATCACAGGAGCATGAACCGCCGCCAATACCTTATCGCGAGAAGGTTTTATAAGTCGGAAGAGATTTCGGCGCTGGAACTGGGAAGATGGGAACCGTCCTATTCCCCGAACGGCTGGGATGGGCTGACATGCGAAGAGCGCAAACGGATGCTCAAAAAAGGGATGGAAAGTCTGGGGGACAAGCAAAAAAGGGTGCTGGAGTTGGCATACTCAGAAGGGCTCTTGATTAAGGAGATTGCGGAACGCATGGGCGAGCCGGTCCAACAAGTTCGAAGTTATTACTACCGGGGATTAAAGAAGCTCCGAGAAGTCTTGCATGAAACGAGCAAGGAAGACGGCCCCGGTGCCAAAGCCGCTGGAGCAGCAGATTGATGGAGCATGAACAATACGCGGAACTGATAGTCCTGGCCGCCGGGGGGCAGCTTTCAGGGGAAGAATACGACCATCTGAGGGCGCACGTTGAAGTTTGCGCTTGCTGCCGGCGCGAGCTTGCAGAATACCAAGACATGGTTTTCACGCAATTTCCTCTCACTGGCTTCGATCGGACTGGGGAAGCAGTCGGGGCCCAAGTCGCAGAGGCGGCTCACGATTATAAGAACAGGTTCATGGCGAGAGCTAAAGCGGAAGGGATCCCACTTAGCATTGTGGAGGAAGCCTCTAAGAAGACCTTCTGGGCCGCGCTCGGGGCGAAGCAGGCTTGGTCTCCTTTGTATGCGTGTGCGGCAGTCCTGGTGCTGAGTTTATTCAGCGGGTTCGTCGCTTACCGTTTGCATGCAGCCCGAACAAGGGAATTCGCGCAGTCTGGAGAAAAACAGGACTTGCAGGATCAAATTTCGGCTCTACGCATCCGGAATTCTGAGCTGGACGGACGAGTTTCAGAATTGTCGAAGATCAGCGGCCAGACCACTGAAGCAAAGGCCCAGTTGTCCGCGACTAGATCGCAATACACGGAACTGGAAGCGCGGTACGCGACGCTCGAAGCAGAAGTAAAAGGTGCAGCCTTGCGAGCTGAGGCTTTGCAGGCGGAAATTCAGGGAGCGGCGAGCAGGGAGCAAAACCTATCGGCCAAATTGGAAGATACCAAGCTGTCGCTCGCCAGCGTGAGCAGCGAACTCCAGAGCCTCCGCAAGGCGCGCACGGTTGAAGTTGCCAGTACGACCGATCAGGTCTCGCGAATGAAAGAGTTGGAAGCACAGCTCGGAGACGCCAATGATTCCCTGGATCGGGCCAAAAAACTATTGGCGGCGGACCACGATATTCGGGACCTGATGGGCGCAAGGACCCTCCATATTACCGATGTCTATGACGTCGATTCGCACGGCAAGACGAAGAGCCCGTTTGGCCGCGTATTCTACACCGAGGGGAAGTCGCTGATCTTTTATGCTTTTGATTTGGGGAAGACCAAACGAGCTTCGTTCTCGGAACGGTCGTACCAGCTATGGGGCTATCAAGAAGCGTCTGGATTGTCCACGCAGAGCCTCGGGATGCTTTACCAAGACGACCAAAAGCAAAACCGGTGGGTACTCAAGTTTAACGATCCCGCAGTCCTTTCGGCCATTGACGCAGTTTTTGTTACGGCAGAGCCACCCGGCGGAAGCGAGAAACCCACAGGCGCCAAATTGCTCTACGCCTATCTCAACACAAAGCCAAACCATCCCTAACTTGTTGGGTTGGCTTGGTTTGCGGTCAATTCGTTCGTGACATGCGCATCCGTGAGAGCCAATCGTTGCCAGAGTGACGGGTGCAGGAAAACTCCGACATTCCCGGGTTGAAATCTCCTACAAGAGAATCGGGAATTGGCGGGCAGATACTTTCTTGCATTGCGTTCAGGATGCCCAAGGTGAGCGGAAGGCGATTGCGATTCCTCTAGCGCTGTACTCCAGAGATTTCCTCCAGACCCTGACCAAGCCCCTTTGGACTCATCCAGCCATGTGATCGCTCACTCAGCGGGAGCAGTCTCGCACTCCGCGGTGCGAAAAAGAAAAGAGAATCGGCTGTCACAAAGTGCCGATGATGCAGGCAATTATAAATAGCAGGTTACGGGGTTATTCCAGGGGAGGACAGCATACATGATTAAGCGGTGTGGTGTGCAGATACTTGTGTGTCTGGCGGCGCTTCTTTGTGCGTTAGCCGGGCCAGCTTTCGCAAACGAACTCGCATCGATCTCTGGACGAATAACGGACTCTCAGGGACTCGTTCTTCCGGGTGTGAAGGTCGAGGCCGTCAACATCAATACCAACGTTGCGTATTCCGGTGAGTCCAATGGGGATGGGCTGTATCGAATTCCCAGTGTGCCTCCCGGGGTCTATCGAATAATCGTGCAAAAGAACGGTTTTTCACAGATCGTGAAGCCCAACGTCGAGTTGCACGTGCAGGATGATGTTGCCCTGAACTTTGGAATGCAGGTCGGCTCGGTCAGCCAGACGGTCACGGTCGAAGGTGGAGCGCCAATGATCAACACCACGGGTGCAGCGGTCGGCACTGTGGTGGATCAGACGTACATAAAGAATATGCCGCTGAATGGCCGGAGCTTTCAGGATTTGATCCTGCTGGCGCCGGGAGTCGTGACGCAGACGACGCAGCTCAACTCGACCACCGTCGGCGTTGGCAAGACGGGAGAGTTCAGCGTCAATGGCCAGCGCACGGAGTCGAACTACTATACGGTGGACGGCGTCAGCGCAAACACGTCGATCGGCGGGACGACCGGAGGATGCCTTGCGCTGGGCTGGTCGGCTGCCAGCGGTTCGGTCGCTGCTTCGACGGCTTTGGGTACCACGCAAGCGCTGGTTTCGGTAGATGAACTGCAGGAGTTTCGAGTGCAAACGTCAAGTTATTCCGCTGAGTACGGGCGGAATCCCGGCGCACAGATTGCGTTTGAGACGAAGTCGGGTGTCAACCAATGGCACGGCACGGCTTACGACTACCTACGAAATGATTTCTTTGACGCCAACGACTACTTCAACGACTATCTTCGCGCGGTAGACCCCACTTTGACGAAACCAGCGCTTCGGCAAAACGATTTTGGCGGCACCCTGGGGGGGCCGGTGAGAATTCCGGGCGCGTACAACGGAAGAGACAAGACGTTCTTTTTTGTCTCCTATGAAGGACTGCGCTTACTTCAGCCGCAGCCAGCTTTTACGCTGGCCGTGCCTGATAACGCCCTGCGAACCAATACTCCAGCCCCATTGAATCAGGTGCTGAATGCGTTTCCCGTGCCGAATGGCCCTGAACTCCTGTTTCCGTGCACTCCAGGTGACCCCAATGATCCCAATTGCCCAGCCTCGGGCCAGGAACCGAGCGGCGCGGCACAATTCGTGGGAACCTGGTCCAATCCGAGCTCCATCAATGCGACGAGCGCGCGGTTCGATCACGTGGTGAACGATAAGTTAAAGCTGTTCTTCCGGTTCAGCAACACCCTTTCCAACCAAACTGCGTTAGGAGTGGGAGGCGGAACTCCCAGCATGTCCAGCGCGCTTTCCTACACCGCGCGGACGTATACGGGAGGCGCGAGCACCGTTTTCTCGAGCCGTTTGAGCAACGAGTTGCGTCTCAACTACACCTCGAATGCGGAGGCAACTACGGACACGATTCACGCTTTCGGCGGCAGCACGCCTGTTGACCTTGACAAGCTTACCGGTCTCGGTCCTTCGGCGCTCATCAATCCCTTCTTCATTCTTGGGAATTTCAGCTACACCTTTGGGATAGACCGGACAATGGATGCCAGCACGCAAAGTCAATGGAACCTGGTCGATACGGTGAATTACTCTCTGGGACGGCACCAGCTCAAGTTCGGAGCCGACTATCGCAGGCTGACGCCGTTTGCCGTCCCTCATAATCCGAATTTGCTCTACGCCTTTTTGGATGAGAACTCGGTGCTAAACAATAGCGGGCTTGTCCTCTCCAGCTCGAATGCCCCGGGGTACCCGCTCATCCAAAATTTCTCCCTCTTCGCCCAGGACGAATGGAGAGTATCGCCACGGTTGAGCCTTTCGCTGGGGCTCCGATGGGAAGTGAACCCCGCGGCAGGGGCGACGCAAGGTACAAAGCCGTCCACGATTCTGTTTGCTGGAAGCGGCCCTGATACCTGGCAATTGGCTCCGCAGGGCACGCCTCTCTGGCAAACCACGTGGTATAACTTTGCTCCGCGACTGGGCGCAGCCTACGTGATGCGCGACAAGCAGGGATGGGAGACAGTCGTGCGCGGCGGCGGTGGCGTGTTTTTTGACACCGGCCAACAATTGGGGACATTGAGTTTTACCGGGCCTGGTTTTTTTGAGCAAGGATCTATTAATTTCTCACCATTTCCCGGCGATCCGGCGGCGCTAGCTCCGCCAATTTCGAACCCGCCCACAGGGCCTTTCTCCGCCGTGTATGGGTACGCCACGCATTTGCAACTGCCGTACACGCTGCAGTGGAACGCGAGCATCGAGCAGGCGCTGGGCGCGTCTCAAAGCTTCACGATCTCTTACATTGGCGCGCACGCATCGAGGCTGCTGCAGCAAAATTCATTTCAAAGCAGCGTGGACGCGAACGGCAATCCCGTCAATCCGCTACTGAATTCGCCCAATGGCCCGGGTACGTTTGTGGTCGTTCAAAATGGTCAGACGTCCGACTATCATGGAATGCAGACGCAATTCCAGCGTAGGTTGAGCCGGGGATTGACGGCCTTGGCCTCCTACACCTGGTCGCATTGCCTGGACTACGGGTCCGTGAATTATACGTTTGGCTATGAGAGGGGAAACTGCGGTACTGATGTGCGCCACAGTTTCTCTGCTGCGTTTTCCTACGACCTTCCGAATTTGGGACGTAATGGAATCGCCAGTGCCGTCCTGCACCATTGGGGACTCGACGACCGTTTCATTGCGAGAACTGCCTTTCCCGTTGATCTGACTGGGGGCACAATTTTTGATCCCAATACCGACAGGCGGTTGTCCAGTGGTTTGAACTTGGTTTCCGGCCCGATATACCTCTACGGCGACCAGTGCGCGCAGGCCTATGGACCAGGACAAGGCGGGACTGGCTTTCTTCAGGCCGGTCAGGGATGCCCGGGAGGCCGTGGCATCAACCCGAATGCTTTCCAGGATGTGACTACCGGGCTGGGCAACGTTCCGCGAAACTTTGCGCGCGGTTTCGGAGCCTGGCAAATGAACCTGGGAGTCCGCCGAGAATTTCCGATTTATGAGGGGCTCAAGCTGCAATTCCGCGCAGAGGCTTTCAACGTGTTCAACCATCCGAATTTCGGGACCATCAATGGCGGCCACGGGCAGGGCAATTTTGGCTTGGCTACGGGCACGCTTGCTAATTCACTGGGCGTCCTGAGTCCGCTGTACCAGATGGGTGGCCCACGCTCAATGCAGTTCGCGCTCAAACTCGTTTTTTGAGGCAATTTGCAAGCCAGCAGTTGGAAGCCAGGACCTGGCGCGGCGTGGAGAGTTCCGCGCCAGGTCTTTTTCCTACGCTATGAGGGGCCAGAGTTTGTTCCAGGAGTTGTTCTGCAGTACTAGCGTTTTGACAAGCGAGATGAAAAGACAGTGTCCAAGAGAAAGATGAAAATCGCATCGATTTCCGTTGTTGCACTTGCGTTCTTGGGCGGCCCCTTTTCTCTCGGCGCTTCGGCACAACAAGCCAAGAAGCCTTTCACAGTGGCCGACGACATCGGACTCACTCTGTTTAGCAATCCGAACGGGACAAAGACGGAAGCGGCGCTTTTTTCTCCCGATGGAAGGTATCTGGCTGTTCGCAGCGAGCGTGGCCGCTTGGACGTGAACCTAGTGGAAGACTCCATTTCGTTCTATCGAAGCGAGGACATAAAGACCTTCCTGGCAGGTGGAGACGAGTTTCGCAAACCAGCCCCTTTCTGGGTTGTCACGCGATCCTGCAAAGAGGCAGAAGATACGGTGGGTGGAGAAGACGGAGCCATCCGCCACTGGCGCTGGATGGCAAACTCGGAAGGCATGGCATTCCTTGCGTCGGCGAAAAATGGCGCGTGGCAACTTACTCTGGCTGATCTTCACAGCAAGAAGCTCGAGGTGCTCACGCCGGAAACAGTATCGGTAGCGTTCTTTGATACTCGCGACCGACAGCACTACGTCTATACCGCAACTGAAGTGAGTGATGAGAAGTCGTCCGATGCTCAGGTACCCGCGAAAGTCGCTACAGGGCACAAGATACGGGAGCTATTCTTTCCGGATGACCCCCTAAACAGAATCTATCGCCCTGCCTATCTTTGGGCCGTGGCCGGCGACAGACCTTTCCAAGTCAAAAAGGACGGCACGAACGTTATTCCTGAACTAGGCTTTCCGCTGGCGCTTTCTCCAGATGGCGAAAGCGTTGCTACCGTGGTCAACGTTCCCCAAGTTCCTTCTTCTTGGGAGAAACTCTATCCTCCTCCATACCCATCCGCAGACTGGCGTATTCATGCCGGCAAGAGCGCGGCGCAATTCGTCCGGGTTGCCCTGAAGGCAGGATCAATACAAAGCCTAACGGACGCACCGATTAGTGCATCCGGGGGAGCATGGGAGGATGTACCCATGGGCGCGGAATGGTCTGGTGACGGCCAATCCATTCTGCTACCTGGGACATACCTTCGAACGAAAGACGATGCGCCTTCGCGGCCGTGTATCGCGGTGGTAGACCTGGCCTCGAATACGGGCAGCTGTGTGGAATTGTTGAAGGGGGAGACCGAAACCGGCCACGAGGCAGGCTATCACAATATCGGCAACGCCGAGTTTGTAGACGGAAAGAAAGACGAAGTCTTAGTGACTTTCACACACTCCGACCTTTCCATCGCGGGCACGACCGAATACACGCGCGCGAACGACACGTGGAGAGTTGCCTCGCAGGGCGTGGGCGAGCCCAAGACGTGGCATGAGGGTTTGCTGGTGACCGTTAAGGAAGACCTCAACGTGCCTCCCGTGCTGGTTGCCTCGGATAAAGAGACTTCGCGGGTGATCTGGGATCCGAATCCTCAGCTTAAGAGCTTCGATTTGGGAGAGGTTTCCTTGTATCGCTGGAAGGACAAGGATGGCCGCGAGATAGAAGGCAACCTCTACAAGCCGGCCAACTATCAGATGGGGCGACGCTATCCGCTGGTGATTCAAACGCATGGCAAAACTGCGGACCGATTCATGCCTTCGGGCAACTATACGACGGGATTCGCGGCGCAGGAGATGGCTGGGGCAGGAATTGCGGTCCTACAGGTGCTAGAGCGTTGCGTTACCGGAGGAGAAAGTCCAAAGGAAGGGCCGTGCGCCATCTCTGTGTATGAGACCGCGGTGAACCAACTGGCCGCCGAGGGATTAGTAGATCCAGAAAAAGTTGGCCTCATTGGATTCAGCCACACCTGTTTCTATGTGATGGAGACCCTCACTATGAGCTCGAACCTGCATCTCAGGGCCGCGTCCGTCAACGATGGCTATATGAATGATTATTTTCAGTTCATGATAGACCCGAGTCCGGGTAAGACAGAGCCGTGGAACGGCGGGCCCCCGTTTGGCGATGGTTTGCAACTCTGGCTGAAGCACTCTCCCAGTTTCAACCTGGACAAGGTTCATGCGCCGTTGTTGCTCATGGCGGCAAGTGGAGGGTATCAGTCTGCAGGGCTATTCATGTGGGGACCCTATGCCGGGCTTTACTCCCTCAAGAAGCCTGTTGATTTGATTCTGCTGAATAGTAGCGAACACGGAATTACCAATCCGGCGGAGCGGCTGGTGTCTCAGGGGACGAATGTCGATTGGTTCCGCTTCTGGCTGACAGGAGAGGAAGATCCTGATCCTACCAAGGCCGTGCAGTACAAGCGGTGGCACGGATTACGGGAACTACAAGCGGAGAACGAGAAGAAATCGGGAGGCGCGCAGGCAGCCTCCAATTGAAGTGATTCAATCGATGTGTTGAGCCAGCAAATAATTGAGAGCCCTAGCGCGATTTTGCGCTACTCCCAGTCTGCATAACCAGATATTGGCTCGTTCAAACCTGGCACATCGCGATAGCGGGCGTGGAGCTTGGAACCTTTTTGGATGGCGTCTATCGCAGGTGTCAATGCAGTGAGTTCAGGCGTTTCGTATTTCATGGGTTTCACCTCGTTTGAGATTGGTTGGAAGGGCAAAGATGGCAGAATTCCCGCTGGATTTTGGCATTGCCTGTGGTAAATTAAAACCCTACCGGAGCGCCCCGTAACGAACGCTCCGGTAGAGGTTTACCTACTTACTCCCAGTCGGCGTAACCAGGCTGTGTTTCGTTCTGGCCCAGAGAATCGCGAATGGGCTTGAACACAGTCTTGGCGCCGTTGCTCTGGATGGCATTGATCGCGGTCAATGCCGTCAGTTCTGGCGTTTCGTATTTCATGGCTTTCACCTCCTTTGTTATTGATTTAGGTGCAAAGCTAATGGAATCTCCGCTAGACCGTGGCACGCGGTAATTTGAACAACTACCGGAGCGTCCCGTAACGAACGCTCCGGTAGAGGTTTACCTACTTACTCCCAGTCGGCGTAACCAGGCTGTGTTTCGTTCTGGCCCAGAGAATCGCGAATGGGCTTGAACACAGTCTTGGCGCCGTTGCTCTGGATGGCATTGATCGCAGTCAATGCCGTCAGTTCCGGCGTTTCGTATTTCATGGCTTTCACCTCCTTTGTTTTGAGTTGTCCTTTACAAACAACTGATTTGCGATTGGGCATTGCTTACTCCCAATCCGCATAACCGGAGTGCAGCTCGTTTGCACCCAAAGCATCACGGGTCGGCTTACTGACCATCTTGTTGCCGTTGCTCTGGATGGCATCGATCGCAGTCAATGCAGTGAGTTCTGGCGTTTCGTATTTCATCGTTTTCACCTCCTTTCCAAGTGGTTTTACATACATAGCTAGCTAAACTTTTTGGCTGAGTTGGGGGATGGAGTCCCTCAGCCTGCAGATGCGACGGAAATCTCTGTTTCTTTTGAGGCGCTGGCGCTGTCAGAACCCCGTGAGTCGCAAGATGACGCAGCCAGGACTCAATCGTTAGGGTGTGTGTCAAGCTGGCGGAGGAAATTTCCTCGGAGCGCTGAGCTCCTTCCAAAGCCTCCTGAAATCGTTCGAGATCTATAATTCCCAAATCATGGGTGATGAGGCGTTCGCCTAATTCAGCCAAACTGGGCCACGTCGCCGCGGCGTCTTTCCGCGACTCCGGGGGAACAAATGCCTTTCTCCTGCGGTTGAGGAGTTCATCCGGAACGATGCCAACGAGGGCGCGTTTCATCAGAGAACGGCGCTGGCCTACGCGGACGATCTGTTCCCTAGGTATGGCAAAGACAAATTCCAGAAGGTCCCGGTCCAAGAAAGGGAAACGCACTTCGCGAAGGAATTCTGGCTGAAGAGGCGATCTCGCCAGCAGCATGCGATCGCCATCCAGCGCACGCAAATTATCCTGAAAGCTCGGCAAGGGACCGAACAGTTCCGTTCGGGACGGATAACCGTAAAGGGCAGCGCAGTTCCGGCGCACGAAGCCTGGATGGAGCCAGCTAGCCAGCGGGAGGACATTTTCTGGATCTATTTTGTCCTGGATGGCGAGAGGAAAAAAATCTCGAGCAGCTTCCCAGAGTAGCGGGAGCCGAGGCTTTCGCATTTTTGCGGCCCAGGCGTTTAGCTGGCGAACCAGCTTAGGCAAGCGTAGCCGTGCCATGAAGTTTTGCAATTCTAATTTTGGGTTTGGCGTGCCGTCGCCCAAGAATTCGCTTCCACCGATTCCGCAAAGTGAAGCCCGATGTCCGCTGGATTTCATGTACGCGTTATAGTGCTCGAATAGTCCATCCTGACTTCGATTGGGAACCGGAATCGCCGCAAAGCGATGGTTGTCAAACACGGATTCAAAATGATCTTGCGTGCGAGATCCTCTTGCAGTGGCCAGTTTGTTGGCATTCAAATGCAAACCCGCTTTGCCGCGCTTTTCTTCGACTTTGACGACCCAGCGGAGCTCGTTTGTATCGGGTTCAATATCGTCGTAGGAATCGTCGTACCAGGAGATGGTGTCAAGACGCGGGCATTCGGCTTGGCCGCGAGCGATGACAAGATCGGCCATGCAAACGATGGAGGAGGAGTCCATGCCGCCGCTGAGATCGGCAACGATGGGACAGTCGGAGCGGAGATTACGCCGGACGGCTGTCGAGAAGGCTATGCGGAAGTGCTCCTCGTATTCAGCGTCAGTGCGATAACAAATTCTTTTTTTTGCGTTGAAATCCCAGTACCTGGCGACGACGCAATTCACGCCGTGTTTGCCGGGCCGCAACATCACCGACGAACACGGCGGGACCGCATGAATGCCAGAGTAAGGCGTCAGATGTACAGCCGGATACATAGCCATCCAGCCAGCGACATACTCTTCACAGATCTTGAACGGTTTTCCCGCGTATAAGACGAGCGGATCAAGAATTGTGCTCCAGGTGATGTGCTGATCGTCGAACGAATAGTAGAGGTGCCGGGTACCGATGAAGTCTTTCCCAAGGAGCAGCGAGCAGTCCTGAGGGTTCCAGATCGACAGCGCCCAGTCCCCAATCAGTTTGGCAAGACACTCGTCGCCCCACTTTTCGTACGCCGCCGCCACAATAGCTACCTCTGTGGTGTCAACGGTAAATGGTGCTCGCAATTCACTGATGAGCTCAGCCCGATTATCCAATCGTCCGTCCCAAGTGATCACGGCGCCGGACCGCGAAACATGCGGCTGCACTTCCCGATGCGATTCCCGGGTAGTGCGGAAGGCGCGATAAAGAATCTTTATGCCGCCCTTCGAATAGGACTCGTTGCTGTCGGGGCCGTAGGGAGCAAGCGTTTCCGCCACCTTTTCCAGATACTCCGGCGCGGGCGGTGGTCCCTCGAAATTCCATCGTCCAAACTGCACGCTCATGATTCCCTCTCACTGCTTCAGCTAGCTGCGGCTATATTCCATTTTCATTTGTAGTGATGTCGTCAGCCTTGCATAGAAGGGCTCAATGCCAATCCATGCCCCATGGTTGTCTGCAAATTCATGACGCGCAGAGTGCGAAGATCCCTCAGCCAGCCTTCGAGGAATATGGTGGTTGTCAGGGCATTTGTGGGGAATTTGTCATCATCGCCCTGGCGAGCCTTCTGTAAGGCTTCGAGAAAACGATTTGTGTCAACAATACCGATCGCACTGCTGACCATATCCTGGGCTATTTCCGTCAATCTCGCCCAGTCTCTTGAAATGCCCACGAGCGGGGCGCGCGAGACAAAGGCTTTTGTTTTCCTGTTTAGGATTTCGTCGGGCACAATCCCGAAGAGCGCGCGACGCATCAGAGATCGACGCTGTGTCGGACGGACAAGTTGTTCCCGTGGGATGGCAAACATGAATTCCAGAAGGTCCCGGTCAAGAAAAGGATAACGCTTGTCAAAGGGGGGATCGAAGGGCGCCGCGGCACGTGCTAGCTGCCTTCGCAAAATATCGAGCGTACCCAAGTTGCCCTGAAAGCTCGGCAGAGGACCGAACAGCTTCGTGCGTGAAGGATAGCCGGTTAGCGCAGCCCGGTGGCGCTTCACAAAATTCGACTGTAGCCACGGGGCCGGCCGCATGTATTTTGGAACTCCCACGACCGAAGGCGGAAAAAAATCCCTAGCAGCTTCCCAGAACAGATGAAACCATGGTCTTCGTTTTTCCAGCGCCCAGACTTTCAGTTGATGAGCGAGCGTACCCAAACGCGCCCTCACAAGGTGGTTTTGCAGTTCAGATATAGGGGTTGGCACACCACCCATAACCTCGTCGCCGCCGATGCCGGAAAGCACGACGCGATTCCCTTGTGAGGTCAAGCACAGCTTCATTTCTCCGGACGTTCGGCCATCATACCCGGGAGTCGCTACGAAGCGATCGGTAGATGGAGGCTCGGGGCGCGCCTTGGGCTCGGCCGCTTGATCCTCGTCTTTCTGTCCTACGTTGACGTGCCAACCTGTGCGGCCACGTTTTTCTTCGACTTTGGTGAAATACGGGCGTTCGTTCCAATTGGGTTCGGAGTCATCGTAGTTGGAAATGGTGTCAAGACGCGGGCATTCGGCTTGGCCTCGTGCAATCACGGTATCGGCCATACACACGATGGAAGAAGAATCTCTGCCGCCGCTGAGTTCTGCAAGGACAGGCCTATCGGAGCGGACCTTCCTCTCGACCGCTTGCGCAAAGACGGTACGAAACTGCTCCTCGTACTCGCAGTCAGTGCGGTAGCGGATATTCTTGCCTGGATCGAAATCCCAATACTTGCTGACAGTATGGCTTCCCGGCCGCAACAACACCCAAGAGGAGGGTGGCACAGAATGGATATCCACGCAGGGTGTTAGATGAACAGCCGGGTACATGGACGAAAACCACCCGGCAACGTACTCTTTGTCGAGATCGAAAGTCCTTCCAGCAAACCGGATGATTGGGTCAAGGAGGGTTCCCCAAGTGACTTGATTTCCGCCAATCCAATAGTAGAGATGACGTGTACCAATCGGGTCCTTAGCCAGGAGCAACGAACGGTTGTTGCGGTTCCAAATCGAAACCGCCCAGTCACCGACAAGCTTTCCCAAACAGTTGTTGCCCCATCGTTCATACGCTGCTGCCACCAGTGCTACGTCGGTGTGGTCGCCGGTCAAGGAGTCGCGTAGTTCGATGATGAGCTCCTTGCGATTATCCAAGCGTCCGTCCCAAGTGATCACGGCGCCAGACGGTGAAATATGTGGCTGTACTTCGAGATGCGACTCCGTTGTCGTGTGGAAAGCACGATAGAGGATTGCTACTCCGTCTTTGGAATACCCGTCATTGCTATCGGGTCCGTACGGAGCAAGCGTCGCGCCAACCTTGTCAAGATATTCCTGGGTTACAGGCCGGCGGTCGAAATTCCATTTTCCAAACTGTACGCTCATGATTTGGTCCGTGTTCTTAACTGTTTCTTTATTGTTATTCAGTTAGTAATCTTTTCTGACTCTTAGCACCTATCGACAATCGCGTACATCTCCGGTATGTATGACTTGTCGTTTACAACTCGGCCATCGACCTCGACCCAGGCGTGGGCTTTGAAAGGCATCTGCTGTGCCCCGATGACCATCTGCGCAGGTACGCCGTAGCGCTTCAAGAGACACGTCAAAGCTGCGGATCGTTGAAGGCAAAGAGACTCTTTCCAGTACCAAATGCCGGCCATGTCCAGAGCAGCGCAGACCCGTTCGACCGCATCCGGCGTAGGAGTCTTCTTGCCTAGCGGGCACTTGCGCACTTTGTCGTAGAGGGCGGCAAAATTTCTCCGCGCGAGGTAAAGGTCAAACTGAATCAGCTTTAGATACGCTTGCAGTACTAGAAATGACATGTAAACCACCTTGGTTAAGCTATCGAGTTTTAAGTCAAATTCCAGGACTTGACAGAATTTACTGATTCTTTTTTCTCGCTTTCCAAAGTTCCATTCGCATATCAACTAACTTCCGTGTTGTTCATCGCGGGCTGGCGAGCAGGGCTGAACGATCAGTCGGCGGTAACTCTGAAGACGTGCTGATGATGAGTGATCTTGTCTTCGCTCGTCAACGGAAGACAGTTTTCATGTCCGGCCAAAAGGGGTGAGATGCGGCCATGAATTGAGTATTATGTGGAGATACATCTGAATATTATAATACTAGTACTAAACGTAACTGGGCCAAAGACTCATGCAGGCCAGGGGCCTTATGTTCTTCCGAATTTTTGAAAAATGAAGACAGGCTCAACGCGCGGCGGGCCGCAGCTCTTGGGTGGACTCCCAAGCGCCGTCATTGTCCCGGGTGAATTCTCGAAGAAGTTCTGTCTCTGAGGTGATCGCCAGCCTGTGCCCGTCAGGCTTATCGTGAACGAACCAGTAGCGTCCGGCTCCAGGATAATACGGTGGTCCGATCGTTCCGTCGCAATTCAGGCGCAAGGATTTGTCTCGGTGGCCGCCTTTCAAGCATAAGGTTTGATTCTTCAGATGGTTTGTTTCTTGTTCGTTGATTTGTATGTGCCAGCGGAAAGGTGGCTTGTATCGGCCCTCGAAGAAATCAATATTAGCGAACTTATAGTAGGGTTTTAGTCCGTGCGCCATGAACACGGGCACTTCGTAGTCGAACTTCCCGGTTCCAAATCCAACCCAGTTATACCGTCGGTCAATCAATTCGAGCTTTAGGCCAAGGCGGTGGCGCGTTATGTTCAGCGGCGTCTGATCATACGGATCGTAAGAGGGAACACCCGGATTGGCCAGCACGAATTTTTCTGTTTCTCGAAACCAATCGTGATGGCAATTTCGATTGAGCATCATGAGTCCCGCATTGAAGTACTCGTGGATAGGGATGTCCCAATCCCGGCATGCCCGGATGACCATAGGATGAAGGCGTTCCGCGACCGCCACAATTGCATCCCGTCTTGCGAATCTTTCGGGATTCCAGACGTTCAGGCACACCATATCCGAATCGAAAAACATCACCTTATCGTCGTCAACTACATCAAAAACCCTCAGCTTTAGCAGATGGGGATAGGGAAGGCCAGAAGAGACAAAATGAGTGTCGTCAAGAATCACCGTCTCCAGACCCGTCATGTTTCGAACGGCCTCCGAAGCGCGAATGGCGAGTCTCTTGTAATATTCCCCAATTCCAATGGTCACGGCGATCATTGTTTCTCCGTTCGACGATTAAGCGTGGGCGTCAAATGACACTTCGGAAAGGGCAGGCTCCAACCGCTGAATCGACCGCCAAGACCTGTCCGATGCTTTCTTGAACTCCTGCAGGACTTGAGCTTCTGAACAAATCGCCAGCGTGAGTGAACCAGCTCTGTTATGCACAAACCAATATTGTCCCGCGCCTGTAAAGCGCGGCGGACCGATTGTTCCGTCACTGTTGAATCGTATGCTCGTCTCTTTGTCTCCGGCGCTCATACATAAAGCTCGATTCTTGAGGCCGTCCATCTCCTCTTCGTTGATTTCGATTTGCCAGTTGAAAGGAGGTTTGTAGCGTCCTTCAAAGAAATCAATGTTCGCGAATTTGTTCTCGGGATGGAGCCCGTGCGCCATATAAACGGGCACTTCATAACTGAGCCGGCTGCCTCCGAAACCGATCCAGTTATATCTTCGGTCCAGCAACTCCAGCTTGAGGCCCAGGCGATGACGAGTAATGTTCAATGCGGCCTGGTCGTAGGGATCGTATTCCGCAAACTTCTTATCCGTAAGTACAAAATGTTCTGTCTCCCGAAGCCAGTCCTGATGGCATCGGCGATTCAACAAGAGGAGTCCCGCATTGAAGTATTCTCCCGGCGGAATTTCCCAATCCTGTGCCGTCCGGACATGCAGAGGGCGAGCGCTTTCCGCCACAGCCACGAGCGCATCCATCCTTGCAAGACGCTCGGGGCTCCAGGGACTCAAGCAAACCATATCCGCGTCGAAATAAAGGACCGACTCATGGTTAACGAAGTCAAACATACGCAATTTGAGGTGGTGCGGAGCGGGAAGGCCGGAAGAAGCGAAGTGCTCGTCGGTCAGGATTACTACCTTTATGCCGGTCTTTTCTTCCACAGCCTGTGCGGCATGCCTCGCCAGGCGGCTGTAATATTCACCAACACCGATCGTGATCCCCACCATAGTTGACTATCCTCTTGCAACGATTTGTGAAAACCGCTCGGAGTTAACAATTTCTCGGATTCTCTTCTCGATGGTCGCTCCCACGGCGCCACGGTCGAACTTTTTTATGTCACGGGTTGCATTTTGAACCTTTTGGCGAATCTCAGGAGTGTCACGCGTGTGATACAAGAACAGCAATTTCTCCTCCAAGTCCTCTACAGAAGGGTAGGCCCACTTCATGGTCTGATCGAAGAAATAGAAGCAATCCTCCGGCTTGATGTGATCCACGGCAAAATCCAGCAGCAGGGAGTTTTCGTCGTTCATGAACTCACAGTTGCCGGAATATCCAGTTGCGATCGTCGGTTTTTGCAAAATCATCGCGTCGGATAGGGTTAGCCCCCATCCTTCGGAATGATGAGGGCTAACATACGCATCCGCGGTTTCGTAAAGAGCGTTCATTTGTGCATCGTCAAGATGCTCACGCAGGACAATGACACTATCTTCCTGGAGATCTCCTACATCATCTTGAGGACCAACTTTGATGATTAGTTTGGCCTTTGGCATGGCTGGTCTTCGCCTCTGGAACGCGGCTGCCAGGGCCCTGGTGTTCTTGCGCAAATCCCACAGTTTCGTGACCATTAGAAAATAGAAACTTTTCCGGTCGTAGGAAATGATTCGTCGAATATATTCGCGGGCGGCATCTGAGCAATGCGTGTCGCGTTCGACCACATGCGGCACATATTTTACTTGCGGATGATACTGCCCGAAGATTTCACAGCAATATTGTGAACACGTCCAGATTTCCTGAACGTGAGAGATCGCCTCTTGATATAGAGGCGGCAACTCACTAGCTTCCCAGACGCAATATCCGACAAGATATCTCCGCTTCAGGGCGGGATAGACTTCAACGAGCGACCTGAAACTGTGCGGTTCGAAATGCAGCAAAACAATGTCTGCAAGGCTGATCTCGCTGACGACTTCGGAGTGGCTCCGGATGAGGTCACGGTACACTCGTGCCACTCTTGCATGGCTCAGATATTTCGACGCCCCGTAGCAAACTTTCACACTTTTCAGATCATTCCCTAGTGTGGGAACCTCATAGGGAGCGGTTTGCTGGCCGGCGGTTTCCAATGTATCCCCACTGCGACGCAGAAATGCGCCACGTCGTATTCGTCATCTGGCCGGGGAAGTAGGCGGGCTATCAGAACTTTCGTTACGCCCCCTAAATCTTCCAGGGGCCGTTTTCTGCGCTTCGATGTTCTTCGACGATAAACATAGAAATCCTCGCGCAAAGTGTCAACACTTTTCTGGTCAGAATGCAAGTAGTGATTGCTTTTTGTGTTTGCGCCGATTAGCCGACTGTGTCAAAAAAAGCTTGAGGCCCTTTGATATCTGCTGGAGGAGCGATGCCTGGCAACAATACCCCGTACATCGAAATGAAAGGAAGAAACGGCAATGCAAGTATCAGGAGTAGCTCGCGTGTCCACGACCACCGACGGGAAAACCATCATGGAAATTGCGGGGCGGCCCGCATTCGAACTAAATCGCGTCGCCTTGAGCATTTGGACGAAGTTGGCGGCCGGTCATTCCCCACAGGAAATCAGTTCGCAAGTCGCGAAAGAGTTCAGTGCTCCTGAAGAGCTTGCGAGCAAGGATGTGGATCACTTCATCGAAAAGTTGAAGCGTCACCTGTTGATTTACGATAACTAGCGGTTCTTTTTGAATGGTGGCTGACTCAAAATGCAGGTATCTAGCATAGCGCGAGCGGTGTCTACGCCTGAAGGCAAGGCGTTACTGGAAATAGCAGGCCGCCCCCTGTTTCAGCTGAATTCAGTATCAGCTGCCATCTGGGCCAAGCTAGCCGAAGGCCGTTCCACTCAGCAGATTATCAGACAGATCGCGGCCCAATTTAACGTTTCGGTAGAACGCGTGACGAATGACGTGAATGGGTTTGTCGAGACGTTGAGACAAAACGATCTCGCGAAGGACGATGTCCGAACACTTGATTACCATGTCGACTTGCTATGGAAAAAGGGAATTGCCGCCCAATGCGACTGGAGAATTCCCGATGAGTTTCCCCAGGGATTGGGTTACGCGAGCGTTCTGGAACCCCTCGGACACTCAGTGCCGCCTTTTCTGCTCGACGACTTGATTTCGGATCCCGGAATCTACCGTGACATAAGGGATGGAGACCTGGTTTGGGTGAGATTTTCCTGGCTGAAGTCCTTTGTCAAACAGGTCCTGCCACTTGTTAAGGCAAGATTCATACTCGTCACAGCGGATTGTCCACTGGGTGCACCGCTGCCAATCATGGGCGAGGCGCTGGAAATCTTAGAGTACCCCAACGTCCTCCACTGGTATGCGCAGGATTGTAACGGCCCCGGTTTTATGGGACGCATGTCGCCGCTGCCACTGGGGATCGATTTTCATACCATCAGCGAACAACCCATGTGGGGGGAGGGTATTTCATCCCCGCAAGAGCAGGAACAGATGCTCTTGTCAATCCGGCGAGAATTTCGCCCCGCGCGCGAAAGAATCCGCAAGGTTTACATTGATTTTGCCTGGCAACCAGCCAATCGTTATCTCCCCGGGAAAAGGCAGAGAGTCATCGCCCAGGTGCTAACGAATCCGCGCGTAGTTTTTCAAAGCAGGCCCCTTTCCCGAAGGCAGTTGTGGCAAAAATGGGGGGAATATGCGTTCGTGTTGTCTCCACACGGAGACGGATTGGACTGTCACAGGACGTGGGAAGCGCTCGCCTGCGGCAGTGTCGTTCTGGTGCCATCGTCCCCCTTGGATAGCTTGTACGAAGGCCTCCCAGTAATCCCCATTAAAAATTGGAATGAGATTACGCCTCAGAACCTGGATGCATGGCTCGATCGCTACCCAGGATGTGAAATCGGCGAGGAACGACTAAAAAGCAAGTATTGGGTGAACAAAATGAGGGCTATGACCAAAGAGAAACTCAACGCCAGCAATGGGTGACGAATCTCGAATTCTTAGCGCTAGACTAGCGGTTCGCGAGAGCACCAATAGCCAGAGAATCGATCCTGATTTCGCACCTAACCTGCAGCCTTAGGAATTTGGACAAAGCCAGTGGCAGAAGCATTCAAGACAAAGCGTGCGCAACTCCTATGATTACGTCGAGCATTGTGCGAACGATAGCGACTCCAGATGGTCGGACAACGCTGGAGGTTGCTGGGCGTCCATTCTTTCGATTGAATTCCGTAGGGGCCGCCATTTGGTCCAAATTATCGGAGGGTTGGTCCGTTCCGCGCATCATTCGTCATCTGGTCACACGGTGTGATGTCCCCGAGGAACGAATTGAAGAGGACGTAAACAATTTTCTGACAATCTTAAAGAGAAATCTTCTAGTGCAAGACTATGTCAGGACACTCGATGTTCGTGCCGAGGTTGTTTGGAACAAGGGAATTGCGCGCATGTGCGATTGGAGGATCCCTGACGAGTTCCCGGCTGATGTTGGTTACCGAAGAGTTCCCGACCCTGTAGGCCACATAGTTCCTCCTCACTTGCTTGCGAACTTGATTGTGAATCCTGAGATCTATCGAAAAATAAAGGATGGAGACATCGTGTGGGTGAGGCCCGCGTGGTTGAAGTCTTTTATTGAGCGGATCCTTCCGTTCGTCCAAGAGAAGTTTATCCTCGTCACGGCCGATTCGGACGTCAGTATGCCGTCGCAGTTTTTGGCCGAAGCCTTGGAAATTTTGGAGCACCCGAATGTCCTCCATTGGTATGCCCAGAATTGTGATGGCCCGGGTTTCTTGAGTCGCATGTCTCCTCTGCCAATTGGTGTTGATTTTCACACCCTCTGTGAACGGCCTGAGTGGGGAGAAGACATTTCGTCGCCCGAACAGCAAGAGCAAATGCTCCAGTCAATTCGGAAAAGCGTTCGTCCCGCGCGCGAGCGAATCCGGAAGGTCTATGTTGATTTTGCATGGCAGCCAAGCCATTTGTACCATCCATCAAAAAGGCAACGTGTCCTTGCGAGGGTTCTGGCGAATGAATGCGTTGTCTTTCAAAGCAGACCGCTTCCAAGAAGGGAATTGTGGCGGAAGTGGGGAGAGCATGCATTCGTGCTGTCCCCTCCTGGAGTAGGGTTAGACTGCCATCGTACGTGGGAGGCGCTTGCTTGCGGCAATATTGTTCTGGTGCCGCCGTCTCCCCTCGATGGTTTGTACGAAGGGTTGCCGGTGATTCCGGTTGAGGATTGGAACGACATCACACCTCGAAATCTGGATAGTTGGCTCGAGCATTATTCTGAATGCCCAATCGGTGAGGAACGACTAAAAAGCAGCTATTGGATCAGCAAAATGAAGTCGTCGGCCAAGGAAAGAATCGCTTCCGCATTTTCGCAAGGATTGGGAAGTGCGGCATCCGCGTCACTGAGGCCATAAACATGCAGGTATCGAGCATAGCTAGAGCAGTACCGACCGCCGAAGGCGGTACTGTACTTGAAGTTGCTGGTGCACCTATTTTTCACTTGAATTCAATTGCGGCTGCGATCTGGACAAAATTAACCCAAGGGCTATCCACGCACGAGATTGTTTCTGAGTTGACCACACAATTTAACATTTCTGAAGAGCGTGTTGCGAACGATGTAAAGAGTTTTGTGGACACGCTGAAACAGAATGACCTTGCCAAGGACTCCGTCAAGACATCAGATTTTCATGTCGAACTAGTGTGGAACAAAGGGATTGCCGCCCAATGCGATTGGAGAATACCCGACGAGTTCCCAGAGAAGCGCGCCTACGAAAGCGTCTTGGAGCCGGCCGGACACAGGATGCCTCCCCATTTACTCGATAGCTTGATTTCAAACCCCGCGATCTACCGGTACATAAAGACCGAGGACCTAGTCTGGGTGAAATTTTCCTGGCTGAAGTCTTTCGTAAAACAGGTCCTTCCACTTGTTCGAGCAAACTTTGTCTTAGTCACTGGCGACTCTGATGGAGGGGCACCACTACCAGTCATGGCCGAGGCGCTCGAAATTCTGGAGCACCCTAATGTCCTCCACTGGTTTACACAGAATTGCGATGGTCCGGGTTTTATGGGCCGAATGTCGCCTATACCCATCGGGATTGATTTTCACACACTGAATGAGCAGTCGCTTTGGGGCGAAACTATAGCGTCACCGCGCGAGCAGGAGGAAATGCTTCTGTCAATTCGGCAGGAGTTTCGTCCTACACGTGAGCGGATTAGAAAAGTTTATGTTGATTTCGCATGGCAACCCGCAAGTGCGTATGCGCCCTGGAAGCGAAATGGAATTAGAACAAAGCTCTTGACGAACGAATACGTCGTTTTTCAGCGGCAATTCCTCCCAAGGAGGCAACTATGGAGGAAGTGGGGAGAATACGCATTTGTGCTGTCGCCGCACGGTGCCGGACTCGACTGCCACCGCACATGGGAAGCGCTTGCTTGCGGCAATATTGTCCTGGTGCCGGCGTCTCCATTGGATAGCTTGTATGAAGGATTGCCGGTGATCTCAATTAAGGACTGGAAAGAGATTACCTCGGAGAATTTGGATGCATGGCTGGGCCGTTACTCCGGATGTGAGATTGGCGAGGAAAGGCTAACCAGCCGATATTGGGTCGCAAAAATGAGAACTACAGTTTCAAGCCTAAGTTTGGAATAGAGAACCTGACTCGCTGATGTTTCCGTGTCTGGTTTCCCATTCCGGACCGTTCCCTGATTGTATTTGATAACGCTTCGGCCGTTTACCCACGGTTGCGTGAAAGCAGCGAGAAAATGCCGACGTAACACTGTATCCAAGGATTCCCGCCGTCTCATTAACATTAAAACGTCTGCCGTTTCGGAGAAGTTGTTCCGCCCTCTTCATTCTGACCTGTCGCGAATAGGCGCGCATAGTAGTCTGGTATAACTTCCTGAATTGTTTGCTTACCAGAGACAAATCTACTTGAAATTTCCTGCATTCTTTCGCCGGGCTGCAGGAGAGATTGCCACCCGATTGATCAATTAGCTGGCGAAGTCTTTTTGCCATTTGTTTGGACTTGCATTCTGCTCTTCCCAAGATCAGGTCTATTGCGTAGCCAACGGTAAGCACTTCCGGGCGGGAGTAGATCCCTTTAGTTACAAACAAAGACATTCGCACTTCCTGGATAAATATCCGGCACTCTTGTTTTTTTGGATCACCGCTGATGTAAGGTATCCGTATCCATCAAGGTGACTGCCAGGGCGGGAGATAAATTGTGGGGCTGAGAAACTTATTTTGAACTAGATTCTATGCCCGGGTCAACGGAGGAGACAAGAGATAGTCTCAGCCTCGGGAAAATGATGCGGACCGGTGATTGTCTAGGGTATTCACCCGAAGTCTTTCCGAGCCGGTTCGAGTTGGGTGATTGGTAGTGCGATGGGCGACGCTGGAGTTATGTCCTGCGCTTAGGTTGGGAACCTCGAATTATGGAATCCGCTGTCTAGGGCCTCAAAACATGCGTCGAAAATACAAAAATCAATCATTACTTGCCAATTGTGACAAAAACGGTTGACGCGAGTTACGTGCATTGTCTACCGTCAAACTGAAAAAGCTTCAGAGTCGTTTCCACAATTAGAGGGTACCTTGCGCTCCAGGAATCTACGAGATGAAGGCGTTGTACATAGATCAAGTTAGTGCAAATCCCGAAAGCCTCCAGAAGAAGGGCCATCAGACCATCAAGGGTGCCGACATATTCGAGTGGAACCTGCTTTCGGCTCTGCTTGAATACGGAACCTACGACGCCTACTTTGCGCGTGGGCTAACGGAAGAAAAGAAACAAGCACTGTTGCACGGCGGTTTACCTCAGGACAGTATCAAGCGGCTTGTTCCTGCGCCTCTTGGAGGACAGTTACCCTTCGAAGATTCTGACCATGTGGTCTTCCTGACGGCTGGCCGATACCTGAACGCCTTGGCTGCGGTGCGTCAAAAACTGAAACGGTACGATGCACCGGTGTGCGGGTTCATACATTCCATCAACTCCGTGCGTATTGCATTCGCTTTGCTGCAGCAATGTTTTGCAGGACTCTCTGAAGCTGATCTGCTGTTTTGTTCAAGCCGAGCGGGAATGAAGACGATTGATATTTATGCTGATGAGATTAATGGGCTGCTGCCACCAGAGTTGCGTTACCGGACGCGCCGGGTTCTTATTCCTCTAGGTGTCAATATTCCGGCTGTCGAGCAAGGAGCGGCAGGCGCTCTGCGGCAAAGATTGAGTATCGAAACACAAGTCAGCATCGCGTTGTATTGTGGCCGTCTGTCGCAAGGTAGTAAGTGTGATTTGGGGCCCCTATTGGTTACCTTGTCTCAGTTGCTGAGGAGAGGGAATGATCTTTATCTGATTATTGCAGGTGATGATACCCAATCGAAAGAAGCCCCGCGTCTGGAGGCACTTGCCAGCGAATTGGGTTGTCAAAAAAACGTGATGATATGGCCCAATCCGTCAGCGGATGAAAAGCATCTGCTATATTGCGGGGCCGATTTCTTTGTATCGCCCAGCGATAATATGCAAGAGACGTTTGGGCTAAGCGTCGCTGAGGCTATGGCTTATGGTCTTCCCGCTGTTGTCTCGGATTGGGATGGGTATCGAGATATGGTAAGAGATGGACAGAACGGATTCTTAGTCCCTTCGGTCTTGCCGACAAGCGTAGGGCACTTCCGCCTCTGTGATTGTGTGACGTCCATGCTGGAGGAGGATTCGCTGGCCCAGTCCACAACCATCGATATCCCCTGTTTGTCCGCGAGAATGGAAACACTTGCCGCGGATCCGGAACGCCGCGCGCAAATGGGGCAAGCTGCCAGGCGATTCGCAGAAGACTATTGCAGCTGGCGAGTTGTCGTAAGGCGCTATGAAGAATTGTGGGAAGAGTCCTTGAAGGCTGCGAGTTCCAACAAGCTGCGGTCAGGGAAATCCAAACATCTGCTGAACCTCTCCTTGGAAAAGGCCTTTGGGCACTACGCCAACGGAAAGCGAAGCGAGGAAGCAAAATGTTTTATAACCGAAGAAGGCCGAGAATGGCTAAAACGGCCGAGTCGTTTGTATTTTCTACCCCAATTGTCCGCTGTCCCATGTCCGGGAAAATTCGCTGATATGCTGCGTGAAATATCGGATCGCCCGGGCTTTTCAGTCGCTGAGTTGGTGGAGGCTTTCTCAAATGGAGGCGAGCACGCCTCAGCGGGTGATGCCCATTGGATCCTAGGAAGGTTGTTCAAATACGGTTTGGTGACCGATAGACAAGACGCACTCACATAGCACGCTATCCTGATGAGAAATCTGCTTTGCCGGTCCGGATTCTGAACGTAGCAATCGATTCACTGAGCCAATTCCTATTCCTCACTCTGCTCAACGCCCCACGAGTCGACTGCGTCAGTCCCACTCCAAGCATTGAAGTGGATTGAAGGAGAAAGGCCGCATGAAAAGGAAAAAGACGAGAAATAAGCGTATGCAAGTTCGGGTCTCTTGCCTCTTAATTGCAGCCGCACTTTGTCCTCATTTGCACTGCGCTCAGAATTCTATTCCCGAGCAGCCCAGGCGTGCTTACCTCGATCCGGATCTGCCGCTTGAAAAACGCGTTAACGATTTGGTGTCGCGCATGACTCTTGAAGAAAAAGTTTCTCAAATGCAGAATAACGCTCCCGCCATTCCTCGTTTGGGCATTCCTGCCTATGGGTGGGCGAATGAAGCATTGCACGGAGTCGCGCTTGCCGGTCACGCCACCGTTTTTCCCCAGGCTATAGGATTGGCGGCGACTTGGGACACGAGTCTAGTTCACAGCATCGCGGACGTCATCTCGACCGAGGCTCGCGCCAAGCACAACGATGCCATTCAACATGGCAATTTTGGTGAACACTACGGCCTCGACTTCTGGTCACCCAACATCAATATTTTTAGGGATCCGCGATGGGGCCGTGGCCAGGAAACCTATGGTGAAGATCCCTTTCTTACTGCGCGGATGGCGGTGGCATTTGTCACTGGCCTTCAAGGCGACAATTCCACCTATCTCAAAACAATTTCAACCCCTAAGCATTTTGCGGTTCACAGCGGCCCGGAAGTATGGAGGCATCAATTTGACGCCGAGCCTTCACCGCACGATCTGGCGGACACCTACACGCCCGCATTTCGAGCAGCCATTGTGGAGGGAAAAGCAGATTCGGTTATGTGCGCATACAACGCCGTTGACGGCGTTCCAGCCTGTGCGAATGACAAGCTCTTCGGCCTGTTGCGCAACAAATGGGGATTTCGCGGGTATGTGGTTTCAGATTGCGGAGCCATCGGTGACATCTACACGGGGCATGGTTACGTGGCGACTCTGGCGCAAGCGGCAGCCATGTCGGTTAAAGCCGGAACGGATCTGAATTGCGGGAGCGGGTACTACATGCTTCGATATTCAATCGCAGACCGGATGATTTCGCGCGAGGACATTGATCGCTCTGTAAAGCGTTTGTTCGAAGCACGCTTCCGTTTGGGAATGTTTGATCCGCCGGAACGTGTGCCGTGGTCTGGCTTGACGCTGGCGGACAACGACACGGTCGAGCATCGCCAGCTTGCGCTCAAAGCCGCACAGGAATCCATCGTACTGTTGAAGAATGAGCGGAACACTTTGCCGCTCAAGCCCGCCGTCAAGAAAATCGCAGTGATCGGACCGAACGCTGACTCGCTCGACGTCTTAGTGGGCAACTACAGTGGCATGCCTTCAAGGTACTCCACGATTCTCGATGGCATCCGCAAAAGGTTCACCGGCGCAAAAGTGATTTTTTCGGTTGGATCAGTGCCTGTCGAAACCGTTGGTGTGCCTATAGACAAGGAGAGCTTACGTCCCGGAGGCGCGAACTCAGAACCTGGACTAACCGGCGAGTATTTCGGAAACGCAACTCTGGAGCGCAAACCAATTGTGACTCGTGTGGATTCCGGTATTGATTTTACCTGGAATGGTGTTGTGCCGGCTCCAGGCGTTTCGAATGGCGAGTTTTCGGTCCGGTGGAGCGGCGAACTTATTCCCCCAAGCACAGGCGGCTATCGGTTTGGTCTCCGCAGCGAAGGCAGCTATGGCCTCCGGCTCTATTTGGGCGGTAAATGCTTGATCGACGAATGGACGCGTTCAGGGGAGGGCGGTTTAACTCCTTTGGTCCATTTAGAGCGCGGTCGAGCCTATCCAATTCGTGTCGAGTATGTGCATCGTAGGTGGGAATCTTCGGCACACTTGCTTTGGCAAGCGCCGGATTTTCAGGAACGCGCCTTGGCCGCGGCGCGCGAAGCTGATGTGGTTGTCGCTGTTGTCGGCCTTACGGCCCGTTTGGAGGGAGAAGAGAATGGCCTTGTCATTCCCGGCTTTTTCGGAGGAGACCGGGTTGATCTGGATCTTCCGGCGCCACAGCAGCAGCTCCTCGAATCCGTGGCCGCCACGGGAAAACCACTGACCGTCGTGCTGACCAATGGCAGTGCGCTGGCGGTGAATTGGGCACAGGAACATGCTTCTGCGATCATCGAGGCGTGGTATCCAGGGGAGGAAGGCGGCACCGCCGTGGCCGACGTCTTATCAGGCGCTTTCAATCCCGCTGGACGATTGCCAGTGACTTTTTATAAGTCCGTGGAGCAACTACCACCGTTTCGTAGCTACTCCATGGCCGGGCGCACCTACCGTTATTTGACGGAGCAGCAGTTGTACCCGTTTGGATACGGCCTGAGCTACACAACGTTTCACTATGACAAGGTAGAAGCGGAGTCGCCCAAGATTGCGGCCGATGGAACCGTCTCAGTATCCGCGCGCGTCACCAACACCGGAAAAGTTGCGGGCGACGAAGTGGTTCAGGTTTACCTCACGCACCCTGGCGCTGAGGGCGCACCGATTCGCGCGCTGGCGGGATTTCAACGCGTTCACTTGGAGGCAGGTGCGTCTAAAACCGTAAAATTCTCCTTGCGTGACCGTGATTTGAGCATCGTTGATGCAGACGGCGTGCTCCGGATCGTTCCTGGTGAAGTCAAGGTGTGGATTGGGGGAGGACAACCGATCATGGGACCAGGACAAGGGTCCACTGCCGGTGCGGAAACTCGATTCCAGATTACATCTGGAGCCGTATTACCCGACTAACTTTGGGTCACGATGGGTCGCCTACCCAATTGCATCTGCCGCGACAGAGTCCATTTGCTCACCTCTCTTCAATTATTCTTGGAGAGGTGTGGAAATGAGTCGACATTCAGAAGCGCTCCTGGTGCGCTATGCAGGTGCGTGTAAAGGCCACCTGTGTGAATCAATTGATCGTGGGTTCCTTGCTCTTCGATTACGCCACGGTTCAACACGATGATTCTATCCACCCACTTGAGAGAGGCAATTCGATGTGAGACAAATACAATGGTCTGCTTCGGGAAGTGCTGGGCCAGATTCATGAATATTTGCCGTTCCGAAAGTGCATCAAGAGCAGATGTAGATTCGTCGAGCAGCAAAATCGACGGATTTTGAAGCACCGCACGGGCTAACGCGACACGTTGCCTTTCACCGCCCGACAGCGCGTTGCCTCTCGGGCCCACAGGCGTGTCCCAGCCCCTTGGCAGCCTTCTAAGCAATTCCTTCATATCTGCAATTTCGAGGGCGCGATGAAGTTCCCTTGCCGACGCCAAGGGGTTTCCGAGCAGCAGATTCTCCTTCAACGTTCGATCGAAAAGCATGGCATCCTGCAAGAGGTAACAGACCTTGGTTCGCAGGCTCTCCAGGCGGAGATTTCGAACGTCCATCCCGTCGATGTAAACGGCCCCCCGGTGCACGTCATACAAACGGGCAACGAGCTTAACGATAGTGCTTTTGCCACTCCCACTCATGCCGACTAGGGCGACCTTTTCGCCGGGCTCAAGTTTCAGATCGATGCTGTCGAGCACGGGTGCAGCTTCACAGTAGGAAAACGAAACCCCCTCCATTTCCACATAGCCTCGGAGAGGGGAGGGGAAACTCACGGCGCCCGGCATTTCCGGCACACCGGGTGCCCTTTCCGTTACCTCCAGAATGCGCCGAATATTTGTGCCCAAGCGGTTCAATTGGGAGTAGATATGCACGGCCGCGCCCAAGGGATCAAATAGTGCGCCCACATAGCTGTAGAAGGCGACCACGCCTCCGATGGTCAAGGCCCCGATAAATACCTGATAGCCGCCATAACCGAGAATCGCTATCGTGCCCAACGCAATGATCCCCATGTAGCAAGCACTGAACAGGACCTCGACCAGCTCACGGTGATTCAACGCCTTCATGCGTTCTCTGGCGCACTGCAGGAAGACCTCCGTCTGGCTCTTCTCCTGGTGCAGGAGTTGGACTTGGACGACGGACGAGAGATGCTCCTGAAGAAAACTGTTTTCCTTGGCGGCCCTTTCCTGGACCGAATCCGAGGCCCGGCGCAAGGGCCTTTCAAACTTCTTTCGGAAAACAAAGAACAGGGGCATTAGCGGGAGAACCATCAACGTAAGCCTCGAATCGAGCGTAAACATGGTGCCCATGACGAAGACAGCCTTGAAGGCCGTTTGCAGCACAAACGGCACTAGGTTCGATCCCACTTCGGCGACCTGGTCGACGTCCTGTTCCAGACGATACAGTCTGTCCCCAACCGGTGTAATTTCGTGGTAATCCGCGGAGAGAAGGTTCATCCGTTCCAGGATGCTGAGGCGCATTCGCAACACCAGCTTCTGAATCGTTCGAAAATTGATAAGTTGCGCCAACGTAAAAAAGCTGAGCCGGAAAACGTATAGGCCGAAGAATCCACAAGCCGCAAAAACCAGGAGGTGAAAGTCTTTCTTGGGAAGAACGCGGTCAATCAGCCACTTCATGAGCAACGGGTCGAGGAGGAACATCAAGCTGCTTAGAACCACCAAGACCACACTCAAGGAATAGGCAGGCAAAAGTGGTCGCATTTGATGAATGAACCACCTTGCCTGCGCTTTAAAAGTTGGATTCAAAAAATTCTCCGTGCTTCTGAATAGTCAACTGACTTAATTCCGGCGCTAAGAGGCTCCGAAGGGCGATGAGTTCGTGCGGGCTGGAAAGGGCGGGGTGGATGGTTTGTTCTAAGTGTGTTTGAGAGCTCCCTTGACCTCCGTTCAATTCTGAATCGTACAATTGGATGTGCATTGCTATCCGGGTCTGTAACGAAATCGGCGAGCCTGAGCTCTTCGCAGGGAAGCCATATGTCATGCCGCAATATCTCTTCCGCGCCAGATTCGCCTGAATTCGATCGGGCTTACGCGGAACTGTTTCAGGAAGCTTCTGGTGAAGTTGCTAACGTGCCGATATCCAGCGTCCACTGCAATCGCTTTGACGGGTGCATCTGTTGTTTGTAATTGCCGTGCGGCCACGTCGAGGCGCTTTTTCTTTGCGTATTCCTTGATGCCTATGCCGGTGCACGTTTTGAAGAGGCGGCGTGCCTGACGCGCTGACATACATAATTGAAGCTGCTTGCAGATTTGCTCGAGATTCCACCGAATATTTGCCGGGTCACTATCGATCAAATCTATGAGTTTTTGGACCCGCCAGTCCTCCTTGACCGGGCTCACCGGCAGCATGAATTGGCTGGGGAAAAGTAAGTCGAGAAAGCTGCGCACTGTACCCCAACTCTGAACAAAAGGTCTCTCGTAAATCATCAACCTTGCCTCCTAGGTTTCACGATCTCCAAATACTGAGAAGACTCCGAATCCGCTGGGCCAAAAACTCCGTTTGAAAATAAACAGGGAGTGTTCATTCCGGGCGCTCATTCCAAGTGCATGGACAAAACGCCAGATTCATTTAAGGAATTATGATGGTGCGGCAGTATGTTGAGGAACACTCCGGTGGACCAACCCTGCCTTCTCGAGTTTCTCCAGATGCTCGGTGATGTCAGCTTCCAATCTTTCAGGTGGTGCGTCGAACTGTTTGCGCAGCGAATCGATCAGATCCTGAAAGGTAGAGCCTCCCTGGCGCGATTCAAGGGCGTTCCAAGCCTTGGCTGCTACAACGTTCAGGCTGTAACACAAGCCCTTTTGAATATCCAATATCACGGCACCATCCTGAGTGTAAGTGGAGCGAGCAGAGTTAGACACTTTCCAGACAGAATTCGGAATTGCTTTCATAATTACATCTCCTGGTTTTGTTTAATCTGTTGTCGTCCAAATATAGTTATGGCCACCAACCATCGCCTTCCTTGGGAAGGTTGTACTCTATCGTTAATATTTACAAACAAGCGCTGGCTGGACTGCCAGGGATTGAAGGGCCTGGGGGCTTTCCTGAAGAACAACTTAGTCGGTTGTCCGCGCGCTGTCGAGCGATGTAGCTAACTCTTTACAACAATAAGCTCGCGCTCAACGCAGCACTGTCGGATTGTATTGGCGAAGCATTTTCGGCGCAAGTATTTTTTCGATTGGTACTAGAACTTATGAGGCCTATTCATTTTAACTGCCCTGTTTCGTGAGCAAGAATGCCAACTCTTGGCGGCTCAGGCATTCTTGCAAAAAAGAGCGCCCCGATTCCAATCGCCGCCCAGGCTGAGTTAATCTCGAAAGCAATCTTATAGCTTTGGAACAGGTCAAATAGTTTCCCGCCCAAATAACCAGCCGGCGAGCAAAAGAAAGCTGCGACCAGCAGCACCATTCCGCTCACCTTAGGAAAAGCCACGGGTCCGTAGTAGTGGCCCGTGACCGTATTGAAGCAAATAAACGTCCATCCAAATCCCGTGCCATAAAGAATCGCGGCGGTGTAGGCGATCCACAGTGCTTCCGGAGAAACGCGAATTGCCAGGAAAGATCCCAGGAAATAACAGCAGAAACCCAGCATGAACGCGTAGCGCCCTTCGATTGCGTCCATTAGCCAGCCCCCGATCAACCGGCCGAAAACGGCTCCCAGAGTGAAAAGACCCATGGCGAATGCGGCGTCTGCTGGACGAACGCCAGCTCCTTTCAAGTGCAGCAGCCAGTGGGCGGTAAAGAAAAAAAACGGGAATTGGCAGGCAATCGCGCCAATGAGAATCATCCAGTAGGCTCGCGTTCGATAAGCCTGGTGTGGCTCCCAGGGAAATTTTGTAACCCGGGCAGATGCTGAGGTCGAATCCGCCGATGGGGCAGCGCCTGGTCCGCCGTCCACCATTTGACCAAGGTCTTCGGGACGTTCTCTCACAAAGAGAAACGCTACAACTGCAGACAAAACGGAAACGGCTGCCACAATCGCCCACGCTTGCCGCCAATTTCCTCCATTTCCGGTGAGGATTCGATTGATCGTCGGTGCAACGAAAAAGCCCGCAAATCCCGAAGCTGACAGCGTCACCGCCATGGTCCTTCCCCGATAACGGCTGAACCATCGGGTGATCGCGGTCGCCGCTGGAATGATGGTCCCGAAACTGATTCCCATTGCTGCCAGGATTCCAAATCCCACCCAATAGTGCCAAGGCCTGGAAGTGATAAGGGAAAGCCACAGAGCCCCGGCAAGAATCAGTGCAGAGCCAATGCCGAAAGTCTTGCGAATGCCCCAGCGAACAATAGACGCTCCCACAAGGATGGACGGAATGCCTACGAAGATATTTAAGACCGTAAATCCCAGGCCGAAGGCGCTGCGGCTCATGGGGATTTCCTTCAGCATGTAGGTGTTGATGACTGCTCCGCCGTAAAGCGGAAATCCCATGTTGAGGAAATCCAGAAGCCAAAGAATGAAAACCAGCTTCCAGCCATAGAACCCTCGTTGCGCGGTCATTTCTGTGCTTGTCCCTGGCCCGGTCGGGCGTGTTGCTCTCTTTTCTTGCAACAACAAAGAGCTTGGAGGATATCAGGTTCTTGAGGAGTCAGAGAAACACGTAGCCACAGCCGTTCTGCGTCTAGGAATCAAGAGCACAACGCCGACATTGCTTCTGCCTTTACGTGAGTAGGGCAGGTGCGATGCTGATCGAGAATCCAAATTAGCTATTCGAAAGCGCAGCGCGTGAAACTCTCGCGCTCGGCCCGCACATCGTCGCCACGCAGCTCGCGCAGCGCGTAAGTCACAAATTCAGCGGTGACTCTCTTGCGCCAGGTCATATCGAAATCAGTGTTGTCGAGCGGCTTTGCGATTCGGGCCGCAAGTGCGGCCGCTTCTTCGATGGCCTGCTGATTCAAGGGCCGGCCCAATAGCGATTTTGCTGCTTCCATGGCGGCCAACGGACGGCAAGCCGCCGAGCCAACGACAATCCGAGCGTCCTCGACCGTGTTATTTCCGGACAGGCTCACGGCTGCCGCAACGGATAACACGGGAAAATCGAACGATCCCCGGCGGCGCAATTTCCAATAGGTGCTTTTCCATCCGTGCAAATTATCGAGCGAGACTTCGGCAAGGATTTCATCAGGCCTGCGCTTGATAAAGTCGATCCCGTCATTGTTGTACAAATCGGAGAGCAAGACTTCGCGCTCTCCTGAACGCGACACCAGTCGAACTCTTGCGCCGAGCGCCATCAGTGCTGGGCCAGTGTCCGTAGAAGAGACCGCCACGCACTTCCGGCTGCTAGGTGCGACCCAGCAGGTAGTGCCGTCTTTTTTCAGGCAGAAGTTGATTGACTTTCTCCACTCATAGCTTTGATCGTAGTAATTGCACCGCGTATCGAGGCAAATGTTGCCGCCGAGCGTGGCCATGTTGCGAATCTGCGGGGTGGCCACAAGAGAAGCCGCTTGCGCCAGCGCCGTCAATCCATTTCGAAAGCGCCGGTCTGCCGCGATTTCGGAGAGTGTGACGCAAGCGCCAAGCCGTGAGCCAGAATCGTGTAACGCCACCCGGTTCAGGATTTCAATGTGACGCAGGCTCATCAGCATGCGCGGAACCTGTTGACGCCGTTTCATGTTGGGGAGCAGATCTGTCCCGCCGGCAAGAGGCATGGCGTTAGCTCTCTCAGCGTCCAGAATTCTCGCAGCCTCTTCTAGCGTACGCGGCGCACGGAATTCGAATAGAGGCAGCCGCATCATGACGTGAGTACCTTTTCTTTCTTTGACACCCTCCTTGTGCGTCGCGGAACGTCATTAACTGCGTTGCCGTCGCCGCCTTCCCAAGGCGGGGGGACGCGTAGTGCCTCCGGCCAATTGATACGTGGAAAATGACTTGGGCCGAAACGCGGCTCGCGTCCCGCCTTTTTTTCGGCAAGGGCTTTCATAATTTTTTCAGGTGTAATGGGGATTTCGTCGATGCGCACCCCAACAGCGTCGTACACGGCATTGGCAACTGCGGGCATTATGGGCAGAAGCGGGCCCTGCCCTACCTCTTTTGCGCCGAATGGGCCTTGAGGATCAGGCTCTTCGATCAGCTCGGTGATTACTTCCGGCATGTCCAGCGACGTGGGGCTCTTGTATTCGAGGATCGAAGGGAACTTGTGCACCAGCGCATGAGAAAGTTTTTTCGGAAGGCGGCGGAATTCCTGCTCTTCCATCAATGCTTCACCGAGTCCCATGTAGACGCTGCCTTCGACCTGACCACGCGCGAGCGTAGGATTTAAAGCGCAGCCAATGTCATGCGCGATCCAAATTCTTGGGACAGTGACCCAACCCGTCACGGGATTTACTTCGACTTCGACAACGGCTGCCGAATAGGAATATGTGGGAGACGGCCCTACGCCGCCGCCTTTATAAAGCGCGGGAGATTTCGGCGGGGTATAAGAGCCTACCGTGCCAATCGTGCCGAAGCGAGCTTCCGCGATACAAACAGCCTCTTCAAAGGAGACGCCTTTTTCGGGCGCAACGGAGTCGAATACGCGCTTGTCAGCAAAGCTCAGCCGTTCTTTGGGTACTTCGAGTTTTTCTGCCACGCCCTCTGCAATGATTGCTTTTCCTCGCTCCGCTGCCTGCAACGCTGCATTTCCTGCCATCAGCGTCACGCGGCTTGAGTAGGAACCAAGATCCACTGGCCCAAGGTCCGTGTCACCGGTGAATAGCCGAATGTCGAATGGATCAATGCCCAGAACTTGTGCGACGATTCCAGCAAGGACATCATCTGAACCTTGTCCGATCTCCGTCGCGCCGCAGAAAATGCTGACGCCGCCGCAGCGGTCAAATTTTAATTGAACCCCAGAGTGCGGCATCTTGTTCCAGTAAATGGGGAGTCCCGCGCCGGTCAGATAGGCGGAGCAGGCCAATCCCACACCGCGGCCCTCGGGGAGTTTTCGGAATTTGTCCTTCCACCCGGACACTTCAACGACGCGGCGAATGCACTCGGAAAGGTTGACGGTTCCAAGGCGGAAGAAGTTCGCCGTCACCGCGTTTGGTGATTCCACGATATGCAGACGTAAGTTCGCTGGATCAATCTTGAGCCTCTCGGCGATTTTGTCGAGCTGCACTTCTTGACCGAAGCGTGGTTGAGGGGTGCCGTGTCCGCGCTTTGGTCCGCAGGGCGGTTTGTTCGTGAAGGTGCGGCAACCTTGGTAGCGATACCGAGGGACATGATATGTAGTGGTTTGCAACGCGCCGGCGTAGAACGTGCTTGCAACTCCGTACGAGCCGTAGGCGCCGCCGTCGATTAACGTCTGTAAATGCATTCCTGTGATCGCGCCGTCCTTCTTGACGCCGGTCTTGAATTTCATCAGGATGGGATGTCGGCCACGATGGCAGTAAAAAACCTCTTCACGCGTCAGGCAAATCTTAACCGGTCGATCTAGCATGAGCGCAGCTTTGGCTACGACGATTTCGTGATTGAACGGGTCACTCTTCCCGCCGAAACCGCCGCCGTTGGGCGTGGCAATCACGCGAATATGAGCGGCCGGCATTTCCAGCACCTTCGCTAGCGCGCGATGGAGATAATGCGGAGTCTGCGTGCTGGACCAAATGGTCAGCTTTCCATCCGGGTCCTTGATGGCCACGGAAGCGTGCTGCTCGATGGGAAGATGGGTGTTTCCCTGAAAGAAAAAAGTGTCCTCAAAGATCTCATCGGCTTCGGCAAAGCCTTCTTCCACGTTGCCAAACTCCAATGCCACGAGCTTGTGAATGTTCCCCTCTTCGCCGTATTCGTGAATGCGCGGCGCAGATGTTGCCAGAGCTTCTTCGGGATTGGAGATGGTCGTCAGGATTTCATAGTCGACGTCGATCAAGTCGAGCGCTTCGAAGGCCGTCAGCTCCTCGCGCGCGATGACCGCAGCGACAGGATCCCCTACGTGCCGCACGTGGTCGACGCAAAGAGCCTGTTCGTCCTGGCTGACGGGAAGAATTCCGTACTGGATGGGAACATCTTTCCCCGTCAGGACTAGATACACTCCAGGGTGAGCGACAGCGCGAGACGTGTCGATTCTTCGGATGCGGGCGTGGGGATGAGGAGAGCGTAGAAGTTTGCAGAACGCCATTCGGGGCAGGAAAATGTCGTCGGCGAAGCGCGTTTGGCCGGTCACTTTTGCTCGAGCATCAACTCGGCGCCGAGGGACACCGATCACGCGAAGGTCATTCTCGTTGGCTTTTAGAGAGCCGACTCGGGTGACTCGCGGATCCCTTTCATTCGGCATACGCCCTCCCGGCGGACTGTCTACGCCCACAGCGGGCAAATCAGGTTGCAGAAGTTTTCTGACCTGCGATCTTCAGCATCGCGGCTTCGACGGCTTCGAAAATCTGAAGGTAGCCCGTGCAGCGGCACAAGTTGCCGGAGATGGCCTCGCGGATTTGATCTCGCGTGGGGTGCGGATTCTGATCCAGCAAAGCTTTCGCTGTCACCAAAATTGCCGGCGTGCAATAGCCGCACTGCGCGGCTCCCAAATCGGCAAAGGCATCTTGCAAAGGATGAAGACCTCCGTCTTCCCCGAGGCCTTCCACGGTCAGGACTTGCTTTCCGCCGCACTCGAGCGCCAGTACGAGACAGGAAAGAACGGGCTTGCCGTCCAGAAGAACGGCGCAAGCGCCGCATTCACCGAGTTCACAGCCATGCTTGGTGCCGGTATGACCGAGATCTTCACGCAGGATCTCCAGCAGAGTCTTGTACGGTGCAAAGGAGACGTCTGTCTCTTCGCCGTTCAGCATGAATCGTATTTGCGAGGTCTTTTGTGATTCGATGGGTAGCATGGTCACGTTCAATCACCCGCGAAAGAAATTCTCGATTGAGTCCGGCAATCTTGCCTCCCGAGGACCAGGAGTGTTCAAAGAGCGATTCGATTCTTTCCCTGCAGGAAGCCGATAAGAGGCACCAGGTTTGGCGAGCAGACCTCGGATCAGATAGTCCGCAAACTTCTCAGCGATTTCCGCTGAAGTTAGCGGCCCTTCCGGGTTAAACCACTGCACGCTCCAGTTCAGACTTCCCAGGATGGCGCGCACTGTAAGCGCCGGGTCGCACGACGCGAATTCACCCGAACGCATGCCCGCGACGATCAAATTCCGGACGCCCGCTTCATACTTGTCGCGTTTTGCTACCAGATAGCGTTGCTGGCGAGGCGGCAGGGCAGTGGTCAAAAGATGCGCTGCAGAACCCTCGACTTCATCGAGTAGGCATCGCAAATGCGAAACGATTACCATGCGCAGCCTGATTGCCGCGCTGGCTCTCATGCGGCGAGCTTTATCAAGTGCTGCGATCATGCGATCCAGAGAATTGTCCTGGCAAAAGAAGAGGATGTCGTGTTTGCCACGGAAGTAGTTGTAAAGATTGGCGGGCGAAAGGGCAGCGGCTTCCGCAATGTCGCGCATGCCAGTCTCCGCAAACCCGCGAACGCGAAATTCTCTCCCGGCAGCGCGCAAGATTTCCAGGCGCCGCGCAAGATAGCGTCGCTTGAGATGGCCATTTCTCTTACTCGCATGGCCATAAATCGACTTCATCGTCCGGGTCCACGCCGACAAGGTTGCACAAGACACCAACCAATTCTCACGCTTTGAGGCGCACATGTCAACGAATTGTGAACAGCAGTTCAGAAAATGAACAGCTGTTCATCATGTGTCAGACAAAACGTTATGAAAGGATTGCTCGAAGGGCCGCTCATTGTGGAAACAGCCGCGCCGCATTGTCGTACAAGATCTTGCGCTTTGCCGCGGCCCCAATTGGCAGAGCATTGAACTTTTCAATGTTCCCCTTGATTGCGGGAACGCCGGGCCCGGGCCAGTCCGTACCCCACAAGACTTTGTCGGCCACGTCTTCGATTCGCGGAAAATATTCCATCAGTTTCTGGGGCGGGATGCCGGAAATGTCCATGTACATGTTCTTGTGCCGGCGAACCAGGAAAAAAGCTTCGTTCATCCACAGCGGCCTGCCGCCGTGCGCAAGAATGACCACGAGATTTGGATAGTCGATGCACACATCATCGCAGAGCATTGGCTGCGCATGCAGATTTCTTGCGCCTGGAAAAATCGAAGTCCCGGTATGAATCATGATCGGCATGCCGTTTGTTTGAGCACGCTCGTAAATCGCCGCAAGGCCGCGATTGCCGTCCATGTAATCGTTGGGCGAAAGCACTTGATGCGAGGGATGCATCTTGATAGCTCGAATTCCAAGTCTTGCAAGACGATCCACTTCCGCGCCCGCATCCGGAACCGTTCCCGGCAGCACTCCGCCGAATGCGATGAGACGATCCGGGGCCGCGCTGCAATACTTCGCGCTCCAGTCATTTACTTCCGGCGTGAACCCGATAATCTCAGGTGCGACATAATTGATTAGTCCCGCGCGCTCCACTCTCAAAGTGTCCAGAAAGGCGAGAAAGGCTTTTGGGTCGGCGCAATAGCGTTCAACATCGGCGTAGTCCTTGCGGCCTTGTTTCATCAACTCGTGGGCGGATTGTTTCATCATGTGATAAGGCATGATGTGGATATGAATGTCTATGATTTGTTGCAGGGATCACCGCCCTTTGCTGAGGCTTGTAGCTAGTCTAAATTAGACTAGTTGAACCGTACGTACTCAAAGTTCAAAGGTTGATTGTTTATCCCGCGGCTAGGCGGTGCAATCCAATTCGCAAACTTGCCCGGTTCCACAACCCGTCCGCTCATCAGCGACTGGACGTACGCATAATCCTTGGAATTCGGAAGCCATTCGGATTCGTGGTTCTTCCAAGCCTCTTGGCTCAGGACTTCTCCGTCAGGGCTTATAAAGTGTCCAGCGAAATTGCCAATCGTGCGGTGAAAGCCTTTGTGGGGCAGGGTCAACCGAAAGGGAATGCCCACATTGTCGATAATCCGTTGCCAGCGGCCAACTCCATCAGCAATCTCGTCGATGTAGTCATCGCGGAGGCGTTCGTTCAATGCCGTCAAGGCTGGCACATTTTTCTTGATGATTTTTCCGCCCACGACTTCAGAGACAGGGTATTCCGCATCCGTCAGCACGTGGTCGTCATCCAGTTTGGTCTCACGGAAGCGTCCTTTGAGGCCGCTGGTGAAATAGTTCGCGGCATTTGAGGAGACATCGGACCCGTAAAGATCAAGCGTCACGCTGTAGTGAAAATTCAGGTATCTCTGAATCGTTTGCAGATCGATGACTCCCAGCGCACGCATTTCTGACGGATCCTCCACTTTGTGTTCCTTCATCACTTCGCAAGTCCGCTGAATAATGCGGCCGACTCCGGTTTCACCAACAAACATGTGGTGGGCTTCCTCAGTCAGCATGAAGCGGCAAGTGCGGGCCAGCGGATCAAAGCCGGATTCCGCGAGGGCGCAAAGTTGAAACTTCCCATCACGGTCAGTGAAAAACGTAAACATATAAAAGGCCAGCCAGTCCGGCGTGGGCTCGTTGAATGCGCCAAGGATACGCGGATTATCGGCGTCTCCAGACCGCCGCGCCAGCAAGGATTCGGCTTCCTCACGGCCATCGCGTCCGAAGTAGCGGTGCAGCAAGTACACCATGGCCCATAGGTGGCGCCCTTCTTCGACGTTTACCTGAAAAATGTTCCGCAGGTCGTACATTGAGGGACAACTTGCCCCCAGCATCCGTTGTTGTTCCACGGAAGCCGGTTCCGTATCGCCCTGCGTAACGATCACACGGCGTAAGGTCGAGCGGTATTCGCCGGGCACTTCCTGCCAGGCCGGCTGTCCTTTGTGGATTCCGAAACTCACTTCGCGCTTCTCGTCGCGCGGCTGCAGGAAAATCCCCCAGCGGTATTCGGGCATCTTCACGTAGCCGAATTGCGCCCAGCCGTCGGGCTCCACACTGATCGCCGTTCGCAGATATACCTCATAGTTGTGGCTCTCGTTCGGCCCCATGTCATACCACCAGCCCATGTAGGCAGGCTGCCAGTGCTCAAGGGCGCGCTGCAGGACGCGGTCCCTGCCCAAATCGACGTTGTTCGGGATTTTTTCCGTGTAATTAATCATTGCGATTCCCCCAGGGCTCCAGACTCAAACCCGTTCATTCACACTCTTTCCCAACTGAATTTCACCGGCGCTCCAGTTCCATACACTTTGAGCGCACCACTCGCACCGACGGCGTTCGGGCGGTTGAATATCCAGTTTTGCCATGCGGAAAGCCGGCCGAAGATCCGCGTTTCCATCGTTTCTCCGGGTCCGAACCGCAGATTTGCTTCAAGTCCCGTCAAAGCGTCGGGCGATTGCGCGGCGCGCGATTCGATGGCTTGGCGAATTTCATCTTCCCAGTCGAGATCATCGGGCGCGGCCGTAACCAAGCCAGCTTCCAGTGCCTCGCGCGCAGAAAGGTTTTTTCCAATCCCTGAGCGCAAATTGTCGATATGCGTCTCATCGTTGTAGAATCGCGCTGTCAGCCGAGAGAGCCTGTTCACCATTGGGAGCGCCCCGAAATTCATTTTTGAAAGCGTCATGCTTGGGGCATCCCCGCTTTCCTGCGTATCGCGCATGTAGACGCGGTCGGCTGCGAGAGCCAATTCCAGCAATGTGCCGGCAAAGCAGGATCCGGGTTCAACGATTGCGTAGATGGAACGGGACGTGACATCGATTCGCGCAAACGTTCGTCGCATCATTCCCAGAACTTCGCGAACGAACCAATTCCGCTGGTGATTCAAAAGGAATTCGTCGATCGTAAGAACGACGTCTGGGTTTCCCGTAGTTTTAAAAATCCAAAGTCCCAAATCCGGTTCGTTGGCACGTAGATTCAGAATGGCATCATCCAGCTCACGCGCCATTTGCAGCGGCCACCAATTCGAACCTGCTGCAATAACCTTTTCAAATGTATCTTCGGCAATGGAGTCCGGACCGCGGACCGTAATGGTTGCGGTACGCGCTTCGCGATTGCATTGCACTTCGACGTATTCGTAGTGCACTCCGGCTTCATCGATTGTGCGCTTCAGCGGCGTCAGAGCTACTCCCTTTGCTCCGGCAGGCCGATCGCTTTCTTCAGCAAATTTCAATGCGCGCTGTTTGATGTGTTCCGCAAACTGCTGCGGTTTGACGGCGTCATCGACCAGCCGCCATTCTTTTGCACGTTGACCGCGAACGCCGTCCGAATTCGTGCAGAACATGTCGGCATGGTCGCGGCGCACTTTGCGCTTGTCCGTCACGCGTGTCAATCCGCCCGTTCCGGGCAAAACGCCCAGCAACGGGAGCTCCGGCAGACTGACCGCCGAAGAGCGGTCGTCCACAAGAATGATTTCGTCGCAAGCCAGCGCCAGTTCATAACCGCCTCCGGCGGTCGTTCCATTGCAGGCGGCAATAAACTTCAGTCCGGAGTGCGCGCTTGCGTCCTCAATCCCGTTCCGCGTCTCATTCGTGAATTTGCAGAAATTCACTTTCCACGCGTGCGAAGAAAGCCCCAGCATATAAATGTTAGCGCCAGAGCAAAAAATACGGTTCTTCGCGCTGGTGATGATGACCGAGCGAATCTCCGGATGTTCGAATCGAATGCGCTGCAGGGCGTCGTGCAGCTCGATGTCCACGCCGAGATCATAGGAATTCAATTTCAGCTTGTAGCCCGGTCGGATTCCGCCGTCTTCAGCAACGTCCATCGTCAACGTCGCTATTGGACCGTCAAACGCGAGACGCCAATGCTTGTATCTCGAAGGATCGGTCTGGAAATCAACAGCCTCTTGCTTCGCCTTAGATTCTTGAGTCGTGACAACGTCCACGAGATCCTCCTACAGCAAATTCGCTTGTAATGATGTCTTCAATCTAGAAAAACTTTCTTCCACGGAACTGCACGAAGTGTCGAGCTCCATGTCTGCTTGCCGGTAGAGCGGCTCCCGAGCCTCGAGTATCCGCCGCAGGTCTTCCATTGCCTGATCGTTCCCCGCGATAGCACGAAAATCCCCCTGCTCAAGCACGCGCGACATGTGCTCCTCCGGCTGGGCCTTAATCCAAATCGTGTAGCAATGCGCGAGGAGGTAGTCAAAGGTTTCTTTTTCAGAAACCATTCCTCCACCCACAGACAAAACCGCGCTTTCGTGCTCACTGAGCACTTTCGTCAGGGTGCGCTGCTCGATTGCTCGATACCCGGATTGTCCATAGAGCGAAAATATTTCTCCGAGCGGCATTCCCGTTTGCTTCTCGATTTCGCCATCCAGCTCGATGAAAGGGACGCGCAATTCCAGCGCCAGTTTTGATCCCAGAGTAGATTTGCCGGCTCCTCGCAGCCCGATCAATGCGATGCGCTTGCGGCGCGCGCTTTCCCCCGGGCTGAAGTCGCGCATCAGGCGAAAGAGCACATCCTCAAGGCGATGATTCGGGAGTCGTTCAAGGAATCGCCGGATCACCTGTTTTTCGGCGGTCTCTTCCGCTTCAGGCGCAAATAACTCGGCAAGCGAAGCGTGCAGAGCAGCCGCAATCCTGCGCAGCAATACGATCGAAACGTTTCCTTCTCCCGCTTCGAGCTGCGCGAGATGACGTTCCGAGACGTCCGATTCCTGCGCTACTGTCTTGCGCGTTATTCCCCGGAGGTTACGAAGTTGACGGACTCGCTTCCCAAGCATGAGAAGGAAACCTTCATCGGGAATTGACGTGGTCCGGTGTAGACTCACAACCTTGGAATTCGGGCTTGCAGATGCGCTCATGAGTTGCAACCGAATATGCATTATAATGCATATGCCGATGGTGGCGTCAACGCAGTTACTGCTTCTCGCCCGGAGTTTTCCATTAATTCAGGACAACAGTTCCTAATAACACGTTCATAATCATGATGTTACAAATAGCCACAGAGTGCGAGACATTTCGATGAAGACCCTACTTCAACTGACATAGACATGCAGTATTATTCCGAGTTCTCTGTGCGTTCAGGATTTGGTTTTCACCTTTGGATGCTTATCCCGGGGCCGTGCTATTGAATCTAAAGGAGGCACTGCAATGAAGCTGCTTAACTACGTGAGTGGTCAATGGCGCGAGGGTACGGGCCCTGGCGAGACCCTTATTGATCCGGTCACCGGAGAGGAACTTGCGAGGATATCTTCGCAGGGAATCGACATCGAAGCTGCTCTCGCGTTTGCACGAACTCGCGGGGGACCTGCGCTTCGTCAGTTCACCTATGCTCAGCGCGCTGAAATGCTGGGCAAGATCGCCGATGTCCTGGCGGCAAACCACGACGAATATTTTCGGATCTCGCTATTGAACCTTGGAGCAAACCAAGCCGACGCGTCCTTCGATGTGGACGGCGCGATTTACACCATGAAGTACTACGCGAAAATCGGCCGTGCGCTGGCGGACGGAAAGATGTTGAAGGAAGGCTCCCCTATTCCGCTGTCGAAGACTAACGTGTTTGCCGGGCAGCATTTTCTGATGCCTGCAAAAGGCGCGGCCGTTTTCATCAATGCATTCAACTTTCCCGCCTGGGGTTTCTGCGAAAAGGCTGCGCCCGCACTGCTGTCTGGTGTCCCAGTTGTGGTGAAGCCTGCTTCCCCCACGGCCTGGCTCACGCAACGGATGGTGGAAGATATCGTGAAAGCAGGGATCTTGCCGGAAGGGGCAATTTCTATCGTCTGTGGCTCTGCTCGCGACTTATTGGGCCATGTTCGGGAAGAGGACATCGTTTCCTTTACAGGCTCAGCGGATACCGCCGCGCGCATTCGGTCTCATGTGAATGTCCTGCGCCGTTCCGTTCGGGTGAACATTGAGGCTGACAGCATCAACTCCGCTATTCTCGGGGCCGATTGCTCTCCCGGGACGGACCCGTTCGAGCTTCTTACAAAAGAAGTTGTCCGAGAGATGACCCTCAAAGCCGGCCAGAAGTGCACGACTATCCGCCGCGTCATGGTTCCTCGCCAGCATCTCAAAGCCTTTGGTGATGCCGTCGCGGCACGCCTGGCTTCGATGAAAGTGGGTAATCCCAGGAACTCCGAAGCGAAAGTGGGCCCGGTCGTGAACAAAAGGCAGCAGTCCTCTTGCTTTGAAGGACTGGACAAATTGAAAGAGGAATGCGAAGTACTCTTTGGCGGAGACAAGGATTTCCAGCCTCTAGATGCTGATCCACAAAAGTCCGCTTTTGTTCAACCTGCACTTCTGTCTTGCAAGAATGGGCTCGATGCAAAATATGTTCATGACCTCGAAGTTTTCGGCCCGGTGGCGACTCTTGTGCCTTACGAAGGTCTGGGGGACCTTATCGCCATCACGCGCCGAGGGTTAGGGTCACTCGTTGCCTCGGTTTTTTCCGACGACGCGAGTTTCACCCGTGAAACAATCCTTGGAATTGGGGATCTCCATGGAAGAATCCTGGCAGTTAGTTCAGCCGTCGGCGCGCAGCATACGGGGCACGGCAACGTCGTGCCCAGCTGCTTGCATGGAGGTCCCGGCAGAGCTGGGGGCGGCGAAGAACTTGCCGGTTTGCGCGCCTTGTTGCTTTACCATCGCAGATTCGTTGTACAAGGGCCCGTTGATTGCGTCACTGACTTGACGGGACTCTGTGCCGACACTGCCTCTTTGTATTCGTAAACGCGCTGCCTTCTCTAAGGAAAATGCGACCATAGCCTGAAATTTTTTGCCGAGGGCCATCCAACTATGCCACGAACCCAGACGACTGAAGACCGCCGGCTCGAAGAAGCGCGCGCCCGCAAGAAGCATTGGAAGCGCTGGGGGCCTTATCTTTCTGAGCGGCAGTGGGGAACGGTCCGCGAGGATTACAGCCCCGGCGGCACGGCTTGGGAATATTTTCCGCACGACCACGCGCGTTCCCGCGCCTACCGCTGGGGAGAAGACGGCATCGGCGGGATCAGCGACCGTCACCAGATGATGTGTTTCGGACTGGCGCTTTGGAATGGGCGTGACTCCATCTTGAAAGAGCGCCTCTTCGGCCTCACCGGAAATCAGGGCAATCACGGCGAGGACGTGAAGGAGTATTACTTCTACCTCGATTCAACTCCGACTCACAGCTACATGCGCATGTTGTACAAGTATCCGCAAGCCGAATTTCCGTATCAGACTTTGCTCGATGAGAATCGCCGGCGGGGACGCAGCCAGCCGGAATTCGAATTGCTCGACACCGGTGTTTTTGGTGAAAACCGCTACTTCGACCTCTTCGTTGAATACGCCAAAGCCGACGTCGAGGACATTCTGATCCGAATCACAGCGGTGAATCGCGGCCCGGAATCCGCTACATTGCACCTGCTGCCCCAATTCTGGTTTCGAAACACATGGGCCTGGGGCAGGGACCTACGCCGCCCGGTGGCCCGAAAAGCCGCTTTCATACCTGGAAGTGCCTGTGCGGAATTACAACATTGGCAGTACGGCAAGCGCTGGCTGCTGTGCGGCGGGCAGCCCGAGTTGCTTTTCACGGAAAATGAAACGAATAGTGCGCGTCTCTTCAGCGTAGGAAATCGCTCACCCTATGTGAAAGACGCTTTCCACGAATATGTGATTCATAGCAACAAAGCCGCGGTCAACCCCGGGCAGATGGGAACGAAAATGGCTGCCTATTACTTGTTGCAACTTGCCCCCAGCCAGTCCGCCACTCTCAAACTGCGACTCACCGATATAGAACCGCTTAGCGGGATGGACCCGAACTCCGCAATGGTCGGGATCATCTCGTCGCCCGGACACGCTGAGCGCGCCGAAGGCGTTCCCGCCACCAATGACTTTGAAGGCGGATTCGACGGACTTTTCGCAACGCGCCAAAAGGAAGCTGAAGAGTTTTACGCTGCAAGGATTCCCAAAGATCTTTCCGAGGACGCGAAGGCCGTAATGCGGCAATCGTTTTCAGGAATGCTCTGGTCCAAGCAGTTTTATCACTACGATGTTCGAACTTGGCTTGAAGGCGATCCTGGTGGCTCCCCGCCACCCCCAGAGCGCTGGCACGGCCGCAACAAGGATTGGACGCATCTTTACAACGAAGACATTCTGTCCATGCCGGATAAATGGGAATATCCGTGGTACGCAGCGTGGGACCTCGCGTTTCACTGTATTCCCCTGGCGCTCGTCGATCCCGATTTCGCCAAGGATCAGCTCATCCTTCTTTTGCGCGAGTGGTACATGCACCCCAACGGCCAATTGCCCGCCTACGAATGGGCTTTCAGCGATGTCAACCCTCCGGTTCATGCCTGGGCCGCATGGCGTGTTTACAAAATCGAGCGGCGCATGCGCGGTGTGGCCGACCGTGGTTTTCTCGAAAGGGTGTTTCACAAATTACTCTTGAATTTCACCTGGTGGGTCAACCGCAAGGATCCCGACGGCGCGAATATCTTTGAGGGAGGATTCCTCGGCCTCGATAACATCGGTGTCTTTGACCGTTCCGCGCCTCTCCCGACCGGAGGCCACCTCGAACAGTCTGACGGGACCAGTTGGATGGGCATGTACTGCCTCAATATGTTGGCGATCGCCCTGGAATTGGCCAAAGAAGATCCTGCTTATGAAGACGTCGCCAGCAAGTTTTTCGAGCATTTCGTTTACATCGCTCGCGCCCTGAACGATTTCGGCATCGGCGGGATGTCCCTCTGGGACGATGCCGATGGCTTTTACTATGACGTCTTAAAGCTTCCGAACGGAGAAGAGCATTTCTTGAAAATCCGTTCCATGGTTGGATTGATCCCGCTATTTGCAGTAGAGACCCTCGAGCCGGAGATCGTCGATCGCCTCCCAGGCTTCAAGCGCCGCATGCAATGGTTTATTGACAATCATCCGGATGTTTCCGAGCACATCGAAATGACGGAACATTCTGCGCGAGGCGTACGGCGTCTCCTCTCTCTCGTCAACCGCAAGCGCCTCAAGCGCGTGCTCAGCCGCATGCTCGACGAAACCGAATTCCTTTCGCCCTACGGAGTGCGCGCCCTTTCGCGTTACCATAAGGAACATCCGTACGAAGTGCAAGTGAACGGAATGACGAACCGCGTCGAGTATGAGCCGGGCGAATCCACGACCGGCCTCTTCGGCGGGAATTCAAACTGGCGCGGCCCCATCTGGTTTCCCGTCAACTACCTGCTGGTGGAATCGCTGCAAAAATTTCATCATTACTTCGGGGAAGATTTCAAAGTGGAGTGCCCCACGAATTCCAGAACCGAGTCCGATCTCTGGCAGGTAGCCGCGGAAATTTCCCGGCGGTTGATTCGCATTTTTCTTCGCGATTCAAGCGGGCGTCGGCCCGTGGCTGGCGCTACTCAGCTTTTTCAGAGCGACCCGCACTGGCGCGACCTCATCCTTTTCTACGAATGCTTTCATGGCGACGATGGCTCGGGGATTGGCGCCAGCCATCAAACCGGCTGGACCGGCCTGGTCGCAAAGCTGATCGAACAGAGTGGCGAATAACGCATCAGAACGCTGATGTTTACGGGCGTTCACAGATTCACCTCTCTGCGGCCAAGGAGCGGCCAGTGTCAGAGCAAGCGGAGATTCAGTTTGGCCGCGAGATTTGTGGCGATCTTGCTGTTGCCGAATCGCGCGAGTGGCTTGTCACCAATGGAATCGGTGGATACGCTTCCGGCACGGTCGGCGGCAGCCAGACTCGCCGCTATCACGGGCTGCTCGTCGCGGCTCTGCAGCCGCCTTTGGGGCGCACGCAACTCGTCTCGGCCATCGATGAAATTGTCCACTACACCGGAGCGGATTTCTCTCTCGCCACCCATCGCTGGGGCAGCGGCGCGGTCGATCCCAAAGGTTTTCTCCTCCTCGAGGATTTTCATCTGGAAGGCTCGACGCCTGTTTGGACTTACGCGCTAGCCGACGCGCTTTTGGAAAAGCGCGTCTGGATGCGTCAGTGCGAAAACACCACTTTCATTCAGTACACGCTTCTGCGGGGTAACGGCGCGCTCGAATTGGAAATGAAAGCGCTCGTGAATTATCGCGACTTCCATTCCTTGACACACGCAGGCGATTGGCGCATGGACATCGCTCCCGTAGAGCAGGGCATCAAGGTGCAGGCATTTGACGGTGCGACTCCTTTTTACCTGAAAAGCTCTTCTGCAACGTGCGAGCCCCGCCACGAGTGGTATCTGGGCTGCTATTTCGCCGAAGAAACCGAGCGCGGCCTCGAGGACCGTGAAGATCGCCTTTTCGCCGCCCTATTCCGCACAAAATTGCAAGTGGGTTCCAGCGTCACGCTCGTGGCGACCACGGAGTCGACGGCTCCCTTCGATGGGGAAACAGCAAGAGCGGAGCGAGCCAATCACGATGTGAAGCTGTTCCATGAGTGGCAAGCGAGAAACGAAGCCCTTGCGGAAGAAACCCCTTCATGGCTCTGGCAGCTCATTCTCGCAGCCGATCAATTCATCGTTAAGCGCAGCCTTCCCGAAGAGCCGGACGGCCGCAGCATCATTGCGGGCTATCATTGGTTTGGCGACTGGGGGCGTGACAGCATGATTGCGCTTTCGGGGCTCACGCTCGCAACTGGCCGCGCCGATGTTGCCCGCCAAACTCTTTTGGCCTTTTCCAGATACGTGGATGCTGGGATGCTCCCCAACAATTTTCCGGACGCTGGTGGCATGCCAGAATACAACACTGTCGACGCTGCGCTCTGGTTTTTCGAAGCCATCCGGCAATATGTTGCGGCAACCCAGGATACCGCGACGCTACAAAAACTTTTTCCTGTTCTCGCCGCCATGATCGAGGCGCACGTCGCGGGCACTCGCTACAACATCCATGTCGATCCCGCCGATGGACTTCTTTACGCCGGCGGTCCCGCAGTTCAGCTCACGTGGATGGACGCAAAAATCGGCGACTGGGTGGTGACGCCCCGCACCGGGAAGCCCGTCGAAATCAACGCACTGTGGATTAGCGCCCTCGAAACGATGGCGGGATTTGCCCGTTTGCTCGCGAAACCCACCGATGCTTACGAAAGACAAGCGGCCAAAGCTAAGAACAGTTATCAGAAGTTTTGGAATGCGGACCGCAATTGCTGCTTCGACGTCATCGATTCACCTGGCATCGGAAACGACGCCTCCCTTCGACCGAATCAGATTTTTGCCGTCTCCTTGCCGGTCAGCCCGCTCACCCAGGAGCAACGAGGGGCAGTCGTCGATGTTTGCGCGCGCCATCTCTTGACCTCGAATGGATTGCGCAGTCTCGCCCCCGGCGAACCCGGATACACGGGGCATTACGGTGGCGGCCCGCGCGATCGTGACGCCGCTTATCATCAAGGTACTGTCTGGGGCTGGCTTCTCGGACCCTTTTCGCTGGCGCATTACCGCGTCTACCAGGATCGCAAGGCGGCGCTGCGTTTTCTCGAGCCGCTCGGTTGCCAGATTTATGCGAGCGGACTCGGCACCTTAAGCGAGATTTTCGATGGCGATCCTCCCTTCACTCCGCGCGGCTGCATCGCTCAAGCATGGACGGTCGCCGAAGTCTTGCGGGCTTGGCAGGAAATAGCAGACGGAAAAAAATCTGCAAGCGCATAGATGTTTGTCTCGGATGTTGGGCGAATTCGAGTTTTCATCCTCGAGATTGCAATTCATAGAGTTCGATGAGGACCTTGCCTCCATCCGGGGAGAAGACAAGGAAAAAATTGACCCGCGTGCCATCTGTCCCAGCCCGGGTTTCAGGATAAACAGGCGCGACTCTGAATTCTTTCTTCAGGATTTCCGTGGCGCGCTCCAGGTTGGAGCAGCGATACTCCACCTGCTGAATGCCCTCTCCAAATCTGGCGAGATATTTTGCAATGGCGCCTGAACCTCCCGGCTCCCGCGTGGTCAGAATATCCAGCGAAATCCCTCCAACGAAATCAAGCTCGAATTCCTCGGCATCCTGATCTGGTGGCACGTCAGCGAGTCTCGGCGTGCCGTTCGCAACTCGAATATGCCCAAAAGTATCGCGCTGAACCGCGATTCCAACGGTTATGGCGGGATTGGGTCCGTGCAGCAGCGCAGAGAGTTCGCGGTCAGCCCACCATTCAGAAACCGCAGAACCAGCGATTGCACGGCCCAGGCGATAAATGTCACTCGCGGCCGCAAGCCGTTTGGATTCATCCACGGACGAGAGGTCTGCGATAGATTGAGCCAGAGGACTGGACATGGAACCGCAGGAATTGTAGCGTGAGGGCGGTTTGAAAAGAAGCCGAAGCCATGCAGCCTCCCTCTAAGGACGCATCGAAAGCCGCGTTCGCTGCATCTGAGGGATATGCCAAAACCAGTTTTATTAACAGTAGATGACGACCCGGAAGTCCTCCGGGCCATTGAGCGCGATCTGCGCAGCCGTTACGCGGATCGCTACCGCGTTATGCGCGCGAATTCCGGAAGCGCCGGCCTTGCCACTTTGCGCGAATTGAAAGCACGCAACAACCCTGTAGCGCTGTTGCTAGCGGATCAGCGTATGCCCCAAATGGACGGCGTAAATTTCCTCTCCGAAGCCATGGAGATGCACCCTCTTGCCAAGCGTGCCCTGCTGACCGCATACGCGGATACCAACGCTGCCATCGACGCCATCAACGAAGCCCGCGTGCACTACTACCTGATGAAGCCGTGGGAGCCGCCTGAAGAAAAGCTCTTTCCCGCACTTGATGATCTGCTGCATGACTGGACAGCGACGTTTCGCCCGCCCTATGAAGGCATTCGCGTTCTCGGCACGCGCTGGTCAAATCGTTCCTATGAGCTGCGCGAATTCCTTGCGCGCAATCAAGTCCCGTATCAATGGATTGACGTCGAGTTGGCCCAGTCTGATCCCGAAGTGCGCGGCCTGATTGATTCCCTGGGGCCGGAGGCCGAAAAGCTTCCGTTGATCCTTTTCCAAGATGGCACCCGCCTGCCGGAGCCGCCTCTGCCTACCGTCGCGGACAAAATCGGGCTGCGTACGCATGCGCAAACCAATTTCTATGATCTTGCAATTGTCGGAGGCGGCCCTGCGGGTCTTGCGGCGGCTGTGTACGGCGCGAGCGAAGGCTTGCGCACGGTAATCGTCGAACGCGAAGCCCCCGGAGGCCAGGCGGGTCTGAGTTCTCGTATCGAGAACTATCTCGGCTTTCCTTCCGGACTCACTGGACTTGACTTAGCCCGCCGCGCCGTTGCGCAGGCCCGGCGCTTCGGCGTGGAGATTATCGCGCCGCAGGAAGCCGTCGGCATTCGTGTTGAGGGCCCGTACCGGTTTTTGAAACTCGCCGATGGTTCGGAGATCTCCTGTCACGCTCTTCTCTTGGCCATGGGCGTTCAGTGGAGGACCCTGGACGTTCCGGGGATTGACCACTTGCAGGGCGCCGGTGTGTATTACGGCGGAGGAACCTCCGAAGCGATGGCTTGCAAGGGCGAAACGGTGTACATCATTGGCGGCGCGAATTCCGCCGGCCAGGCCGCCATGCACTTTTCGAAGTTTGCCGAAAAGGTGGTGATGCTGGTGCGAGGAGTGTCCCTTGCTGCCACAATGTCTCACTACTTGATCGAGCAAATCGAGAAGACTCCCAATATTGAAGTGTGGTCGCGGGCCAGCGTTGTTGAGGTAGAAGGAGAATCGCGGCTCACGGCAATTACTGTGGAGTGCTCCCCTTCGGGAGAAAGAAAGAAATTGCCGGCCTCAAGCCTGTTTATTTTCATCGGCGCGCAGCCGCGCACCGAATGGCTTGGCGCTTCGATTGATCGCGACGAGCGCGGTTTTGTTCTTTCCGGCCCGGACCTTCTTCGCAACGGAAAGAGGCCAGCGTCTTGGACCCTCGATCGTGACCCGGGTTTGCTTGAAACGAATGTGCCTGGAATTTTTGTCGTCGGTGATGTGCGCCACGGTTCTGTCAAGCGCGTGGCCTCCGGTGTCGGAGAGGGCGCCGTCGTCGTGCAATTCATGCATCAATATTTAGCGAAGGTCCAATGAGCGAAGCACTCGATCAAGCGCGGATGGAGGCCTTGGTTGCGGAGCTGAGGAAAATTCCGCCGTTCGCGGATCAGCCTCAAACCGATCTCGAATGGTTTGTGGCGCAAACGGAAGAACGCAAGGTCGAAGTGGGTGGAATCATCGTCAAGGAAGGCGCTCCGGCGGACACCATGCTGGTGATCCTGGAGGGTGAATTCCGGGCCCGGCGCGAGAACGGCCCTCAAGATGGCCCAGTCTTTACTGCCCGTGCCGGAGATGTAACAGGCGTCCTGCCTTTCTCCAGAATGAAAACCGTTAGCGTAACCGGGCGCGCTGTGCTTCCTGTTCGTGCCCTGACGTTTCCGGCCGCTAAGTTTCCGGAACTCTTTCAGCGGATGCCCGAGCTTTCCCAGCGCCTCGTTGGCCTTCTGACCGACCGAGTCCGAAACGTCACCAGGGAAGAACAACAAAGAGAAAAGCTGGCTGCGCTCGGCAAGCTCTCCGCCGGGCTCGCGCACGAGCTGAACAACCCTTCCGCGGCAGCGCGGCGTTCTGCGGCTTCGCTTCGCGATTGCCTCCAGCGGCTGCGCGCCGCCGGCCGCAGTTCGCGCCTGGGTCCGGAGGATTGCGGTTTGCTTGCGCAACGCGAGGAAGAAATTCGCGCCACGCTGAAGCCTGCTGAAAGCAAGGATGAATTTGCACGCGTCGAGCGCGAAGAAGCCATTCAATCCTGGTTGGAACACCGCGGCGTTACCGAAGCCTGGAAACTCGCGCCTCTTCTAGCCGACGCAAACTTGACGGACGCGCAACTGGAGAGCTTTGCCGGTGCCGCCGGAACTTCGCTTGGGCCAGAGCTCGCGCGCTTCGCCACTCTCCTCGAAATGGAACGCATCGCCGACGAACTCGATCACAGCACTGCGCGCATCTCGGATCTCATCAAAGCAATCAAAGAATATTCCTACATGGACCAGGCGCCGCTCCAGGAAGTGGACATCAAGAACAGCCTGGAAACGACGCTCATCATCATGCATCACAAGCTGAAGCGTGGCATCGTGGTCACGCGCGAATTTGCCTCCGACTTGCCGAAGGTAATGGCTTACGGCAGCGAGTTGAATCAAGTATGGACAAACCTTATCGATAATGCCGTCGACGCCATGAAGGAAAAGGGCAAGCTGGTCGTGCGTGCCGTGCGCGAAAATGAGTACGTGCTCGTGGAGATCGCCGACGACGGGCCGGGTATCCCGCCGGAAGTACAATCGCGCATCTTTGAGCCGTTTTTTACGACTAAGGGCGTTGGCGAAGGAACCGGCCTCGGCTTGGATGTAGTCCATCGCATCGTGAAGAAAATGCGTGGGCTCATCAGCGTAAAGTCCGTTCCCGGAGATACGCGGTTCCAGGTGCGAATTCCAATTCAAGCTGCAATGTGATTTCGCGGGAGAAAGCATGGCGGAAAACTGTACTCATCTCGATCAAATCAAGAACGTGAAGCCGAAGACCAGGGGCTGCGAAGAGTGTCTGAAGATGGGCGATAGCTGGGTGCATTTGCGTCTGTGCTTGAGCTGCGGTCATGTCGGATGTTGTGACTCTTCCAAGAACAAACACGCCACAAAACATTTTCATGCCACGAAGCATCCCATTGTCCGGTCACAGGAGCCGGGCGAAAACTGGATGTGGTGTTACGTCGATGATCTGATGTTTGAAGAGGAATGACCCTACTTTTTCTTCTTTCCTGGGATCAGGACCGAAGCCAGCAGAGCAATCAGCAGTACTCCCCCCACAACGCCAAGAGATACGGTCTCGGGAATGTGCACCCACTGTTCGCCGATCATTTTTCCCCCGATAAAAACCAGGACGACCGCCAATCCCTCATCCAAGAAGCGCAAACGGTCGATGACTCCCGCCAACAGAAAGTACAGCGCCCGAAGCCCCAAAATCGCGAGCACATTCGATGTGTACACAATGAAAGGATCGCGAGTAATGCCGAACACCGCGGGGATGGAGTCCACGGCCAGCGTGACGTCCGTAATCTCCACCACAAGCAAAACCAGAAACAATGGAGTCGCAAACAACCGGCCCGCATTGCGAACGAAGAAACGATCACCATGATACTCGTGGCTTATTCGGAGATGCCGGCTCGCGAAGCGCACGATCCTGCTTTGCTCCGGATGAATATCTCCCTTGTGAAAGAAGAGCATGCGCGCACCGGCGTAGACGAGGAACGCTCCCAGCACATACAACACCCAGGAAAAATGTTGGATTAGCTCCGTGCCCAGCGCGATCATCACTCCTCGCATGAGCAATGCCCCCACAACGCCCCATTCCAGAAGGCGGTGCTGCAGCCGTTCATCCACGGCAAACGCGCGGAAAATCACCAGGAAAAGGAACAGGTTGTCGACGCTGAGAGCCTTTTCGATCAGATAGCCCGTGAAAAATTCCAGTGCCAGTTGCTCGCCATAAAAATAGAGCACTCCGAATCCAAAGAGGACGGAGACCGCGATCCAGCCAAAACTCGCAAGCGCCGCCTCGCGAATCTCGATCTTGTGCGGTCGCCGGTGGAATACACGCAGGTCCAGCGCGATCGCAATGGCGATGAAGAGGTTGAACGCAATCCAGTGGAGGGGCGTCCCCATCGTGGCGCTCGAATGGCGCTAGGGAGTAGAGCCGTGCGCGTCGATGGAGTTTAGGTTTGACAGTTCGATGCGGACGGTCTTGCCGCGTTCAATTCTTACGGGTACGTCCCAGCGCACCCGCATATCTCCGGCGTCTGCATCCAGGTTGAGCGTGCTGACCCAATAGTCTCCCGGCGCAAGCCCTGAGACTGCGGCGCGCCCTTCGAGATCCGTGTCCGCCTTGGCTGCAAGAAATTTGATTTGCGCCAAATCCGGTGCGACACGTTGAATACGCTTGCGGCGGTCGTTCTGGAGCATCTGCCACTTTTTTTGCGGATTGACGGCGTCTAGTTCCATCTCGACGCCCGAAATGGTCTCAGGCCGCTTCCGAATGAATTTCCTGAGGGCCGTAAAGTAGTCTTCTCTTAATTTTTTGTATTTCTCGGGATGTTCTGTCTGGTCGACCTCAGAGAATTTTGGTTGGGGGAAACCCATTGTCACGCCGCCGCTGTTCGTCCGCTGATACGCCAGCAGGAATTCCGGAGTGTTGAGGATATCGTCCGGTGCAAGCAGTTTGTCGAGGTCCAGTTGCGTGAGGTCCAGCGTGTCATGAGCCTTCAGCCATGTCCGCAGCTCCGGAGAAACCTTAAGCCCGTCAATGAACTGATCTCGCTGCGGTGCCGGGTCTTTCTCTTCCACTTCCTTCACGATGTCCGCGTAGCTCTTGGTGAGGATGTAAAACGTGAATTGGCGCACGGGTTCCGGCCGCGCCGCTGTCGGCGTGATGCGCGCGACGAATTCGACCGCGCCAGTATCGCTTTGCGCCTGCGCACCACTCACAAAAACAAGTGCGCACAGCGCCACACTCATACTGAAAACAGCTGTTTTTCTCATGTCAAAATCGTAACAGAATTGCAAAACCAAAAGGCAGAACTTCCCGCGCCGTATCCTGAACCGATAAACCAACGGTCCTCACTCGAACTGCAAACTGCCTATCCGCCCTTGGCCTTGTTCTTAAGGAGCTTGGCGAGCTTTTCTATTTCCTCGGTTTTCTTGACCATGTGGACGGAGAGCACTTCGGTCGTCGTGGTTTTCTGGACTTCCTCGCGCAATTGGCTTGTCAATTCGTAAAGCCGCTCGACCCCTTCGCGGAATTCCTTCTCGTTTTGCTGCATGCGCGCGCGTCGTGCGGCAGCGGCGGCTCGCGGATTCGAGCGCATCTCCGCCGGGTTTGGTGTCTCCGCCGGCTGCGGCGGCGGAGGCGGAGTTGGCGGATATTGAGCGAGTAACTCCTCCGCTGCTAGAAAGCCGGCCGCTCCGGCCATCGCCAGGACAAACACGCGCCTCGTTTCAAGCATACTGGCCCTCCTCGCTGGAAAATTGATGATTGGGTTTTCGCGGCGCTCATGAACTGTTCAGCGAATTGCAAAGAGCAAGAAGAAAAGTGCCGTGGCAAGGCCGGCAAGCACTGCTCCCGCCAAGATTCGGAACATCATGGAAGAAGGCACTGTGGGAATGGGTCCAGGCGGCCTTTTGGGCGGAAACGGCGGATCCAAGACTCCAGCCCCCGTCAATTTGCGAGGCGGGCCGCCACCGCGGGCGGAGGAAGCTTGCGGGTCAAGTTCGTATTCGTTTTCGGCGAAGTCGTACGGCACGCTAAAAAATGCTACTCCGTCGTAGAAGAACTGTCTAGAAGAGGCGGAAGACCGCTTCGACCGTGACCCACGCCGGCACGGCTCGGCGCGCGTCATCATGCGCCGGAACAAATTTCCAGCCGCGAATGGCCTGCGCCGCGCGCTCATCCAGTCCCAGCCCTATTCCCTGCACGATTCGAATTTGCGACGCGCGCCCGTCCGCCCCGACCAGAACGCGCAGGATCACCCTTCCTTGTAGTTTGGCTTCGCGCGCTTCGTCTGTGTATTGCGGGTCGGGGCAATACGCGCATTTCGGTAACGTAACGCCGTTCCGGTATCTCGACTCCGACTCACCCAGCCCGCCCGGCCCATCTCGCCGACCATCACCCATGGTATTGCCGTCGCTGCCAATCGTGTTGGAATCGCCCGGTCCTGGCGAGTTTGTATCGTCTTTCATCCACGGCAGGCCGATTTTGCTAATCGGAGTCAGCGCTGGCGCTGCCGTTGGATCGAATATCGTCGGCGGCACTGGCATGTGTTCTTCCTGTTTCGGTGGGATCGATGGCCGGACGATCTGAATGGAGGCAAGCGCCGCGAAATCTCCAGCCGTCGTTGGAATTGGCAGGCGGCCCCCTCCGCTGCCGCTTCCCGGATCAGGAGCGCGGCCCGTGGTCGGTACAAACAAGCGCGGCGGAATCGTAAGGCCTCTCAGGACTTTCATAGCGCCATTTTCCGGGGGATTCTCTGGCCTAAACGGATGAGCGGCGACTAGCGCAAGTGCCATGATGATTGCCGCATGCGTTAGAAAAGATACGTCCCGTGCGTGGCTCGAATATGCCGGGTCGCCAAGCCGCAAAAGATGCAGCGGTGCTCCATTCGCTGAACTCATCTTCCATTTGCCTGGAGTCAGGGCATCGCGAAAGTTTTCACGGATACGTTGAATCAGGGAATCTCTTGAACTCGCTGAGGAAAGCAAGAAACGCACGAAGGAATCGCGCACGGGCAGTCCTCCGTGCCCGCCTCAAATTTGGCCGCACTCCTCGACGAAGCGGGCAGCGAACGCTTGATGAGAAGCCTGGCGCCTGCGATTGTTTGCCCGCAAACCGAGCTTGGCTCGATTTTTCATGATGGTCTCGATCCCCGTAATCCCCAAAGCGAACACATTGTCATCCTGAAGCGAACCGGAGGTTCGCTGAAGAATCTCAACTAATGCGTTGTGCAGGAATTGTCAGCGGAGAATCTTGCCTGGCCTTGTTGAGTGGACACAAGACGACACACACCGGTGGGTATCGCTCCTGGCAGATCAAGCATTTTTGCTGTAAATGTTGGCTAGTAGAGGTGGAAAGTAACTTCAATCTGCACGCGGCAATTGACCGGTTTGCCGCTGGGGCCCACGGCCGGCCGCATCTTCCAATTCTTTACTTGTGAGAGAGCCTTTTCTTCCAAGCCGAGTCCGGGGCCCTTAATAACCACCGGGCTGATTACGCGCCCATCGGCAGTGACCGTTACGTCGAGCAGCACGGTCCCTTGATACTTGGCTTTCCGAGCTTCGTCAGAGTACTCCGGCTGCGGGCAGTAGATGCACATCGGCGAGCCCACGCCGTTCAAGCCTGCGCGGAAAACTCCGCCGCCTGTGCCGCCACCTTCGCCGGGGCCAAGGCCTCCGCCGGAACCGCTGCCGATACCAGTGCCATTACCATTCCCCAGCGAATCCGTGACATTTTTCGCCAGCGGATCACCGAAGTTCGCCATGTTAGGGCTCTGGATCTTCAGGTCCGGTGGACCAAGCAGCGAAGGATCCATCGCCAGCTTGGGATTCAAATTCTGAATCTTCGCCTGAGGTGGCGTGAATTGTGTGTACGAAAACTTGGGCAGTTTGCCCTTCGACGTCGGAGTCAGCGTGTGGTTGTTTGCTCCGCCACCGCCGCCGGCCTTGTCATTTCCCGCGGGCAGCTTCGCTATGTACGGCGAAATGTCCAGCGGCGTGACAGTAACTTTGTTCTTTGCCTCCGTCGAAGCGGGCAGCACATTCGTGAAAAGCGGAATCACCAGCAACCCGATCACCCCGATGTGCAGGACGACAGCAAGTATCTGGCTCGTGCCAAAGTTTTCATCCTTGGACCAGATGTCTTTCACTTTCACCGGCCGAATTCCAGGCGGCAGCGGCGCCTGCTTTGGAGGCGAGAAGAAGTCCCTGAGCCGGTCACCGAATCCGCCGAAATTCGCGCCCCAGGCTACTGCCAACCTGCTGTTTACTCGCCCTCTGGATGCCGGGCCAGGACGCAAAAATTCAGCAAGGTTGCCCGCCAGTCCCGAGCCGAAATTCGTCTGTGTAAAGGGCGCATCTTTGCGCTCGCGCACCTTCACCGGGCGTTCCGTAAGGAACTGCTTCAGGTTCGACCAGAAATTATCCGGGATCAGAAGATCGGGTTTCGTGAACTTCGGCACCGCCGAAGATGGGACCGGAACAGCAGGCGCGCGGCCCGCGGTAGACACCTTGGGTTTTGTAATTTGAGGCGGCAGCAGATTGATAAATTTGCCCGGCACCGTTTACCTCGTCAGTTTAGACGCACGTTCCCCATATTCGGTGTACCTGACCATATGATTCGCGCTGGCGGGTAAAGGTTGCGCGCCCCATGCGGCTGACACCGATTGCCATTCATTGTAACATAGCTGATTACGCTGCTTCCCGATGTTTCCCGCCGTATACCTGTACAAACGGACGGCATAGAAGGGATTTACAAGCGCTCCAATTATGGCCGAACCACTCGAACTCAAGAAAACGCTGAACCTGCCGAAAACGGATTTTCCGATGAAGGCCAGCCTGCCGCAGAACGAGCCCAAGCAGCTCGAAGCCTGGCATGGTGGAAACATCTATCAACGCATTCTGGAGGCGCGCAAAGGCAAGCCGCTCTTTGTTCTGCACGACGGCCCGCCATACCCCACGGGCGAAATTCATCTCGGCACTGGTCTGAACAAAATCCTCAAGGATATTGTCGTCAAGACTAACAGCATGGCCGGGAATTACGCACCCTACGTGCCAGGCTGGGATTGCCATGGCCTGCCAATTGAAACCCAGGTGGAAAAAGAGCTGGGTGGAAAGGGAAAAGTTCCGCCCGCGGAATTCCGCAAGCTCTGCCGCCAGTTCGCTCTCCGTTATGTCGAACAGCACAAAAAAGATTTCAAGCGCCTCGGCATTTTCGGCCGCTGGAATGATCCCTACCTGACGATGAGCCATGAGTATGAAGCCACCATCGCAGCCGCCTTTCTCGATTTCATGGAAAAAGGTTACGTCTACCGCGGCCGCAAGCCCGTGTACTGGTGCCTCTTTGATAGCACCGCTCTCGCCGAAGCCGAAGTCGAATACGAAGACCACGCTAGCCCTTCAATCTGGGTGAAGTTCGCAGCTGTCGTTGGCGGCAGAGGCGAAGCCCCGAAAATTGGGCCTGATGTCAGCGCCGTTATCTGGACCACCACCCCATGGACCATTCCGCACAATCGCGCGCTCGCCTTTCATCCCGACTTTGAATACGCCGTCGTAGAAACCGAAAAAGGCACGCTGCTTCTCGCTGCCGATCGCGTCGCCGCGCTGCAAGCCGAGTGCGGCATCAAGGAAGCCAAAGTGCGCGCCACGTTCAAGGGCCGCGATTTCGACGGCATGAAATTTCAGCACCCCTTTCTCCCCATTCAGGTGCCCGGCATTCTTGCCGATTACGTCACGCTCGATCAGGGCAGTGGCATCGTCCACACGGCTCCCGGCCACGGCGCCGACGACTTTTATTCCGGCCAAAAATATGGGCTGGAAATCTACGCGCCGCTCGACGACAAGGGCGTCTACCTCGAAGGCTTGCCCGAATACAAAGGCAAGGATGTTTTCTCCGCGAATCCCATTGTCGTGAAGTTGCTCGCTGATCGCGGCGCTCTTCTTGGCAACCACGAATACAAGCACAGCTATCCGCACTGCTGGCGTTGCCACAATCCGGTAATTTTCCGCGCCACGGAGCAGTGGTTTATTAAGATGGACCAGGCTGCTCACGGAAAAGAAAAAACACTGCGCCAGGAAGCGCTCGAAGAAATTCATCACGTGAAATGGATTCCCGCCTGGGGCGAAGACCGCATGTACGAAATGATTGAGAAGCGCCCGGATTGGTGCGTCTCCCGCCAGCGCTTCTGGGGCGTGCCTATCATCGTTTTTTATTGTGAAGGTTGTGGCGCGCGCCTCGAAGATTTCAAAGCTCTGCGCAATGTCGTCAAATGGTTTGAAAAGGAAGGCGCCGACGCCTGGTACCAGCACACGCCGGAAGAATTGCTCCCCGCGGGGACAAAGTGTTCCTGTGGCTCCACAAAATGGCGCAAGGAAAATGACATTCTCGACGTCTGGTTCGATTCCGGCTCTTCGAATCTGTCTGTATTGAAAGGTGCCGAGTGGCCCGCCGACGTTTATCTCGAAGGCCCCGACCAATATCGCGGCTGGTTCCATAGTTCGCTGCTGGTGGCCACCGGCGTGCGCGACGCTGCGCCCTATCGCGGCGTCGTCACGCACGGTTGGACGCTCGACGAACGGGGCCGTCCGATGTCCAAGTCTCTCGGCAACGCCCTCTACCCCATCGAGATTTGCGAAAAATGGGGCGCGGATTTGCTTCGCCTTTGGGTCGGTTCCGTCGAATACCAGGCCGACGTAAAAATGAGCGAGCGCGTGATGACCCAGCTCAGCGAAGCCTATCGCAAGATTCGCAACACCTTCCGTTTCGCCCTCGGCAACCTCGGCGATTTCAATCCCTCGCGCGACGCGCTTTCGAACGATCAACTCGAGGAATTTGACCGCTGGATGCTCGACCACACCGCCGAGCTCGTCAAGAAATGCCGCGAGTGGTACGCCAATTACGAATTTCACCGCGTCTATCACGCCATCCACGACTACTGCGTCGTGGATCTCAGCGCATTCTATTTCGATGTGCTGAAAGACCGGCTCTACACCAAAGCGCCCAGAAATAAATCGCGCCGCTCCGCGCAAAATGCCGTCTGGAAAATCTCCAGTGCCCTCATCCGCCTCGCCGCGCCAATTCTGGTTTTCACCTCGGAGGAAGTCTGGAAGTATTTCCCCAAGTCACAGAGCGAACCGGAAAGCGTGCACATGTCGCTCTTCCCGGAAGCCGCAGCGGTTGCTGGCGGAATCGCTAAAGACGCCGCCGAAAAGTGGGAGCGTCTCGCGCAAGTTCGCTCTGCTGTGCTCCTCGCCCTCGAGCAAGCGCGCGCCGCAAAAGCCATCGGTGGCAACCTCGAGGCCAAAGTCTTGCTCCATGCCGATCCGCACGGCTCTGCTCTTCAAAAGCTCCTCGAAGAAAAACGTTCCGTTCTTCCCGCTCTCTTCATCGTTTCCCAGGTTGAAGTCCATTCATCGGCGATTCCCGCATCCGTTCCGGCCGAATCATTGCCGGTCCTGACGATCAAGATCGACCGCGCCGAGGGCGCCAAATGTGAGCGCTGCTGGAACTACTCAACTCATGTCGGCGAGAACCTGCGATACCCAAAGGTCTGCGAGCGCTGCTCCGAAGCCCTCGCCGAAATCGAGAGAGATGGGTCGGTAAATGTGGCGGCGACCTAAAATGTTCTCCCCCGCTGTCTCCTGTACCTCCTTAACCTCCTTTAATTCCTTAACCTCATGACCCTTCCTTTGCGCCTTCGCTTCCTCTGGCTCACTCTCGCCGTCGTCTTCCTCGACCGCGCCACAAAAGCCTGGATCGAGTCCCGCCCCGCTGACCGCTTCCCGCACCCTGTCATTCAAAACTTTTTCTATCTCGTTGACTCGCGCAATCCCGGCATCGCCTTCAGTTTTCTCGCAGGTCTCTCCTCTCCCGCCCTGCGCGTATTTCTCATTTGCGGCTCCCTCATCATCATTGCAGTCATCACTTGGCTGCTCGTCGCTGGCCGCGATACCAGCTCCCTTCACGCGGCAGGCCTGGCCGTTCTCCTGGGCGGTGCCACTGGCAACGTCACCGACCGCATCCTCCACGGCGCCGTCACCGATTTCATCGAGGTCTATCTTCATTTCCTTCCCTGGCGAATTTTCAATCCTTGGCCGGCCTTCAACGTTGCGGATTCCGCTATCACGATTGGCGCCATCCTTATCCTTCTTGACGTATTATTTGGCCGCCGGTCCGATGCACCCCATTCAAGTTCGTGACTGCCGCAGTCGAGGAGAAAGTCTGTGAGCCGATGGAACAGTTTCAATCGCCGTGAATTTCTCTCCACCGCCCTTGGCGCCGCTGCCTCTTTTTCTATCTTGCCTCCCGGCCATCGCCTAATTGGCGAATTGCTCGAACCTCAATCGAAGTTCGCGCCGCTCCAATTTCCCGAGGAGTTTATTTGGGGTGCTGCTACCGCCTCCTATCAAATCGAGGGCGCCTGGGCCGAAGACGGCAAAGGCGAATCTATTTGGGACCGCTTCTCCCACACTCCAGGCAAAGTGAAGGGCGCCGCCACCGGCGACGTTGCCTGCGATTCCTACCATCGCTATAAAGAAGACGTCGCTCTCCTCAAAGCCCTAAACCTCAGCAGCTACCGCTTCTCCATTTCCTGGCCCCGCATCCAGGCCACCGGTTCCGGCGATCCCAATTCCGAGGGCCTCGATTATTACAAGCGCCTCGCCGACGCGCTTCTCGAAGCAAAAATCCGCCCGCTCTGCACGCTCTACCATTGGGATCTCCCGCAAAAACTGGAAGAACGCGGCGGCTGGCCCAATCGCGATCTCGTCGCGCGCTTCACCGATTACGTTGACATCACCGTGCGCGCCCTGGGCGACCGCATCTCGCACTGGTGCATTTTCAACGAGCCTTGGGTCTTCACGTTTCTCGGTTACGCCTGGGGCATCCATGCTCCCTCGCGCAAGAATTTTGCCGAGTGCATGCGTGCCACCCACGTTGTCAACATCGCGCAGGGCCAGGCCTTCCGCGCGATCAAAGCCATCAACTCTAAACTTCAAGTTGGCACCGCCTTCAGCATGGCCCACTGCCAGCCCGCCACCTCCAGCGATGCCGATCGCCAGGCCGCCGATCGCGCCCACGCGCTCGGCAACGTCTGGTTCGTCCACCCAGCTCTCCATGGCGAATATCCGAAGGCTTTCCCCGGTGATAATCCGCTCGACCTCATGGGCGTCAAATCCGGCGACATGGAACTTTGCCGCGCCCCACTCGATTTTCTCGGCATCAACTACTATCGCCGCCAGCTCGTCTCCGCCATTCCTCCCGGTGCCGGCGAAGACGCCACCGGCGTGCACAATTTCGACGCCCATGACGGCCCGCTCACCGATTTCGCATGGGAAATCTGGCCGGACGGCTTCCACGATCTCCTGATGCGCATCGCTCACGAATACAAAACCACCCCTCTCGAAATCACCGAGAACGGCTGCTCCTATCTCGATTGCCCCGACGAGCACGGCCGCATCCCCGACGAACGCCGTGTCCAGTTCATGCGCGGTTACCTCCACGGCCTTGGCAGAGCCCTGCTTCATGGCGCCAACGTCCGTGCCTACCATCACTGGAGCCTGCTCGATAATTTTGAATGGGCCGAAGGCTACGCCCAGCGATTCGGCCTCACCTACGTCGATTTCCGCACACAAAAACGCACCATCAAGGATTCCGGCCACTGGTACGCCAAGCTCGCCTCCACCGGCAGCCTCACCTAGGCTGTTGGAACACCATCGCTGGAAACCATTTTGTCCTAAACAACGTCATAAAATTATGATGAGAACTATTCTCGCCGCCATTGTCCTGGCGGTTTTCGCCGTTCCGGTCCTGGCGCAAGACCCGCCACCAACGGCGTCTACCCGTGGCGGCTGCGGCCCCAGCGAGGCGTATTTCGACGTAAAGACGAACAAGAAGCAGCATCCTGTGGCACCCACGGATAGTGGCAAGGCCCTCGTCTACGTCTTCGAGGATATTGAGCGTGGTCCCACAATGAGAGTGGGGCTCGATGGCGCGTGGGTCGGAGCCAACAAAGGCAAGTCTTATTTTTTCTTTTCCGTGGATCCCGGCGATCATCAAGTCTGCACCAATTGGCAATCGGGCACCTTCAAGGAAACCTCCAAGCGCATTGGTTCGGCCACTACTATTAAGGCCGAAGGAGGCAAGGTTTATTACTTGCGGGTCCAGGTCTATGAACGAAGCGAGCAGGACCGCAATGTGAAACTGGAACCGGTTGAGCCAGCCGAAGGCCAGTTCCTTATTTCCGCTTCCGCTTTCAGTACCTTCCGCGCCAAAAACTGATTGGCTCTAACTTATTGCTGCGCTGGCCAGTTACGCGCCATTCAGGTGTCTCCCATCTTCTTTTGCAGCATCCACCCGATTGCCTTCGCGTTTCTGGTGGTGCATACCTAGAGTGGCTGCAAACTGCCTCGAAGCTAGCCGAGTGTAAGAAAGGGTGGATGATCAAGCTCAGGGCGTGCGAAGAAGAACGTAATCGCACTCTAAGCCCAAACGTTTGGAAGGCGCAGCACTTTTAGCGTGAATTCCAGGTGCTCCTCGTCCTTGCCGTTTCCATGACTCTGATTTGAAGCATGGCGCGCTCGCCCCGCGCGCTTCAGTCATGAGTAGTTTGTTCTGAAAGCGACAGAATCCATCGCCCAGCCATCCTACGGAGGAAAGATGCGCAAGCTGAATGCTGTGCTCCTGCTGTGTCTCGCTTTGCTTTTTTGTTCGAACGTTCAGGCCCAAACCAATTCCGGCGTGAACAATGCTGAGTTGAATGGCAATTACGCTTTTACGTTCAGCGGATTCACCGGGAATAACGGTGGCTCGTCCGTTTTTGCAACTGTTGGGAGATTCACAGCGGACGGTTCCGGCAATATTGCCAGCGGCGAACTGGACGCCAACGGTGTCGCCCCCGGAGCCGTGCTGACCGCGCAAGCGTTCACCGGCACCTACTCGATTGGTGCCGATAATCGCGGCGTGATGACCTTGAATATTCCTGGCGGCGCAAAATTCGCCTTTGCCATGACCGCCAACGGTAACGCCGAGTTCATTGAGTTCGACGCTTCGGGCGGAGCGGGAACGATTGGATCGGGAAAAATCGAAAAGTCGGACACTTCCGGGTATAGCGCCGCAGCCATTTCGGGTGACTACGCGTTTGGTGCGGATGGGTTCGACGACTCAAACAATCGCGCGGCCATTGCCGGCCGGTTTACTTCGAACGGTGCGGGCGCTTTGACCAACGAAGCCGCAGACATCAACGCTTATGGCACGACTTCTTCGATGACATTTTCGTCGGCAAATTACACCGTGTCCGATACCGCCACGGGGCGCGGCACAATCAACTTTGCTTTCTCGCTCGGTGGATCGCCATTCAGTTTGAATTATGCATTTTATGTTGTAAACGCAGGAAAGCTCTTTGCGATGGGGAGTGACCCGGTCTCGGCTTCCACCCCCTTGCTGAATGGCGTTGTGCTGCGGCAACAAAGCCCTGCGGGAGGTTTCTCCAATGCCTCGCTGAATGGCGGCATGGTGATTTACATGACCGGATTCACTTTTTGCGGCAATGGATCCGGCCGCTCCTCTGACGCGCTGGCAGGTTTGCTTACTGCCGACGGTAACGGCGCTCTCAACGCCACCTTCGACGAAAACTGTGGCGGGGTCTCCAATTCCATCAGCGGCCTGACGGGGACTTACAGCGTGGCGAGTAATGGCCGGGCATCCATCGCGGTCGCGAATGGCGCAGTCGCTTATTTGGTGAGTCCGAATCAAGCATTCCTCTTTGCTACGGACAGTTCCATTGTGTCCGGCTTCGGTGAACCGCAGGCGTCCGCGTCGTTCACGAATAGCACGCTGAACGGAAATTATGCGGGCGTGGCGGCTACGCCTGCGTCGTTTGGCGTTCAAGTTTTCTCCGGTGAGTTCACGGCGGACGGCGCCAGTCCCACGGGCAACATGACCGGCACAGAGGACATCGGCGCTTCCGCTGGACCGGTCTCGGGCGCGGCGTTCCAAGCCGCGTACTCCGTAGCCTCCTCGCCGACAAACGGGCGGGGAACCATGACGGTTTCTTCCGGAACGGGAGGCAACGCCGTCATTTATATGATCTCCGCCTCGACGTTCGTGGCCGTCTCGCTGAACGATCCAAATCCGGCTGTCTTGCTCTTCGAGCTGTCTCCAACCTCTTCACCATCCGTTACACTTTCCACGCTATCGCTGAATCCTACGACCGTCACTGGCGGAGATTCTTCCACGGGCACGGTAACGCTGAGCGGGCCAGCGCCTTCAGGCGGAGCACAAGTTGCGCTCTCCAGCAACGACACATCGGTAGCTACGGTGCCGTCCAGCGTAACAGTTGCGGCCGGAGCCACCAGCGCGACGTTTACGGTCAGCACCAGCGCCGTCTCCGCGTCGACCACGGTCACCATCTCGGCGTCCTACGCCGGCGTAACCAAAACGGCTTCGCTTACCGTGAACCCGACGGCTCCGCCGACACCCACTCTCACTTCGCTGACATTAAGTCCAACGAGTGTGACTGGCGGAAATTCCTCCACCGGAACGGTAACGCTGAGCGGACCGGCTCCATCAGGCGGAGCGCAAGTCGCGCTTTCCAGCAGCGACACCTCAGTGGCTACGGTGCCTTCCAGCGTAACGGTTGCGGACGGAGCCACCAGCGCGACGTTCACCGTTAGGACTAGCGCCGTTAGCGCGTCGACCACAGTCACTATTTCGGCGACCTTTGCAGGCGTGACCAAAACAGCCTCGCTCACCGTGAACCCCGCGCCTCCTCCGCCACCGACGCTGTCCTCGCTGACCTTGAATCCCAGCACGGTCATCGGCGGCGTGCAATCTTCCACGGGCAGAGTCACACTAAGCGAGCCGGTTCCGGCAGGTGGCGTGACGGTCATCCTTTCCAGCAACAGCGGCACGGCCAGCGTGCCGTCCAGCGTGTTCATTCCGGCAGGCGCCACCAGCGCGACGTTTACGGTGAACACATCCATCGTTCTCATTTCGACTTCCGCCAATATCTCTGCTACGTACAACGGTACGACGCGGACGGCGACTCTTACCGTACTGCTATAACGGACGTTCACGTTAGCTCGGGAGCCGCGCCTTGGCCCAGTTCCAAGCGCGCGGCTCCATTGGCCTTGAAAAGCGTTACCGCGGATTGCGGGAAGCAAAAACACCCTCTTACTTCTCGGCGCTTGCCAGCAGCTTTAACCGTTCCTTGTTGATCTTGAGCACCATCCCCGCGTTGCGGTCGGCAACTTCGCTCACTTTGTATTCCGCAGACGTGCCCAGCACCTGCCCGACCTTGGAAAGCGTTAACTTATATTCTTCCGTTAGCCATTGCGCCATGTTCGCTGTCGCTCCGCGGAATGCATCATCCAGCGATCCAGCGAGCCCCATGGCTATCAGGTGCGTTGCGGACTCCACGCGCGGCCCCGGGACTCGTTTCCCCGGAATTACATCCACGGTGAACTCCACGTCCATCGACGTTTCGAGAGCGTTGCCGTTGAGCTCTCCGTCGCCCTGTAGCGCGTGCCCATCGCCCACGTAGAGCAGCGCGCCAGGCACGCTCACCGGCAAATATACTGTTGCGCCTTCCACGATCTCGTTGAAGTCCATATTTCCTCCGTAGCGCCCGGAATCGCCGGATCCGGGAGGCGCTTGCGCCACGTTTGGCGCCACCGCCACGCATCCCAGCATCGGCCGCGGAGAAATCAAACCCGGACTACGGGGGTTGGCCACTCTTCGCCACGCGCTGGCGTCAGAGTATCCAGTGGGATTTGATCCATGAAAGTCATTCTTTCGAGGAGAGGGCTGGTTGCCGCGATATTAGGTGCTGGCTCTGTACTCGTTCAAGCCAAGCAATCGACTACTCAGGAAGCTCCACGCTCCCAAACGCAACCCTCCGCTCAGCAAAGCGAAGCCAGAACTAAAATCAACGTCAATTCCGAGCTTGTCGTCGTCCCGGTGACGGTCAAAGATCGTCACGGCAATCTCGTTCCCGATCTTCAGAAAAACGACTTTCGCATTTTCGACGATAACGTTGAGCAATCCATTGACGTTTTCACTGCCGAGGCTTTTCCGCTATCGCTTGTCGTCCTGATCGACGACGATTTGAAATCGCAGGACGCCGCCCAGATGGCTCCCACTTTACGCGCCATCACTGGCGGAATTAGTCCCGACGACGAGGCCATCATCTGCCGCTTTGACCTCTCGTTCTATCCAGGCAATGGGTTTAGCAGCGACTTCAACAAGCTGTGGGCGGATCTAAAGGATGCTCAAGATCACAGCGGCCCCTCGACGTCCGGCCCCGTCCCCTTTGTCACTCCTCCATCGAGTCACCAACTCGGAGTGGGCGAACCTCCCCTGGCCGCGCCGACTAATCTTGGTTCCCGCCCAACCAAAGCTCTCGACGATGCCGTCCATTCTGCCGCTGAATTGCTTCATGATCGCGGGGCCAGTCGGCGCAAGATCATCCTTCTGATCTCCGATGGTCTCAACGAGCCCCAATTCAACCACCATACGTACGCCGACACTCTCGAGGTTCTCCTCCAGGACAACATATCTGTATACAGCCTGGCAGTTGGGCATTCCTTAAAACGAAAGTTCTCCCGCCTGGTCAATTATGCGAACGATTCCGGTGGCGACATCTATTACGCCGTCCAAAGCGCCGCCATGGAAAGGCTCTATTCGCGAATAACTGAGCAGGCCCGCCACGAGTACACCCTGGCCTACGTGCCTCACGTCAACAACCGCAACGCCAGCTATCACAAGGTAGAAGTCCATACCACACGCGAAGGTGTCACTATTAGGACTCGCCAGGGGTACTACACAGGTCCTCTCGTCGTTCCAGCAAAGCAGTAGCGTTGGCATTCCCTTACAGGACGTGCCTCTCATCACAGCCTGCTACAATCGGCCTGTGCTGGCTGGGGCCCAACCTGAGATTCATGAGCTTCTGGCGCTAGATACGGACGCCGGGACGCGGTTGGACCGGTTCGTGGCTGCGCATCGCCCTGAACTCTCGCGTTCGCGGGTGCAAGAACTTATCGACGGCGGCCATGTCCTTGTCAACGGCAAGGCGGAGAAATCTTCGCAGAAACTTCGCGGCGGGGAACTCATCACCTTGTGGGCATATTCCCGGCCGGGGACCCGCGCCGAAGCGGAATCGATTCCGCTGGATGTGCTTTACGAAGACGACGACGTTATCGCCATCAATAAGAGCGCCGGAATGACCGTTCACGCCGGCGCGGGAAACGTTTCGGGGACGCTAGTCAACGCGCTTCTGGGGCGCGGGCAGGCGCTTTCAACGGGTGGCGATCCGCTGCGGCCGGGAATCGTACATCGGCTAGACAAGGAAACGTCGGGCGTGATCCTGGTGGCGAAGAACGACGCGGCGCATGCCAAACTTGGCGAAGCGTTTCGCCAGCGCGCCATCAAAAAAACATATCTCGCGCTGGTGCAAGGTGTTCTCGCAGGGGAAAGCGGCCGCATCGAATTGGCGATCGGGCGCGACCCGATTCATCGCACGCGCATGGCGACGCAGCGCAAGTCCTGGCACGGAGCGGGGATCGCGAATCCGCGCGAGGCGCGCACGGATTGGAAAGCGCTCGCCAAAATCGACAGCACGACACTGGTGGAAGTCCAACTCCATACCGGGCGAACGCATCAGATTCGAGTGCACTTCGCGGCGCTGAAACATCCGGTAGTGGGCGATACGCTGTACGGCGCGGCGCGGGAGTTGCGGATAGGCAAGCTCGATTTACCTGCTCTCGGGCGAAATTTTCTGCATGCCGCAAAGCTGGGATTCGCGCAGCCGCGGACCGGCGCATGGATCGAAGTTCGCGCGGAGTTGCCGGCAGAATTGCGCGATTACTTGAAGAAACTTTGCAATGCCGCGGGGGAATCGCAGAGCCGAATTGACGCTGCGCTGGCGGGATACCTATAATCGATGCACATGCGACGGATCATTACTTCCATCTTTTTGGCGCTGGCGCTGCTGCTACTTCCACTGACCGACCGCGCGCAGCAGTCTTCGTCTGACAAGCCCCAAGCATCCTCGCCGGAGGCGAAGCCCCAGGCGCCCGCGCCGGCGCAGGTCGCCGCGCCGAAGCAAGACCCTGCGCAGCAAAGCGATCAAACGATCAAGTCGGTTGTCAACCTCGTCGATGTGCTCTTCACCGTTCTGAACCGCCGCAACAAACTTGTCCCCGAACTCGAAAGGAGCGACTTCAAAATCTGGGACGACAAGTTCCCGCAGGAAATCCGTTACTTCAGCAAGCAGTCCGATTTGCCGCTGCGCATCGGCATGCTGTTGGATACCTCCAACAGCATCCGCGACCGCATCAAGTTCGAGCAGGACGCTTCGATCAATTTTCTGTTTAGCGTGCTGCGCCGCAATAAAGATGAAGCATTTGTGATGACTTTCGACGACGAGCCGCAAATCGTGCAGGCCTTCACCGGCGATGCGGGAGCATTGCGCGACCAGATCACCAAGACGCGCGCGGGCGGGGGCACGGCGATTTACGACGCGATTTACGAAGCGTGCGTGAAGGAGCTGAGCCATCCGCCGCGCCCACCGGGCGATCAACCGGACGTGGTGCGCCGCGTGATGATTCTGATCAGCGATGGCGAGGACAACTTATCGACGCACACGCGCACGGACGCCATCGAAATGGCGCAACGCACCAGCGTGGTCATTTACAGCATCAGCACCAGCACGCAGTGGGTTTCCCTCTCGCAGACCGATCCGAGCAAGGCGGCCGACCGCAAGTATCACCTGACGGACGGTGACAAGATTCTCCAGGACCTGGCCGAGGAAACCGGCGGCCGGGCGTTTTTTCCATATCACGTTGACGATCTGGACCAATCGTTCCAAGACATCGGCGACGAACTGCGCAACCAGTATTCCATCGCCTACCTTCCGACGAACTACGTTATGGATGGCCGCTACCATAAAATCCGCATCGAGGTGCCCGATCATAAGGGCTACCAGGTGCGCGCACGCCGCGGCTATTTCGCCCGCGCCAACACGCCGGCCACGCCAACTGCTCCCAGCGGAACGATTCAGTAAAGCGTTTTGAAAGTATTTTTGCGCTGCGCGATTCGAAAGTCAGCTTAATTATTAGCGGGGAATATTGCGGAGCAGGACGGCGTCGGAATCGGCGTGGCCCCGTCCAACCGCGAGCCGCGTGCCGTCCTTCGAATATCCATACCCGCCGATTTTTTCCGAAGTGAAGTGCGTGAGCTGACGGCGCGCCGATCCATCCAGTGGCTGCACCCACAGATTGTCGACACCCTTTTCCCGCACCGCATAGAGGATCGCCTTACCGGAGGGCATGAACGCCAGGCTGGGGAGGGCGCGGGGAGCAAATTCGAAGGAAGATTTTTTTCCATCCAAAAGAGAATACAAGACGAGCATATCCGTGTGATCCGCTTCGCGTGCTTCGAATGTGGCGACAGTTTTGCCGTCGGGAGAAAGGTCATAAGGCTCTGAGGGGGACTTGATAATTGTTTCAGGCGTGCCGCCGTCGATGGGAATGCGCTTGAGGAAATGGTTTTCTGCGGCGTCGATGAAGTACAGCCATTTGCCGTCATGCGAACAGACCGGCACTCTATCGTTGACGCCAAAAGTAAGACGCACAAGGTTTGCGCCATTTGAATCGACACGCCAAAGATTGGTTTCGGCGCCGCCGGACCGGCCGATACTTCGAAAGACGACATAGCGCCCCTGGCCGCACGAGGCGACCTGGTCTACCGCATATTTCGCGTCGGAGAAAATGACGCGGTCTCCGCCAGATGGATTGACCAGGCGGATGTCGGAGCCCTGGATAAGAAGAACTTGAGAGTCGGGAGTCAAGTCCCAACTCCGAATAGGCAGAGTTGATGGTAATTTCAGCGGATTGAAGTTCTCGAGCGAGCCCGCGGGCGCGATCTCCACCTGGTATTTTGCCTGGCTCTGATTGGCAGCTATGGATTGGCCATCCGCCGAAAGGCTGGGATGAAAGTAGTCGTTGGTATCTGTGGTCAAGAGACGGAAGGCGCCGTCAGGGAAGGAAACGATGCCAATTTGTCTGCGCCTAAACCCAGTTTCCGCCATGGCGGCAGAGACGAGGAGACCGGTCATGTCCGGGAGCCAGACTGGCTCGTTATAGAGGCGATCCTTGGCAATGGCTACCTGCTTCATGGAACCGCTCGCGACGTCCACGGCGAGGAATCCGCCGATATCCTGTGGCGTAGGGTGGACGATGGGAATCACAATAGTTTTTCCATCGGGAGACCAAGCAAGGGTCAGGTTATCGACGTGAAGTTCCTTGTGATGGAAGAGATCACGTTCGAGTGTGCCATCGCGCCGAGCGATCTTGAGGTCAGCCACATGGGAATCGCCATGTTGGTGCAAGTAGGCGAAGCGCTGGCCATCTGGTGAAAACGAGATGGGACTGTCCACGTCTTTTATGAGCAGGCGCGGAGTTCCCCCGAGCATGGGGGCGTCATAGAGGGAAGCGATGGCTTGCTCGGAGTCGTCGCGGCGGACGCAATAAATGTAATTGCCGTCGGGGGAAAACGTAAGTCCAGCGTACCGAGTTGCGAGAGGCGCGACGACCTGCGTGTTGCTTCCCGTAGGAATGTGCCGGAGCCAGACGGATTGCAACCCATTCTCGTCAAGGACATGGAGCAGGTATTTTCCGTCAGGCGAAATTCTGGAGAGGAACACGTGCCCGTTGTTGGTGAGATTTTCGACCGACATTTGTTCGACGGGTAAAACTTTCTTGCGCGGCAAGAGGGAGTAGACGCCGAACGCGGCAGCGACGAGCAGCAGGACAACGATTCCCAGCAGGAGAGCCGTGCCGAATTTGTTTTTGCTCGCAGCGGCGATAAGGATGGAACTGCTGGAGGCACGCGGAGACTCGGCGGGAGTGACGGCAGGCGCGGATGATTGGGCAGGGATGCGTGTTGAAGAAGACGTGACAGGAGCGGCTTTTCCGGAGTCCAATTCGCGCTGAAGGCGTTTGAGGTCGGCGCGCATTTCCGCGGCGACCTGGTAACGCACGTCGCGATCTTTTTCCAGGGCTTTGTTGAGGATGCGCTCGAGTTCGGCGGGTGTGCCGGGATTCAGGGCGACCGGAGCTACGGGAGCGCTGTGCAGAATGTTGTCGAAGACGACGGCGCTGGTGCTGCCGGGGAAGGGAAGCTTGCCCGTGGTCAATTGATAGAGCACGCCGCCAAGGGAAAAGAGATCGCTTCGAGCATCGAGTTCCTCGCCACGCGCTTGTTCAGGAGACATGTAGGAGATGGTGCCGACGGCCGTGCCGGGGCTGGTGAGGAGGAGAGTTTCGGAGTCGCCAATTGTCTCGCCACCCAAGCCAGCATGATGTTCGGGGAGAAGCTTGGCGAGACCAAAATCGAGGATTTTGACGGTGCCGCGTTCGGTGACGAAAATGTTGGCGGGCTTGATGTCGCGATGGATGATGCCCTTTTTGTGGGCAGAGTCAAGAGCGTCGGCGACCTGGACGCCGATATCGATGGTGCGCGAAATGGGAAGGGAGCCGGCGGGGATGAGTTTGTCGAGGGTTTGGCCTTCGAGCAGCTCCATAGCGATGAAGGTTCGGCCATCGTGTTCTTCGATGGCGTGAATGGTGCAAATGCCGGGATGATTGAGCGCGGAAGCCGCGCGGGCTTCACGGAGGAAACGTTCGAGGGCTTGTTCGTCGCGATGCGTGGCTTCCGGAAGAAACTTCAGGGCCACACGGCGGCCAAGCTTGGTGTCTTCGGCTTCGTAGACGACGCCCATGCCGCCTTTGCCGAGCTGGCGGAGAATGCGGTAATGGGCGATGGTTTCGTTGAGCATGAGTGAGGAATGAAGAAAGGATGGTAGACGGTCGGGGGATTGGGGTCAATTCGTGGTGTGTTATACAATGCTCGGCGCTTCCGCCTCTTAAATCTTGAGAGGAGATTTTGACCTCATGATCTGCGATAACACACACCGGATCTTACAAAGCAATGTTAGTTTCACACGAAACAAATATCGATCCAACCCAATGGCATATAGGGGGCACTTGTTCGTTGCGATTCTGTTGTTGATTGTCTGTGCGCCGGTCGCACACGGGCAGACGCAGGACGTCACAAGCAAACTGAGCGGTTTTGACTCCTACATGGAGCAGGTCCTGAAGGATTGGAACACTCCCGGAATTGGCGTGGGCATCGTGGTCAACGACAAACTGGTTTTCGTCAAAGGCTACGGCTATCGCGATTACGAGAAGAAGGTGCCCTTCACGCCGACGACGCTGTGCCAGATCGCGTCAAACTCAAAACTGTTCACTGCTGTTTCCACGGGAATGCTCGTCGAAGAAGGGAAGCTGACGTGGGACAAGCCGGTGCGCGAATCCGTGCCGGCGATTCAGTTTTACAACGACCAGCTCAACAACAACGTTACGCTGCGCGACATGCTCTCGCACCGCACAGGAGTGACGCGGCACGATTTGATCTGGTTCCGGTCGCCCTTCACGAGGAAGGAACTCTTCGAAAAGTTGAAGTATCTCGAACCGCAAGAACCGATGCGGGAAACGTTCCTCTACAACAACCTGATGTACGCGGCTGCCGGCGAAATCATCGAATTAAAATCCGGGAAGCGCTGGGAGGAGTTCGTGTGCGAGAGGATTTTCTCGCCGCTTGGTATGAACACGACGGCCTTCACGATTTCCGATATGACGCAGCATCCGGACCACGGCGTTCCCTACCGCGAAAAGCGCGACTCGTTCGAGCTGTACAAAATTCCTTATTATGAGGACACCGAGGGCGTGGCTCCGGCGGGCGCCATCATTTCCAATATCGATGAGCTGTCCCACTGGCTGATTGCGCTGATGAATGAAGGAAAGTACAACGGGAAACAAGTCCTGCCGGCGAGTGTGCTCAAAGCCACCTTGCAACCGGCCATTGGTTTGCCAAACACCCTTGGGGAAGCGCTAGGATTTTGGGAGCTGCTCAATCCAGCTTATGGCATGGGGCGGCAAACCGCGGCTTATCGCGGCCATCTGCTTACCTATCACGGCGGTGACCTTCCCGGTTTCCATTCGCAGGTTTCCTTCATGCCCAACGACAAGATTGGCGTGATTGTTCTGGTGATCAGCGATCATAGCGCTCCGTTGTACAACATCGTCAGCTACAACGTGTACGAGCGGCTTCTTGGCATGGACCAGACGCCCTGGAGCCAGCGCCAACTCCAACAGCGGCTCGCGGGAAAGAAAGCAGGCACGGAAGCGCGCGCGAAGGCGGGCGGTGACCGAGTTCCAAACACCAAGCCATCTCATTCGCTGGCGGACTACGCCGGCGATTATGAGAATGCGGCTTACGGCATCCTGAAAATCGGGCTAAAGAGCGACGCGTTGCAATTCGGTTTTCACGCGTTCGATTTTCCGCTGAGCCACTTTCACTACGATCGCTTTGACACGCCCGACGACGAGCAATACGGCAAATTCTCCGTCAATTTCCGGACGAATCCGCAAGGTGATATTGATGGCGCCGTGATGTCCCTGGATCAGGCGGAAGTTGTATTCACACGCAAGCCCGAAACGCTGGACCCGGCGCTGCTCGAAAAACTTGCGGGTGGATACATGACTCCGACCAAGGTGAAATTTGAAGTCCTTTATCAGCCGGGAGCCGGTCTCTCGCTTGCCTTCCCGGGGGGACCTCCCATCAAGCTGATTCCACTCAAGGGGCTCAAATTCAGGACCCCGCAGTTTGCCGATGTCATCTATGAGTTCGTTATGGAAAATGGCAAAGTGACCGCGCTGAAGCAGCGCAGTCCGTCCGGCGAATTCACCTTCCCGCGCCAATAAGCGCGGAAATGAACTGACAACGCGCAGTAATAGCAGCCGCGGGACTAAATGGCCCGCGCCGGTGTACGCGTCTGGTAAAAACCCAATCAAGAACAGTGTCCAGTGAAATTCACACCCTGTAGGAGCTTTGGGCCGCTGTGACGTGCCCGAGGGAGCGACCCCTGGGGAGAGAAAATAGTGCTTGACATATGCCCATATGGGAATGTATTGTTGGGGCATGGCACGAGCGGCGACAACTTCGGATGCGTTTAACGCGGTGGCCGAGCCGCGGCGCCGGGCCATCCTGAACTATCTTGCAATGCAGGAACGGCCCGTTGGTGAGATTGTGGATTCGCTGGGGCTGGAGCAGCCTTCTGTGTCCAAACACTTGCGCGTGTTGCTGGAAGTAGGTCTGGTTAACGTGCGCCGCGACGGCCGCCGCATGCTCTATCGAACCAACGCCGAGGCGATCCGGCCGCTTCACGAGTGGACGGAAACGTTTGAGCGATTCTGGCGTCACCAATTGAGCCGCATCAAGGAGCGCGCCGAAGGGAAGAGCAATCCGTCAAAAGATTCAGGGCCCCACTTCATTCCACGGAGGAAAAATGATTTCGACAGCAACAAGAATTGAGGATTTGACGCTAGGCATCACGGAAGAAATCCACGTGCGTGCATCGTTAGACGACACGTTCACGGCTCTGCTGGAGCAGTTGGGGCCGTACAACGGAGCTGAGAGCGGGCCCATGCCGATGAAGCTCGAGGCTTGGCCGGGCGGCAGGTGGTATCGCGACCTCGGCAACAATAACGGCCACTTCTGGGGAGTAGTGCAGGCCATCAAGAGGCCGACCTTGCTCGAAATCACGGGGCCGTTGTTTATGTCCTATCCGGCTGTTTCCAACGTGCAGTACCGCTTGAGCGAGAAAGATGGTGGAACACTGATCAGCTTCCATCACACGGCGCTTGGACTGATTCTGGACGATCACCGCAAAGGAGTTACGGGCGGCTGGAAGCACATCAACGATGGTGTCAGGAAGCGGGCGGAGGCGGCGCGTCCGCGGTGAGCGTTGTTGTCGAGAAAGGAGATACTTTATGTGCCCGGCGTGTATTGCGAGTGCGACTATGGTGCTCGCGAGCGTCATGTCGACGGGTGGATTGACCGCACTTGTCCTGAAGGTTAGGGCGAACAAGGGCGCAAAGAATTCAGTCCAACACACAAATCCAAAGGAGGAAACATGGGCCAAGTAACGAACGAGCAAGTGAATCTGATGTTGCGGCTGTACGAGGACCGGCGCGAGCCAAAGTTGAGAGAAGCGCGCGACTGGTTCTCGGCAAACTTCCATGTGAAAACTGCCGACGATTTGATACGCGTGTGTCCTCCCGGCAGCAAGGAAAATATCTACATGCGCATGGTGTTGGGTTACTGGGAGATGGTGGCCAGCATCGTGAACCGCGGGCTGATCGACGAAGAGTTCTTCTTCGAAAGCAACGGGGAACAGTGGGTTGTCTGGGAACAGGTGAAGCCCGTGATCGGCGCGTGGCGCGCCATGTTCAGCAGTCCGAACTTCCTCGCCAACCTCGAGACGCAGTGCAATCACCTGGAGGCCTGGAGAGAAAAGCGCAGCCCAGGATCCAACGAAGCCATCCGTAAAGTGCTCGCGCAAATGCAACAGGCGACGCAGGCACAAAAGGCACAGGCCGCCGCCAGCTAGAACCGCAGTTCGCACAGTTATCGGTAACAGCCAGTGGATGCGGGGCTCGGCCGAAGCTCGGCCGGGCTTCGCATTCACTGGATGCAACACTGTCCTTCGGTGAGAGCAGACAATCGGGAGAGGAGAATCAGGCATGGCAACAAGAGCGATGGAGAACCCAAAAGTTGTGTCGCCGGCGGAATGGCTGGCCGCACGCAAGGAATTGCTAAAGAAGGAGAAGGAGTTCTCGCGGCTTCGCGACCAGTTGAGCAAGAAGCGCCGCGAACTGCCTTGGGAGAAGGTGGAAAAACAGTATGTCTTCGATGGGACAAAAGGCAAAGAGACGCTCGCGGATCTTTTCGGCGGCAGAAGCCAGCTGATCGTGTACCACTTCATGTTGGGTCCGGGGTGGGCGGAAGGCTGCCCGAGCTGCTCGTTTATCTCAGATCACATTGACGGCAGCGTGGTACACCTTGCGGCGCGCGACGTCAGGCTGGCGGTCGTCTCTCGCGCGCCGCTGGCGGAAATCGAGGCGTTCAAAAAGCGCATGGGCTGGCGATTCCATTGGGTATCGTCGCAAGGCAGCGACTTCAACTATGACTACCAGGTGTCGATGAAGAAGGAAGAACTTGGGAAAGGCGAAGTTTATTACAACTACGGAATGCAGCAATTCCCCAGCGAGGAACGCCCCGGGACGAGTGTGTTTTACAAAGACGCGGCCGGCAATATCTTTCACACCTATTCGAGCTACGCTCGCGGACTGGACATCCTCATCGGCGCGTACAACTGGCTGGATATCACGCCAAAGGGTCGCGACGAAGAAGGATTAAAACATACCATGGCCTGGGTGCGGCATCACGACAAGTACGATGAGGGGTACAAGGTAGACGCGAAGGCCGAATACGTGCAACCGGCCAAAGCCGCAGACGCTGCAGGCAGTTGTTGCGAGCATCATTGATCGCGAAGCTTTCGGATTGCACGCAAGCACGATCGGGCGGCCACGCTGACGCGTACTTCTTCAGAAGGAGTCTGCGTTAGCTTTGCCGCCCACGACTTCGGAAGGCTCACTCTTTAGGCGCGTAGTATCCCCTGCGGGCGAGAGCTTTCAATTCTTTGTCGGCCGTTTCCACTTTGATCTTGCGGAATTTCCCATCGTGTGCCGGGTTCGTTGGGTAGTAGCCGAGCGTGTATTGGTCACGCAACTCCTCTGCGATCTGGTCGAACGCTTCCTGCAAGTGCTTCATCGATCCCACGTCAATAACTCTGCCACCGGTTTCCTCGGCCATTTTTTTGGCGACGTCGGGCCGCGTGCCGTAGCCGGGATCGTGGACCAGCAGGATGTGAATCACCGCGTCCGTGCGCTCCGCGACTTCGATGGCTTCCTTCAGCTCTACTTTGCTCCCTTGATCGTCAGCGTCGGTGATAATCACAAGCGCCTTGCGCCCTGCCTCGGTCGCCAGCTTTTCGGTACACGCCACCCAAACAGCGTCGTAGAAAGCCGTTCCGCGCAAGCCGCGGGTGCGCGATTCGGGCGGCAGCGGCCCCGCATTAACCATGCTCACGTTCGGTGCGTTGATGCGGGCGCTGCGGATGGCGCGGTCAAGCTGGGCGCGGTCATCGGTAAAGTCTGACAATAGGTCTACGTCAGTCCCGAACGAAATCACCATGGCTTCGTCGCCTTTGCGTAGGACCTGGTCCAGAAACTTTGTTGCCGCCTCCTGTTCGGCAGGCAGACGATTCTCCTCGCTGAGGCTGGTATCGATGAGCAATCCGAGGGTAACGGGTAGAGCTCTCTCATTCGAGAAGAAGGCGATCTTCTGCTCCTGGTCATCTTCGAAGACATGAAAGTCTTCCTTCTTCAGGCTGGGCATGATGTGTTTTTTCTTGTCGCGGACGGTGGCAAAAATGTTTACGAGGCTGACTTGGCTTTTGATCACCGGCGGTGCTTGCGCGGCAGGCTCCTGCGACGTGGCGGGAATCGATAAACTCGCCGCAACCGTTGCCGTCACACAGTGCATCAAAAGCTTATGCATCGATTGCATGTATACTTTCCTCAGCGAGAGATGCCCGGCTGTAAAAATGCCGCGGGGTTACTGCCGCCCTGTAGGATGCCGCGAAGCGGTGCGATGGATGCGTGACCGAAATCGCCGGCGCGGATAATTTCAATAGGAAGTTTGGCTTGAGGACTATGAAAAGTCTACGAAAAACAGTGTGGATGGCTGGAGCGCTGTTCTTCGCTGTACCCTTTGCCTATCTTGGCGCGCAAACCACGGAGCAAAGTGCTCCTCCTGCAACGCAGGAACAGGGCTCTCCGGCGCCCGCTCAACAAGGCGGTCCAGCCATCATCCGCATTCCTGTTAACCAGGTCATCGTCCCAGTCACCGTTAAAGATGGAACTGGCCGGCTCGTTCCCGACCTTCGCCGGGATGAATTTCGCGTCTTCGAGGATAACGTCGAGCAAAAAATCGCTTCCTTTATTGCCGAGCCGATTGCCATCTCCATGGTTGTGCTGATTGATAACGACCTGAATTCCAGGGACGCCAGGCAGGTAGAGCAAAGTCTCCGCGCGATTGTTGCCGGACTGAGTCTGACTGATGAAGCCTGGGTTTGCCGCTTCGACCAGCGCTTTCACCCGGGCAAAGGTTTTCTCAGCGATCAGGACAAGCTCCTCATCGAGCTAAAACGGACGCGTCTGGACAAGGAACCGTCTGCTGGCTCTTCGAGCGCGGCCATCGCCAATAGCCCTTCGATTAACGGACATTCCGCCACGGGGGACGCGCCGAATATGACCGGCCCCACCTTGAACATCAAGGGCCAGCCGACCAAAGCCTTGGACGACGCGGTCTACGCCGCGGCCCAGTTGCTGAAAGACCGTGATCCGGAGCGCCAGCGCCGGAAGATTATTTTTTTGATTTCCGATGGCGTCAACGGGCCAAAGTTCAATGTGAATAACTACGACACCGTACTGAAGGAACTGCTTCGCTACAACATTACGGTTTACGGAATTGGCGTGGGCAGCGCTTATTTCGAACGAAGATTCGAACGCCTTTCCAAATACGCGCACGATACGGGAGGCGATGTCTACTATGGAATGAAGAGCCGGGCCATGGAGGAGCTATACGCCCGAGTTACGGAAGAGGCTCGCAACCAATACACGCTGGCCTACGCTCCCAGCGGAACGGACCGCGGCCTGGAATATCATTCCATAGAGGTCCGTGTGAGACGCGAAGGCTTGACCATCCTGACCCGCGAGGGCTATTACGCTGGCGCCACGCCGAGGTAGTCGTATTTTTTTCTTGTAAATTTCCTTGACTCTTGCACGCACCACTCGTATATGAGGTCGGAGGCGAGTGGCTGGCGGTGACGCTGGTTGTCTGCCCAGACTGAGGAGGAATTTCGCATGAAGAAAAAGGCTAAGAAGGAAGAGAAAAAGGTCCCCAAGAAAAAGAAGTAATTGATCACCAACAAGATTTCGCAGTTTAGGCGCCCTGACGCAGGTTGGGGCGCCTCTTCTTTTTTGCCTTAGTCACGAAGGAAGAGGCGATTCGGTCAGGTCTTGTCCACCGCAACAGCTTCATCTGTTCCCGGTAGTCCTTCCGTTGCGCGTTCGCGAAGATACAGAAACAACGGGAAGGCCAGGCTCACCCCAACTGCGCATAGACCGGCAATCGGGAGCCAACGGAACCGCAGCCCGAGCCGACGTCCCTCGATGCGCATAAACACCAAGAGGACTATGGAAGAGACGAGGACGTCCAGACCGAAGAACGCGCTGATTCGGTTGGCGAAAAGCTGGCGCATCATCAGCCCGAGCGGCAGTCCATTCTCCATGACCCACGGAACGAATTGCGAGTAGGGAAGCGCCGCTCCTAGAATGCAAAGGAGCAAATAAATATTTTTGCGGTTCATAGGATACTCTCTAATTCGTAAAGCGTTGGGAGGTTTGCGGATACTCCTCCAAAAAAACTTGCTTCAAGCGCTCAGCGTTTCTTCATGCGCCGGGCAAATCGGCCTGTAGGCGCAATTGCGGCAGATGAAGCCCCGTTTCGCCGGGAATTCTCCCGCGCGAATGTCTGCTGCGGCTTCTTGCACGATTTTCTGCGCTTCATCCAATTGCTTGGCGTCCCGCGTGGTTTCTTGCCGCTGATTGTCTTGCAAATAATGAAACACGAGCCGCACCGGGTTCAGCTCCAAAATTTCTTTAACAGCCAGCGCGTACAAGCTCAACTGTAAATCTTTCTTCGCGTCCACATCCTTTTTTGGGCGTCCCGTTTTGTAATCGACGATTTCCACGTCGCGCTTGTTCCCCAAGGAATTGATCTGGTCGATGCGCCCCTTGATGATCACGTCGTTGTCGAGGGGCAATTCGAATCCTCTCTCTTGCGCCAGAGTTTCCGGGGGCTCCTCCATCATGCCGGCATGGAACGCTCGTAACTGCTCCAGCCCGTCCTTCTTGTATTCCTCTTCCTGATATTCGTCTTCAAATCCTTTCGAATTCCATTCCGTCTCAAAAATTCTCTGTACTTCTTCGAACGGCAGCTTCACGCCTTTGCGGAGTTGATCTACAAAACGTTTTATCGTCGTGTGCATCACCGCGCCAAAACTCATCGCCGCCTTTGGCCCCTCCCGCAGCGACCACAAATATCCGAACAGGTACCGTTGCGGGCAGGTCCGGTAACCGCTCAGGGCTGAAGGGCTGAGTGTCAAGGGCTCCGGTGAAGGCGGGCGAAACTCCTCTGCCCAATCCGCGATCCGCGAAAAAATCTTTGCCGATCCTTCGGCGGCCGGAAAAAGCTCCGAATCTTCCCAAAGGTTTTCCTGTACCCCATCATCTCTTCCAGCAGGAGGCAGCTTTGGCATGAGTTGGCGCACATCTTGCCGTTTTATGGCCGGATCCATCACGATGTCTTCGATGAACACGGGCATTTTTCCTTTTTTCTCTGTCACCGTTGTGATGGTGAGCCGGTCTTCTGCTCGCGTCAGGGCCACGTAAAACAGCCGCCGCTCTTCCTGGATATGAAACTGCTCCGCGGGAGCGCCCTCTTTCATAAGTTCCACCGGGAATTCGAATACGCGTGGTCGCTCGGTGGCCGGAAAGGCGCGGTTGTTCACGCGCAATAGAAACACCTGCGGAAACTCCAGGCCTTTCGCTCCATGAACGGTCATCAACTGCACTGCGTCTGGAGGCGCGTCGTCTTCCAGGCTCACGACTCCACCAGCCTGGGCGTAGTAATCCAGATATTCGATAAACTCCGGCAAGCTGCGCGTTTCGCTTTTCGGTTCCCACCCCTTCATGAATTCCGCCAGCCGTTTGACGTATTTTCGGTCGTGCTGCTTCGCGCGCTGCGGAATCTCCAGCCACTCTGTCAGAGCTCCCAGAATCTCTCGTGCCGTGGAGCGCTTCAGCGTTTTCCTTTGCGAAGAAATAAATTCCACGAGTTCCCCGAGCGCCGCATGCGATCGGTCGAACGCCAATTGTCCCTGGGGCAGTTGCAGGAGGTCGTAGATTGCCTTTTTCTCTTTTCGCGCGCGCTCTGCCAGGCGCACTAAATCCGCCGCTTCCAAGTGCCATGCCGGCGCTGCCAGCACGCGCGCGCAGGCGATGTCGTCGTACGGCGCGGCAATCAGCCGCAGGTACGCGAGCACGTCTCTTACCAGCGGATGCTCCAGGATGGAAAGTCTCGTGATTACAAAAGGAATCTTTCGCCGCGATAGCTCTTCCACCAAATGATCCCGGTGCGCATGCTGTCGGTACAGCACGCCAAAATCCTTCCACCGCCGCCCCGCTCCATGAATACGCTCGAGTTCGCTTGCCACCCATCGCGCTTCTTCTTCGGGAGTCGCCAGCTCGACAATGCGGATTTTTTCTCCTGGAGGTTTGTTTGGTGAGAGGACTTTCTTTGGAAAGTCGGCGCTCACGGCGTTTTGTCCGATCACCTGCATCGCCACGCGCAGGATGTTCGGCGTCGAGCGGTAGTTCTCCGTCAGCGCCACGCGAAACGCCGTGGAATCCTGGCTTTCCCTCCATCCCGCAAGCCGCTCCAGGAACAATTTGAAACTCCCGAACGAAGCTCCGCGGAACCGGTAAATCGCCTGGTCGTTGTCGCCCACCGCGAGGATATTCCTCGCCGGCCCGGCCAGCAGCTCCAGCAGGCGGAGCTGTGCAATGTTGGTATCTTGAAATTCATCCACCAGGATATAGCGGTATTTGTTTTGCAGACTCTCGCGCAATTGAGCGTCTTGCTCTAGCAGCGCAACCGCGCCGGTGATCAGCGAGCCGAAGGAAACGCGGTTCTTTTCGCGCAGGAGCTCTTCGCTCGCTCGGTAGGCGCGCGCCAGTTCCTGCTGGAGCGCCACCGTCTCCAGCCGTTCCGCGAGCGTGTCTTCGTCCAGGATTTCCCGCTCTGCCTCCAGGCGCGCCGCCAACCTCTCGGCATAGCGCTGATAGTCTTCGCCGGATACCAGTTCGTCCTGGCAGCGCGAAAAAAACTCCACGAAATCGTTCAGGAATTGCCCGGGGTCGGCTAACCTCCGGTATTTTTCCAGATGCAGCCGCCTTAAGTTGCGCCGCAGCAGGATCCAGTGATCGAACTCGTCGAGCATCACCCGTTGCGGCTCGGCCTCCGCCAGCAGCGTTTCGCAGAAGGAATGAAACGTCGCCAGCGTCACCGCTTTGCCGCGCTCGCCGGTGGCTTTCACCACACGCGCTTTCATTTCGCCAGCAGCTTTCTTTGTGAATGTCAGCCCAAGAATATTTTCACCGGAGAGCGTTTCATCCGATTGCAAGAGATGCCGGATGCGCTCGGTGATGACGCGCGTTTTTCCGGTCCCCGCCCCGGCAATCACCAGCAGTGGACCTTCGCCGTGTGTGATCGCGCGCCTCTGCGCGTCATTGAGCTTCAGCCCGTTCGCCTCGAGCGGCGCCATGTCAAACAGCGTGGTCATAACTCAGGCAGAGTATCGGATTGCGGGGCGAAGGGGAAGCGAAGAGATGATGGAATTGGTGCAAACAGTCGGTCAGTCTAAGGCGCTGGGCTCGTCTTAATTCGTCCACGCCAGCTTTCCCACTTCTCTTTGAGTTGCGGAAGTATGAACGCAAGATTTCGCCGTGCGTTATCACGGCTTGTCATGGTGTGCGGGAAGTTTACGGCCCACACGCCCCATCGTTCGTAGTCCGTGCAGAGTATTTCTGAAAAGTAAGGTTCATTAGAGACTTCCCATACGATTCCGGCTCGACTGTTGTCAGGAGCTACGACAAAAGCATCCCCGGAGTCGCAGTGTTCGGTCTCGAAGTCAGTTATTTTGCCCAGGCTGAATCCCTCTACGACAACATCCTTCAAGATCGGGAAACCGTGATAAACCGGCGCACCTTCAGGAGGATTCAGAAACGCGGGGCCGTCAACAGATGCGCTTGCGGCTTCGGGATCAATCGCCATAGGTCTTCCCTTTATGATTTCGTCCTTCTTCTTGTGAGCCATATCGCGCCCCCTAGCGTTGTGATTTCTCGCCCGCGGCAACCTGCTTGTTGAACTCACCTGACTTCCTTTTCTGGATCGTAAGCGATTGCCATTTGTCACCAGCGAAATGCCTTGCGAGATAAACGATCTGCCCCACATGATAAGAGTAGTGCGCGATCTGGCGGTTGATTGCTTGCGTTACGGAATGCGGCTCAGTACGGATAGTAATTGTTCGCGTTAGATCCGCGTCACTCAGCGGCTCTAGGGCGCTGAAGAGAAGTTTCCATCCGTGTTCCCACATCTCCATCAATTCCGCACGTGTTTTGGGCGGATCTTCAAACTCGGTGTCGCGATTACGGTCTGGTTTCTCTCCGTCGCTGGTCAGAAAATCCGTCCAGCGCGAGCGCATATTTCCCTCCATGTGCTTCACGATGATAGCAATGGAATTGGATTCGGCATCAAGAGTCGTGGTGAGCGCCGCGTCCGGACACTGCGCCATCGCGCGCTCGCCCAGCTTCTTGTAGTAACGAAAGAGGTCGATGGAATCTTTCAAGTAGGACGTCGTGAACTGGTGTGCCATAGCGCCATTCTCCACCGCCGAGCGAACCTGTCAACCCCGGTCTTGATTTGGGCACTCATCAATTTTCATTCATCGCAGGCAACCGAGCGCTTCGCTCGCGCAACGAAACAGAGCACGAGTTGAGCCGCCCGAAGAACGGTTGTAAGAAGAAACGCTTGACAATTCGCTTTTTATTCGCCCTAATATCGCTGCGCTGAATTTTCGAATCTCAACAAAGGGAGGTCGGTATGACGATTGGACAAACCATGCTGTCCGAATTCGACGAGGAGATGAAAAACACTCGCAAGGTCCTGGAACGCTGTCCCGACGAAAAGTGGAACTGGAAGCCGCACGAAAAATCCGGCACGCTCGGCTGGCTCGCCGCCCACGTCGGCACTGTCCCTGAGTGGATTACCATGACCATTAACACGGAAGAGCTCGATTACGCCCCCGTTGGAGGCCCCGCCTTTGAGCCGCCGAAAATCACGAACCGTAAGGAACTCCTTGCTGCTTTTGATAAAGGCGCAACCGAAGCCCGCGCTGCGCTCGCCAAAGTCAGTGACGCCGACATGGCGAAAGGTTGGAAACTGCTGGCAGGTGGCCAGGAGATCTTCACCATGCCGCGTGTCGCGTGCATTCGCGGCATGTGCCTCAACCATCTCATCCATCATCGCGCGCAGCTCACGGTTTACTTCCGGCTCATTGGAGTTCCCGTGCCGGGCCTCTATGGTCCTAGCGCGGATGAAAGCCAGCCGGGCGCGGCCGAAGCTGCGGCTCATTGAGCCCAGAATGATGTGTCCGGGGGCGGAGGACGCTCCGCCCGCGGAGTCCTTTTTGCCACGACAGCCTCGTTCATCGCATCGCGCTATAATGGTGCTCGTCTCTCCTCTGGAGGCTCGTTATGACCACGGAAACTCCCGTTATTCTCTCCGCTGTTCGAACGCCCATCGGCAAATTCCAGGGCGGCCTCGCCGGATTTTCCGCTCCCGAACTTGGCGGCAAAATCGTCGCTGAAGCGATTCGCCGCGCCGGCCTCGATTCGAACCAAATTGATGAAGCGATCCTGGGCAACGTGGTGCAAGCCGGCCTCGGACAGAATCCCGCGCGCCAGGCTGCGCTCAAGGGCGGCTGCAATCCTCGCGTCGCTGCCATGACCATCAACAAAGTTTGCGGCTCAGGACTCAAAGCCGTGGCGCTGGCTGCGCAAGCCGTGCAGCTTGGCGAATCGGAAATCGTCGTCGCCGGCGGCATGGAGTCGATGTCGAATTGTCCATATCTTTTGCCGCAAGCGCGCACGGGTTACCGCATCGGTGATGGAAAAATTGTCGACTCCATGATCAATGACGGCCTCTGGGACGCTTACGAAAATTTTCACATGGGCATGACCGGCGAACTGGTCGCCGAAAAATACGGCATTACGCGCGAAGAGCAGGACCGCTTCGCGTTCGAGAGCCACCAGAAAGCGGTGCGCGCGCGTAAGTCCTGCTTCTTCGAAGCGCAAATTCTGCCCATCGAAGTGCCGCAGAAAAAAGGCGAGCCGTTCGTCATCAAATACGATGAATCGCCGCGTGAAGACACGAGCATGGAAGCGCTCGGGAAATTAAAGCCCGCGTTCAAAAGAGATGGGACAGTCACCGCAGGCAATGCGCCCGGCACCAACGATGGCGCGGCGGCGCTGGTGGTCACCAGCGAGCGCAATGCTTCGCGTCTCGGCAAGCAGCCCGTCGCGCGGATCGTTGCGCAAGCCGTCAGCGGCGTTGAACCCAAGTGGGTGATGATGGCGCCCGTTGAGGCTGTCGAAAAACTCCTCACGAAAACAGGTTGGAACCGCGACAAAGATGTTGATTTGGTCGAGTTGAACGAAGCTTTTTCCGTTGCGGCCATCGCCATCACGCGTCAGCTCAAACTCAACCCCGAAAAAGTAAACGTCAACGGCGGCGCGGTCGCGCTCGGTCATCCCATTGGCGCGAGCGGCGCGCGCATCCTCGTTACGCTGCTCTATGAATTGGAACGCCGCAACCTCAAACGCGGCATCGCCGCACTTTGCCTTGGCGGAGGCAACGCCGTCGCCCTCGCCGTCGAACGTTTCTAAATTTTCAAACGTTTATAACCTACTGGATGCTCGAGAAACTCTCGGGCGCATACGCCACTGCCTCGCAGATCTTCCACGGGCTGGGTATCGCACCTTGCGGCAATATCCGAGGACCTTCATTCTACATACGCTCTGTCGTCAAAAATTATTCTGGTGTTTACCTGTTGAATTTTCAGGATGGCAAGAATAGAGTATCGCCCGGGCGGGGAGGGTGGTTTCCACGCCCGGTCGGTGTTCAAGAAACAGGGTCGGTGTCCGGAAAAACAAGTCGGCCCAGGAAACAGCTTTCATTCTTCTCGCGATGGGGTGCCGTATGATCAATTCCTTCTGCAAATGGATTCTCGCAGTGTGTTTTGCCTTGCTCGTTTCGCAAGGAGTGCTCGCGCAATCAGACCTCGGCAAGATTTCAGGTTTTGTCAAGGACCCGTCGGGCGCAACGATCGCCAACGCCAAACTGACGATCCGAAACAATACGGGTGTCGAACGCCAAACAACGACGAACGAATCCGGGTATTACGTCATTACGAACGTGCCGCCTGGCCTCTACACCATGATCGCAGAGGCAACTGGGTTCCAGAGATACGAAAGTTCGAACAACAAGCTCGATCCGAGCGCAGATTTGGTCATTGATGCGACTCTGACCGTGGGCACGGCTAGCCAAACGGTCGAAGTTTCTGCATCGGCGGTCCAGCTTCAGACGGAATCCGCGGCTGTGCAAAAGCTAGTCACGCGGGAGCAGATTGATTTGCTTGAGTTGAACGGGAGAAACCCAATTGGCCTTGCTGCGCTGATGCCTGGTGCTCGTTCTGGGACGCTTGCGAACCTCACCTTCGCTTTCAGCCAGGGTCCAGCGAATTTTAACGGCTCAAGAAATCCGGAGAATCTGATTACTTACGACGGTGCTCCGGCTACCCGCACACGTTCCAACGGCACCAGCCTGGGCGCCGCCGATGTGGATTCCACACAGGAGGTCGAGATCCTCGGTACGAATTACCCCGCAGAGTACGGCCGCACGTCCGGTGCGCAAATTCGCATTGTCACTAAGACCGGCACGCAGGACTTCCACGGTGCCGCCTATGAATACCTTAAGAACGACGCCTTCAACGCCAACACCTGGGCGCGCAACGCGAATGCTCTGACAGCGCATGTGGCGCCGCTTAAGTACAACCAGTTTGGGTACAACCTCGGCGGCCCGTTCTACATCCCCGGCAAATTCAACACAGATAAGAATAAGGTCTTCTTCTACTGGGGCGAGGAATGGGTCAAGTACCACTTTCTCGAATCAGGTTCATCGGTGGGTTCGGCTGGTCTGCTGGCGGTTCCGACGCTCAAGATGCGCTCTGGTGACTTCAGCGAATTGCTTGACCCGAACAATCCCTTCGTCACTCGCACGGTAGTAAACCCAGCAGATCCTACGAAGACTAAAATCAAGGTCCCCGTGTACGTAACGGATCCACAATCGCCGGCGGCTTCGCAATGCGGCCAAGTCATTTCCTACGGTCCTCCGGTCGTCCAGAACACCAACGGATGTTTCGCTGGCAATTTGATCCCGTCAACTCGGCTTAGCCCCAATGGCATCGGCATTCTGAATGCGTGGCCGATTCCCACACAGTTAACCCCCGCCACCTTCATCGGCGGCAACGGCAACTGGTTCGCCGCGAAGCTGCACACGTTCGACCAGCGCAAGGACACCGCCGGTGTGGATGTGAATCTTACGGAGAAGCAGCGCCTAAGGTTTCACGCCATGAATTACGCATACCTGGAGTATCAACCTCTCGACGGCAACACTGACCGCACCCCAAAGTTTTTCAATCGCCCCAACAAGACCGGCTCACTCAACCATACGTGGACGATGAGCCCCAAAATGGTGAATGAGGTTCTGATCAGCGCTAGCGAGGACGTCGTGTTGATACCCGTGGACACGGCGAACTTCTTTGATCGAACCAAGGCGTGCTCACAATCAACCGTGCCGTGCAGTCTCAATTACCCCTACATATTTCCGACTGGCAAGCTGCTTCCAAATCGCATCCCAACGGTGAATTTGTCCAACTTTTCGGGACTGAGCGGCGGGCCGTATCCGTCGCACTCCGCAGGTCCCATCTATGACATATCGGACAGCTTTACCTGGATAAAAGGAAATCACACGCTAAAATTCGGTGCTCTTTGGGAACGCTCCGGCGAAAACGACAATGACGAGATAAACGTACAAGCTTGCCCGACTTGCACTAACAACCAGAATGGCCAATTTCTGTTTACCGATGGCCGGGCCGGCGGGACGGGAGTCGCGGTTGCCAACGCCGCCCTGGGCCTGTTCGACACGTATTCGGAGATCGGCCACCGCGCGTACACTATCTTTCGCGCCAACATGTGGGAGGGGTTCGCGCAAGACTCCTGGAAGACGAGGCAGAATCTGACTCTCACCTTTGGCCTCCGTTATTCCATAATCGTTCCCTATCATGCCCTGTGGGGAAATATGATCGTCTTTGACCCGCGGTTTTATGATTCGTCCAAGGCTGTTACAGTCAGCCCGACAACCGGCCTCATCCAAGGCACGGTTGATCCGAAGACAGGGCTTATTGCCGGTACCGGGGCGGATACGCTTAACGGCATGGTCATTCCCGGCAGCGGATTCCCTTCTTCCGCAATAAAGCACTTTCCGGAAGCCGACCCGAGCCAGTTCGACTTCAGCCGCCTGTTTCGCGGCGTTTCCGACCATTACTCCGACATTCAATGGGGTGAGATCCAGCCTCGTCTCGGCATTGCCTACCAGTTGAATAAGAGGACTGTGTTTCGCGTTGGCGCGGGTCGGTACACGACACGCTTGGGCGTGAGCGACTCGATTTTTCTCGGTGGGAATCCGCCGTTCCAACCGAACGCCAGCATCAGCAACGGCTTGGCAGATAACCCCGGAGCTGGCGGCGGAGCCAACGTTCCGCTGGTGGTCACAACGCAGAGCAAAGCCTTTAAGCCCCCTGAATCGTGGGCCTGGAACGTTACTTATGAGCGTGAACTGTTCTGGAAGTCTCTCGTAAGTGTGGGATATGTAGCGCGTCGCGGCGTGCATCTGCAGCGCGAGGCCGACATCAACCAGCCGACGACAGCAGTCGTGGCGGCAAACCCATGCCTTCTGCCAGGGGCGGCAAACCCCTGTAAACGCGACGCTTTCCGCCCATATCAGGGCTTCGGTTCTATTCGGCAAACGGACAATGTGGCCAACTCGATGTACAACGCGCTCCAGGTGGCCTGGAACCGCCGGTACTCGGGCGGGCTGCAGTTCGGCGTGTCCTACACGCTTTCCAAAAGCACGGACAATGGCTCGAACCAGCGTGACGTTGTCCCCGATACATATGACATAAGCATGCTATGGGGCCCGTCGGAATTCGACGCCCGTCACATCTTGGTGTTCAACTACCTCTACGACCTGCCATTCTTCAAGAACCACTCGACGCTGGGCGGTAAGCTGCTGGGCGGATGGCAAATCAGTGGCGTAACACAGTTCCAGACCGGCTTACCCTGCAGCGTGGCGGGCCCCACGGACTACACCGGAGTGGGTCTGGACTCCAACTTCGGTTGCGGTCAGAACGGCCAGTACTGGGTCGTCAGCGGCACTCCAAAAATCATCGGGACTTTCGGTGCTAACGGCCAGTGGTTCGATACCTCGGTCTTTACCATACCGGCTACCGGAACGTTTAACACGCAGCGCGTGCGCAACCTGATCTACCAGCCTGGATTCCAGAACTGGAACCTCGGATTGTTCAAGTCCTTTCCGATTACCGAGAAAACAGGGCTGCAGTTCCGCGCCGAGGCGTACAACTTCATCAACCACCCGAATTGGTGTGGTGGCAGCGGTTGCAGCGGGACAACCAATATTGGCCTCAACCCCACCAGCCTCTCCACGTTCGGAAAAGTACTCACCAAGGGAGGCGGTGTTGGCGGCGGCGAGCGGAACCTGCAGCTCTCGCTGCGCGCCTATTTCTAGTCGTTGCGAAATAGCGTCGTCAAAAATGTAACCAGAGTCTTTACCCTGCGCACGGCACTAGGTTGTGCCTTGCGCAGGAACCTCGGCGGCGTTCAATGCTGATTTCAGATCGCTGCCGCAGTAAGGGCAGAACTTGTCGGATTCCGCGGTTTCGCGCTTGCACTGCGGACACGAAGGATGCAAGTTGCACTTGCAGTTGGGACAAAAGTTGAACCGCGCGCCCACGGTGTTTCCGCATTGCGGGCAAGGATACGGCAACGGCTCGCGCATCAAAAAATAAATCACGAAGCCGATGAAGCCCCACGCGGGCAGAAGAATAAGCACCAGAATTGTCCACAAGGCAGCGCTCATTCCGCGGCGTGACGCATCGCGGTTGACGTACGCGATCATGAAAATCATCACCGCCATGCAAAGGCTGGCTGCGGTGACGATTCCTGCCAAAGCCAACGATGCCAGCGCCGGGTTATCCCGCAGTTCCGGCGGAAAAATCTGGTCCCCGCGCTGAGGCGCGCTCATGTTCACCAGAAAAGCGATTGCTTGCGCGGCGAGGAAGAGCACAATCACCAGAATAATCAGCCATCGGGGAATAATTCCAAATTCTTGCCAGAAGCGCAGGTTTTCTTTCCGCCGCCGAAGGCGAATCAGACGCTTTCTCTCGTTGAAGGAATCGGTCACGCGTTGTTGGTAGTCAGACATTCTTTTCTCTCTCCACGTCTCCCAGTCAGCTTCCCTGATTGATCCAATCGGCCTGCTCGCCCCTGCGCGAACTTTCCATCAACAGCACCGCCACGGCAAACAGCGCCGGAATCGACCACCACAGACCAAATCCAACTTCCCAGACCAGCTTGGGAACTCCGGTGCGCTGGCCGAGCCATTGAAACAAGCTCCACACGTACGGCGCGCTCGCAACGCCAAAAATCCACGACATGCCGCAAGCCAGCCACAGCGCGCGGCGCTTGGGTTCGCGCTCGCGCAATTCTTGTGCGCGCAGGCGTACGCGGAATTGCGTGCGGCTGGCAAGACCGGCCGGAAGGGAAATTGGCGCGGTCCGCAACAACCGCAAAGCGCGATCGGTCCGGCGCGCATGCTCGGCGCAGAAATCACATTCTTCGAGATGCGCGCGGAGCCAGTTGCGGTCGGTTTCCGGCATTCCTTCCACGCGCGCTTGCGCGATCAATTGCAGGGCGCGTTGGTGCGAATCTGCCTTCATTTGCAGCTCTCCTCAAAATGGGGCGCAGCATGCTGCGCCCCTACAAGGACATCCACATGATCGATGCTACCGTGCGTTTTATGGTTCATGCGGCGCCTCCCTGGAGCGCTCCGCGAAGGGCTTCGAGGCCGCGATATAGCCGCGACTTCACGGTCGAGAGGGGAATGCTGAGCACGCCGGCCATCTCGTCGATTTGCAATTCTTCCTGGAAGCGCAGGACCAACACTTCGCGATAAATGGCGGGAATTCTCTGCAGGGATGCTTGAACGCTTTCTTCGGTCTCTTGGCTAAGAACCTGGCGCAGCGGCGAAGGATCATTTTCGTCCGCGAGTTGGAGCGGATACTCCTGTTCGGGATCCATCAGCGTGTCCAGACTTTGCGCTTTCTTGGAGCGTTGCCAGTCGATCACCAGGTTTCGCGCAATCGCGAAGAGCCAGGCTTCAAATTTTGATTTGCCATTGTACTGATGGCCGCGCTCGAGAACGCGAATCCAGGTCTCTTGGAAAAAATCTTCGGCGCGCTCCCTGTTTCCCGTGATGTAGACGAGGTAGCGGAACAGCCGGTATTGATACTGCTCGATCAGGCGGTCGAGAAGATCGGGGTCGCGACGCTGCAGGCCGCGCGCGATGGTCTTTGCTTCATCGCCCATCAGTGTCGAGAAGAATAGCGTTTGCCCCGGCAAGGCCGAGGTCGCGAAAAAGCTGGACGGCTGCGGCGTCAAGCATGAGGTCGTGGCGCTCATTCTAATGGGTATACGAGGAAGTATGAAAAAAGACTCAGCAGGTGACAGAGAGGCTAGATGCCCCCCCCACCCCCCCTATGATTTTGTATGAATATCAAAACAAAAGAGTTACAGAAAAAGCATTTCGTAAGTCGTTGATTCTAAAGGACGCGATTTTGGTTGTTTTGGGTTGGCAACGGGCCGAATTGCCGGTCTGAAAAGAAAAAGCGGGAGCAAGCTCCCGCACTCCAAATGCAGTTTTCTACGGAAGAAAGTGTACCACAAATTACTGGAAAGTCAAAAGAAAACCTTGGGAATGTCAAACCTCTTTTGAAATGTCCCCTAAGCCAGAGTCGAGAAAGTGTAACCTTGGGGGCTGGAAAGGCCAGGAGCACCATGTATTGTCCCCAGTGTAAAGCGGAGTATCGACAAGGGTTTACCCGCTGTTCGGACTGTGACGTGGATTTGGTGCATGAGCCTCCCGCATCTGCGAGCGGTCCAGTGGAGGCAAGTGGGCAAGATGAAAATCCGGAGGATCCTTTTTGTTCCTTTTGGCGCGGCGACGACCCACGCATTCATGCCGAACTTTGCGAACTGTTGAACGAGGAAGGGATACCTCACAGGACTGTCCGGCGGGAAGACCACCTTTTCAACCTGAATACCAAGAGTGCCTTTGAGATTGGGATTCCGTTTTCGCAATTTGAGAAGGCGGAAGCTGCGATTAAAGCTGCGTATGGGACAGAAGAGGAGCAGCAGGAGGCCGCGCTCCTTCTGCCTTATGGAGAGGGGTACGCGCCGGGGGTTCGCAGCGTTTTTCCGTGGCGACCTTCGGTAAAGGGTTTTGTTCGAGCCGCAATTGATGGGGAAGAGGAACCCGAGAATGAAATGACGCCGGCTTCTGAAGAACCCGATATAGACGAGCAAGCGGAAAACATCCCGAAGGGTTGGGATCCCACGAACTGGAATCCCGAAGAGGCCACGGTGCAAGTGTGGCTAGGGGAACAGTCTTATCCCGGAGAGATGATCGAGATGGCGCTGCGGGAAAACCAGATTCACGCACGCTTCGAAAAGAAAACTGGAAGAAACACCATTTGCGTTTTATCAGAGGATGAAACGCGCGCCCGAAGAATTGTGAAGGAAATCATGGAAGGAGCGCCGCCGGAGTAGATCTTGCTATGGCTCAATCGAAAGAGGCGGCGGTGGGGTTTCGCGTGCACTCGGGTTGGAGCGCGGTTGTTGCGGTGTCGCTTGAAAAGGGTGCGCCGGTTGTGCTGGCGCGGCAGCGTGTCCACCTGGTTGAAACTTTCACATATGAATTCCGGCAGCCGTATCACACGGCAGAAAAGATGCTGGCGGGACAGGCGCGTGAATTCATTTCGCGGATGATGGCCGAGGCGAGGCGATTGTCCTACCGCGCAATCCGCGAGCTTGAATCGAGAACGCAAGAACAGGGCGTGAAACTCACGCGGTGCGGGCTGCTGCTTGCTTCCGGCAGAGCGCTTCCTGAGTTGGACAAGATTCTTGCTTCGCATGCACTGATACACACTGCAGATGGGGAGCTATTCCGCGAGGGGATTCTCCACGCGATCGCCCGCTGTGGCCTGGAAGATTTCCGAGTCAAAGAAAAAGAACTCCTGGACCGCGCTGGGCGAACGCTGCGTATCAAGCCAAATGCGCTAATGCGACGCGTTACCGACCTTGGGCGGTCGGTTGGCTCCCCGTGGTCGCAGGATGAAAAATTTGCGATGTTGGTCGCATGGCTGGCCCTGGCCGCTCCCTCGAATAATAATTCCAAGAAGCGCGAGAAGGCTGCGGCATCTTGACGTTCCTGCTTGTCCTGTGATTCTGTTGCCGCTGACGTTTTCTCTGGAGGTTTCTTGAACTTTGCTGATATGAAGACGGTGGCGGTGCTGGGTGCGGGGACGATGGGGAATGGCATCGCGCATGTGTTTGCACGGTCGGGATTCAAGGTGATTCTGCGAGACGTGGAGCAGAGATTTCTTGAGTGCGGGATGGAAACGATCGGGAAGAATCTCGACCGGGAAATCAAGAAGGGGAAGATTGCGGAGGCGGAGAAGGGAACAGTGCTCGGGCGGTTGCGGCCGGTGACGGATATGGGCGCGATTGCAGTGGCGGATTTTGTGGTCGAAGCGGTGCCGGAAAAAATCGAGATCAAACGGACGGTGCTTGGCGAAGCGGACGGAATTTTGCGGCCGGAGGTGATTATTGCGAGCAATACATCGTCGATTTCCATGACGGCACTGGCGGCGTTGACGAAACGGCCGGACCGGTTTGTGGGGATGCACTTCATGAATCCGGTGCCCGTAATGGCGCTGGTGGAAGTGATTCGCGCGCTGCAAACGAGCGACGCCACGTTTGAAACGACGATGAAGCTGGCGGAGAAATTGGAGAAGAAGCCGGTGGCGGTGAATGATGCGCCGGGCTTTGTTTCGAACCGCGTGCTGATGCCGCTGATTAATGAAGCGGCTTACTGCGTTATGGAAGGTGTCGCCACGGCAGAAGCTGTAGACGCGGTGATGAAGCTGGGGATGAATCATCCCATGGGGCCGCTGGAGCTTGCGGATTTTATTGGCCTGGATGTTTGCGTGGACATCATGCACGTATTGCAAGAAGGCTTGGGGGACCCGAAATATCGCGCGTGCCCGTTGCTGAAGAAATATGTGGCGGCAGGTTGGCTGGGGCGGAAATCGGGGCGCGGGTTTTACGGCTACTCTTAGGATCAATAATTTTCGCCTTGAGCATAGGAGACTTGGAGTTCATCTTGAGATTCATACCAGTGATTGTGATTCTTGGCTTGGTGGGAGCCTTTGTTATCTTTAAGGTTCTTACTCGGAATAAGCGGTATAAGCGTACAAGCACGGAAGTTGCGGATCTTCTAGAGGCTTTCTTGTTGCCAACTGGTGATCCTTGGGCCTTTGACACTCTTACCTCCTTTCCACTTGAGGATGAAGAACTCGAGAAGATTCGCATTCGGTGTGCGAACCTCGACTCTGAGTTCCCGCCGGAAATAAAAGGACACTTCTGCGGTGAAAAGGGACTTGAAGTGATTCGGGGCTATATTAGCCAGTTGCGAGCGGCGGCGAAGACAGGCGGGTCGAAATAGGCGAACATAAGGCGAATAAATAATGTTTGCTTTTTGTTCGCCATAGTGATAGTTTGGCCTCGCTGTTTTCAACAGGTGCACCATGCACGGTTTTTCAAGCAGTGTTCTAAGCTGTCTGGAACGTGAGAGACTCGAAGAGGATCTCTCCGAGGCGCGCATCCGGGGCCGGAACCTTTCCCGGCTGCGGCAACTGACCCAGCGGGAACGGATGGCACTGGATGAACGCGAGCAGACGGCTCAGGCGCAGCTGAGAGACCATGATGCGGAGCACGGTTGTCAACGGTGATGCGACATTAGGCAGTACGGGGTCGGCACCATTTGCGGTTGAGATCCTGAAGCCATCCTTGTCGGATGGCTTCAGGATGACAAGGCCGAGTGTGGTGCAACAATAAAAAAGGATGGCGCGAAGATGAATCGAGTGGTAAACTCCATACTTCGTTACGTCCCTGGACAAGGGCGATGCGCGTTCCCGGCGCGGAACCCCGGCCATCGGCCCCGCAGGCCAAGTTTTCCAATTTCCTCCACCGAGGTGTGAAATGGCAGACGACAGAGAAAGATTGCTGGCAGCGGCGATATCGCAAATTGAAAAGGACCATGGCAAGGGCGCAATCATGCGCCTGGGCAGCCGGGATATTCTGGTACCCGTTAGTGTGATCCCCAGCGGATGCCTCTCGATTGACGCGGCGCTGGGGGTCGGCGGCTTTCCACGCGGGCGCGTGATTGAGATTTACGGGCCGGAATCGGGCGGCAAGACCACGATGACACTGCACGTCATCGCCGAGGCGCAGAAACTCGGCGGGCAGGCGGCGTTCATTGACGCGGAGCATGCGCTCGATCCCGTCTATGCGCGGAAATTAGGCGTGGACGTGGACAACCTGCTGGTGTCGCAGCCGGATAACGGCGAGCAGGCGTTGGAAATCGCGGAAACGCTGATTCGTTCCGGCGGCGTGGACATCGTCGTGGTGGACTCGGTCGCGGCGCTGGTTCCCAAGGCTGAACTCGAAGGCGACATGGGCGATCCGCAGATGGGACTGCAAGCGCGCTTGATGTCGCAGGCGCTGCGGAAGCTGACCGGCATTGTTTCGAAGTCGCGGACTTGCTTGATTTTCATCAACCAGATCCGCGAAAAAATTGGCGTGATGTTCGGCAACCCAGAAACGACCACGGGCGGTCGCGCGCTGAAGTTCTACGCGTCGATGCGTGTGGATATCCGGCGCATTCAGGCGATCAAAGAAGGCGATAAGGTAGTTGGTTCGCGGACGCGCGCGAAGGTGGTGAAGAACAAGGTAGCAGCGCCGTTCCGCGAAGCCGAATTCGACATCGTCTACGGCGAAGGGATTTCGCGCGAAGGCGACTTGATCGATCTGGGCGTGGATAAGGGTGTGCTGGAAAAGAGCGGCACGTGGATCAGCTTTGGCGGCGAGCGCATGGGCCAAGGCCGCGAAAACGCGCGCGTCTTCCTGAAGGAAAACAAGGACATTCGCGACAAGCTGGAAAATGTGCTGAGGAAAAAGCTCGAAATCCCGGTACCGGGCAATTCAAACGCCGCTACAACTGGGGCGAATGGACACGCTGCTCCTGCGCAGCCAGAGAAGCCACCGATGAAGACCTCGACGGCGACTGCGGGTGCAGATGCGTCCAAAGCGCGCCCAACCCGCTAAACACAACCGTATGACGGTTCGAGCCGGCCCTTCTGCCAACAGGCGGATGGGCCGCGTCTTTCTCAAGCGACAGCCACGGCTGGAATTCCACGCGCAGGCTGCCGCCTTGACCGGACTAAGGTTCAGGCTCCTGTCCTGATGGTCAGCTATTCAAAATAAAGCACATAGCTCGTACTAGCGCTAGAAGACTATTGTCGAGCCAGAGGCAAAACTCTAAAATATGTCTCATTCTGAGAGAAAGTGTTTCTCTCGGAGACTGAGACTTGTGGCCGCGCCGAAGCTAAGTCGCATCAAATCAATGGTGCTCTTGAGTGGCGGGCGGGATGCAATTGTCTCGGCAGCCTGTCCGACGGCAGTAGCGAGCCGGTAGCAGCGACCAACACTTTTCGTGAATGTTTGTTGACCCTGCAGACTGCGTAAGGTAAAACACTGACCCCGGTGGCTTTTTAACGTGGGGCAGAACGGGGCGAGTTGACCGGGTCGCGGTCATCCAGAAGAGGCGGGAACGGTGAAGCAGTTCGGAAAAGCAAGTATCGCGATATTAATGGCGGCAGTCACTGCCATGCCGCTGCCGGCAGCGTCCGGAGCTGCGCGTACGCCCGTGAGGCGCGCTCGCAAATCCGTCGCGCGGTATCGCGGAGTCCCTACGTTTGCGGATTCCACCAAGGCGGACGATGGCGCATACGATGATCCAATCGTTCGCGAAGCCGCGGTTTCCGCGCTTGGCCGTTATAACGGTGCGGTTGTTGCGGTTGATCCGAACACCGGCCGCATCCTCACGGTCGTGAACCAAAAGATTGCTTTCGGAGACGGCTACATTCCTTGCTCTACGATTAAGCCGACCATCGCGCTGGCTGCCCTGGAAGAAAATGTCATCACCCGTGACACGATGCTTAAGGTGGGACGCCGCAAGTACATGAATTTGACGGAAGCGATGGCGCACTCGAACAACGTGTTTTTCGAGCAGCTCGGATCGCGGATGGGATTTGAGACGGTTTCCAAGTATGGCCGCTTGCTCGGGCTGGGAGAACTCGCCGGTTACAACCTGCCTGATGAGCATCCGGGTTCTTTTCCGACCACGCCACCTGCGTACGGCGGAGTCGCGCGAATGTCCAGCTTTGGCGAAGGGATTCAGGTTACCCCGCTGCAACTTGCCGCGCTCTCTGCCGCCTTTGCGAATGGCGGGACACTTTATTATTTGCAGTATCCACACAGCCCGGAAGAGGTTGAGAATTTCACCCCGCGAGTGAAGAGGGAATTGAACATTGGCCCGATATTGCCAGAAATCCGCGAAGGCCTGCTCGCCGCGGTGCTTTATGGGACCGGCAAATCCAGTTTCGACCGGGGCGGAGACGAGATGCCGCTCGGCAAGACGGGCACTTGCGACGACCACACGAATCCTTCGAAAATCGGCTGGTTCCTTACGTACGCCGATGACGCGCACCCGAAAATCGCGCTCGCGGTTCTGTTGCGTGGAAACACGCGCCGAGTAAAGGGTCCTACGGCCGCCGTTGTGGCAGGGCGCATCTACCGCAGACTCCGCGAACAGAATTACTTTGCGGACTCCGCGCACGCCGTAGCCATCAATACCGGTAATTAACCCGGTATTTGGATCGCCTGCTCCTCAAACGCTGCAATCTCAAATTTATCATTCGTCCCATCAGAAAATTCATCCAATGTGAAGGATTTAGGATTTAAGGAGGCCAAGTAGATCGAGTTTTTGCCGGAGGCTATCCATCGTGCATGGTTTCTGGATGTATTCGTTGGCTCCAGCATCCATCGCCGTGCCAACAAAGTCGGATTCCGAGTTTGTAGTCACCATGATCAGGGGAAGCGGGTCGTAGTCGTGCAACTCGCGAACTGCACGGATGAAATCGATGCCGCTCATCACCGGCATGTTCCAATCGACCAGCACAAGATCGGGAGGGGACATCTTCTTCAAGCGCTCCAAGGCCTCGCGGCCGTCGGCAGCCTCAACGACCTGAATGTCCATCTTGTGAAGATATTCGCAGAGGATCCTGCGAATAGTCTTGGAATCTTCAACGACGAGAGCGCGCATGCTGTCTCTTTTCTGCGCAAAATGCATTGTCCGGCGAGCAATCTCCGCATCTCCCTGGGGAATGAAGAAGTGCCCCTAGGCGCGGCCCCTGCGACGCGCAGTGCTAATAAGGCTTCCGGAGCTGAGTGAGTGTGCTCATCAGAGCCGTATAGTCTTTGCTTCCTTCCTGACCGGTCGCCGCGATTTCCGTCAAGATTTCACGGACCGCATCCACCAGGGACAGGAGCGCGCTGATGATTTCCTGGTTGGTTACCAAGGTGCCGTCGCGCAGGGGAACCAGCAAGCTTTCGCCGGTGTGTGTCAGCGCGCAGAGTTTCGTGAAGCCTAGGAAACTCGTAGCTCCCTTTATCGTGTGCATGGCCCGGAAAACTTCAGCCAGCAATTCCCGCGAGCCTGGATTTTTTTCCAACTGAATCAGGTGGCGCTCGACTTGGTCCGCCTTTTCATTGCCTTCTTCAATAAATTCCGTGACGATGGCGCTCATATCCCCCATAACGCGATCCTTTCTCTAACACTGGCCTTGACTTTCCTGATGCGGTCCTGGTTCATCTGAAACTCAGGGCACGGGAGCCGGCTGCGCTCGCAGCGACCTCGCGAGTAGAGACCTCACACGAGCCGCAAGGCGGCGAGGCTCGACGGGCTTCAGGATGTAGTCATCGACTCCAGCCTCAAGCGCGAGCGCTTCTTTTTCGACGCTGTCTTCTGAAGTCAACATCAAGACCGCGATACCGCGCGTTGCCGCCGCAGAGCGAAGTGCTTTGACCATGGACATGCCGTCCATGCCCGGCATGTTGTAATCCGTTACAATGACGCGCGGTTGATCTCGTCTGGCGGATTCCAGGCCGGAGATTCCATCCTTGGCCAGCATGACCTCGAAGCCCTCCAGCTCCAGAAAATACTTCACCACTGAGGCAATGGTGGTGCTGTCCTCGACAACGAGCACCCGTTCTTTGGTTTGCGCTTCGCCGGGGTTGCCCACTTGACTCCTCGGTAGACTAGGCGCTTCATCCAAGTCGGACGCTTCCCGCTGTTTGGCTTCTTCTTGGTGCGCTGCGGAGTCGTCACGACGAGCGGGAGAGGAACCTCTCGTTTCTGGTTTGGTGGCTTCCTCTTTGTGGGCGGCTGCTTCATCCGAGGCCACGACCCGAACGACGTCTTCTAAAGTGGTGAGGCCTTGGGCAGCCTTGAGAATTCCATCTTCAAGAAGCGTGCGCATCCCTGCGATTCGCGCGGCTTTGCGTACCGCGTGTTCCGACGCACGGCGGGTAATCAACTCCCGCACTTCATCGTTTACGACTAGAAGTTCATGAATGGCAATGCGGCCTTTGCTCCCTGACTGCCCGCATTCCTCACAGCCACGACCCGCAAGCCACCTGGCATTGGCCGGCAAGCGGGAAGCTCCTCCCGCTTTTTCAATCGAGTCCGCGCAGGGAGGCTGAGGAACACAGCAGGAAGGACAAGGCCTGCGCACCAACCGCTGGGCAAGAATGCCGATCACTGCCGATGAAATCAGAAAGGGCTCAATTCCCAGGTCCAGCAAGCGGGTGATCGTTCCAGGGGCGTCGTTGGTATGCAGGGTGCTCAGCAACAGGTGGCCGGTCTGGGCCGCTTCAAGCGCAATGCCAGCGGTTTCCCGATCGCGGATCTCTCCAACCAGAATGATGTTGGGATCTTGCCGCAGAATGGATCGCAGTCCAGCCGCGAAGGTGACGTCCGCCTTAGTATTGATCTGGACTTGGTTTACGCCTTCCAGTTGATACTCAATGGGATCTTCGACGGTGATGATGTTCTTGGCCGGAGACTTGATCCAATTCAGGGCTGTGTAGAGCGTCGAGGTTTTCCCGCTTCCCGTTGGCCCGGTAACCAGGACCATTCCTTGCGACCGCGCCAACATCAATTGAAACGCGTGTTTATTTTCGGCGGTTAGCCCCAATTGCTCCATCGTTACCTGCGCGCGCTTATTGTCTAGAAGACGGATCACTACTTTTTCGCCGAATTGTGTCGGGAGCGTTGAGACGCGAAGGTCAATTCGCTTGCCCTCGTATTTAAGACGGCTCCTACCGTCCTGCGGGCGCCGCCGGTCTGCGATGTCCATTCCCGAAATAATTTTCATCCGGGAAATGGTGGCATCCATTTGGTTTTTTGGAACCTTGATGATCTCGCGGAGGAGTCCGTCCACGCGATAGCGGACTTGCAGGAAATTCTCCTTCGGCTCCATATGGATGTCGCTGGCGCCGTTCTTTGCCGCCCCGCTGAGGATCAGATTCACCAGACGAACGACCGGTGGCATCTTGGTGTCTTTTGCTAATTTTGCTGGGTCGATAACCTCGATCTCTGCATCTCCAACAGTTTCCACTTCGCCTTGGGCATCAGCGCCGCCCAGGGTGTCCAGAGGTGTGGGAACTTCTTCAGGATAAATCTGCTGGATCAAGGCCCGGATCTGACTATGGCTGGCAACGACGGCCAGCACCCGTTTGCCGCTGCGAAATTCCGCATCCTGGATCGTCGAATAGTCCATGGGGTCAGCAAGCGCCAACCTGAGGATCTTCCCTTGGAGTCGCAGAGGCGCAACCGTTCGCTTGCGACAAAAATCGGCCGGGAGCAGCGCTGCCACTTCGGCCTCGACGTCAGGCAATTCCGGACCAAGCGCCTCCAAACGCATACTCGTGGCGATCGCGGTAATCACTCCCTGCTCATCTGCCAATCCCAATGTTGCCAGAGTCGTGCTCAAAGGGAGCCCGCTTTTCTCCTGAGCCTTTCGAGCGCGAGCGAGTCCGGCGGCATCGACCACTCCCGAACGGACGAGTAGATCACCGATTCCTGTTTCCTTCATTTGTATGCCATCTCAATCGCTCTTAGGGAAACAGAGACCCTATGGTCGAGGGGAGGCCCTCCTGACCGAACAAAACTAAATGCATGCCATCAACCAACCGACAATCCGGTGACAGCGCGTAACCTGTGGAAAACCAACAAGGTACGCCAAGGAAGGATGCCACCCAGTGGGCGGGACTTCCCGGTTCGGAACACAAGGGCCACTCTGGAACATCCCCCTGAGGACGAGAATTGCAAGTGGGCTTCGCCTTTGCAGATGAGTTGATAGGTGTGAGATGTTCAGTAAATAATAGGTAGTTTTGAGAAGTCCGAGGCGGTTTCGTCCGTTACCCGGAGGACGACGAGGGTGCGATCATCGTGGGGAGCGATATCAGCGCCACTGTGATTGTCAGTTTCAGCGAGGATTCGATCGGCAATCGCGCGAGCAGAATCCTCTGGAGAAATTCCGGATAGAAGCGCGGACAGGCGCTGCAAACCGAACTCTTCTTCCGCGGCGTTTTCTGATTCGAGAATGCCGTCGGAAGCAAAAATAATCACGTCACCAGGCCGCAGATCAAGGGAGGACTCATCGTATTGCGTATCGGGAAGCAGACCAAGCGGCACGCCTTCCAGTCGAATCGAAATCGCCTGTCCATCGCGGACGAGGAGCGGATAGGGGCCACCGGCGTTGGATAGCGTAAGCCGCCGAGTGGACGCGTCGTATACGGCGAACACCATGGCAATAAACCGCGAATCTAGCCGCGCGCCGTGCAGCCTTTGGTTCAGAAGGGCTAGCATGCAAGCCGGCTCACAAGAGCGTTCGACGATGATTTCGCGAACGGTGCCGATGGCAAGGGAGCCGTACAGCGCCGCAGCCGTGCCTTTGCCGGAGACATCGCCCAGAGCCAGCGCCAAGCGGCCTTCGCCGTAGGGAAGAAAATCATAGAAGTCTCCGCCCAACTCCCGCGCGGGAACATACCCGGCCGCCAAATCGAGACCTGGCACTTCACGCGCGCCCGTAGGAAGAAGTTGCCGCTGGATTTCCCTCGCGGTGTCCAGTTCGCTGCGGAGCCGGCGTTCGCTTTCGCGGGCCTCCTGATAGAGCCGGGCGTTTTCGAGGGCCACGGCGACATATGAGCCAAGTGTCGAAAGCATCCGTTCGTGCTGCATGGTGAAGGCGTGAGGCTCGCAGCTTTCGAGATCGAGGACTCCGATGAGACGGTCGCGCAACAAAAGCGGCACGACAAGCTCCGAGCGAGCGACGACACCGCCATCACAGTGGAGGTAACGCGGATCTTCCGTAACGTCATTGACCCGTAGAACGCGGCGCTCGCCTGCAGCCGATCCGGTGAGCCCTTTGTGCAGCGGGACGCGCGTGCGTGCGGCAATGGAATCGCCGCAGCACATGGCAAAAACGCTTTCCAGATGCTGAGACTGCTCGTTCCAGAGCATAACGCTGAAAACGTCATACTTCACGATCTTCTTGATGCGCTCGGCGACGCGGCGAAGAAGTTCTTCGCGGTCGAGGATGGAGGTTACTTCGCGGCTGACGTCGTAGAGCAGAGCGAGCGTATTGGCCTGATCCGGATGAGAAAGGAACAGGCTCTGAGGGACGGCGTCTGCATCACCCAACAGCGCAAAGGAGCCGGTTTTTGAAAAGTCTTCCATGGAGCGTTCGAAGGCTAGCCTCCATTTGATGTAGCAAATCCGCGGAGGTTTCACAATTGAATTCTTAGGGATGGGCTGGAAAGGTCAAGGAATGGCATGACCACAATGGCCACGGCGCTTTCGGATGTATCAGGGAAAAAGGCTGCCTTCGCAGCGAACCAACGGCTACTTCACTTCCCAGGTGTCGCCGGCGCGCAGAAGCTTGCCGAGGTCGCCGGGGCCACGCTTGGCAATAATGTCTTTGACTTGCTGATTCATCAGGTCTTCATAGCGCGGCACGTCGCCCCACGCACGAAAAACACCGATGGGCGTTGGGAAATCCGGGCGCTGCTCCATGTGAGAGAGTTGAAAGGCGTACGCCGGCCGCGGATCGTGCTCGTCGTGAACGATCAGGTCCGACTCCGCGATGCCGTTGCCGAGTTGAACGACTTCGATGTCGCCATCCGGTTTCCGGCGAATGCCTTTATCGCGGTTTTTTCCGAAAATCATCGGCTTGCCATGTTCGAGCTGGAGGATGTGCTCGCTCCGGGCGTCCCGGTCGGTTAGTGAGAACCAGGCGCCGTCGTTGAAAATGTTGCAGTTTTGCAGAATTTCCACGAACGCGGAGCCCTTGTGCGCCGCGGCATGCTTCAGCGTATCTTTCAGGTGCCCCTGGAAAACGTCAACAGAGCGGGCCACGAATGTGGCTTCGGACCCTATGGCCAAGGAAACGGGATTGAACGGGCGGTCCAACGATCCGAAGGGCGTCGACTTCGCTTTCTTGTTGAGTTCCGAAGTCGGCGAGTATTGCCCTTTCGTTAGCCCGTAGATTTTATTGTTGAACAGCAACACCTTAATGCCGACATTCCGGCGCAGCATGTGGATGGTGTGATTGCCGCCAATCGAGAGCGCGTCTCCATCCCCTGTGGCTACCCAGACTTCCAAGTCGGGACGAATAGCCTTGAGACCGGTGGCCACTGCGGGCGCGCGGCCATGAATCGTGTGGAAGCCAAAAGTGTTCATGTAATACGGGAAACGGCTGGAGCAGCCGATGCCGGAAACGACCACGAAGTTCTCGCGCTTGATGCCCAGCTCCGGAAAAACGGATTGCACGGCTGAGAGAATCGCATAGTCTCCGCAGCCCGGGCACCAGCGCACTTCCTGGTCGGTTTGAAAGTCTTTTTTCGTGAGGGGCGGTGGCAGAGTCGCTGTTCCCATGGTCGATTCTCCTAGAATCCCAGCATCTCTTCGATTTTTTGTTCCAGCTCGGCCTGCTTAAACGGGCGGCCCTGAATCTTGTTGAGGCCTGCGGCATCCACGAGATACTTCGCGCGCAGCACCCACAGGAGCTGGCCCATGTTCAATTCCGGCACCAGCACTCTCTTGTAGCGCTTCAGAATGTCGCCCAAATTTGACGGGAGCGGATTGAGGTGCCGCAGATGGAGATGACCGATCCTGCGTCCCTTAGCTCGTTGCGCCTTCAAGGCCGCGGTAATCGAGCCGCAAGTCGAGCCCCAGGCGACGATTAGCAAATCACCTTCCAGGTCGCCCGCGGGAAGCACATTGGGAATGTCCTGCGCCACCGCCGCGACCTTGGCTGCTCGGATGCGCACCATGTTTTCGTGGTTCAGCGGCTCGTAGTTGATGTTTCCTGTCGGATCCTGTTTCTCAAGTCCGCCGATGCGATGTTCGAGGCCGGGAGTTCCCGGCACCGCCCATGGGCGAGCCAGAGTCTGCGGGTCGCGCTTGTAAGGCAGGAAGCTGGCCGGGTCGGTCGCAAATCTTACCGGGAAATCCGGGATGTCTTTCAGCTCCGGTATTCGCCACGGTTCCGCGCCGTTTGCCAGGTAGCCGTCCGAGAGAATGATTACCGGCACCATGTACTTGACGGCGACGCGGCAGGCTTCGATGGCTACCCAGAAGCAATCCGCAGGCGTCGCCGCCGCGAGAACCGGAATCGGAGCTTCGGAGTTGCGGCCGAAGAGCGCCTGCAGCAGGTCGGCTTGTTCGGTCTTGGTGGGAAGGCCGGTTGATGGTCCGCCGCGCTGGATGTCGCATATAACAAGCGGGATCTCCACGGCAACGGCCAAGCCCAGCGCTTCCGTTTTCAAGGCCATTCCAGGGCCAGACGTCGTGGTGATGGCCAGAGCCCCGGCATACGCTGCGCCGATCGCTGACGTGATGGCAGCAATTTCGTCTTCCGCCTGAAAAGTCATGACGCCAAAGTCTTTGTACTGCGAGAGTTCGTGCAGAATGTCCGAAGCTGGCGTAATGGGGTAACTGCCTTGAAAAAGCCTCAGCCCGGATTTCTGCGCCGCCGTAACAAATCCCAGTGCGAGCGCCTGATTGCCGCTCATGCTCCGGTAGAGTCCCGGCGTAAGCTGCGCCGGCGGAATCTCATAGCTGATCTGAAATGCTTCCGTGGCCTCGCAGTACGAATAGCCGCCCTTCAGCGCGAGCTTGTTGGCTTCCACCAGCAGCGGCTTGTTCTTGAACTTCTCTTCAATCCACCGGACCGTCGGATCCATCGAGCGGTTGTAGAGCCAATAGCACATGCCCAGCGCGAAGAAGTTCTTGCAGCGGTCCATGGACTTGGCGTCGAGGCCCAGATGCTCCAGCGAACGCCGCGTCAGCCGTTCGAGTTCGACCGAAAACAGCCGGAACTTGTCGAGCGAATGATCTTCCAGCGGGTTCGAAGCCATCTGCGCTTTACGCAGGTCGCCCTCTTTGAAGCTGTCGCTGTTGACGATCAGGATCCCGTTGGCCTTGAGGTCGGCAATGTTCACCTTTAGCGCGGCCGGATTCATGGCGATCAGCACGTCGATGGCGTCACCGGGCGTGTAAACCTCATTCGAGGAAAAGTGCAACTGAAAACCGCTGACTCCGGGAATCGTCCCCGCAGGGGCGCGAATTTCGGCCGGGTAATCCGGAAAGGTAGCAATATCATTGCCGTAAAGCGCGGCGGTATTCGTGAACTGGCTGCCGGTGATCTGCATGCCGTCACCGGAATCTCCCGCGAAGCGGATGACCGCCTGATCCAGAACTTCGCGCTTGTTTTTTACTGGTGGAACTTCTGCAAGCGTAGACATTCTTGTCCGAACCTCCGCACTTCGATGAACTCCCTTGTCCCCGGGAGTGTGGCTCATTCACAAGGATGAGGCGGTGCGGTGAAGGACGGTTCTAAGGCAGCCCGCCAGGAGCCGACACCCAAAGGATATCACACCGGCCTGCGTGCGGCAGGGAGAGTGCCCGCCGCAACGGGATGTGCCTTATCCAGAAAGAGTTGCCCGTATACCAGGCGGCTTCATTTAGCGGCCAGAATACTTTCGATGTTAAGGGAAGAAACTTCTTAGGAGAGCAAATGAGTTTGAACGCCGACAATACGTCACTGGCGGTAATCACAAGAGATAAGTGACTCCGTATGCTATTAGACCTTTGCCGGCGCCCTTGCGCGAACTAACGATCCTGGCGGGCGCGTAGATATTCGGGGCCTTAGAAGTGTATGGCACCGCTATTTCCACGTGCGATCCTTCGGGATAGTTGCTGGCGCTGTAGAAGCTGAGACCCCCGCGCGCCAAGTCTCTAACGAGCACAACTTCGTTTCCAAGAACGGGATGCCGAACGCACCCAACCGCCTCTACCTGAACGCGATCGTGGGCCCGCTGATTCTGTGTTCCCGGGGCCAAGAGGTGACCGGGCGCCGGGTGAAGGCTATCCTGCTCATCCGGGATCCCCGGCTCCGAAGTATGACTGTACGGGCGGGTCCACGTAGTCCATCCACCACAATGCCGGCAGATGCGGGAGACGCAGTGATGGCGGAGGAAGAGATCAGCCTCAAATTCGCTCAGGTAGGACACTGCCAGCCGGCCGCAGGCGATACATCTGAGCAAAGCCCGGAGCACAGCCTTCCCCGCATCGGCCACGGAGGGAAATGCAATGTCCCACAGATTTACTTCAGGATCAAGCAAAACCAAACCAAACAAATTTCCCCCGAACTTGCCCGCAATGCGGCACACGACACGAGCCATCGCCTCTTTGCCGACTGCGACTCGCTGGATTTTTACTATCTGGCCAGCGGAAAGCTCCCGTTCCACCATGATGGCGGCGCCTTGCCGGCTAACGTCTAACGTCTGTCCGTCCTCCACGAAATCAGCGCCTTGTTTTCCGGCACCGAAGACGCGAACAGGCAAGGTCAGAAAAACACGTTCGCTAAGTCTGTGATTCTTGTCCAGAAGAGGAAGAAGAGCATGACCCTGCGCAGCGGCGCTTGTACCGGATTCGTTGCCGAGATGGTTTGCCATAGGGCACCATCGCCGATGACAGAACTCAGGAGGACCCCAGTTCTCTATTTGGCGGAACTGGACCCACTTCCGAGAGCCGCGGAGTATAGCAACGCGGGCTGGACTTCCAGCTACAGTTTCATCAGCACTCATGTACGTAGCAATCAGGTGAAAGAAGGATTTCGGAGAGAGTAATTCCACTTACAGAGGAAGTCGGGTCAGTTCAACCGGCGAAGACAAATTTTGCGCTTGACGTTCGCTTTCCTTTCGCCTAAAGTGCCTGTGGAAAAGATTTGCAAAGCGGAGGCGTAGACATGGCGCTGACCAAACGGCAAAAAGAAGTTCTCGACTACCTCGTGGCGTTTGAGACCAAGCATGGCTACGCGCCAAGCTTTGAAGAAATCGGCAAGGGCCTGAAGCTCACTTCCCTGGCCACCGTGCATAAGCACATCACCACACTCGAGAAAAAGGGCTTCATTCGCCGCGGTTACAATCAGAGCCGCTCCATTGAAATTGTTCAATTGCCGAAGTCGGTCAAGGAACAGGTTATCGACCGCAAGATGCAGGAGCTTCCACTGGTGGGAAGAATTGCGGCGGGGCGTCCGCTGGAAGCCGTCGAGGAACGCGAAACGATTTCACTGGGCGATTTCGCGCGTGGCGGCAATTCCTTTGTGCTGCAGGTTAAAGGCACCTCCATGATCGAAGATCACATCATGGATGGAGACTTTGTCGTTTGCGAGCAAACCCAGGTCGCCAATGCCGGTGACATCGTTGTGGCGCTGATCGGCGGCGAGGAAGCGACTCTCAAGCGTTTTTATCGCGAAGGGCCCGGCAAAATACGCCTCCAGCCAGCCAATTCGGAAATGGCTCCCATTATGGTGGCGGCGAACGACGTCAAGATTCAGGGTCGTGTGATCGGCGTCCTTCGCAAATATTAGTTCTTAGCACTTGAAGTATACGCCAACTGTAGGCAACCCGCCTTCAGGAATGTTGGCCCTCCGTGGCCAACCTTCGTCACCACTCCCTCCCCGTTGGTAAATTGTTTGTGTCAGAATCCCGTTGCGTGCATCAGAAGAGTGTTACCGGTTATCCTCATGGAGCCCTTTCGGGCAACGTGGCAGGGAAAATCAAATTCGCCGACGGATCCTAAACTTTTGAGGTCGCAAACTTGTCCTCGAACCGCCAGAGCATTTTGATCGTTGATCCCGACGCGGTCTCGCGCCAAGTGCTTGAGGAACTTGTGCGTTCGGCTGGCTACGACGTGGCCGTATCTTCCTCCCAGGTCGAAGGATTCAAGTTTGTTCAAGATGCCAGCATCGACCTCTTGATCCTCTCCGCCGACCTTGCCGACATCCAGTGCTGCGATGCCCTCGCGGAAGTCAAAGGCAATGCCGCCACTGCCGGGACACACGTCATCCTTCTCACGAAAGGAGGCGGGGCGGAACGGGCTCGGGGCCTCGATCTCGGCGCGGATGAAGTGCTCACTTCGCCGTGGGAAGCGGCCGAATTGCTCGCGCGGGTTCGTGTCCAGTTGCGCGATAAACATGCGTTCGATCAACTCCAGGAAAAAACGCGTATCGCCGATGAGAGCCGCGAGGTCGCGCAGACTGCTTTTCAGGCGCTCGCCGTGACAGAGAAGATGACCCGCGATGCCTTTTCGCTCGAGCGTGCGTTGAAGATTGGCGTCTCCGCTCTATTTGCAATTGCCTTGGTGATCGCCGGAATTTTCGTTCTTTTCTCCAGGCGTGCCAGCAAGGAAGCGAATCGCGCCTATGCGGTGATCGCCCAGATGGAGCGTGGCGCGCACCGCCAGGAGCAATTGATGGCGGATGCTCGCAGTGCGCGCGCCGATCTAAAGCAATCGGATGTTCTCGAGCAAAAGCAGCAGCTTAAGCAACATACAGATGAGCTGCGCCAGAAAATCTCGGACGCCGAACCAGGCGACGTGTCCGCGCTTCGCAAGGAGCTCGAGGAAACCACTACACGCCTAAAACGCGTGGAGACCGAATCGCAATCCGCGGAATCGGTGATTCGCGCTTACGCGCCAAGTGTATGTCTCATTCATGTGGCCGTGGCCTTTGTCGACCGCGCTTCGGGCCGCCCCCTGCGATACGGCGGAATCAATCCTGACGGCGAGCCGCTTCACGATAGCGACGGCAATCCGGTGTATACCTTGGAGGGGCGCGCACCCGAAGTTCGCGCCGATTTCTTCGGCACCGGATTCATGGCCGGAGAAGGCCGCATTCTCACGAACCATCACGTCGCGCAACCCTGGTGGAAGAATGACGAACTCACGGCCGTTACCAGCCAGGGGCTTAACCCCACAATTTCAGACCTGACTGCCTATTTTCCAGATACGAGCGCTGGCGTTCCCGTCAGCGTTTCCGAGATTTCCGACGTAGCGGACCTCGCGGTGCTGAGAGGCGATTTGTCCGGCCTGAAGAAACCCGTCCTCAAAATGGATGCGCGCAAGGAAGCGGCGGTCAGCGGTCAACCACTGCTTTCCCTCGGCTATGCCACAGGTATCAGCGCCATTCTTGCGCGCGCAGGAGAGGACGTCGTGGATGAAATCGCCAAGAGCACCGGCGGGAAGCCGAAAGAGGTTGTCAACGAACTTCTTCGGCGCAAACTCATTCGCCCGCTGGTTACTCAGGGTCATATCGGCGACGTTCTTCCGGACAAAATTGTCTACGATGCGCAAACCACTTCCGGCGGCTCAGGCGGGCCGCTCATCAATCGCGATGGACAAGTGATTGGCGTGACGTTCGCGGTGGTCAAGGGTTTTGGCGGCTCAAATTTTGGGGTTCCCATTCGCTTCGCTCAGCCCCTCCTCAAGCCATGAGGGAGCGTTTTGTTTTATTCTTTAACCGCGGAGCGGAGGCGACATCAACCTTTGCTAACTCAAAACATGAAGCGGCTGCCCAATCGCATTCGTTTGACTCTCGCTTTCCTGATCGCCCTTCTGCTGGCCTTGCCTGCTCCCGTTTACGCCTACGCTGTTCTGTCTCATGAGGCCATCGTTGACGCTGCTTGGGAAACGCACATCAAGCCTCTCCTCCTGAAAGAATTCCCTCAGGCAAGCGAGGAAGATCTGAGCAGGGCGCAAGCTTACGCTTACGGTGGCGCCATCATTCAAGACATGGGCTATTACCCGTACGGCAGCCCGTTTTTCAGCGACCTCACCCACTACATCCGCAGCGGTGATTTCATCCAGGCTCTGCTGCGCGATGCGAAGGACCTCAATGGGTACGCTTTCGCCGTTGGTGCGCTCGCGCATTACGCCGCGGACAACGACGGTCACCGCCTCGGCACCAACCGGGCGGTCCCGGTTTTGTATCCAGGTCTTCGCAGGAAATTCGGCGACAGCGTCGCGTTTGAGGACAATCGGCTGGCGCACGTGAAAACCGAATTTGGTTTTGACGTTCTCGAAATCGCGCGGGAACGCTATGCTCCCGACAGCTATCACGACTTCATCGGCTTCGAAGTTTCTCGCCCGATTCTCGAGCAAGCCTTTCGGGAAACCTACGGCCTCGAGTTGAAAGATGTACTCGTGAGCGAAGCGAAGGTTCTCAACTCCTACCGCCGCGACGTCAGCAAGCTGATTCCTAAAGCCACTCGCATCGCCTGGCACCTCAAGAAAGACGAAATCAAGGACGATATCCCCGATGCGACGAAGAAAAAGTTTCTTTTCAACCTGTCCCGCGCCAATTATGAGCGCGAATGGGGCAAGGATTATCGCAAGCCCAGCCCGGGCGAGCGTTTTCTGGCTTTTCTCTACAAGCTGATTCCCAAATTCGGGCCCCTTAAGATCCTGCAATTCCGGACGCCTACGCCGCAAACCGAACAGATGTTTGAAGCCAGTTTCAATGCCACTCTCGACCGCTACCGGGAGCTATTGACTGAAGTTCGCGAAGGTCGGCTGGACTTGCCCAACAATAATTTCGACACCGGCGAGCAAGCCGGCCCGGGAAAATACCGTTTGAACGATGAAGCCCATGCGGAACTGCTGGATAAGCTGGCGGAGAGCAAGTTCGCGGGCGCTACTTCGGAGGTGAAGGCGGAGCTTCTGCGGTTTTTTGCCGACCCGGATGCTCCGTACGCGACGAAGCGCAACGCCAAAGCGTGGACCAAGGTTCAAACGCAGTTGCAACAGTTGAAATCAGCGCAGATCGTGGCCACCCCTGCCAATTCTGCTCAACAGGTGCCGCGCGACCCTCCAGTCAATCCGTAGGTCAGGACTGCGGGTGCGGCTTCCTCTCCTGACGCACAAAAATAATTGATTCTCTAAATCGAAAAAACTGCAACTGAGTCGCGTCGTCTACATGAAACAATGTAGAATTTCGCGCGACGCCTTGATCGCCTCTGAGATGAAGAAGACCAAACCCATTCAAAAACTCCTCGCCGCCAATCGCAGCGAAATCGCCATCCGCATCTTCCGCGCGGCCAACGAACTGGGCTTGCGCACCGTAGCCATCTATTCGCAGGAAGACCGGCTTTCGCTGCATCGCTTTAAGGCCGATGAAGCCTATCAGGTTGGCGCCGGCAAAGGCCCGGTGGAAGCCTACCTGGACAGCGAGGGAATCGTCGCGCTGGCGAAAGAAAAGGGCGTCGACGCCATCCATCCCGGTTACGGTTTTCTTTCCGAGAATCCTGCGTTCGCCCGCGCCTGCGAAAAGGCCGGCATCACTTTTGTTGGACCTCCGCCGAAGCTTCTTGAGTTGCTTGGAGACAAGACAGCCGCTCGAAGACTCGCTACGTTGGCAGGCGTTCCCATCCTTCCCGGAACCGAGAATCCCGTTGAGTCGGCGGCGGAGGCGCAAAAAGTTGCTCGGGAGATCGGCTATCCCGTCATCGTGAAAGCGGCGATGGGCGGCGGCGGCCGCGGCATGCGTGTCGTCCATGACGCCGCGCAGCTCGATGCTCTTTTCGAAGAAGCCCAGGGTGAAGCGCGCTCCGCTTTTGGCGACGCATCCGTTTTCCTGGAAAAGTATTTGCCCCGTGCGCGCCACTTGGAAGTCCAAATCCTCGCCGACCATCACGGCAACTTGCTGCATCTTTACGAACGCGACTGCTCTGTTCAGCGCCGCCACCAAAAGGTTGTCGAAGTTGCTCCGGCAGCGAATCTTTCCGCGAGTATTCGCGCCGAACTCTGCAATGCCGCCGTGCAGCTCGCGCGCAAGGCCAGTTATCGCAATGCCGGAACCGTCGAGTTTCTTTACGATGTCGATTCGCAGAAATGGTATTTCATTGAGGTCAATCCACGCATTCAAGTCGAACACACCGTGACCGAAATGGTCACCGGCATCGATCTGGTGCGCTCACAGATTCTTGTCGCACAGGGTTACCAGCTGCACGAGCCGCCCATGTCCTTGCCAAATCAGGAGAATATTCCCCTCAATGGCGCGGCTCTACAATGCCGCGTGACCACGGAAGATCCCGAGAATAACTTCGCCCCCGACTACGGGAAACTTTCCACCTACCGTTCGCCGGCGGGCTTTGGCATTCGCCTCGATGGCGGCACTGCTTATGTCGGAGCGACGCTCGCCGCGTATTACGATTCGCTGCTCGTCAAAGTGACGGCGTGGGGTGCGAACCTTCCCGAAGCTTGCCAGCGAATGGACCGCGCCCTCCGCGAATTCCGCATCCGCGGCGTGAAAACGAATATTCCCTTTGTCGAAAACGTTGTCAATCACCGAAAGTTCCGAGCCGGCGAAGTCACCACGTCTTTCCTCGACGAGTCGCCTGAACTTTTCCGCTTTCCCAGCCGCGGCGATCGCGCCACAAAACTCCTTTCCTATCTCGGCGATGTCATCCTAAACGGCAATCCCGAGGTGAAGGGCAAGCAAGTCCCGAAAGAAATCGAGACCGCGGTAATTCCGGCGTCACCGACGGACAAGCCGTCCGCCGGCACACGCCAACTCCTGCAAAAGCTTGGGCCGGCAAAATTTGCCGCCTGGGCGAGAAAAGAAAAGCGCCTGCTCATCACCGACACAACTTTCCGCGACGCCCATCAGTCCCTGATGGCTACGCGCGTTCGCACCTTCGACCTGCTTGCCACCGCTGCCGCCGTCGCGCATCGCCTGCCGAATCTTTTCGGCCTTGAGATGTGGGGCGGCGCAACGTTTGACACTTCCATGCGTTTCTTGCACGAAGATCCCTGGCAACGCTTGCGCGACCTGCGCGAGCGCATTCCGAACATCTGTTTCCAGATGCTCCTCCGCGGCGCCAACGCTGTCGGCTACACTTCCTATCCCGACAATCTCATCACCGAATTCGTTCGCGAAGCACATTCCCAGGGCATCGACATCTTTCGCATCTTCGATTCGCTCAATTCCATCGAAAATATGCGCGTCTCGATCGATGCCGCGCTCGAAGCCGGCGCCGTTTGCGAAGCCGCCATTTGCTACACCGGCGACATTCTCGATAAAAACCGCCCGAAATATTCGCTCAAGTATTACGTCGCGATGGCCAAGCAGCTGGAAAAACTGGGCACCCACTTCCTCGCTATAAAAGATATGGCCGGGCTCTGCAAGCCCTATGCAGCATTCGAATTGGTGAAGGCTCTCCGCGGCGAAGTCGGCGTCCCGATCCACTTTCACACGCATGACACCAGCGGCATCAACTCCGCCTCCGTGTTGAAAGCTGCCGATGCCGGAGTCGACGTCGCCGACGGCGCTATCGCCGCCATGAGCGGCGGCACCAGCCAGCCCAATCTCAATTCCATCGTCGCCTCGCTTCGTCACACTCCGCGCGACACGCAGCTCGACGTCGACACGCTTAACGAGTGCTCCGACTATTGGGAAACGGTTCGCACGTATTATCTTCCGTTTGATTCCGGTCCCAAGGCCGGTTCCGCGCGCCTGTATCAGCATGAAATTCCCGGCGGCCAGTACACCAACTTGCGCGAACAGGCCGCCGCCATGGGCCTCGGCCATCGTTGGCGCGAAGTCGAAAAAATGTATGCCGAGGTCAACCAGCTTTTCGGCGACATCGTCAAAGTCACGCCTTCCAGCAAAGTCGTCGGCGACATGACACTTTTTCTGATGGCCAAGGAGATGCAACCGGCTGACGTTTTCAAGCTCGACGAAAAGCACGACGTATCATTTCCAAATTCCGTCGTCGAAATGTTTTCCGGTGTTCTCGGCGTGCCTCCCGGCGGCTGGCCGAGAAAATTGCAGAAAATCATTCTGCGTGGCCAGGCTCCTCTGCGTGGCCGCCCCAGTACGAATCTGGAACCGGTGAAATGGACGGAGGAGCATCAATCTCTTGAGAAAAAACTCGGTCACCCCGTCCGCCGCGACGGTCTGCTGAGCTATCTGCTCTATTCCGACGTCTTCACCAAGTACGACAAATTTCGCCAGACCTATTCGGACGTTAGCGTTTTGCCCACCCCCGCATTTTTCTATGGCTTGAAGTCTGGCGAAGAGATCACCGTCGAAATCGAATCCGGAAAATCCCTCATCATCAAGTTTCTGACCATCAGCGAGCCGCATCCCGACGGCACTCGCACGCTCTTTTTTGAATTGAACGGCCAGCCCCGCGAAGTGAACATCCGCGATCGTGCGCTGCGCGTGGTCGAGCGCGCTCATCCCAAGGCCGATCCCGCCGATCCCGGCCAGGTCGCTGCGCCGACTGCCGGCGTCATCAGCGGCATCGCCGTGCAATCCAATCACGCGGTGGAACGCGGCGCAAAACTTCTCACCCTCGAAGCCATGAAAATGCAGTCCAATATCTATGCGCCTATTTCCGGACGCGTTATGAAAATCCTTGTCACTTCCGGGCAGCATGTCGAAGCGAAAGATCTCCTCGTGATGATCGCGCCGTGAGTTCCGGTCAGCTTCGCAAACACGAAAAATTCCGCTCGCGCTTTCTTCGCAACCAGCGCGATCTCATCGTTTACACGCCGCCCGGTTACGCCGATCAGCCTGCGCGTCATTTCCCCGTCCTCTATCTTCACGACGGCCAGAATCTTTTCGATGGCGCCACTTCCTATATCCCTGGGCAGGATTGGCACGTCGGGCAAACCGCGGATCATTGCATTCAGTCTGGCTCGGTCGCCCCTCTCCTCATCGTGGGCATGTACAACACCAAAGCGCGCGTTCGCGAATACACTCCCACTTCCGTTCCCAAACTCGGCGGCGGCCGCGCCGACCGTTACGCAAAATTTCTCGTTGAAGAAGTGAAGCCCTTCATCGATCGCGAATATCGCACGCTATCCGGCGCGCAGCATACCGGCCTCGGCGGTTCCTCCCTGGGCGGCCTCGTTTCCCTCTACGTGGGGTTTAAGCATTCGCGCATCTTTGGAAAAATCGCCGCGCTCTCGCCGTCCGTTTGGTGGAACCAGCATGTGATCCACCGTTTCGCGAAGACAGCAATCGTCGAGCCCCGCCCGCGCATCTGGCTGGATATCGGCACGCGCGAAGGCCCGCGCATCGTGCAGGAAGTCGAAAAATTCCGCGATGTGCTCCTCGAAAAAGGTTGGAAGCTCGGTCACGACGTGCACTATGAGCGCGTCGAAGGCGCCGAGCACAACGAAGCGGCCTGGGCGCAGCGCGTCGGCCCGTTCCTGCAATTTCTGTATCCCGTGCGCGAGGGCGCTGTATAATCCGCGCTCGATTCAGTCGGTTTCCTGGGGGCGTCGCATGTCGGAAGGCCGGCCTCTCACCATTCTCTGCGTCAGTTCCTACGAAAAGGGACAGGAATTTATCCGCACCTGCAAAGCGTTCGGCTGCCGCGTTTTTCTCCTGACCGTCGAAAAACTTCGCCACGCCAGTTGGCCGTTCGAATGTATCGATGAAGTCTTCACCATGCCCGAAGAGCTTCCTCTGCAGGGCCTGATTTATGCCGTCAGTTATGCCGCCCGCTCGCGCAACATCGACCGCATCGTCGCGCTCGATGAATTTGACATGGAGAATGTCTCCGCCCTTCGCGAGCACCTCCGCATTCCCGGCATGGGCCTCACCACCGTCCGCTACTTTCGCGACAAGCTGGCCATGCGCGCCCGTGCCCGCGAAGCCGGCATCCTCGTCCCCGAATTTGTCCACGTCCTCAATTACGACCGTCTTCGCGAATTCATGTCCCGCGTTCCCAACCCTTGGCTGCTCAAGCCTCGCTCGCAAGCCTCCGGCATCGGCATGAAGAAGATTCATTACCCCGACCAGTTATGGCACTGGCTCGACCAGCTCGGCGATCAGCAATCGTTTTATTTGCTGGAGCAATTCGTTCCCGGCTCGGTCTATCACGTGGACAGCGTAGTTTCCGAGCGCACCGTTGTCTTCTCCGAAGCCCACGCCTATGGCACGCCCCCGCTCGATACTTCCCATCAAGGTGGCGTCTTCACCACGCGCACTCTTCCTCGCGAAGCGGAGGAAACCAAATCGCTCCTCGAGATCAATCGCAATCTACTGGATGGCCTCGGCCTGATGCGCGGAGTCACTCATGCCGAGTTCCTGCGCTCCCACGCCGACGGCAAGTTTTATTTCATTGAAGTTGCCGCCCGCGTCGGCGGCGCCTATATCTCCGATGTCATCGAGACCGCCACGGGAATCAACCTCTGGCGCGAGTGGGCCCGCCTCGAAGTTGGAACAGGGAATCAGCCTTACCAGCTTCCGTCACCGCGCCGCGACTATGCCGCAGTCGTTCTTTCTCTCTCGCGCCAAGAGCATCCCGATACTTCCGCCTACACCGATCCGGAAATCACCACCCGCATCACGAAATACCATCACGTCGGCTTCATCCTGAAGTCCCAAAGGCCCGACCTCATTCAGCGGTTGCTCGATTCCTACGCCACGCGTTTCCAGTCCGATTTCGTCGCCACTCAGCCCGTCCCCGACAAGCCAACGTCTTAGCGCTCTCTTGCGCCGTGGTCGCCAATCTCATCCACAAACACTGGACGTTTCTCCCCGATTAGAGTAGAAGAAGCGAGATGACTCCAGCATCTCATTGGAAAATGGCTCTGCCTTATTATTTGCGAGTCTCGTTCCTGTACTCCGCGGTCGGCTGGGCACCTCCGTTGGCTATCGCTCTAGTTGACGCGATGTGGATTGGCCTCACCCAACATCGCTTGGCGATCAATCGTATTAACGTGGAATTCGCCTTGACCTTCGGTGGCTTCTTCTTCGTTCTGCCCCTCCTCACGGTCGTGGGCGACGACATCCACCGGAACTGGGACGCTCAAGAGCGTTCTGTTGCCTGGAACCCTCTCCTAATGTGGAAGACCTTCCTTTACCTGGCAGCATTGTTCTTCTTAGGCGCAGCTTTTCTTGCTTATCACCAAGGGGCCTCGTTGAGTGTGCTTTTCATTGCCTTTGCAATCGGCTCGGCCTTTGTTGCAAAGAAATGCTGCTAATCCACAAATCTTGAAAGACCCAGCTCCTCAGCCTGACTGGCGTCGACCATCTGAGGTGGCACGGAGAATCGGAAACTGTCCGACCACCACGCCCCCGCCCTCCGCTTTACATTTCTCCCCCTTTCCTTCACTATTCCCCCGGTGCCGCAAACCAGCCCCGGCGCGACCTGTCCCAAAGTCTAGTTAACTGTCTGGAACAGCAGCTTCAAGCATTGTTTGCCGCGCACTCTCCCGGGGAATACAGTTTGCAGTACCCCGGACGGAATTCTGCGTTGGGGTGGTTTTGTCGCTTGGAGGTCCGATGTGGGGCAATAAAAAACCGGATGCAGCGCAAGCAGGGCAACCGGATCAAAGAAATTTACAAACGAATCAGTCGTCGAAGCCTGCTTCGCCGGCTTGGGAGGATAAACCCGCGATGAGTACAGATGCGATGCGTCCATTGGGTGCAACCTCGGATCGCGCCACGGCGCGGCTCGGGGCCAGCCTGCAAGTGAAAGGTGAGATTTCCGGCAACGAAGATCTGTTGATCGATGGCTCGGTCGAAGGACTGATCACTCTCGATGAGCGGAAACTGACTGTCGGGCCCTCAGCTAAAGTAACCGCTGATATCATTGCCCGCGAGGTGGTGGTGTACGGCAACGTGAAGGGCAACCTTCGCGCGAAGGATCGAATTGAAATCAAGAAGGATGGTTCGGTCAACGGTGACCTGACCACTTCCCGAATCATGATCGAAGACGGCGCCTACTTCAAAGGTTCCATCGAGATCGACAAGAACCCCGAAAAGGAATCTGGTTCGAACGCGTTTGCTCGCTCCTCTTCGCACGCGGCCGCGCCGGCAGGCAAGACCATTTAACTTTTTTTCTCCCTCACTCTCTTTCAACCACGGCGTCCCGGTATCCCCGGGGCGCCGTTTCATTTCTTCGCCCGCCTTCTCACTTTGGAGTGCGGCGGCTCGCCGCCACTTTTCCCACTTGAACAATCCTCACCACCCCACCTCTCATTCCGACCGGAGGGACGGCGGTTTTTGCCGTCCCGCAGTGGAGGAATCGCGCCTCAACTTCTAAATGCAGACGGGTTAGCCACTCATTTCAGTCTCCCATCCATTATTTCTTAACTTGACACTTAAAGTGATGAGTGTATCGTTGCGTCGGGCATCCTCTCAGCGCTCCCGGCCGGTCCCATCGCTGTCCCGCTATGGACCATCAGCGGCGCGCGGAATGTACGCGGGGTCATCTCTTGGGACGGTTAAGGCACTGCGTCCCGGCAACGGTTCTCCTCTCGCTCGTACGGATTTGTGCGGGTTGCGGTGCTGCATCTTCAAGTCCTCCGCCTCCGCCCGTGGCGGATTTCGCTCTCGCCCTGTCGTCGAATTTCATTTCCATCGCGCAGGGTGCCACAAGTCGCTCCGTCAACATCTCCGTGAACGCCGTGAATGGCTTTACCGGCGCCGTCCAGGTAACGCTCACCGCGATTCCCACCGGCGTCACCTCGAATCCCGCGAGTCCTTTCACTGTCGCCGCGGGCGCGAGCACTTCCGTTATCTTCGGCGCCTCCGCAAGCGCGACGACCGGGAATTTTACAATCTCCGTGCAGGGCGCCAGCGGCACACTGTCTCACTCGGCCAGCCTCGCTGTCGCCATTCAGGGCGCCATGAGTCCCGCGCTTCCGCGCACCGCTTATGCGCGCACCGATTCCACTTCATCTTCCGACGATCCCTTCGGCGAGCCGCACCATCGCCACATTGCTTACGATCCCGCGAACAAACATCTCTTCGTTGCCAATCGCGCCATGAATCGTGTCGATGTCTTTTCCACCACCAGCCAGTCTCCCATCGCGCAAATTTCGATCCCAGGCGCAAGCAGCGCTGATCTTTCTGCCGACGGTTCAACCGTTTGGGTTGGCACAGCCCTCGAACAGATCGTCGCCATCGACACTTCGTCGCTGCGCATCAGAAATCGCTACTCGTTAACCGGACTCACTCCTGTACCAAACACGATTTTCAGCCGTCCCCTCGAAGTTCTTTCGCTTTCCAGCGGCAAGTCCATGGTGCGCCTGCGCCAGCCCGTCTCCTCCCAAGCTCTGCTGGCGCTGTGGGACCCCGCGACGAATTCGCTCACTAACCTTACTTCCGCTGCCCCTGCGGTTTTCCAGCAAGGTGTAGGTGTTATTGCGCGCACGGGCGACCATTCGAAAGTTCTCGCCGCGGCCAACGACTCTAGCGGGGGACTCGCGCTGTTCGACTCCGCAGGCAACGTCGTTGCAGGCCCGCTCACGCTTGGCGCAGGTTTAATCTCGATCGCCGCAGCCAACGCCGACGGCAGTCGGTTTGCCGTGCTCTTAGCGGCAAGCGGGAGCACGCAACTTCTTTTGCTAGACGCATCTCTCAAACAGGTTGCCGCCTATGCTCCTGCAGTCGCGCACGGAGTCGCGTTCTCAATCGACGGGAATCGTTTGTACCTCAGCGAGTCTTCCTCCGGAGCGCCTTTCGTCACCGTTCTCGACGGTCACACTGCCCAGCTCATCGGCCGCGTCCCCGATGCGGCCATTCAGGGCATCTCCTCGGAAATCGAGGACGTGGACGAAACGCAACTGCTCTTCGGCGTTTCGAATCACGGTGTCAGCTTTGTCGATACTTCAGCGCCGGCAAATTTGTCCTCTCTCGCTCCGGCCATCGCCGCAGCGCCAAGTCTCATACCTTCAGAGGGTCCGCTCGCTGGCGGAACCTCCGTCGTACTTGCCGGCCAGAATTTCACTTCCCCTGCGCAACTAAAATTCGGCGCGCAATCAGCATCAGGGGTCACCGTTTCCGGCCCCGCTCAAGTCCAGGCGACTTCTCCTCCAAGCCTCGCGAACGGCGCCGTCAACCTCACTGCCTATTTTCAGAACGGCTGGCTCACTATTGTCTCGGACGCCTTCAGCTACGGCCCACAAATCTTAAAGGTCTTGCCAAACGCCGGGTCGAATGCCGGCGGCGACTCCGTGCAAATCTACGGCTACGGTTTCGGTAGCGATCCAACGAAAATCACCGTGAAGATCGGTGGCGCAATTGCCACTGTGCAAAAAGCTGAGAGCGTGACGACCATCATTCCTTCTCTCGGGCTCGACGCCAGTTATCCTTTTTCGCTGGAACGCATTACTCTTCAGACATCTCCTGGCTCTTCCGGCAAAGCCGACCTTTTCCTCGCTACCCCTGCGGGCTCTACAACCTCGGCGAAATCATTCCAGTATCTTCAGAGCGTCCAATCGCATTCGAAACCCGCTCTCTTCAAATTCCTGCTCTACGACCAGCAACGGCAGCACATCTACTTGACGAACATCGATCACGTCGATGTTTTCGACCTCCAGCAAAATATTTTCCTCCCCCCGCTCCAGCCCCCGGGCGGTCCTCCTCCAAACGCGGGACTGCGCGGCCTGGCTCTGACACCCGACAGTTCTCAGCTCGTCGTGGCTGACTTCGGCGCACAGAGCGTGTATCTTCTCGATCCTGTTCTGGGAACCGGCACGACTGTGCCCGTCGGCGGCGTCCCCGGCTTCACAAACTCCGGTCCTGCGCGCGTCGCCGCCACCAGCACGCAAACCGTATTCGTCGGTCTCAGCGGTGAAGGCCGTTCCACGGGAGCCTGTTCCGCGTGTCTCGCCCAGATGAATCTGACGGTGAGCCCGCCAACCATTCAGCCCGCTCCACAGCCGGAGGTCGCCAGCATCACGGGCGCGCCGCTCGTCCAAGGCTCTGCCGCGGGCGATCGTGTTTTTGTCGCCTTCGGCACTGCTTCCGGCGGTCCTTTCGCGGTCTGGAACGCCAGCGCCCCGAATCAGTTCGTCACTTCCGCGGCCAATGCCCCCACAACAGATTTGGGAGCTTCGTCCGACGGCAGCATGTTTGTCTCCAATTCGAATGGCGCAACCGAAATGCACGCCGCGGATCTTTCTCTAACTTCCGTCCCCGCTTCCGCTGAACTTGAGCAAATCCCCGGGCGAGTCCTCGTGCCCGGCGTTGCTCTCCATCCTTCCGGCGCGTTGCTCTATCAACCTTTCCTGACCGGTGCGCCCGGCAGCGCCGGCGTGAAAGGTGGCATCGACATTCTCGACGCGCATTCGGGTGCGCTGCGTTTACGAATTTTTCTTCCGCAACAATTTATGACCGATATCGATGGTCTTCATGGCAGCTTCCTTACCACGGATGAAAATGGTCAGCGCCTCTTCGCCATTACCTCTTCGGATGGCACGCCACAAAACTCCGCCTTAACGATTATTCAGCTCGTCGCCGTTCCTCTGGGAATTGGCACGATTGCGCCCGCAACGGTTCCCGCTGCGGCCGGCGCCACCCTGACTGTCCGCGGCAGCGGCTTCCAGAACGGCGCCACCGTCAGCATCAATGGAAAATCCGCCAGCGCCACATTCAAGGACATCAACACTCTCCTCGTCGTCACTCCCAGTCTCACGCCCGGCTCTCAGCAAATCGCCATCACAAATCCCGACGGCGAATCCGTTTCCCTCGACGCCGCCTTCACCGCCAACTAAGTAGGGCAGACATTCCTGTCTGTCTGCTTTGTCCTGTCTGTCTCTCTCCTCCGCATCCCTTCTAACCTTTTCGCCGTATCCTCATCCAACTTGTAGAAGATAAAATAGCCAGATTCGCCGCCAGGTAACTTGCCTTGCGGCCCCTGAGAGGATTCGAATGGAAACGCGAAAACTGGGAAAGTCCGATCTTACAATTACGCGCGTTGGCTTTGGCGCCTGGGCTCTCGGTGGCGGCGGCTGGGAATTTGCCTGGGGTCCGCAGGACGACGCCGATTCCATCGCCGCAATTCATCGCGCGCTGGAGCTCGGTGTCAACTGGATCGACACCGCCGCCGTTTACGGCCTGGGCCACTCCGAAGAAATCGTAGCGCGCGCGCTGAAGGAATGGGGCGGCCCGCGGCCTTACGTTTTCACCAAGTGCGTCTTGCGCTGGAACGAGAAAGGAAAAATTTGGAAAGAATTCAGTCCCGTTTCCATTCGCCGCGAATGCGAGGACAGTCTCCGCCGCCTCCAAGTCAACACCATCGATCTCTACCAAATGCACTGGCCTCCGGAGGACAACAAACCCGGAATCGAAGAGGCCTGGCAAACGCTCGCAACACTGAAGGCCGAAGGCAAAGTGCGCTGGATTGGCGTGTCCAACTTCAACGTCGACCAAATCAAGCGCGCCGAGAAAATCGCTCCCGTCACTTCTTTGCAGCCGCCCTACTCCATCGTTCGCCGGAAAATTGAAGCGGACATTCTTCCGTATTGCCAGCAGCAGGGAATCGGTGTGATCAATTATGCTCCGATGGCCTCAGGCCTGCTCACTGGAGCCATGACTCGCGAGCGCGCCGCAGCTCTGCCTGCGGATGATTTTCGCAGCCGCAATCCGGAATTTCGCGAGCCGCGCCTTTCGAAAAATCTTGAACTTGTCGAACGCCTCCGTCACGTCGGCGCGCGTCACGGCCGCACTCCCGGCGAAGTGGCCATCGCCTGGACTTTGCGTCACCCCGCAATCACCGCTGCCATCGTTGGCGCGCGCAACGCCAAGCAGGCCGAAGGCGTCATGCGCGCCGGCGAATTGAAACTCACCGCCGACGAGATTGCGGAAATCGAAGGCGCTGCGGCCCTTGCCACTGCCCGGTGAGATTGATCAATCAGGCGCAGAATCGAACTGTAGTGATCAAGCGTCGCACTCTTTCAAACAATTTGTTGCAGCCGGCCCGCGCTAGGCGCGCTGGTAGTCGGGCCTCCAGCATTTGATCAGTTGCTTGATGGCCTTGCGCTCCGTCACCTTTTCGTCCAGAACTTTTCGGGCCAGCGCCGGCAACTCCGCATCACTCGCGAAACGCATGGCAACAATCTGGCCGATCGTCAGCTCGGCGCACCTCGCCTGCAAATCCGCGGGCAGCACCTGCGCGTATCGCAGCCTTTCTTCCAGCCGAATGACGCGGTCCTGCACCGCCAGCGCAAACAGCCGTGCCTGAAACGCCAGAATTACCAGCGCCGCGGCTAGAATCACACCAAAGATTCCGGCGAAAGAAAAGCCCAACTTCCAAAGCCGAACCAGCGACCAAACAAAGTTAATCACAAAAACCGGCACAGCGAAAAAATGAAACGTGGGAACAAACTTTCCATGATTCGCAAAATTCTGTTCTTCCATTGGTCTACCTTCCTTATGATAACTTCATGCTACTTCGCCAGCTCGTTCTTGAAGACCGCTCCGTTGTGCATTACAAAGCGGACGTGCTCCAATTCTTCAATGCTCTTCAGCGGATCTCCTGATACTGCGATCACTTCCGCATACGCACCGGGAGCGAGCACACCGATTTCGCCTTTCATGTCTAGCATTTCTGCCGCTCGCGAAGTCGCCGATTGAATCGCGTCCATAGGCACCATTCCCAGCCCAACCATGCGCTTGAATTCCTGCGCGATCGGTTCAGTCCAAGGAATTCCGCCCATGTCCGTTCCAAAAACAATTTTCAAATGGGCCTGCAATGCTTTCTTGAAAGTGATTTCATGCACCGCAGCGCGCGCGCGGTCGCGCTTTCCCGCTGGAGTGTCCGGCTGCGCCCAGTCGTCGTAATACGGTGAAAGCGTCGGGCAATACCACGTGCCTTGGCGCTGCATCTGCGCCATCTGCTTATCCGTAATTTCCAATCCGTGTTCGATGGAATCGCATCCGCCATCCAGCGCCCGCTGGAGACCGATGCCGTTGTACGCGTGGCACGCCACTTTTTTCTGCCATCCGTGCGCTTCATCAAGGATGGCTTGCAACTCTTCCACAGTCAGCGTGGGCTGCGAAACCAGATTGCCTTGCTTGTCCACCCACGAGCGGTGCGTCATGTACACCTTGAGCCAGTCGGCTCCGTGCTCCAGCTGCTGCCGCGCGGCTTTCCGCGCTTCCACCGGCCCGTCGACAAGTTGCGCGCCCTTGGGCATTTCCAGTTCGGGCGCGTAGCCTTCCAAGGTGTATCCGCCGGTCGTGGAGATTGCTCGCGTGGCGCCAAAAATTCTTGGCCCGGGAATCGTGCCTTCCTCGATCGCTTGCTTGATTTCGATGTCGCCGTAGCCCGCACCTTCCGTCTCCACATCGCGAATGGTGGTGAAACCCTGCTCCAGCGCGCGCCGCGCCGCGTAGGTCGCGCGCGCCGCCCGCAACGCGATCCCCGCCTTCAAGATGTTCTCGTCGTAACCGCCCTTTTTCGGATCTTCGCCCCACAGGAAAATGTGGGTGTGCGAATCGATCAGTCCCGGCAGCACCGTGGCGCCAGAAAGGTCAATCACCTTCGCCCCATCGGGGATCTTCGTGGAAGCGTCGACTACTTTTTCAATGCGTTCGCCGCGCACAAAAATAAGCTGGTTCTTGCGCGGTGATTCGCTGACTCCGTCAATCAGCGTCCCGGCGCGGATTACAGTGAGCGGCGCCGGGGGCGGAGACATGGACTGACTCCGTGCGGAAACGGGGCACAGAGTCAGTGCGAGCGCGAAACAAGAAAGAGAAAGACGCATGCGGAGCTCCTCAACAGCGTCCGGTAGCTTGCCGCAAAGCGACGGGCGATTGCAACCATTCCGCACGGCCCCAGAGTTCATGACGGTTTCTTCCTGGGGTCGGGCTCTGGGATAGAAGGATCCCAAGTATTGTGGGAGGCGGAAGCAGAATCTGGCTTTATCTTTTGGGTCGAGGTTTCGTCTGGGCTTGACTGCGGGAGCGAGTCTGAGCCGGGGACAAGATTAGAATCTTCGACGGAGTCGGTGGCTTCGTTTTTTGTGGAGACGTTGAGCAGCGGACTGGCGGGGTAGGTGATTCCAGCGGCATTGTCGGCGTCGATGGCGGGGAGAGTGCGGAGGAGCAAGCTATTGATGTATGCCAGAACGGCGGCGCGGCGAGGGGAAATGTGGTTTTTAGCGAGAAGCTCGTACAGGTTGCTGAGAGAGTAGTTGATGCCTTGTGCGGTTTGGAGGCCTTGGGAATTGCGGATGAGAGGAGCGTAGACGTTGCTCGTATCTTTCTGTTTTTCGATGGCGAGGTGATGCGAACAGAGAAGGGAGTTCTGGTCGGAGGCGAAGAGACGGCATTGGCGGCCCGACGGCGTGTAAAACTGGCAGCGAGTGGAAAGTGCGGAGGGGTTAGCGGCTTGCAGTTTCATTTTGGTTCTCCATGGAGGGCGGAGGTTACCCCCACCGCGGGTGTTTTGGGGGAAAGAGTGCGGAAGTGACTGTAAACAAAGAGATTGAGTTTTGGCGCGTGCCAAAGAGTGCGCAAGCAACAGGAAGCAAAGGAGATATAAGAAACAAAGGGGAGTAAGAGGTCAAAAGTTCAAAGTTGAAAGTTGAATGCACGGGAAGGACAGGGGAAGGATCCTGAGCAGGTGGGGATGTCCAGTCGAAAGGAACACCTTGGCGAAGGTGGAGTCGAGCCCTTTCCGGCAGGGCCGGAATCTTCGATCGACGATGCTGAGGGTGAAGATTCACGACACATAATACCACAGAATATATAGTCTGTCAAATATAATTATAGTACTAGTATTTGACAAGAAGCGCTATTGGTTCGAACGGACCCACAAAGAGAAGAAAACAAAGGGGTAGAGCTCACTGAGGGCGGGGGAAATTCGGATTGGACGGGTACAAGTGGAATTGACGGTGTTGGCGGAGGCGAAGCGACTGATTCCGGTCGCCGCGAGAGGTTGATAGTCAACAGTTAAGAGTTCAAGGTAAGAACTTGAAACAAACCGGCCCAATGCCGGCAGGCGGAGAAAGGGGCGCATCGATCGCCGACCGGCACTCTGCGGCGCGATCATTTGCCCGGTTTGGGGATGACTCAGCGGGTCAAAAGGTTTCAGTGGCATGCATTAGGCACACCCAGAGTTTGCTGTTCTGGGGGAACCGGGTATCTGGGCGAGGAGAGTAGCCTAGTGCGAAGGTATTCAAGTTCGACGTATGCTGCGGGTTCTTGCGCGTTACGCTGCCTCGGCTGTTTCGTAAATTCTCTCTGTCTCATCCCAAATGCGCGTAAGTTCGCGGCCTTTTGAGCAAAGGTCTTTCAGCGCCGCCCGCTCCGCCCCTGCCTCACGGCATCGCTTGCACCGCCACCAGTGCAGGGCAGCGCGCTCGAAAGCATCTTCCGGGTCAAGTGTCGTCATTTCTCACCACCATCCAGTTCTAGTACCATTCAGCACGCAGAGTCGCAGAGCGCCCACACGCGCGCAACCCTGTCCGGCTGGCCAGCTTACTGCCAGGTGAAAGTCCTTCTTGGTAACAAATTGCGTTTTTTTGCGGCTGCCATAGTGCCTTGCAAGAGGAAAGTCAACCTTGTTTCTGTTAAAAGATATTCTTGTTATGGAAAAGGCACGATCGGCAGCCGGGGAGCGCGCCGCAGCCGGGTGCATTCATGCAAATGGGCGCGTAAGTGAAAGAAAGCAAAGGGGTAGAGCCTGCTGGGAGCGCGGTAACCGTTGACGGGCTATAAGTACTATAAGTATAAGAAGGTGCTGTCCCGGTAGACGATCAGAAGCGTTCCCGCTCGGCCGCGAGCTGCTCGGCACCCGAAACCTTCATGCGCTTCTTGCCGAAGGTCTTTTTCTGTCGGGCGAGGAAGTCGGGGAAAGCCGCGGGGGGAACGGTGGCTGGCGGGAAGAGGCGCGCAATCACGCGTTTGCGCTTGGTGATGTGGATTTCCTCGCCGTCGCGGAGAAGATCCTCGACGGCAGAGAAGCGATAGCGCAGATCGCGGACGGTGGCTTTCTTCATGTGATGCATTTTAGCATCACAAAGCGAATCACCGAGCAGCGGAAGAGTCAAAAGCCCCAGGCGCAAAGCCGACGCCCGGGGCACCCAGCGAGCGCACTGAAAAGCAATTTCGCGACTTGTTTGCGGCCGCCGGGTGGCGGTTGAGCCGCGTTATCCCCACGGCCGTTCCCGAGTCCATCGTTGAAGGCGTTCCGGCCTGACGCCAAAGACCGATTCTTGCGCTACGGTTTTCCTTTTTGTTCTTTCTCAGCAGCTTCGATGATTTTGCGGAATTCCGCAACTGCGGGCACGTCTGGCGAACGCAGTCCGTTTTTGGCCATATAGTGCCAAACAGGAGTCCCATCGGGGCGCGGCCCCCGGCTGCCATTATAGACAAGGAAAACATCTTCAGGCGGCCCTGCTTCCATTTGCGCGTGAGGTTTTGTGTCTTGCGGTGTGGTTTGGGGAGCGCCAACCGGATGACCTTGTTGTGCACCAATCCGAATGCTGTTGTCAGTTTGCTGAACAATGATGGGACGATCGTTGGTAGGCTCACCGCCAATCGTGGGTTGTACTAGTTTTTCAGAGCCCTTGCGAACGGTAATGACTAAATCCGCGGGTTGGCCTTCCAAGACTGGCGTCAACCGGCCCCATTTCATCAATGCCTTCTCGACATCCTCTTGAGCAGTCTTGTTCGCCAGAGGAGAGGTCATAGAGGTACCCACGTCGGGATCGATAAGCACCAAGACAGTACGGGCCTTGAGAACGTAAGCCGGAAGCAAAATCTTTTTTTTGTCGCCGGCGATTGCCAGCGAACTAAATACGAGAAGCAGCAAGAACAAGACGCGCATGCGAACAAGCATTACAACCTCCATGCGGCAAACACACTTGAGCATTGTAGACCGCTGCGATGGAGATGGATAGTCGCCTCAAGTCCCAAGGAGGTTCGGCTGCAACCGAGAGTAGCCGTGCTCGTGTGCCCAGAGGGTGAGGGGAATGGCGGCGAGGTCGTCAACGAGAGGGATGGCGTGGCCGTCTTTGGTGAGGTCGACTGTGGTGAGGAAAAACTTGCAGGTGTCACAGGCTTCGACGCGGATGTGGGGCAACTGCTCCGCGACGTAGACCGGCAGCTTGCCTTCCTCTTCTTCGCCGCACGTGGAGCAGAAAATCCGGCGAAATTCCCATTCCTGCGAGCAAAAGGAACAGAGCAGGAAGCGTTTTCCGCTGTCGCCTTCCACTCGCAGCACACCCATGAGCGGGCGCGCGCCACACAAGGGACAAACCCGCACCGTGATGACCATGGGAGGCTTCGGCGTCATGGCCGCGCGGAATTCGGCATAAGGCTGCAGGAACGCTCGCGCAAGGAACTGCGCGAACGCCCCGATTTGCTGGTCGTACTTGCCCTTGCCGCCATATTCCCAATACGCTTCGAGGCTCGCAATCCAGGAATCCGTCGGCAGCAGGGACATTTGGCGCGCGGATTCGCGGAGAGCTGCGGGCGCGTGCTGTTCAATCACGGAGAGAAAACCGCGGAAGTGGGGAAGGAGCACGGTGAGATCGAGCGAATCTCTTATTTCGGCTGCAGGCGTGCCGCTTGCCTTCATTCCACCCGAAGAGGCGATACTGGGGCGGAGGGTTTTTTGAAAAGCCGCGACGTGTTTGTAGAAATTCAGAAACTCGGAGGCGAAAGAGTATTCGGAGGATAAGCGCGCGGCACGCCGGAGGCGTGCGTCGTGCTCGGTTCCAGCGGTTTGTGTAGTAGAAGCCATCTCATAAATACGTCTGAGGGCCGAAACACTATCTTCAGGGGCTAAAAGCCCAATAACAGCGGCTTTAACGTCGGAGCTAAAGCTCCGACCTCCTGAAGTGCATCCATGAGACAGACGCTTGTCATTTGCGCGGCGTGGACGATTGGCCGACGATTTCCTTATACCAGCCGGGATGGTAACGCTTGGCGAAGGCGATGGAAACATCGCCGCGAATGACCGAGCCAAAGGCACCGCGCTCCGCGAACACACCCATATAAACGTGAATCAGGAACAGGCCAACGGTGAAAAGCGCCGCCGCGGGATGAATGAGAACGGAAATATAGCGCAAGAAGCGAAGGTTCCACGGGATGTACTCCGGGAACCACAGCACGACGCCGGTGGCAAGCAGCGCCACGGCGCTCCAGAAAAATCCCCAGAAGAGAAATTTTTGTCCCGCGTTGTAGCGTCCCGCAGGCGGCATCTTGTCGTCCTGATTGGTGCTGTAATAGCGGACCGCTTTCCACCAGGCTTTGTCCACGTCGGTGTGTTTCATCTGCGGCGCCCACATGACGTACATGTTCCAGACCGCCGCGAAAAAAATGAGTCCAGCCCAGGGATGCAGCATGCGAGAGACAGGAGCTCCGCCCAGGATTACGGCGACCCAGAAGAGCCACGGCGACCAAAACGCGAGCCCGGTGGCCAGCAGATAAAGGTACGCAACGGCTGCTACCCAGTGCGTCAATCTTTCCTTCAGCGCGTACCGAAGGACGTGCCCGTGAGGAATAATCTGTTCGGATGTGCTCACGGTTTTCCTCCTGGATTGATGTCTTCTTCCTCACGCGCCTTCGGGCCGTAGCGCAGATAGTGCACGAAGAGGCCGATCAATCCCCCAACCATCGCAACGTTGCCGAGCCACTTCAGCGGGCCTTTCCACAGCTTTACGGTCCACGGGACGTGGGGATCTTTCGGAAGACCGCCATAAATTTCCGGCTTGGTCGCGTCATGCAGAACATAAATCACGCCGGTGCCGCCAACGCCCGGAGGATCGTAGACGCCAGCGTTCGGGAAATGCGAATGCTCGCGAAGCTGCTTCGCGCGCTTGCCGGCGAGGTCTAGCATGTCGTCCTTGGTGCCGAAGTGCAGGCAGCCCGTCGGGCAGGACTTGATGCACGCCGGCTCGAGCCCTTCGCTCACGCGATCCGTGCAAAGCGTGCACTTGAAAACGCGATGCGTCTTCGGGTTCATCTTCGGAATGTCAAACGGGCATCCGGTGATGCAGTAGCCGCAGCCGATGCAATTGGCCTGCTGGAAATCGACGATGCCGTTGGTGTACTGGATGATGGCACCGTCCGCGGGACAAGCCGCCAGGCAGCCGGGCTCGGCACAGTGCATGCACTGGTTTTTGCGCATGAGCCACATTAGCGAGCCGTCTTCTTCGCGAACATGCTCGTTGAAGAGAATCAGGTTCCAGTAATTCCAGCGCGTTTCCGGCATCGTCTGGTACGTGTTGTCGAAAACCGTTTCGCCGAATGGAAGGTCGTTCCACTCCATGCAGGCCACTTCGCAGGCCTTGCAGCCGATGCAGGTCGTAGTGTCAATGAGCTTGCACACGGTGTATTCGCGCTGCGTGTCTTCGCCGGGAACACTTCCGGCGTGGCCGGAAATTTTTTGAACGCGTAGTGTGGCTTGGCTCATGGCATCCCCTACGCTCTCTCAACCTTTACGAGAAAACCTTTGAATTCCGGCGTGTAGGCATTGGGATCAACCACCGTGGGCGAAAGCAGGTTCGCAGGCGTGAGCGCCGTCTTGCCTTCATCTTCCGCGATGCCGCGGTAGCCCCAGTGAATGGGAATTCCGATTTGATAAGTTTTCTTTCCATCGATCATCATCTGCTTGATGCGCTTGGTGACCATGGCCTTCGCAATGTAGGAGCCGCGGACGCTCGACACTTTCAATTTTTCGCCGCCGCGCAGCCCCATCTCTTCCGCCATCTCCACGGGAATCTCGACGAACGGTTCCGGGACGAGCTGGACGTTCATGGGATTATTTTTGGTCCAATAATGGTAATGCTCCGTCAAGCGATACGTGGTGCAGACCACGGTGTAGCCGTCTTTCGGGGTGCCGTACTTGTCGTCTGGCGTTTTAAACCTCTTGACTACCGGATTGTGCGTTTGCTGCGGGTGCAGGGGATTGTCGATGGGGCTCTCAATCGGCTCGTAAAATTCCGGGAAGGGACCGTCGGCGAACGCGCCGAGCGGCGCAAAAATCCGCCCCACGCCCTCCGGGTTCATGATGAACGGGCCCATGTGATCCTTGGGCTTGGAGTCGACCTTGAAGTCCGGCACGTCGTTGCCCACCCATTTTTGCGTGCTCTCGTTCCACCAGACTTGCCTTCGCGTTGGATCCCAGGGCTTGCCGTCGCCGTCGCATGACGCGCGGTTGTAGAGCACACGGCGATTCGCAGGCCAGGACCACGCCCAGTTTTGATGAATGCCTAGGCCGGAGGGATCGCCGGCGTCACGACGCGCCGTCAGATTTCCGGCTTCAGTGTAAGAGCCGCAGTAAATCCAATTTCCGCAGGCGGTGGTGCCGTCGTCTTTTAGCCAAGCAAAGCCTGGAACCTGCTGGCCGGCTTTAAGCTGCACTTTCGTGGCAGGGTCTTCGGCGTCCACGAAAGTTTTTCCGTTGATTTCTTTCAGGACTTCGGCGAGCGAAGGATTCGAAGGATCGGTGTAATTCCAAGTCAGCTTTAGAACGGGATCGGGGAATTTTCCCGGATCTTTTTTGTAAAGCTCGCGCACCTTCAAGAAAATTTGGGCAACGATGGCCTGGTCCAGGCGGCAATCTCCAGGCATGGGCAGCGCGGCATTTTTCCACTGCAGCCATCGCGCGGAATTCGTGAAAGTGCCGTCTTTTTCCGCGAACCCCGCGCAGGGCAGACGGTAGACGGTTGTCTGGATTCTCTTCATCTCGTCGGTGGTGATTCCAGGCGACTTCCAGAATTCGCTGGTTTCGTCAGGATAGATTTCGCCCACGACGAGCCAGTCCGCTTTCTTGAGCGCTTCGATGTTCTTTCTTGAATCGGGGCCGATCGCGACCCCATTCATCCCAAAGGCAAAAAGACCTTTGAGGATGCCGTTGTACATGTTGTCCCACAGGTAGACCCACGAATAGTTGCGGTCCACTTTGGGAAGGTATTCGAACGCCCAATCGTTCTGTTTGGTAGCGGCATCGCCGTACATCGCCTTGAGGAAACTCACCGCGAACTTCGGCGTGTTGCCCCAGTAGTTGAAGGAATCCCATTTACCGGGTTTCGCCGGTTTTGGCGTGACGCGCTTGGCCCAGGCTTCAAACGAGATGTCCGCGGGCGTGGGCACTTTCAAATAGCCCGGCAAATTGTCGAAGATGCCCGCCATGTCCGTGGCGCCTTGAATGTTCGAATGCCCGCGCAAGGCATTCACGCCGCCGCCAGCGCGGCCAACGTTGCCGAGCAGCAATTGCAGCATGGCCGCGGTTCGAATGATTTGCGTGCCGAACGTATGGTGCGTCCATCCGACGGCATAGATGATGGTCGCCGCTTTCTTCATGTCGCCGTTTTTGCGGACAGAGGTGAAGAGGTCCGCGGCCTTCTCGAATTGATCTTTCGGAATGCCGGTAATACGCTCGACCATCTCCGGCGTGTAGCGGCTGTAGTGCTTCTTCAGGAGTTGGAACACGCAATTCGGATTTTGCAGCGAAAAGTCGTACGCCACTTTTTCAGGCAACGCGGGCGCAGGTGGCGGAGCCCCGTTCGAAGGATGCGCTACAGTCGCGTGCGCTTCAGGCACGGGCTTGCCGCTGGCGTCGCCGCCGGCGTAGTTCCAGCTCGATTTTTCGTAGGTTTGGGACTTGGCGTCGAAGCCGGAGAAAACGCCATCGGCTTCCGGCAGCTTGAAGCCATCTTTAACGATGAAAGCGGCGTTGGTGTAATTCAGCAGGTAGTCTTTTGCGATGCGGTTGTTCTCGATGGCGTAGCGAATCACTCCGCCGAGAAAGGCGATGTCCGCGCCGGCGCGAATCTGGCAGAAAAGATCCGCGACCGATGCGGTGCGCGTAAAGCGCGGATCCACCACAATCATTTTTGCGTTGCGATTGCGCTTTGCTTCGATGGCCCACTTGAAGCCGCAGGGATGATTCTCGGCAGGATTACCGCCCATGATGAGCATCATGTCGGTATTCTTAATGTCCACCCATCCATTGGTCATCGCCCCGCGTCCGAATGTTGGTCCCAAACTTGAGACCGTGGGGCCGTGTCAAACCCTGGCCTGGTTTTCCAAGTGCACGACCCCCAGGGCGCGCATGGATTTCACGACTAAGTAATTGAATTCGTTGGTGTCCGTGCAACCGCCGGTCCACGCGATGGACTCGCAGCGGTTGACCGTGTGCCCCGCCGCATCTCTCTCGATAAACGTATCGTCGCGGGTCTTCTTCACTTTCGCGGCGATTTCATTCAGGGCGTCGTCCCACGAAATATCTTCCCAATCCGTTCCGCCCGGCCGGCGTACCTGCGGTTTCAGCAATCGCCGCTCGTTTAAAATATCTTGCTCGAGTGACGCTCCCTTCGGACAGAGCGTTCCGCGATTGATGGGATGGTCCGGGTCGCCTTCCACGTGCACCACTTGCGGGGTCACGTTTTTCGCGCGGTCGCCGATGGTGTAGATGATGACGCCGCAGCTCACCGAGCAATAAGGGCAGGTCGAGCGAGTCTCGCTCGCACGCGCGATTTTCAGCGTGCGGAGTTGCGCAAAGGCGGGCTTCAAATCGAACCCAAAGACGGCGGCTGCAGCTCCGCCAACGGTCGTTATTTTAAAGAAATCACGGCGGGTAGGGTTCATGCTGAGCCCTCACCTGCGGGAGAATTAAGGTAGGGAAGTCCCCGCAGAACCTCCTTAATAAGACTTGCCAGCCAGTGTGTCAAGGATGATTTTGAAAAAACGGGAACGCCGCTGTAAGTGTAAGATTGTTAGTACCCAGAGGCCAGCGAGCGTTGCTCATCCGAATTCCCATGGTATCTGGCAGACCAAACGAGATCGACGAATTTATCTTAGATGCGATTCGTCGAGACGAATAAGTCAAATATTTACCAACACTTAAGGAACGCACAAAAAAATGCGAAGCCTTGTCGATTTCGCGGCTCCTTGTTCGACGTATCAGCAGAAGGAGATACAGCCAAGAAGAGAGAAGGACTTCCGGAGGGCGACTTGACTCACGCAAAACCCGCCGTCCGAGATAGAATAGATGTGACTCCTATACCGCCTCCAACATCTGTTATTTTCAGACGGTGGAATTCGTAGGTAAGGGTGAATGTTCCCAACCAGGAGGGAACGGGGCGCTGATGGCTAGTCCAGAAATTTCTGCAAAACCTGACCTTGGCACACTGCGCATCCATGATGGCCAGCGGAGCCAGTCGAAGATGGGCAAGCGCATCTTCTACGCGTCGATCCCCGTACTCATTTTCGCAGGCATTGTCGGGGCCGCTTATGCCTTTCGGAGCCAAAAGCCCATCGTTGAGGTTGCCGCCGCGGCGAAAGCGGACCCCGGCGGCCGACAGACACTGTTGAACGCCAGCGGCTATGTGACGCCGCGGCGGCGCGCCACGATTGCCGCGAAAATAACCGGCCGTGTGACGGGCGTTTTCTTCGACGAAGGAACCCGCGTCGCGCAAGGCCAGTTGTTGGCGACGCTCGATGATTCCGATGCCAAACGCGCTCTGGACTCTGCCAAAGCCGATCGCGACGCCTCGCGGGCCGCTATAGCCGACTTGGAAGTGCAGCTCAAGAACGCGCAAATTGCGCTGCGCCGCGCGGAACAACTGCAAAAGGCCGGCGTCCAGACGCAAGAAGCTCTGGACAACGCCACAACCAATGCCGACAGCTTGAAAGCGAAAATCGAGCTGGCCAAGCAACAGGTAGCTGCCGCCGAATCCCGAATTGCCGTCGCCCAGCAGGCTGTGGACAATTGCACGATTCGCGCTCCGTTCTCCGGCATTGTGGTTTCCAAGGACGCACAGGTCGGCGAAATGGTGTCGCCCATTTCCGCGGGCGGGGGCTTCACGCGTACAGGCATTGCCACCATCGTGGACATGCATTCGAATGAATTCGAAGTCGACGTCAACGAATCGTATATTGCCCGCGTTGAACCAGGACAAGACGTGAAAGCTGTTCTCGATGCTTATCCCGACCGGGAGATTCCCTCAAAGGTTCGCACGGTGATTCCCTCGGCGGACCGCCAAAAGGCGACCGTCAAAGTGCGAATCTCGATCCCTAATCTGGAAAAATACAATTTTATTCTTCCTGACATGGGAGTGAAGGTGAGTTTCGAAGGCCCCCCGCAAGCAGCAGCTGCAAAGGGACCTGAAGCCTTGTCCTACGTTCCGAAGGGCGCGATTCGAACGGAAGGCGGCACTTCCTTTGTCTTTCTCGTGAAGGACGGAAAAGTCGAACGGCGCGCGGTCAGCGTTGGGTTGGATCGGGGTACGGACGTGGCGATTCTGGCAGGCGTAACTCCCGGCGATTCGCTGGTAGTGAAAGGCCCCGAGAATTTGCGTAACGGCGATAAAGTCGAAATCCGGCAATAGGAGCAGAGAATGATCCGAGTCGATGGTCGCGGTTTTTCTTCGAGTCTCATCCAAGTGCGCGGTTTGAATAAGACCTACAGCCGCGGCGGCGAGCAAATCCAGGTATTGCAAGGACTCAATCTCGATGTAGACAAGGGCGACTTTGTCGCTTTCATGGGCCCGAGCGGCTCGGGCAAGACTACGCTACTCAATCTCCTCGGCGGCCTGGATGTACCCTCTGCGGGCAGCATCACCGTTGACGGCGATGAAATCACGCATATGTCCGCCGGCAAGCTTACACACTGGCGCGCCCGCCACGTCGGTTTCATCTTTCAGATGTACAACCTTATTCCGGTGCTGACGGCATTCCAGAATGTTGAACTTCCCCTGCTCTTGACGAAACTTTCGAAGTCCGAGCGCCGCAAGCATGTGGAAACCGCTCTGGGAGTCGTCGGCCTCTCCGACCGCATGAACCACTACCCGCGGCAGCTTTCCGGCGGGCAGGAACAGCGCGTAACGATTGCTCGCGCCATCGTCTCCGATCCGACTTTCCTTCTATGCGACGAGCCCACCGGAGACCTGGACCGCAAGAGCGCGGATGAAATCATGGCGCTGATTGATGAGCTGGTCGGCAAGTACAACAAGACCATCCTGATGGTAACGCACGACCCGGTTGTGGCCGCTCGCGCGCATACGACCCTCCATCTGGAGAAAGGCGTGCTTATCGAAGGCGGAAAATCCAGGCAGCCTGTAATGGCCGGAGGTGCAGCATGAAATACAGCCGACTCATCTTCGCCAATCTTTTTCGCAAGAAAGCCCGCCTCATTCTGACCATCGGCTCGTTTGCGGTAGCCCTGTTCCTTTTCACCTTCCTGGCAGTCGTGAAGAACGCCTTCAGCCGCGGCACGGAACTCGCCGGCGCAGACCGGCTAGTGATTATCAACCGGGCGGGGCTCATTCAGACCATTCCGCTCGCGTATCGGGACAAGATTCTGACCATCCAAGGCGTCAAGGCGCTTACGCACAACAATTGGTTCGGCGGCGTCTATCAAGATGAGAAGAACTTCTTTCCCCAGTTTGTGATCGACCCCGAAAATCAGCGCCAGGTCATGACGGAGATGAAGGTTCCCGACGACCAGTGGAAGAACTTCGTAAATGATCGTCAGGGCGCAGTTGTTGGCGCTGGGCTCGCGAAACGCTTTGGCTGGAAGATTGGCGACCGCATCCCCCTGAAAAACGCTCTCTATGGCCCCACCAAAACATGGGAGTTCAACCTGGAAGGCATTTACACCAACGACCACCCGGGCGGCGATGAGAGTCAGTTCTGGCTGCAATGGAAATACTTCGACGAAAACGTTCCTTCGGTCATAAAAGGTTCGATCGGCTGGTACGTATTGAAGCTCGACACCCCAGACGACGCCGTGCGGGTGGCCAAAGCCATTGACACGGAGTTTGCGAACTCATCCACGGAAACCAAGACGGAGACGGAATCAGCCTTCCAGGCGGGTTTTGCTAAGCAACTTGGAAATATCGAATTCCTGATTCTAACCATCGGCGGCGTGGTCTTTTTCACGTTGCTGTTGGTCACGGGCAACACCATGGCAATTTCGGTCAGGGAACGAACCAGCGAGCTGGCGGTGCTGAAGGCGATTGGATTCACGGACCGGTTCGTGCTCTTTTTTGTGCTGGCGGAATCACTGGTGATTGCCTTGATCGGGGGACTGATCGGATTGGGCTTGGCGATACTGGCGATTCCGGCTGTGGGCGCCGCGCTCAATGGCCTGATGCCCCCATTGCTTCTGTCTGCCGTCATGTTGTTGATTGGACTGGGATTCGCTCTGCTGGTCGGAGCTGCCAGCGGATTGCTGCCGGGTCTCGGCGCCATGCGCCTGCGCGTGGTTGATGCGTTGAGGAGGGTCTGAAGTGGCCATTCCGGTCGTTTACAATTTGCGAAGCGTCAAAGCACGCTGGACTTCGGCCATCGTTGCGGTTCTCGGAATTGCCGGTACCGTGGGCGTCTTCGTGGCGATGTTGTCTCTCGCTCGCGGATTCAAGGCGACGCTGGTTTCTTCCGGCTCCGAAGACAACGCCATAATCATGCGCGCCGGGGCGACATCGGAAATGACCGGAGGCGTGGGCATCGATACAGTGAAAATTGTTCAAGACGCGCCGGGAATCGCGCGAGGCGCGGACGGGCCTTTGGTGACCGCTGAGGTTGTGATGGTGGCTCCGATTCCGCTGAAATCGACGGGGACGGACGCCAACGTACAGCTTCGAGGTGTTTCCAAGAATGTTCTGGAGATTCGCAACAGAGTCAAAATCGTGGAAGGCCGGATGTTCCAACCCGGCCTTACCGAAATCATCGTCGGTACGAATGCGAACGTCTCCTACGAAGGACTCACGGTCGGCAATACCATCAGCCTCGGGAGTCTGAAATGGAAAGTTGTGGGAGTGTTCGACGCAGGGGGGAGCGCGTTTGATTCCGAAATCTGGGCGGATGGGCACCTGCTTGGGCCCGCTTATAACCGGCCCGACACTTTTTTTCAGTCGGTTACGGTGCACTTGACGTCGCCGGATTCACTGCAGCAGCTCAAAGACTCGGTCACGTCGGATCCGCGGCTGAATGTGGATGTTTCGCGCGAGATTGACTACTACTCGAAGCAGTCGACGAGGCTGACTACTCTCATCACCGTGCTGGGAGGACTGGTTGCCGGCATCATGGCGATTGGCGCGGTTTTTGGCGCGCTGAACACCATGTACTCGGCGGTTTCCGAACGCGGCCGGGAGATCGCCACGATGCGCGCGCTGGGGTTCGGTGGTCCATCTGTCGTTTTTTCGTTCGTGATTGAGGCGCTCCTGATTTCGTTTGTCGGCGGGTTAATTGGTTGCATCGCGGTACTTCCGCTGAACGGGCTCACGACCGGCGCGATGAACCTGCAAACTTTTTCGCATTTGGCTTTTGCTTTCAAAATCACCACGGAACTGCTCATCAAAGGCGTCATCTTCGCGCTGTTTATGGGAGTTCTGGGAGGCCTCGCCCCGGCCATTCGTGCCGCGAGCCTGCCCATTTCGCACGCTCTGCGCGAGCTCTAACAGAACCACGCCGGAACGACAGTAGCTCGTCGCGACGTGCGTCTCACCATCCAAGGAAGCCTTTCTCTAAGTGCTTACGCTATCTTTGAAGTAGGGATTTACTCTTCCGCACGCCGTCCCTTGACGATTCGACGGCAGTGAATCTAGCCTAGGAAGAGAGGTGCTGGGCAGTCGTATGGGTGCAATGGCAAGACCGATTGCGGATAAGCGCCGCTGCGTATTCTGCGGCAAACACATTGCTGGCCATCTGACACAGTGCCCGTTTTGCCGCGAGGCGATTCCGCAAGTTCAACTCTCTCCCCGCACGGGACCGGATGGCCGTCATCAGATTCGCCGCGGACTTCTTTACATGCTTCTCGCCGCCGTCATCCATTATTTTGCCGCCGGTTACGCCGATCCCATTAAGATTCCATTGCCGGCCCCCGTCCTTCCGCTCGTGACGCAATACGGCACGCCACTTCTTTTTCTCGGTGGCCTGGGACTGGCGTTCTACGGCGTCCTTCTTCGAATTAGACACTAACCTGCAACCGCCCGATTGAGCTTTCCGGATACAGATGCTAACTCTGATCAAACAAGAGAACCTGTTCGAACGGCCAGCTTGACTGATTGGAGTAGTACCGGCATATCGGAAGCACGGTCTTGCTCTCCCGCTATGGCCTACTAGGGGAGAGGCCCGCATCTCCCAGCCTTGTCCAAAGATTTTCCACTGAGGAGTCACTATGAAAAGATCGATCTTGGTTGTGGCAGTCCTGATTTTAAGTGTTTCGCTGTTCTCGACCGTAGGCGCGGAGCGCGCAGCAGGGCAAGGCCCCGCGGGTGCGGGCGCGTCCACGGCGTCTCAGGGAAATTCGAAGTCGTCGGATTCCAAGAGCGGACATTCGCTTAACCCCATCAAGTGGGTGAAAAAAGACAAGGGTTCAAAAAACTCCGCCGATGCGAATGGCAGCCGCAGCGATGTTGAAAAGAAGCTGACGCCGAAACTGCAGGCTCAGGGTGTTTTGGCGGCCAATGCGAACGCCACCGATGCGTGCGCGCCTTTCGTGGCGTTAAACGAGTGCCTTGCGGCACTACACGCCAGCCACAATCTGGGACTCGACTTCAATTGCTTGCGTTCCAGCGTGACGGGCGTGCTCACGAGCGCCGACGTTTCCGGCTGTAAGAGCGCCGGCGATAAAGCGCAGAGCTTGCATAAAGCGATTCATCTGCTGAATCCAGACGCCGACGCCAAGGGAGCAACCAAGAATGCCGAGCAGCAAGCCAAGGACGATCTGAAGGATCTCGGCGAATAAGACTGAAGCCGTAGAAAAAATTACAACGCGGTTAAATCGTTTCTCGACCAGGGTCGAGAAAAATCCGCGAAATCAAAAAGAGGGCGAAAGCCGATGCATGTGGCTTCGCCCTTATTCTTTGAGACTAAAGAGCTGCCCGGAAACAATCGTGGGACGAGCCACCTCAATACCGTTTAGCCGGCGACAGCGGATGCGGGCGGAGCTGAGACCGGTGTCGACGCGGACGAAGCTGCAGCGGAAGCGGAAGATGAAGACGAAGTGGATGCCGGGGCGTGGATGTCCGTGGTAGCAGCAGCCGCAGTGGCGCGGAAGCGGACAATGAGCAGCGTGAGGTCGTCGGCCTGGTGGGCGCCGCGGGCGAAGTTTTCGACAGCTTCAAGAACGCATTTCTGAAGCAATTCGAGGGGACACTCCATCTGGCCGGTGAGAAGTTCCTTTAGGCGCGTGATGCCGAACATTTGTTCGTCGGGATCCATGGCTTCGGTAACGCCGTCACTGAAGAGCACAAGAGTGTCGCCGGGCTCAAGCTTCAGGCAAACGGCTGTGTACTCGGCTTCAGGAACCAGCCCGACCGGATAAGAGCCTTCGGTGAAAGCCTCTTCGGCGACGCAGCGGCGAATGAGAATCGGCGAAGGATGGCCGGCGTTAATAAATTCCAGATTACCGTCCTGATCGAGGATGCCGAAGAACATCGTGGCGTAGCGGCCGACCTCCGAGTGATCGCAAAGGAAGCGGTTGACATGATTGAAGACGCTCGCTGGGTCAATGCCGAGAGTCATTCCTGAGAGCGCGCCCTGAAGCATGGTGGTGAGAATCGCGGCGCCGAGTCCCTTGCCGGAAACATCCGCGATGAGAAACGCGGTGCGCCCGTCGCTGAGCGGAAAAACATCGAAGTAATCTCCACCGACCGCCAGGCAGGGAAGATTGAATCCCGTGACGGAGAGGTGCGGGTATTCGCGGAAATCGCGAGGCAGAAGCGCCTGCTGAATGTCGCGGGCGATGTTGATCTCCTGCTCGAGGCGCTGGCGTTCACGCTCGCGTTCCACGAGGCGGGCATTGTCCAGAATGTTCGCAGCGTCGGCGGCCAGAGCATCCAGGATCTGGCGGTCGAGCTTGGAGAAGGCGGCAGGGCGGCGCGAATCCAGGTACAGAACGCCAAGAAGTTCTCCGCGCTTGATGTTGACCATCGATTCCTGCGTGTTCGCGCGCGCGATGGCGAAGAGAGGAACCACCACAACGGCTCGCAGGCGTTGCGCGACGACGCTTTGTGCTGCCTGCAAGTCCATGTCTGCTTGCGCCAGGTCTTCGGTGATCACCGGCGATTGCTGTTTGAGTGCAAGTTGGATGGCAGTCTTGCTGGGTGTCACACTCTCCGGCGGCAAACGCAACGCTCCGTTGCGCCGGGCAAGTTTTACTTTCAGCGCGTCCGTTGAGTCCTTTTCGAGAAGCAGGCCGCGATCCGCATCGGTCACTGAGACGGCGTGATCCAGCATGTGACTTAACGCTTCATCGAGAGGAAGCTGAGAATGCAGCAAGGCACTGGCTTCGAGCAGGCGCTTGAGCTTAATTAGGCCGCCGCCGGATGGTTCGGAGCTGGTGATGTGCTCCATCCGCGTGAGCAGCTGGGGAAGGGAATCACTGTCTGTACTCTTGGCGGAACGGAAGATTATTTCGTACGAGTCGTCGAGACCGAACGTGATGGAGTCGCCATCCTGAAGCTCGCGGCTATCGACTTTTTCTCCATTGACGAAGAGGCCGCGGCGCTGGCCGCGATCCTCGATATAGAAGCGATTGGCCTCGATCACCACGGCCGCGCAGTTGCGGGAGATGCGGCGGTCGGAGAGTTGCAGGTGGTTCCCGGTCTCCACGCCGCGGCCGATCATAAAAGGCGTTTGCGTGATGCGGGCGTAGCGTCGCGCGCCGTCCGGAGAGACGACTTCGAGAACGGCTTCACCGGCAAGAGGTACAGTGTCGGGCATGGGTGAGTCCCAATGCGGGGAATTGTAGCATGCGAAGGGCAGGTGAGTGGCCTGACGCGGACGGATTGCCCCGGCTGTTCGGCTAGGCGGCCGGTGGCTGGCCAGCAGGGGGCTTGACTCTTGCGGGCTCGAGGTTAGGAAGGAAGGCGGTAAGGATGCCGATGGCCGGGAGAAACGAGCACACGTGATAGACGAAATTGAGGTCGGTCAAATCCGCCAGCTTGCCGAGCAGGGCCGCGCCGACGCCGCCCAAGCCAAACGCAAATCCGAAGAAAAGACCGGAAACTGCTCCCACTCTGCCGGGGACTAGTTCCTGGGCGTAGACCAGAATCGCGGAAAACGCCGACGCCAGGATGAACCCAATCAACACGCTGAGGATGGTGGTCCAAAGAAGGTTGGCGTACGGCAAAACCAATGTGAACGGAAGGACACCAAGAATGGAACACCAGATGACAAACTTGCGGCCGATCTTATCGCCCACTGGGCCACCGATAAAAGTTCCAGCAGCGACGGCGCCAAGAAACAGAGAGAGATGGAGCTGGGCATCGTGCACGGAGAGATGGAACCGGTTCATCAGGTAGAAGGTGTAGTAGCTGATCAAGCTGGCCAGATAGAAGAATTTTGAAAACATGAGAGCAACCAGGATTGCCAGGCAGAAGGCAACCTTCCTGATGGGTAAGTCATGGTGAACAGGCTCCAGGGATGACGGAAGAGCGGAATCACTTGGGAATGATTTCCACTGATAGGACCGGTGCTGGCTCAACCAACTGCCAATGTTTGTGAGTAATACCATGCCCAGGAGAGCCACCAGCGAATACCATGCAATGCTGGATTGTCCTTTGGGAAGAGCTAGGGCGGCGAGCGATGGACCCAAAGCCGTGCCGGCGTTGCCGCCAACCTGGAAAAGCGATTGGGCCATGCCGTGTTGCCCGCCCGAAGCCATGCGCGCGACGCGCGACGACTCCGGGTGAAACACCGCTGAGCCAATTCCGACCAGTGCCGCAGCTACGAGAATGGTGCCGAAACTCGGAGCCATGGAGAAAGCCAGCAAACCAATCAGAGTAATTCCCATACCGACGGCCAGGGAATAAGGCTGCGGACGGCGGTCAGTGTAAAGGCCCACAAGTGGCTGAAGGAGAGAAGCCGTTACCTGGGAAGTAAGGGCGATCAAACCGATTTGCCCAAGATTAAGATGGAAAGAGGTGCGCAGAATCGGATAGATAGCCGGAATCAGCGATTGCACCGTATCATTCAAGAGGTGGCAGAAACTGATCGCCAGGAGAATCTTGAAGACAGTCTTCCCGCCAGTTTCTGCTGGAGCGGCTGCCTGAATTGCTGTCAAGTTTGTTTCGCTAGCCATCTAGAGCCGGAGTCTCCGAATCATCGTTGCTGGTGCGCATTGCTATTACCGCGCAGCAGAGGCGAGGCGGCGCGAGACGTAGTCGGCGACGTAAGCGTCGAAAATTTCGTTGAGGCGGTCGCAGACGAGCCCGCGAGTAGGGATTACGTTGCCCGCGATTTCGCACACTTTAATGAGATTGCGGTTTGTCGACGAGATAAAAACTTCGTCGGCGGAATTGAGGTCTTCGGGGCGAAGAGACTGTTCGACGACTGAAACTCCGGCCTCCGGCGCGATTTCCATGAGGATGCCGCGCGTTACGCCTTCCAGGCATCCGGAATTTAGAGGGGGCGTGAAAACCTTTTCGCCCTTGACGACGAAGATGTTCGCGGAAGTGCATTCGGCCACTTCGCCGCGCTCGTTGAGCATGACGACTTCGTCGAATCCTTCTTTCATAGCCTCGCCAACCGCCCAGACATTATGGAGCCAGGAAATGCTCTTTACTCCGGACATGGGAGAAGCGGCGTGACGGCCGTTTTCGCGGATAGCGAGGCGAACGACTTCGCGATGTTCGGGGAGACCGGCGGTGTAGATAATCAGGTCCACTTGCGGATGCTTCTCATCGCTTTGCCAGAAGCCGACTGTGTTATAGACCAGATAGATGCGAGCGCAGCCTTCGGTGACTTTGTTGGCGCGAATCGCTTCGTGGAGATGGACACGCACTTTAGCCGCAGAGTAGGGCATGGGGAGGCGAGTGATACCGGCGTCTTTTTCCAGGCGGCGCCAGTGGCGTTCGTAAGCGAAAGCCTCGCCCCGGGAAATACGCAGCGTCGTGAAAATGCCCCAGCCGCAGATCAGCCCGGCCTGACCGGGAGAAAGGCGCACCTTCTCGATAGGCAGCAGCGCATCGTTGTGAAAGACGTTCCGGTGAATCACCTGGGCCTCACGAAAAGAGTTTGAGACTGCTTTCCATTGTATCCGAAATCTGTAATTTGAGCCGGGCGGCAGAGATACGCACTCAACCCAGAAAAAAAAGAGGGCGAGCCGAAGCCCGCCCTCTGCAGAAGTTAAGTCGTGTGGCGTCAGAACTGCAGTTTGAGGGCCAGTTGCAGTTGCCGCGAAGAGCCGGAATCTGCAACCGGGAAACGAGTTGCAGTGATTTTCCCGAATGTCGACGTCGCAGGGTTTATCGGAAGCGATACCACTGAACTAGTGAAACCACTGAAGGGGCCAGGTTGGGCAAAGTTTGGATGGTTGAACAGGTCGAACGCGTCAGCCCTGAATTGGAGATTCAGCCGTTCCGTCAGCTTGGTGTTTTTTACGATGGAGGCGTCGACATCCGTGAATCCAGGCCCTATGAAAGCGTTGCGGCCAAGATTCCCGAAAGCGTTTCCGGGGAGGGAAAGCGCCGCGGCTGCGCTGGTAAGATCAAACCAGTTAGCAGGATCGCCGGTAACGTTTATCTTACCCGAGATGTTCGGCCGCACGGTGCTGCTCACTCCATTGATGCTCGCGGAGGCGACAACCACATTGAATGGATTGCCACTCTGAGCAGTAATGATGGAGGCCAGCCGCCAACCACCCACAAGGCGATTCCCTTTAAATGGCAGATCATAGATGGTATTGACAATAAAACGATGGCGGACGTCAAAATCCGAACTGCCGCGCTCACCCGCAACGTTTGTACTATCCTGCATCACAATAGTCTCAGCGTTTCGTGAGTTGTCATCAATCGAGTGAGAGAAAGTATAGGACGCGTTGAACTGTAGGCCGTGAGAGATACGTTTGTTGGCCGTGATCCACAAGGCGTGATAGATGGAATTGCTCGATGAGTCTCGCTCCGTGATCGTTGGGCCGAGTCCAGTGCCCGGCAGGATGCTGCCCTGCAACGTCCGGAACGGTCTGCTAGTCGAGCTGCCCAGAACCGTGGGCTGGTTGAGATTGCGGTCGATCTCCAAATGGGTTCCTTTGGCGCCGAAATACCCGATCATAATGCCCATATCGTTGGTTACTTGACGCTGGACGTTAAGATTCCAAGACTGCACGTTCGCGTTCCGGAAGTCAGGATTAATCGTCAGCGGCGAAACGCTGGCTGGCGTTCCGCTGAAGTTTGTCCCCAGCGTCGAAACAGGTCCCGGAGCGGCTGGTGGGAATGTCACGCTGATGGGGAGGGCAAACGGCGGATTGGAAGCCAAGCCCGTGATGATACCGGTGATGGGCTGATCCACTTGATAGCCATAGCCGCCGCGCACAATCGTTTTGCCATTGTGCCTGGCATCCCAGGCAAAGCCGGCGCGCGGTTGGAAGTTCTTGGAGTTCTGGTTGTAAATATTGTCGAGCCCGGCGCCTGCTTGAATGAGTGAGACCGTACCGGGGTCGAACACGACAAAGCGGCTCTTGGCTTCACTGGGTGTCTTGTTCCACGAATAGCGAAGTCCTAGCTCCAGAGTCAGAAAGGGTTTTAACTTGTAGCTGTCCTGAGTGAAGAAATCTAGTGCGTTTGCAGTGACACGACTGGCAACATTTCCTATCGTGCGTGCCGCGGAGTCCACATTGCCGTTGATGAAGTTGGTCGTCGTGTTGAAAAAGAGTTGTCCGGGATCGTTGTTGAAGTTGTTGTTGCGGAAATTGCGGAATTCGCCCCCGAATTTAAAGGAATGGTGCCCGCGAATGTAATTCAGCGTGTCTCCCAGAACTGCTGTAAGGTCACCGCGGCCTTGTGGGAAATTGCGCTCCGCGCCAAACACTAGCCCCAAGTCCTGAATCCGGATGACCGGAACGAACTGCATGTTGGAACCCAGGACGCCACCAAGATTGACGCTGGCCGGGTCTGTCAAATTGTTTGGACTGAAGGTGATGTGAATGCGATTAACTCCTAGGCGCGCTTCGTTCACCAGGGCTGGAGAAAAGATGTGAGTCTCGCCGAGCGTAAAAGCCTGGCGGTGGCCCTCTCGGGTGTCGCCGAATCGCGGAATATTGGCCCCTGCTGTGGGCTCTTGGCGAAGGTCAGCCTGATAGATGTAGTAGCCGTGCAGATGGTCTGACTCACTAAAATTGTGGCCGATATCGGCAGAGCCTTGATTGATGTTGACAGGCGCCGTAGCTGACCCGAAGAAAGCGGGGGTTGTCCCGATCAGCCCGTTCGACGGGGGGATAAGGCTCAGAAGACCTTGAGCGGAAGGACTGCCGGAACTCTGAATCTGTGTGCGCTGAGCGTCGGACAAGACGGGGCTGGTCGTCGTGAGACCTTGGCGATGGCGAAGGCCTTCATAGCTCAGGAAGAAGTAAGTCTTTCCGTGCTTGATCGGGCCACCAAAATCCCCGCCGAACTGATTACGCTTCAGAGCGGACTGCGGATTCGGAGCACCGGTGGACGTAAGCTGCGGATTGAAGAAATTCCTGGCATCAAACCAATTGTTACGGACGTAGTCATAAGCTTCGCCGTGAAGCTCTTCCGTGCCGGAGCGTGTGGCGATGTTTACGATGGATCCTGAATTCCGTCCGTACTCGGCGCTATAAGTTGAGTTGTCGATTTTGAATTCAGAGACGGTGCTAATGGAGGGCTGAAAAGTGACCTGGTTTTGGACCATGTCGCTCAAGTTGATGCCGTTGAGCATAAAATTGACGGCGTCCTCGCGGCCTCCGGCAGAATTGAATGCAAACGATCCTTGACCGCGCAGCGGTGCGGTTAAGAACCCATTCGAAGGTGGAGTCACTGTCCCTGGGACGAGCAGAGCCAAGTCAACGAAGTGACGACCGTTGAGGGGAATGTCCTGTACAACGTTTTGATCGATGACCTGTCCAACCGTTATGGTGGTCGCATCTATAACTGGCTGTGTGCTTTCCACTGTAACAACCGTGTTCGTTTGGGCGACCTTCAGGCTGAAACTCTGAAGCGTATTCTGGCTGACCTGGAGCACTACCCCTTTGGCAATTTGAGTTTCAAATCCCGCCTTCTGGACCTCAACATCGTAACTCCCCGGTGGCAGAGCAGGAACCTCGTATTCACCGGCCGTATTCGATTCGGCGTTTCGTTCAAGACCGCGAGCCGCGCTTTTGACGACTACCTTCGCGCCCGCAACGGAAGCGCCGGACGCATCCGTAACCGTGCCTTTGATGCTTGCAGTTACCTGTGCCATCGTCGCGCTTCCCAAGCCGGTCAAAAAAAAGAACAAAAGGAACATACGAAAGAATAACTTGCGGAAACTCATAGATTTCGCCGCCGCAACTTCCATAAATTTGCTCCTCCTGATTCAGGAACGCACGAGGATTGTTCGACGCGGTCGCTAATCATAGCGCAATCGCTGTGCCAGAATAGGAGCATCTCCGGCCATCTTCAAAATAAGCCGTATCAATGGCTTATAGGTTTACCCGAATGTGTGTGCTTGGGAATTACCAGGCTGGCTTCCAAAAACAGAAGGCCTTCCCGAATATCGAAGATATTTATACCGAATTTAGAGGCTGGCAGGCACTACTGCAGAAGCCGCGGAAATTATGGCTTGCAGCCGGCGGGAACCAGGAGCACTTGGCCTTCGAAGATTAAGTTCGCGTCGCGGACGGCTGGATTCGCCTGAGCTATGCAGGACCAGCTCGAGGCATGACCAAAATGGGCCTGGGCGATAGACGTCAGCGTGTCACCCTTTTTCACAGTGACCTTCGTCGCGGTCCGCGAGGAGACCGCAGGCAGGAAAATCTGCGAGCCAGCCTTAATCTGGTCCGCGTCGCTGATCGCGGGATTGACAGAGAGCAGTTCTTGCCAGCGCGTTCCCTTGCCCAAATTCTGTTCTGCAATCTTCCAGAGCGAGTCACCCGGCTTTACGATCACGGCGTTGAGTTTTGCCGTGCTGCTCGGCACAACAGGAACAATCGGCGCCGCGGGTGCGACCGGAACAGGAGCAGCCGGCTGCAGCGGAGCAATCCGAGCCGCGGGCGGACGCGAGAGCGGAATGCTCGGTGGCGCAACAAAAACTCTCGGCCGCTCGAAAGGCGAACGCTTCACGGGCGGCTGATAAGGAACAAATCTTGGCGGAGCTGGATTGGAAACCGGTGGACGCAGCGGCATCACCGGAGGTTTTGGCGAAGCGAGCGCCGGAGCATCCGCGAATGGAAGATGGAACTCCGCGGAGCGCTGAAGTTTCTGCGATTCTTTCTGTTTGCGGAATCGTCGCGCGACGTCGCCGAGCGGGGCGTCGGGCGAAAGCGACTGCGCGTCGACAGCCTCTCCCGATTTTTCCGCGGGCGAGGGAACGGTCTGGTTCTTCTTTGCCTCCACCTGAGCGCGATCTTCGGGCGTCAGAATCTGCGCACGCGTTAGATCCCGCTCGGTGTAGACATGCCTGGATTTTTTCTGCTTACTTTGCTTTTGGGTGCGTTCGTGGCGAGCTGCTTCGGCGACATCCTGAGCGGAGCACTGCGCGGCCCCAAAGATGGCGGAAGCAGTTATCAGAACCGCAGGGAAGCACACGCTTCGCGTACAAGAAGAACGCTTCGCGGGAAGCGAGAGCGCGGTCAAGGCTGGAATCTTGAGATCAGTTCGTAGCATTGCAAACCGACCACGGGGGGACACCGCTTAGGCACGTAATATACCAAAATAGGGGTCTTATGGGAACAAGTATTTTTTGCATAAGCCGCCGCCCTCCTGGCCCTCAGCAGGGTACTTGACCGGCGCGTGTTGCGTTATGATTTCCCCTCTGGAGACTGCGCTCGGCTGCGGCAAGGAGGAAAGAAACCATGAGCAAGAAGCAAAGCTTTTCCCGGAGACAATTCGTATCCTCGGCGGTTTCAGCCGCCACGATTTCTTCCTGGCAGCCTGGACGAGCACTCTTTGCGGTTCTCGCAGCTCCGAAAAGGGGAACGCGCGAATTCGCTCCGCATTCGCAAGTCGCGCTGACGACGACTCCGCCTTGGCGCGACCAGGGCATTCTCAACCTCGCAAAGTCGCCGTACGCGAAACTGAGAAACGTGCCCGTGCACGCGGTCACGATCGAAAATGGTTTCTGGGCGCAGCGCCGCGAAGTCAACGTCAACAAGAGTATTCCTTCGATGGAAAAATTGCTGGAAGCCAACGGCCGCATGGATAATTTCCGCCGCCTCATCGGAAAGAGCTCTGCCGCGCAGCGCGGGCCGGTGTACTCCGATTCCGACGTTTACAAGTGGACCGAAGCTGCCGGTTTCGCTCTGCAATCCGGCGAGCGGCCCGAGCTTCGCGCATCCGTGGACAAAATCACGAAGGACGTCGTTGCCGCGCAACAGCCCGACGGATACCTGAACACGTATTACGTCGGCGACCATGCTGCGCAGCGAATGGAGCCGAGAGCCCAGCAATGGGGCCACGAACTTTACAACATGGGTCACTTCCTGCAAGGCGCTATCGCTTACTACCGCGCCACCGACGATCGCACTCTGCTCGACGCGGGCATCCGTTTTGTAAATGACTTCCTGCTTCCTAATTTCGGTCCGGGCGCGGACAAGAAACCTTTGTTCTCCGGCCATCCGGAAATGGAATTGGCGCTGGTCGAGTTGTATCGCATTACCGCCGACAAGCGGCAGCTTGATCTTGCTGGTTATCTGCTTGCCGGCGACTCGCGCATTCAGGTGAAGCCTTGGGATTACGTCTACCATTTTTGCGGGACTCCCTTCACCTCGCGAAAGCATCTCGAAGGTCACGCCGTGCGTGCCATGTACGCTTGCTGCGGTGCGACCGACTACTACCTGGAAACCGGCGATCCCGCGTATTGGAAGACGCTCAACGTTTTATGGAAGGACCTCGTCTCAGCGCAAATGTACGTCACCGGCGGAGTCGGCGCGCGCAGCGACGGCGAGGCTTTCGGTGATCCCTATGAATTGCCCAATGCGCGGGCCTACGGGGAAAGTTGCGCGGCCATCGGCAACATGATGTGGAATTGGCGCATGCTCGCCGCGACCGGCGAATCCAAATACGCCGACGTGATGGAGCGTGCGCTCTATAATGGCATCAATTCCGGGATGTCGCTTGATGGCACGCTCTATTGTTATCGCAATCCGCTGGCGTTCGATCCTTCCCGTGGCGACAAGATTCGCAACGAGTGGTACGACACGACGTGCTGCCCGCCGAACCTGGAGCGGACTTTCGCTTCGCTGCCGGGATATTTCTACAGCACCAGCAGAGAGGGCGTTTATCTCCACTTCTATGACAACTCGCAACTCGACTGGCATCTCGAGAACGGCGTCGGCTTGAAGGTCCGCCAGAAGACAAATTATCCGTGGGATGGCGACGTCGAAATTACCGTCACGCCTGCCGAGCCTGCCGAGTTCACATTTTTCCTGCGAATCCCCGGCTGGACGGACACGGCACAAGTGAGCGTCAACGGGAAGCCCATCGCAAGCGCAACTCCCGGCCAGTATCTTCCGATTCGACGCCGATGGGCCGCTGGCGACGTCGTCCACGTGCAATTCAATATGAAGCCGCAACTTCTCGAAGCCAACGCGGAAGTTATCGAAAACACTGGCCGCGTTGCGGTGCAGCGCGGGCCGCTCGTTTATTGTCTGGAACAAATCGATCAGCCGGAAGGCGTGCCGCTGAAAAAGGTAGCGTTCAACCTGGGCCCGAAATCGCGCGCGCAATTCCAAGAAGAATTTCGGAACGACCTGCTTGGTGGAATTATTCTGTTGCGCCATGCCGGCGCGGCTTATGGAGAATCCGTGGAGCAGAGCCGTCTCTATTTTCGCTATTCCAGCGAGCCTCGAAAGTCGCGGTCTGTCTCGCTGACCTTTATTCCTTATTACGCGTGGGCCAACCGCACGGCAACTCCGATGCAGGTTTGGACTCCTGTCTCGCAGTCCATCGCTGGCTAAAAACCGTGCCGTTCGTGGTATAACTTCACGCCATGACGGACAAATGGGGAAGGCGTCTGTTCAAAGCGGGCGCAGTGGCGCTCTTGATTCTGGGATTGGTGCACTCGCTCTCGCTGATTCGCGAGCAGGTTCCGGCGAACGAGACGGAGAAACAATTGCTGGGCCTGATGTCCGGCTACAGATTCAACTTGATGGGATCCATACGCACGATGAATGATCTGGTGCGCGGGTTTAGCGTGTCCTTCATGCTCGCGGCCCTGGGCTTTGCTCTGTTCGACCTGCTGCTGTTCCGGGAGCGGGCAGGATTACTGAAGCGAGCGGCACTGGCGAATATCATCTGGCTGGCGGCAATGACCGCCGTCGCCCTTCGTTATTTTTTCATTATCCCGATTTCGTTTTTCACGGCCACCCTGCTAATTTTTGTTCTAGCCTGGTTGAAGCTGCCATCCGAAGGGACGACTTAGCTTGTAAGAACCCAACTTCCTTGTTATATTTTGTTTCCCGGCAGTTCTCCAAAGAGAACTCTTCGTTGACAAAAGGAGAGGCTAACTCTAAGATTAGAGTTTGTCTCTAGAGGGAAAGGTGTGACTGAGCGCAATGAGGACGTACGTAGCCAAGGGTGAAGAAGCCGAAGCGCTGAAAACGGGCGCGAACTGGTTTGTTGTGGATGCGACCAATGTGGTGCTGGGACGCCTGGCGACCAAGGTCGCGCGCATGCTGATCGGCAAGGATAAGCCGAGTTTTACGCCGTACCTGGATTCGGGCGACCATGTAGTGGTGATTAACGCCGACAAGGTCCGCATGACCGGAAACAAGGTCGAGCAAAAAGTTTATTATTCGCATAGCGGGTATCCTGGCGGACTGAAGGAAGTGCCCGCGAAGCGGTTGCGCGAGGCCAAAGCCGACTGGATGATCCGCGAGGCGGTTCTCGGGATGCTTCCGAAGAACAAGCTGCGCGCGCGGCGGGCAAAGAAGTTGCGCATTTACCGAGACGCCGCAGGTTTGGCGCGGCACGCCGGGCAGAAGCCGCAAGCCGTCTCGCTGTAGGCCGGATTTGTTTTTTTTTCCGCACGTAAGCTGTTCCTTCTAAGTGGTGCCTTAGCGGGGAATACGCAGGCGTGAAGTTTGAGATTGATCCGCAAAACAGCGGAATGGATGTTTGCCGCTGAGCGGACTGGTATCGAGATGGCTGCCCGGCAGTCATCCATCGCGAGGAGGAACGTTGGGTTCTACGGGAACGCCCCTAGCGGGCACACAGACATGGTTTCTCGGGACGGGACGGCGCAAGGAATCCGTAGCGCGCGTGTTCGTGCGTCCAGGGGCCGGCAAGTTTACGGTGAACGGCCGGGAAGTCGAAAAGTACTTTCCGAATCATGCCTGGAAGCATGACGCGACGGAGCCGCTGAAGTTTACGAATATCGCTGACCAGGTGGACGTGGTGGTGACCGCGCATGGCGGCGGAGTGGGCGGCCAGGCAGGGGCGGTGCGCATGGGATTGTCGCGAGCGATTTCGCGGTTTAATCCGGAGCTGCGGGCGGCGCTGCGCAAGAACGGATTTTTGACGCGCGATTCGCGAATGAAGGAACGCAAGAAGTACGGACAGAAGGGCGCGCGCAAGCGCTTCCAGTTCACGAAGCGCTAATTTTTGTGGCCCCGATTTGATCGGGGCCAATCGAGTTCCAGCGGGTTGACGCAAGTCAGCCCGCTGAGATCATGGCCGGCAAGAAGCCGGCAAGAGGCTGTTCTGTGGCGACGATTTGTTAAATGAAGCGGCGCCACCGCAAACAGCTATCCTATTAGGAGGTAACTTGGCAGTAGAAATTACGATGAAAGAGTTGCTGGAGGCCGGAGTCCACTTCGGTCACCAGACGCGGCGCTGGAACCCGAAAATGAAGGAGTACATTTTCGGCGAACGCAACGGCATCCACATTATTGATCTTCAGAAAACCCTCAAAATGTTCCGCGAAGCGAGCCGCTTCGTGGGCGAACTCTCCGCACAGGGCAGAACGGTTTTATTTGTGGGCACCAAGCGGCAGGCTCAGGAGGCGGTCGCCGAGGAGGCCAAGCGTTGCGGTGCGTTTTTCGTGAACCACCGCTGGCTGGGCGGCACGCTGACGAATTGGGCGACGCTGCAGAAATCCATCAAGCGGCTGAAGCTGCTGAAGGCCATGACCGAAGACGGCCGTATCAAAGAGCTTTCCAAGAAAGAGCAAGCCCGGCTGGATCGCGAGATGAAGCACCTGCATCAGAACCTCGAGGGCATCGAGAACATGACGCAGTTGCCGGACGCCATGTTCGTGATCGATTCCAACGCGGAAGAGATCGCCGTAAAAGAAGCGCGGCGCATGGGCGTGCCCGTCGTTTCCGTGGTGGACACGAATTGCGATCCGGACGTGGTGGACTGGATTATTCCCGGGAACGATGACGCGTTGCGCGCCATTCGCCTGTTTACGACCAAGATTGCGGATTCCGTGCTCGAAGGCCACAACGCTTACCAGCAATCGCAGGTGGCGGATCAGAAGGCCGCGGAAGATCAGGCACTGGTGGACGGCGTCGAGTACGTCGATACCAGCGCATACGAACAGTACGAAAAGCAAGAGGGCGACTTCGTCGAGGGTGTTGCGGAAACGCCGGCGGAGCCAGCCGAAGCCACTGTTCCTCCTGACGACGAGGAAAAGCGATAAAGCAATTGCGCGGGTAGGAAATTTGTGAGGCCCGCGCCGAGCGATTCGGTGCGGGCCGTTTTGTAGCTAGTAGCACCACAAGAAATTGCCAATCAGCAAAGAGAAAAAAGGATGAGTACACAACAGCCAGCAGTGCAAATCCCGGCACAACTCGTAAAGGAATTGCGCGAGAGAACGAACGCTGGTTTCGCGGATTGCCGCGCCGCGCTCGTGGAAGCGAACGGCGTCATCGAGAAGGCCATCGAGATTCTGCGAAAGAAAGGACAGGCCGCGGCCGCAAAAAAAGCCATGCGTGAAGCGTCGGAAGGGCTCGTGGGCAGCTACATCCACGCCGGGGGGAAAATCGGCGTGCTTGTGGAGCTGAATTGCGAATCTGATTTCGTGGCGCGCACGGATGCGTTCCAGCAGCTTTCGCACGACATCGCGATGCACATCGCGGCGCTGGATCCACGCTACGTGCGGCGCGAGGAAGTGACGCCGGAGATGCTCGAAAGAGAGCGCGATATTTACAAAGCGCAGGCGCTGGCGACCGGCAAGCCGGAGGCGGTCGTCGAAAAAATCGTGAACGGCAAGATGGAAAAGTTCTACGAGGAAAACTGCCTCTACGAACAGCACTACATCAAGGACGAGAGCGTCACCATTGGGGAGATGATCGCGCAGGCTATCTCCAAGTTGGGCGAAAATATTTCGATCCGGCGTTTCGTGCGTTTCAAGGTCGGCGAAGTAAGCGGCGGAGCCGCAGGGCCGGAAGCAGTGCCGGTGCCGGTGAAAGCATAATTCAAAGACAATTCGAACCAACCTTCAGCGTCCCGGTGTGAACCGGGACGCTTTTTTTAGAGTGCGGGAGCGTAGCTTCCGCACTCTAAATGTGCGGGCGCGAACATAGTTTGCTACAATTCACGGGATTTTAGACCGCGCGAACGGAGACTCATGGCATCCGCGAAAGCTGGGAAGAAGAGCTTGAAAAAGGGCAGGCCGGCGTATCAAAGAATATTGCTGAAGCTCTCCGGAGAATCGTTCCAAGGGCCGCAAGGATTTGGCATCCACGGCGAAACGATTCAAGGCATTGCGCGCGAACTGAAAGACGTGCACGCGCTGGGCGTGCAAACTGCGATCATGGTCGGCGGAGGAAATATTTTCCGCGGCGCGAGGCAAAAGGGTTTTGAGATCGACCGCGCGACCGGCGATTACATGGGCATGCTTGCTACGGTGATCAACGCGCTGGCGCTGCAGGACGCGCTCGAAAAAGAAGGCGTGTTCACGCGCGTGCTGAGCGCCATCGAGATGAAAGAGGTTTCCGAGCCGTTTATCCGGCGGCGCGCGATGCGGCACCTGGAGAAGGACCGCGTGGTGATTTTCGCAGCGGGGACGGGGAATCCCTATTTTTCGACGGACACGGCGGCCGCGCTGCGCGCGATGGAAATCAAGGCGGACGTGATCCTGAAAGCCACGCGCGTAGACGGAGTTTACGACGCCGACCCGGAACAAATTCCGGACGCGAAATTCTTTGCCGCGATTTCCTACCGCGAAGTACTAAATCAGAATCTGAAAGTGATGGACTCGACGGCGATTTCGCTGTGCATGGACAACGGCATGCCCATCGTGGTGTTCAACATGAACCGTCCGGGAAATATCAAGCGCGTGGTGCTCGGAGAGCGAGTGGGCTCGAAAGTTACGCCCGCGTAAGGAAAGTTCGTAGCCCCGACAGGGGTCGGGATCCTCGATCGACAGTTTTCTAAAGTTCAAAGATCGGAAAAGCCTACCCCTGAAGGGGTGAGCTACAGGGACGTTATGACGACGATGGGTACAGTGAAAGAGGCCATGGCGGCGGGCAGAACGCGGATGGAAAAAGCGGTGGACGATTTTCGCAAGGAGCTTGGCACGCTGCGAACGGGGCGCGCCAATGCTTCCATACTTGATGCCATTCGCGTGGACTACCACGGAACGCCCATGCCGGTGAATCAGCTTGGCACGGTGATGGCGCCGGAGGCCACGTTGCTCGTGATTTCACCGTGGGACCCAAGCGCGGTGCCGCTGATCGACAAAGCCATCCGGAGTTCGGACCTGGGACTGAATCCCACAAACGACGGCAAGGTGGTGCGCGTGCCAATGCCGGCGCCGACGGAAGAGCGCCGCAAGGAAATCGTGAAACACCTGCACAAGGTACTTGAGAACCACCGCACGGCGGTGCGCAACATCCGGCGCGACATTAAAGAAGCCATCGACAAGCTGGAGAAGGACAAGAAAATCAGCCAGGACGAACAGAAACGGGCGCTGGACGAACTGGAAAAAATCGCGCACGCGGAAACCAAAAAGATCGAAGATCTGTCGGCAGCGAAAGAGAAAGAAATTCTCGAGATTAGGTAGCGTCGTCTTGCTAGCTTAAAGTTTGCTCGCACGCGTTTCCACTTCCTTTTCCTCACGCGGCCACTCCTAGGCCGGCGGAACAAACGTAAAAAACTCCCACATGACAGGCGCGTTAGAGGCCGACGCTGGAAGTGTTTTCACACCCAAGCCTTCGAGGATCAGTCGAAGCACACTTTGGTGCTGGTAGAGAGTTGTAGACGAATATCCAGCCTTGGAAAACGCCGGGCTGACCAGCGCTGCCACGACGCGTCCGCCGCCATGCGTGTTGTCGTTCCCGGATTCGTCGAAGACGACGATCAAGAGGCCGTCCTTTTGAAAAGCGGAATTCTTGATCAGCGGATCGATGTTGGTCTTGAGCCAGGTATCCGCGGCATTAAGACTGCAATCGTGCGCGTCGTCACATAAGTTGGGCACGATGAAGGAAAAGTCCGGCAAACTCCCGGCGGCGAGGTCTAACGGGAATTGCGTAAAGGGCACGAGGTTTTGTTGCTGCGATGCGGTGTTCTGTACGTCGGCTATATAGGCCAGCGGGTTGTGCCGTACGGCGTAGTTTCCCGTGTCGCCACCGGTGTAACCTACGGACGGCAAGTCCTCGGCGTAGGATTTCCATGTCTTCCCCGCCGCTACCAACTCCCGCACCACGTTGTTCGCAGAAACCGGAAAACTCTGCGGTGTTTGGCTGTCGTCGTTTGTCAGCACTTGTCCGGTGGTCAACATCATGTAATTGCCGATGGATGGGTGCGTGTTGGCGTAATACTGCGTTGCCGAACCGTATTGCGTCATGAGGCCGTTCAAATACGGCGCCTGGCTGCTGCCTACGACGTTCGCGTAGTTGGTGTTTTCTTCCACAACGATCACAACATGGCCGAACGGGGCCGCTGCGGCCGTGGCGGTGACAACTATCGTGAGGGGGGCCGAGGCGGAGTTGCCTGCGTTGTCGCTCACTTTGACGGTGAACGGAAAAGTTCCTGCGGCCGTGGGCGTGCTGCTAATCACGCCGGTAGTGGCGGCGAGCGTGAGCCCGGTGGGAAGGGAACCGGAGCTAATGCTCCAGCTATAGGGGGTTGTGCCTCCGGTGGCCTGCAAGGTGGCGGAGTACGCAGTCTGTAGCTGGCCATTCGGCAAGCTCGTCGTGCTGATTTGCAATTGCGGTGGCGGTCCTGAGTTCACAGTGAGCGTGGCGGCGCTGCTGGCCACGCTCCCTGCCGAGTTGCTGACGACGACGCGAAATTGTGCGCCGTTGTCTGCGGCTGTCGTAGCCGGTATGGTGTAAGACGAAGAAGTCGCACCGCCAATGGTTGTCCCATCCTTCTGCCACTGGTAGCTCAAGGGGGGCGTACCCGTCGCCGCTACGGTGAAAGCCGCCACCTGACCTACAGACACGGTCTGGTTGTCCGGTTGGGCGGTAATCACGGGCGCTGCGGATGTCGATCCGCCGGAAGTTGTCCCCGAGCAGCCGCCCAAAAGGGAGCCTACAATGATTGCCGCCCAGGCGAACGCAGTCGAGCGCAAGAATAAAGAGATACGCATCAATGGAATCCTTGAGGGCAGGGCGTGTTTGACGGCGACGGATTCAAGCGCCGGTGAAGCCGATCCTCGGACGCGGTCCGTTTACGATTTCAACTTGAATTCAAGCTGGGGCTAGGTGTTCTTATGGACCGAGAATGGCCGCGTGCATTCGTCAGACTAAAGGGCGAACTGCTCACAAAGGCGAACAACTCTTGTTACATCGAAGAGGCGCTCGCTGTCAACACGGCATTCCACCGCGTCGAGGTGTAGTGGAGGACAGTCCGGTTCTAGATCTTCAGCGTAGGGGGTACCCCCCATTACACGCATGACTGTCAAAATAAAGGGCTTACAAAATGGGCATCTTGTTAAGCGGCTGAATCTAAAGAGCTTGCTTTTTTTGTGGTCATGTTGACACAGAAATAAGCACAAGCTGAAAACGAATTTCTCATCAAAGACAAAGTCTCGCAGGACGATTGGCTTATTCGTCGCGGAGTTATCTACAGGAATAAGTATAGCACATAGAAAAGGAATGTCAAGGAAAAGTTGCGGCGGGTCGGAGTTTCTTGTAACGGATTGAAAATCAAGGAGGCTTGACTTTGGTGGCGTCGAATGGGAGCGACGCTGCGATCAAGGTTTGGGGGTTGGAGGGGGAGCGGCGACTGAGGAAGCAGCGGGCTTGGCGGCTGGCCCGGTGGGTGAAGCGCGGTCGAGGGTAAAGCCCTGGGCTTGGTCGTTTTGGACGGCGCGGAGGAAGGCGTAGTAATCGGCGGCGCGGTCGGCAGGAACCTGCCGTTGTAGAAAGTTGATATGGCGCGAAGCCGAGACGGTCTGTCCCTTTGCGGAGTATTGGGAAGCGAAGGTGGCGTAATCGCGCACGACGGAAGAGCCGGTTGGCGGGGCGACGGTCGTCCCGGTGGGAAGATGTAGAGTCATGTGCGTCTCGACTTCAAGCGGAGTGCCAAGCTCGATGGGCGAAACGGCGACGCCCGGGGCAGGCTTTGCGGGCAGATCAGGCAATCCTAGCTGGGGAAGCAGAGCGGGGATGCGAACGGGCTTCTTCGACCAATCGACGAATTTGGGCTGGGTGATTTCGTATTCCACGGTGAAAGGTTCTTTTGTCGCGTAGGGATCGGATGCGGTGACGCCGGTCACTTGGCCGCGGAAGCCATCAGAGAGGGAGAGAAGCTGGGCGAGATCCTTCCATTTTTCTTTTGGCGACTTATGGAAGGTGAGCCGGAGAAGCAGTTCGTTGTCGCCACGCATGGAGTAGTGAACTTTGGCGTTGAGATTGCCGTCGGCGCCGAGAATGGCATCGACTCTTACACGCTGCGACGCTGGAAAGGGCAAGTCCTTGGAAATATCCTCCAAAAACGAAATGTCCGTCGTAGGATGCAAAGGTACTGCCACCCCACCGCGCATATTGGAAGCAATCATTCCGAATGGGGCGACTTCAACGGACGGATCGAGCCAAACTACGTGCGCGGCAAGGGCCGACATAACGAGAGGGTGGCTGAGAATTGAGGGAGTAGGAGGGGCAATCCGAGGGTGGGCACCGGAAAGAGTAAAAGCCGGCTGTGCCCGCAGCCCAACGGCGGTCGCGAGTGCGGACAACAGTACGCATTTTTCTTCCGGAGTGGCGTAGCCCGAGGACAAGATGTGTTCTGCTCCCCGGGACCGGAAGCCTGCGGAGTCCAACTGAAGATCAACTGTGGGTATGTTCTTAGAGACAAAATCGTAGAGGGCGCGGAGGTCGTCTTCCGGTTTGCCGCGGCCGTGGGTCAATTCGATAGCCTTGGCTTTAAGCTGAGGGGTAATCTGCAATGCCTTCTCGAATGATTTTTGCACCGCTATCTCAAACTCGGCCCAGCCTTTGAATGTGGTGAGAACAATATCCGATTCCACCGAAGCCAAGGGTAGGTCAAAGATCTTCCGTGACGTTTCGAGAGAACTCGAAGCAGTTGAATGGCGCTTCCACAAGTAAATGAGCCTCGCTTCGGCCGCATCCCCAGATCGTATAGTTTCGTAATCGTGCGCTGCAATGGAAGTAAAGGGCTTCGAGTCGCGCGACGCAGGCAGATCTATCTCAAAGGATTCTTGCGTGACGATCCCTCCACGCGCGAAGTCGTGGGAAAGCCAGAAGTCGGGAGCGAGGGGGTGGTGTGAAGTGGCGGTGATGATGCGGTATTCGAGGATGTCGCCAGGTGCGAGGCCGAGGATGCGGACCGATTTGACGCGGACATCCTCGTAAGCGGGGGCGTTGAGGACTGCGGGATTGGGATTGTCAGTGATAGCGCTGGGGAGAATGTCGGCGGTGCCGCCGCTGGGGTGAGTGATGTGAACGAGCGGGATTTCGATGGATTGGAAAGAGCGGTTGTAGTCGAAATTGATGCGCGCGAACTGGCGGACGCCAAGTTCGTTGTTGATGTGCACGCGAGTATGGACTTCCTTGCGGCTGTCGCCATTGACTTCGAAGCGGTAGTGGGTTTCTAGGAGCTCGATTTGAGCGGGGTTCTCTGGTTTCTCGGGAGGAGGCGAAGGCTTTGAGGCGGGTTTTTCGGATTGTTTTTGGGGAGCTTGCTGGGTTGGCGATCCAGGAGGAATAACAAGAGCAAATAGAAAAGACACTGCGAGCGCACGCAAGAGCGGATGGTAGGTGAGATGGAGTCGCAAGATGGCCCTCGCTGGCAGTTTAGAGCGAGGAGGAAAGTGCGTAAAGAGAGGGCTGCGGGCCGGTTGCCGGATCTGCACGAGTATTGAGACGGGTGCGAGGGAAAAAACAAAGAATTTTACGCAGAGGACGCAGAGAGCACAGAGTACTCAGAGGAAGAAAGACAGAAGAGACAAAGCAGTTCAGAGAAAGAAACCAGAAGGCGGCGGGTGCGTCTGAGAGCGTGATAGAGGCTGTTTGCGCGAGTGGCGTAAGGAGAATGCGAATGCGGCGTGTCGTGGCTAGTGTGATGGTGATGGCGTTGGAATTGTGCTTGGGGACGGCGCGGGCGGATAACCGGCCTGTGCCAAAGGGGCCGGACGAGGATGGTACGAAGCCGGCCCTCGTGAAGATTGCGGGCGAAGGGATGATGGATTCGCACGCGTTCCAATATCTCACTGAGCTGAGCGATGACATTGGCGCGCGCGTGACAGGATCGCCGTCGGAACGAAAGGCCGAAGAGTGGGGCGTGGGGAAGATGAAGGCCATGGGCCTCGAAAACGTACACAAGGAAAAATACCAGCTCTGGCGTGGATGGACGCGCGGCACGGCGCAAGGAGAATTGCTGCTGCCTGTTCGGCGGCCGTTGCACGTGGATGCAATGGGCTGGACGGGATCGACGCCAGCAGGGGGCGCGGAAGGTGAAGTCGTGGCCGCGAATCTCTTCGATATCGAAGAAGAGGTCAAACACACTTCGCGGCTTTCCGGAAAGATTGTGCTGGTGGTCATGAAGGGCGCTCCAAAGAAGGATGTGGATTCGCTGTTTGCCATCTATGGAGATTTCCTGAAGGCGGGCAGCAAAGCGGGAGCGGTGGCGGTGATCGGGGGCCAGGGAGGATCGAAGGCCGTGGGAATGAATCTTACGCACACCGGGATACTTGGCTTTGACGCTGATTTTGCTATGCCGGTGTTGTCGCTGACCGCCGAGGATCAAGGGCAACTCGAACGATACGTCGAGAACGGGAAAAAAGTGCGCGTGCGCTTTAACGTGCAGAATACGTTTACAAGCGGGCCGGTGGAGTCGGCGAACGTGGTGGGAGAAATTCGCGGGCGCGAGAATCCAGAGCAGGTGCTGGTGGTGGGCGCGCATCTGGATTCCTGGGACCTGTCGGAAGGAACGACGGACAACGGCACGGGCTCGGCAAGCGTGTTGGCGTCGGCCGAAGCGATTGTGCGTTCGGGGATGAGGCCGCGACGGACGATTCGCTTTGTGTTGTTCACTGGAGAGGAGCAGGGGCTGGATGGTTCGTTCGCGTACATGAAGCAGCATCAATCGGAGATGGCCAATCATTTGGGCAACCTGGTGCTGGATAACGGGCAAGGGCCGGTAAGGGAATTTCAATTAGGAGGGCGAGACGATTTGGTGGCGAGCTTTCAGCCGTTTGCCCGGTCGCTTTCGTCGATTCGCAATATTGGCGTGACCGACAAAGTGGAAAGTGGAACGGACACGCTGCCCTTTTCGATGGCCGGATTGCCGGGAATCAACATGGATCAGGATTCGCCCGAGTACAAATTCACGCATCACTCGGCAGCCGACGCGTTGGAAGCGGTGAACCCAGACGTGCTGGCGCAAAACGCCACGTTGATGGCGCTGGCGGCTTACTGGATTGCGGACCGGCCGGAGCGTTTTGCATCGCCATGGCCCGTGGAAAAGACCATGAAAATGCTGCGGGCCCAGCGCCAGGACGAAATGCTGAAGGCGTTTGGATTGTGGTCCAAGGAGTTTGCGGAAGCAGAAAAGAAGGAAGAAGCTCCGAAGTAGCGGGTTGGGACAAAAAAGATTTGAAAGATTGCGGGCGGCGCGTGACCAGCGTGGCGCCCGCAATCCTCTTTGAGCGGCCCAGAGAGCGTGGAACTGTGATAGAAACTCGTCCGTGGAGGACGGAAGAATGAAAACAAAGGCGCTGGGCCTGATGGTTTTTCTCTTGCTTTTCGGCTCGCAAGGCTGGACACAAGAGAAGGCGCAAGATCGCAGAAAGTTTCTCGATCCGAAGACACCGGTGAGCGATGATCCGCGACGCACCGTCGTGAAGCCGGGACCGCGAGGGCCGGAAGGCACGGTGGTTCTGCGCAATGGAAGAATCTTTGATGGCACGGGAGCGCCTGCGCGGGAGGGCACGCTAGTTATTGAGAGGAATAAAGTTGTAAAGATTCTGCTGCCCAGCTCGAACGAATGGCCGAAAGACGCGCACGTGGTGGACGTTTCGGGAAAGACAGTCCTGCCGGGCCTGATCGATCTGCACACCCACCTGACGTACCCGCTCAACCAGGAAGATATTGGAGTGGCGATGAACGATGCCGACGCGACGCTGCGAGCCGTCGAAAAGCTGCGCTATTTCATCGAGAGCGGAATCACGAGTGTGCGCGATGTGGGATCAAAGGGAGATGTGACGTTCCGGCTGAAAGTGTGGGTAGCTGAGAATCGGATTGCGGGGCCACGGGTGTTTCCTGCGGGCGCATTCATCACGGGCGAGGGCGGACACTCGACGGAGAACACTCCCGATGAAATCATCGGATTGATGGGCGCAACGCGGCTGGCCTCGGGGCCAGATGATTGGCGACAAGCGGTGCGGGAGCAATTCCATAAAGGTGCGGATGTCATCAAGCTGGGAAGCCACTTTTCTGCCGAGGAGGTCAAGGCCGCGGTTACGGAGGCGCACGAGTTGGGACTGAAAGTGACTGTGGATGCGGAGACGTTTTACATTCAGCGAGCAGTCGAAGCGGGAGCGGACACCATCGAGCATCCCTTGCCGCGAAGCGAAGAAACAATCCAATTGATGGCAAAGAAAGGAGTGGCGGCCGACCCGACTCTGATCCCATACCAAATCATTTTCGAGGAATGGGGCGGATACTTTGGATCGACCTCGCGGCGGTTTACGTTTTCGAAGGAAGCTAATTTGGAGATGCTGAAGCGTTTGCGGAAGGCCGGGATCAAGTGCGGAGTCGGCACGGACTTAATTTTGCATTGGTACCGCTACATGCCCGGGCCATACATCCGGGAGCTGAAGAATTTTGTGGAAGCGGGATGGAGCGTTCCGGAGGCGTTGGTGGCGGCGACAAAGACGAACGCGGAGATCTTGGATATGGATGACCGGCTGGGTACTTTGCAGCCGGGGAAGCTGGCTGACGTGCTGGTCGTGGACGGCAGGCCGGACGAGAATTTGGACGACTTGGCCAAGGTGGACCTGGTCATCCGAGATGGCTATGAGGTGGTTGAAGGAGGGCACTTGGCGGTTCCCCGGCATACGGCTGAGAAGCCTTGGAAGTCCGCGTCGGCACCAGCGGAGATGAAATCGGCGGTGCAGCACTAGGACTGACTTAACCGTATTAGTATCAATGGCATACGGGGTGTGCCGAGCGCCCGATGCCGGATAAGGATGCCATCCCGGATTGGGAAGCGGAACCCTGGATGGAGTCTCCCCCGTCCTAGGGGCATGGGCAAGAATCGTGCCAAGTGATTGATTTCCACAGAGATTTTTTGGCGGATTGTTGCGAAAGATTTGACAGAACGCGATTTCTTTCCTATACTTCGATGTTTGTCAGGGAAGATTTTGCCCTGAGTGGGGCGGCTCTAAGTTATGGGGAGCCGTTAAGTTGGAAGGGAATTATCTTCGGTCCCGGAACAATGCAAGACGGAATGGGACAGAAGAGCGGCCGGAATGGGGCGCCAGCCCCGCAAAGCCGAGTAAGCCTCTCCGAACTGAAGCCAAGAGAATAGTTCTCCCTCTTGGGGTGCGTACGGAGTTTCTTGCTGGTGGTATCTCCGGATTCGCAGTAGACCTTTCAGCACTGGACTGCACTCTCGCGATTTTGTGTGCGCGCCTTGCGGGAGAAGCGAAAATTCTTGCGCGCGATAGAGGGACGACTGTGCCGACGTTTTCGCAACTGGTAAGGATGGGACGTGAAGCGGTCCGGATGAAGACGAAGTCGCCCGCGCTGGCGGGCTGCCCGGAGAAGCGCGGCGTGTGCATTCGCGTGTACACACAGACGCCGAAGAAACCGAACTCGGCATTGCGCAAAGTGGCGCGCGTGCGGCTGACGAATGCGGTCGAAGTGACGACTTACATTCCGGGCATCGGGCATAACCTGCAGGAGCACTCGATCGTACTAGTGCGCGGCGGCCGCGTGAAGGATTTGCCGGGAGTTCGCTATCACATCGTGCGCGGAACACTGGACGCCGCGGGCGTCGAGAATCGCAAGCAGGGGCGGTCGAAGTACGGAGCCAAGCGGCCTAAGGCTGCACAGGCGAAGTAGGGTAACAGCTTCACAGTTGGGCGTGAAACGATTTTTGAAGGAGCGATAAAGAGCAATGCCACGCAAAGGACTTGTTTTCCGGCGAACGCAAGCGACCGACCCGGTCTATGCCAGCGACATTGTGGAGAAGTTCATCTGCTCGATGATGTGGGAAGGCAAAAAGTCGACGGCGCAGCGCGTGTTTTACGGCGCGATGGATCAGGTGGCGAAAAAGACGAACGACGATGCGTTGAAGATTTTCAAGAAGGCCATCGAGAACGTGAAGCCGCTGCTGGAAGTGAAGACGCGGCGCGTGGGCGGCGCGAACTACCAGGTTCCGGTGGAAGTGAATCCCTTCCGGAGGCAGTCGCTGGCGATTCGCTGGCTGCTGCAGTACTCGCGAGAGCGCGCCGGCAAGACGATGGTCGACAAGCTTGCGGATGAGTTGATTGACGCGGCGAACGCGCGTGGCGGAGCGATGAAGAAGAAGGAAGATGTACACCGCATGGCGGAAGCGAACAAGGCGTTCGCGCACTATCGTTGGTAGAAGGGCGCTAATGAAAAGGGCACCGGTAAGGGATAGGTGGTTGTCGTGAACGAAGCAGTCGCAACTCGAACAGGAGAAAAGAAAGCCGTTCCAGGAGCCATGGGCAGGGTATTCAAACTCGAAGACACCCGCAACATCGGGATCATGGCGCACATCGACGCCGGAAAGACCACGTCGACGGAGCGCATCCTGTTTTATACGGGTGTGACGTACAAGATCGGTTCGGTGGATGAAGGCACAGCCACGATGGACTGGATGGAGCAGGAGCGCGAGCGCGGCATTACTATCACCAGCGCGGCGACGACGGCTGCCTGGGATCGCTTTGGCAAGAAATATCGCGTCAATATTATTGATACGCCGGGCCACGTGGACTTTACCGTGGAAGTCGAGCGCTCGCTGCGCGTGCTTGACGGCGCGGTTTGCGTGTTCGATTCCGTCGCCGGCGTGCAGCCGCAGTCCGAGACGGTGTGGCGGCAGGCGGATAAGTACCGCGTCCCGCGCATCTGTTTTGTGAATAAGATGGACCGCATGGGCGCCGATTTTGACCACGTGATCGGCACTATTCGAAAGCGTCTTGGAGCTCACCCCGTTCCCCTGCAATTCCCCCTCGGCCGCGAAGATAATTTCATCGGAATCATCGATTTTCTGGAAGAGAAAGTGATTGTCTGGCTGGAAGAAACGCTGGGCGCGAAGTACGAAACTTTCCCCGTCGAGAAATTGTGGGACAAGGCTTTTGTGGATTCGCGGCCGGACGTTGCCGCGGCCTTAAAGGGCTCCGCCATCGACAAGAAGTTTTACGACGAACACCGCAACAAGGTTGTCGAATACATCGCCGATCACGATGACGAAGTCATCGCCAAGTATTTGAACGAAGGCACGCTTTCGCTGGATGAAATGCGCAAGTCGATTCGTAAATCGACACTCGCGCTGAAGATTGTTCCGGTGCTAGCGGGTTCGGCATTCAAGAACAAGGGCATTCAGCCGCTGCTCGACGCGGTTGTGGATTACCTGCCGTCTCCCGTGGACGTGCCGCCAGTAGAGGGCACGAATCCGGCGAATGATGAAACCGAATTGCGGCTGGCGCGCGACGATCAGCCTTTTGCGGCGCTGGCGTTCAAGATTATGTCTGACCCGTTCGTCGGCCATGTGACGTACATCCGCGTTTACTCAGGCGTGCTGAAATCCGGAAGCTACGTTTACAACTCGGCGAAAGGCACGCGCGAGCGCATCAGCCGCTTGCTGCAGATGCACGCCAACAAGCGCGAAGAAATCGAAGAAGTGTATGCCGGCGACATCTGCGCTTGCGTCGGACTGAAGAACGTAAATACCGGCGACACGCTGTGCGACGAGAACAAGCAGATCATTCTGGAGTCCATCGAGTTTCCAACGCCGGTGATTTCCGTGGCTATCGAGCCAAAGACCAAGGCCGACCAGGACAAACTGGGCGTGGCCATGCAGCGGCTGGCGCAGGAAGATCCGACGTTCCGCGTTTCGACCGAACCGGATACGGGGCAAACGCTGATTTCAGGCATGGGCGAATTGCACCTGGAAATTATCGTGGACCGCATGCTGCGCGAATATAACGTGCAGGCGAATGTGGGCCGTCCGCAAGTGGCGTACCGCGAAACGATTCGCAAGAAGGCTACCGCGGAAGGCAAGTACATCAAGCAAACCGGCGGGCGCGGCCAGTACGGACACTGCAAAATCGAGTTGCACCCGATTCCCAGTTCCAGCCACGAAAGCATGAAAGAGATGTCCACGGACGATCTCGACGCTCTGGCCAAGGAAGTGGTTGGCGGGCCGGCCGGCAAATGGAAGTTTGACAAAGAGCACCGTTTCCTGTTCATCGACAAGATTATCGGCGGATCGATTCCGCGCGAGTTCATCGCGCCGATCGAGGCAGGCATCCGGGAAGCACTGGACAACGGCATCCTGGCGGGCTTCACGATGGTGGACGTCGCTGCTGTTCTGGTGGACGGCAGCTATCACGATGTGGACAGCTCGGAAATGGCGTTCAAAATCGCGGGCTCGATGGCGTTCAAAGAAGCCTGCGCGAAGGCGTCGCCGGTGCTGCTCGAACCGATCATGAAAGTGGAAGTGGTTACGCCGGAAGAATACATGCAGCAGGTTTTTGGCGACCTCAACGCACGACGTTCGGCGATTCAGGGCACGGAAAACCGGGCGGGCAGCAACGTGATTCGCGTGGAAGTGCCGCTCTCGCAGATGTTCGGCTACGCCACGGATTTGCGCAGCCGCACGCAAGGACGCGCGACGTTCACCATGCATTTTTCGCATTACGCGGAACTTCCGAACAATCTGGCTGAGGAGATTGTCAAGAAGGCCCGCGGGGGGAAATAGTCGGTTTTCAGAGTTTTGCAAGACTTCGACTGAGGAGCAGAGGACGAAATGGCGAAGGAGAAATTCGAGCGCAACAAGCCGCACGTGAACATCGGGACTATCGGTCACATCGACCATGGCAAAACGACGTTGACGGCGGCGATTACCAAGGTGTTATCGAAGCACAATCCCAAGGTGGCGTTCCGCGCGTTCGACACGATCGACAACGCTCCGGAAGAACGCGAGCGCGGAATCACAATTGCCGTGTCGCACGTGGAGTATGAAACGGCGAACCGGCATTACGCGCACATGGATTGCCCGGGGCACGCGGACTATATCAAGAACATGATCACGGGAGCCGCGCAGATGGACGGCGCGATCCTGGTGGTGGCGGCGACGGATGGGCCGATGCCGCAGACGCGGGAGCACATTCTGCTGGCGCGGCAGGTGGGCGTTCCGGCGATCGTGGTGTTCCTGAACAAGTGCGACATGGTGGAAGACGCGGAATTGCTCGAACTCGTCGAACTGGAAGTTCGTGAACTGCTGAAGAGCTATCAGTTTCCCGGCGATTCCATCGCAGTGATTCGCGGTAGCGCGCTGCAGGCGCTGAACGGCGACGCGAAGTGGGAAAAGACGATTGACGAATTGATGGAAGCGGTGGACAAGAACGTGCCCTTGCCGGTCCGCGATGTGGATAAGCCATTCGCGATGCCGATTGAAGACATTTTCTCGATTTCTGGCCGCGGCACGGTTGTTACCGGCCGAATCGAGCGCGGCAAAGTGAAGGTTGGCGAAGAAATCGAAATCGTGGGCTTTCGTCCGACGCAGAAGAAAGTTGTGACGGGCGTGGAAATGTTCAAGAAACTTTTGGACGAGGGGCTCGCCGGCGACAACGTTGGTTTGCTGTTGCGCGGCACGGAAAAGGAAGACGTGGAGCGCGGGCAGGTGGTGTGTAAGCCGGGTTCGATCACCCCGCACACGAAGTTCAAAGCCGAAGCATACGTGCTGACGAAGGAAGAAGGCGGGCGGCACACGCCGTTTTTCTCCGGCTACCGTCCGCAGTTTTACTTCCGGACCACGGACGTAACCGGCGACATGAAACTGCCGGCAGGCGTGGAAATGGTGATGCCGGGCGACAACGTGAGCTGCGAAGTGACTCTGATCACGCCCGTAGCTTTGGAGAAGGGCTTGCGATTCGCGATTCGCGAAGGCGGGCACACCGTCGGCGCCGGCGCCGTGACCGAGATCATCGAGTAGGCTTGGAAAACTAAATGAGACAAGGCGACAAAATCCGTATTCGTTTGAAGGCGTACGACCACAGAATTCTGGACCAGTCTACACGGGAAATCGTGGAGACGGCCAAGCGTACCGGCGCGGACGTGGCCGGGCCGATTCCTTTGCCGACCACCATCAACCGCTGGACGGTCCTGCGGTCGCCGCACGTGGACAAGAAGTCGCGCGAGCAGTTCGAGATGCGTACGCACAAGCGGCTGATCGACATTCTGGAGCCGACACCGGATACGGTAGATGCGCTGATGAAGCTGGACCTGCCGCCGGGCGTGGACGTGGAAATCAAGGCCTTCGGGCACGCAGCAAAGTAAAAAAAGAAGCAACGAAGTAATGACGTAAGGAAACTCGAAGAGGCAGGACGCAGCCAATACCCTGGATGGCATGCTGCGAAAGAGAGACGAGGAAAATGGCGGTCAACGGAATCATCGGAGTCAAGCTGGGGATGACGCAAGTGTTTGTCGACGACGGCACGCTCGTCGGATGCACCGTCCTTCAGGCGGGGCCATGCGTAGTCGTGCAGCGGCGCACCAAGCAGACGGACGGATACGAGGCCGCGCAACTGGGCCTAGTGGAATTCGTCAAGCCGCAGCGTGTGAACAAGGCCATGACCGGGCATTTCAAGAAGGCCAACGTGGCGCCCATGAAGGTGCTGCACGAAGTGCGCATCGAGGAATCGAAGGACGAGACGAAAGTCGGCGACCGGGTGCTGGTGGAGAACTTCAAGACTGGCGAACTCGTGGACGTGAGCGGCGTGAGCAAGGGTAAGGGTTTTCAAGGCGGCGTGAAGCGCTGGCACTATGCCGGAGGCGATTCGACGCACGGCTCGATGCATCATCGCGCTCCGGGTGGCATCGGAGGCAGTTCGTTTCCGTCGCGTGTTTGGAAGAATCAGCACTTTCCAGGTCACATGGGAAACGTCAAGGTGAGCGCAAAGAACTTGAAAGTCGTGAAGGTAGACACTGACGAGAACCTGCTGCTGGTGCGGGGATCGGTGCCGGGGCCGAGCGGAGCTTACATTTTTATCCGCAAGGCCAAGAAAGCGAAGTAAGGCGGAGAAGAAGGAAGAAAGATTATGCCGGTCGTCGATGTAGTGAACTTGGATGGCAAGAAAGTCGGTCAGGTGGAGCTGGCGGACGCGATTTTTGGCGCGAAAGTCAACCAGCACCTGCTGCACGAAGCTTCGCGCTGGCACTTGCGCGGTCTGCGTGCGGGCACGCACAAGGTCAAGGAAAAGAGCGAAGTCAGCGGCGCAGGCCGCAAGCTTTGGAAGCAAAAGGGCACGGGCCGCGCGCGCGTCGGCTCGATCCGGTCGCCTCTATGGCGTCATGGCGGCACGGTTCACGGACCAAAGCCACGCGATTACAGCTACGCGCTGCCGAAGAAGATGCTTCTCGGTGCGCTGCGCTCGGCGCTTTCGGCAAAACTGGCAGAGCAGAAGCTGACGGTTGTGGATGCGTGGAAATTGGATACGCACAAAACCAAGGCGCTTCTCGAAGTGCTGGAAAAGCTGAACCATACGAAGTCGGCGTTGCTGGTAGCCCATGGCGAGAACCGCAACCTGGAACTGGCGAGTCGCAACGTCGAAGGCGTCATGCTGGCCGCGCCCAATGTTCTGCAGCCTTACGACGTGCTGAAGCACGACTTGCTGGTGCTCTCTAAGGACGCGGTGACACGACTGAGTCATTCACTTGATCCGGAGAAGAAGCCGGTGGTAGTGCCGGACGTGGAGACGATTGCTCCTGCGGCAAAGCCGGTGAAAAAGGAAGCGGCGCCAAAGGCGGCAGCCAAGAAACCAGCAGCAGCAAAGAAAGCCGCGAAACCAGCAAAGAAAAAGGGGAAGGGATAAGCCATGTCAACCCCTCACTACCAGATTATTCGGCGGCCGATCATTACGGAAAAGGGCCTGGGCGTGAAAGAGACGCAGCACACGGTGGTGTTTGAAGTATCGGCCGGCGCCACGAAGACGCAGATCAAGGAAGCCGTGCAGCAGATTTTCAAAGTGAAGGTGGCCGGCGTCCGCACGGCAAATTTTGTCGGCAAAATGCGCCGCCGTGGCCAGAACGAAGGCTACCGGCGCGATTGGAAGAAAGCATACGTGAAGCTCGCCGAAGGCGAAAAGATGATCGAGTACGCGGAGAATTTGTAGGACCGGGACAGTTTGAGAAGTAAGGCATTAAGAAGGTAAGAGGCTGCGATGGGACTGAAGAGCTTTAATCCATACACGGCGTCGCGACGGTTCATCACCGTCGTGGACAAAAGCCACATCACCAAGCAGGAGCCGGAAAAGGCGCTGCTGGAACCGAAAAAGCGGTCGGGCGGCCGCAACAATCATGGCGAGGTCGTGATCTGGCACCGCGGCGGGGGCCACAAGAAGGCCTACCGCAAGGTGGACTTCCGGCGCGACAAGCTCGGCGTGCCCGCGAAAGTGGCGGCGATCGAATACGACCCGAATCGCAGCGCGAACCTGGCGCTGCTGCACTACGCTGACGGGGAGAAGCGCTACATCCTTCATCCGGTGGGATTGGAAGTGGGCGCAACGGTCTCGACCGGCGAAGGGTCGGACATTCTTCCCGGCAATGCGTTGCAGTTCAAGCACATTCCCCCCGGCACGATGGTGCATAACCTGGAGCTGTATCCCGGGCGCGGCGGACAAGTGGTGCGTTCCGCGGGCGGCTCGGCGCAATTGCTGAGCAAGGAAGGCGAGGTAGCTCTTGTGAAGTTGCCTTCCGGGGAAGTTCGTAAGTTTTCCGTGGAGTGCATGGCCACGGTTGGCCAGGTTGGCAACCTCGACCATGAAAACGAAACCTTCGGCAAAGCCGGGCGCACGCGATGGCGCGGCATCCGGCCGACGGTTCGCGGCGTGGCCATGAACCCCGTGGATCACCCGCACGGAGGCGGCGAAGGCAAGGTCAAGGGCAATCATCCGCAGACGCCCTGGGCGTTCCCGACGCTGGGCAAGAAGACGCGGCACAACAAGCGCACCGACAAGCACATTGTCGAGCGCAGGAAGTAAAGCTGGAAAGTTTTACTGAGGCGAGAAATCTGGCGGCGAACTGAGATCCGCCCGGTGAGAGTAAAAATGATGCGAGCGACACGCACAACACGAACAGCAGCACGGCGCGGCCGGCTGGTGAAGCGCACCGCGAAACGCGGGGCGAAGCGCGCAACCGCAAAGAGCGCGAAAGCGGCGCGTCCGTTGGTCAAGGCAGTTGTGGCTCCGCCGGAGCCGGTGCTTTACAAGCTGTGCAAGCCGGGCTGGGCGGTCATCGTGGAGCGGATTGCCAATGCGCAGGGCACGCGGTTTGTCTGCCCGTTCTGCCCGAAGTCGCACCGCGTTCCCGGGCCGGTTCGAGGATTCAAGAAGATTCGGCGGGCACAATGGGGCCGGTTGCGCCGAGTGGAGGAATAGGGAATCGATGGCACGCTCACTGAAAAAAGGGCCGTTTGTGGACGGCCACCTGCGCGTAAAGGTCGAAGGGCTAAATACGCGTAACGAAAAGAAAGTGATCAAGACGTGGTCGCGGCGTTCGACGATCGTGCCGGAAATGATCGGGCACACCATCGCCGTGCACAACGGGAAGAAATTCATTCCGGTGTATGTGACGGAACAGATGATCGGGCACAAGCTGGGCGAGTTCGCGCCAACACGTTCGTTCAAGGGCCACGGAGTGAAAGCGGCGCTCGAGAAGGCTGCGGGCCCGGCACCAGCAGGAGGCGGCGCAGTACCAGCTGCAGCAACACCCGCGGCGCCGAAGGCATAAATCATGGCTGACGTGCAGACACAAAACGCATTGATTGAAGCACACGCTCTGGCGCGGCACGTTCGAATGTCGCCGCAGAAGGCGCGGCTGGTGATGGACCTGATCCGCGGGCAGAAGGCGCAGGACGCGTTGCAGACGCTGAAGTACACGCCAAAACGCGCCGCGAAGCACATTGAAAAAGTGCTGCGCAGCGCGATAGCCAACGCGGAACGCAAGGCGGATGACGCCGGTGCGCCGCTCGACGTGGACCAATTGTTCGTGGCGCAGTGTTTCGTGAATGAAGGGCCGCGCTGGAAGCGCCTGCGTCCCGCGCCGATGGGCCGGGCGTTTCGCTACCAGAAGCGCACTGCGCATCTTTGGGTGGGCGTGGCCGAGCATCACGTGGCGGCCGCGGAACGCGTGGCAGCCAACGTGGCGGAAGCGGAAGCGCAGAAGGGCGTGCGCGGCACGGCGCGCCGTGTTCGCAAGGCTTTAACCGGCAAGCAAGCGCCACCGAAAAAGGGAAAGAAGTAAGAGGTAAGGAGACCGAGAGTGGGACAAAAGACGCACCCGTATGGATTCCGGCTGGGCTACAACAAGCCGTTTAAGTCGCGTTGGTATGCCGACAAGGAGTATGCCGATCTTCTCCACGAAGACGTCAAGCTCCGCAAGGAGTTGAAAGAAAAGCTAAAGAGCGCGGGCATCAGCTCGATCGATATCGAGCGCGCGGCGAATAAACTGGTGGTGCGCATTTATACCGCGCGGCCGGGCATCATCATCGGGCGCAAGGGCGCAGAAATCGACAAGCTGAAGCAGGACGTCCAGAAGCGCACCAAACGCGAAGTGCACATCGACATCCAGGAAGTGCATCGTCCTGAATTAGACGCCACGCTGGTGGCGGAATCGATTGCTTTACAACTGGAAAAGCGCGTGGCGTTCCGGCGCGCGATGCGCAAAGCCGTGGATTCGGCGCTACGTTTCGGCTGCAAAGGCATCAAGGTGCGCGTGGCCGGCCGGCTGAACGGCGCTGAAATCGCGCGCAAGGAATGGTACCTGCAGGGGCGGCTACCGCTGCAAACGCTGCGCGCGGACATTGATTTCGGCACGGCGGAAGCCAACACCACCTACGGAGTGATTGGTGTGAAGTGCTGGGTCTACCAGGGCGAGAACGTGCCCAAGAAAGCGTCGAAGATTCAGAAGGAACGCGAGACTGCCGCTGCGGTGGCGTAAGCGGCGAGCGGTTAACGAAATCAGGGAAGCGAGAACAAAGCGATGTTGATGCCGAAGAAAGTAAAGTACAGAAAGCAGATGCGCGGCCGGCGTAACGGCAAGGCCTGGCGCGGCGGAGATTTGGCGTTCGGCGAGTATGGATTGAAAGCCATGGAAAACGCGTGGATCACCGACCGGCAGATTGAAGCGTCCCGTGTGGCGATTACGCGGTTCATCAAGCGCGGCGGGAAATTGTGGATCCGGATTTTCCCGGACAAGCCGTTCACCAAAAAGCCGGCGGAGACCCGTATGGGCAAGGGCAAAGGCGCGCCGGAGAAGTGGGTTTCGGTGGTGAAGCCGGGACGCATCATGTTTGAGATGGCTGGAGTGGACGAAGCGACAGCCAGGGAAGCTTTGGGACTGGCGGCGCACAAACTGCCCATTCCCACGAAATTCGTATCCCGCGCAGGAGGGTTTTAACGATGCCGCGGCGCATTGACAAGATTCGCGAAGCGGGCGTGGACGAATTACTGGCCCAGGAGAAAGACCTGACGGAGACGATTTTTCGGCTGCGCTTCCAGCTTTCAACGGGACAGGCGGAGGCGCTGAAGCGGCTTCGGGAAGCGAAAAAAGATCTGGCGCGGGTGAAGACACTGGTTCGCGCGCAAGAGCTGAAAGCAGGGAAGGCGTAATGACAACCGAAACGCAAAATGCCCCGGTTGCCGAGCGCGGCGAGCGAACTGTCCTCACCGGCAAAGTAACCAGCGCGAAGATGCAAAAAACGATCGTGGTGGAAGTGCAGCGGCTGGTGCAGCACCCCAAGTACCGCCGGGTGGTGTGCATCTCGAAAAAGTTCTACGCGCACGACGAAAACCGCCAGGCCAAGCCCGGCGACACGGTGCGCATCGTGGCTTCGCGGCCGCTTTCCAAGTTGAAGCGCTGGCGGTTGAAAGAAGTGCTGACGCGGAACGCGTCGGCCTAGTAAGAGAGACAGGGGAGCAGACCAATGATTCAGATGCGAACCTGGCTGACGGTGGCCGACAATTCCGGCGCGCGCAAGCTGACCTGCATCATGCCGGTAGGCGGCGACGCGGGATTGAAGGCGGGCCTCGGCGACGTAATTACCGCCGCGGTAAAGGAAGCGACACCGGAAAGCCAGGTCAAAAAAGGAAGCGTGGTGAAAGCGGTGGTGGTGCGGATGCGGAAAGAGCGGCGGCGCAAGGATGGCACGTACATCCGGTTTGACGACAACGCCGCGGTGCTGATCAACGATGCGGGCGAGCCTGTGGGGACGCGCGTGTTCGGCCCCGTAGCGCGCGAACTGCGCGAGAAGAAATTCACGAAGATTGTTTCGCTGGCTCCGGAGGTTTGGTAGGCCATGACACTGAGACACGAAAGAGCCGAGCGGCACGCCATTCAGATTCGCAAGGGCGATAACGTCAGGGTGATTGCCGGGAAAGACGCCGGCAAGAGCGGGCGCGTGCTTTCGATCAACGCGAAGAAAAACACCGTGGTGGTCGAGCACGTGGGCATCATCAAGCGTCACACGCGTCCCAACCCCTCGAAGAACATCAAGGGCGGGATCGTGGAGAAAGAAGCGGGAATCAACGTCTCGAACGTGATGGTGGTCTGCGGGAGCTGCGGCAAGCACACGCGGATTGGCCACACGATTCTGCCGGACGGCACGAAAGTGCGCAGTTGCCGGCATTGCAACACGACGCTGGACAAGTAAAAGGATAGGCAGAGAAGGCGATGAAGAGCCGATTGCAGGAAAAATACCGAACGGAGACGGTGCCCGCGCTGATGAAGCGCTTTGGCTGGAAGAACATGATGGCCGTGCCCAAGTTGAAGAAAATCACGGTCAACATCGGTCTCGGCGAAGCCAGCCAGAACGCCAAGCTGCTGGATACGGCGGCGGTGGAGCTTGGCCAGATCACCGGGCAGAAAGCAGTGATCACGCGGGCGAAGAAATCCATTGCGAATTTCAAGATTCGCAAGGGCATGCCCATTGGCTGCGCTGTGACGCTGCGCGGCGACTACATGTACGAATTTCTCGACCGCCTGTGCAACGTGGTGCTGCCGCGTGTGCGCGACTTCCGAGGCTTGCCGCAGAATTCCTTCGACGGCCGCGGAAACTACACGCTGGGGCTGAAAGACCAACTGGTGTTTCCAGAAATCGATTACACGCGCGTGGACAAGATCAAGGGCATGAACATCACCATGACGACCAGCGCGAAGAACGATGAGCAGGGTCGTGAGCTGCTCAAAGGGCTCGGGTTTCCGTTCCGCGAAAAAGGGGTGGCGCAATAAATGGCACGCACAGCAAAAATCGCTAAGTCGCTCAAGAAGCCGAAATTCAAGGTGCGGGTCCGCAACCGCTGCCGCTGCTGCGGCCGCGCGCGAGGGTATATCCGCAAGTTTCAGATGTGCAGAATCTGTTTCCGCGGTATGGCGCTGAAGGGAGAAATCCCCGGTGTCGTGAAAGCCAGCTGGTAGCCGCCGCGGTAAGCGGTGCCAGGACAGGAGATACATGCAGACGGACCCAATAGCCGATTTTCTGACGCGCCTCCGCAACGCGGCGGCCGCCAAGCACCAACGCGTCGACGTTCCAGTCTCGAAGCTCAAGACGGAAATCGCGCGCATCCTGAAGGAAGAGGGCTACATCTCGACCTACAAGCTGGTGGACGAGAACAAGACGCGCAAGATGCTGCGTGTTTTCCTGAAGTACACGCCGGACCGCCGCAGCGTAATCACCGGGTTGAAGCGCATTTCGCGTCCGGGCGCGCGCGCGTATCTCGGAGCGGCCGATATTCGCCCCGTGGTGGGCGGGCTGGGCATCAGCATTATGACCACGCCGAAGGGTTTGATGAGCGGGCGCACGGCGCGCAAAGCGAAAATGGGCGGTGAGATTCTGTGCGAGGTTTGGTAAGCGGTATTTCTAGTCAAGGAAAATAGAGAAGATGTCACGCATCGGACAAAAACCAATTCCATTGCCTGCGGGCGTGAAGATCGGCCTGCAGAGCGGGAAAATTGACGTGCAAGGACCGAAGGGCAAGTTGTCCTTCGCGATCCCGCAAGGCATCACGTTTGAGCAAAAAGACGGCGTGTTGACCGCCCTTCGCGCAACCGAAGAACACCGCGCCCTTCACGGACTGGCGCGCGCGCTGGTCGCCAACGCCGTGCATGGCGTGACCTCGGGCTTCAAGAAGGAGCTCGACATCGTGGGCGTCGGTTATCGCGCCGAGCTGAAGGGCAAGACGGTTTCCTTCGCGCTTGGCAAGTCGCACCCGATCAATTTTCCGATTCCGGAAGGCATTCAAGTCGCCGTGGAAAAGCAGACGCACATCATCGTGAGCGGCGCGGATAAGGGCCAGGTCGGGCAGGTCGCCGCGGACATGCGCTCGCTGCGTCCGCCCGATCCGTACAAGCAGAAGGGCGTGCGCATCACCGGCGAACGTTTGAAGAAGAAGGCCGGCAAAGCTGGAGCAAAGGCTGGCGGCGCGGCGTAATTGGAATTTTGCACGATTGTGGATTAGGAGAAACGACAGTGGCATCGGCAAGAGTTCGCAAGCTATCGAGGGATTTGCACCGCCAGCGCGTTCATGCGCGCGTGCGCACCAGGGTCGAGGGCACGGCGGAGCGCCCGCGCCTGTGCGTGTACCGCTCGCTGGGACACATTTACGCGCAGGTGATCGACGACCGTTCAGGCCAGACGCTGGTTTCCGCCAGTTCGATTGACGGCGAATCGAAAAAGAACTTGAAGGGCGGAGGCAACGTCGCGGCGGCAAAAGTGATCGGCAAAACGATCGCCCAGCGCGCCAAGGCCGCCGGGGTGAGTAAAGTCGTGTTCGACCGCGGCGGATACAAGTATCACGGCCGCGTCAAGGCGCTCGCGGATGCGGCGCGGGAAGCGGGGTTACAGTTCTAAGCCTATGTCGAAGCAAATTTTGCGGGACAGTCTAGCGGTTCGCCGGCTCCTGGAAGTGAATCCTACGGAGCTGAAGGATGACGTGATCGCCATCAACCGCGTCACCAAGGTCGTGAAGGGCGGCAAGAACCTGAGTTTCTCGGCGCTGGTGGTGGTCGGCGACAGCCACGGCCATGCGGGATTCGGCATGGGCAAAGCACGCGAAGTGCCCATGGCGATCAAGAAGGGCATCGAACAGGCGAAAAAGAATCTGATCAAGCTGAACATGAAAGGCTCGACGATTCCGCACCAGGTCTTAGGACGTTACGGCTCGGCGCAAGTGCTGCTCAAGCCCGCGTCGGAAGGCACCGGCGTGATCGCCGGCGGTCCGGTGCGCAAGGTGATGCAGGTGGCGGGAATCACCAACGTGCTGACGAAATCGATCGGCACGTCGAACCCGCACAACGTCGTCAAAGCCACTTTCGCTGCGCTGCTTGGCTTGAAAGACATCGCGCACGTTGCGGAAACGCGCTCGAAGACAGTGGAAGAAATCAGCGGCAAGCCGCCCAAGGAAAAAGCCGCGGCGAGTGAGGGCGACTAATGCCAGGGAAAAAGGCGGCGCACACAAAGAAGACTCCCGTCAAGGCCTATAACCGGACGGCGCATGATGGCAAGAAGTCCGGCGGCACGGTGAAGATCAAGTGGGTGGTCAGCTTTATCAGCTGCACCGACGACATGCGTCAAACCATCCGCGGCCTCGGCTTGCGGAGAATGCATCAAGTGGTCGAGCGCCAGGATACGCCGGCGGTACGCGGCATGATCCACAAGGTGCGGCACCTCGTAGAAGTCGTGGAGTAGAGAGATGGCGAAGAAGAGTTCAAGCGGCCCGAGAGGAGCCCGCAAGCGCGGTCAACACAAGCCGGCGAAACCGGTGTCGAAGGGACGGCGGTCGTTTACGCTCGCGAATTTGCAGCCGCCAGCAGGCTCGCGCCAGCGCAAAGTGCGCGTTGGCCGCGGCATGGGTTCGAAGCTCGGCAAGACCGCAGGCTCCGGCAACAAAGGTCAGAAGTCGCGCCGCGGCTATTCGCGGCGCCGCGGTTTTGAAGGCGGGCAGATGCCGCTACACCGGCGTATGCCGAAGCGCGGCTTTCACAATCCGTTTGGCGTGACGTACTCGGTCGTGAACCTGGCGGAGTTAAATGTTTTTCCGGCGGGCGAGACAGTGACCCCTGAGTTGCTGCGCGCGCACGGTTTTGTGCGCCGCGCCACGGACCCCATCAAGATCCTCGGCGATGGCGAGCTGACGAACAAGCTGGCGATTCACGCGCAGGCGTTCAGCGCGTCGGCGAAAGAAAAGATTACCAAGGCGGGCGGTACGTTCGAGGTTGTAGCGTAGATCAGAACTCGCAGAGAACAGGCATGAAGCGATTTATCGAAGCCGTGAAGAACATGTTCCGCATCGAAGACTTGCGGAACCGTGTGCTGTTCACGCTGGCCCTTTTGGCGGTCTATCGCATCGGCGCGCACATTCCCACACCGGGAATCAATGCGGCTGTCTTGGAGCAAATGTTTCAGCAGTCAGCCGGTTCGGTTCTGGGCATCTTTGATTTGTTCAGCGGCGGTAACTTCCGCAAGCTGACGATTTTCGCGCTCGGCATCATGCCGTACATCACGTCATCGATCATCCTGCAATTGATGACCGTCGTATTTCCGTATCTCGAGCGGCTGCAGAAAGAAGGCGAACTCGGGCGGCGAAAAATTACGCAGTATACGCGCTACCTGACGATCGTTTTGAGCATCATTCAGTCGTTCACGATCGCGCAGACTTTGCAAGCGGCCGCCGGCCCCAACGGCCAGTCGATGGTCTACCATCCCGGATGGGGATTTACGCTGATGACCATCCTGACGCTGACCACTGGTTCGGCGTTCATCATGTGGCTCGGCGAGCAGATTAGCGAACGCGGCATCGGCAACGGGATGTCGCTGATCATCTTCGTCGGCATCGTCGTGGGACTGCCACGCGCGGTGGTGGACTTGTATGAAAAAGCCCGGACGCAGGCTTGGGGGCCGTTTACGCCCCTTGCGCTCGTGCTGCTGATCGCGCTGATGATCGCGGTGGTCGCGTTCATCGTCTTTGTGGAAGGTGGGCAGCGGCGCATTCCCGTGCAGTACGCCAAGCGCGTTGTGGGGCGCCGCGTGATGGGCGGGCAATCCTCGTATCTCCCGCTGCGCGTGAACTCCGGCGGAGTGATTCCGCCGATTTTTGCGAGTTCGCTGCTGGCGTTTCCGGCCACCGCCGCGCTGATGTTTGGAACGCGCTGGCCGTTTGTGAAAAACATCGCGGAGGCCCTGAAGTGGGGCGAGCCGCTGTACACCTTGATTTATGTGACGCTGATTTTGCTGTTCGCGTTTTTCTACGTCGGAATCGTTTTCAATCCGACGGAACTCGCGGACAACATGCGGAAAAACGGCGGGTTCATTCCCGGCATCCGGCCCGGCCGGACGACTTCCGAGCACGTCAGCAAGATTCTGAAGAGGCTGACGTTTATCGGCGCCGTTTACCTGGCGCTGGTTTGCTTGCTTCCGGAATGGATGATCGCGGGCATTCACTTGGACCATCTGGGCTGGGGGATCGGGTCGTGGTTTGACCGCCACTTCCCGGTCTGGTTTCTGAAAGGATTGCAGGTCAATTTTTATTTTGGTGGAACGTCTCTATTGATCGTAGTGGGCGTGGCCATGGATACCGTGCAGCAACTGGAGGCACAACTGGTCATGCGGAACTACGAAGGGTTCGCTCGGAAGGGCCGGTTGCGCGGTCGGCGGTAACGGGAGAGAACCAGGGTGGCTCCGGATACACGGCACCCCGATAAACTGGACCGCGCCGTGATTTTTCTCGGGCCTCCGGGCGCGGGGAAGGGCACGCAAGCAAAGGAATTGGCCAGGAAGTACGGCGTGCCGCACCTTTCGACGGGTGACATGCTTCGCGAGCATGTCAGCAAGGGCACGCCGCTTGGCATAAAGGCCAAGCCGATCATGGAGCGCGGCGACCTGGTTCCGGATTCCCTGGTGCTGCAGATGATCAGGGAGCGCATCGAGCGGCCGGATTGTTCGCACGGTTTTGTGTTTGACGGGTTTCCGCGGACGGTGGCCCAGGCGAAATACCTGGGCGAATTGCTGAAGCAACATGGTTACAAGCGGCCGTTCGTGATTCACCTGGCCATCGATCCTTCGATTTTGCTGCGAAGGCTGACCGGGCGAAGGACCTGCAAAGTGGGCGGCGAGATTTATAATATTTACGAGCGCCCGCCCAAGGTCGACAGCATTTGCGATAACGACGGCGGCGAGCTGATCCAGCGGCCGGACGATCGCGAAGAAGTCATCGGGCCCCGATTGCAGGCGTATGAGAAGCAGACGGCGCCGCTGGTGGCGTATTACGCGCAACGGGGTCTGCTGCACACCATTGACGCGTCTAAGTGCGTGGACGAAGTCGGGCGTCAGGTGCTGCAAGGCGTGCAGAGCGTGCGCGGGGCGCGATAGAGCCCGCGGAGACGGGCCCGGCTTGGGCCGCTGAACTGGGTCCGGAAGGACCCTGGAAAGATTGATGGCGATTCACCTGCGAAGCGCGGAAGAACTGGAAAAAATGCACCGCGCCGGACTTTTCGTGCACGAAGTCTTGACGGCTTTGCGCGATGCCGTGAAGCCGGGAATCACGACGATGGACCTCGAGAAGATTGCCGAGGAAAAAATCGCCGGAAGGCCGGGCAAGGCGGCGTTCAAGGGATATCGCGGTTATCCCTGCGTGCTGTGCACGTCGGTGAACAACGAGATCGTTCACGGAATTCCGTCGCCCAAACGCAAGTTGCGCGAAGGCGACATCGTCTCGATCGATTTCGGGATGGAAGTGGACGGTTACTACGCGGATTCGGCGGTTACCGTCCCCGTAGGGAAGATTCGGCCGGAGCTGCAGAAACTGCTGGATGTGACCCGGGAGTCGTTGGACCGCGCCATCGAGAAGATGCGCGCGGGCAACCGGCTGGGCGACGTCGGCCACGCGGTGCAGAGTTGGGTTGAAGAAAACGGCTTTTCGGTGGTGCGCGAGTTCGTCGGGCATGGGATTGGAACGAAGATGCACGACGAGCCCAACTTGCCGAACTACGGCGACGAGGGACGCGGCGCGCGGTTGCAAGAGGGCATGGTCATCGCGGTCGAGCCGATGGTGAATGCGGGCAGCCCGGAAGTGCGCATGCGGGACGAATGGGTGGCGGAAACGGCGGATGGCAGCCCCTCGGCGCACTTCGAGCACACCGTGGCGGTTACCGCCAACGGGCCGTGGATTCTGACGCGGCCGAAAGAGATGACCGGGCCGTCGTGGTGAGAGTTACGGTGGCTGGTTTTTAAAGCAGTTTGGGTAAGCACGGGAGAATATGGCAAGACCCATTCGCGAGGAAAAAAAGAAAGGCGACTCCGGGAATTCCAAGGAGGACGCCATTGAAGTGATGGCGACGGTGATCGAGCCGCTGCCAAACGCGATGTTCCGCGTTGAGCTGGAAAACAAGCACCAGGTGCTGGCTCATGTTTCCGGCAAGATGCGCAAGAATTTCATCCGGATTTTGGCGGGAGACAAAGTTGCGGTGGAGCTTTCGCCATACGATTTGACGCGCGGCCGGATTGTGTACCGCTACAAGTAGTTCGGCGAGTGAGGAACGGGGATTATGAAAGTACGGGCATCGGTAAAAAAGATTTGTGACAAGTGCAAGGTGATCCACCGGCGCGGCGTGGTGCGGGTGATTTGCGTCAACCCGAAGCACAAGCAGCGTCAGGGATAAGGTTTTTTCGAGGAGAATGGCATGGCACGTATCGCAGGTGTAGATCTTCCGGTGCAGAAGCGCCTTTGGGTCGGGCTGACCTCGATCTATGGCATTGGGCAGGAGCGCGCGAAGAAGCTCGCGGCCAAGGCGAATGTCGATCACACCAAGAAGATTCGCGACTTGACGGAAGATGAAATCAATCACCTCCGCCAGGCCATCGAACAGGAAGGCCGCGTGGAGGGCGATCTCCGCAAGGAGATTCAGATGAACATCCGCCGGCTGATCGAAATTCAGGCCTACCGCGGGATCCGCCACCGCCGGAACTTGCCGGTGCGCGGCCAGCGAACGCACACCAACGCGCGCACCCGCAAAGGTCCGCGGCGCGGCGCCGTGGCGGCGAAGAAGAAGGTTCTGGGCAAGAAGGGCTAGTGATTTTTTGGAGTGCGGGAGCTTGCTCCCGCTTTTCCTGCGGTTAGAGTTTTCAAGTATTTCGAGGAATGGAGTGAATCGTGGCAAAAGAGCAGCAAAAGAATGCAGCGCCGGACGCGGCAGTAGCACCGGGAAAACCGGCGGCGGCAGCGAAGCGCAAAAAAGAATTCAAGAAGAAGCGCGAGCGCCGCGTTATTCCACACGGCGTGGTGTACGTCGCGGCGTCGTTCAACAATACGCAGATTTCCATCACGGACACGGATGGCCGCGTCGTGTGCTGGTCCTCGGCGGGTGCGATCGGCTTCAAGGGATCGCGCAAGGGGACGCCGTACGCCGCGCAGCAGGCCTCGCTGGCTGCCGCGGGCGTGGCGCGCGACCAATACGGGATGAAGAGCGTGGAGGTCCGCGTGAAGGGTCCCGGCTCCGGACGGGAATCCGCCGTGCGCGCGCTGGCTGCGGCCGGACTGCACATCGTCGTGATTCGTGACGTCACGCCGATTCCGCACAACGGCTGCCGTCCCCCGAAGCGCCGTCGCGTGTAGACAGGCATTCTTGTCTGTCCGCTTCGGAGCGGCAGACAAATTCGGACAGGCAGGAATGCCTGTCCCACAGAGTTCGAGAGTTTTGGGAAGGGAGAATAGAAGTTGGCAAGACACCGAGATGCAGTCTGCCGCCTGTGCCGCCGGGAAGGGCAGAAGCTTTTTTTGAAAGGCTTGCGTTGCTTTACGGAGAAGTGCGCCATCGAGAAGCGCAACTTCGTTCCTGGGCAACACGGGCAGTCACGGCGCCCGAAGGTCGCCGGATACGGCTTGCAATTGCGCGAGAAGCAGAAGGTCAAGCGCACTTACGGGTTGCTGGAGCGGCAATTCCGCAATTATTTTGAGAAGGCCGCGCGCGCCAAAGGCCCAACCGGCGAGAACCTCATCATCATGCTCGAACGCCGCCTGGATAACGTGGTGTGGCGAGCGGGTTTGGCGTCCTCGCGTTCGCAGGCGCGGCAGCTTGTGCTGCACGGGCACGTCCGCGTGAACGGGAAGAAGGTCAACATCCCGTCCTATCTCATCAGCGTGGGCGAGGAAGTGGCCATCAAGGAAAAGATGCACCAGAACGCCATGGTGATCGAGGCGCGCAACGTCGCGCAGAGCCAAAGCGCGGTGCCTTGGCTCGAACAAGAGCGCGAACAGTTCAAGGCCAAGGTTGTGGCCCTGCCGAAGCGCGATGATGTGCAGACGCCGCCGATCAACGAGCAGCTCATCGTCGAATTGTACTCGAAGTAAGTTTCACCAAGGCGCGGCCAGCGCCAGCGAGCCCGGCGGACCGGGCAATGGATTTGTTTTTGGCCCGGACTTGCGGGCCGGAAGGAAGGAACACGATGTGGAAGGGTTTTCAAAAGCCGAAGCGTCTTGCATCCGAGCTGGAATCGCTCACCGAGAAGTACGGGCGGTTTTCCGCGCAGCCTTTTGAGCGCGGCTGGGGCACGACCGTAGGAAACGCGCTGCGTCGCGCGCTGCTTAGTTCGATTGAGGGCGCGGCCATCACCGCGGTGAAGATCGAAGGCGTACTGCACGAATTTTCTTCGATCCCCGGTGTCGTCGAGGATGCCACGGACATCATCCTCAACCTGAAGCAGGTGCCCATCAAACTCAACACCGACTTGCCAAAGACGATTTACGTCAACATCGAGCAGGCCGGTCCGGTGACCTCGGCGCAAATCGAGGAAGACGCTGACTTCGCCGTCCTCGACAAGAGCGTTTACATCGCCACTGTCAGTGAAGGCGGCAAGCTGCAGATCGAGATGCGTGCGAAGAACGGCCGCGGCTACGTGGCTGCCGACCGCAACTACGATGAAGATCTGCCGATCGGTTACATCCCGGTCGACAGCGTTCACTCGCCGGTGCGCAAGGTGAACTATTCCGTCGAGGCCGCCCGCCTCGGCCAGATGACCGACTACGAAAAACTAATGATCGAGGTGTGGACCAACGGCGCCATTACGCCGCAGGACTCCATTGGCCTCGCCGCCAAGCTGGTGAAGGACCACATGAGCATCTTCATCAACTTCGAGGAGCCTGTGGAGACCGTCGAAGCGCCGCAGGATATCTCCCACGATCCGCGCCTGGAGCATTTGGATCGCTCCGTCGAGGAGCTCGAGCTTTCCGTCCGCTCTTACAATTGCCTGAAGAACGCGAACATCCAGACCATCCGCGAGCTCGTCCAGAAGAGCGAAAACGAAATGCTGAAGACCAAGAACTTCGGCCGCAAGTCGCTCAACGAGATCAAGGACATACTGGTGAAGATGGGGCTCGCGCTGGGCATGAAATTCGACGAGCACGGCCGCATTATCTGGCCGCCGCTCCCAAGCCAAACCGCCGCCCCGGCGTCAGAAGAAAACATCGGCCTCTAAGGGACAAGATAAGCGATGCGACATCTCAACTCAGGTTCTAAACTCGGAAAGCAGCCGGATCATCGCCGCGCGGTGCTGCGCAGCCTGGTGACCAATTTGCTCGAACACGGGCGGATTACCACTACGCTGACACGCGCCAAAGCCGCTCGCCCCGTTGCGGAGAAGATGATCACCCTTGGCAAGCGCGACACGCTGCAATCGCGCCGTCAGGCGGCATCGTACATCATGCTTCCTGCCGTCACGCAGAAGCTGTTCAGCGAGATCGCTCCGAAGTTCGCGGATCGCGCCGGCGGCTACACCCGCATTATCCACGCAGGAAACCGCGTCGGCGACAACGCCAAGGTGGCCATCCTTGAGCTCATCGGTTATGAGTTCAAGCTCAAGGAAAAGAAAGAAAAGCCCAAGAAGGAAGAAGAAGCCGAAGTAAAGAGCTAAGCATCGGTTCCCCGTACAAACTTTAGCAGCCCGTTCCGACAGGCCGGAACGGGCTTTTTGTTTTTTTTGCCAGTTTTTCGGTGAATTCGTGCGCAGTGGAATTTCTATCAGGAAGCCGTTGTGCCGATTGCGGGTACTTTCGCTTGGCCTTCAGCTCGTCGGCGGAACCATATCCAAAGCCCGACAAACGCCACAAAAGCGCCGATCGAGTCGAGCAGAGAATCGTAAGGCGAAGCCGTTCGGCTGGATACGAACGCCTGGTGAATTTCATCCAGGGCCGAATATCCCGCGGCACAGAAGAGTGCCGCGATGCCCCACGTCCACCGCCACCCTTTGCGGTCGCCGCGCACGCCGCGGTAAAGCAACAGGAAGAAAATAAAATATTCCGTGAAGTGTGCGCACTTGCGGATGATGTGATGGATGAACTCGAATTGAGGGGTCGTCAGTGAAGGATCCAGCCAGCGCAGGATCGGTTCAAAGAACCAGCGGGTGTGCTCCGCAGAAAAGCTGTCCGTGGACATCGTGAAGATGAAGCATGCCCATATCGCGACTGGCCACCAGGCGCGCACCCAAGCGGGCATTCGCGGCGGCTGCAAGCGCGCCTGAATCTCTTGCAATTGGGGAGCAGGGCGTGGATTGCGCCACGGTTGCGTGTCGGCCACTAGGATTCAACTCCCTTTGTTTCATTCTGCACGCTGCTTCCTCTTTCGCCGTCCCGCACCACTATTCCATACGATAATTGGGCGCTTCTTTTGTGATGATGACGTCATGTACGTGGCTCTCGCGCAATCCGGCAGCGGTGATTCGAACGAACCGGCTCTTTTCCGTGAATTCCTTTAGCGTCGCCGCTCCCACGTAACCCATGCCGCTCTTGAGTCCGCCGACGAGCTGGTCGGTCAGCGCGCCCAACTGGCCTTTGTAGGGTACGCGTCCTTCCACGCCTTCCGGAACAGACTTGCTGCGCTCACCTGAATCCTGTACCAGCGCGTAGCGGTCGGAGCCCGACTCCATCGCTCCGGTCGAACCCATCCCGCGATAGGACTTGAACGTGCGGCCCTGGTACAGGATGGTTTCTCCGGGAGACTCTTCGGTGCCGGCGAAAAGACTGCCGATCATCACGCAGGACGCGCCTGCCGCGAGCGCTTTGGAAATGTCGCCCGAGTATTTGATGCCGCCGTCGGCAATAATGGCCACGTCCGTGCCCTTCGCGGCTCTCGCGGCTTCCATGATCGCAGTCAGTTGCGGCACGCCCGCGCCGGTAACTACGCGCGTCGTGCAGATGGAACCGGGCCCGATGCCCACTTTCAGCCCATCAATGCCCAGCGAAATCAATTCCTTTGCGCCTTCGTAGGTAGCCACGTTGCCGGCGATGAGTTGTATTTCCGGCAAGCGGTGCCGAATGGCCTTGATCGCTTCCATCACTCGCTCGGAGTGCCCGTGCGCCGTGTCGATGGCCAGGACGTCAGCTTTCGCTTTGGACATTTCCACGGCCCGCTCCAGAAAATCGCCCGTCGCCCCAACGGCAGCGCCCACGCGCAATCGCCCGTGCTCGTCTTTTGCCGCACGCGGGTATTCGAGTTTCTTTTGGATGTCTTTGACCGTGATCAAGCCCTTCAAGTTGAAGTCCTGATCAACGACGAGCAACTTCTCGATGCGGTGCTTTTGCAGGATGCGCTCGGCTTCTTCTAGTGTGGTCCCTACTGGCACGGTCACAAGGTTGTCCTTGGTCATCACCGAACCGACTAGTTGCGCGTGATTCTTCTCGAATCGCAGGTCGCGGTTGGTCAGGATTCCCGTAAGCCGCGAGCCGCGCGTCACCGGCAACCCGGAAATCTTGTACTTGTTCATTATTTCCAGCGCCTGCCGCAGCGTGATGTCCGGCGAAATCGTCACCGGATCGACGATCATGCCGCTCTCCGAGCGCTTTACCCGGTCCACTTCCTCGCCCTGGCGGTCGATGGGCATGTTGCGGTGCACCATTCCGATGCCGCCCTGCCTGGCGATGGCGATGGCCAGCCGCGATTCCGTCACCGTGTCCATGGCCGCCGACGCCAGCGGAATGTTTATCGGCAGCTTGTGCGCGAACTTCGTGGTGGTGTCCACGTCCGTCGGCAGCACGGCCGACCGCCCCGGCAAGAGCAGTACGTCGTCAAACGTAAGACCTTCGGGGATAGCACTGTCCATCATTCCAGCCTCACACAATAACATTGGGCACGCAAACGGGCGCCCTAAAGCAGCGCAGCCCAGCGGGTGCCCGCTGGGCTGTCGCACAATTCCATCAAGTTGAAAAAATGAATCACCGTGAATCTTCAATTCTAAGCGGCAACGCGAATCCGGTCAAGTTGACCGCGAACCTCTGCTACTGAAAACGGAGACGCCTTGACGGCCGGCGTACCCAAAACTAACCGTCTTTCCACAAAGAAAAACCTGGGCTGACTCGGTCGAGCCAGCCCAGGCTTCCGTTGTTAGCTTTGGCTAAGCCGTCCGCTCAGAACGTGAAGCGTGCGCCGAGCTCACCCCAAACCGAGCGCGGGACGATGGTGCTGCTCGGGTTGATAAAGCCAACCGGATGGCCGAACGTTGTTGCGTCGGCGATGCTGCGGCCAAAGTTGTTGCCGTAGTTGGCGCGGTTCGTCAGGTTGAACGCCTGGGCCATCAACTGCACGTTCATGCGTTCGCCGAACTTGATATTCTTCGCCAGCCGCAGGTCGAGTTCGAAGTACGGATCTCCACGGAGTGGATCGTACTTGGCGATGGTGCAGCTTTGCGCCACGCCGTTCAACCCGTAGAAGCAGTTCCGCGCGCCGGTGTTGTTGCCGGCGAACGCAAACCAGTTCGTGGGAGCGTTCGTCGGAACCACGACTGCAATACCCGTTCCTCCTCCCGTATTCAAGGTATTGGACGAGTTAGTTAGATTGTAGGGGCGTGCCGAACCGAACTGCATGATGGGCGAGAGCTGAAAGCCCTTGGCCAGATCGACGATTCCGCTCAGCGTTACGTGATGGCGCTCATCGTTGGGCGACGGCCCCCACTCGTAGCTCGCAAACGGATTCGACGCGATTCTCGGATAATTGCGGAATGAACCGCCACCCCCGTCATAGGAGTTGGCCCAAGCCAGCGTGTAATTTGCGTTAACTGAAAAGTGACGATGCATGCGCTGGCGTAAGCTGATGTTCATGCCGTCGTAATGCGAACGGCCGATCGACTCCTCGTTACGGACGCTTGCGAATTGCGCCGAGGTAGTCCCCGGCGCAGTAAGTCCGTTCAGCGGAGCTGTGCAGCAAGCTCCACCCACGGGCACGCGCTGATCGATGTTGATGGTCTTGTTCTCGTGCAGACCGAGAACATGCGTGTATTCTGCCTCAACCACGGTCTTCGGGTTGAGCGACCAGCTATACCCGCCGTTAAACTCCAGGGTCTCGGGGTTGCGATAGTTGGGGTCCATCAGTCGACCGATACTGCCCGGCGGAAGCTGTGTGGACGGAGGAGGAATCGTCGGAAGCGGGCTGACGCCATATCGCCATTGGCCAAGGGTAAGGCCTGTACCTGGAACGGGGTCAGTCGGATTGGTAAGGCTGAGCACCGTTGCAAAGACCGTTGGGTTGCTCATTTGTTCCATAAACAACGGGATGTTCTGGAATACGTTGCCGTAGTAGAGGCCGAATCCCCCACGCAATACGTGCTTGCCAGCGCCAGTCACGTCGTAAGCGAAGCCGACTCGCGGGCTGAAGTCCTTGTTGTCGTCATGCGGTAGCTTGCTCACGTAAGGGTTCGAGATCGGGCTGTTGTACGCCACCAGTGCCAAATAGGTGCGGCTCTTCTGTATGTCCGACACGCCGATCATGTTGAAGTCCTTATCCCAGCGCAGACCGAGATTGAGCGTCAGACGCCGGTTGACTTTCCAATCGTCCTGGAAATAGAGACCGAGTTGCTTGGTAGCGACAAGAAAGTATGGATTGCCGTTCGCAATGTCCATGCCGGTGATGAGGCCAGCGGTTGAGAATCCATTGGGATATGTACCTGGATTGGCTAAAATCACGCTGGGATTCTGCGCGAAGTCAACTTCCAGCGTCGAGCTGAACTCAAAGAATCCCCCTTCCACTGGATTGTTGATGAAATCCACTCCACCCTTAAAAGTATGGTGGCCAACGGTTTTCGAGATGTCATCCTTGAACTGCCACTTTTTCTGAAAGGACTGCTGGGGAACGTTGATATTGGTGCCAAACGACGCATTGGGGAAGGTTACGAGCGGCGCGCTGATGCTGCTGGCGATGAGGTTGTTCCAGTATTGATAGCCAAACGTGAATTGGTTAACGGTCGTGTTCGAAAGAATCGAGTTCCACGTAAGGTTGCTTAAGATCAAATGGTTTTTGGTGAAGTTGCCGTTGGTGAGGTCGCCTGTGCCGTCAGACTGGTCATTCAGGCTGTCGTTGACCTGTGAGTTGTAGCTGAGATAGACGTTGTTCTTGCTGTTGATCACGAAGTCCATTCGACCGTTGTAACGCGTTTCAAAAAAGGGACGCGGGATAGTAGCCGAGGGCTGAGCCAGAAGTCCTGCGCCCTTCGCGAGCGTGAGCTCGGTGAAAGACTTAAAGTCCTCTGCCTGAGCCTGGTGTTCGCGTTCGCGTTCAAGGGCAAAGAACCCGAAGAGTTTGTTCTTGCGCAAAGGTCCTCCGACGGATCCGCCGAACTGCTGACGCGTGTAGTCAGGGTGAGAGGGAATCGTGCCGTCTGGGTGAGCTGGCGTTGGTCCTGTGCCAGTGGGATCCTTCTCGTCCGTGTTCAGGCTGGTATCGCGGAAGTATCCGAAGACGGAGCCGTGATAGTTGTTGGTGCCCTGCTTGGTGATCATGTTAATAGCGGCACCTTCTGAGCGGCCGTTTTCCGCAGAGAACCTCTGAGTGCTGATCTGGAATTCCTCCACGGCTTCCAAGGGAAGCTGCATTACAGGTCCCCCGACAGTGTTGTCCTTGTTATCCACGCCGTTGACCGTAACGTTCACGTTGCGGCCTCCCGCGCCATTCACGGAAAGAATCGCATAGCGGTTTTTCGTGGGATCGTAGGAATCCGTGGACTTGACGCCCGGGGCCAGATAGGCAAGGTTGGCCACATCGCGTCCGACCATCGGCAGTTCTTGTACTTCTGTGGGAGTAATAGTCTGGCTGACACTCGTCTTCGCTTGATCAACAAGCGGGGCTTCGCTGGTTACTTCGATAACTTCAGACATGGAGCCGGTTTTTAGTTCCACGTTTACGGTGGCTGTTTGGCCGATCAAGATTTCAATAGTTTGCGCCACGCCGGCGAATCCCGTCTTGCTCACCATCACCGTGTAAAAACCCACGGGCAGCAATTCGAAACTGTAGTAACCGGTATCACTGGTGGTTGTTGTTCGAGTGCTATCTGTAGCTTTGCTTTTCGCCACGACCTGGCGCCCGAAACCACGGCCCCGGACTTATCTGTAACCGTACCTTGAATCGTCCCACTCGCGGTTGCTTGGGCGAACGCGTTGCCGCTTCCCAGACTGAGCAACAGCACTCCAACCAAAAGCATGTATACAAGCTTTTTCATTTTCTCTTCCCCCTGATGCAGCTAAGCTGCAATCGCTTTCTCGCTACGCCCATCTGCCGAATGGATCACCCCTTGTTTTCGACCTTGATTGGGCTGGAGAACCCAACCGAAAAGAAGCGAAGCAATGAGAAAACACCGCAACACGTCCCCTGGAATCCCGGCAGAGGCTCCAGCTCAATCTTTAGTAAGTACCTTTGAAGATGACTGCGGCCAACGTTTCATAAATCGAACTCAACTCCCTGAAATTGAGTCCGTCCTGCGAACGGCCTGACTAAGTCACCGGGCACTTTACATACCATTAAGACATCGACGCAAGCTGGTAAAAAACAACAACATAGCGCTCGGCGTTGCTGTCATTTAGTCAGAATATAGAAGAAAATATCGCAAAACATACGGAAAATCATATCTAACGGAACTCCGTGCTCGCCTTTGTCTTGCCTGTGCCGAGCCTCGTGAAATACAGTCTCGATGTGGATTTCGTCCTCCCGCCCTTTGAACCGCACCCTCTTTTGAAGAACGGCCACGCAATGACTATCATCTCGGCTTTTGTCCCCAGGCGGTTCGACATCCCGCCCGCCGAGGCCAGGCTCTTCCAGGTTGATCCGGAATCCCGCCTGCTCGCCCATTGCCACTGGCAACCGGGGAAGCGCAAGGACGCGCCTGTCATCGTCGTCGTTCATGGCCTTGAGGGCTCCAGCGATGGAAATTATGTCCGAGGCATTGCCGAGAAGGCTTTCCATCGCGGCTTCCACGTCGTGCGCATGAACCAGCGCAATTGCGGCGGCACTGAAGCCCTGACGCCCACGTTATACAACTCTGGCATGAGCGCGGACTATCGCGCTGTCTTCGAGGAGCTTTCAAACGCTGACGGCTTCGAGCAAGTCTTTTTCGCCGGCTACTCGATGGGTGGAAACCTGGTGACCAAGATGGCCGGAGAGTTTGGCGCCGCAGTGCCGAAGGCTTTGCGCGGCGTCTGCGCTGTCTGCCCCGCTCTCGACCTCGCGGCTTGCGCCGACGCCCTCGAGCGCGTGGACAACTATCCCTATCAGCGCCGCTTTGTGAACGGCCTGATGTCCCGCTACGCCAGAAAGCATGAATTGTTTCCGGAGCGCTACGCGATTCGCGGTCTGGCACCGGTTCGAACGGTCCGTCAATTTGATGACGTCATCACCGCGCCGCAATTCGGCTACCGCGACGCGCAGGACTATTACGAAAACGTTGGAGCAAAACGCGTTGCGGCTCAAGTCCGCGTGCCCATGCTGATGATCACCGCGCAGGACGACCCCTTCGTCCCCTATGCTTCGTTCCTCGCCGCCAAAATCAGTGACAATCCCGCCATTCAATTTGTCGCGCCCCGGCACGGCGGCCATTGCGGCTTCATTTCGAGGCATGCTGGAAGCGAGCGCTTCTGGGCGGAGCAGCGCGTTGTTGATTTCTGCGCCTCCATCGCAGAATGCAAGTGAAGCGCTGATCGCAACCTCATCCCAGCGGTTTTTCCAGCGACATCGCAAATCCCTGCGTCAAGAGCCGCGCCGGCCCTTCTGCCGCAATCACCATGTCGTCCTCGCACCGCATCCCGAATTCGCCGGGAACATAAATCCCCGGCTCATTCGAAAAAGTCATGCCCGCCTCCAGCACCGTCGTGCTTCCGCGCACCAAATAAGGATGCTCGTGGCCATCGAGTCCGATGCCATGGCCCAGTCGATGCGTGAAAAACTTGTAGTCCGGTCCATACCCCGCGTCGGTGATCACCTTGCGCGCTGCGTCATCCACGGTCCCGGAAAGCCGCCCGGCACGCGCCGCATCGAGCGCCGCATCCTGCGCTTTGCGCACGATTTCGTAAACGCGCGCCACTTTTTCTGGCGGCTTGCCAAAAACTCCTGTGCGCGTCACGTCCGATTGGTAACCATCTACCGCGCAGCCGCCGTCGATCAGCACTACGTCGCCTTCTTTCAATTTTTGCGGCTTAATCGTGCCGTGCGGCAGCGCCGCGGATGCGCCCAGCAGAACCAGCGCTCCGCCGTGCAAACCCATTTTCGAAAAGCTCGCTTCCACGAGCTTGGCAATGTCTTCTTGTGACATCCCTTCCTTCAACGATGCAAACACCGCCCGAAAGACATCAAACGTTGCTTCGCAGGCCAGCCGCATCAACTCCAGTTCGTGATCGGATTTGCGTCCCCGGCAAGCGATCATCACTGGATCGGCGGAAGCGCACTGGAACCCCGGAGCCGCCGCGTGAAAATGATCGAAAAACGTGAACGCCGCAGTTTCTTCCACCCCGACACATCCCGTTCGAATCCACCGGTCTTCCAACGCCGCCGCCGCGATTTTCGTTGGGCTCTCGTCTTCTTGCCACGCCCGCACTTCCGCGGCGAACGTTAGCTTCTCCCGCATTCGCCCCTCTTCAAATGCGGGTACCACCACGATTGGTTCTCCAGTGCGCGGCAGCACCAGCGCCAGCAACCGCTCGCTGATTCCCCAGCGGATGCCGGTGAAGTAGTAGAGCGACGTCCCAGGCGCGATAAATAGCGCATCGTATTTCGGCGCCGACTCCGACATTAATTTTTGCGCTTGCAGCATCCGCCCGTGAAACTCATCAGCCGTGATTGGCCGCACTCGTCCTCCCAGCGGCTTCAGTCCTGCAAACGCTTGCGGCAGCCCACTGGGCGTGTCCCTATCTTCGGCGCGCACCGCCGGAGTCAGCGCCAGCGCGGACGAAGCCGCGACACCCATCAAAAGTTGGCGTCGTGAAGTCTGGTAACTCTGTTCCTGTTTTAGTTTGTGCATGACAGAGAAGAGGTTTATCTGGCGGGACCGCAGCTTGTCAAGGCAGATCGAAGTGCAGAAACAAGAGAGGGACAGAATTGACTCTGTCCCTCCCTCGAAAGCTCATGCTGCGTTACCTCGTCGGTGGGTTTTGCGAATTCGGATCAGCAGGCGCCTGGTTCGCATTCGAATGCTGCCGCGACCTCTTCTCGGGCAAGTAAGTAATGTCCAGCGGCTGTTGCAGCGTAAAGTCCAGGCGCGTTTCCGACGGGATCTTCACCTGCTGTCCTTTGGTGAAGACCTGCACACCTGTGCCGGCTCCGCCCCCGACGGCCGCGCCGATCGCCGCTCCTTTTCCGCCCCCGGCCACCGCGCCAATCAGCGCGCCCAGCGCCGCTCCGCCGCCAATCCTTTCCGCGGACTGCTTGCTGCGGGAAGTTCCAGACTGCTTCACGTCGCTGCTGACCACGTTATATGTTTTTCCTTGAAAGACGATGCTGATCAACTCCAGTCCAAGCTCGCTGCGGCCTGTCACTCTGCCTGCGGACTTCGCATCTACAAGCTTGACGTACGCATCTGCGCCGCTGGGCACGATCACTTTGTTGTCCACCACGATCGGCGCGTCGAGTGATGCCTTGAACACCTGTCCCGCCTGGTTCGTTTTCGAATCGATGCTGTCGATCGTGCGCACCGTCACAATCGCATTCGCCGGCACGGTGACCGTCACTGGCTGCGGAGGAGGAGGAGCTGGCGCCGTTGCCGGGGGCCCGACCGCGGCCGCCGGCTCCGCCATCGAACTTGCTGGCGCAGCAGCCGCAGTTTGCCGTGGTTTTTCCGGCTTGGGGGAGGGTTTCGCTTTTGCGATGCGCTTGGCACGCGCGGCTTCGCGAGTTGGCGCGGCAGCTTGCGGCACCGAGATTTGTGCCGTCGCCACACTCATCTGGTCATTCACGCGGCTCACTCCCTTGGTTTCCGACGCAATCTTGTAAGCCGCCAGCCTGGCTGCATCATCCGGCACTTGTCCCGTCAGCGTTACTTCTCCCTGTTTGCTGACCACATTGACGGTCGCCGCCCTCAGCGCGGGCTCAGAAAACATTTTTGCCTTGACGTCCGTGGTGATCGCGTCATCGCTTGGCTTGCCGACGCGCGAGCAGGACACGCTCATCGTAAGCGCCAGCACTAAAGCCAGGACACCGATCTTATTCTTGGGCATTTCTTCCTCCGCGTCGGCAGTTTCAAAATGCTCGGGAGGACTGGGGGAGCCCCAAGTGACGTTCCTTCCGCATGCACCAGCGTGCGCGGCGTGCCGCATTCCGTAGGGTGCGGCTGAAGGAGAATCTGCTGCCTTTATTAGCATTGTGCGGGAACCGGGCCAGAAATGCAATTCAGCTGTTCCGTCGTTGCCGAAGCGGCTCGCAAAAAAAAAGCGGGAGGTGCTCATCGAGCACCTCCCGGAATGTACGATCTGAACTGACGTCTAGAACACGAACTTCAGTCCCAGCGTCATGGACCGGAATCCACCGCTGAAGAGAGTGCTAGCCGCCAGGAAGTTGGAATCGGTCGGAATCACATATCCAGGTGTGGTGGTGGCTGTGGTCACGCCAGTGGTGCTAAAGACGTTGCCATTGCTGAGCGCGAAGTTGGGATGGTTGAGAACATTAAAAATGTTCACTTTGGCCTGCAGGTATTTTCCTTCGGTAAAATGGAAATCTTTGCCGACAGCCAGGTTAAGTACGCCGAATCCCGGGCCCGTAAAGCTGTTTCGCCCAAGGTTCGATCTCGCGCCCGGTCCAGTAATTACATATTTGGCTGAGGCATTCACTGGCGTGTAGCCAATGGCCGGGTCGAAGCCGAGCGGATTCGCACCGTTCGTAGCACAGCCGTTAGTTGTCGTCGTGTTGGTTACGCTGGTCGAACCGACATAGACGCTTCCAACTGGATGCCCAGAGTTCGTGGATGCTATTGCCTCACAGACAGGGAACACGTCTGAGCCTAGGAGTCCCGATGCGAAAGGATTGAAGGATGCGCGGTCGCCGGCGGAATCGCCATTGCCATTTGAGTCGACTCCTCCAGACTGAAGAGTTACCGGCTGTCCAGTCTGCGCAAGGAAGACTGAGCCGATGTTGAACCCGTTAACGAGAGTCTTGACCCAGCGGCTGTCGGACTTGACGTTCGGCACCTGGTAGATGAACGAAAGTGCGAACTTATGGCGCACGTCTAAGTCCGAGTTCCCGCGATCTTCGTTAATGCGGTTGGTGTCCTGGGCCCGGCGTGGGTTCAGCAGGCTGGTGAAGAATTCATTCGTCGAATTGTCAATGGTATGGGCGTACGTATAGTTTGCATTAAACGTGAGGCCATGACGCGCCCGCTGCGTGAAGTTCACTGAGCCCGCATGGTAAATGCTGCTCCCAAACGGCGGATCAGAGGTAACGTTCGCTTTGAAGGGGCATATGCCTCCCCCTGTTGTGCACGGAAGCTGAGAATAAATGTTCGAGTTGAAGTTGTTGAAGGGGGTGTCTGTTGGCGTACTGGCCGTGAATGATGTCGGAATGTCCGAAGCCTTGAAGAAGGTCGGTAATGGAACAATCCCGGCGTCAAACGCACTCTCTCGATTCCGGCGGAACTGTACCGGCAATTCCAAGCCGCGCGTGCCCAGGTAGCGAACTTCGACCGAGGTATTCCGTGCTAGTTCATGTTGCACGCCCAGAGACCACGTCAGAATCTTGGGCATGACGGTATCGTCGATGAAACTGGTGGTCAGCGCGCGAGCTCCTGCTTGTCCGGTTGGAGGAACATAGGTTTGCGGCAGTCCTCCAAGTTGGAGAAATCCCGCGTTGCCAGGAGTGGTGCACCAGCCCGGCTTTGGCGCTAGGGTGCACGCGGAGTTCGGGTCGAGTTCACTCTGCAGTTGCGGAGGCAGAGTGATCGACGCGAAGTTTTGGAATTTCACATCATAGGAAATCCCGAATCCGCCACGAATCGAAGTCTTGCCATTTCCCCTCGGGTCATAAGCAAAACCCACGCGGGGACCGAAGTTGTTCTTGTCCGTCTTGGGGTCGCCGAAGGTGATGACTCCCGGCGCGTTGGAAATCGCGTTCAGGGTCTGAGTGCTCGATCCCACCGGATTGGTCCAGTATTCGTACCGCAGACCCAAGTTCACGGTGAGGCGAGGTGTGAATTTGAAGTCGTCCTGGACGAACCAGCTGAACAAGCTCTGGGTGCCAAGGAAGCTACCCGTTCCGGCGTTGCGCAACGTCCTGCCAGGATTGTCCGGCAGCACGTCGTTGATGAAGGCGTTTGCCGTCTTGTACTGATTGTCACTGTTGCTCCGGGGCAGGAAGAACTGCGGATAAATGAAGTGATTGTACTGGCCACCAAACTTGAATGTGTGCTTTCCCTTGGACCAGGAAAAGGTATCAGCAATTTGATACGTGTTTTGTTTCTGCGTTGTGTTGTCGCCCGGTCCCACGGTCACCCCGCCGAGCAGGTCGTTGATGGTGATGTCCTGCGGGCACGCTGTGCAAGGGTTGAGGGTATCTAGCGAGAAGTACGAATACTGCAAGCGTAGGTCGTTCACGAGCGTACTGTTAATGGTCCAAACGTCGTTCAGGGCAATCTTGCGGTTGTGAATGGGCTCAGCCTGGTTGAAGATGGCTTGAGTGGAATTCACCGGCAGGATGAAGTTCTCCTGGTTGAGCAGGAAACGCGCGCCAAATTGGTGGCGGCCCATCGTGTAGTCGACGTTCGTTTGTACGTCATGCTCGCGCTGGAAAACCGGACTGAAAATAGTGATGTTGCCGATGGGAACGTTGGGCTGGGGTACCCCGGCGACGACAGGACAATTGACGCAAACCTTTCCAGCATCGTTCGCCACTGCTATGGGGAAATTAGCCAGTAGCGCCTTTACGGCGCTATCTGCGGCGTTGGCCTGTAGTGTGGCCATTCCGGCGGCCGTGGGCGCGGTAAAAGCAGTGGGCGCCCCCTGGCCATGAAGGGTCGTATACTCGTAGGCGCCGAAGACGAATAATTTGCTCTTGATGATTGGTCCGCCGGCCGTGCCACCAAACCGGTTGTTGTCGAATGCCGGCTGGCCTGGAAGCGACCCGTTTAGGATGGAACCTTTCGTCAGGTTATCCAATGAGTTGTAGTTGCGGTTCTGGTTGTACCACTCTCCCGAGCCGTGCCAGTTATTGGTGCCAGTCTTAGTCACCAGGCTAAATTGGCCGCCAGCAGAGTGTCCGTATTCCGCGCTGAACTGATTCGTCGTGAGATTGAATTCCCCAACCGCATCGGGAATGACCGTCGAGTTGTTTCCCGTTACTCCGAGGTTGTTGTCGTCCACTCCGTCCACGGTGAAATTGTTGTCGCGTGGACGCGTTCCTCCAACAGAACCGCCGATTCCCGTGACGCCGCCCGGCTGTGCCACAACATTGGGTGCCAGCACCGCCAGATTGAGCGGGCTGCCGTTCAGCGTTCCTGCCCCGTTCGGTAGGTCCATGGCTCGCGAGTCAAATGTGTTGTTCAACTCCGATGACGTTGTCTGAATTGCCACGCTGCCGCCGGAAACCTCCACTACCTCCGTTGCGATGCCCAGGTCTACGTGGGCATCTGCCACGTTATCCTGGTTGGCGATGACGTTGACGCCTGTCTTCAGGAAGTTCTTAAAGCCCTTGGCCTCCACTTCTACTTTATACAAGCCGGGAATCAGGCTCGGAAACGAGTAGGTTCCCGCCGAAGTTGCCGTGATTTTGACCGACACACCCGTCTCCTGATTCGTTGCCGTTACCTGCGCATCCGGAACTGCTGCGCCGGAAGGATCCAGTACCTGCCCTCGCAGCGTTCCCGTAATTCTCTGCGCCGCCATCGGCATCGAAAAAACCAATGCCAATCCCAGAATCAACGCAGAATAAAGCAAACCTCTCACGCTGCTGAGCCCGAATCCAGATAGCCCATCATGCACGCGTCTCTCAAATTTCATTATCTCCCCCCTCAATTCGTACTGCTTTCGATTTGTCCCATATTTCCGAAGCTCCTATCCCGTACGACCGCCCACGCGAATCGGATAGGCAGCATCAGAGTTGCATTACGAAATGCAGGTTGTGCGCCAATGCGTGACTGGAGTAACGTGCTGTCATTTCTATGACTTACGAGGCAAAACGGACCGTCGAAAAGTTAAACTTCGATACTTTTGGATGGTTTATCTAATTTAGATTCAGGTATGCGTAACAGGAGATCGAAAGGATGGCTGCATTGCAATTTTCTAGAACATGCAGAATAGTTGAGGTTGGGCAGCTCTACTCAGCTCTTACAGCAAGTATTTTCTTGCCCTCCACTTTTATTTCAATGCCCAGAGGCGGGCGCAGATCGGAGCCCTGCACAATGGCGCCGCGCGCCCAAACGCTTCCGGGAAGATTACTCAATTTGAGCGGGTCGTACACCGTGCGGCTGCAGGGGTTTCCCACCATGGGATGTTTGGCGGCGCTAAAACCGTAGTCGTTTTTCAGCTTCTCCAAGTCCGTGACGTATTCGAGCTGGCAATCCCCGAAAGGAGCTTTTTGTGCGAATGCCCAGTACCCGCTCGATTGAGAGGGTGAGCCTGTTGGCAATCGAACGAGCAGCCCGGAAATGTTTTCGCCGTTGAGGCGGTTGCGAATAAAAAATTCTTTCGACGACCACGGCTTGGCCATCTCCGTAACGCTGGCGATGCCGGGATTCGCATCGGTCGCGTGAGGCAAGAGCGTGCTTGGATCGGGCGCCGGCGCGGGAACTTCGATTTGAGGCTGCTGGTCCACGGCTTGCGGCGTTACACGCTTCGGACGAAGAGCTCGTGCTCCCAGGAAGATCATGAGAAGCACGGCAAGAAGTCCGATCACAAGCTTGACCGCAGGATTCGGCGCGGTAGTTGCGCGCGAGCCGGAAACGCCGGGAATTTGCGGCATTTCGGATTTGAAGCGGTCCGATGGGGGCTGGTCGGTCATTTGGCTGAGCATTGATTCTATACTCAAAGAGGAGAAAGTTGACAACCGGCAGTTGAAAGTGGAAACCGAAGAACAAAGTCACGGCGACGCAATTGGCCTGCGTAGAAAGTTGATGACGGTGCCCAAGCGCGGGTAGGCTTGAAGATATCATGTGGAGAAGGGCGAGCAGCTCTACGGAATCGCTGCGGCGTCAAGGAGTTCTGCGACGCTGGCAGTTGTGCTGCGCGGCGTGCCTGGGAATTGCGTCCTGGTGTCCCTTAGCTGGAGCGCAGGAAGCGACGCAAATCTCCACGGGGCAAACGACCACGCATATCTCAACGCCACCAGTGGTTGAACGCGAAGTTTCCTGGCGCACTCTGCCGCGAAACTTTTTGCTGGATCAGAAAGATATCTGGTTGTTTCCGGTACGGCTCGCGGAGGGACGGCATTGGCTGCCCGCGCTGGCGGTAACGAGCGCAACGGCGGGACTGATCGCCGCTGATCCGCACGACACGCCGTACTTCCGGCGCACCGCGCGATTCGAGGGCTTCAACAAAGTTTTTTCCGGGCGCAACACGTCAGCAATAATGGCAGGTGTTCCTTCGGCATTTCTGGTCGTGGGATATTTCCGGCACGATTCCTACACGGAACAGACCGCGCTGCTGGCGGGAGAAGCATACGCCGACAGCGCCATCGTCGACGTGGCAATGAAGATGACGACGCGGCGGCTGCGTCCTTCGGACATCGCGCCCAACGGCAATTTCTCCGATACTTTTTTCAACAGTCATAAGGGTTTCAGCGGCACGAGTACGAGCTTTCCTTCGGGACATGCGGCGGCCGCGTTTTCCATCGCCACGGTCTTCGCGCATCGTTACCGCCAGCATCGCTGGGTTCCGTGGGTTACGTACGGCGTAGCCGCCACGATTGGATTTTCTCGGTTGACGACGCAGGCGCACTTCCCTTCGGATGTGTTCCTCGGGGCGGCGCTGGGTTATTCCATTGCGAGATTCGACGTGCTAAGACCGCGATAGAGCAAGCCAAGGCAACAATGTTCCCAAAATGGCACGGGAATCTGTTATTGAGAAGGGTACAGGAGAATGCAGGAGGCTTGTCTCAGGACCACGGTAAATCTACTGTAAGAGAAGTGCAAGGAGGGGCAGGGTTCCAGCGCCGACGGCTATGATTCAGGAACAACGAGGCGGGGCGCGAGCGTTTGTCCGCAGCCTGAACATTCTGCTGAAATTTGCGCGTCTGTACGAGTTTGGGCACGCGAAAACGGGGCAGCAGTTTGAAACGACCTGGAAAGAGCTGCGCAATGCGCTGGAAGACAGCGGCGGCAGCGGTGTGCTGCTGGGAGCGTCGGGAACACAGATCCTGCTGGATGGAGTCCCGCTTGGATCGGCCGCAGGCGAACGAAGTTTTGCGCAGCTCCTTACTTCATCGGGAATCGCGAGCATTCATTTTTCTCCCACACTCACACAGCCGCAATTTGCGCGATTTGTGCGCGCCTTCCCCAGCGGAAACGCGAAGCCTTCTTCCCTTGCCGAACAATTGAAAAGCGCTTTGGCGGGAGACACCAGCATCAAGGTGAATGAAATCCGCTATGTGGCGGAAGATTCATCCGTGGCGGGCATCAAGGTTGCCGCGCAACTTACGCAGAAAGTGCTCGGCGCGGCAGGCGACAAATTTAGAGATTTCTTTGAAGACCCGAACAAGATGCTGCAAATGATCCTGGCTGCCGAGAGCATGCGCGCCACCGGCGGTGGTGGGGGCGGCATGGGCGGACCAGGACACGGACCCGGAGGCCCCGGACCCGGATTTGGGACGGGCAGCGGTGGAGGGTCAGGCGGTGGTACTGGTGCTAGTGGTGGATCTGGCTCTGGCGCGCCCGGAAGCGGCGGAGGCTCCAGCTTGTGGGAGTCGGGCGGGTCAGGCGGTGGTGGCGGCACGGGGCCAGGAACTGGTGGCCCAGGTGGCGGAATCGGAACGGGTGGTGGAACCGGTGGTGGAACCGGAACGGGTAGTGGTGGCACGGGTGGCGGTGGATATGGCGGCGGTGCCGGGACTGGCGCTGGTGGGCCTGCTGGTGGAAGTGGAACCGGCAGCGGCGCTGGTAGCGGGGCGGGCGGAGGTGGATTTGGAGGTAGTGGGGGCGGAGGGACCGGGGTCGGCGGGGGAGTAGGAACTCCGGGAACGGAAAGCGCGACGCCGGGAAAATGGCTGACGGCCTCGGCATTGTTGCGCAGCGGCGCAGCCGGGGGAGTGGGCGGAGTATCGGGTACCGGAGGGGGACTCGGAACGGGCGGCGGAGCGTACAGCGTCGAGGAGGAAGACGTCCGTGCGATGCTGGGATTGTTCGCGCAACTAGGGAAATCGCGAAAAGACTCCGAACACCGCATGGACGTGCCGACATTCCAATCGCGCCTGAGCGCGATGCCGGTGCGGGCGCAATACACGCTGCAGCAGGCCCTCGCGGGGCTGGCGGCGCAGGCGCCTGATGCCAAACCAGACAAGCCGATGCTGCTGAAGCTGGCAGAGCACGTGGCGATCCGCTTCGCCTTGGACAGCTACGAAAAAGGCGAATTGCGCGTCAACGCGGTGAAACAACTGCTCGACCGCATGAATACAGAAATTGAGGCGCTGCGCAAGATTTTGTCGACGCAAGAAGAGATGATGTCGCAGGCTGGACTTTCAGTGCAGTCCTACACGGAGTTGTTGGACCAGGAATTCTGGGAACAGGTGCCGGAAGAGAACAAGAAAGAAGTGCTGACGTCGGACGAGGCGTGGTGCGTGCCACCGAGAAACGTGCGCGCGTTCCTGGAAGACATGCTGCGACGCGGGGAATTGAAGACCGTCAATGAGATTTTGATGAAGTACGCGTCGTGCGTGGGACTGGAAGCGCCGGAAGCGCGACGAACGACGGCGATCGGGCTCTCGGATTTGGGCGAATTGTACGGCAGCGGCGACGGCAGCGCGCTGATGGAGGCGATCAAGAAGCTCGGCAACCAATTGGCCATCGAGCGCGAACCGGAATTACAGACGTTGGTGAGCGCGGCGTTTGTGCGCTTGAGCCAGGAAGCGGCCTCGAAGCGCTGCTACCCGGCCATGCAGCAAGCACTCTCGTCGTTGGAGAGTGTGGAGACGCAGAGGCCTGGATCGACGCAGAGCCTGCGGCCACGCATCGGCGCGGAGGAGCGGCTGCCGGAATTCATCGAAGAAGCAATGCGCAGCGGCCACATCGCCGACGGAATGATGGAGATCCTCAACCTGATGCCCAAGGCCACGATCCACTACGTGACCAACCGGTTCGGGCATTGCGGATTCCGCGAGGACTGTGAACTGCTGGCCACGATTATCCGCAACCTCGGAGAGGATGCCACGCAACGGCTTCTCGAAACGCTTCAAACGGCACCGCCAACGGAAGCAGTTGAAGCCGTCGGGTTGGTGAGCCAGCTTTCTCCGGAAAACGTGGAGAAGATTCTGCCGGCGCGGCTCTCGCAATGGCCGCGCTCCTCTCACGACCGCGCCGTCCGGCAACTTTCCGCCACTCCGGCGGAAGAGCGAGCGCGGCTTTTGGTTGCCATATATGACTCGCTGGACGCTATGATTCGCCCGCTGGCCATCGACGAAATGGGGATGAGCGGGCAGGTCAGTGGCATTCCTAAATTGATCGAACTGGTGCAGAACGATGCAACTCCAGGCTTTACGAGACTGAAAGCCGTAGAGGCGCTCGGCCGATTGCGCGCTTCGGGTTCCAGCCAGCTTTTTCAACACATTCTGGAGACCCGGCAGGTTTGGCGCTGGGTATATCCGAATGAATTGAGAATCGCCGCAGCGCAGGCGCTGATGCGCGTCGAACCCACGATGGGCATGGAAAAGATCGCCGCCAGCGGGATCGACCGCAAGGAACTGACGCTCGAACCAAGCGATCCAGAGGCCAATGCCTCCGTGATCCGGCAGAGGCGCTACGCGCGCTTGAAGCTGGCGCGCAACCTTATTGCAGTGACGACCAATTTGCGCGGGAATTTCAGGCTTTCCATACCTGAATTGAATCTCGGCGGCGGAATCGGCTCCGGGGAGCGCCATCTGGCTCCGGGTTCGCTGCTGTCCCTGAAATTTTCGCACGGTGTGCGCACCATCAAGGCGCAAGCGATCGTTCGCGGAGCCCGGCCACAGGCGATGGCATTCGAATTCGTGGACATGGACCTGGATGAGCGCTACCGCCTGCGAAAACTGCTGCTGGAGCTCGGCGGATTGCCCCTGGTCGCGCAAGTCACGAATCGCACCCGCCGCCGCGGACGAGTGGCGCTGGCGAAGAGCTAGATTCGCGCAAACTGATTTTTTTCCGACGAGAACGCCCCTTTCCCACCTGTCCTCCCTCTCGGTGTGCCCGTACGACTGGTCAGGGAATCTACCCGTCCTTTGGTGGCTTGACCGTGGGAACACATAGACCGGCTGTACCATTGCGGCGAACGGACGCTGGCCCTACGGTACTAGTGAGGGAGTCCCATTGAAGGAAGAAGTCGGCGCAGGATGAAAGCAGATCCAAAAGCAGCGTCCGGGCGCGCATTCGTAAGAAGCCTGAACATTCTCTTGAAGTTTGCCCGCCTGTACGGCTACGAGCATACCCGGACTATTGAACAGCTCCAGACCGCTTGGCAGGAGCTTCGTGCCGCCATCCCCCTGGGGACGGAGGCGGGGCTGCTGCTCGGAGCGACGAATTCACAGCTTTTGCTCGATGGTGTGCCCCTGGAAGGCTCGCCTGCTGAAAAACAATTCGCGCAATTGCTCTCAGCGGCAGGACTTGCCAGCATTCAGTTTTTCTCTTGCATTACTGAAGAAGAGATCGGCCGATTTGCGCGCGCCTTTCCCACCGGCAAAGCCAAACCCGCGGAACTAGCGTTGCAGCTGAAAGACGCGCTCACCGGCGCGCAAGGAATCCGCATCAATGAGATTTGCTTTGTGGCTACGGACTCGCGACTGAAGGAAGCGAGCATGGCCGCTCAGCTTGCAGCGGCGTCGCTTGGCGGCGAACAAGATGAATTCAAGAAGTGGCTAAACGATCCACAGAAACTGCTGGAGTTGATTGCGGCGGCGCAGGGCGCAAAGGGTGGGGGTGTTGCTCGGTCCGCGTCGGGAGGGCCGGCGGGTGCCGGGGTTTCCGGTGAGGCGAGAAGTGGCGAAGGGGAATCAGGAACGGGCGGTGGTTCAGGTTCCGGCGTTGGACGCGGCCTTGAAGGCAGCCCGATCAGCCAAGGCGGGAGTGTGGGCGCAGGCGGAATTGGAACCGGCCAGGCCGCCATCCCGGTCGGGAGCTTTTGGACGAGCGGTGGCAATGGAAGCGTCCAGATGTCCGATGTGGTGGCTGGCCTGGCGGGGGGAGGCCCAGGGGCGCTTGGCGGCCGAAGAGGGCCGGGAAGAGGTGGAATTGGCCGTGGCGAGCCGAGCGAGGAAGAGATTTACGCGATTCTGGGCGCGCTGACGAGTTTTGGGAGCGTTGGGACAGGTCACGGTGGAGTGGCCGCGGCAGGCGTTTTCCAGGAGCAAATGGCGGAGCTGCCGGGGCGCGCGCAGGACATGTTGAAGCAGGCGCTCGCGAGCCTGGCCGCACAAGCGCCCAGTACGAAGCCAGACGATTCCGTGATTGTGCAGTTGGCTGAACACCTCGCGATCCGCTTCGCGCTGGAACGCTTCGAGCGCGGCGAAGTGAAAGTCAACGCCGTGCGCCAGATGCTCGACCGCATGAACCAGGAAATTCAGAATCTGCGGAAGATTCTGGGCGCTCACGAAGACAAGATGACCGACGCAGGTATCCTGGCAGAGTCGCACCGCGAGATTCTTGACCGGCAATTCTGGGCGGCAGTGCCGGATAGCGGCAAGCGCGCCGTGCTGCTTTCTGAAGAGGCCTGGTGCATTCCCGCGCGCAACGTGCAATCTTACGTCGGCGACCTGATCAAGAATGGCGACATCGCCGATGCCGTCAGCATCCTTCAGAATTATGCGGCTTGCGCGGACAGCGAAGAGGCTGAAGCGCGCAAGAAAACCGCTGCCGGGCTCTCCGAGATGGCGGAACTGTACGCCAAAGCCGATCCAAAGTTGCTGGGCGAAGCCTTGCGGCATTTAGGTTTGCGGTTGAGCATTGAGCAGGACGCGGAGTTGCAGGGGCTGGTGAGCGCGGCGTTTGTGCGCCTGAGCCAGGAGGCCGCTACGGGCCACTATTTCCCGGCCATGCAGCAGGCCCTCGATCTTATCGCCGGAGTGGAGACGCAGCGTCCGGGCATCGCGCGTAGCTTGCGCGGAAAAATGGGAATTGAAGAGCGCGTGCCGGAGTTTGTCGAGGAAGCTCTGAAGGCGCGCCAGGTAGCCGCAGGACTGACCAATGTTCTGAAGATGCTGCCGCAAACGACCATGGAGCATCTCGCCGCGCGCTTTAATCGTTGCAGCCTGCGGGACGATTCCGAGCACGTCGCGAATTTGGCGGCAGACCTGGGCGAAGAGGGCGTGCAGTATCTCCGCAGCACGGTACGCGGCGGACCAACCGCAGAAGCCGTGGAGATGGCCGGGCTGTTGAGCCGGCTCGACCCGGAATCGGTCATGGTATTTCTGCCGGGGCGGATGAAGGATTTTCCGCGGTCATCGCAAGACCGCATGGTGCGGCAGATTTCCGCCAGCGGAGCGGCCCGGCGCTGCCACATCCTGCTCGAGCTGCTCGATCACGTCGATCCGCTGGTAACGCCGCTGGTGATCGACGAGATCGGCGTTACGGCGGATCGCGAGGCGCTCGGCAAACTGTTGACGATTGCGGACGGCGATTTGCCCACCGGCGGCGGGCCGTATCTGCGCGTCAAAGCCGTCGAAGCGCTGGGAAGAATCAATGCGCCGGAGTCGGTCAGCACGTTGAAACGCATCGCGGAGTCCAAGAAAGTTTTCGGATGGCTTCATCCCCAAGAGCTGCGGATTGCCGCTCTGCAAGCGCTGGAGAAATTGGACCCGGAATGGGTAGGCGACTTTTTGCCCAAGAGCGGAATCGAAAGGGAAGAGTACGCACTTGCTCCACTCGACGTTCCGGTCACGTCGAAATTTGTACGGCAGCGGCGGCACACGCGCGTTCGTTTGCGGAGGCCTGTCCGCGCCGTGAGCACTAACCTGAAAGAAAATTTTTCACTGGAAATCAAGACCGCCAGCTTGAGCGGCGGTGTGGCCACCATTAGCCGCCACCTCGCGCCGGGCACGCAGGTGCAGCTAAGGCTCTCCGTCGGCATGAGGAACCTGCAGGCTACCGCATTGATGCGCGACTACCGCTCCCAGGATATGGCCTTCGAAATCGTGGACATGAGCCTCGAAGAGCGCGGCAAGTACCGCCGATTGCTCACCGACAATCTCTCCCGCAATCCGAGCGCGGCCGAAACCAATCCCACGGCCGTACCCGTGGAAACCCTGGCAGCGCGCTAACAGTTTTCCCTTAACCTTCGAAAACCTGCGAATCTATGAGCCATCCCGTGTTTTTTGGCGCTGGAGCGTCCCACCAGTTAGAATAAGATGTTTGTACTGGCGCAATGGACTGCCCAGTGCAAGCAAGCACGGGGAACCGTTCAGGAGACTGCGAAATCATCCATGGAAGCAGCGCAAATACTAGACCGCGTCGTCGCCAGGTTTATCGGCACCAAGCACGAGCGCGACATCAAGAAATTGCAGCCCGTCATCGCGGCCATCAACGCGCGCGAAGCCGAAGTGCGGGCGCTTAACGATGAAGGGCTCAAAGCGCGTTTTGCGGAGCTCCGCGCCCAGGTGCGGGAACAATTGAAAGACGCCGACCCCGCTGAGCCAAGCTACAAAGAGGAATTGCAGAACACGCTGGAGCCCGCGATTGTACCGGCATTCGCATTGGTCCGCGAGGCGGGCCGCCGTTTCCTGAACATGCGTCATTTCGATGTGCAGCTCATCGGCGGCATCGTTCTGCACGAAGGCAAAATCGCCGAAATGAAGACGGGCGAAGGCAAAACGCTCGTCGCGACCCTTCCCGCCGTGCTGAATGCGCTGGCCGGACGCGGCGTGCATATCGTTACGGTGAACGACTACCTGGCGCGTCGCGACGCGGAATGGATGAGCCCGCTGTACCGCGCGCTGGGATTGAGCGTCGGCGTGATTGTGCACGATCTCGACGACGACCAGCGCCGCGCGGCGTATGGCGCGGACATTACTTACGGCACCAACAACGAATTCGGCTTCGACTACCTCCGCGACAATATGAAGTACGACCTGGCGCAATGCGTGCAACGCGGCCACCAGTTCGCCATCGTCGACGAAGTGGACTCCATCCTTATCGACGAAGCGCGCACACCGCTGATTATTTCCGGTCCCTCGGAAGAATCCACCGACAAATACGCCAAAATCGACAAGATTATTCCTAAACTTATTCAGGACATCGATTACACGCTGGACGAAAAGCACCGTACCGCGACGCTTACGGAAGAAGGATTCGCTAAGTGCGAACGGCTTCTCTCGCTGACCAACATGTCCGATCCGGCGAATATCGACATCATGCACCACGTCTATCAGGCCCTGCGCGCGCACACGCTCTACAAGAACGATGTGGATTACGTCGTGAAAGACGGCGAAGTCATCATCGTCGACGAATTCACCGGCCGCCAGATGCCCGGCCGCCGCTGGTCCGACGGCTTGCACCAGGCCGTGGAAGCCAAGGAAGGCGTGAAGATCGAGCGCGAAAATCAGACGCTCGCGACGATTACCTTCCAGAATTATTTCCGCATGTACAAAAAACTTTCCGGCATGACCGGTACGGCGGAAACGGAAGCCGCGGAGTTCGGCAAGATTTACAATCTGGATGTCACTGTCATTCCGACGAACCGCACGCTGATCCGCATCGAAGCGCCGGACGTCGTTTACCGCACGGAAAAAGAAAAGTTTGAAGCCGTCGTCAACGGCATCCTCCAGGAAGATAACTCACTGGCGAACGGCATCCGCCATTATCACGAACGCGGCCAGCCGGTGCTCGTAGGCACGATCTCCATCGAAAAGTCCGAGGCCATCGCGGAATTACTGAAGAAGTCCGGCATCCCGCATCAAGTTTTGAACGCCAAGCAGCACGAGCGCGAATCGCGTGTCGTCGCGCAAGCAGGGCGTAAAGGCGCGGTCACCGTGGCGACCAACATGGCCGGCCGAGGAACCGATATTTTGCTGGGCGGCAATCCCGAGCAAATGACGCGCGACCATTTTCTGAAGAACAAGCTAGCCATGCCCTATGCGGCGGCTCCGGCGGTGATTGGCGCTGATCCTGCGAGTGGCAACGGCGATCAACCCGCGGTCCCGATGGTGCTCTTCCAGCACGAAGGAAAAATCTTTCAAGTCCCGGCCGATCACTGGAAGCCGGTGTACGACCAGTTTGCCGAACAGTGCAAAGCGGAACACGACGAAGTCGTCGCGCTGGGAGGCCTGCACATCCTGGGCACGGAACGCCACGAAGCGCGGCGCATCGATAACCAGTTGCGCGGCCGCGCTGGACGGCAGGGCGATCCGGGCTCTTCGCGGTTTTTCCTTTCGCTCGAAGACGACCTGATGCGCATCTTTGGCGGCGAACGCATTCGGGCGCTGATGTTCCGCATGGGCATGACCGAGGGCGTGCCCATCGAATCGAAGATGTTGTCGGGCCGCATCGAGAACGCGCAGAAAACCGTCGAGGCGCAAAATTTTGACGCCCGCAAACATCTTCTCGAGTACGACGACGTGATGAACAAGCAGCGCGAGACGATTTACGCGATTCGCCGCTCCGCGCTGGAAGGCAAGGACCAGCGCGACTACGTTCTGGGAATCGCCGAAGACGTCGTGCGCGAATTGGTCGAAACGTTCTGCCCGCGCGAGCAGCATCCCGGCCAGTGGAACACCACGCAATTTCTCGCGGAGACCAACGCGCAGTTTGGCATCGACATGAAAGCCGCGGGCGCCGATCCGGGCACGCTGGCGCACGACCTGCTTGCTGACACCGCGGTCGAGGCTGTCAAGAAGCGCTACGAGGAAAAAGAAAAGCAGTTTGGCGCGGACCTGATGCGCTGGCTCGAACGCCGCATCATTCTCGACGTAGTGGATTCGCAGTGGAAAGACCACCTGCTCTCGCTGGACCACTTGAAAGAGGGCATCGGCCTCCGCGGCTACGCGCAAAAAGATCCCATCGTCGAGTTCAAGAAGGAAGCGTTCGTCCTTTTCGAAGACATGATGGCGCGCATCGATAACGAAACGATCCGCTATCTATTCCACATTCAGATGCAGCAGGGCGAGCAGCCGCCGGAGGCCAGACGGCCCGAGCCGCCGCGGACTCCGCCCCAGAGCGCGGCCGCTGCCGCCGCAAGCGCAGCAGCGCGTGCAAGTGAACCGCAGCAGTTGCCTGCGGTGGCGCGCGAGATCGAAAGCCGCCAGCAGCGTCAGCAAAAGGATTTGCAGTATCAGACCGGGCCCGCGCAAGCCGAAGCTCCAAAGCCCGTGAGAGTTGGCGCGAAAGTGGGGCGCAACGATCCTTGTCCCTGCGGTTCCGGGAAGAAATACAAGAAGTGCCACGGCGCGTGAGTAGGACAGACATTCTTGTCTGTCTTTTCTTTGCCAAAGCCGCGGTCGAAGATTGATTGCAAATTGATGGAACAGAGGACAGGCAAGAATGCCTGTCCCACCATAGAGGAAACAAATGCCATCAGGCCCAGCACCCATGCAGCAGCCGGAACGCCAGCCGATTCCAGGCGTCAAGAATCTCGTCGCCGTCGCCAGCGGCAAAGGCGGCGTCGGCAAGACCACCATCGCGGTAAATCTCGCGCTGGCGTTGGCAAATCTTGGCAATAGAGTTGGATTGCTCGACGCCGACGTTTACGGCCCCAACGTGCCGATCATGCTCGGCACTCTGCAGGAGCCGCAGGCTACCGCCGAAAAGCGCATCATTCCCGTGCAGTCGCAAGGGCTAAAGATGATTTCGATGGGCCTGCTCAATCCCGGCGACAAGCCCATGATTTGGCGCGGGCCGATGCTGCACAGCGTGATTACGCAATTTCTGCGCAGCGTGGAGTGGGGCGAGCTGGATTACTTGATCATCGATCTTCCGCCAGGCACCGGCGACGTGCAGTTGACGCTGATCCAGACCGTCGCGGTCACCGGCGCGGTGGTGGTCACGACGCCTTCGACCGTCGCGTTGGCCGACGTGCGCAAAGCCATCGAAATGTTTCGCCAGGTGAACGTGGAAGTGCTCGGCGTGGTCGAAAACATGAGCACGTTTGCGTGCCCGCACTGCGGCAAGGCCATCGACATTTTCGGCCACGGCGAAGGCGCGAAAACCGCCATCGCCTATGGCGTGCCAGTGCTCGGCGAAATTGAAATTGATCCGCGCATCCGCGTTGGCGGCGATACCGGCAAGCCGGTCGCGTCCCTTGGTGAAGCCGGCGCGGGCGCAAAGAGCCTATACAACGTTGCGCGCGCCGTCGCCAATCGCCTCGCGGAAGTAGCCGGCACCACCGGCGGCCCGTCGGTCCAGATTGACTAGAGCCCTTTTTCGTTGAACGCGGTTGAGGCCATGATATAATGCCGCTCAGGACAAACTTTGTAGAGCAGGGCGCTGCGGCAACCGTGTTGCCGCATTTTTCTTTTTGGGGGTAAGAGCACGAAACCCGTCTTTCTCGTTTTGCTTTCTCTACTCTTGGTCGCGGCCGGGCTGGTGTGGCTGTCGTTTGGAGACTGTGCAGGACTGTTCCGGCGCTCTTATCATTCAATTGTCCTGGGAGATAAGGACTTCATCGCACGGAAAGTTCGATTCAAGGTCCAAATAGCTGGTACTTTGCTCTTGCCGAACGGACGTCTCGGTGGCTTCACGACTGTGCGTGCCTCTGACTGCGTAGAGGTGACCATTGAGGAGGACGACGAAGGTTCTCCCTCGCAGGCCGTGGACGAAATGGAAAAGAGAATTCGGGGAAGCGTTCGCATCGTAGAACGGGTCCCAATCCGTGACCAGGATGGTGAACTTGTTGGAGAGCGCGTAGCGTTGGTGAAGGAAGGGCCAAAAGCAGAGATCATATCCCTGAAAAAGGGGGCCAGTAGATTGTTCGTAATTGAGTCGAAGTCTTTAACGCATGCGCTAGCCTATGAAAAGCTTATCCAGAATGGTTACAGGCTCGGCCCCCATGGCTATGTCATTGGAGAGGGCAAATAACAGGCGAGTGGCCCATACCTGGGGCTCGGCTCTCGGGACGCAGTTTTGAAAGCTAACGAGCGGGATCCTTTGTAGGTCCTTTAGAATCAACACTTGCAGGAGGCTTTCTAATTGTTGATTCTAAATAACTTACAGAAAAGCTAAATTCTTTAGATGCAACACTTACAGAAAACTGGGGGGAGGCTGTGGTTATGGTTAACCAGAATTCTGGCTCAAACTCCGCCACAAAAGGCTTGATCGAACTGGCTAGACAACCCGACATCCGGCCCTATCGCGGCAAGCGCCCGCAAATCGCGGCTTCGGCTTATATCGACCCTGCTGCTGTTATCATCGGCGACGTGGTGATTGGCGAGGATTCGAGCGTCTGGCCGTGTTCCGTGGTTCGCGGCGACGTCCACTACATCCGCATCGGTGCCCGAACGAACATTCAGGACGGGTGCGTGCTCCACGTGATGCGCGATGAGTATCCGCTGATTCTTGGCGATGACGTGACCGTCGGCCATTCCGTCACGCTCCACGGCTGCACCATCGAGTCGCGCTGCCTCATCGGCATGGGCGCGGTCATTTTGAACGGCGTGACGATCGGCGCGGGCAGCATCGTCGCGGCGGGCACGCTGATCACCGAGCGCACCGCGATTCCCGCGGGCAGCCTGGTCATGGGCTCGCCCGGCAAAGTGAAGCGCGCGCTGACGGAGATCGACAAAGCCTCGATTGACGCCTACGCCAAGCGCTACGTTGAGTACAAGAATATTTATCGGGCCGAGCCTACGTAGCGGCAGCCTTTAGGCCGCCATTTTTAAGGAGCTGTCGGAGTGAGCGAAGGCGCAGCCAAAAAAGAAGAGAAGCCGCGCAAGTTCCAAGCGATCCGCGGCACGCGCGATTTGCTGCCGCCGGAGACGGCTCTCTGGAATCGCGTCGAGCAAACCGCGCACGAAGTCTTCGCCACTTTCGGCTTCGGCGAAATCCGCCTCCCGATCTTCGAGCCAACAGAATTGTTTGCGCGCTCGATTGGGTTGGATACCGACGTTGTTTCAAAGGAGATGTACACTTTCCCGGATCATCCACTCCGGCGTCTGGAGCAACTCAGGGAGGCAGTGAAATTTGAAGGCGCGACGTTTTGGCCGACTGATGATGCGAGCTTATCTCTTTTCACCAAAGCACTGACCAGGTTCGTAGAATCGCTAGGAGAATTGTTTAGAGACGAAGACTCCGAAACTTATAACAAAGAGCGATTTGGTCGATTGCGCACCGAATTGACAGATGAAGTATCGAAATTTCAACAGCTCCTCAAGCTTGGCCCCGCTGAGGGATTAGATAGTGAGCTGACGAGATCGAAGGAACGAATTGAGACCATTCTGGGCTTTTTTGAATTCGGAGAGTCGCTCACGCTCCGGCCAGAGGCCACAGCCAGCGTTTGCCGCGCTTACATCGAACACAACATGCAGCAACTCCCCCAGCCGGTGAAGCTCTACTACATGGGGCCGATGTTCCGGCGCGAACGGCCGCAGAAAGGACGCTACCGGCAGTTTTATCAGATTGGCGCGGAGGTACTGGGCGGCAGCGACGCTCCGGCCATCGACGCCGAAGTCATCGAAATGGTGATGACGTTTTTCGACCGCCTGGAATTGCAGGGCGTTCAGCTCGATATTAATTCGATCGGCTGCCGCGAATGCCGCCCCAAATATGTTGAACAGCTGCGCGCCGCGCTCCTGAAAGTGAAGGACAAGCTCGGCCCGGACAGCCAGCGGCGCATCGAAACGAATCCGCTGCGCGTTCTCGATTCCAAACTCGAAAGCGAGCAGCCCATCATCGCCACGCTGCCGCACATCGCCGATCACCTCTGCGAAGAGTGCGCCGCGCACTACGCCGCCGTAAAGCATCAGCTCAAAATGCGCGGCGTAATCTACCGCGAGAATTGGCGGCTCGTGCGTGGCCTTGACTATTACATGCGCACGACGTTTGAAATCACGGCGAAGGGACTCGGCTCGCAAAATGCCGTGTGCGGCGGCGGTCGCTACGACGGGCTGGTAGAATTGCTGGGCGGGCCGCCAACCAAGGGCATCGGCTTTGCCATCGGCGAAGACCGCTTGATCTTGTCGCTGCAGGAAAGCGGGAAAGCGCCTGTTCAGCAAGGCCGTGACGTATACATCGCGTGGATGGGCGAGCGCGCGCAAGCGACAGCCATCCGCGCAGCGAAAGATTTGCGCAAGGCAGGATTCAGCGTGGAGCTTCCGCCGGTGGAGCAAAAATTCGGCAAAGCCCTCGGCCAAGCGGACAAACTCGGCGCGAAGTACGCGCTGATCCTCGGCGACAATGAAGTGTCCGAAGGCTTGTGGACGCTAAAGACGCTGGCCGACGGCGCGCAAGCAAAGTTCACTGAGCCCGATTTGCTGGAACATCTGAAGAAGCATCTGTAGCTCACCCCTTCAGGGGTGAGGCCTTTTCTCTGGAGATTTTGCAGCATAGCGAAAGTAAACTTCCTCAGGCCTGAAGGCCTGAGCTACAGGGTGAAGAGACGTGCTGGATTTTCTTGGCAACCTGAAGCGCACACACTACTGCGGCGAATTGCGCGCCAAGGACGAAGGCCGCGATGCCATTGTCATGGGCTGGGTAGCGCGGCGCCGCGACCTTGGCAATTTGCTTTTTCTTGATGTGCGCGACCGCACTGGCATCGTGCAGGTGGTTTTCAACAAGGAGACGCAGCCCGCGGCGCACGCCAAAGCCGAGCAAGCGCGCGGCGAATTCGTCGTCGCCGTGGAAGGCAAAGTCCTCAAGCGCCAAAAAGCCAATCCGGAATTGGCCAGCGGGGAAGTCGAGCTGGTTGCATCGAAGCTGCACATTCTCAACAACTCCAAGACGCCGCCGTTCCCCATCGAAGACGAAATCAACGCCGCGGAAGAAACGCGCCTGCGCTTTCGCTATCTCGACCTGCGCCGCCCGAAGCCGCACCGCAATCTCGCGCTGCGCCATAAAATCATCCTGGAAATTCGCAAAGTGATGGACGAGATGGGCTTTGTCGAAGTGGAGACGCCCATGCTCACGCGCTCGACGCCGGAGGGCGCGCGCGATTTTCTTGTGCCCAGCAGGATTCATCACGGGCAGTTTTACGCATTGCCGCAGTCGCCTCAAATCTTCAAGCAAATTCTGATGATCGCCGGACTGGACAAATATTTTCAGATTGTGAAGTGCTTTCGCGACGAAGATTTGCGCGCCGACCGCCAGCTGGAATTCACGCAGCTCGACCTGGAGATGTCTTTCCCGCGTCAGGAAGATATTTTTCACGTGATCGAGCAAGTGATGGTGCGCGCCTGCGCCGTCGCCGGAATCAAGGCCGAAGCGCCGTTTCCGCACATGCAATACAAAGACGTCATTCGCAAATACGGCAGCGACAAGCCCGACCTGCGTTTTGGCATGGAACTTCACGAAGCGACGCACTGCTTTCCGGATGAGGCCAGGCAAAAACTCCAAATCGAAGGCAGTGTCTTCGCGCTCGCCGCTCCCGGCGCGGCAAGCTATTCGCGCAAGCAACTGGACGATTTGACGGAAAAGGCAAAAACGCTCAAAGCGCGCGGCGCCTATTTTGTGAAAGTCGCGCCCGAAGGCCTCACCTCCACCGTCGAGAAATTGATCGGCCCGGAAAATGTGAAGAAGTTCGCCGAGGCTTGCAGCGCGAAACCCGGCGATCTCGTTGTCGCCGTTTCCGCCAAAGAGCAAATCAGAGGCACCGAAGCCGCCGCGCTGATCGCCGGCCAGTTGCGCTTGCAGCTTGGCGAAGCGCTCGGCGTGATTGACAAATCCCAGTGGAAATTCCTGTGGCTCACCGGCTTTCCGTTGTTCGAGTGGAGCGAAACAGACAAAACCTGGGTCAGCGCGCAGCACCCCTTCACCGGCATCGTTGATGAAGACCTGGAAAAGCTCGAATCCGCGCCCTGGGAAGTGCGCTCGAAAGGCTACGACCTTGTTCTGAACGGGTACGAGCTTGGCTCCGGCAGCATCCGAATCCACCGCCAGGACATTCAGGAGCGCCTCTTCAAAGCGCTGGGCTTGTCCGAAGAACAATTGCGCCGACGCTTTGGGTTTTTTCTCGACGCTCTGACCTACGGCACGCCACCGCACGGCGGCATCGCGCTCGGCATCGATCGCGTGGTCATGCTCCTCGCCGGTGAAAAATCCATTCGCGAAGTCATCGCCTTCGCGAAAACCACCGCCGCCCAAGATCTGATGGCCGATTCGCCCAGCGAAGTGGATGCCGCCCAACTCGACGACCTTGGCCTTGCCATCAAGCAGAAGAAAAAAGCCGCCGAGTGATATGAGTCGCAAAGGCGTCGACCATCATACAAGATATCCGAAGGCAATTCATGAGGATCAAAATCCGTTTGCTCTTCTTGGATTTCTACCTGGCTATCTACGACTCTTAATCTTTCTACGATGGACGGCCTACAAGTGTCCTCACTGCAGTCAGGTTTTTCGGAGAGATTTCTGGCCTAGAAATGTCTGGCTCGGTACTGGGAAGCGCGTTTGCAAGAACTGCGGACAGATTTTCGACGACGGCTCCAGTGAATGGCCGGAGCTTCCTCTGTTTAGGAAGCTAAGATTCTTTCTCCCGCCTCTTGCTGTTGGGATCTGGGGAGGATTTGTGGTTGCAGCGGTCGCATCACTCTTCATTGGGCCACGAGACGAACATAGTTGGCCGGTTGTGATTATCGTATCGACCTTCGGACTCATACCGGCCCTTGCCTGGTCCCCAATCCATCTGGCGCAAGTGATTCGGTCGATTCATCGCTATAATGCTCGTGGGAATCAAGGGACCAAATGAGCCGCATACGCATATTGCCGGAGGCGGTGGCGAACAAAATCGCCGCGGGCGAAGTTGTCGAGCGGCCGGCTTCTGTCGTCAAAGAGCTGCTCGAAAATGCCATCGATGCTGGCGCGAAGACGATTCGCGTCGAAGTGGAAGTCGGCGGCAAGCGCATGATCCGCGTGATCGACGACGGCCACGGGATGTCGCACGACGACGCGCTGCTGGCCTTCGAACGTCACGCCACGAGCAAGCTCAAGTCCGCCGACGATCTGCTTTCCATCGCCACGCTGGGTTTTCGCGGCGAAGCGCTGCCGACCATCGCCGCGGTTTCGCGATTGTTGCTGGAAACCCGCGACGAAGCGGAACCTGAGGGCACGCGCATCGAATTCGCTGGCGGCAAACTCATGGGAGTAAAGCCCGCGGGATTGCCCGCCGGAACTACCGTCAGCGTCGCCGATATTTTCTATTGTGTTCCCGCGCGCCGAAAATTTCTCAAGTCCGATACGACGGAGCTGGGCCACATCGCTTCGTTGGTCACGCACTACGCGCTGGCGAATCCCGCGAAGCAATTCATTCTGAGCACCCCGACGCAGGAAATCATCAATTGCCCGCCTGCGGAAAAACTTGCTGACCGCGTGTATCAACTGTTCGGCCGGCAAGCGCTGGAAGAACTGGTCGAAATTCCCGTAGCCTCCGCGTCCTTCCGCGCCGCAATCACCGAGCCGGAACTCGAACCTGAAGAAGAAAAAGCTTCGCTGACCGTTAGTGGCTTTACTTCGCGGCCCGACATCCAGCGTGTGAATCGCAACGGCATCTACATTTTCGTGAATCGCCGCCTGGTGCGCGACCGGCTGATTTTGCACGCGATTCACGAAGCCTACCGCAACATTCTGCCGCCGACCGTTTTTCCCGCCACGCTGCTTTTCCTGGAGATGCCCTACGAAGAAGTTGACGTCAACGTGCATCCCGCAAAAATCGAAGTGCGCTTCCGGCGCTCGCAATTCGTTCATGATTTCACGCGCGATGCGATTCGCCAGGCGCTGATGGGCGCGCGGCCGATCGCCAGTTTTGCCGCCGCTGCTGCCGCGCCGCAGACGGCCGGCGGCGGGAACGGAGAATTGTCCGGCGGAATCGCGCCCGCTCCTGTGGAATCGGGCGTACCGCGCGCGATCATTCCTTCGATGGAAGAAATCGGCGTAGGCTCCGGCGTCGGCTCGGACTTCGGTTCAGGCGGAGGATTCGATCTCACCGGCGCGCCGATGCGGCCGGTCGAGCAGCGGATTCCATTTACATCGGGAACTTCACTTGGCCAGGCTGTCGCGCCGGTGCAAATTTCTAGCGCCGGAAATTGGGCCGCGAATCTTGCAGCGCCGAACGCGGATGCTCCCGCAAGCCTGCCGCGTCCCGAACAAATTGCGGACCTCAAGCCTCTGGGGCAAGTCAGCGCGAGCTTTATCGTCGCCGTGAACGGCGAAGGCCTCTGGCTCATCGATCAGCACGTGGCCCACGAGCGCGTGCTCTTCGAACAGCACCTCGAAGCGCGCCGTGCTGGAAAAATCGAAGCCCAGCGAATGCTTATGCCGCTGGTCATTGAACTCTCGCCCCGGCAAATCGTCACCTTTGAAAAAATCGCCGAGGAGCTGTCCGCGAACGGTTTCGAGGTCGAACTCATGGGGCCAAAGAGCGTGGCCATCCAGGCCGTGCCCGCTGGTGTGATCGCTCCCGACGCCGAGAAACTGCTGCGAGAGATTCTCGACGGCATCGAGCGCGAGAACGCCGCGATTTCCATCGAAACGTTGCAAGCGAAAATCGCGGCATCCACGGCGTGCCATGCGGCCATCAAAGTGAACATGCCGCTGGAGCAAGCGAAAATGGAATGGCTGCTCGACGCCCTGGCAAAAACGGATTGTCCGATGAGCTGTCCGCACGGCCGGCCGGTTGTCTTGCGCTATTCCATCAAAGAAATTGAAAAGGCGTTTCACAGAATCTGACTTTTGCAGGTGCCGGGCCTTAGTCCGGTCATCGGGAGACTCACTGAATGAGCGATTCGCAAAAGACCGCAGTGATCTTCGGCCTGGCGAATAAGCGCAGCATCGCCTGGGCCATCGCCCAGAAATTGCACCAAGCCGGCTGGCGGCTGGGGATTACCTACCAGAACGAGCGGCTGGAGCTTGAAGCCAAGGATTTGATCGCGGAGATGCCGGGCGCCGCGGGATTCATGTGCGACGTTACGAAAGACGATGAGATCTCGCGATTGTTCGATCAACTGAAGTCGCGATACGGCGTTCTGCACGGCCTGGTGCACAGCGTGGGGTTTGCTCCGCCGGAGGAGCTGAAGAATCCTTTTCTGAACACGACGCGCGAAGGGTTTCGCATCGCACACGACATCAGCGTCTACTCGCTGATTGCCGTAGCGCGCGGCGCCGCGCCGCTCATGACTGCCGGCGGTGCGATGGTCACGCTGACCTACTACGGCTCCGAGAAAGTGGTTCCGAACTACAACGTCATGGGCGTGGCGAAAGCGGCGCTGGAAGCGACGGTCCGCTATCTAGCGAACGATCTTGGGCCGAAGGCCGTCCGCGTCAACGCTATTTCCGCAGGGCCCATCAAAACGCTGGCGGCGCGGGGAATCTCAAACTTCGGCGACATGCTCAAAACCCAATTGGAGCGCGCCCCGCTGAAACGCAACATCGATGCCGCAGAAGTCGGCGCGACCGCTGCATTTCTGCTTTCGGAAGCGGGCTCGGGCATTACCGGCGAGACCATCTTCGTCGATTGCGGTTACAACATCATGGGATTCTGAGTAGCACAGGCACTCTAGCCTGTGCACGATTTGCGCGTGACTCAAAGTAGAATCACACAGCCAAGAGTCGCTGTGCTGCTAAGAATGTCCAAACTCACGATCGCCATCGACGGTCCCGCAGGATCGGGCAAAAGCAGTGTGGCGCGACGCGTTGCAGCGATGCTCGGGTATTTGTATTTGGACAGCGGCGCGATGTACCGCGCGCTTGGGCTGAAGGCTCTGCGACAGGGCATCCCCTTGGACGATGAAGCACGGCTCGTGGCGCTCGCCAACCAAACACACATCGAGCTTCGCGCTCCCACAGCAGAGCACGAAGCAGTTGGCGCGAAAAATTGTGTTTTCCTGGATGGTGCTGACGTCACTCGCGAGATTAGGACGAGCGAGGTAGCGCAGGCGGCTTCGCGGCTCGCAACGATTGCAAAAGTACGCCAAGTGCTTGTCGCCGAACAGCAACGCGCCGGCGCTGGCGGCGGGATCGTGATGGAAGGGCGCGACATCGGCACCGTAGTGTTCCCCAAAGCCGAGCTGAAGATTTTTCTGGACGCTTCGCCGGAAGTGCGCGCGGAGCGCCGCTGGAAAGAGCACCAGGAAAAAGGCGACCGGATTACGCTCCCGGAAGTTTTCGACGAAGTGATTGAGCGCGACAGGCGCGATCGCGAGCGCAAAGTTTCCCCGCTCGTACGCGCCGCCGATGCCGTGCTTGTGGACAACACTGCAATGGGCATCGAAGAAACCGCGCGATTGATCGTCATGCTCGCCCAGGAACGCGAAAAAGAATTGGCGGGAGCCGCCGGAGGGAAACCATGATTCGGACTTTGCTGATGCTGGCATTTTCCGCCGGCTGCGCGCCTTTTGTGATGCCTCTGTTGGCATTTGCGCAGACAAGTTCCGGCCCAACAGAAGCAGCGCGAAAATTGCGCGAGTATCTCGACGAAGATTGGAAACAATGGATGGAGGAATATCCCGAAATGGCGACCTCCGCCGGATTTCCCGGGCAGAACCGCCGGTGGAGCGACGATTCGCAAGAGGGCATCGAGGCGAAAACCCGTCATCTGCACGAGAGCCTCACGAAGCTGAAGTCCATTTCGCGTGATGCGCTTCCCGCCGGCGAGCAACTCAACTACGACCTTTACCGGGAGCGGCTGGAAACCGCGGAAGAGGGATTGCAGTATGGCGACGACCCCATGCCGTTCCACGGTGTGATCCCGCATAACCTGTGGATGCCGATGACGCAGATGGGGGGAATCCAGCAGGGAATGCCGGCGACGCTGGCGACGATGCCGCATCAGACGGTTGCGGACTACGAAGATATTCTGGCGCGGCTCGAAGCGCTGCCGAAAAACGTCGAGCAGAACATCGAACTGTTGCGCGGAGGATTAAGGCGGGGATACTCGCCGCCGAAACTCATGCTGCGTGATGTGCCCAAGCAGATTGCCGGCCTGATTCCCGCGGATGCACTGGCGAGCCCTCTGCTGGAGCCGTTCAGTAAATTTCCCGCGGGGTTTCCTGGAAGCGAAAAAGCTCGATTGACGCAGCGCGCGAAACAGCTTTACTCCGGCGCGATTGTTCCTGCAATTCAGAAATTGCATGACTACGTTGTGAAAACTTACATCCCGGCGTGCCGTGAATCCATTGCCGCGACGGCGTTGCCGAATGGCGCCGCCGCGTATGCGTTTCACGTGCGCTGGCAGACCACTACGAATCTGACGTCGCAACAGATTCACGAGATTGGACTCTCGGAAGTGAAGCGTATCCGCGCGGAAATGGGCAAAGTCATCGCTTCGACGGGATTCAAGGGCAGCTTCCATGACTTCACGGAATTTCTGCGGACGGATCCGAGTTTTTTCTATGACCAGCCGGATGATCTGGTCAACGGCTACCGCATCATCACGAAGAAGGTCGATCCGGAACTTGCGCACCTGTTCGGAAAGCTGCCGCGCCTACCCTACGGCGTTTGCGTCATTCCTGATTTCAAAGCTCCTTCGCAAACCACCGCGTACTACCAACCGGGCGCCCCGAGCGCCGGCCGCCCCGGCTGTTATTTCGTGAACACCTACAACCTGCGCGCGCGGCCGAAATGGGAGATGGAAGCGCTTTCCCTGCACGAATCGGTCCCAGGGCATCACTTGCAAATATCCCTCGCGCAGGAGCAGGAAGGGCAGCCGGAATTCCGAAAGCATTCCGGCTACTCGGCGTTCGTCGAGGGCTGGGCCCTGTACTCGGAGGGCCTGGGCGAAGACGTTGGCCTATACAAAGATCCCTACTCAAAATTCGGGCAACTCAGCTACGAAATGTGGCGCGCGGTTCGGCTCGTGGTGGATACCGGAATGCATTCCATGGGCTGGACGCGGCAGCAGGCCATCGATTTCTTCCGCGAGAATACCGGAAAGACCGATCAGGACATTACCGTCGAAGTGGATCGCTATATCGTCTGGCCGGGACAAGCGCTCGCTTACAAGATCGGGCAGATGAAGATTCGCGAATTACGGGCCGACGCAGAAAAGAAACTCGCCGCGAAATTCGATGTGCGCAAATTTCATGATGCCGTGCTGGAAAATGGAGCTGTTCCGTTGAGCGTGCTGGAAGCCCACATGAAGCAATGGATGGATTCCCAAACGGCGCACTAAAAACTTGCCACGCCTTACTCGCTAGAAAATGCAGCGACGCCGCTCATGGCGCCACAGGATGCGGCAGGGTGTGCATTCGCTGCGTTTTTTCCTTGCGGTAAGTGAGATAAGAAGATTGAGAATTTCTCAGGCCGGGGCAGACATCGAGCTCAAAAACTCCATGTTGGCTTTCGACTTCGATAGCCGGCTAATCAGCAGCTCCATGGCCTCGACTGTAGAGAGCGGGCTCAAAACCTTGCGCAACACCCACACGCGGCTCAACTCCTCCGGCGGCAGAAGCAATTCGTCCTTGCGGGTGCCGGAGCGTTGAATGTCGATCGCCGGGAAAACGCGCTTATCGGCGAGCCGGCGGTCCAGATAGATTTCCATGTTGCCGGTACCCTTGAACTCTTCGAAAATGACGTCGTCCATGCGGCTGCCGGTATCGATCAGGGCCGTGGCGATGATGGTGAGAGACCCGCCTTCTTCGACGTTACGAGCAGCGGCGAAAAAGCGCCGCGGGCGCTGCAGCGCGTTGGCATCAATACCGCCGGAGAGCACTTTGCCCGAGGGCGGCGTTACCGCGTTGTAGGCGCGCGCCAGGCGCGTGATGGAGTCCAGCAGCACGACGACATCGCGCTTGTGCTCCACGAGACGCTTGGCCTTTTCCAAAACCATCTCGGCAACCTGGATGTGGCGCTGGGGCGCTTCGTCAAAGGTGGAACTGATGACCTCGCCTTTCACCGTACGCTGCATGTCCGTGACTTCTTCCGGGCGTTCGTCGATCAGCAGCACGATCAGCGCGACTTCCGGATGATTGGTGGCTACGGCGTTGGCCATGGCTTGCAGCATCATGGTCTTGCCGGTGCGTGGCGGGGCATTGACCAGCCCGCGCTGGCCTTTGCCGACTGGGCAGAGAAGATCAAGAACGCGGCCGGTCATATTCTCCTTGGTCGTTTCCATTTTCAAACGGCCCTGGGGATAGAGCGGCGTCAGGTTATCGAAGAAAATCTTGTTGCGCGCGACTTCCGGGTCCTCAAAATTGACGGCCTCGACTTTGATCAGCGCGAAATAGCGCTCGCCGTCTTTTGGCGGGCGCACCTGGCCGGAGACGGTGTCGCCGGTACGCAGGTCGAACTTGCGGATCTGCGACGGCGAAACGTAGATATCGTCCGGCCCGGGAAGATAGTTGTACTCCGGGGCGCGCAGGAATCCGAACCCATCGGGCAGGCATTCGAGGACGCCTTCGGAGAAAATCAATCCGTTCTTTTCGGTTTGCGCGCGGAGGATTTGGAAGATCAGCTCCTGCTTGCGCATGCCGCTGGCGCCGGGAATGTTCAAGTCCTTGGCGATCTTGGCGAGGTCGGTGATGTTCTTTTCTTTCAGCTCGGCAAGACTGATGCTCATCGGATTGCTTCCTTCAACGTTCGTTTCTTTTGGCATATATCCTTAGCTTTGATTGTGAAAATTGACCCTGGGAATCCGGATTGTTTTTGAGGTGGCGCCCCGCACTGGCCGTCGACCGCTCCGCGGTCACAATAACCGAAGACGCGAAAACCTGCCGAGATAGGCAAACCAGACTTTCTGCAACCGGAGGCAGCGCCGGGGACGCGGCGAACCAGAGAGTTCCTCAAGCGTAACATCGGCCATGCCGGTGTCAACTCGCGGGAAGGGCCGGGCCCAAAACAACGCTGCTTAGTTGGTCAAACTCTTGTCTTTCTCGGCGCCGGCTACGAACGGTTCTGCTACGGGCGCGACTGCGGCATGCTCGAGCGGCACCGTTGGCCGCTCCAGCGCAATCTGCAGCACTTCATCCATCGTTTCTACAAAATGCATCGTAAGAGTGGCGAGGATCTCCTGCGGGATTTCCGCTAGGTCCTTCTCATTGTCCTTCGGAAGCACTACCGTACGCAAGCCCATTCGGTGGGCGGCCAGGAGCTTCTCTTTGACGCCGCCGATGGGCAGCACTTTGCCGCGCAGCGTGATTTCGCCGGTCATAGTAACGTCACGGCGCACGGGATTTCTCGTCAGCGCGCTCACGATGGACGTGCAGATGGTGATACCCGCGGAAGGGCCGTCCTTCGGGATGGCTCCTTCGGGCACGTGGACGTGAATGTCAATCGTGCGATAGAAATCCCTGGGCAGTCCGAGCAGATTCGAGCGCGAACGCACGTAACTCATAGCTGCCTGCGCGGACTCTTGCATTACGTCGCCAAGTTTTCCGGTGAGCGTTAGGCGGCCTTTGCCTTCCATCAGCGTGGCTTCCGTAGCCAACACCGAGCCTCCCACCTCAGTCCAGGCAAGGCCGGTGGTCAAGCCGATTTCATTTTGCTTCTCGAGCCAAAATTCGCGGTACTTCAGCACACCCAGAAAGTCGTTCACGTTCGTGGACGTGATTTCCACGGTCGAACTCGCGCCGTCGGTAACCACTTTCCGCGCCATTTTTCGCGCGATGTTCTGAATTTCGCGCTCTAGGCTGCGAACTCCGGCCTCGTGCGTGTAGTGCCGGATGATGTGGAGAAGCCCTTCATCCGTGAACTTGAGGTTCTTCTCGGTCAGCCCGGTCGCTTCGCGCGCGCGCTTCACCAAGAAACGCTTGGCAATCTCCAACTTTTCCTGCTCCGTATAGCCGGGAAGCCGCAGGATCTCCATGCGGTCTTGCAGCGGCTGCGGGATCGTATGCAGCACATTCGCGGTGCAAACGAACATCACTTTCGAAAGGTCGTACTCCACGTCCAGGTAGTGGTCCGTAAACGAGCTGTTCAGTTCCGGGTCGAGCACTTCCATCAACGCCGCCGATGGATCGCCGCGGAAGTCCGTGGACATTTTGTCCACTTCGTCCAGCACGAAAATCGGGTTCACCGTCCCGGCCTTTTTCATCATCTGGATGATCTGGCCGGGCAGGGCGCCGATATAGGTTCGGCGATGCCCGCGAATTTCGGCTTCATCCCGCACGCCGCCAAGCGATACGCGCACAAACTTGCGCCCAGTCGCATGCCCAATGGACATGGCCAGCGAAGTCTTGCCAACGCCCGGAGGGCCAACGAAGCAGAGAATTGAGCCTTTTGGATTCTTCACCAACTGCCGGACAGCCAGGAATTCCAGGATGCGCTCTTTGACTTTCTCGAGGCCGTAGTGCTCTTCGTTCAGAATCTTTTCCGCGGCTTTGATATCGCGAATTTCTTTCGATTTTTTCTTCCAAGGCACTGCGAGCAGCCAATCCAGGTAATTTCGGCTGACCGTGGACTCCGCGGACATCGGAGGCATCAGTTCCAGGCGCTTCAGCTCCTGGATGGCTTTCTCATGGACTTCCTTGGACATTCCCGCGGTATCGATTTTCTTTTTCAGCTCGTCGATTTCGCTTTTTTCACCGCGTCCCAGTTCTTTCTGAATGGCCTTCAGCTTTTCGTTCAGGTAGTACTCTTTTTGCGCGCGCTCCATCTGGCGCTTCACGCGCGTGTTGATGTTGCGGTCGACGTTCAGCTTTTCAAGCTCGATTTCCAGGATGTCGCCGATGCGATTCAGCCGCTCAACCGGATCGACCGTCTCCAGCAAATCCTGCTTTTCGTCCACCGGCAATTGCAGATTCGCGGCGATCGTGTCCGAGAGGCGCGCCGGGTCATCCACGCGCGCTGCGGCGATCATCGTGTCGTAATTCAGGCTCTGCGAAAGCTTGATGAACTGTTCGTAAAGCCCGGTAATTTTTTGGACCGTTTGATCAACTTGTGGCGAAGGCTCGACGCGCGCGCCAAGCAGCCGAACGGTGGCCCGGAAGAAACCTTCTTCGGTGGCGATCGAAAGCGCGCGGGCGCGCTCCACGCCTTCCACCAAGACTTTGATATTGCCATCGGGAAGCTTGACGCTCTGCACGATGTTGGCGAGCGTCCCCACCGCGTAGATTTCTTCCGGCTTGGGATCATCGACCGAAGCATCGTGCTGTGTGGATAGAAAAATCTTCTTGTCGCCGGCCAGCGCTTCTTCCAGCGCCCGCACGCTCGCTTCGCGGCCGACGATAAACGGGGTCATCTGCTGCGGAAAGATGACCATGTCGCGCACCGGCATCATGGGCACGCGCTTCATTTCCTGTTTTTCGCGAGTAAACATTCAGTCCCCTGGGTTCTGCGCATGCGGCGCCGGGAAGGCCGTATCGTAAAATTCGAGCGAGCGGCTTATCCGGCCTTCTCGAGCAAACTCCAATTGATCTCGCGCGTGCGGACCATGTCCGCCGTAACCACAAAATCGCGCACCTTGCGCTGCATAGGCAGGTGGTACATCAGTTCCAGCATGAGGTCTTCGAGAATCATACGCAAGCCGCGCGCGCCGACTTTGCGCTGAAGTGCTAACTCCGCCACGGTCTCGAGCGCGTCGTCCGTAAACCGCAGGCGCACGTTCTCGAATTCGAACAGGCGCTGGTACTGCTTCAGCAGCGCGTTCTTCGGCTCCGTCAAAATCTTCATTAACGCGCCCTTGTCCAGATCGTTCATGACGCCGGCGACCGGCAGGCGGCCCACAAACTCGGGGATCAGGCCGTAGCGAATCAAATCACCCGGTTGCACTTGCTCCAGCAGTTCCGTGTTGCGGCGCTGCGGCGTGGTCGGCGCGGCATCAGTGTGGAAACCCAGCGAACGCCGTCCGGCGCGCTTCTCGATGATTTTCTCGAGGCCCACGAAGGCTCCGCCGCAAATAAAAAGAATGTTTGTCGTGTCCACCGGCGTGAATTCCTGATGCGGATGTTTGCGCCCGCCCTGCGGAGGCACATTGGCCACCGTGCCTTCCAGAATTTTCAGCAGCGCCTGCTGCACGCCTTCACCGGAAACATCGCGCGTGATCGAAGGGTTCTCATCCTTCTTGGCGATCTTGTCGATCTCATCGATATAAATGATGCCTTGCTGGGCCTTCTGCACGTCGCCGTCGGCCGCTTGCAGGAGCTTCAAAATAATGTTTTCGACGTCTTCGCCTACATAGCCTGCTTCGGTAAGCGTGGTGGCATCGACTATTGCGAAAGGAACGTCGAGCATGCGCGAGAGCGTCTGCGCCAGCAGAGTCTTGCCCGTACCGGTCGGCCCGATCAACAAAATGTTCGACTTGCTCAATTCAATATCGCCCGGCTGCTTGTTCAGGAAAATCCGTTTGTAGTGGTTGTAAACCGCGACCGCCAGTTTCTTCTTCGTGCGGTCCTGCCCGATAACGTAGCCATCCAGGAATTGCTTGATCTCCGGCGGGCGTGGAAGCCGCTTCGTCGGCGCGGCGGCCTGTTCACGTTTCTCATCTTCCAGAATCGTTTGGCAAACGCCCACACACTCGTTGCAGATGTACGCGCGTGGATAGTCCGAAGGCGAACTGATCAGCTTTTCGACCTGCTCCTGTGTCTTGTGGCAAAAGGAGCAGCGCAGCGGTTCGTCTGGGTTAAATTTCTTCACTGGTATGAAGGCCTCGTCTCCGCTGAGCTTTGACGGAGTCTCTAGCCACTATTCTAGGCCGATTATTCCCCGGAACAAAAGAGAAAGTCGATGGGTTGCTAACCTTTTGGAACCCCTGTGAATTCCCCGCTTCAAGCCGCAAAGCACTCCGCCGCGCGAAACTAGCGGTGCTTGAAAATAATCTCGTCGATCATCCCGTATTCTTTGGCTTGCTCGGGATTCATGATGTAGTCGCGGTCGACATCTTTCTCAATGCGGTCCACCGGCTGCCCGCTGTGCTTGGCAAGCAGGGTATTGATCGTCGTGCGCATGCGCAGAATCTCTTTTGCGTGTAAATCGATATCCGTCGCCTGGCCGCCGAGGCCGCTCATCCACGGCTGGTGAATCAGGATGCGCGCATTCGGCAGCGCAAACCGCTTTTTCGGCGCTCCGCCCGCCAGCAACACCGCGGCAATCGAAGCAGCTTGTCCCACGCAAGTCGTCACCACGTCCGGCTTCACGAATTGCATCGTGTCGTAAATCGCGAATCCCGCGGTGATCGAACCGCCCGGCGAATTGATGTACAGCTGAATGTCTTTTTCGGGATCTTCCGCCTGCAGGAAGAGCATTTGCGCCGTCGCCAGGTTGGCGACGTGATCGTCTATCGGCGTGCCAATAAAAATGATGTGCTCCTTCAGGAGCCGGGAATAAATGTCGTAGGCGCGTTCGCCGCGGCTGGTCTGTTCCACCACCATCGGTACGAGCGTTGTACCGCGATACTCTGGTTCTTCGAAATTTTTCATTGGGTAAATGTCGCTGGCACTGGGCCGGGGTGTTTCACTTTGCATCCGTCGCCGCATTCGCTGCCGCAACGGTCTTGATTTTGGCGTTCTGCGCCAGCCAATCGAGTGTCTTGTCGCTGCGCAGCTTGGCTTTCATCCTATCGAGCGTTCCTTGCTTTGTCAAACGAGCGCGAAGCGCTTCCGCTGATTCGTTACTGTGTCCCGCCATGTGTTCGAGTTCATGTGTGAGCTCTTCGTCGGTGACGTCAATGTTTTCCGCCGTCGCGACGCGGTCGATAATCAGTTCTGCCTTCACATCATCCTTGGCGCGCTCTTGCTGCCGCTTCCTCAGAGTTACCCAGTCCACGTTCACGGCCCGCGGATCAACACCTTGCGCCGCCAGCGACCGCACCACACGCTCCAGGCGCACGTCCATTTGATGTTCGACCAGCGCTTCGGGTACAGGGAAGTCGTGCTGCTTTACATTTTCCGCCAGGACTTTCTCGTGCAGCAATTCCTTGTGCTTGTGGTCGCGCTGATGCTCCAGGCCTTCGCGAACCTTCTTCTTTAGTTCGTCCAGGGAAGTCGCGTCGCTCACATCTTTCGCGAATTCGTCATTTATTTCCGGCAGTTTCTTGGTCTTGATGCCAAGGACTTTCACGGCGTAGTTATACTTCTTGCCCGCCAGTTTCGGGTCCGGATAGTCTGCCGGATACTCCGCGTCGAAATTCTTATGGTCACCCGCGTTCGCGCCTCTTAAATTCGTGTTGAACGGCTCCATCGTTTCTTCCGCGCCGATGTGGCAGAGCACGCTTTCCGCCTGTAGCGGATCGCCTCCGCCTTCCGGTGTGCCCAGCAATTTCACCTGGGCAAAGTCGCCATCTTGAATTGCCCGCCCTTCCACCGGCGCAAACGCCGCCGCCCGCTCGCGCATCTCCTCAAGCGTCTTCGTCACGTCCGCGTCCGTGATGTCCATCGTGGGCATTTCGAACGCCAGGCTCTTGTAATCGCCTAGCACGAACTCCGGCAGCACTTCAAACACCGCGCGAAACTTCAGCGGCTGCCCCTCGTTGAAATCGAGCTTGTCCACTTGCGGCTGCGAAACGGGCATCAATTTCTGTTCGGCCACCGCTTTTTCCACGCGCTCCGGCACCAGCGATTGCAGCACTTCTCCCTTGATGTCCTCCGCGAATTTCCGCCGGATCAGCGAAACTGGAGCTTTGCCGCGCCGGAATCCCGGCACGTTCGCCAGCCGTGCGAATTCCTTTGCCACGCTCTCAATCTTTTTTGTTACTTCTTCGGCGGGAATCTCCAATTCCAGCTCGCGGCGGCACGTTGCTTCAGCCATACAGCAGTCCTTTCCCGGGACAACTTTCAGTTTCGTGATGAAACGGTTGCGGGTCTCGGCGGCATACGCCTGGTCTGCGGGTACGTCCAAGCCAGGCGTTCATTGTCTATAGAGGCCAATCAGGCGAGAATCCACCCTGCAACTCGAATTCTCAGTATAGGCGACGCTTCGAGCACCGTCAATTCGCGCTATTCGTATCTCAGAGCGACGAGCGGGTCAACACGCGTTGCCCTGCGCGCGGGAATGTAACATGCGGCGAGCGTCACCAGCGTCAGCAGCACTGCCACGGCGATTATTGTTAGCGGATCGTTGGCATGGATATCGTAGAGCATCGCGGCCAGGTAGCGCATTACGCCCAGCGCTACGGCGATGCCCAGGATGGCTCCGACGACCGCAAGTACAATTCCCGTCCGTAATACCAGCTTCAGCACGCTTCGCGGCTCCGCGCCAAGGGCCATGCGAATTCCGATTTCGCGCGTGCGCCGCGAGACTTCATACGAAAGCAGTCCGTACAATCCCACGCACGCCAGCACCAGCGCCAACAAGCCAAAGAAGCCGGCCAGCCGCGCGACCAGCCGCTCCTGAAACAGCAACCGGTCGATTTGCTGCGATTCTGTGGTCACGTTGAAAAGCGGCAGATTCGTGTTTACTTGCGCCACGACTTCGCGTACGGCGGGAAGAAGGGCCTGGGGATCGGCCGCCGTGCGCAATTCAAATGAAGCTCCTCCGGCGCTTTGCGGGTGGTACATCATGGCGTGAATCTCTCGCCTTAGGCTGTTGTATTTAGCATCGCGCACTACGCCGATGATTTCGTAACCCGGACTCCTCAGTCGGTTCGCATCCGCCTCCGATTGGCCGAATTGTTTCCCGAGCGGATTTTCCTTGCCGAGGTATTTCTCGACGAACGCCTGATTCACGATCGCTGGAGTCGGCGCCAAGGTTGGAGTTGCTCCCATGTTCGCAGCGGCCACCTTAAAATCCGAAGCATGGAATCCCCGGCCAGCTAGAAATGGAATGTGCAGCGTTTCAAAGAAATTCGGCCCGACGCCGAGTGCGTCCGCTTCGGATTCTTGATCCTGCGGAGTGCCCGGCCAGTGGAAGCTGGTCACCATCAATCCATTACTCAACAGCGGCATCATCGAATAGCTCGCGGACTTTACTCCCGGCGTTTCCGATAGCCTGCCCTGCAAGTCGCGATAGAAGCTGTCCACCTGGGGTCCCTTGTAACCGATTAGCGTCGGGTCAATTCCGAAAATCAAAATGTTGTGCGAATCGAAACCAACGTCGATGCTCCGAAGGTTGGCCAGCGTGCGCACGAGAAGTCCGGCGCCCACCAGCACAACAATTGCCAACGCAACTTGTGCCACCACCAGCGCATTGCCGATGCTGAACCATTTTCCGCCCGCATGTCCCGAACTCGTCGAGCTTCCCTCACCCTCCTTGAGCGCCGGCGTCAAGTTCACACGCACACTGCGAAAAGCCGGTGCGATGCCGAAAAAAATTCCCGTGAGCAGCGAAACCGCAACGGTGAACCCGAGGACGCGCACGTCGACACCCGTCGCAAACCCTAATGGACGGGTCTGATTGCTCGATACAAACGAAAGGATCGCGTGTGCTCCCCAATACGCGAACAGAACCCCTGACGTGCCGCCGAGCACCGAGAGCATTACGCTTTCTGTCAAAAGCTGCCGCACCACGCGCGCACGCCCCGCCCCCAGAGCCAGTCGCACGGCCATTTCCTTTTGCCGGGCAGCGACTCGCGCCAGCATCAGTCCGGCGACGTTCGCGCAAGCAATCAGCAAAATAATTCCGACGGCGAGCATTAGAACATACAAGGGGTCGGAGTATTGGCTGCGCTGTCCAACCAAACCGCTTTGCGCCGGCACAAGCTTTACTTCCGGATTGTCGGCGGCCGTGGATAACGTCTTTGGTTCGCCGGCCATTTCCGATGAGCGCGGGCCCGGCGGCGCTCCTGCTTGCGGCGCTCGCAAGATGGCCGGTTTATTCCCGGCGGATTGCGGCATGGGACCAAAAGGCGCATCGCGACGAGCTTCAGCCCGGCCCTGTCCCGTAACCGGTGGTGACGCCGCGGCGTTACCGCCTGCCGTTGCTGGTGTTCCATCGATGACCATTTGGCGCAGAACTCCCCCGCCGCCACCTGTCGGTGCTCCTCGTCGTGGCCCAGGCGGTCCCGCCATTCCGCCACTGTGGAATAGCGGAACGGCCCCGTGCAGCATTTCGTTGCGGAACAGACCGCTCACCGCTGCCTGCGCTTGAGCGACCTGTGTTTCGGGTTGCAGGCGAGCGAGAATCGTAAGCCACCAGTAACTAACATCGCTCTGGCGGTTTTCCCAGCGCATGGGATCGGTAATGCTTTGTGCGTCGCAGAGCGGCAGCCAAACGTCGTAATCGCTGCCCGGCGTGACTCCCGTGAATCGCTGCTCAGCGACTCCAATAATCGTGAACGGAACATTATTCAGTTCAATCGTGCGGCCGACGATGTCGTGCGAGCCGCCGAAGGCGCTCTGCCAGTAGCCGTAATTCAAAACGGCCACCGGCGCCGCGGACGGCGAATCGTCGCTGGACTCAAATACGCGGCCCACTGCCGCTTTCACGCCCATCGTACGGAAGAAGTCTCCCGAAACGAGCTGGCCGTTGAGAACCGTTGCAGGGCCGTTCCCTGACAAGTTCAGCCTGCCAGAGTTAGCGAACGCGGCCGTCCCTGAAAATAAATTCGTCTGCGCGATTTCCCGGAATATCGGTTCGGAGAACGAGCACCCTGACGGATTGCGAGCCGCGAAGCTTAAATCGGTTGGACAGTCGCCTGAAGACATGTACTCGTGAATGTTCGGCGCGTTGCGCGCACCCCATTTGAGCAGGACCAACTGCGAAGGATCCTCGACGGGGAGTGACCGCAGCATTACCGCGTCGATCAGGCTGAAAATAGCCGTGTTTGCGCCGATGCCCAATGCCAGCGTAAGAATGGCCACCGCCGCAAAGCCTGGAGATTTCGTAAGCATGCGAAGCCCATAGCGAATGTCCTGCCAAAGCTGCTCTAGCCAAACGCTGATCCACACCTCCCGAGTCTCTTCTTTGACGAGCGTTACGTTCCCAAACTTCCTCACGGCCGCGTAACGCGCTTCCTCCGGCCGCATGCCGCGCTCGATGTTGTCCTGGGTCTCTCTTTCAATGTGGTCGCGGATATCCTGATCGAGGTCTTCCAACACGCGTTTGCGGCGGCTCATGATTTGCCTCCCTGCTTTGCCGGGCGGAGAATCCGCGCGATCGCTCCGGCTAGTTTCTCCCATTTGCCGGTCTCAAGCGTCAGTTGCCGCCGGCCTTTCGCAGTAAGACGATAGAACTTGGCCCGGCGATTGTTTTCTGAAGTGCCTTCTTCGAATGAAATCCATCCGCGCTTGATCAACCGGTACAGCGCTGGATAAAGCGACCCCTGTTCGACTTGCAAGACATCGTCGGAATTGAATTCGATGGCTTTGGCGATGGCGTGGCCGTGCTCGGGCCCCAGCAGCAGCGTGCGAAGAATCAGCAGGTCCAGCGTCCCTTGCAACAGTTCAATGCGCTCTTTTTCTTCTTTAGTAGTCATTCTAGGTGGGAGAGTAATGCGCTTCTAGTAGAATGTCAAGGGGAACGAGCCCTTTCCATTGGCCTTGGTTTGAACGTATGTCAACGACAAGCAAGCGCCGCGAATCGCGACAATTTCAAATTTGCAATCTCTGCCACATCCTGGATTTCATCCACGTATACGAAATCACCAGGCAGACCAGCCAGGCGATCGGCAAAGAAAGCCATACCAGCTCGACGGGCCAGGCTAGCGGGATAGCGGTCAGGTAAGCGATGCCCAGCATCGTTCCCGTGAGGACGAGCTCGATGCCCAGCGCCGCAGCCGTGTCCCCCGTCCCGGTGACGGCGACGAACCACATTTCCCCGGGAATCACAATCAGCATCGCCAGCGCCACGACGCGAAGACTTGCGCTTCCATCCGAGAGAAGAACCCATTCCGGCGCGAACAATGTAAAGAACCAACGGGGCATCAGCAAGGCCAGCACGAGAAACGGAAAGGTCGCCACCAGCGCCCCGCCGATCGCGTCACGAAGAAGCGCCCCGATTCGTTCCGGCTGATTTCTTCCCACGAACCGGCTGACCATCGAACAGGAAGTCTCCGCGAATCCTTCCGTGGGAATCCAAAAGACCACGTAACACGTGTAAACGATGTTGGCGATCGCCAGCGCAGCTTCGCTCACTCGCTCGAAAATCAGGAAAAACGCCAGCCATCGCAGCGTCTCCAGCGAATTCTGTACCACGATGGGCATGGAGAGACGGCCAAGCAACCGCAACGTTCTCCGCTCGAGGCCGTGAACGCGAAACAGTCTGTAATGCTTACTCTCGAAAGCGCGCAACACATAAACCGTCAAGAAGAAAAACGCCGCGGCCTCCGCCGCGAGCGACCCAAGCGCCGCTCCCCGCATGCCCATCGCCGGAAATCCGAGCTTTCCGTAGATAAGAACGTAGTTGAAGGAAATGTTGGTGCCTGCAAGGATAGTCGCGGCCGGGACTAGCGCCCGCGTTTTGCCCGAGCTTATGAGTAGTGCGCTATAAGCAAAACTCGTTCCGACAAAAAAGATGCCGTAAGCGGCGATCTGTAAATAGCTGTCGACGAGGCTCCCCATCGCCCCGGTTTCGACAAACCATTTCCCCACAAGGGGCCAGAGGATTTTGAGCGCCGCCGTGGCCCCAACGCAAATCAACGCGACTGCAAAGAATCCCTGGTTGAACGCGGCTCCCACCGCATCCGGCCGTCGCTGGCCGGCGCGGCGTGACGCGAGGATCTGGATGGCCTCCGCCAATCCCACCGGCAGCACCAGGAACAGCAGTACCACCGAGTCTGCAATCGCCAGCGCGCCGACTTCCGCCACTCCGACGCGTGCCAGAAAAATCGTATCAATCAGGTGCAGAAGGTTCTCGCTGGCCCCGGCCAAGATGACCGGCAGCGAGACCTTCCACACCACACGGGAAAGCTTGCTCATGCTCATCGGGATACACCAGTATCGCTTCGATTCCCGGCGGGCTGGCTTTGGTCCCGCATCTCAATCCGTCAGGGCAATCTGATAAGCCTGCCGGTTGAGGTGCATGACCATGCATGAAAGCAGCGCACCGCTCTTGTGATATTCGCTGAGATTGATGTAGCTGACCTCCAGCGCAAACTTCGAGGCGATGTCCTCGAGTTTCCGATTTTTCTGGATTTCGCGCTGGTAATCCTCGGTTCCCGGCTTCAGGTCGTAGAGGTGCGAGGAGTTCAGCACGACTTTGGGCATGCGCACGGAATTGCAGATTCCTGAATACGCTTCGTCAACCGAGACATCGATGATGTTGGTGAACTTCTCGAGCTCTGCGATCTCGTTGGGCTCGAGCAGTTCGGTGCAAACAATCGTGCTCTCCTTGGTGATCGGGAAAACCAGGCAGTCCAGGTGGTAGAGGTACGGGTCGGTTAGCCGCAGCTTGACGACCTGCATGTCAAAGTTTTTTTCCATCCACTCGTAGCTTTCGCGTTCGGAGCGGATACCATAGCCGCCGGCGTAAACGTTGTCATACAGATGCTTAAGCTCCGCCTCGCCTTCGAACTTCGTCGGCGAGACCCATATGTTGTAGCCCATTTGCTGGAAGAATTCGACTCCTACTTGCGTTTCGCCGCGCCGCGGCTCGGAAGTAAAATTGGAAATGATGACGGTGTTCCTTCCGGCCACGTGCGCGAGAACGATTCCCAGGTTTGCGGTGTAGACCTGGTCCTGCAGAGCCGCCGTTTGCGGAGTCGGCAGAATGTACACCAGCGCTTCACCGGCAAGGTAACGATACAGCTCCAGAAACTGGACGCAGGCCCGTTTGAAATTCGGGCATCGCCGGTCTCCGGGAAGGTCTTCCATCCAGGGATTGTTGGCAACCTCGGTCGAAAGTGAAAAGGGAAAGCTGAGAAGATACGAAGGCCGCTCGAGCTGCGTTGGATTCTTCCACGGCGGAACCGCTTCGGGCCGGCTGAGTCTGCCTTCCCTTGTGGGGATTGGGATTGAGGTCGTCAAGGCTGCGTTCGAGAGCGTGTTCACGGACTCATTCTCCTTTATGCGAGCAAGATTTTACTGCAATGAGCTGGGGTGGCCCGGCTGGGGAGAAATCACAGTACATCTGGCGCGCGCAGGTGGCGCCGCGTCAGCAGATGGATTTTTCGGTCACTCGAATCACGGGGTCGATTCCCGCTTCCACGTGGTCGCCGTCATTCTGCACGGGCTCGAATTCGAACCGCGAAGACAACGGAACGATCAAATCGACTTGCGATCCGTAGCGGACTTGCGAGAATCGCTGGCCCTGCACGACCGGCTGGTTCTGCTTTAGCTTGAAGGGAACGATGCAATCGACGTCGTAGTCCGCGATCTGCAGCAAATAATACGGTTGCCCCAGATGCACGGAGTAGATGCGATTCAGAACCCGCTGGTTGTGATGCAGGTAGTCCAGCGAATCGGAAGAAATTCGAAGCTCTTGCAAGATGCTTTTTTCCACGTCGAGCATCGGATGGTTGAACGTGTCGATGGGATCCATGTCGGCGTAAGAAACCGTCCCCGGGTAGGGAATTCGGTTGGTGTGCACGTCGAAAAAAGTCATGAAGATGCCGATGACCAGACTCTCCGCGCTGTAGCCCGGATCGCGCATTGCGTCCCGCAACGAATAAGGACGCCCCTTGATTTCCACAATGCATTCGCCGGGATGAACTTTCCGCTGATAGAGAATGATTCCGTCGGCGGGTGAAAAAAAGTAGCTCAGATCTGAATATGTCGGACGAATAGGATCGCGGAAAAAATGAAATTGGGAAACCCAGCTGATGGGTTTTTCGCGGTAGGGCCGAACATCCGTTTCCAGCCAGTCCTGGATTTTCTTCGCCATGCACGGTACTCCCTGCTGGGGGTACGCTATTTTTAAATCTTCTTACTGGGGCCCGATTCCGCGCTAGTTTGCGCCAAGCCGTGGGCGCTATAAAATCAGGTATTTTCTTTCATCCTTAGTCGGGTGAATCCCCGACAAAAGGTGATTCTCTTTATCGAGGCAATCAGACGGGCTCCAATATGGATGGCTGTTGCTTCAAGTCGCGTTGCTTCGCACCCATGTTTGCAAATCAAATTGCGCAAATCGAGTGAACGCCCGGAGTTAACGCGAATGCTTTCCACTGAGGCGCGTTATAAATTGACACCTGCCTGCGTATGAAAAAGAGGAGGCAGTG
>QHZD01000019.1:262310-395785 GCA_003225315.1 Acidobacteriota bacterium
GCGGTCGCTACGCGGCGGACGATTGTGCTGCTGAAGCCGGGAGCGATGAGTTCGGCGAAGAACCCGGCAGTGCAGTTGGACGCTCATTTCGCGAATCACGCGACTCTGACTCTCACGCACATTTTGCCGGCCATGCTTTTTATGGTGCTTGGACCGTTGCAATTCGTGCGCGGGTTGCGTGCAAAATATCCGCAGGTTCACCGCTGGTCAGGACGAATTTTTTTGACCGCCAGCGCCGTCGTGGGAGTCACCGGGCTGACCATGGCGTTCGGAAAAACGATCGGCGGCATCGATGAGAAAGCGGCGATCACCCTGTTTGGAACTTTTTTCCTGATCGCGCTGGCGAAAGCGCTGTGGCACGCACTTCGGCGCGAGTTCGCGCAGCACCGCGAGTGGATGATCCGCGGATACGCCATCGGACTTGCCGTCGCGACCATCCGGCCAATCATGGGAACGTTCTTTGCTGCAGCGGTGCTGCGCGGTCATGCGCCGGAACCAAGAGAATTTTTTGGCACGGCGTTCTGGGTCGGATTCACGTTGCAAACGATCGCTGCCGAAATTTGGATTAACTATACCAGGCCTACCGCCGCCGCCCAGCTGGCGATGCTTCCGGCAAAGTAGTTGTGCGCAGGTTGTCAAAAAAGCGCTCCTCCAGCCGCTAGTCAATCCGCGGCCGCGGGCCGAGTCAGCGCATTTGTGAGATCGGCGTGGAGCAAGCGATGGAAGAGATGTTCGCCGGCTTCGCGGCGAACGGAGAGGCGGCCCGCGACGTAGGCGCGGGAAGCAAGACCGCGCTGCACGGCGTCGCAGATGGCCTCATCTTCCTCCTGCACTTTTTCGCTGACCTTAATGCTCGCTTTATTTTTCGCCGAGGCTTTCTTGCTGGTGTCCGCAAAGTAGTAGTCGAAGACCACGGCGCATTTGTCCACGCCCAGGGGAAGAACGAGATTGGTATCCATCACGCCTTCGTAGGCGTTGATCATGAAGTTCGGATAAATCCAGAGATAGAACGCGCGGCCCTGGCGCGTGGCCGCGACGCCCGATTCCGACTTGGCGCCCGAAGAAAGCGGGCTGGACTGCAAACAGGCGCGCTCGAGATTCTCGATGGTGTACTTCGTGTACTCGATCACGCTGCTCAATCCTTTGTGCGCGTGGGGAACGTGGTAGCCGCCGTCAAGATAATTGTCCACGTAGACTTTCCAGTTACAGTGCAGCGTATAGACGCGGCGGTCGAAGTATTTCAGTTTTTTCTTCAACTTCAGCGGCGCGACCAGCTCCGGAACCTTTCCGAGGAATTCCAGGAGCGGGATGGCGCGTCCGTCCAGATTGACGAAAACAAAATTCTCCCAGGAGTCCACCTTGACCGGCACGAGTCCGTTTTTCGCGCGATCGAAATTGCAGACGCCCTCGAACTCCACCATGCCTTTGAGCGCGCCATCGTTGCCGTACGTCCAGCCGTGGTACGGGCAACGAAACTGCTTTGCGGAGCCCTCCGCTTCGGTGACCACAGCGGCGGCATGATGCCGGCAGACATTGTAAAAGGCGCGCAATTGGCCGTCATCGCCGCGCGCGACGACGATAGGCTCTCCGGCGAGGTCCGCGGTGAAGAAGCTGCCTTTGTCCTTCACCTGATCGGCGCGGCCCACCATCTGCCAGGTTATCGCAAACACGCTGCGCTGCTCGAGTTCGTGGATGCCGGGATCGAAGTACCACGGTGAGGGAATCGTCCAAGCATGATCCAGCGGATCATTCGGGTTGTAGAGATTGAGCAGGTCTCGTACATTTCGCTCCATGTGAAACTCCAGGGTGCCTTGATTGTCCATGTCATAACTCGAAACGCCGTTGGAGAGAAGGGCAAAGAGAGCACCCGGTCTTCGATTGTAGGTTCCAATACTGGCCCCATCCCCCCATCGTTTTTGTAAAAGATTGAGCTAACAGGGGTTAGGGGGTGGGGGTCGGCAAAAGGACTGAAGCGTAAGGGTTTAGGGGAAAGGGGATTAGAATGTCGGGAATGCCCCCTCCCCGCACCGTTTTTGAAACGACATGATTCCAAAGAAGTTAGGAGGTGGTGGTCGGTAAACGATATGACAGAAAAGGACTTAGAGAAGAAGAAGTAAGAACGTAGGGAGGTTAAGAGGTAAGAAACCGAGCAAGGACGTAGAGAGGTGTCCAAGGCGCAAGTTCCGGCAAAAGGGAAAGATTGCAGCCGAGGCTCAGTGCGATTCAACACGACTCAAAATAGCTTAAAATTTAACGATTGTCAAGTTATTTGTTGGATATCATTCGAACGGAGCGGGGAGGTGTTGGAAAGGCAGGGGGTTAATTGGCTGAGGAATGGATGCCGTCCCGCTGAACTAGCACAGATTTGTTATGACCACCGCAGGTCCGGCAAGAACGATCTCAACTTGACACACGGGGGGGCCTGCTGTACCGTGGCACTAGATAGCAAGCAGAAATTTACATCGCGCGTGGCTCGCGGAGAAAGGGGTGTCCACCAACACACGCAGAATAAAGACCAACCCTCATGTACAGCGTCTACGAAATATTCGAGGTCTTACCGAACGGGTCCACGTTGAAGATCAGCCGCGTATCCGGCTTAGAATTTGCCAACTTGGCGCTTCGGGAGCTGGCGAAACGTACGAGCAACGAATGTTTTGTTGCCGATGCAAGAACGAGGCGAGTTGTCGCGCAACTGAATGTGTCGAAGGAAAAGTGGCGAGCGGCCAAGCGGATTTTTCAAATCGCTTACGATGAGCAATTAGGCCTTCGAAGAGCTGAACTGCTAAGGTCGCTCGGTTACGGCGTAATCTCGGTGATTGGCAACGATCCCGCAAGAGTTCTCTTAACTTCGATCCAGCACTACGACCTCTTTATCGTCGGGCATGCAGCACCTGAAGAGACCAGAACAGAAATGATTGATTGGATTAGGGTGAAATACCCAAAAGTCAACATCCTTGCTTTGAATCCTCCCCATCAACAACTGCTCAACGCAGATTACAACGTCACACTCAACGGTCCGGAAAACTGGCTTCCGATCGTGACACTACATAGCTGAATCCGCTGTAACCCCCCCCCGTGAATTGAGGTATTTCTCTGATTCCCGGTTCTTCATCATCGACGCAAGCTCAATTGTTAGCTTTGTTCCGTTAAACAGATGTAGGATCAAAGCACCAGCTCTCCTTCACCCAACGATTATCGTGAGAGGCGAGAATATGTACCTGCAATCCGGACTGAACCTTTGGCGTGATTTCTACAACGGCGCATTCTGCGAGACTGGTGATAAGACCGCTCGGCTGGTCAAGGTCAATCTTGCGATAAGCGTCTGCCTTTGGCGTCTAACGGCAATTTCACGGGAAGGGTCATCAGAGTGCGAAAATATCTTGACTGCACTGGATGACCTGAAAATTCTCAAGGGCCTGTACAGAAAATGTGCTTGAATCATGGCTTCTCCGACAAGCAATTTGTCTCGCAAGGAACTGGCTATAAAAGATCTCTTAGCGGAGATCGCGAAAGCACTCGTGGACCATCCCGAGGGAGTGCAAGTCAGAGCGGTAGAAGGTTCCCACGTCACCGTCCTAGAATTGAAAACTCATCCGGAAGATTTGGGCAAAGTGATCGGGCGGGAGGGACGCATAGCCAAAGCGATTCGCACGCTCCTGGGCGCAGCCGGAATGAAATTGCACAAGCGATTCACACTTGAGATTTTGGATTGAAGAAACTCACTGTTCGAGAAATACTCAAAACATCCGCATGATGTTCACCTTGCGCTAGAAATCAAAACAATCGATGACGAAATTGCGGAAAGGCCCTGCCCTCTCGTTTTTTGACGGCGGGAACTGCGGCGGTCGTTTTGGGCCAATCACGTCACCCAATGAAAGAAGATTCGAACTGTTGCTCAGTGGTGCGCCCAAAATTGCAGAACAGAATTGATTGCAGGTCTACGACCCGGCAAGGACTGCGTTGACGAGTTCAGCCGCCTTGACCATCATCCTAAAAGTCATTTGCCCACGATTTGTAACCCAACTTCTCCCACCTGCTCTAACTCTGTTTTGCCGGTCCATACAACTTCGCATCGCAGCGAATCCACGGGGTCATCCAAAACGATTTCCACGAGTTGTCCGCGTCTCAGCCTGAAGTTACCCTTCAACCTAAGACCCTCTTGGGACCTATCGACAATAAGACAGGGAAACATTTTCTGGACTCCCCTGAGAGTGATGACAAGGCTGGCGCGCTTCTTCGTAACGGTCCGGTTGGATCGGCGGCGTCCGTGGGTAGGAGAGCTGGGCATTGATTTGCCCCTTGCTCCGGTTTACGGCCTGAGTTAATGGAGCGTGGGCTACTTTCCGGCGACGTAATTGGCGAACATGACCTCCACTCCTTCGCGTGTAAGCTCGTCTCGAAAACCTTTGATTTCCTTGATGTCCCGCCCGTCCATCTTCGCGGAGTACACAAAACCGGACTTCCGGTCTCCCTCAATCTTGAAGGTCACGGTTTTGCCGCTCGGCGATTGCTTCGTCCAACTATCAATCATTTCAAAAAACGCTCCGCCGTCTACGACGCCCGTTGTACCTGTTTGGCGACGGCGCGGTACACCTCGGGATAGCGCTAGGGCAATTGCCCGACAAGCGGGTGAATAATGCAATTGGGGATGGGGAAAGTTCTAAGTCGTCGTTGAGGAATTAGGAGCTGCCAAAGGTCTTCCTATCCGAAAGGACAGCGACAGCTCCGCCAAGGAAGAAATACCTCCGAAGGGCCCTGGATGGACTTGCAGATTGACCAGCCGCCCGTCAGCATAGTGCAATGAAACACCGAAGAGAAAACAGGCGCGCTCCGCAGACTCATCCATCCGCTTCGGCAGTACCTTCGTATCATCGCATTCTGGTCAAGCATGGCCTGATTGAAAAAAACCTGTCCATTTCCGATGCGTATGGAGTGTTCTTGAAAGTGGGCGCCGACCCGGAAGTAGAGAAACTCCGTCGCAAGGTAGAACTCGGCAACAAAATGAAACACGTTCCCGCCTTGCACCTGGCCACAGCGATGGCTCTGCAGGGCATGACCAAGCAGGAGCTTGAAGCTCTGAAATTGCGAATTGAAAAGAAGTGAGTATAAGCGCGCGACCCCGTGAGCGGTGGCCGTCTACATCGTTTATGAATCCAGCAGGGACCTCTTGTCCAGGCGAGTCTACAATTTGAGTTAAACGATGACCCGGCGCTTCATCCCTGGTGTTCACTTTTGAACAGACGAACCCCGCCACGCCCGTCGTAGCTTTCATTTCAGGGAGGAGGGGAAACTGGTGCCCGCCATAGGTCTTTTAGACAAAGACATCCGCTCTGCTACGAGCATCATTGCGAGATGACGATTCGTGAGTCTTCTTCAAGCGAAGATGGGGTGTGCTACGCCTGCCAGGAACCTGATTGTTTCGTGAGCTACAGCAGGTCGGATGGCTATTTCCTGAGTACGCAGAATGAATCCATTATCAAGCGATGTCCGATTCCTCCCCACCAGTATTGCGGGCAGGACCGCTATCCTATGTACTTGCTCGAAGTGCAGCCGGAACAACCCGACTTCCGCCTCTGGAGATGTCCCCACTGCAACATGAGCCGCCTGGGCGGCCAGCTAATGGACCACGACGATACGTCAACGGCTTCCGATGCTGCTCCGCAGCGTTCTTGATGCACCGCTCTCAAGCAGTGGACCTGCCTGACCCAAACCGATTATCGAGCTACAGGGAATTTCGCAACGATTACAGGTCTTCTGCCGATTGACGGCTCAGTGTGTGGTGGGAAACTCTTGATAGCGCAAAGGACGCGCTGTGGGGCACCCTCATCCCCGCGAGGGAGCCAGCGATGAATGGCAGGATTGAGAAACGCTTTCCTACTTCAGTTCCCGTCTATCTCGCAAGCCTAGATGAACCACGCGCTCGGGAGCGAACACTTACTGAAAATGTCAGTTCCCAGGGTGCGCGCGTAATCAGCCAGCGGTCCTGGCGGTCTGGTGAAGGGTCGCTTATTAGCCTTTTGACGGAAGAATTTCCGCAGGTAGGAAGGGTGATTTATTGTGTGCCAAAAGCGGGGGATTGCTTTTGTGTGGGCGTAGAATTCCAGGGTCGCACGGTTAAATGGGGTGAGCAGGACGTGATTCCGTAAATCAATGAACACCCCTTAGTCCGGTTTGCGACCTGGGCCGGATCAGCGTGGGGCTACCTTCCGGCGACGTAACTAGCGAACATAATCTCCACATCTTCGCGCGTAAGCACCTTCAGCGAACCGGGTGATTTCCTTGATGTCGCGCCCGTCCATCCCCGCCGAGTATACGAAACCGGACTTCCTATCTCCCTCAATCTTGAAGGTCACGGTTTTGCCGTTGGCGGATTTCTTCGTCCAACTGTCAATCATTTCCGGCCCTCTGAATTGGAGTCAGGTCTCCCGCAATCGGGGCACTGACTTCCATCCGTTCCGACATTTTGGCAGGAGCCGCGTTATAGAGCTACAGGGAATTGCCTGTGCAGCGATTACAGGTCTTTTGCCGATTGACGGCTCAATGTGTCGTGGGAAGCTAGGCCGATGTTTTGGCGACGGCGTTCAATTCGCCCGATGTAGAAAATGTGGGTGAATCGATGGCTTCTACAAGCAATTTGTCAAGCAAGGAACCCGCTATAAAAGACCTGGTAGCGGAGATTGCTAGAGCACTCGTGGACCATCCCGAGGGAGTACAAGTCAGTGAGGTAGAAGGTTCTCAAGTCACCGTCCTAGAATTGAAAACTCATCCGGAAGATTTGGGCAAAGTGATCGGGCGGCAGGGACGCACAGCGCAAGCGATCCGCACGCTATTGGGCGCAGCCGGAATGAAACTGCACAAGCGATACACACTAGAGATTCTGGATGGAGATTGAACGAGACTCTTCCTACCTCTAAGTGCCCGTCGAGTTACATGTCCGGAAGGCGGGCTGGGCTAACTTGTGGCGCGCCTACGGCGCTTATCTGTGGGTAGCAGACGGGGTACAAACAGCCTGTCCGCCAATAGCCAGTCCACTTCAGGATGAAGCGACGGACAAATCGCATTCGATTGATCTGACTTCCACCGATTTGACCTGACCTGCAGCGAGTTTATCTTCTGTTTAGACTTGACGCGATAGCTTCTTCCGTGATGGAGAGCCAAGCTCTCCAGACAACCGCTAGGACATCCATAGAGTTGTTGGAATTTCTTCAATCGCAAGGGAGGGTTCGCATGAAGTCTTATCGTTTAGGGCGTCTTGCTGGTGGCATGCTGGTGATCTTACTGGGTACGTTCTCACTCTCGATGGCAGCCACGAACGTTTATCACCTGCTTAAGAAATACAGTTTCGGAGCGGCCGAGGGAAGCACGCGCGAGTACTTCGACTACATCACCGTCGATTCTGCCGCGCCGCGTCTATCTTTCCCACGGCACGGAAATCAAGATCATCGACTCCGACAGCGGCGCCCTCATCACCAACATTGCCGGTCTGAAGCAAACTCACGGGGTGGCCTTGGCCAGCGAGTTTGGCAAGGGCTTTATCAGCGACGGGGCTGAAGGCAAGGCGATCATTTTCGATCTGCAGACCTTCAAAGTGACCGGCGAAGCCAAAGCTGACAAGGATGCCGACAGCATCATTTATGATCCTTTCTCGAAGCGTGTCTTCGTCATGAATGGCGATCCCCACAGCTCCACGGTGATTGATGCCAAGAGCGGAAGCGTGGTGGGGACCATCGATCTTGGCGGCGGGCCCGAGTTTGCCGTCGCTGATGGTAAGGGAACGGTTTACGTCAATCTGGAAGACAAAAACGAACTTGTCGGCATTGATTCGCAGTCGCTAAAGATTAAATCGCGCTGGCCGCTCGCTCCCGCGGGAACGCCCACAGCCCTCGCCATGGACGTTCAGCACCACCGGCTCTTCAGCGCCGGCCGCAATCCTCAGATGCTCGTGGTGCTCGACTCCGACAGCGGGAAAGTCCTGCAGTCATTCCCGATCTCAGCTGGCGCGGATGCCGCGGCCTATGAACCCGAAACTGGGCTGGTTTTCGTCTCAACGCGCGACGGCATGGTCCATGTATTCCACGAAGACTCTCCCGACAAATTCAGCGAAGCTGAGACTATCAAGACCGAGTTCGGCGCAAAAACCATGGGGCTCGACACCAAGACCCACAACCTGTTCCTAGACACAGCGGACTTTGGTCCGGCTCCTGCTCCTACTGCGGATCGGCCGCACCCGTCACGCCCGCCGATTCAAGGGACGTTTCACGTGTTGGTTTACGGGCGCTGACGGATATTCCCATCCGATGCAAAAGCGAGATTGTATAGAACTGGAAACCGTTTAGCTGATGAAGTCGATACGACAGGGGAATGTTTCGCTATCAGCGAAGTCTTGGTGCGGAAGGAGGGATTTGAACCCCCACGGCCTTTCGGCCACAAGATCCTAAGTCTTGCGCGTCTGCCAGTTCCGCCACTCCCGCAGTGGTGGCTCTATTCTACAAGCTTGAGACTCGGAGCTCCAATGGGATTTGGGGCCAGCCGCTACAAAACTGGGAGGTTTCGATACGAATTTCCGGGATGAAACACTAGAACTGGTAGCAGGCCGCGCGAAAGCGCAAGTGTTGGTGCTGGATTCGAGGAGGGGGTAAGGGCATAATACCGTTGTCGAGAATAGAACTGCTTGGCCAGTCTCCTGCCAGGCCGATGCGCCAATGCTAGGCGCGGGCTCCAACCGACGCTGCGAATGAGGGCAGCGGCATGATCATTCAAGAGCAAGGCGATCATCTGATCGTGATTCGCCAGACGGACCACGCGGTTCTGTCGGGGTATTTTGCGCGCGAAGCAGGCAACGAGAATTTTGCGCGACCCGAGCCCCTGGAATCATTCCAACTTGCCGCCACCGAGCACGACAATGGGTGGAACGAGTGGGAACTCCAGCCGCGAATCGATCCCGTCACCTTCTTGCCGTACAGCTTCATGTCGGTGCCAACGCAGGAGCACATCGACCTCTATCAGCGGGGCATCGAACGCGTTGTAAAAGTGGACCGTTACGCCGGCCTACTCGTCAGCATGCACTGCGCGGGACTATACGATCGGACGCGTGCCACCATGCCGGGATTTTCGGCGAAGTATGTAAAAACGCAGGAAGCCGCCGTTGTAAATGATTTCCTGCAAAGGTTGCGGCTGCAACAATTGCGGCTAAAAGTGGACCTGCGGGGGGACCCCGCGACAAAAGATTTTGCCGACGAAAAGTGGGTGCAAGCCAACGCGCAGAGGCTCGAAGCCCTGGACCGCCTCTCACTTTACTTTTGCCTGGGCCCGCTGGGGCCGGCCACGATCGACGCTGTGCCGGCCAATTACCAGGGCAATGAAGTGGATTGGGATCTACATCCGGAGGAAAATAACGGAGCTACGCTGGAACCCTATCCTTTCCGCCGCGATCCGCTGGAAATCAGCATTCTGGCGCGGCGAATTCCAAAGGACCGGTATGCGGACAGTCTAGACCTTCAGAAGGCGCTGGCCACGGCGCCGTACTTCGGGCAGAAATTCACGGTGCGGGCGGGCGGGACACAGATGCGGGCGCGCGTCGCCGGCATCTGAACATGCCGGCTGGCGCCCTGCGTTTCAAACGCGGTTAGTTGCTAGACGCCGGTGCGCGTGGCGCGCTCGATTCCTTCCGCGATTCGCATAATGAGCAACGCCAGCTCGAGGAACAACCGGGTAATCAGAATGCCCACGAACAAAGACACGATTCCCGCGACGAGATTGATTAGCGCATCCGCGGGAGATTGCTGATAACCGAGCACCACGCGGGCGACCACGAAGATGCCACCGCCGATGATACCGATGACATACAGCAGCTTGACGAGACTGCGAAGGAGCGAATGATGGAATGCGAAATCGAATAGTCCCGCAAAGAAATTCTTTTCTTCGGGCATGCGGCCTCCTGGGCACACAAATTACTTTTGATTGCTGGGGTAATAGAGTTAGTAAAGCCATTCCGTGCTGGAAGTCAAGCGAAGTGAATCGGCTGCGCCTAATTGGTCATGGAGTCCGTCGCGGGAAATGTAGGAAGTCGAAATGAAATGGCAGCAATCCTTTCTTCTTGACAATCCCGGCGCCCACGTACATCTTGGTTGGCTTCGTCGCGCTTCCATGCGAATCGTGTGGAGTGGAAGAGGCGAACTCGCTCACCTATGACCAAGGTCCGGCTCTGTTTTCACGATCGCTGTTTTGATGGCACCGCTTCGGCCGCTCTCTTTTACAGGTTTTATCGCGAGCGATTTGACCAGAGCGCGGAGTTCGGTTTTACGGGGATGACGCACCGCGCGGCGCAGTCCTGGGAAGCAGGCCTTTTCGACGGCGACGAAAATGTAATTGTAGATTTCAAGTTTTCTAATTCGCCGAAAGTGACGTGGTGGTTTGACCATCATCAAAGCGCGTTTCTGACGCCGGCCGACGCTGAACAATTCCGCAAGCAGCCTGGCCCGCACATGTTTTACGAACCAGACTACAAATCCTGCACCAAGCTGATTGCCACCATCGCGAAGGAAAGATTTGGGTTCGATACCAAACCGCTCGCGGACTTGATTCATTGGGGAGACATCATCGACGGCGCGCAATATCCTACGCCGCAATCGGCCGTCGAGCTTGCGGAGCCGGCGACGCAACTGGCGTTGGTGATCGAAGCGGCGCCGGAAAATGGCCTGCCGGCAAAGATTATTCCGGAACTGGCGTACCGCCCACTGGGCGAAATGGTGAGGCTGCCGCTGGTGGCCAAACATCTGGGACCGCTTCTCGAACGGCATCGCAAATCGATTGAAATCCTGCGTGAACGCATCGAGGCCCGCGACGGCGTTATTTTTTTTGACGTTAGCGACCTGGATTTTGAGGGCTACAACAAGTTCATTCCATACCTGCTGCACCCGGAATGCGTGTATTCCGTGAGCGTTAGCGCTTCTGCCGTGCGCGCGAAAGTCTCGCTGGGCACGAACCCGTGGAATCAGGCCGCCGCGAATCAGAACCTGGCTTCACTCGCGGAAAAATTTGGCGGCGGGGGACATCCGCGCGTCTCTGCAATCTCGTTCGAACCCGGTGATTTGCAGCGCGCGCGAGAAGTTGCTCGCGGCCTGGCCGCCACGTTGCGCGCAAAATAAGGCATGTCTCGCGGAGCCGTGCCTGATTCCTGCTGTTCGACAAAATTGTTTGTCCCATGTAAAATTCCAAATTGTCACCCTGGACCGGTAGCTCAATGGTAGAGCAGCTGACTCTTAATCAGCGGGTTGGAGGTTCGAGTCCTCCCCGGTTCACCACTGTTTCTTTCTAACTTCTTGAATCACAACGACCAGTTGAACCGGCTGACGGGAAAGACGTATCCTGATAGCACCACAGTGAATTACACGTATGACAACGACTCGCGCTTGACGCAGGTGAACGATCCCACCGGCACCTATCAGTTCACGTTTGACAATATGGGGCGGCTGACAGGTACAACGACAAGCTACACGTTCCTGGCCAGGAATTTCACCGCGAGCTACGCATACGACAAGGCGTCGAATCGCACGGGGTTCACTGATCCCGAAAACGGCGCGACGAGCTACGTGTACGACACGCTGAACCGGCTGCAAACGCTGACGCCGCCGAGTGCGTTCACAGGGAGCGGGAATTTCGGATTCAGCTACGACGCACTCTCACGCCGTACGCAGATGACGCGCCCGAACAATCTGGTCACGAATTACGGCTACGACAATCTTTCGCACCTGCTTAGTGTGCTGCACCAGAGCGGCTCGACCACTTTGGACGGCGCGAGCTACGGTGTGGACAACGCCGGGAACCGAACCAGCCGCACGCCGCAACCTTCGGGAACCGCCAGCAATTACACGTACGACCCGATCTATGAGTTGACCCAGGTTACACAAGGTGGCTCCACGACGGAAAGCTACACTTATGACCCCGTTGGCAATCGCCTCAGTACGCTCGGCGTGTCACCGTACAACGTGAACACGTCGAATGAGCTGACTTCGACGCCAACCACGACCTACACGTACGATTCCAACGGCAACACGCTGACCAAAGCGGTTGGCTCCAATGCCACGAACTACACTTGGGACTTCGAGAACCGCCTTGCGAGCGTGACGCTCCCAGGAAGCGGCGGCACGGTCAGCTTCAAATACGATCCCTTCGGCAGAAGAATCTACAAATCCTCCAGTTCCGGCACTTCCGTTTATGCATACGACGGGGATAATCTGATCGAGGAAACAAACGCGAGCGGCACAGTCGTCGCTCGCTACTCCCAAACGGAGTATGTTGATGAGCCGCTCGCCATGCTGCGCAGCGGAACCACGAGCTACTTCCACACCGACGGGTTGGGATCAACCACATCACTGAGCAATGCCTCGGGAGCGCTGGCGCAGACGTACACATACGATTCCTTCGGGAAACGGGTTACTTCTTCCGGCTCGCTGACGAATCCGTTTCAGTACACGAGCCGCGAACTTGACGACGAGACTAGTCTCTACTATTTCAGGGCGCGCTACTTCGACCCGAGCACTGGTAGGTTCATCTCCGAAGACCCGTTGGGATGGGATGTCGGACCAAACTATTACTCCTATGTGGATAACAGTCCCCTGTTTCTCATTGACCCATCGGGATTGGCACCCTGCAAAATCGACGCGAAATGCCGAGCGAACCGAACAACACCATTGCGGGTCATTCGCATTGGAACCCTCGGCATTGTGAATATCAAACACTGCTACATCGGTGTGACGGACGCCAACGGAGACACGTCCATAATCTCTGCCGGACCAGACCGCAACGACTTCCACAAAATGACGTCGGGGGTCAAGCCGGTTAAGGATTCAGACGAAAAGAATAATTTTAATAAGGACAAAGATTTGAAGTTGAAATGCTCAAATGGCGACGATCCCTGCCACCAAGTTGATTGCCTCGTGGCAGCCGGGAAGGAGTACCAGAACCGTTTCCCCGTTTACGATTTTCGAGGACAGAAAGCGCCAAACAGCAATTCATTCACAAATCAGGTAACCCAAGCTTGCGGCCTTACGTATAGCTTTCCTAGATTTGCAACCGGTTCGGGTTTTCAACCATGACAATAACGCTTCATGATCAACTCGGGATGAAGACCTTTCGCAGGGCGCGCTGTACGATACCAGCAATGGCCTGCGGGTTGGCAATGATACTAGCGTTGCAAATCGCGCGTGCGAAAGATGCACTTCTTTCGGAACTGCAAAAGAGCCAGGCCACCGAGGCTATTTCCATAGTTTGGAATGACGGAGGGAGCGTCGGAGTTCTCCTGTTCGGGGACGGTAAACTTCACGAGACTCGAATTCTGCCAAGCGCTGTCGTTGGGAGAGATGTCAGTCTCACGTCCGATGGCGAACAGGTTGCCTTTGGTCTCTTTGAACAGCCATCAGACCTTCACCAACCGACCCTTTTAGCAGTCGCTAGCTCAGACGGAAGTAATCTCCGGAAAATTCCAACCATGCAACAGCCCATGATGATTTGCTGGTCTCCCCGAAAGGACCGCCTCGTACTTTGGGCATCCAAAACCGATTCGGGCAAGGGGTCGAAAGCGTCCGGACTCTGGACCCTCTGGCTTGACACTGGCGAATCTACTCTTATCGACGCTCACGGAAGCGCTTATTGCCCTAGCTGGTCGCCGGACGGCGCAAAGCTGGTGTACTCCGCGAAGGGTGCCGTCAGCATTTATGACACGGAAGCAAGAACCTCTCGTCGCCTCGCTGAAGGGGACTATGCGACGTGGTCCCCTGACGGAAAATGGATCGCGACCAGCAAAGGAAACGACTACTGGTTGCTGGACCCAGAGAGCGGCGCAGGCAAGGTTCTTTTCAAACAGAAAAATGCGTTCACTCCCCTGTGGTGGTCCCCGGACTCCCAATATCTCGCATACGCCACCCATGTTGGTGTTTCGTTGAGCATTGTGGAGCAGGTGGACCTCCGGGTGAGGCGGGTCCACGATGGCGCAGACGTAAGACTGCAACGGTCCGCCTGGAAGACCGGCGTCCCAGACGTTCAGTGGGTTCGCAGCTTGCTCCTTCTTGCCCGCGCTAAGAGCGGCAGTTGAGGCATCTGAGGGCCTCTCAGGGCCGGTTAATGACCTGCCCCCAGGCTCCGCGCACGGGATCATACGACACCAAGCTCTCCTGAACTCATGACTTCTGCCTCTTTCCGTTCTTCGCATTGCCGCTCGCAGGTGACCTGCCCCCAGGCTCCGCGTGACCTGCCCCCAGGCTCCGCGCACGGGATCATACGACACCAAGCTCTCCTGAACTCATGACTTCTGCCTCTTTCCGTTCTTCGCATTGCCGCTCGCAGGGAGCCGTAGGCGACCGGAGCGCGGCAATGCGTCGAGCAAACTCCCGCGGTGCCAAATATCCCAAGCTGCTGTGCGGTCGTTCTTCGTTGTACTCTTCTCTCCACGCACTAATCTTCACCCGCGCTTCAAACAAATTCCCAAACCAACTCGCATTTAGACACTCATCCCGCAACTTTCCATGGAAACTTTCCACATGCGCGTTCTGCACCGGCCGCCCCGGTTCAATATGCACTAACTCGATCTTCCGCTCCATCCCCCACGCCAGAAAATGCCGGCTCGTGAACTCCGGCCCGTTGTCACAGCGAATTGCTTCCGGCAATCCGCGTTCTGCAACGATCCGATCCAACTCCCGCGTCACTCTCCGGCTCGCAAAACTCGTGTCCACTTCCAGTGCCAAACATTCCCGCGTGTACACGTCGATCACGCTCAACACGCGGAACTTCCGTCCGCTCTCCGCTGCATCGTACACAAAATCCAAAGCCCATTCCTGGTTCGCTCCCGTCACCACCGGACGCACAACACCCGCTCGCACCAAGCGTTTTCTTCTTCTCCGCCGAATCAACAACCCCGCTTCCCGGTATACCCGATACACTTTCTTGTGGTTCACGTGCATCCCTTTCGCCTCCAACTTCACCTGCAACCGCCGGTATCCCCACTTCGGCTTCTCTCGCGCCGCCGCAATCAGCCCTTCCCGTAACGCTTCATCGTTCCGCCGACTCACATACCGCTGGCTCGACTCCGCCACGTTCAACAGTTCGCAGATCCGCCGCTGGCTCACCAGAAATTTTCCCCACAGCCAGCGCACTTCCTCCTTGCGCTCTACGAGCTCCATCCGTTTTTTTCAATCACCGCTTTCAGCATCTCCTTGTCCAGACTCAAGTCCGCCACCAGCTTCTTCAGCCGCCCGTTCTCATCTTCCAGCTGGCGCAGTCGCTGCGCCTCTCCCACACTCATCCCGCCATACTTCGCCTTCCACGCATACACCGTGTGCTTCGACACTCCCAGCTCCCGCCCCACTTCCGCCGCGCTCCGCCCTGCCTCCATCTGCTTCAGCGCCCCAATCATCTCCACTTCGCTATACTTCCTCTTCGTCATGTCTTCTCCTTCCCAACTCCGCGACTTACGATTTTCATATACACCCGTGCGCGGAAAATGGGGAGCAGGTCAGATCCCGACGGCACGGTCTACTGCCGACCAGCTAACGACACCGAAAAGAATCAGGGAGTGAGCCAAGTTTGCGACGTGACCGACACCGAGTACGTCAATTCCAGTAAGCAACAGCGAGATGCATATGACCAGGCTGGGTACCACCACTACTTTTGCTCTTGCGACACGCCTGCTGACAGGGCCGCTTGGATGCGGTTCGCGGGCGGCGCTACAACCGACGTTACAGCGGATTACTTCTTCAACTTCCCAGCGCTATTTTCGGGAGTGAAAGGGATATTCAACCTTGGGCGTGCAGCAGGCGCCTTTGAACTCACGACGATTGGTTCTGGTGCAAAGCTTCCGCGGCGCTGGAGAGCGGCGCACGGTTCCTATACGGGAACTCGCGGAAAACAAAGACACGCGGTTAAGGATAAAAGGAGCACCGCACGCCATGAGGTCACTGGATGCGCTCCCGAGCGAAGCGGTCGTGACCAGCCCAGTAAGGACACTGCGGGCAGGATTTCCCCTCGGGGTAGTCGATGCCCTCCTCATGAGGACATCCGATAAGGCCATCGGTGACGATCACGGACTTGGCGGCGTGCTCTTTGAGGAAGGCGAGAACCTTATCGCCAACTTCGAGGTCGGAACGCACGTCGGAATGCTCGGAGAACCAACGTTCAAGGGGGTCGGGTTCGTGGCCTTCGTCACGCACGACGGCGACAACGACTTTCGTAGCGAGTTCGGCCGTTGGGCCGTAGAAGGCGATCGTGGCGATAGGATAGCCGCGAAAGCCCTGCTTGACTTTCCTACGCAACCACGGCGACGAGGGCTTCCATTTCTTGCTCATGGAAGTTCAACTTGGCGAATCTGTTCAGTCGGACGCCGAGGGCATTACAAATAATGACTTGCTCCGAAACCCAATCAGAATCATACGACAATTTGAAGGCTTGCGAAATCTGGGCACAAATTTGGGAACAAAACCCTGCCAAACACCATCAGAAACCGTGATACATGACGCATGGAAATGCAAGAAAAGCCAACTACATAGCATTTCTGGATTTAACAGCGGGTTGGAGGTTCGAGTCCTCCCCGGTTCACCACCTTTTCATCAGCACTCTCAAACGGCGCCAAGTAATTGAAAAGTGGTGCCGTTGCGGCGGTTCGATTGAATCGATCGCCGTCGTACGCAATTCCTTCCGGAAAGAACAGCTGCTGCAGTCGCTGCTTGTAGTCGAGGGACGCCTGGACCCACAGGTCTGATGCGCGCGGCAGAATACGTTCTGCGAACGCCAGGATGCCCTGTACGTCGAGTTCGTCGACCGCTTCGGTGTGCCGATCAATCTGCGCGAGCGTCAGTTCCTCGCGGAGCTTGTCGCGTTGACGGCTGTAGCTCGTGAGGTCAATCGATTCCGAGTAGAGGAACGCTTCGTCGAGCCGGTCGAGCTTCTGCTGGATCGCTTTAACGCGGCGCTCCCGTTCCGTCGTCCGCTCGTTCGCTTCGGCACGCCGCTGCTCCCATACGTGAAGGATGCGATCCTTCACCAGGCGCATGTAGCCGGGCGTCGGCTGCAAAAGCGCCAGTTCGTCAACAAACGCGCCTTCGAGCTCGGCTCTGCTGACATTGACCGCGCGGCATTGCCGCTGACAGTGGTAGTAGGCATAACGACCGTTGCGGCCCTTCGACCAACTGCCCGTCAGCGGCTGGCCGCAGGCTTCGCAGCGCACGAAGCCGCGTAGGGGGAAGTCCGGGCGGTTCCGCTGTCGCGGGCCGGAAACAACGACGCGACCGTCGAGCACGGCCTGCGCGCGGTAGAACGTCGCCTCGTCCACGATCGGCTCGAAGTCACCTCGTGTCGAGACGCCGTAGTCCGGGCTTTCAATCCTTCCGATGTAAATCGGGTTTCGCATCAATTGCCCGAAGCTCTGTGGCGATAGTGTCAGACCCTTGCGGCTTCGCAGCCCCGCCGCGGTCGCACGTGCGATCACTTCCTGCTTCGTGTATCGCCCGGTCGCCAGGTCCTCGAATGCTCGTTTCACTAGCTTCGCGCGATCGGGATCGTGAACGAGACTCTTGCCGGACCATTTCGGAGCGTTCAAGTATCCGAGCGGCGCCGGGAATGTCCACCGTCCGAGCTCCAGTGCCGCCCGCATGCCGGCGCGCGTTCGATCCGAACGCACGTCGTTGTCGAACTGCGCGAACGCCGCCAGCACACCTTCCATCAGCTTGCCGGTGGACGTGTCGTCGATGGGCTCGGTCGCCGACCGCAGCGAGATGCCGAGGGAATTCAGGTGCGCCCTGAGCGCGAAGTGGTCGTACTTCTCTCGCGCGAAGCGCGTGAGGTTGTACACGATGACAAAGTGGACTCTACCCTTGTGCGTCCGGCAGTACTTCGGCAACGCCTGGAGCTTCGTCCGATCTGTTGTCTTGGCGCTCTCGCCCTCTTCGTGGAATCGTTCGAGGATCTCGTAGCCGTGGCGCCGGCAGTACTCCTCGCACGCGCGGAGCTGAGTCGGCAGACTGAGGTTCTCGGTCTGTTCCTTCGTGCTGACGCGAACATAGATCACCGCGCCGATCATCTCGGGCAGCGTAGCGCCATCATCGGGCGCTGGCAAGGTGTGTCTTTTCGCCACGGCTAGAGGACGCGATCGTGCTGCACGGCAAGTTCGATCACCACGCGCGCCAACGAGTCGGCGTGGTGCGCGATGGCGAGAACCTGTTCGTCCGACATCGTCTTCGCTTCTTCTCCGAGCAACTCCCGGCACTGCGCAATCGAGATGGATTCCGATTCCGGTTTCACACGATCGAGTACGTCCATGGCCGCATCCTCTTGAACGCGAGTCGCGACGATTCGTGTTGGATGGATGGCGCGCTCGGACACATGGGTTCGATGCCCCGAGTGATGAGCGCGGATGCGGGCCTGAGGCCGGCATGAAGCGCAGGACGCTGACGTCGTGCGCCGGTCGCTGGACCGCGACCATGGGCGAGGGGATCGGCGGCGAGTTGCGTCGCGCGCGACCACGTAGAGGACCGTGGCCGATGCCGATCGACGGGCGTCAGGTCCGGACGGCTGAGCCCTCGCAGACGTTGAGCCCTGTGATCCTATGAACGCGCGGAGCGGACGATTCCTGACATACGAATTCTTGCAGCGACCTGAGCACCGCTCGATGCTGAACGACGTGATGGCCACGTGTCAGCTCTTGTTCGCCGCAGGCAGACCGAGAGTTGACCGATCACGAGTATTCGCTTTCCGGCTGCGATGCGTAGGCGATGGCGGGAAGCACCGACGTAGACAACGCCCCAGCCTCCCGTATTGACACGTCGGCGCTGTCCCTGCGGGCAGCAAAACACGCCGACCGTCGCGCGCGAGCGATCATCTGCAAGGGCATGAATCGTGGGCGCTTCGCTTCGGTGACCATCATCAGGATGGAGCGCTCGATCCGTGTTGGCTATACCTGTACATGAGGGGGAACGCTGCTCCCGCGAGCTTCATCCCCCCTCGTTTTGCCCATCCGTCGGACGCCACGACGGCCGAGGGCCACGAGATGCGCGAAGTCGTGAGGCAATGTCACGCACTCGATGCGTCCCCGCCCACTCGCTATCGCGTCGCGCGAGATCGGCGAGGTTGCGAGGTAGATCGAACGATTGCCTTCAGCGATCCAGTACCGTCGAAGCGCAGCGAAACGAGCAGCGCGAAACGCTCTCCGATTGGCGCGCCAGCGAGAGAATTCGGCGGCGGACGTGTCCGGTGCCGGCGCGTCTGGCTGTCGAAAGAACGATTCCAACTCGTCCCTCTGCGAGAGTGTCAACGACGTCGCCAGGAGCTCGTGAGCGGCGTCCGAGTACGCGTTCGTTGCATGGCCCATAGACCTCGGAAACAGCACACGAATGGTCCAGAACCCGAGCGCGTTGAGCAGCTCGAGATGCCGCAGAATGAATATGCGAAAGTCCATCGGCGATTGGGTGCGCGCGAGATAGAGGAACACGTGGCGGCGCCGGTCCGGCTCGTAGCCGATCGGCAGCTTGTCCGGAAAGTACCGGATGGTCAGATCGGGCGGCTTGCCGAACACCAACCTCGGATACTTGTCGTCCCGGAGGTAGTCGCGCAATCGCTCCTCGAAGTAGCACCGCTTCTCGCGCTCAGAGCGGAGCCAGTTGACGGACCGGTCCGCGAGCACCGCGTCCAGAATCATCAGACGATGAATCGTCCGGTCGATTGTGACGCGTCGTCGATTCCGGTTGTCCGGCTCGCCGATCGCCGCGTATAGCGGCTTGTAGTGCACGTGAATGATTCTCGTGCGTCCGGTCGTGCCGAGTTCGATCAAGGTCGCGAACCGCCGGGCGACCAGCGTCCGGATGAAGTCGTGGACCTTCTGTCCGTGCGTGATGCCGGCGAACGCCGCATACTGTCGGCCCGACGAATACGCCGGCGTGACGCATGACGGTGACGAGGAAACGCGTCTGACGGTCAGTGAGCGCGAACGACGCCAGCGATCGATCGCACCCACGGGAAAGGCGGCGATCCACATTCGGCCCATGTGGTTCCGTGTTCCATGTTGTGACCATCTCAAGGCCTGCTCGTATAAACGCTCCGAGATGGCCGATTCCTGACACCAGGATTGACAAGCTTCGGAATCACTCCTATGCTGGCTTGGTGTACCTGCAGGTTCCGCCCGAACTCGAAGCGAAGCTGGTACGCCTAGCCGCGAAGACTGGCCGCACGGCCGACCAAGTGGCGCTCGACCTGTTGGCCTCTTCGATGGACCACGACGGGTGGTTCCGCACGGAGGTTGAAAAGGGCCGTGTTGCCGCGCGAGAAGGCAGGCTAATCGAGCACGATGAGGTCGCTGCTCGGATCAAGCATTGAACAATTCGAGCCCGAGACTTTAGGGTTCATCGGCCGTAGGTAGTCGCGATGAAGGTACCGAACGCCGATCGCGCAATCATTGCGACGGACAAGCTCACTGGCTACCTCCTGAACGTTTCGCACAAGCGAGGCGGGCCGAAAGCCAGACTGCTCTTGAGCGTCGGATATCGTTCGGACCATTCACAATCGCTGGAGTCGGACTTGCGATCGCAGCACCTTTTGCTCGATGTGAGCCGTACGCATGAGAACGCATACGATGCCGTATCCGGCGTGTCTGAGGAAGGCTATTCAGTTGAGTTTTTCGACATGACTGGGAACACCGTGGCGGTGGTCACGTTGCCTGCGAGCGCCTTGCGCCTCCCCACACCGGCGGATCGTCCGGCCGTTCGTGCCCTGAGCGCCTGAGTCTTCTCAGCGGTTTACCGGTGGGCGCAGCAATTGTCTGGGTGTCAGGGACGATTTCCGCAACTGGTTCGTGCACAAGGCCGCATAAGGCTGTCAATTACGAGTCCGTCGCCCATTTTGCACAATCTTGAGCTGACGATGAGGGCGCGCTAGACTTCGACCGCGTATCGTCGAAAGACACGCTCACCGATGATCGGTCGTCCGGAGATGCCATGACAAGAAAACGTGTCGATAGGACTCGGCTTCTCGCATTTGTCAGCGTCCTGCTGTTCTCTTTGACGCCAAAGGCCATGGGCCAGGAGGTCGCCGTTAGCCACAAGGCCGACCGAGAGCAACTTACAGCGATCATCGACAAATGGGAGAAGGCTTGGAACAGTCACGACATGCATGCGTTCGCAAGCCTATTCCACGAAGATGGTGTGTGGATTCTATGGACCGGCGACGTATGGAAGGGAAGAAAGGCCATCGAAGAGGGCCATGCAGCGGTCCACAAGACGGTCTTCCGCAACAGCATTCAGCGCGAGCGGCTCGAGGAGTTGACCTTCGTCGGATCCGACGCCGCGGTTGTGCGGTTCTACAGCACGTTAACAGGAGACGAACGTGCTCCAGGCAAGACCATTCGGAGCCGCAAGATCTTGATCGTGACGAAGCGAGCCGGGGCGTGGAAAGTTGGATGGGGACAGAACACGAGGCTTGCCGACTCGACGCCTGAATGAATTGCGGAAGAACTTGGTTGGCTGTTTTAGGGACTCGAACTACGCCGCAAGTCTGAGGCGCTCGACCTGACGCAACCAGGTTGTCAGCCGGTTCCAACTCGTGAAAATCCGGCTCACCATCATTCCCTCTTGACTCCCTGAACTCGCTTCTTCGCCGGAACTGCATCTGGCATGTGATGCGAAATTGTGGTTCATCCTTGGTTTGCAACCCAATCAGTTTGTGAAATAGAGAGCTTTAACGCTCTGTTGCGCTTACGAGAGGCGCGTTGCTCACGCCGGAACCGCATTGGTAGTGTCGATTCCTGCTCCTGCGCTGGTACAATCTTGGTGGTGTGGATAGGCCGAGACGACGGCCATGGGCGCACGTCAAAACGCTAAAGGCGGGAAATTGCCAGCCACTGTGCTGCGGAGGATAGACCGAAGGCGTGATTCTCGGCGAGGGCTAAGCTACCTCGTTCCCTCCTTAGTGTTGGCTGCGGTATTAGCCGGTGGGTGTTCGAAGGCCCATACGGCTAGCGTTTTGGGGGATGCGGCGCACCCTACCCCCGTTCACTTCTACACCGTTGCTGAGGAGACGGCGCGGAGGCGCATCCAGGCGGTGGGCTCGCTCTACGCGTTTGAAGAAAGCACGCTGAGTTCGCAAGTCGAAGGCCGCGTGTCCGAAGTGCTTGCCGATGTGGGCGACAATGTCAAAGCAGGCCAGGCACTGATCACACTCGACCCGCAAGAATTGCAATTTGAAGTGGACCGCCAGCGTGGCCTCGTAACCCAAGTGCGCGCGCAACTAGGCATCGGCCCAAACGATCCCCCGCCGACTGATCCAAAAAAGATTGCCTCCGTGCAACGCGCGGAAGCGGACTTGTTTGACGCCGATCACAAATACAGCCGCGCGCAACAAATGTACAAAGACAATCTGATCTCGCAGCAGCAACTTGACGAAGCTGCGAGCCGCTTCCAGAGCACCAAGGCAACTTACACCGTTGCACTACAGGAAGTCGATCGGCTGAAGGCCCTGTTGATTTCCAGTGAAGCCAGCGAGAAGCTGGCCGAAAAAAAGCTCGCTGACGCGGCCATTCGCGCGCCATTTCCCGGCGCCATCAAAACGCGGAACGTGCATCCCGGTGAGTATGTGAAAGTGCAAAGTCCGGTAATGGTGCTGGTTCGAACGGACCGCCTGCGAGCGCGTCTGGCTGTGCCGGAACGGTGGGCAGGGTGGGTGCGGGACGGCGCCACGGTCGATCTGCACGTGGAAGCGTTTCCCGGCGAAACCTTTCAAGGAAAGATTTCGCGCATCAATCCGGTGGTAGAGCAGGATTCGCGCACCTTCGAGGCCGAGGCGCTCCTAACCAATCTCGATGGAAGGCTGAAACCCGGTTTCTTTCTGCAAGCGTCCATTCCCAGCGAGAAAGAAGAGAAAACCATCTTTCTTCCTGAACGAGCCGTGAATTATCGATACGGCGTCTACAAAGTTTTTCTGCTGAACGGCAATCGCGTTTCGGAACATCAGATTCGCCCAGCGGGCCAGACCGAAGACGAACATGGGCGGCGTTTTGAAGTTGCCGAGGGGCTGAAGCCGGGCGACAAAGTCGCAGTGGCCATTTCCGGTGATTTGAGCGAGGGGTCCATCGTTCGAGAACAATTGGAAGGGACTGCACCGGCTGCGAAGTAATCCCAGTGTGAAAACAAGTACGTCCATTTTGCAAAGATGAACTGATGAACCGATGAAGCTCGCCGAAACCTGCGTAAAGTATCCCGTCTTCACCGTAATGCTGGTTGCGTTTCTCGTGACGCTGGGCGTGTTCTCCTACCGGGGTCTGGCCGTCGACCTTTTTCCCAAAGCCGACCCTGCCACCGTAAACGTGGAAGTCAGGCTGCCGGGAGCGACCCCTGAAGAGGTCGTTACAGGTGTGGTCCTGCCTCTGGAAGATGCCATCTCTTCTGTGAGCGGCATTGACGAAATCACCGTCTATTCCTTCGAAGGCTTCGCCGACATTACCTGCACGTTTGTCCTTGAACGCGACATCGAGGGTGCTGCGCAGGACATCCGTGAAAAAGTTGCCGGAGCGATTGACCGGCTGCCGCGCGACACTCTTCCTCCCATTATCACCAAGCTGGATCCGCAGTCTGATCCCATCATGACGCTTCTCGTCAGCGGCCCTATGAGCCGCCGCGAACTGACCGAAATTGCCGACAAGCAGGTGCGTCGCGCCATTCAAGCCGTGGATGGAGTTGGCAGTGTCGATCTCAATGGCGGACAGGGCCGCCAAATCCGTGTTTTGCTGGACGCCCAAAAACTCACGTCGCACAACTTCACGGTCCTTGATGTTCGGTCAGCGTTGCAACGCGAGAACATCGAAGCGCCGGGCGGGCGCATGATCACCGGTCCCCAGGAACTGGGTCTTCGCACGCTGGGTCGCGTCACGTCCGCGGAACAATTCGGCGAAATCGTGATCGGGACACGCGGGGGCACGCCGGTACGCATCCGCGATGTAGCGCAAGTCGAAGACGGCGCACAGGAACTGCGAACCTGGTCGGCACTTTTTCGAAAGGGCGCCGCGGCACAAGACGTTGTCGCCATTCAGGTCCTGCGGCAATCGGGCGCCAACACTGTGCGCGTGGCAGACGACGTCCGAAGCAAGCTTACGGAATTGCGTGCTCAGTTGCCGCCCGGCGTGCAACTTCAAGTGGTCCACGATATCTCCGACTTCATCAAGGCTTCCGTCCATTCGCTGATTGAACATCTGATTTTTGGCAGCATTCTGGCAAGCATGGTCGTCTGGCTCTTTATTCGAAATTGGCGTGCGGTGCTGATTGCGGCCGTAGCCATTCCCGCTTCCATCATTGCGACTTTTACGTTGATGCGCGGCATGGACTTTTCCCTGAACAACATAACGCTCTTGGCGTTGACGCTAGCCGTTGGAATCGTCATCGACGATGCCATCATCGTCCTCGAAAACATTTTCCGATTCATGGAAGAGAAGGGAAGAGATCGCGTTCGCGCGGCGATCGAAGCCACCAAGGAAATTGGGCTGGCGGTGATGGCCACTACTCTCTCGCTGGTGATTATATTTCTGCCCATCGCGTTCATGACTGGTTATGCGCGCAAATACGTGAATTCTTTCGGATGGACCATGGCGATGGCTATTCTCGTCTCGCTGCTCGTGGCCTTCACGCTTACGCCGATGATGAGTTCGCGTTTCCTCAAGTTAGGCGGTGCGGAAAAGAAAGCGCACTCCGAAGGGTTCCTACACTCTGTGGAGGTGCTCTATCTCAGGATGTTGCACTGGTCCCTCGCGCACCGGCGCGCCATTATCCAGATTTGCCTCGCGACTTTTCTCTCCACTTTCGGTTTCTACCACTTGGTCGGACGCGACTGGATTCCCGCGGATGACCAATCCGAACTAATCAGTTCGTACACGCTTCCCGAAGGCACTTCGCTCGAAAAAACCACCAATCTTGCGAAGGATATCGCCAAGCACTTGATTGCTTTGCCGGAGGTGGCGCTCGTCCAATCGTATACGCACGGGCCGACGAATCACGGGCACTTTTTCATCGTGCTGGTGCCGCGCAGCGAGCGAAGCCGTAGTCACACGCAGATGGCAACGGCAGTTCGCGGAATTCTTTCCACTTACCGGAACCTGACCTACAACGTGCGCTTGCCTTCGGTGCTTGGCGGTGAAATCTATTTTCCCATCGCCGCGGTCATTCGTGGACCGGAGCTCACGCAACTCGCGGAGATTAGCAAGCAGGCGGCCGGTCGCATGATGAATTATCCGGAACTTGTAGACGTCAATCCCAGCCTGAACCTGAACACCCCGGAACTTCAGGTGAAGGTGGATCGGCAGCGAGCCGCGGATATCGGTGTGCGCATGACCGACGTGAGCGATGCCGTCAGATTGTTTTATTCCGGCGAGGACGAGATTACCAGGTTCAAGGAAGGCTCGGAACAGTATCCCGTTACGATGCAATTGCTGCCGGAGCAGCGGGATAATCCTGATGTCCTCGCACGAATGATGGTGCCCTCGACGAAACTGGGGCAGGTGCGGCTTGAAAATGTCGCCACGATAGGGCGCGGCGCCGGACCGGCCAGCCTCCAGCGCTACAACCGGGAATTTCAAGTCAGTGTTTACGCCAACGTTGCTTCGGGCTATCCGCTCGACTTGGCCGCGGCGCACACCGTGCAATCCATCAAGGAAGTCGGACTGCCGGCCGGTTACTCGTATCTCTTTTCCGGACAAGTGAAAGTCCTTGAGGAAACCACCTGGAATCTTTTGCTGGCGATGCTGCTGGCATCTATTTTTATGTACATGGTCCTGGCGGCACAGTTTGAGAGCTTCACTTACCCGTTCATCATTATGCTGACGCTTCCACTTAGCGTGCCTTTCGCGCTTTTCTCGTTGTGGATTACGGGACGCGCGTTGAGCTTGTGGAGCGCCTTGGGAATGTTTCTGCTGCTCGGCATCGTGAAAAAGAACGGCATCCTGCAAGTGGATTACACGAATCGGCTGCGCGCCGAAGGGATGCCTGTGCGCGATGCGATCATTGAAGCGAATCGCGTTCGCCTCCGGCCCATCCTGATGACCACGCTTTCCATCATCGCTGGATTGATCCCCGTGGCAATCGGGATTGGCGCGGGCTCGGAGCAGCGCGCCTCGATAGCGGTAACGATTATCGGCGGGCAGACGCTCTGTTTGCTGCTGACCTTGCTGGTCGTGCCGGTAGCGTATTCCTACCTTGCGGAGTTCGAGTCCGTGCCTTGGACCGATTGGGCCGCGCGACTCCTTGGCCGCGCCCGCAGCTCCGTCCGCCCCTCCGACAACGATTAAACATCGCATTCTCTGGCACGGGGCAGACAGTTTCGAATTTCAAGAAAATAGCGGAGCGAAACGGAGTATTGAGAAGCTCAGAAACCCTGAGAAGCGCCACGGGCTGTGAGGGAACCTTCGGGGGACGCTGTGGATTGGACGAGGGTAAGGCGCGGAGCGCGCAACAGGAGGAAGAGTTCGCCGGCCCAGAGCAAAATGTCCAGCAAGCGTCCGCGCTGAAGGTTGCTGAGATTTTCAGACTGCAGGCTGACGTCGAGCGCCTTTCGCGAACATTCTTCGATGAAGGCGCGCATGGAGACGAGGTCGACCGGTTCAGCGCTGAACTTGCGCCCCCGCGGGTCAAAACCCTCAAGCTTTTCATAACAGCGCAGCAAGAAATGGTTCAGGCAGAGAGCCTGGCGATCCAGTGTAGTAATCGCGGAGCGGCTACAAGAACCCATCCTGCAGTTTCGTTTCTCAAGCATCGCAACCATTTCCCCTAGACCCACTGATTTACCTCTACGAACGGTGTCATTCTCTTTCGGATCCATACATATTAGGATGCGTTATGCGACGCAAACGGTTTCGTCTGCGGATTCGAGGTCCTGCATCGCAGCGCTTTCGCCAGCAGCAACGGTTTCCGGTTGGTTCATCGGCAACACCGGCAAATGAGCGACCATCGTTTGCATGCGGAGGCGATGATCGAGATAAGGCGCCAGCAGAGCATTTACCCAGCGCACATTTTGGTTGCAACTTTTCGTCCGGTCGTGGCCGGACCAGAGAGTGACGACCGTGACCAGCCTCGCTTCCTGATCTGAAACCATCACTAGGCATCCGGCGAAACCGGTCACGTCCTTGAGCGCACCGGCGACGGCGGTTGGAATGGCGACTTCGACGCGGTGGGCTTCCTGGGGCTTGGCCGTAAGGGTAGGCGACACCTTGTGTCTTACTTGGATAATACACCGAACTTGCCATCAATCCTCCGATGATCCCCCATTGAAATGACCACCCTTTGAGAGAAGGGAGGCGCATCCTCACCCGTTCAGGGGCAGGCCTGGATGCGCCCATTGGGCACATGGGGACCGGGGAGGGCTCCCCATGGATAAGGACTCCCGAGCGTTACGGGGGCTCCTACGCCTGAGTAGTGCGTGTGCCGCAGCTTCCGTTTCACCCTTTGTGAACGAAAATAAGTCTCATTTGCCCCCTAGAGGGGCGCGACGGTATACTCCTCACCCAAAGTCCGAGGATTGTGTGGATTTCTTCACTTTTGATAAGGCGTACGTGGAACGGCTGCGGGAAGGGGACCCTTCAACCGAGGAGCACTTTGTCGGCTATTTTGAGCAACTTCTGCGGATCAAGCTCCGCTCCCGGATGCTTACCCCCGACAAAGTGGAGGACTTACGGCAGGAGACGTTCATTCGAGTCATCGCCGTGGTACGCAAGGATGGCGTGCGCCAGCCAGAACGCTTCGGAGCCTTCGTTAACTCCATATGTAACAACGTTTTACTGGAGCATTACCGGTCTTCCGCCAAGAGTCAGCCTCTGGAAGACGCGCACATGGATATGCCGGACAAAATGTTGGACCTGGACGGCATGCTCGTTACCAAGCAGTCCGCGGAGCGAGTGCGACGCACACTCGATGGAATGCCAAAACGCGACCGCGACCTCCTGCGCGGTATCTTCCTGGAAGAAAAGGAGAAAGATAGCGTGTGCCAGGAATTGGGGGTCGATCGTGAATATCTGCGGGTGCTGGTTCACCGCGCCAAGGATAAGTTCAAGGCCCTCTATGAGAAAGGCCAAGTGGGGATTGCCCAGCGGGCGACCGGGTTGGGGAGGCAGTGAAACGTTTTAGCGGCCTCTGGCACTACCTTTCGGATGGCACCTATGGACCATAACGGGGCAATACGACTGCAAGCTGCAGTAAAGTACGTGCTCGGCGAACTCTCCCAGGCCCAGCGAGACGAATACGAAGAGCATTATTTCGATTGCGCGGAATGCGCAGTGGACATCAAGGCGCTGGCCACTTTTGCGGACACTGCGCGCGAAGTCCTGCGACAAGAAAAGGCCAACAACCTTGCGTTAGCCCCTGGTACTGCTCGTCCAGCATGGCTACGCTGGCTTCAGCCCGTGGTCGCCGTGCCAGCGTTCGCGGCTCTTCTGTTGATCATCACTTATCAGAATACGGTTACGATTCCGCGCGAGCGGCAAGACGCCTCGTCCGGTGCAGCCCAGCTTTTTGTCAGTTCTCGTGCACCAAAAATGGCAGTTACGCGTGGCGACGATGACATCGCAAAATACTCGGTTCGCCAGGGGCAGAGCCTTCCGCTCAAATTCGACTTCACGCCCAAAAGGTCCTTTGATGCTTACGTTTGCCAGCTTCAGGACGAGTCCGGCCGCGCCGCACTTCAAGTTCGCGTCCCCGGATCGTTCACCAACAAAGAGCTGAATCTGGTGGTCCCTGCCAGTAGCGTCAAGCACGGGAGATACACGCTGGTTTTTACGGGAGACCCAGGATCAATAGGACAGCCGACCAAGGACGAGGTTCTGCGCCTCGACTTTACTGTTGAATTTCTTCAGTAGATGAAAGAGTATCGAACTCCAAGTTGGCTAATCGAGGTTCTCTAATGTCCCCCAAGCCCAAGAAGAAGCCCCGGAATACTAGCGACGGCAAAGACCCAGAGCGACACATCCCCTTCCATTTCCATGGAGAGGCTCACGCGTTCAGTGCGCGGTTTCACCGGCCGATTCATATCCCGATTGAAGCGCAGGCATCCGTCTCGTTGCCGACCATCGGCGGCCATGCACGATCGCGCGTTGAAAATTTCGTAGGCGACCACCTCGTGCGCTTCAAAGCTGCCCACTCCCACGTCTCCGGCAGCTGGATGGACAACAAGGTTGCCACAACGCACGCCACCGCCAGCATTGAAGGGCTAAATATTCTTGATTTTGTTACTGCCGACCGTATCGTGGCGCGCCTCACGTCTGAGCACGCCGTCGGTGACCCAGAGGGGCACTTTATCGCCCTTGGCAGCACGTTTGAAGGCTTGAAAATCGCCGGTCACGACGTCAAGGTGACGCTACGCCACGAGTTGTTCGTGGAAAACAGAACTTTCGGTGCGCTGCGAGAACAGCTTGCAAAAGACAGGGAACCAGACAAAATAACTGATATCACGACAGACCGAGTCGCATTATGCTCCCTTGCCGAAGACATCGACGTAAAGTTTCCCGGTCTCAAGAAGAGGGGTCACATTCTGCAGATCGAGCATTTTGGCGAAATCGCTATTGCCGAGGTTTTTGCCGCATTTGGCACTCGCACGCTAACCATGTTGCGCTTCAGACTTGGCTCGCCCAGCGGAGGCAGCGGCACAGTCACCGAAGCCACCACCAACGGCCAGCCAGCCCCACCTACACCCAGCGGAAACTAGTCTCTCTTTGCCAATTCTTAGGCTGCATCTTTGTCGGGGCCTGCCATTCTGCTCCAAAGCCGCAAGTTGCCTACGACCACATTGTCCAAGAGATTCGCCATGGCGAATTAGACCTTGCTAGTGCCGACCTAGACCATGCCTCCGAAGAGTACGGATCCAAGAATGAAGAGTGGACGTGGCGCTTTCGCATCCTGAAGGCACAGCTCTTTGTATTTCGTAGGGAATACAAGGAGGCTCTGCTCGTCCTCAAAGAGAGCCTTCCACCCTCATTGGCCGCCACTGGCATGGCGGCACGCAAGGCTATGGTCGAAGGTGTTGCTTACAGGTATGCCCAGCAATTTGAGGACTCCGAGAAGAAATTCATAGAAGCGGAACGATTGGCTTCTTCTTATCAACCGCAAATCGTGGGTGAAATCCTGAACAACCGAGGCGCGCTTGAAGTTGAAGAAGGCAAGTATGTTGCAGCCCAGGAAACGTTTCACCGTGCCCTTCTCCTTGCTCGAAGGCAAAGGGACCAAGTCCAGGAAGCAAATGCTTTGACGAATCTCGGCTATACCTCGACAAAACAAGAACACTTCGACGAGGCCCTTGATTGGAATCAATCGGCGCTGAGACTCTCCCGCTCGCTGGAGATGAAGGACACGGTGGGAGTGATCCTTGGAAACATGGGTTGGAATTATTTCGATTTGGGGGACTTCGAAAATGCCATGCCTCTTTACAAAGAAGCAGCTGAGGACTCGGAACGGCGCAAAATCCCCGCAACACAGGCGTACTGGCTCGCCGGGGTGGCCAATTCCCACTATGCCTTACATGATTACACGGCTGCTCAAGCAATTCTTGAACAAGCCCTAAAAATTGCGAGGGGCCTGGATGAAAAGAGCATACTCACCAAATGTCTAAACGACCTCTCCGCTGTTGAACTGCAGCTAGGCCGCGTGGACCTTGCTGAGCAATACAACAATGAGGCCTTGGAGAACGAGAGGACCGGCTCGGATAAGTCCGGCATCCTGGACTCACAGCTAGTGAAAGCCCGCATTCAAGTGTTTCGTCGCCATTCCGTTGACGCCGAGCGGATTTTTCGCGCTGTCATCCAGAGCCCTAAGGCAGACAAGCCTCAGGTGTGGGAGGCTCAGGCCCGTTTGGCTAAAGCATCTGACCAAGCAGGGAAGTCAGTTCAGGCTCAAAAAGAATACCGCGAAGCGATTGGAACCGTCGAAACAGCGAGACAGTCTCTGAATCGGGATGAATTTCGGCTGACGTTCCTAGCGAGCGCAATCGAATTCTACGACGATTATGTGGATTTCCTGGTTGCCCACGGCCGATCGAACGACGCGTTAGGCGTTGCTGAATTGAGCCGCGCAAGAACTCTAACGGAAGGGCTGGCATCCGCGACGGCTGACGACCCAAGCGCACCGGGAGAGTCTGATCCCCAGCAGACTGCCCGGAGACTAAGTGTCTCGCTGCTCTTCTATTGGGTCGGGCACAACCAATCCTATCTTTGGGTGGTCACTCCAGCGAAGACGAGCTATTTCAAACTGCCCTCTGCCTCGGTGATTGAGCCCATAGTCGCGGACTATAGGAAAGCTCTCTTGCGCATGCACGACGCGCAAGAGGACGGCGGCGCCGAAGGGAAAAAGCTTTTCGCAATGCTGGTTGAGCCGGCAAGGAAGCTGATTCCTCCAGGTTCACGAATCATTGTGTTGCCGGCTGAGAGCCTATATGGATTGAACTTTGAAACCTTGATCGTTCCCGATCCGCAGCCACACTTCTGGATCGAAGATGTCACACTGTCAACGGGCAGCTCGCTCACTATGCTGGCCGCCTCCGCCAACCGGCCCATGCCCAAAGACAGGACTCTTTTCCTTGTTGGAGATACCAAGCCCCCTAACCCTCCCTTTGCCCCGCTCCCGCAAGTTGCCGACGAAATGAAGCAAGTCCGGAAATATTTCCCCGGAGGGCAAACAAAAGTCCTAGAAGGAGGCAGCGCCACTCCTACAGCCTTCCTCAAGAGCAATCCCGAACAGTATTCCTATCTCCACTTTGTCACTCATGGGACGGCCAGTCATACTCGCCCCCTTGAATCTGCCGTGATTCTCAGCCAGGAAGGCGACTCCTACAAGCTGTATGCGCGAGACATCGTCAAGCACCGCCTTAATGCCAACCTCGTGACTATTTCGGCGTGCAACGGTTCCGGCACCCGCGCCTACTCCGGCGAAGGCCTCGTCGGCCTGTCCTGGGCCTTCCTCCGCGCCGGGGCGCACAACGTTATTGGCGCGCTGTGGGAAGTGAGCGACGCCTCCACCCCGCAATTGATGGACGCGTTTTACCGCGAATTGAGCCAGGGCAAGGACACCGCCACAGCCCTCCGCGACGCCAAGCTCAGCCTCCTGCATTCCTCAGACCCGGACTCAGTTTTCAGAAAGCCGTTCTACTGGGCACCGTTCCAGCTCTACTCCGGGTCGTAGTGGATGCGGGCATAGACCAAGGCACGGATCGATTGCTCGCTGCGTATCCTGCCACCTGCTGCCCTTGTTGGCGCATTTCCGCAGACTGATCGATTGCATTCAAAACTTGATTCGAAGCATTGAAGGTTTCCACAGGCGCTGCTCTTGTGCTTTCGGACCGTCTCGGCATAAACTTCCTCGCAGCATTTATTGATTCTTGCGAGCCGCCTCAACCTCTTGAGGAACTCAAGGCTCGATCGAATGTGGGGTTGTGATGTCTGGGGGAGACAAAATGAGAAAAGTGTTGTGTGCGTTCTTTGGTGTGGCACTCGTGCTGGGATTTGCTGCGTCGGGGTGGGGCCAATCGCAGATCACCGCTGGCACCGTGCAGGGAGACGTGGTCGATGAAAAAGGCGGGAGCGTCGCGGGTGCAACCGTTGAAGCAAAAAACCTCGCGACCAACTTCGTGCAGACGGACGCCACCAACGCGGACGGTCACTTTGCCTTCTTGAGCCTTGCGCCAGGCCGCTACACGCTCACCATCAGCAAACCCGGGTTCGCCACCATCGTTCAGGAAAATGTAAACCTCACCGTAGGCCAGACCATTACGTTGCCCGTCACCATGAAGGTTTCTTCTGTCGCGCAGCAGATTGTGGTCAGCGATGTGCCGATTGTGGAAGTTACAAAGACGACATCTTCTTCCACACTTGACGAGATCTCCGTAGCCACAACCCCGGTGCTCGGCCGCAAATTTGAAGACCTGTTGACATTGACCCCCGGCGTCAGCATCACTCAGGGTCCGGACGGCGACGAAATAAACATCAACGGGCAGCGGGGCATCTTCAACAACATCAGCCTCGACGGTGGCGACTACAACAATGGATTCTTTGGCGAGCAGATGGGCGGCCAGCGCGCGGCCATTGACATTACGCTGGAAGCGGTCAAAGAATTTCAAATCACGGCGAGCGGCGCCAACGCGGAGTTCGGCCGCAGCGCCGGAGGCATCATCAACGTCGTCACGAAATCCGGCACCAACGCCATTCATGGTTCCGGCTTCGAATACTTCCGAACAGAATCCTTAACTGCCGCGACCTCTGACGGCAAGCCGCTGCAGGATTTTCGTCGCAATCAGTTTGGCGGTAGTTTTGGCGGCCCGCTTATGAAGGATAAGCTGTTTTTCTTCGCCGCCGCCGAGGGCATCCGAGAGAATCTGACGCGCGCGAATCTAAGCGCACCCGTCGGCACTGCCTGCGCCTCGAGCCCCATTTATGACGGAACCGCCGCTACGGACTCGGTAATCAATTCCAGCCCCGATTGCCAGCGCGTTGCCCTGATCAGTTTCTTTAAGTCGACGACTTTCCCGGCGCCCTTCAAGAACACTAACGAAGGACTCCCCGGTATCCACCAGCAGCGCAATGCCTCGATATTTGGCCGCGTGGACTATAACCTGAACTCGAAGAACCAGGTTTTTGGCTCGTACGGCTTTGACTGGTCCAAGAATCCCAATCAAACCTTCGACGTTCCGACATACGGCACGAGTGCTAATGGCATCGAAGGCCCTTCGAAAATTCAGGATATTAACGGCAACTGGTTCAGCACACTCTCCAACACCATGTTGAACGAGGCCCATTTCACCTACGCTAGAGAAAACCGCCCGCGCAACACCATCAATCCTTCCAGCGTGCCTGACACGGCCATGGGCTTTGCCACGACATTCCGCTTCGGTGCGCCATTCTTCCTCGAGCCTGCCGTAGATGAAGTCTTTTGGCGCACCGACATCCGTGACAATTTCTCGATCGTCAGGGGCAAGCACACCTGGAAGGTCGGCGGCGAATGGATTCACAGCGACAATGCTCAGATTTTCCGGGGATTCTTTACAGGACGCTATATCTTCGACAGTGTTACCGGCTTCATGCACTTCGTCTCGCAAGGCCCCACGTATAGGGAGTGTTCAAACGGAACCACCGTAGTTGGGGCGTGCCCTGCGGGAACCAGTGTCGTCGGCCCTCTACTCCTTTACCTGCAGCACGGCCCGGCGACGCAGGGTGAATCGTTCGATCAATCCGGCGCTTCGGACATCAAGAATGAGGATATCGCGCTGTTCATTCAGGATTCCTGGAAGCTGTTTAGGAATTTGACATTAAACTATGGCCTGCGTTGGGACGCGCAACATTTTCCCGATCCCACTGTAGCGCCTTCCAAGACTTCCTATGGCGCAGATCTGACTAATCCCAAGTTCCCTTCGACCGGCTTCATCCCCAACCAGAACAAGGAGTTTCAGCCGCGGGTTGGCTTCGCATGGGATCTTTTCGGCAATGGAAAGTCCGCGCTGCGAGCCAGTTGGGGCATGTTCTATGCCCGGCAGAATATGCTCACCCAGGTCGGCGCCATCACCACGAACGGTGTCCAGCAGCAGTCCTTCGCCGCGGGTTCAGCGTTTGGGACACCGCCGGCTTACGGAACCAACGCATCTGTGTTTAACAATGCTAATCTTCCTCCGCCGGGAACAACCCCGCCTCCCGGCGCGAGCGTAACGGTCTTCAGCAAGGACTACCAAAATCCTCGGATTTACACTACGAACGTTGGCTACGAACAGCAACTCTATGGTGACTACGCTGCTTATTTGGACTTTACGATGTCCAAGGGAGTGCACCTGACACGTTTTATCGATCCCAACAAGGGGGTAAGCACTACCTTTGTTTGCGGAGCCGGTTTTACGAATATTAGTCCTGGCGTTTGCTTGCCGAATAACGGTTCCACGGTTACTTATCCTAGCGACGTATTCGGTTCTGGCGTCGCACCGCCCTTCACGGATCTCACCAGCGTCACTGACACCGTCAGCTCCGCGAAGTCCCTGTACCGCGGGTTCACCATCGGGATGCGCAAGCGCATGAGCCACAAATTCTTGTTTGACGCGAACTACACGTATTCTCGGGACTGGGACGACGACTCCAACGAACGCGATCCGTTCACTTTCCGTTATGCCAATCTTTTCAACCTGGCATCGGAGTATTCATTGTCCGACCGGAACGAAACGCACAAGTTCAACGCTTATTCTGTTGCAAATCTGCCCTGGGGATTCAACGGCAACGTCCGCATGCAGGCGCATTCCGCCCAGCCGATTACACCATCCCCGCGCTTTCAAAACGGCAAAGACCTGGGCCGCAATACACTGCTGAAGGACAATGCTTTCTTCACCTTCGACTTCGGTGTCGATCGCCCCATTCATTTCGGCGAGCGCATGCAGCTGATCCCGAGGATCGAAGTATTCAACACTTTCAACAACAAGAACAACGTGAACCCATTGAGCACGCCTGGTCTCTTCAATTTCGACGGGTTCCTCCGCGTTGGCGTCGGCGATCCGCGCCAGGCGCAACTCTCGGTGCGCTTCGAGTTCTAGCGAAGCGGCCGCAAGTTACACGCTCAATTCACCGAAGAGGGGCGCTACGGCGCTCCTCTTTGTTTTTGCGAATTACGATGCGAAATCTGCGCCACAAGAATGGACACACGCCCTTTCGTGGCTCTTGCTTGGGCGTCGCGAATCCCTGACAATCTAAGGTTTATACCTACGTGATTTTCCGCACGGTAGCGGTTGTCCGCGCGGAAATGAAAAGCGAGTGAAATGGCAGGTCAGCTGAATTCCACGAAGCGATTGATCGCTTATTTTTCGATGGAGATTGCGCTTGAGAACGCCATGCCAACCTACAGCGGGGGGCTGGGCGTTCTTGCGGGTGACACAATTCGCGCCGCAGCGGATTTGCGTCTGCCCATGGTGGCCGTTTCTTTGCTTTACCGCAAAGGATACTTCACGCAGCGTCTTGCCGAAGACGGCTCGCAGACGGAAGAGCCGGTCGAATGGAGTGTGGGAGACTTCTTGACCGAGGATTCCGCGCGCGCAAGTGTGTCCATTGAAAACCGCCGTGTTGAGCTGCGCTGCTGGCGTTATTCCGCAAAAGGTGTGCGTGGGTTTGAAGTGCCCATCTATTTTCTCGACGCCGATCTCCATTCCAACACCGAAGCAGATCGTAATCTCACCGGCAGTTTGTACGGCGGCGATTCTTACTACCGTCTGTGCCAGGAAGTCATCTTGGGAATCGGAGGCGTCCGCATTCTCCGCGCCCTTGGCTACAACGACCTCACCCGCTACCACATGAACGAAGGCCACGCGGCGCTGCTCACGTTGCAATTGCTCGACGAAGAAGCCGCAAAAGAGGGACGCAAATCCATCCGCAGCGAGGACATTGAAAAGGTCCGCAGCAAGTGCGTCTTCACCACCCATACTCCTGTGCCCGCGGGGCACGACCGTTTTCCGATGGAATACTTCACGCGCGTGTTTCCGGGCCAGACTGGGTTTCTCGATTTGAAGGATGCTTCCTCGGCGGATTTGATGAAGCGCGTTTTGCAGGCGGAACAAAATTTTTTGGACTTGCAGGAAGCGGCGCGCCGCGGGGCATCCCTCAACATGACGCAACTGGCCCTGAGCCTGAGCACATACGTCAACGGAGTCGCCAAGCAGCACGGCGAAACTTCCCGTCAGATGTTTCCGGAAGTGCCGATCGAGGCCATCACCAATGGCGTTCACGCCGGCACGTGGACCTCTGCTCCATTTCAGCAACTCTTCGACCGCTACATTCCCTCGTGGCGCGAAGACAATTACAGTTTGCGGAGTGCCTTGGGCCTGCCTGCGGAGGAAGTGTGGGCAGCTCACCTGATTGCCAAGCACAAGCTGCTCGAGACGGTTCGTGAGAAGACCGGGCTCAAGTTCGATCCCGAAGTCTTCACGATCGGTTTCGCGCGCCGTGCGACGGGATACAAGCGCGCCGACTTGATCCTGGCCGATCTCGATCGGCTCCGGGAGATTGCCAAGAACTCTGGACATTTCCAGATTATCTACGCCGGCAAGGCCCATCCGAATGATGCCGGCGGGAAGGACATTATTCGCCGGATTTTTCACGCGAAGAAAGCGCTGCGGAAAACGGTGCCGGTGGTTTTCCTAGATGACTACAACCTCGAGCTCGGCGGAAAGATCACTTCCGGCGTGGACGTCTGGCTCAACACGCCGCAATTTCCTCTGGAGGCTTCCGGCACCAGCGGCATGAAGGCCGCGCTGAATGGCGTGCCAAGTCTGAGCATTCTCGACGGCTGGTGGGTGGAAGGCCACATTGAAGGCGTCACTGGCTGGTGCATCGGCGAATCACGGCGAACCGCTGCAGGCAATACTCCGGCCGACAATACTGCCGAAGCGGAATCGCTCTATAACAAGCTGGAAAGTGTGATTCTTCCGCTGTACTACAACGATCGTGCGAAATTCCTGGAAGTCATGCAGCACGCCATCGCCATCAACGGCTCGTTCTTCAACACCCAGCGCATGGTGCAGCAGTACATCACGGATGCGTATCTGCACTGAAGCTCCGGGGATTGTATTCCTGTAGTTGTATCTGGAGCGGTTTATTTCCTCTTTAGCGCAATCGGTTCTTATACATGGCCATGCCGACGGCGGCGTCCATGCCCATCTTTTCTAGTGCGGCGATCTCGCTCCTTGTTTTGATGCCGCCTGCGGCAATAATCGGATGGGCCGTCGTGTTGCGCAGCTTGCGAAACCAGTCGAGGTTCGCGCCCGTCATTGTCCCCTCGCGGTCTACGTCTGTGCAGAGAAATCCCGCGCAGTAGGGTTCGAGTTGCGTCATCACTTTCTCAACCTGCAACCTCAGCTTCTTCCGCCAGCCGTGAATGGTGATTTTCCCGTCCGCTGTGTCGAGTGCGATGACGATTTTCTCGCGGGCGATGTTCTCTGTGAGCTCCTGCAGAAAGTGCGCATTCACTTTTCCATCTTTGAACGCTGCGCTTCCGACAATAATCTGGTTCGCCCCCCAGCTGACAACTTCTTGCGCGCGGAAGATGCTTCGAATGCCGCCGCCGACGCGCACCTTCATCCCGAAATCAGTTCTTGCTTTCGCGCAAAGGTTGCGAACGAGATCATCATTTGCGCCCTTGCCCATGGCAGCATCCAAATCAATCACATGTAGCCAGAGATGTTTCTTGAACTTTTCCAGTTGTCCAAAGACATCCGCAACCGCCAGCTCGCGCTTCCGCCCGTGCACCAGCTGAACAGCTTGCCCGCTTTGCAAGTCGATGCAGGGAATCAGCACGGGAGGCGAACCTCGACTCCGCTTGAGGCCAGAAATTGCTTCAGCGCGTGAATGGATTGCACTTCATCGTGAAAGATCGAGGCCGCCAAAGCCGCGTCCGCCGCCCCTTCCCGGAAAACCTCGACAAAATGAGCGGGCGATTTGGCACCGCCGGACGCAATCACCGGAACCGTTACGGCGCCGGAAATTGCCGCGGTCAGTGTCACGTCGAAGCCGCTTTGCGTGCCGTCGCGGTCCACAGAGGTCAGCAAAATTTCGCCGGCGCCTGCTGCCACTCCCATGCGCGCCCACTCGATGGCATCGCGTGATGCGGATTCGCGTCCGCCGCGAACCATGACGTCCCAGTGATCTCCGGAGCGCTTTGCATCGATCGCCAGGACAACGGCTTGCGCGCCAAACTCCCGCGACAATTCGGAAATTAACTCCGCCCGCTCGACTGCTGCGGTGTTCACCGTTACCTTGTCTGCACCGGCGCGCACCACGGCGCGGCCGTCTTCGAGCGTTCGAATACCGCCGCCAGCGGTGAGAGGAATCGCCAATTGCGCGGCGACGCGGCGGATTGTTTCGAGAAAAGTGGGGCGGCGGTCGCGGGAAGCCGCAATGTCGAGCACCACCAATTCGTCAGCGCCCTCGGCATTATAGCGAGCCGCGAGCGCAACGGGGTCGCCCGCATCGCGCAGACCCACAAAGTTCACGCCCTTCACGACGCGTTCGCCGTCAGTATCGAGGCACGGGATGATGCGGTGCGCGAGGCTCATGCCGCGAGCCTCAGGAAATTCTGGAGAATGCGAGCGCCAGAATCACCGCTCTTTTCGGGATGAAATTGCACGGCAAAAATATTTCGTTGCTCGATAACGGCCGCAAATTCCGCACCGTGGGAGCAGGTGGCCGCTGTGTCATTCGAATCGAGCGCGGCGTAGGAGTGCGCAAAATAGAAATACGCTCCAGCGTCAATGCCTGAGAGCAGGGAAGACTCCCGTTTCTTTTCAATTTGGTTCCAACCCATGTGCGGCAGCTTCACGCCCGGCGGCAAAGCGGAAACGATTTCTGGTAGGAGATTCAGGCCTCGGAGTTCAGAGGCTTCTTCGCTCAACTTGAAAAGAACTTGCAGCCCGAGGCAAATCCCCAGAAAGGGCACGCCGCGGTGGATGGCGTCAATCAGAGGCGCGCGGAGATGCTTTTCGTCGAGGGCGCGAACCAGCGCGGCGTAGTGACCGACGCCGGGAAGCAGCAGGGCTTCCGCCTTAGAGATGCATTCAGGTGACGACGTGCGATGAGACTCCACGCCGAGGCGCTGGAGGGCGCGCTCGACGGAGGGCACATTGCCGGCGCCGTAGTCGAGGATGGTTATTTTCATAGCAGCCCCTTGGTGCTGGGCAAAACCTGGCGAAGGCGCTTGTCGCGAGACACGGCGAAACGCAGCGCGCGCGCAAATGCCTTGAAGATCGCTTCGACTTGATGGTGCGAGGATCGGCCGTACAGGGCGCGAAGATGGACATTGGCTTTTGCCGACTGCGCGAAGCCTTGAAAAAAATCCTCTATCAGTTCAACCTGGAAATCACCGATGCGATTTGCACTGATCTTTGCATCTACAACGCAGTAGGGCCGGCCACCAAGATCAACCGCAGCGGCCGCGAGCGTTTCGTCCATAGGCATCAGAAAATAGCCCGCGCGCAGAATTCCTCGCTTCGAGCCAAGAGCTTTCTGCACCGCTTCGCCGAGCGTGATGCCGACATCTTCGACCGTATGATGTTGGTCCACGTCGAGATCGCCGCGCGCGTCCACGATCAGATCAAACGCACCGTGTCGCGCCACCAATTCGAGCATATGGTCGAAGAAGCGGATTCCAGTGGCGATGCGAGCGTTCCCGCGGCCGTCCAGATTGAGTTTCAGGCGGATGTCCGTCTCGTTTGTTTTGCGATGAATGTTGGCAGTTCGCGGCATTTTTATCTTTGCGATCCCACAATTCAGGCTGGCGCTTTCCATTCCTTTCGAATGGCCTTCAACAGCTTCTTCATTTCAGCTGGCGTTCCTATGGAAATGCGGACGAATCCCGGGCCCATGTCCTTGGTGCGCTCGCGCAGAAGAATCCCTTGCCTCTCAAGCTTTCCAAAGAGTGCGGGTCCCTTTGCCCCGAAATTGGCCAGCAGAAAATTTCCGGCGCTGGGGAAGGAGCGCACGCCGAGCTTCTGCAGTTCGGCGGCCAGCCACGCACGAAACCGTTTCACTTCGCTGACATATGCTTGCATCGTCATGCGGTCTTGAACGGCAGCTTCGGCGGCTACCAGTGCGCCAAGATTCACAGGAAAGGGCGGCATGGCGCGGCGCACGAGTGCAAGCGATTCTTTGCAGCCGACGACCGCGCCGAGCCGCAGCGACGCGAGGCCAGCGACCTTTGAAAACGTTCTGGCGACAAACAGGTGGCGAAACTTGCGAATCCAGGGCACTGCGGTGAAGCCTGAAAACTCCGCGTAAGCTTCGTCCATCACAACGGCGGTGTGCGTGGCGGCATGCAGGATTTTCTCCAGTTCCTTGAAACCAAAGAGAGTGCCAGTAGGATTGTTGGGGTTCGCGAGAAAAAGGACACGTGGCTCTTTCCGCAGCGCCGCAAGGATGCCCTCCAGCGGGAACTCCATTTCGGTGCCGTAGTGCAATGCCGAGATTCGAGCGCCGTATATTTCCGCGTAGTAGCGATACATAGGAAACGTCGGCTCGCAAATTAGGACACTGCTTCCAGCCTCGACAAACGTGTCGAAGAAAACTCGCAGCGCATCGTCTCCGCCGTTGGCGAGAAGAAGTTCTTCCGGACGAACGCCGAAGTAGCGGGCCAGACGCGTTGTTGGCGCCTGATATTCCGGGTACATTGCCAGTTGCTTGGAGGTGAGCTTTGCCAGCGCGCGCAGCACTGCGGGAGAGCAGCCGGTCGTGTTCTCATTGAAGTCCAGCCGCACTTTATCCGCGCGGCCTTCCGCAGGCGCTTCATACGTGCGGCGATTCAGAATCGCTTTTCGCACTGGCAAGTGAACCTTCATCTGCGAACCCTTACGGCGTTGCGGTGAGCCATCAAGCCTTCGGATTCTGCCAGAGTTTCGACTGTATCGGCGAGGCGAAGGAAACCATCGCGACTAATGGTTTGCACGCTGATGCATTTCACAAAGTCGGCCGCCGAAAGCCCGCCTCGTTTGTGTGCCCAACCCCCAGTCGGGAGGACGTGATTGCTGCCGGTAGCATAGTCGCCAAGCGGCTGGGCGCCCCAAGGGCCAAGAAAGATGGTGCCGGCTGATCGGTTTTTTTGCAGGATCCGTTCGGCGTTCTCAGGAAGGCTAAGATGTTCCGGGGCGAAGCGATTGACGAATTCGCAGGCCTGCTCGAGCGAATTTGCCACGAGAATTGCGCCGGCCGTTTCCGTGGAGACGCTAGCCATTCCAGGAGGAAGTTCGGCGAGTTGCCATTTAATCTCGCGTTGCACTTCTTGGGCGAGCGAGTGTGAAATGGTGACGAAATAGCTTGCGGCGTCTCTTGCGTGCTCCGCCTGGGCAAGCAAATCGGCAGCAATCCATCGAGCATTGCCATCGGCGGCGGCGAGTACAACCGCCTCCGTGGGGCCCGCCGGCAGATCGATGGCGCAATCGCTGCTGACCAGTTGTTTGGCGGCGGTGACGTACTTGTTGCCCGGGCCGAAGATTTTCTCCACGCGCGGAATCGAATTTGTGCCATATGCGAGAGCGGCAATCGCTTGCGCTCCCCCAACGCGGGCGATCTTTTCAATGCCGAGTAGATTTGCGGTTGCCAGCAGCTCGGGATTCGGCCGCGGGCAAACGGCAGCGATATGCGGAACTCCGGCGACTTGCGCGGGGACCGCCGTCATGACGAGCGTGGATACGAGGGAAAAGCGGCCGCCGGGGATGTAGCAGCCGACGGATTCGATAGGGGAAACGCGCTGACTGATCTTGACGCCAGGTTCGGTCTCGGTGGTCCACGGGCGGGGAAGCTGCTGTTCGGCTACCTGGCGGACGTTCTTCGCAGCTCTCCGGATGGCCTTCAGGAAATCAGGACTCACCTGTGCTTTGGCAGAGCGGATTTCTTCTCTCGAAATCCAGACTCCAGCTCGCGAGAGGTCTAAATCATCCAGTTTCTTGCTCCAGGCAAAGAGAGCGGAATCGCCGCGCCTTCGCACATCCGCGACGATTTCGGCGGCCACGGATTGGGCTTCATCGTCGCGCTGGGCGCGGCGCGCGAGGAGCCACTTTTCGGTTCGCGGAGTGAGCTTGAGGATGCGCATCAGAGGACGATTTTGTTCAAAGGATATTCGACGATACCTTGGGCCTTGGCGGCTTTCAGCTTGGGTAGGATCTGCCGCACAACGGCTTCCTCGACGATCGTGTTGATGGCTACCCAGTCCGGGTCGCTGAGAGCAGAGATAGTGGGGTTCTTGAGCGCCGGGAGAGCGCCCAGCACACCCTGTAAGTCGTCGCGATGCACGTTGAGAAGAAGGCCGACTCTGCTGGCTGCCGCGATAGCGCCCTGAAGCATCAGGATCAGGTTTTCCGCCTTTTCACGCTTCCAGGAATCGGCCGCGCTGGCGCGATTCATGATGAAAACAGTTGCGGATTCCAGGACCGTATCTACGATGCGCAGACGATTGGCGCGCAGCGACGAGCCGGTCTCAGTAACTTCGACGATGGCGTCCGCGAGCTGCGGCACCTTCACTTCCGTGGCTCCCCAGGAAAACTCCACGTGGGCCTTCACGCCGTGCTTGGCGAGGTAGTTCTGCGTAATCTGTACGACTTCCGTGGCGATCACTTTGCCTTCCAGGTCGCGTGGCTGGCGGATTGCGCAGTCCTCCGGCACGGCCAGGACCCAGCGCACGCGCGCAAGACGCTGCTTGGCATAAACCAGTTCCGAGAGTTCTTCCACGGCCGCGCTCGTTTCCACCACCCAGTCGTGCCCCGTGATTCCTGCGTCCAGGGCGCCGGATTCGACGTAGCGTGCCATTTCCTGTGCGCGCACCATCAAACATTCGATTTCCGTGTCGTCAATGGTTGGGACGTAACTGCGCGAACTCAATGTGATTTTCCAGCCGGCGCGCGAAAAAAGATCAAGCGTCGCGTCCTGAAGGCTGCCTTTCGGAATCCCCAGCTTCAGTCGGCTCATCGGGATTTTTCCTTACCGTAAACCTTCTCCGGCGCGAAAGTACGCCCAGAGATAATTTTTGCGTTTCCATCCGCTTCGATCGACCGGAAGAAGCAGCTCCGGTATCCCTCATGACAGACGCCCGGCCCAACGGCCTCGACACGCACGAGTAGCGCGTCTGCATCGCAATCCACGCGCATCTCGCGAACCCGCAAGATGTGGCCGCTGGATTCGCCCTTTTTCCAGAGCTTGTTTCGCGAGCGGCTGAAAAACACGACTTCGCCCGTGCGCCGCGTTTCCGCAAGGGATTCCGCATTCATGAACCCAAGCATCAGGACGTCGCCATTACTCCCGTCCTGAATGATGGCCGGTACCAGTCCGCCGCTTTTCTGAAAGTCGATCTCCACCATTTTGTCTCCTAAAAATAAAAATCCCGCTGGAGCTTGCTGCGCCAGCGGGCCAAAGCGTGCTTTGTTTAGCGAATCGCTATGCACACCTCAGCAGGCGCGGCGTGTGGCCGTCATGATGATGGTGGCGATGCGCCCGAGTTGTATGTGTGCGGTTCATTTCCACTATCTAAGGTAAAAGAACTCGTCGAGCCTGTCAACGATAGGATTAGAGAGGCGAAGTCGGGCCCATTCCCGCAACAAGTGGATCGGCTATCAAGATTCAACTGGCGTTTGAAACGTGAAGCAAGGGAGTTGAATCTGATAGTGTGGGAAAGCTCAAGACACAGGAGAGGAAGCGCCATGGAAGGAAAGGTCCGTAAGGATGACACGGCCTGGAAGAAGCAACTTACGCAGAATCAATACTATGTAACGAGGCAGAAAGGCACCGAGCCTCCTTTCACTGGCGAATATGAGGACACCGAAACGCCCGGCACCTATAGGTGCGTCTGTTGCGGTCAATCCCTCTTTCGTTCCGAAACCAAGTTCCATTCGGGCTCCGGGTGGCCTAGTTTTTGCGCTCCGGCCAGCGAAGAGGCGGTGGACGCCGAAACCGATACAAGCCACGGCATGCGGCGGACAGAAGTGAAGTGCAGCCGGTGCGACGCCCACCTCGGGCACGTCTTCGACGATGGACCGCAACCCACCGGGATGCGGTATTGCATCAACTCGGTCGCGCTGGAATTGGAGGAAGACTAAAAGAGCGCTCTGACCCGTCAGAACGCTCTTTTCACTCGCTGGTTTTCAGGGATTAGGAAAAAAGGAGTTTATGCCGCCGGGCAGGAACACGACACCATAGCGGCTACCGGATCGTTTTCGCGGTCCCATACGCCCAGCAGCAGCACTTTCGTGCCTGTCGGATACTTGAACACGTAGTACGTGCTTGAGAGGCCTTGTACTTCATAAAAACCAGGCCTGCGCGGATCTGGCCGCGATGGCGCGCCCACAGCGAGAAGTTGACGCAATTCAGCGATCTGTTCCTGCGAATGGTTCCGCAGATCTTCCACAAGGGGCGGTTGTTTTGGGACGTTTACCATGATTATGTTTCTCCGCCACATTCAGCTTAAATTCTCCTCACTGGTAAAGACGTTGAAAATCGAAAAATGTTTCGTAGCTCGCAAACAATTTTCCCGACAAATTGGCCTGCCGGTTCCATCATTCTGCTGGACTGAAACACTCTGTTAATAAAGGCGGTCCTATTAATACTCCGGGAGGTTAGGAGACAGCCGCCTAGTTTGCCCTTTTCAGGAGACTTCCTGCTGTGCGTTTGCTTGTTTTTCTGCAGTAATAAAGCGCAGGTTACTATCTTCTCTGGTACTTGTGCGGAACTCGCTCCCTGTGAGATAGTCCACTGCTGAACTTCTTCCAATAGGGTGGCCAACGTGACAAAAGCGGATACGAAAAAAACGGGGATCCGAGGCAAGACTTCTTTTGACAAGGATCGCCGCCGCAAGCATCACCATTTCCTCGTCAGCGTGTTCTACGCCGACGGGGAAAAGTTCGGTCGCGTTTACACCGACAAAGATAAGGCTACCCGCTTCGCAGAGCGCCAGCGTCGCTCACCTGTAGTGAAGTCCGCCCGGATAACTCAGGTTTCCTGATCGATCTGGCCTTGGAGTGTTGGCACAGCCAGTATGGGCAGGGAAGGCTTGTTGCTCCCGCGTGGGCATGTTATAAAAAGAAGGTAGTTGAGCGGCCTTAGTATAGTGGTAGTACGGAACCTTGCCAAGGTTCAGGTGTCGGTTCGATTCCGATAGGCCGCTCCATAAAATCAAGCACTTACAGACTCTCCTTTCTCAACGCGGGAACACAAAGGAACAGAAGCTGTCCAACGCGCTGGCCGGATCATCTCAACCGCTTTCAGATGTGCTGCCAAGTGTTATCGTTTTCTATCCGTACCGATCAGTTGGCCAATCTGCATGCGGCAGGTGAGGGAATGTTTCCTGGGAAAGTTGCATCGGTCAGTATGGGGGCAGAGGACATGCACTGGCTTGACAATACCAAGCTGCGTTTCCCAAACTGCATCCGGCGTCTAGTTTCTGATTTTTTGGCTTGAGAGGAGCCTTGCCATGCGAGTGAGGATGCTGGTGCGACAATTCGTGTTTCCGGCGGCCCTTCTAATGGCGTTGAATGTTCTCGACACTCAAGGCGCTGGTGCGGCCCCGAGTCCGTCTGAGAGCAAGACACGCATTGCCATCGTGGGACTTGACCACGATCACGTTTGGGGATTGCTGAAGTACCTAGAAGCTGAACCCGACGCGGAACTAGTGGCGATCGCGGAACCTCAGCCGGTCCTCCTGAATGAGGCGAAATCGAGGGTGCCAAGCAGCGTGAAGTTTTATTCCGGCTACGTCCCCATGCTGGACGAAGCCAAGCCCGACGCCGTCATCGTCACTACTTCAAACGACCGGCACCTGGAGATTCTGCGCGAATGCGCCAAGCGGCACATTCATTATTCCGTCGAGAAGCCCATGTCGACGAATGCGGCCGACGCCCGCGAGATGGAGAGGTTGGCCAAGGAGGCTGGAATCAAGCTCATGGTGAACTACTGGAACGCGTGGGTGGCCCCGAGCCACGAGCTTTTTCATCGCGTGAAAGACGGACAGCTTGGCGACGTCCAGAAAATCATCGTCCAATACGGGCACGCGGGTCCCAAGGAGATTGGCGTGTCGGAGTACTTTGCAAATTGGCTTTACGATCCGGTCAAAAATGGCGGCGGTGCAATCATGGATTTCGGATGCTACGGGGCAGAGTGGGCGCTGTGGCTGAAGGGCCGGCCCATAGGCGTGCAGGCCATCGCTCAAAAGTTGAAGGTTTCACAACACAACCAAGTGGATGACGACGCAACGATTCTTCTTGATTACCCGGATGCCGCTGTGATTGTTGAGGCTTCCTGGGACTGGCCGTACAGCATGGGGCAGGTGCAGGTCTTTGGCCCAAAGGGGAGCTTGCTTGCAACACGGGACACACTGTTCTACCGGCCCACAGCAGATCGCGGGAAATCAGAGGGCGAGCCGGTAGCCCTCAACGCACCGCATGGAGCCACGAGTAATCCCGTTGCGTACTTCGTGGACTGTATCCGCCACGATAAAGCAATCGAAGAGCCGCTGTCGGCTCAATTGAACGTGCAGGTGCTGGACATTTTGGATGCAGCGCGCGAGTCTGTACGAACGGGCCGCAGGCAGGAGCTAAAGTGAGACGTGGCGGTTTCGTCGGGCAAGCTTGACGGATTGAAGTAGTTACCGGACTCAGCGAGAATCTCCTGTCGAGTTTTCCTCAGCCCTGCGAAATTACCGTGAAATGCTTGTCCAACTACCGCTAGAATTAGCCGTCGCCTTCTTCCAAATGAAAACAATCACTATCGCTGTCGGCAGCAAGCGCGGCCCCAAGCTCAGTGCGGTTACGGAAGCCCTCCAGTCATTCTCTGCGACGCTAGCTCACGATGCTGAATTCGAGGTCGTCGGCGTGGAAGTGGAAAGCGGAGTCAGCCATACGCCTACGTCGCGCGAAGAATTGATGCGCGGCGCCCGCCAGCGTGCGGAAGCTCTGTGGGAAATCGCGCTCCAGCAAGGCGCAGCCTGGCAATACTTCGTCGGCCTGGAAGGTGGGCTCGATGTTGTGCCGGAAGGCGAGTCAACGGACGAGATGCTGCGTCATCCCGGAATGCGGCAGAATGGGCAGCACCGCGTCTTTCTGGAGAGCTGGGCGTATGTTTCCGATGGCACGCGAGGCTATTACGGCCGCTCCGGCAGTATTGAGCTCCCTGAAGCTTTGGCTCACGATGTTCTCGAAAATAGCGTGGAGCTTGCCATAGCGATCGACCGGTTTGCCGGCACCGTTGGGATTCGCGACGCGCAGGGCGCCTGGGGCGTGCTCTCCAACAATTTCATCAGCCGGCAGGAAGCATTTCGCGTTGCCGTGATTGCCGCGTTTGCGCCGTTCTATAATTCCAGGATGTATCGCATCCAAGCCGCCGGCGCATCAAATTCTTTAGCGTAAATTTGCGGCCGATATCGGATAATAGCGTCAAAGAATGAACTTCTTTGCCGAACACTGATTATTGAAAACGGATAACTGGTCTTAAGGGAGCGACCGTGGACATCGTCAAAGGCAATATGGGCTGGATCGAAGTCGTCGTCGGCCCGATGTTTTCCGGCAAAAGTGAAGAGCTGATTCGCCGCCTGCGCCGCGCGGAGATCGCGCGCCAACGCGTGCAGATTTTCAAGCCGGCCATCGACGCGCGCTACACCGCCAACGAAATCGTGTCCCACTCCGGCCTCGGCATTCCTTCTGACAACGTCCTCAAAGCGGCCGAGATCATGGAAAAATTGTCGCCGCGCACCGAAGTCATCGGCATTGACGAAGCCCAGTTCCTTGGCGACGAAGTTGTCGACGTTTGTACCAAACTTGCCAATCTCGGCAAGCGTGTTATCGTCGCCGGCCTTGACACCGATTACCGTGGCCGCCCGTTCGAACCAATGCCGCGCCTTCTGGCGATCGCTGAAGAAATCACTAAGCTCCTTGCGATTTGTGTCCGCTGCGGCAATCCCGCCGTGCACACCCAGCGCCTGGTTGAAAGCGAAGAGCTCATCGTGGTCGGCGCAATGGGTGCCTACGAAGCCCGCTGCCGCCGCTGCTTCGAGCCGAACCCCGCCCTCGCGCAGGAGAAGAAGGACGGCCCCCAGCTCATTGCTCGCAACCGCGCCGCCTCTGCAGGCGTCAGTTGATTTTTCTCTGATACGCGGGTCATTGCCTTTCCGTGGACATTCATCACCGTCATTTCTTGAGATAGCCGTCGCATTCCGTCAAACTGGCTCGGCAGAAAATCCTCTTGAATCGAGCTAGCTCGCGCCCATGATCATCGAATCCAAAGCACCGACGCGCGTGGACTTCGCCGGCGGAACGTTGGACATCTGGCCGCTCTACTTATTTCACCCGAGCGCGGTCACCGTGAACGCCGCGATTTCACTCTACGCCTCCTGCGTTATCGAAACCAATGATCCCGACGATAGCCGTATCAAGCTGGTCTCTCGCGACATCAAACGGGAAGAAAGTTTTGCTTCCTTTGCGGCTCTCGTAAAAGCCAAGCGCTACCGCCTCCCTCTCCTCGCGGAAATCACCAAGTTCTTTCACCCTCAAGGCGGCTTCACACTCACCACGGATTCGGAAGCTCCCGCCGGCGCAGGCATCGGCGGCTCCAGCGCCATGGCCGTAGCCATTTGCGCCGCGCTCGACCGCTTTACCGGAGCAGGGAAGAGCAAGGTCGACTGGATTCACATCAGCCGCGACGCCGAAGCCATCGTCATCAATGTTCCCACTGGAACGCAGGACCACTATCCTCCAGCGTTTGGCGGCGCCGCTGCCATCGAACTCCCACCCGGCGGCGAACATCGCGTTGAATTGCGCGTCAATCTCGACGAGCTTGAGCGCCGCGTGATGGTCGCTTACACCGGCAAGCCGCGCCAGCATGGCATCAACAACTGGGAAGTCTTCAAGGCGCATATCGGGGGCAAGCGCTCGGTGCAAAACAGCCTCGAGCGCATTTCTGAAGTGGCCCAGGAAATGCGCGTAGCCATGGAAAAACCGGATTGGCAGGAGGCTGGCCGCCTCATGCGCGAGGAATGGTCCTTCCGCAAGCGAAACTTGCCTACCATCTCGACGAAAACCATCGACCGCGTCATCGACAATGCCCGCCGCAACGGCGCGCTGGCAGGCAAAGTCTGCGGGGCGGGCGGTGGCGGGTGTGTTGTCCTTTTGATCGAGCCAACCGCTCGCGACCGCGTGGAAAACGCCATTCGTGAAGCTGGGGCCAAAGTGCTGCCCATGACCATCGACCGTCAGGGCGTTCAAGTGGTTTCCCGCTAGAAACTTGGCTCTAATCCTCGTCCGGTCGTACAGCTTGGCCCAATCGAGGACAGGTAAGGGAGAAGCGTCTCCTCCGCACCGAGGCACCTGTTCACCGGCTTCCCGGCATCGTAGAATAGGGTAAGTGGGCCCCCCGGTCTGGGTCCGCCGTGCATATGAACTGGCTTGCTTTATCCCTGACGCTTCTCTTTTTCGCTGACGCAGATGTTCCGCGCGTCAGCAGTCTTCGTCCGCCCGCGAACCCGTCTCCCAGCTTTCCGGCCGACGATGAGATTCCTCTCTTTCCAAACGGCGGCGCAACTCCTGATAACACGCAGTCTGGCAGCCAATCTCAGTCGAAAGCCACGCCTCCTGCGAAGAACTCCAACGCGACACTTCAAGAAAGTTCAAAGCTCACTCTGATCCGTTACGTCTCCGGCGAATTTGCAAAAGCCGTCAAGGCACTGCCGGCGGGCAAAGACGGTTTCCACGTCACTGTCGGCAAGCCGCTGGAGCCGGAGATGCTCGATCGCGCCGTTGCCACGCACGGTCCGGCCGTGAATACCGGCGATGACGTGCAGATCACCAGGCTGGAGTTCCGCGACCATCAGATTATTGTCGATGTGAACGGCGGTGGCCGCGGCAAGAGGCACTGGCGGGATCATATCCAAATCGGCATGGGTGGCGGTTATCCGACCATGCAGCCGGCCTCAACTCAGGATCAGGGCCCGCCGGGGATGCAGCCCGGCATGGGCAGCACGATTTTCCTGGAATTCAACAAGCCAGTTCCAGACCTGGCGCCGGATGAATTGAAGCAGCTCCTGACGCCGTTTCTCAATTTTTCCAAGGAGCGTTCTGCCGCTGTACAGTGGTTCGATACTCTTCCGCCGGAAATGAAGAAGGCCATCCAGGATCGCAGGCCCGTCGTGGGCATGGACCGCGAAGAACTGATTGCCGCCATCGGCAAGCCGGACCACAAAGTGCGCGAGCGCGATTCCGACGGCAACGATATCGAGGACTGGATTTACGGCCAGCCTCCCTCGAAAACCGTCTTCGTCCGCTTCCAGGGCGACCATGTCACTTCGATTAAGCAATTCCCCCAGTAAGAAGAAGCCTCCACCAATCATTCCCGCGGTTCCATGGCAGGTGGCCACTCCAAGACGGCAATTCTTCCGTCCGGCTGTCGTTCTAACGTGGGAGCGTACAGGCCAAGCTGCTGCCTCCTCCACCACGTTCCTTGTGAACGTTTTTCCGCTGGCGTGGTAAACCAATATTGCCAAATCACGGCGCGTACCTGCCGCGGTGGACTGTGCGGAAACGGATTCCCGGCAAAAAGCAGCAGCACGTCCGCATCGCCACGGAGTAAACTCTCCTCCGTTCGGACGACAATCGGCTCCTGCCGCCACGTACTCAGCGAGGCAAACCACAAATTCCAATCGAACCGTGGCTGATACGGCGCGTAAATTCCCGGCGCCTTGCTCGGATCTTGTGGCTTGAAACGGAAGGGATAGATGAGCCAAGTTTGTCCGTCGTCAGAACCCTGGAACTCGATTTCATAGCGACCGCGCGTCATCACGGCAAACAGCCCATAACGGTTTGCGATACGAAATGGCTCCAGCGCGGAGACCGGTGTCGTCCACCTCGGCCACGGCTTGACCATCCACACCATTTGCGCCAGCGTCGCATAGAAAATCCAGGTCAGCATCCCTGCCGTCACGGCGATTTTCAACCCGGGGACTTGTGCCCGGAGTCTCGTTCGCCATTTGTCTTCGGGAGCCGGTACGTTAAGAGGCTTGGCCTCTTTCGTGGTGAGGTAACTCCTTTTCATGAGTCGCGGCAACCAGGGGAGCACGAACCGGTCATCGAGCAGCAAAATCCCCAGTGCCAGCACGAGGTAATTCAGAAACGTGTAGTTAGCCGAAAGGATGATGCCGATCTGCCATGGCGTAATGATCAGAAAACACAAGATGTGCAGTCGCCGCGGCAGGAACATCATCCATGCCAGCCCCAGCTCCAGTGTCAGCGTTCCCATCGCCGTCGCCGCGTGGAACAAGTGCGGCAGGTGCTGCATATACCAGCCGATCCAAGTCGGCAGTGGCCCATTCTGGTAATACTCGTCGAGCGCTGTGAAATTCCGCCATTGCGGGTCGCCCCCCATGATCTTCGCCACGCCCGATTCAAAATAAATCCGGAAGCATTCCCACACCGGTAGAAACAAGCTCGCTCGCGACGGTCTGTTTTCTTCGCCCCAACCCGGCCGGAATCCCGCCGGTGCGAAAAACAGGGAAATGAATCCAGCCTCCAGCAGCATTCCGTCGGATTGATATGCGGAAAAATCCTGCGCCGCGCTCACGAACGAGAGAAAGCACACCAAACAAATCGCCAGCATGCCCCGCGGCCAGAAATTCAAAACCAGCAGCACCGAAGCGATCATGCCCGCCCAGCAAATTCCCGTGAGCATGTGCGCGTTGCTCGAAAACCACAACAGCGTCGGCGCATACCAGTAGGCCGTGTGGCCAAAACGTTCAGCGAGTGCTCGCAGGTATTCGCCGGCGGGAAGAATCCCGTGCGGCCCAATCAATCCGCGAATTTGCGGCAGCAGCGAGAAAAATGCCGAGTAATAAATCAGGCCCAGCGCGCGCAAAAATATCCATCGCGGAATCAGGCGGCCGGAAGCGCCATGTTCGGGGTCAAACAGCCATCGCAATGCGGACGCAGGTGACCAGCCGCTCATCAGCGGTCATTATAACGGCCTAGTGTTGGCGATGGGCCAGTTTCCGATTTGGAGGAACATGCACTGTGCAGCCGTAAAGTCCGAATCAGAAAATAACCGGTTAGAATGTCTTGCCTTTGCGAGTACTGCGCTGAACCATATCGATCAGGAGACCAGCATGCAGATTAGGCTAGCCAGCGTAATGGTTGAGAATCAGGAGAACGCTCTCCGCTTTTACACCGCCAAATTGGGCTTCGTAAAGAACAAAGACATACCGATGGGGCAATTTCGTTGGTTGACCGTGTCTTCGCCGGAAGGCGCCGAAGGCGTCGAACTAGTATTGGAACCTATGAGTTTCCCGCCAGCTCAGACGTATCAGAAGGCCTTGTTTGCCGCTGGCATTCCTGCCACGGCTTTCCTGACGAGCGACATCCACGCTGAGTTCCGGCGCCTCAAGGCGCTTGGTGTTAAATTCCGTGGTGAACCAGCGAGTATGGGGCCCATCACCGCCGTCCTGTTCGAGGACACCTGCGGCAACCTCATCAACCTGGTTCAACCTGCGGCCTAGCGCTACGGCCGATAGCGATTTGCCACGCGGAGCGCGTCCGTCCCCGAGTGTAAGGTCAGCATTGGTTGCCGCAATCCATTTCTTCAGAATCGACGTTACCCACTGTTTGAGGTAGTAGAAGGCGGGATCCCTGCGGCGAGATTCTCCCTCAATAACCGTTAGATGGGCCTGCAAGTAATCCGCTTCGGTACAAATCTTCAATTTCGTTCTCAGTGGTTGTTCCTACAGCGGGAAACTCCCCCCTGGGCTAAAACAGCTTTTCGCAAACAACAATCTTTCGTCGAAAAAAACGACAGCGTCAGTCTCGCTGCTCTGTTACCGGCTGGGTTGCGACTGACGGCACGGCTGCGTGCAACCCTCCTCCTAACCCTTGCCTTATGAGTTTGAAAATTGTGTGCCGATTTTCAAAAATCGTTTTCAGCCAGGCGAAGCGGCCCATTTGGGGAAAATAGATTCCCCGGAAGCAGAGGCGTGCAATCAGGATGTTGATACGATAACCCAGCGGCTTGTGGTTCAGTGAATCCACGGCGCTTTCGATTGCCTCCGGACAGTAAGAGCTGATCCACCCCTTGCGTACCTCGTTATGCGCTTCGTCGATGCTCATCTTCAGCGGCGTATGGGCCATCGCAAAGGGAATGAACTCTTGCCAGTGCTTCGGGCGGGTGAGCCGCCCCGCGGCTTCCAACTTTTTGTATAAGGGCGTCGCAGGAAGAGGGGTCATCAAGCCAAAGATAGGCAGCCCCGGAGGCCAACTGCGAATTTCCTTGAGTGTTCGCTCCGCCACGCCGGGCGTGTCATTATCCATGCCAAAGATAAAAGAGGTGATGGCAAAAACGTTGCGCTGGGCAAGCCGATCGAGCACTACGGCATATTCACCCGGCTTGTTGAAGCCCTTTTTTACGTCAGCAAGGTTGGCCGGATCGATGGATTCCATTCCGATGAAGATCCACTTGCCTCCCGCGGCCGCGATCAGATCAACTAATTCCTCATCGCGCAGCAGATTGGCGCTGATCTGGGCGACCCAATGCACTTGCGCGTTAGCCGCAATGATGTCTCGCAGCAATGATTTTGTGCGCTTTACGTTGATGGCAAAATTGTCGTCGATGAAAAATACGGCAATCTGGCCGCCCTCCTTCCGCGCGCGCGCTTTCAGCAGCAAGAGTTCGTTCACCACGCTTTCATTGGTACGAAAGCGGATGGAGTCGCCAAAAAATCCTGTCACTGTGCAAAACTCGCATCCGTAGGGACAGCCGCGCCCGGACTCCACGGGAATAATTCGAAAAGTTCCCCATCCGGCGCCCACTCGCTTGAGCAGTGGGTGCAATATGCCCGGGAGCAAATTGAATTGGTCCAGTTTGATTTTGTCCCAGGGAATCTCCGGATAGGACTGCAGCGATGGTTTGCGCTCTTGGCCAAAGTCGTCCACTGGCGCGTAGACATCCTTGAGCGCCCCGCGCACGGCATCTTCCACAATTCTGGGCCATGTCTCATCAGCTTCGCCAAGAGCAACCGCGTCGGCATGGCGCGAGCCGCCATCACGCCCCAAGGCCTCATCGGCCATTTCCGTTACGTGAGGGCCGCCCATTACCACCTTTACTCCTACCGCGCGTACTGCGTCCGCCATGCGATAGGCTTTGGCGATCATCCTGGTCATCGCACCGATGCCGACCAGCCCGACATTTTGCTCACGCACGTATCGCGCTATGCTTTCTTCGTCCATGGGCTGCGCGTTGCCGTCAATCAGCACCACTTCGTGGCCAGGCGGAGTCAGTGCTTGCAGCAGAAACATCCAAAGATGCGGCATAAAGTTGCGGGTCACGCCGTTGTCCGGGTTGTACAGCAAGATTTTCATTTAAGGGGAATTTCTATTTCAGAAACAGGACAGGAGGGACTGCCCAGGTTCCAATGTCAATAAAAGCGGACAAAGCTTTTGGGAAGCTCCATCAATGCAGTATGAGCCACTAAGGAAGGCACAACTGTTCAAAATTGCACATCCGATGGGTAAGAGTCATCATCTCCAAAGTCCTGACAGCTGACTCGACGCGACCTCGACGAAACAGCAGCTATTTCAGCTCTCGACCCAGACGCGCGCTATGCAGCCGCGCTCGGTCAGGCGGGCTGCTGGTAGAGGCCGATCACATTCCCGGATGGGTCGCGGAATCTCGCGGTGATTTCCGGCGCATCCATCCCGATCGGTTGCACGATCTCGCCGCCGTTGGCGACTACCGCGTCAACGGTCGCGGCCACACTGTCCACCATAATGTAAAACAGGAGGCCGGGTTTTGCGGCGGGCGACCGGCCGAGTACCCACGCGCCGCTCACTTCGCCGGTCGTGTCGTCAAAAGCGGTGCTGCCATCGCCACGTTTCCGGACGTTCCACGCGAACACCTTTTTGTAAAACTCGGCCGAGCGCGCAATGTCCGTTGCGGGAAGTTCGATATAGCAAATTTTGCCGTTGACCATCGTTGGAGGCATCCATGTACCCTCAGGGCGCTGCATCTTAGCGCGCCCTCAAGCTCAAATCAAATCTCCTCGCGTTGACTTTTCTCCTCGCAACCCCTAGCATTTTCTGTTCACCCGCGGCCGTCACTCGCTCCTGCACAGCCGCAATTTTCGGACACTTCATCGGAGGAAGAATGCCCATTAAGGTTGGCATCAACGGCTTCGGCCGCATCGGTCGCAACATTATGCGTACTGCACTCGACGATAAGGACATCCAGTTCGTCGCCGTCAACGACGTCACCGACGCGAAGACTCTCGCGCACCTTTTGAAGTACGACTCCGTCCTCGGCAATTTGCCCCACAAGGTGACGCATACCGATGACACCATCGCCGTCGAAGGCAAGAGCTTTAAGGTCTTCAAGACCAAGGATCCCGCCGAAATCAATTGGGCTTCTGTCGGAGCCGATATCGTCGTCGAATCCACCGGCCTCTTCACCAAAGGCGTTGACGCCAAAAAGCATCTCCGCGCTCCCGTGAAAAAAGTGATCATCTCCGCCCCTGCCGATGGCCCCGACGCCACTTTCGTCCTCGGCGTGAACGACAAGACCTACAATCCTGCGGCGCACCACGTCATTTCCAACGCTTCCTGCACCACCAATTGCCTCGCCCCCGTCGCCAAAGTTCTCCAGGAGGCTTTTGGCATCAACAGCGGCACCATGACCACCATCCACTCGTACACCAACGACCAAAAACTCCTCGACCTCCCGCACAAGGACCTCCGCCGCGCGCGTGCCGCTGCCATCAACATGATTCCCAGCTCCACCGGCGCCGCCAAAGCCCTCCATCTCGTCATTCCCGAACTGAAGGGCAAACTCGACGGCTATGCCATGCGCGTGCCCACTCCCAACGTCAGCGTTGTGGACCTCACTGTTTTCGTCGACAAGCCGGCGACAAAAGAATCCGTCAACGCCGCTCTGAAAGCCGCCGCCAGCGGCCCCATGAAGGGCATCCTCAGTTACACTGAAGAGGAACTCGTCTCTGCCGACTTCAAGGGCAATTCCAATTCCTCGATCGTCGATGCCGAATACACCAAAGTTGTCGGCGACCGCTGCGTAAAAGTTTTGGCCTGGTACGACAATGAGTGGGGCTACTCCTGCCGTTGCCGCGACCTCATCAAGCTCCTGGCCTCGAAATTCTGAAGCCCGGCTGAGGAGTGGCAAGAACGGGCTCGGTTTTTTCGCAACTAGCCACTCGTCACTCGCCACTTCTTAAACCATGAACAAGCTCACCATCAACAACCTCGACCTCCGCGGCAAACGCGTCTTCATCCGCGTGGACTTCAACGTTCCGCTCAAAGACGGCGTCGTCACCGACGAGACTCGCATCCGCGAAACGCTGCCCACCGTTCGCCTTGCTATTCAAAAAGGCGCCCGCCTCGTCCTTGCTTCGCACCTCGGTCGACCCAAAGGCGGCCCCGACCTGAAATATTCCCTGAGGCCCGCCGCGAAAAAGCTGGAAGAGCTCCTCGGCAATCCCGCTGCGTTCGCGCTCGATTGCGTCGGCCCAGGCGCCGAAGGCCAGAGCAAAGCCTTGCGCGACGGTGAAATTCTCGTCCTGGAAAACGTTCGCTTCCATCCCGAGGAAGAAAAAAACGATGAGGCTTTTTCCAAACAGCTTGCCGCTCTCTGCGACGGCATTTTCATTTGCGATGCCTTCGGCTCCGCGCATCGCGCGCATGCCTCCGTTGTCGGCATCACGCGCTTCGTCCAGCAAGCCGCCGCCGGCCTGCTCATGGAAAAGGAACTGGCCTATCTCGGCCAAGCGGTTACGAATCCTGCGCGCCCCTTCGTCGCGATTCTTGGCGGCGCCAAAGTCAGCGACAAAATCGAAGTTGTCGAGAACCTCATGAAGATCGCCGACGCCATGCTCATTGGAGGCGGCATGGCCTACACGTTCCTCAAAGCCGAAGGCCAGCCCATCGGCAAGTCGCTCGTCGAAGACGACAAGCTCGATCTCGCCAAGCGCCTCCGCGCCGAAGCTCAGCAGAAAAAATTCGCCCTGCTTCTTCCCGTCGATCACGTCGTTGGCGCTGAATTCAAACCTGACGCCGCCACGAAAACGGTTTCCGTTTCCGCAACGCCCGACGGTTGGATGGGTCTCGACATCGGCCCGAAAACCATCGACACCTACCGCCAGAAAATTGCCTCCGCCAAAACCATCGTCTGGAACGGCCCCATGGGCGTATTCGAGATGCCCGCGTTCGCCAAAGGAACTCTCGAAGTAGCCAAAGCCGTCGCCGCGGCTACCACGAGTGGCGCCACTTCCATCGTTGGCGGCGGCGATTCCGTCGCCGCCGTCCATCAATCCGGCGTAGCCGATAAAATCTCGCACATCTCCACCGGCGGCGGCGCATCTCTCGAATTCCTCGGCGGACGCAAACTCCCCGGCGTCGAAGCCCTCACCAACAAATGACCTCCTTTTTTCTCTGCGAATCCTCTGCGTTCTCAACTTCTCTGCGTTGTCTTTTTCTTTCTTTTCTTCGGAGGCTCACATGCGACGCCACGTAATCGCTGGCAACTGGAAAATGTACAAAACACTCGCGGACACCCGCGCGTTTTTCTCCGCGTTACTCCCGCTCGTTCCGAACGCAAAGCATTGCGACATCGTCGTCGCCCCGCCGTTCACTGCGATCTCGACCGCCGTCGACGCTGCGAAAGGCTCCAGCGTGGCCATCGCCGGCCAAAACGTCTCCTGGAGCAAGGAAGGCGCCTTCACCGGCGAAGTTTCCGCCCCCATGCTTGCTGAAGCTGGCTGCCGCTACGTTGTCATCGGCCATTCCGAGCGACGCCAGCTCTTTCGCGAAACCGACGACAACGTCGCCAAAAAAACTTTGATGGCGCTGGAAAGCGGCCTGACCCCCATCGTTTGCTTGGGAGAAACACAAGAAGAGCGCGACGCCGGCCTCGCCGAGGCAATCCTAAGCCGCCAATTCAACGGCGGCCCCGGCGCGTTGACCGCGGACGAGTTCTCCCGTATTCTGATTGCATACGAGCCTGTTTGGGCCATCGGCACGGGCCGCACGGCGACGCCGGAAATTGCCGCCGAAGCGCATCGGATGCTCCGGCGCTGCGCGGGAGAGAAGTTTTCCGTCCGCCTCGCTTCTGCCCTGAGGATTCTCTACGGCGGCAGCGTCAAGCCTGACAATATTCAGGGATTGATGGCGCAGGAAGAACTGGATGGCGCGCTCGTGGGCGGCGCAAGCCTCGACCCGAAATCTTTCGCTGCGATTGTGAATTTTAAGTAGAGGCGGCTTTTAGCCCTCAAGTCTCGCGTTCTTGATTTTCTGATGGAAGGGAAGCATGGAAACAAAAACTGCAATGAAGTGGGCACTCGCTCTCCTCGTCGGCTTTGGCATAATTATCATCGGCTTCCGGTTTGCCGGGTGGCTGCTCACAAGCTTTTTCGTTTTGAACTGCCTCGTTCTGATCATCGTCGTGCTGCTCCAGAGCGGCAAAGCCGCCGACCTCGCCGGCGCCTTCGGCGGCGCGGGCAGCCAGACTGCTTTCGGCCCGCGCGGCGCAGCCAACGTTCTCTCGAAGGCTACCACATGGTGCGCCGTCATGTTCATGGTGTGCGCTTTTGCTATGGTGCTGCGCACCGATAAGGCTGTCGGCGCAGGCAGCTCGGTCCTCGAAAAAGTTTCGCAGCCCGCGCCCAAGCCCGCTCCTGTAACAATCCCGGCAACTCCTGCGCCTGCTCCCGGGACTTCGCCTTCGACGACACCGGCAACCATGCCGGCCAATTCGCAGCCCGCCTCAGCCCCGACCAAGCCGGCAACCGCTCCGGCCACGTCGCAGCCCAGCTCGAAACCCGCTTCGCAACCGCCGGCCGCTTCGCAGCCAGCCCCCGCGCAGCCGAAAAAACCCTAACGGGTTACTTGTAGAGGCGGCTTTATGCCGCCATCTTGTTTTTCCTCAATTTCAAGGCGCTCATTTGACACTCTCCATCATTGCCCTTACGATGGTTCTTATCGCGGTCGTGGCGGAACTGGCAGACGCACTAGCTTGAGGTGCTAGCGCCGCAAGGCGTGGAGGTTCGAGTCCTCTCGACCGCACCAAAATTTCCGCAGTCAATCGCTATCCATGTCATGTTCAGACTCAAGGTGATTCTCGCGTGTACGCTAGGCTCCGCAATTCTGTTTTTCGATCCTGCCAGCTCGGCGCAATCTTCGCCTAATCCTGGTGTCCCGGAGAGAGCTTCCCCCGAAAAAGTCATCATCGACACTGACATTGGCGACGACATTGACGACGCCTTCGCTGTCGCCCTCGCTCTGCGTAGCCCCGAACTTCAAATCCTCGGCATCACTACAACCTTCGGCGACACGGAAACCCGCGCCAAGCTTCTCGACCGCTTCCTGGCAGAAGTTGGTCGTCCGGACACCCCCGTAGCCGCTGGCATACCCACTCCGCCCAAAGGTACTTTCACCCAGCGCCGCTACGCCGAGAACAGCCATTTCGCCAAGCCGTCCCGCTCGGACGCCGTCGCCTTCCTCCTTGACCAAATCCGCCACTACCCCGGTCAAATCACGCTCCTGGCCATCGGCCCGCTGGCGAACGTCGGCGCCGCTATCGACAAAGACCCCGCCACCTTCCGTAAACTCAAGCGTGTCATTATGATGGGTGGCTCCATCAAGCGAGGCTATGGCGACTTTGGCTTCGGCCCGCCCCCGCCACCGGAGCCCGAGTGGAACATCCTCAATGACATTCCCTCCGCGCAAAAACTCTTCGCCGCAGGTGTGCCCCTCTTCGTCATGCCCCTCGACGCCACCCAGCTCAAGCTTGACGAGGTCAAGCGCGCCTTCCTCTTCAGCCAAGGCACTCCGCTGACCGATGCCCTCACCATCCTCTATCACCAGTGGGGCCAGCAAACGCCCACCCTCTTCGATCCCATGACCATCGCCTTCCTTGTCAATCCCGCCCTCTGCCCCGTCCAACCCATGCATATACGCGTTGACGACAAAGGTTTCACTCGGCCCGACCCTGGCCCGTCCAACGCCGCCAACGCCCCCAATGCCCCCAATGCCCAGGTCTGCCTCGACTCCAACCCAGACGCGTTCTTCCGCTTCCTCCTTCCCCGCCTCGCCGCCCCGTAATCCTCGAGCATAGCTATTCGACGGCAAAGGTTTCTAGGGTCGTATCACCACCAAGCCCATCTCAGACTCGAACGCCTCGAAGTCTCGGTCCCGGTGTAGCAAGGAATGGCGCTCCCGAATGCAAAAAGTCGCAATCCAGCAGTCAATGGTTTTGCGGACCGTGTAACCGCGTCGGCGCAGGTCGCGATAATTCCGAGCCGCCACAATCGCCAGCTCTGTGCCGGCCGTCTCGAAAATCTCGAATCGCCGGAATTCGCGCAGCGCCCGGCCAAACGAGGCATCATCGCGAATCCCCTGCAAGACCTCGCATAAAATCAGGTCCGTCAATCCCAAGCGCTGCTGGTCCAATTCACGGTCCAGCCAGCCCGTCTCGCTATTCCGGACGCCGGTTAGATAATCAATCCAGACGGTCGTATCTACGATCACCATGCGCGGGCCTGTCTCGATTCTGGCTGTAGTGGCGGGCCTTCAGACGCGTGCTTTATCTTGCCTTCGAGGGTAGTGTTGTACCTTCAGATCCGTGGCCGGTCCGTGACGTTTCCAGGTCGCCCTCCCACCGGACCTTGCCCCTTAACCGCCGCATCCTCCCTTGCGCCCGTGTCTGCACCAGCAATCGCAGCCCCGCTTCCACCGCCGCCCGCTTTGTCCTCTTCCCCGAACTTCGCATCGCCTCGCCCATTAACCGGTCGTCGATCTCAATGTTTGTTCGCATCTTCCCGCCTCCTTTCCATGCCTATGTGTAAACTTCCCATATTTATGTGTACCAGTCAACGTTCTGTTGGTGCACAATATGACTGATCCTCCTGCTTGTCCCAGCTTCTTCGCTCTAGCCCTGCACGCCATTGGATTAACTCATTGGAATAGCGGTGACCTGCCGTTATTGATTCGTGCCGGGAGCGGCCCGATCATAGAAGTATCGCTCGCTCTCACGTCGAAAGGCAGGTCATGAAACGCTACCTATCGCTGGTCTTGTTCGGACTGGTGTCCGCTTGTGCGGCGTCAGCACACCCCAATCTGGTAAAAGTTCGAGTCCGCGTGATCCTGGTGGACCAGGATCTGAATCAGAAGCCCGTGCCGTTCTTCGTTGTATCGCTCAAGAGCGGCGCTAAGGCCACGGAAGTAAAGACCAGCTTGGATGGAGCTGCGGAAGCGCAGCTTCCTCCGGGGCGTTATACGGTTTCGTCGCCAAAGGCCGCCGAACTGGGAGGTAAGCGCTTTTCTTGGACTATTCAAGTGTCGCTTTCCGGCGGCGAACAGAACATTGACCTGACCAATGACAACGCCAAGGTGGAGGAGACCGCTGCTCCCGCATCTTCCGCAAAGGCCGCTACCAATGACCTCACGGAACACTTCAAGCGGCTGAAGAACACCGTGGTGACTGTGCGGAGCGAATCGGGGCACGGCACGGGATTTTTCGTTGACGCTAAAGGGCTCATCTTGACCAATCAGCACGTCGTGGCCAATTCGGAGTATTTGGCCGTCCAGTTTGATCGCACGCACAAAGTCGTGGCCAAGCTGATTGCCGCCGATCCCCAGAAGGACGTCGCGTTGCTCTCCGTCAACATGGCCGCTTTGCCAAACGCTTCACCCGCGCCGCTGTATCGGCCCGGGGCTGGCAGGACTCCTGTCCAGGAAGGCGAGCGCGTGTTTACCATCGGCAGCCCGCTCAGCCTCGATAAGATCATCACCACCGGCATCGTCAGCAAGGTCGAGCCGCACACCGTCATGTCGGACATCAACATTAACCCGGGAAACTCTGGCGGGCCGCTCTTCAACGCTGCGGGCCAAGTCATCGGGTTGACTACCTTCGGCACACGCGGAGAAGGCGGGCCGGGCGTCTCCGGTATCGTGCGCATTGAAGAGGCGCTCGCGCTTCTCGATCAGAATCGCGCAAGCGCCAAGGGTACACCGCCGCCGGGCGCGCTCCTTCCCGTCGAGCCTCTCACCCCTTATCCGATCGAAGGGCTCAAGGAAGCGTTGCGCGCGGAAAAATACGATTCGCGCCCCTACTATTTCGCCGCCGGAGATTTCAATATCGCTCTTTCCACACCTCCCTTGGATTACCGCGAGCAGGAGGAGAAGCGGCTGCAAGCCGAGCGCGAGCATAAGAAGCGCAACAAGAAACAACAAACCGCCGGCGAAAATACGGGCGATTCCGACGCGCCCAAGGACTGGGAACAGGAAGCCGGCGCGCATCCCGCGATATTCGCCATCTACGTGATGCCCAAGGCCAAGGAAGGCCTCGGATCGGCGTTCGGCCGCTCGTTCAGCCTGAATTCGGCGGCGAAGCTCAAGTTCAAGACCGATTTCCAGGCCATGAAACTGTTTTGTGGAAATAAGGAAGTGCTCCCGATCCATCCTGGCAAGGTTCCCGTAACCGTGTCGATCCAAAACCGGTTGGTAAAGATGGACGACTCTACCTACAAAGGAATTTACGTGTATTCGCCGGACTCCGTGAATCCGGACTGCGGCCAGGTGAAGCTGGAGATTTATTCCTCAAAGGGCGCGGAGCCTACTATCAGGGCTTTCGACGAGAAGACTGTTCAGCATGTCTGGGCGGATTTCGACGCCTTCCGCAAGGCCCAGGCCGCAGGCACTCAGTCAGCCTCCGCCGCAAAACCCTAGGCTCATCTTCCTGTAGGGGCACGATACATCGTGCCCTTCTTGGTCCCTTCCCCGTAGAGGCACGATACATCGTACCTCCTTCACTCGAATCTACTCGGCTTGATTCTTCCCTCTGGGTTTTCCCTGTCCCACTCCCATCGCTGGGGATTTTCGAGAATGTATCGGCTCGCGTCCGCGTATTCTTTTCCATCCCTTAGCACCCGTTCAAAATAGTTTCGTTGCCAGATGTCATTGCTGCTGATTCCCAATTCTTTTTTTGCTCGGCGCGCAACCGCTGCCTTGAACGTCCGGACAACCGTCGGTATGGAGCCTTTCACCGGCTTTTGAAATTTTTCCGGAGTTCTCGCCTCCCGATCGAAGGGCACGATGTATCGTGCCCCTACGGTCAATCCAAGGATTCCGTGCATGTGATTCGGCATCACCACGAATTGGTCCGCCGATGCTCTTGGAAAATGTTCAGGAATCTCGATCCAACACGCTCGAACGATTTCTCCAAGTGGGCTCAAAATAATTCGTTCCTTGTCAATTTTGCCGAAAATACTCCTGCGTTCCGCGGCGCAAATCGTAATGAAATACGCCCCCGGTTCCGAATAGTCCGCTCCTCCCAATCGGATTGACCTACGATGAAGTTTCCGCTCTTCAGACAAGCCAATTCACGCGCACTCTACCCATACTTTGCGATTTTACTCTCCCCGTACGGGCACGACACAACTTGCCCCGGCCGGCCGGTATCGTTCCATCCGTTTCTTCCCGTAGGGGCACGATACATCGTGCCCTTCTTAATCTCCGTGGCAACTCGGAACTTATCCCGACTGGGTCGGGATCGTTCCCTTCTTTAATCCCTGCCGTAGGGGCACGATACATCGTGCCCTTCTTAATCTCCATGGCAACTCGGAACTTATCCCCACTGGGTCGGGATCGTTCCCTTCTTTAATCCCTGCCGTAGGGGCACGATACATCGTGCCCTTCTTAATCTCCGTGGCAACTCGGAACTTATCCCCACCGGGTCGGGATCGTTCCCTTCTTTAATCCCTGCCGTAGGGGCACGATACATCGTGCCCTTCTTCGTCTGCATGGCAACTCGGAATTTGTCCCTACTGGTCGGGATTATGCCCTTCTTTAATCCCTTCCCGTAGGGGCACGATACATCGTGCCCTTCTTCGTCTCCGTGGCAAATCCCGCTCATCGTCGGCCGTATAGGCGCCGGACGGCCGTCCTCAATTCCTTTGCTTCCAGGCGTCCTCCGATTTGCTCGTTGGGAAATGCCATAACTTCTTTGGTGGCGGCAAAACGCTCTTCGCTCGCGGTCAGCGAGCCATGAATGAAGTCGTCTCGCGGTAAGCGCGCATTCTGCGCCCCCGCACGCTTCGCCGGGGCGAGCCCTGAAAAATCGAAGGTCCCGGCCTTGTCGGGAAGACCCGCTCTTTTCTTTTCCCCCCGTTCTGTTTATCAATACTTCATTCCACTCCACCCAGCGCTCTAAATCACGAGATTCCTAGCCCTAGACTTTAGGCCGTGGCTTACCTGCCTTCGATGATCGCAAAGGTATTCCCACTGCACCAGCCAGCCGTTGCCGGAACTCTTCCCAATCTCTACCTTTGCGTTCGAGCAGCTCCGTAACGTCAAACCATTCTGTTGTGGTCTGCGATTCCTGCTCTAGCTTGCGCATTTCCAAGCCCGTCTTTGAGATGATTGTCCAAAAATCCTTGAAGCCTTTTTGTCTTGCTTTCAAGTGTGACTTCTCCGCTTCACCCGCACGATTGTGAGCGTTACTAACATCTGTTCCGCCCTTCACTTCGATAGCGACCTTGCTGTGAATGTGGTCCTCAACTTTTTCCTGCACGCTAACATCAGGGTCGTGCGAGAGACTAACGAAAACCGTCCGGTCGGACGCATTTTTCAACGTTAGCCGATTCGGTTCTTTCTTCGTTAGGGCCTTTTCAAGGATTTCAGTGATGGCAAGGAAGATTTCTTGCATCGCTTTCTTGCCAATCTGCGTATTGTTAGAACCTTGTAACTGCGAGCCGAACGTGAGCAGAGGCAGTTCACGTAAGTCTCTGTCAGTGAAGTTAGGGATCTGGCGAACGAGATGAGCGAGCGGGTCGGCCATTGCAGCGCAAAAATCTGGAATGTGGGTTTGCTGTTTCTTGGACATCGCGCCCATCTCTTCCATGCGCTTGAAGAGTCCCATGCCTGTTGCTCCTTTATAAAAGCATTTCTGAGGGGCTCCAAGAAGAAGACGGTAGTAGCCAATCAGAGTAGGCTTGGTTTCTATAACGCAAGGCACAGGAAACACATATTCATCACGCAGACCGGCTGCCGCGAGCAACTTCCGCACATCGGCTGGCACGTAGTCAGCAATTTGATTCTTGACTCTGTTTTGGTCGAGATTCCTCAGCGCTTCAGAAAGCGCATCCATGAAATACTTTTTGCGTGCCGCAACCAGTAGCTGATGGAATCCTAGCTGACGGGACGCACCAGGAGGTTTGAAAAAACGTTTAGTTTCAGCACTTGACGCCGACTTGGCTGGCTTGGAATTCACAATGTTCGGTACTACTCGCACTTTTTGGATTTGCGAAACACAAGCCAATAGCAGTGCTGCCTTCTGCTATGGTGCGCATTTTTCCATTTTGGGTCGATGATTGGACCTTTGCGAATTTTTATAATGCAGTCGCAGGCAGTCAGACCTGCTTCACGAGCGGAGTTTATGAAATCAAGGTGTGCCCACTGGTAGCGATGGTGATGAACGTAGTCAGCTATCTTACAGAGTAGAATGCCTTCTGTCCTCAATACACGGCAGGTTTCTTTCAAGAAAGGCGGAAACGTGTGAGAGAAAGTGTAGTTATTTTCTTTCGACGAATTCAGCACTAGACCAAACCGCGTGTTGAAGTCCTTCGACTTGTCTTTTCCCTGATTAGGAATATGTGGTGGATCATAGACCACGACGTCAAAACAGGCATCACGGAACGGCATCCTAGAATTGTCAGCAATAATCGCGGGGCGGTGACGCGGGTCGATGTCTATGCCAATAACTGGCCGCTTGCTGCCTCTCCAAAACCTGCCCCCATTGACGGTAGCGTCCAGAATTCTACGTGGTCTCTTTCGGGGATAGAACGCAAGCAGGCGTTCGATCAGTTCTGCGTCCTCTCCGTACCACACTGACGCCAGTGGGACGTAACCGGAGTCTTTTTCCGTTGAGGCCGGGGTCTTTCGCTTGGTGAGTGGAAATAATGTAAGAGCTGTCGCCATCTCTTTCGTGATTAACCTACACGCCGGCGTCACGATGACGCAACTGAGAAACGATACAGCCTGTGGATTTCTAAATCACAAATCACAACAAACCGCATTCTACACCAAATGGCGAACAAATAACGAAAATATTACGGTAGATTACGGGTTAGGGATGCCCTGCGCAACAGGCCTCCTAGGACCACTATTGTCGCCAGCAATATTTCAGGGTCTTTGGCTTACGATGCGGGACCACGGACGGAGCGAACGAATGTGCAAGAATCATGCTACATGCTACGCCACAGCATCCAAACCACTTACAAGTAATTCTTGACAAACGGTACCAATATGCTATAATGGCTTGGTTGATTTGGCACGATCTTCCCGCCTGTCCGCCACAGCTCCGGCGATCGTAAGATCCCAACCTTGTGCAAAGGAAATGCCCTGCGAACCATGTGCGTCTTTCGTGCGCCATTCCCATCCCCCATGCAACTGTTGGGCATCCCGGTTTCCGTACCGGGGCTTGCCCTTAAGGCGGTCCTTCTCACTGCCTCAACAGTAGATCCTCGCCTCTCCCACGTTGCACAATTCTTGTGCAACGTAAGCCCCTTTAGGATCAACACTTCCAAAAATGTATCAAAACAATCGACTTTAACTCCGTTTAAAATGAACACTTATGAAAAATCGGCCGGGTGGGGGAGGATGCATTTCCTCCTTCCTCCAATCGTTCACGCGGCACGTGCCAAGAGACTCAACTCCTTTCCCTTTATACAGTTGCGCACTCTCTTGCCGTTTTTTGCACCAGCTCAAAACTCAACCCTTTTATTTTCAAGCAATTCCGCACTCTTTCGCAAAAACACATGGGGTGGGGTGTCTCAACTTTTCGCAATGAACCTCTCGCCATGCGCCTTGCCTTTTCCCTGCGGATGTATTCTATTTATGCCGCGCTCGGCAGCTGGGTTCAGCAGCAGGCCGCCAGCCGCTTCCAAGACAGGCATGTCCACGGACGACAGCAACACAAATCAACCGGAAACGCCACACAACGGCTTCCTGTCCCGCTACGCCTTCAGCACCGATCACAAAACCATCGGCCTCAACTATTTGTGGCTTGCTTTGTTCAGCGTTTTTCTCGGCATGGCCATGTCGCTGCTCATGCGCATCCATCTGGCTTGGCCGGGAGTGCATCTCCCGTTCCTCTCCAGCCTCGGCAATTTGCCGGATCGCTTTGCCGCACTCACTACGCTTCATGGTTCGCTGATGGTTTTTCTGGTGCTCACCGCCGCGCCCCAAGCTGGCTTCGGAAACTATTTCCTGCCCCTGCAGATCGGCGCGCGCGAAATGGCTTTCCCCACGCTGAACCTTCTCGCGTTCTGGCTCACAGTAGCCTCGCTCTTTGGCATGACCGCGACGTTCTTCCTTTCTCCGCAATCCGCCATCACGCTTTGGATCGTCAGCGTCGCCATCTTTTGCGCCGCCTCTCTCCTCAACGCGCTCAATTTCACCGTTACGACGATCGATCTCCGCGCCCCTGGCATGACGCTGCCGCGGCTTCCACTCACCGTCTGGGCCTGGTTCATCAACGCCATTCTCGGCGCGTTAATTTTCAGCATTCTCCTGGCGGTCTGTGTTTGCCTGCTCTCCGATCGCGTCTTCAGCACACACTTTTTTCCCCTACTGAATTTCGTTGCCAATCAACGGTCGGGCGTCATCCCCAACGCCGTCCCCGTGCTTTGGCAGCGCCTGTTCTGGTTTTTCGCGCAAGCCGAAGTCTACGTCGCCATGCTTCCATGCTTCGGCTTAACGACGCATCTGATTTCCACGTTTTCCCGCAAGCCGGTTTGGAAAGAGCGCCTCGTGGTTCTGGCGCTGTGCGGCGTGGGCCTCTTCGGTTTTTGTGTTTGGGGTCAGCATATGTTTTCCAGCGGTATGAACCCCTTTTCGCCGCTGGTTTTTTCGCTGCTGGCTTCTTCGCTTGGTCTGCCTGCCACGATCCTCGTCGTCTGTTGGTTCGGCACACTATGGAACGCGCGCCTCCAGCTCAACACCGCCATGCTTTTCGCGCTCGGTTTCATTTCGCTTTTTCTCTCCGGCGGGCTCTCCGGAATTTTCCTGGCGCGCCACGATCTCGCCGCCGCTGCCGCCGTCAGCGACGATTTCGTCACCGGCCATTTCCATCTGGTCATGGGCGTCGCCGCGACGTTCGCCATTCTTGGCGCGCTGTTTTTCTGGTTTCCCAAACTTTTTGGCCGCCGCCTGAACGAGCCGCTCGGCAAACTTCATTTCTGGCTGACCTTCGCTGGCGTCTACTGCGTTTTCATGCCGATGCACTGGCTCGGTCTCATCGCCCATTCGCGCGTTTCACCGAACGGGGATACGACTTCCATCGCCGCGCCCGGCTCTTCGATCCACACGTTCATCACGGTCGCAATTCTCCTCACTGTTTTCGCGCAAGGGCTGTTCCTCATCAATTTTCTGTGGAGTCTCTTCCGCGGCGAAAAAGTTGTGGAATGCAATCCGTGGCGTGCCACCACGCTCGAATGGAGCGTCTCTTCACCGCCGCCCGCCGACGATTTTGGCGCGACCGACCCAGTGGTGTATCGTGGGGCTTACGAGTTCAGCGCGCCGGATGCGGCCGACGATTTCGTGCCCCAACATCTTGCGCCAGAGCAAGTGGTCAAGGCACGCAAGGCTGGAGAGTAGACTTCCGGGAGTAAAGAAAGTTTTGCCATGCCGGGCACAACCGCAGTTCCGGAAATTGAAGCCATCGTCGAAGACATCGGCGGTGGCGGCGGCGGCCCACTCCTACCTCCAGACGGAGGTGATGACGGCGATGGAGGCGGCGACGATCACAATCGCCGCCGCAGGTGGTCCCCTTCGCCGAAACGTTACTCGACTGCGATTACGATTGGCATCGTTTCGATTTTGATGTTTTTTATGGCCCTGTCCAGCGCTTTCATCGTTTTGCGCCGCGGCAGCGACCTGTGGATGACTGTCCACCTTCCGCGCATTCTCTGGGCCAACACCTGCGTTCTCCTCGCGAGCAGTTTCACTCTGGAATCCGCGCGCCAGCGGCTCTATCTTGCAGATGCTTCCGGCTTCCGCAAGTTTTGGTTAGCGACCACGGTGCTTGGTTTTCTTTTTGTGGCCGGGCAACTCGTTGCGTGGCGCCAGCTTGTTGCGCAAGGTGTATACATCGCCAGCAACCAGGCCAGCAGCTTCTTCTATATTTTCACCGGCGCTCACGCAGTTCACCTGCTGGGGGGCGTCGGGGCTCTGCTTTTTGTTGCGTTCCGCAAATTTGAAAAGACAAAGATTTCGCTTCCGGCAGCAGCGGAAATCACTTCTTACTACTGGCATTTTATGGATGGACTTTGGATTTTCCTGCTAGCTCTTCTTTATCTTGGAAAATGAATCTGTGATTTTCGAAAACATTTCAGAAATTCAACACTTCAGAAATTCGGCGACTGTTTCCACCACTCGCGCGATCTGCTCTTTTCGCAATTCCGGATACATCGGCAGCGAAAGGACTTCCTGCGCCGCCCTTTCCGCGTGCGGAAAGTCACCAGCCTTGTGGCCGAGCGACGCGTAGAGCGGCTGCAGATGCAGCGGGTAAGGATAGTAGACGGTGCTGCCGATTTTTCTCTCGCTCAAAAATTTCTGGAGTGCGTCGCGCCGCTCCACGCGAATCGTATATTGGTGGTAGACGTGGTCGAATCCCTCCGGCGCGAGCGGCGGCATGACGCCGGGAATTTGCGAGAAAAGGCGGTTGTATTCGGCGGCGTGCGCTTGGCGGGCGCGCTGCCAATTCGAGAGATGCCTCAACTTTACGCGCAGAATCGCCGCCTGGATTTCGTCGAGGCGGCTGTTCCAGCCAGGTTCCGTGCTGCGATATTTTTCTGACTGGCCGTGATTGCGGAGCGTTCGGATGCGCTCGGCGAGTTTCGCTGAGTTCGTTACCACCATTCCCGCGTCGCCGTATGCGCCAAGATTTTTCGTGGGATAAAAACTAACGCACGCTGCGTCGCCGAGCGAGCCCGTCCGGCGCCCTTTGTACGACGCGCCGATAGCCTGCGCATTGTCCTCGATGACCGGCAATTTGCGCGCCTTTGCGAACGCCAGGATGGGATCCATGTCCGCCGCGAGGCCGTAGAGATGGACGACGACGATGGCTCGCGTGCGCGGAGTGACGCGGCGTTCGAATTCGGCGGAATCAATGTTGTAAATGTCCGGGCGAATGTCCGCGAAAATCGGCTTCGCGCCGAGAGCGCTGACGGCGCTTCCCGTAGCCACAAATGTAAACGGTGGCACGAGCACTTCGTCGCCCGCCTGAACACCGCACGCGCGCAAAGCCAGAATCAGAGCGTCCGTTCCGGAAGCAACGCCGACGCCGTGAGTGACTCCGCAGAGCTTGGCGATTTCGTCTTCCAGCGCGGCCCCTTCGCGGCCCAGCACGAATTGCTGCGAGGCCATCACCCGCTCCACGGCCATTCGAATCTCGGCGCCAATCGCGGCGTACTGCGCCGAGAGATCGAGCTGCGGCACTGGTTCGAGCGGAGAACTGATTTGAGGCTGCGCGGTCATGGCTTTGCGGCGCGTCCAGTATACGTCAATCTGGTTTTGGCTTCGGGCAAGGCAGGATTTGCAAACTAGCCCGGTACGCGCCCCTGCGAAGAAAAGCACGGGTCTGAAGACCCGCCACTACAAACAGCGCGGCTCCCCTATAATGATGCGGCTTCGAAAATGTTTGCAAAACGAACCAATTGGAATTTGACGCCGAACCGGCTGAGCGAAGCGCTGGCGGCGCATCGCGCGGCGGGGAAACCATTGCTGGATTTGACGGTTTCGAATCCGACCGAATGCGGATTCGAATACGACAGCGGCGCGATTCTGGACGCTTTGCGCAATCCGGCGGCGCTCTCGTATGAACCGAATCCGAGGGGGCTGGAATGGGCGCGCAGGGCGGTTGCCGGCTACTACGCGGATCGTGGCGAGGCTGTTCCAGCCGACGATATTTTCCTCACGACCAGCACCAGCGAAGCGTATTCCTACATATTTCGAACGCTGTGCGATCCGGGCGATGAGCTTCTGATTCCTTCGCCGAGTTATCCGCTGTTTGATTTTCTGGCGGAGATACAAGACGTCAACCTAGTGCGCTATCCACTCGTTTACGACGATGGCTGGCAGATCGATTTTCATGCGTTGGAGCAGGCCATCACGCCGCGCACTCGCGGAATCATCGTCGTAAACCCCAACAACCCGACGGGGCACTTTGCAAAACGCGCGGAAATCATGAAGCTGAATTCCATTTGTTCCGCGCGAGAGATGGCGATCATCGCCGATGAAGTGTTCCTTGATTTCGCGCTTGAGGGCGAACGGCCAGCGAGCTTCGCGGCGAATCGCGGCGCGCCGACATTTACGTTGAGCGGGCTATCAAAGATTTGTGGGCTGCCGCAGATGAAAGCCGCCTGGTTGATTGCCAGCGGGCCGCAAGAATGGAAACGCGAAGCGCTCGCGCGCCTGGAAGTCATTGCCGATACCTATCTCTCCGTGAACGCGCCGGTGCAACTGGCAATACCGAAATTTCTTGAACTGCGGCACGCTTTCCAAAAGCAAGTCATCGAACGCGTGCGCCGGAATCTTGGGGAGCTTGACCGGCAGTTGGCCACGCAAAAGTCCGTCTCCCGGTTAAGGGTAGAAGGTGGCTGGTGCGCGGTGCTAAGAGTCCCTGTGACACGCTCAGACGAGGAACTGACGATCGAGCTTCTGACGACGCAAGGAGTTTCCGTGCATCCGGGCCACTTCTACGATTTTCCGTCCGATGGCCACGTGGTCCTCAGCCTCCTCACACCTAGCGAAGGATTCGCCGAGGGAACGAAGCGCCTGCTCGTGGCGGTCTGACTCGGCAACAGAAGTGAGTCCTCTTTGGTTCGCAGCTTCCCCCGCGTGAGAAGGCGGAATCAGATGGTACTAGAACTTATTTCCAAGATAAGCTTGGTTGAAGACTGTGAGGAACTGACCTGGCCGGGACTATCTCCTGAATTCCATAGGCTATACATTTCATGGTATCGAACGAATATAAATTTCGAATAAAGAGAGGACACGAAAGTGCATAAGTTACAGATAAACCAAGCATTAGCCGTGCATATCCTTATGTCAAGAGTCGAGTATATTTGGAATTTAGATTGCACTTATACGGCTATCTTCAGTTGCAACATTAGTGTGCAAAGTGTCCGTTTTGACAAAGTTTTTGTGAGTTTTTCTGTGAATTTAGGGAGGATTAAGTGAATAAGGGATATCGCAGATTTTGGACATTGCTTGGCCTCACCGTTCTTGCGCTGGGGACGATCCTACCGACGCAGCTACGCGCTCAAGCCATCAGTGGCGATGTTGTTGGGACCGTTCTCGACAAGACGGGCGGGGCCGTGCCGGGCGCGGCGGTCGAAGCAGTGAGCACGACAACGGGCGTAAAATACACGACGAAAGCGAATGACAACGGGGAGTACCGGTTCACGAACCTGCCGGTAGGCACTTATAACCTTTCGGCCTCGGCGGCCAATTTTGGGACCACGACGATTCACGATTTCAAGGTGGACTTGAACAGGACAGTCACGCAGAACATTACGCTGGAAATCAAGGGTGCGATAACCTCCATTGAGGTCTCCGGCGAAGCGCCGGCTCTGGACGCAACCACACCAACGATTTCGACCACGTTCGAACTGAAGCAGCTGGAGCTGCCGAGCACCAACGCCAACGGCGGAAGCGGAGTCCTTAATCTTTCGCTGTTGACGGCGGGTGTAGCGAACGCAGGAGCGCTCGGTGCGGGATCCGGCCCGGCCATTGGCGGGCAGCGTCCGCGCAACAATAACTTCACGGTTGAAGGTATCGATAACAACAGCAAGGGTGTGACGGGACCTCTCGTTCCAGTGCCATCCGATTCCATCGCGGAATTCACAGTGTTGCAGAATGAGTACTCGCCGGAATTTGGCCACTCGAACGGCGGGCAGTTCAACTACGTTCTGAAGAGCGGAACGAACCAGTTCCACGGGCTGGCGTACGAGTACTTTCAGAACCGCGATCTGAACGCCATCGACGCGATTGTGGCACGCAACACACTGCCAGGTGATACTCCGAAGAATCCGCGTTTCGATAACAACCGCTTCGGCGGCAATATCGGCGGCCCGATCCTGAAGAACAAGCTCTTCTTCTTCGGCAGCGCGCAGTATAACCCGGTCGGGCAAGCCACTTTGCCGGGTTCTGTGGTGTGCACACCCACGGCCGCCGGCTATACGACGATCGGCGGTATAACAGGACTTTCGCAGAATAACTTAACGCAGTTTAAAACGTATGCCACGCCCGCAGCTGCAGCCGGCAATTGCCCGTCTGTGCCTGATTTTGACCCGGCGGGGAATGCCAATACTCAAAAACAAGTTGCTAAGGGGTTTCTGCCCTCGCCAGCATGTCCGCAACTTAATTGCGTCTACATAACTAATTCCGCAGCCGCGCTGGGATTTACTGGCGTGGACGTAGGTGTCTTGCCGGTGGTCGCCCCCAACTACATCAATAATTTGACTTGGCTGGGCAAGCTTGATTACGACATTTCAGCGTCGGATCAGCTTCGTGGCGCCATTATTTTTAATGACACCAAATTTATCGACAACGCGGCTACTTTGCCGGTCTTTTACCAGCTCGTTCCGGGGAACATCAACCGGCTGGTCACCGTCAACGAGTATCATACGTTTACGCCTTCGGTGAGCAACGAATTGCGGTTCGGCTTTAACCGCTCGTACCTTAACTTCACGACAGGCAACTTCACGTTTCCTGGTTTGGACGCTTTTCCGAACCTGAGTTATGACGAACTCGGCCTAAACATAGGGCCAGATCCGAACGCGCCGCAGTATTCGTACCAGAACCTTTACACGCTGGGTGATAACCTGACGTGGGCGAAGGGCCGCCACACGCTGAAGTTTGGCGTCGAGGGCCGCAAGTACATCTCGCCGCAATTCTTCACACAGCGCGCCCGTGGAGATTATGAATGGGCGACACTCGATGGTTATCTGCATGACATTACCCCTGAAACGTTTGCCGAGCGCAGCTCCGGGACTACCGTGTACTACGGCGACCAGTCCGCCATTTATTGGTACGCGAATGACAGCTGGCACATCCGCTCGAACCTCACGATTAACCTAGGCGTCCGCTACGAATACACGACGATTCAGTCGGGAGAGCGAGCGCAAAAGCTGAATATTGCTGCCAGCGTACCGGGCCTTATCAGCTTCGAGGAACCAAGAGCTCCCAAAAACAATTGGGGCCCACGCATTGGCATCGCGTATTCGCCCGGCTCCAGCGGAAATACTTCCGTCCGCGCCGGCTTTGCCATCGGCTATGACGTGCTATACGACAACATAGGATCGCTATCCCTGCCTCCACAGCAGAGCGGCACCGCCGACTGCCCGGGTAACCCGAGCTGCCCCCCCAGCAATGCTTTCCTTGCGAATGGCGGGATTCCCTCGACCACTCCGGTATTCTCCACCATCGCGGAACAGCGCGCCGCAACGGCCAGTCAAATCCGTGTGGATCAAATTGATCCGCAGTCCATTACCTGGACTCTCGGAGTGCAGCACTCTTTCCCGAAGAACTTCACAGCGGAAGTTCGCTATGTGGGGACGAGTGGCGTCCACTTGGACGGTCAGAAGCGCCTCAACGCGGCTACCTTGATTAACGACACGGTTTTTCTGCCGACGTACATCACAGCGCCAAGCCAGGCAACATTGGATGCGCTGCCGTACACCCGTGCGGGAATTGCCAGTGGCGCCTATTCAACCCCCGCCAACGGTTTACCCATCGGTGGAGATACGCTTGTTCCGGCCTATGACAATGCCGGATTCAATGGGTCGTACATAGTTTCTTTCCAGCCGAACGGTCACTCGACCTATCACGGACTGGCAACGCAGGTCACAAAGCGCATGTCAAATGGCCTGCAGTTCACCGCGGCGCATACATGGAGCCGCACCATTGACGACTCCACGGCAGACTTTTTCTCCACGATTCTGACGCCGCGCCGCCCGCAGGACTTCCAGAACCTGGCGGCGGATCGTGCCAACTCGGCGCTGGACCACCGGCACCGGTTTACACTTGCGTTGATCTATGACCTGCCGTTTTTCAAACACGGAAACTGGATGGAGAAGAATCTAATTGGGAACTGGCAATTCTCACCCATCTATACCTACCAGACGGCGCAGTGGATGACGGTCCAGTCCGCCACCGATGCCAATGGGAACGGAGACAGCGCGGGTGATCGAGCAATCTTCAACCCAGCAGGCGCGCCCGGCACAGGCACAGGCGTGACCGCGTTAACCAATTCCGCCGGAGCCGTCGTAGCATATAGGGCGATTAATCCCAATGCGCAGTACATTCGTCTTGGGCTTTTCGCCAAGTCAAACGTTGCCCGGAACACGCTCAAAGGGCAAGCCATCAATGACTGGGACTTCTCGGTCTCCAAGAAGTTCAACTTTACCGAAAGCCTTGGACTACAATTCAGCGCGTCGGCGTACAACCTATTCAACCACGCGCAATTCAATCCAGGGTTCTTGAACGATGTAGCGTCCATCGGCTTCACGAACGGAAACGTGCGCACGTTCCTAAATCCGGCCGGGGGGACCTTTAACGACATTCAGAGCGTATTCCCGAGCAATGCCCGAACCATGCAGCTCGGAGTAAGATTTACGTTCTAAACCAGGTTAACGGTACCGCTTGCTTGAGCAGGCGGGAATTCTGGAAGGGCGTCCCGGTAAGCCGGGACGCCCTTCCACTTTCTGGGGATCTCACTTGAACTATTTCGACAACCTCACTTCTGAAGAGTGGTCAGGAGTCGTTTCTGAAATTTACGGGCTCCCTGAACAATATTTGCGCGAGACATTGGCTGTCCACAATAGTGAAAGCGCTGAATGCTAAGGATACGGGCTAGCGCAAGCGACCGGGGGGATCAGCAGGGGAGGGCATGGCGGCAGACTTGCGGCTCCCTGGGGTGTTTGCGGAGACTTTCGCCGGGGCTGGAAGCGGGATGCCCACGCCGGCGTTTAGGTCAATGTGGTCTTTTCCGCAAGCAGGGCAGTAGCCCTTGCCGGTATCTTCATCGCGCAGGCTGGCAAGTTCGTAGCATCCGCAGATACAATCGCAATAGCCTGTTTCGGAAGCGGTCTTGATGGGGATCAGTGCCATTGCAAGGGAATACTACGCATTCTCGCGATACCTTGCAAGCGAGGCATGAGGACGCCAAGGCATTCAAAGTGGTAGGCAACATCGGCAAGCGCTACACTAGGAGCCCGAGAGAGAGTGAGGGGCAACCGTGCTGAGCGTTCTTTTCCCACGTCCAGCTTTTCAAAAGTGGCCAGCCATGTCTTCGAGAACAAAAATCCAATGGTTTACTTACGCCCTGCTCGCTGTGTCTTCTTTTTCTGTGTCCTGTCCGGCACCTGCAATGGCGCAAGATGACCCAACCCGGCCGGGAGACCCCAATTTCCTCGCTTCCGCGTTCGCTGCGGCGTTTACCGGCCCGGCTGCAAATGTTTACGTGAGTGTGCGCGAATCAACTGGCCTGCCAGTGAACACGGCTGCTCTAGTAAGGCTTTCGTGCCCACTGTCCGGCGTGGATGCCCGCGGAGCCACACAAGGCACAAACGCCCAATTCCAATTCAAGAACGTCCCTGTGGGAGATTGCAATATAGAAGTCAGCGCCCCTGGCTACAAAACGGCCAAAGATCGCACCGAAGTCACTCAATCGGTGACCTCGCGCAATCAGTACGTGTTCATCTATATGCACCCGGAGTCGGAGAGCGCGGAGGCAGCCACGCGGCCTCCCGTCGTTCCGCTCGGCCTTATTAAAGAGATGGACAAGGCCATGGAGGCCATGCAAAAGAAGCGCGATGCGGACGCGCGCAAGCACTTGGACAAGGCCGCCAAGATAGCTCCGACAAACCCCGACGTCGCATACCTGCAAGGCATGCTGGAATTGGACAACCACAACTTGCCCGTCGCCGAACAATTTTTCCAGAAGGCAGCGGGTGCTTCGCGAGCGCAAGAGCGCGCCTTGCTCGGACTGGGCTACGTTCAACTGCAACTGAATCAGGCTGCGGCAGCGGCGCAAACGCTTGAGAAAGCTCTGCAACTGAATTCCTCCTCGGAGCGCGGGCATTTGCTGCTGGCCAATGCGTACGCGCAATTGCGGGAGTATCCCAAGGCGCAGGAACATGCACAGCGCGCGGCTGCTTTCCATTCTGAAGATTCGGCTTCTGCGAAAACGTTGCTAGGCCAAATCCTGGCGGTGCAGGGGAATCGAGAAGGCGCCAAGCTGGAATTGGAAGGAGTGCTGCGCGAGTATCCAAAATCACCTTCGGCTGCGGTGGCTAAGGATATTCTCGCCAGCCTGACAAAGGCGACACCTGAGGGCGCAGCGGCGCCGCTCGGAAGCATGAACGCGGCTCTCCTGCCCACTGTTTCTGCCGTTTCCGTCACGGCATGGGCGCCGCCCAACGTGGACAGTGCGGTGCCTGGAGTGGCTCCGGACGTTTCCTGCTCCGCGGATGACATTGTCGAACACACAAGTAAGACCACAGACAGGCAACTTGAAAACCTGGAAAAGTTCCTGGCTACCGAGCACATTCAGCATGAAGAGGTCAATGGCCGCGGGGAAGTCTCGCAAATCCGCGACAAGAGTTTTTCTTACATGGTTTTCATCGAGCATGCTAAAGACGGCCTGGTATTCCTCGATGAGAAACGCGATGGAGGCACAGGCACCGATTCATTTCCAACTTCCTTGGCCACCGTCGGGCTAGTAAGTCTCGGCGTGGATGTTTTTCATCCCGGCTTCGCCAAAGCGCTGAACTTCAAGTGCGAGGGCCTCGGCCAGTGGCGCGGCAAGGCCGCGTGGATACTCCGCTTCGAGCAAAAGGCCGGTGTGAAGTCTTTCCTTCGGCTTTGGGAGACGAAAACCAAGACGGTCGAGATTCCGCTCAAGGGCCGGGTGTGGGTAGCGGCCAGCAGTTACAACGTCTTGCACGTGGAATCCGACCTGCGCGAGCCCATGAAGGATTTGGGCCTGATGCGTGATCACCTGGCGATCGATTACGGGCAGGTGAATTTCCAGAATGGAAAAACCGAACTCTGGCTGCCCTGGTATGCCGACATGTACCTTGAACTGCACGGCAAGCGCTATCATCACAGCCATACGCTGAGCAACTTCAGCCTTTTCGCCGTCGACACGAGCGACAAGATTAGTCTTCCAAAGGATGCTCCTCCTCCAGACTAGAATCCGAAGCAACTTTCGCTTTAGGTGAATGCCGTAGATTCGACGCGAGTTGGGATCGCTAGTATGTCTAGAGGTTCTTCAGATGCGCGAGACGGAAGGGCGAGCCGAGGTGTTCGCGCAGGTCCAGCCAGTGCTGTTCCGGAATGGTCATGAACACGTCGACGACCGCGGGGTCAAACTGGCTGCCGGAGCAGCGCTTAATCTCTTCGCGGGCGTGGGACATCGGCAAGGCCCGGCGATAGGGACGGTCGCTGATCATGGCATCGAGCGAATCCGCGATGGTAAAGATTCGCGCTCCCAGAGGAATTTGTTCTCCCTTTAGCCCGCGAGGGTAACCCGAGCCGTCAAAAAATTCCTGGTGTGCGAGCACAATCTCCGCCGCATCGCGCAAAAACGGAATGCGAATCAGCATGTTGTAGCCGATTTCGCAATGCTCGCGCATTTTCTTTTTTTCGGCGTCGTCCAGCGGACCAGGCTTGCGAAGAATACTGTCTGGAATAGCCATCTTGCCGATATCATGAAGGAAAGCAGCGCGCGCCAGGATGGGCAAATACGGGTCCGGCACGGGCATGGACCTGGCGATGGATATACAAAACGCGGTGACCCGCTGGCAATGCCCTTCAGTTTCAGCGTCCTTTAAGTCGAGCGCGCTTCCGAGGGCTTCGAGGGTGTCGTCGTAGGACTGCTCGAGCTCCACGTGCTTGGCGGTGAGCTGTGCCGTGCGCTCCTCGACAAGCTGCTCCAAATTACGCTGATAATTGCGGTTTTCGATGATTAGCCGGCGATGTTGGAGGGCCCGTCCAACGCCGAGGAAAAGCTGATCTTTTTCAAATGGCTTGAGGATGTAGTCGTAGGCTCCGCGGCGAATGGCTTCCAGGGCTGTGGAAATGTCGTGGATGGCCGTGACCATGATCACCGGCACTTCCGGGTCGTACTGCCGCATCCATTCCAGCAGCCGGATTCCGTCCATCTCCGGCATGATCATGTCGCTCAAAACCAGGTCGGGCGTTACCTTCTTAACTTGGTCCTGCGCAACGCGGCCGTTCTGCACTGCTGTGCAGCGATAGCCCTTGGACTCGAGCATGGTCGAGACGACCTCTCGAATCGCCTCCTCATCGTCCACGACGAGTATGTTTTCCATCTCCACGTTGGTGTGCTCCCCGTAGGCATTATATGTGACGGCACAGACAAACGGGGACCTGCTTGCCTAGTAAGAAAATAGCGTGTTAGCGTCACTAGAGGATCACTCCTCAGAGCTTCTCGCCGTCCACAGCAAGCTTCGCGGCAGCACCATCACCGCAGCGACGGCATTACCGGCCGGGAGGCGGGTCACGGTGTTGGCGAATCAAGGCTTGCTTGGGATCGCGTTCTTCGAAGCCACTGCCTCGATCATCCTGCTGGTTCTGTTTCTTCTTTTCCGCCGCGATAACCATTCGAGCTATTTTCGTTTTTGGCTTGGCGGGTGGTGGTGCTTCACGTTCTCGTCCTTTTGCGAACTGGCGCTGCTGATTCGCCAGCTTCCAGGGCTAAATCTTGCAAGCATCCTGGGGAAAGCTGCCGCCCTGATTCTCTTCCTGATCTCCGTGGTGCATTGCTCGGTAGGTTCAGAGCGGCGATTCTTGTCTGCCGTTCCGCTGTTCGGTTTGATCCTGGCGGCTATCTACTACATCGAACGCCGAGGGCCCCGGCAGGTTGCGTCTCTCCACTGGGAAACGTCCATTTTCGAGACGGTCATTTGCCTGCTCGCCGGTTGGGTGATGTGGAGATCGCAGATGGCGCGCCGCAGTCACGGGGCCCAACTCCTAGCAGGAATATTCCTGTTGAGCGGCCTGCATGGCCTGGACCGGCCGCTTTGGCCGGCTAACCCGCTCTTTCTGTTGCGCGTGGCCTTCGACCATTTTCTGGGAGTGGCCGTGGGCATCGCCATGGTCGTAGTTGTCCTGGAGAGCGCGCGCACCAGAAGCGAAGAACTCAATGATAAAATGCGCCGGCTCACGCTCTTGACAGCCGCAAGCACGCAAACTCTTTCGATCCAGGAAGTGATTAACCAGGTGCTGTCGCATCTCGTGAAGAGCCTTGGCGCCACACACGGCATTGTTCGCCTGAAAGAAGGCGAAGGAAACTCGGCGCAGCTTGTGGCGCGGGCATCGGTGGGATTCGACCAGTCGTACCTGACTCGCTACGCCAAACTTTCACCCACGCAGCCCTGGGCGCAGCATGTGTTGAAAGAGGAGTGCCAATTCCTGGAGTCCTGCGAAGAGTGGGATCCCGCCGCTTTGAAGAGGGTGGAAGAGGCTGGATTGAAAACGCTCGTCACTCTGCCTCTCCCCGGCAAGAAGGAGCCCTTGGGAGTCATCGCCGTTGGTTCGACCCGCCAGGGACGTTTTCAGGCGGACGAGCTATCGTATCTCGTCAACATCGCGAATCTGCTCGGACTGACGCTTCAGAACGTTAACTTGTTTGAACAAGTCACTGCCGTACAACGTCAGTGGGAATATACTTTTGATTCTATCGGCGACCCGATATTGGTCCACGACCGCGCCGGGCGCATTCTGCGCAGCAACCATCGACTGAGCCAACTCTTGGGACGTCAAGGGAGCGCGCTTGTCGGCCGCAGCGTCACAGAGCTTCTTCCCGTTCAAAACGCCGGCTATAAGAGTTGCCCATACTGTGAAGGAATCGCCGGGGAAGGCGACGACCCCGACCCCTGGCTGCCCGGTTATTTCCTGGCCTCTAACTCCACGTTTGCCGATCCGAGCGGACTACAACTCGGAACTGTTCACGTTTTGAAGGACATCACTGATCGCAAGCGTGCGGAGGAAAAATACCGTTCGCTGGTATCCAGCGTTCAGGAAGGTGTCTTTATCTCCACGCCGCAGGGCCGCTTCCTGGATTTCAACGATGCGCTTCTTCGAATGACTGGATTTGAAAGCCGCGAGGAACTGTTGGCGCTGGACATTCCCACAACTTTTTACGCCAACAGCTCCGACCGCGAGAGGCTCAAGAAGCTCTTGGATCAGCACGGCAGCGTCGCCGATTTCGAATTCGAAATGCGCCGCAAGGACGGCGAAATACGCATAATGCAGGAATCTTCCATTGCCGTCAGAGATGCCGACGGGAACGTCACCGCTTATCAGGGGTTCTTGCTCGACATTACGGAGCGAAAGCGAGCTGAATCCGAAATTCGCCGCCGCAATCGCGAGCTCATGGTGCTAAATTCCATCGCTAAGACGCTGACGGAATCACTGGACCTGACCGATTCGCTGCACCGCACGCTTGGCCAAATGGCAGAACTTTTTAACCTGGATGCCACTTCGCTCTATTTGTTTGAGGAAGACGGCACGCAATTGCGGCGCGTCGCGGCGGTCGGCCATCGCTCGGAATTTTCCAGGCGCTTTCCTCCGGTCTCGGTGAGGACGGAGCTGATGCAGCACATCAAGGCTGTCCACGCGACGTTTCTGTCGGCACGAGGCTTGCCCCTGCCTCAGGTTTTCCGCGACGCGCAGGCAAGAGAAGAGATTGTTGACGCCTATATTGTGGTTCTGTGGTCCAAGGACCGCGTGATCGGCGGTCTGGTCGTGGGTAGCCGCACGCCTCGAGAATTCGCTCCGGCCGATGTGAACCTGCTCATTGCCGTCGGCAGCCAGATTTCCAGCGCCATCGAGCGCTCGATTCTCTATGAGGAAACTCGCCAGGCCTACGAGAATCTTCGCCGCACCCAGGAACAATTACTCCACAGCGAGAAGTTGGCGGCTGTCGGCCAGTTGATCTCCGGCGTCGCGCACGAATTGAACAACCCCCTCACAGCCATCCTCGGCTACAGCCAGTTGCTGACATCCAGTGAGCAGATGGGCCAGCAGGGAATCGAGTATTCCGATAAACTCTACAAGCAGGCGCAGCGCACCCATCGCATCGTGCAGAACCTTCTTAGTTTCGCCCGCCAGCATAAGCCCGAGCGCATGCAAGTGCAGATTAACCAGGCCCTCGAAGAGACGCTGGCCTTGCGCGACTATGACTTGCGCATGCACAACATCCGCGTCCACTTGAATCTCGCTGAGAGTCTTCCCATGACGTTTGCTGATCCGCACCAGCTCCAACAGGTTTTCCTCAACATGGTGAACAACGCGGTTGACGCCATCCTGGAACATTCCACAGACGGCGATCTGTGGGTACGCACCAGTCTCAATGGCGACCGGCTGTGCATTGAGTTCACGGATAGCGGACCCGGGGTCAAAGATGCTTCCAAGGTATTCGATCCCTTCTACACCACGAAGCCCGTCGGCAAGGGAACTGGCCTGGGCTTAAGCATTTGCTATGGAATCATCACGGAACACGGCGGGACTATTCGCGTAAGTAACGTACCGGCGCGCGGCGCCTCGTTTCTCATCGAGTTGCCTCAACAATCCGTACCCTCTTCCACCATCTCCACGTCCGATCAAAAGGCCACCGCAGGAAGAAATGGACGGATACTCCTAGTGGATCGCGACGATTCCGTGTTGGAAGCTGTCGGCACCATCCTGCGTTCCCGCAATCATCTGGTGAACTCAGCGAGAGACGTGCGTGAAGCGCAAGTCCTTCTGGAAAAAGAGAGTTTCGATCTGATTGTCGCCGACCTGCATGTTTCTGACGGGGTTAACGGGGGCGGCTTCTGCGAATGGCTGGTCCAACACAAGCCTGCCCTCAGCAACAAATTAATCTGGATGTGCGCCGTCGCACCAGCGGAAGACACAGGCGAGCACATTGTTGTGAAAGGCCGTCACATTCTCCAAAAGCCGTTCAAGGCGACCGATTTATTGGCAGCAGTGGATGAGCTGCTGCTAAACAGCGCTCAAGCCGCCGCGATTCATCGGTGAAGCCAGCTCTGCCGTAAGGGCGGCGCGCTCCCCGAGCTCTTTGAGCGCCGCTTCCATTCGAACGCTCAACCCGCTGACCAGCGCACTCAGTCCGTCGAGTTGCGGCAACGGCGCGAAGCCCGCCATCAGCTTCCATCGAATCATCTGGTATTGCCAGGCAAACTTTGTGGTGAGGCGCAGCCTCTCAAACTCATGCGCCGCAGCCACTTCCGGCGATAGCACGGCGATCACGCTCGCCATACACAGGAGGTTCTGGAAGTCCCCCCGCAGGGCGGACAGGTAGGCCAGGGCGATTCCCCGGCGGTCCCTGCGGACTCGCTGCAGCGCGCCACGAGAAACTCTCTTCGAGAGAAAATCGTAATCTGCCGCCGCCAACGCTTGGCGGATTTGCGGCAAGTAATCAACGTGGCGCTGGCCTTCTTCCAGCGCGTGCGGATCGGTCGGGAGATTCCTTGCGTTTCGGGGTTTCCGCAGCGCCCACCCTAACGCAAGGAGAAGGAGAGCTACGAACCCAAAGAACAAGATGAGCGTGAGATTCAATTTCGTGTAGCCTCCGTCTTCCAGAATTGGACAAGCTGTTCATTGAGCAGGCGCAAACGCAGGTTGAATTGAGGCGCAAGCGTTTGGTAGACCCCGTAAGGCAAGAGAGTTTCTTTCGGACTTCCTTCAGTTTTCGGTTTGCAAAGAGCCCAGGTCCACAGGAGCATGCTTGCGAGAAACGCCAGCATTCCTAAAAAATTCCAGAGAGCCACATAACTGTCCAGAAAGCGCTCAAGTACCGTGTTGTTCAGCACGCCAAAACACGAATAAAGGCAAAACCCCAGTGCCAGCGAGCGGTCCTCGCGTTTCGCTTCCACCTCGTAATAGCGAAGAAAAACGAAGACGCCAACGATCACCACGGCGATTGCCAGCTCCAGGGCGCGCTCGGCTTTCGGCAGCACGAATCCCAACCCGTGTCTTGCTGCCAGGCCGGCGTACAGCATCACAAGAGACGCGCTTCCGAGCAGAATGCGCCAGGCAAGCGCCCAGACGCCGCGGTAGTGCGAGAGGAGATGCTTGCATACCTCCATTATAGCCAGTCCACGAGCGCAAAGCACCAGCGCCTGCATTCCCCACGAGATACTCCAAGAAAGGTTAGAGAGAAATCCCCATCGACGGTAGACCAGGAATGCCAAAACACCGAGAATCAGATTCAGAAATACATAAATGGAGAATGCTGCATACGTGCGGTAGTTCTTGTGAACCGCAAGCAAGACCAGAAGAAAAACTCCTGCCACGATGTTTACGGCCCAGAGTATCTGCTGCGCTTGCGATATATCTCTCAACACGCGTGCATCTTAACACATGCGCACTTAGCAATTGAATGGGCGGAGTGGCCCTCCGCGATAGTTCAAGAGTACTGGGCTGAATACCGTGATTCAGCCCAGCCGCACGATTAGAGAATTCTCATACAGTAACTTGTGGCTGGTTCAACGAAGGTGGTCCTGGGGGAAGCGGCCAGCCGTCGGCTACGAGAGTCGCATCCGTTCTCGGTGGTCCTGGGGGAAGCGGCCAGCCGTCGGCTACGAGAGTCGCATCCGTTCTCGGTGGTCCTGGGGGAAGTGGCCAACCATCGGCTACGAGCGTTGCGTTGGAATTGGGTGGTCCCGGGGGTAGAGGCCAGCCGTCAGCGGTTAATGTGCGATCGATTGTCGCCGGTTTACCGGCTGAAAGGTTGACGGACCGCATAACAGGCAGTACCATCGATACGGCCAAAGCAGCGACTGCCATCATCATTGCTCTTTTTTTCAAGGTTGTATCCCTCCTGACTTACAGGGTGAGGAGGGACGCTTTTGGAGAAGAGCTTTTGTGAAAGATGTTCCGATTGCGGAACACAGGGCGGTATGAGAACGCTTACTCAGTTCCAGCAAAACCGTAAAGTCATTCAGGACTTCACGCTGACAACTCTTGCGGGCATTCCCGGGCAATTTGCCCGGCTAACCTACCTAGCTTCCTTGCGGGATCTTTCCAGCGGCAGGTATGAACATGCCGGGCTTGCCGCGCTTTATCCAGACGCATCTATCCAGCAGGCTTTACAGCTTTGCCATGAACAGATTTTCGAGCGGATATTGGAAGAGCCACTCGCCGTCCAGGAGGAAGATTTGCGAGCTTGCTTAGCGGCCATGGAAGGCGGGATGTCTGTGGCCGTTTCTCACTGGCGCCGCAACGAAGCCTATCGCGTCCTTGTGCCGGAACAGGCCCCGGATTATCTCAAGGACCTTTTCTGCTCAAATCTCCGAACTATTCTGGAAATTCTCGATGAGGAACGCTCTCCGGCCCGTTCAGGCGCGTAACCACTCCCGTCACGCGTCCCACGATCTCTGCCTCATCCGGCACGCGCCACGTTTCCGGTAAACAATGCGAGAGCGGATGGGGCTGCATCACCAGCCGCGAGCCTTCCTGATGGAACCATCCACAACGATACCCATCGCGCACTTCGACAAAGTACATCGGACGGTCATGCTCCGTAATCCAATTGCCATCATCGATTTTGTTTACCGAACCATCCACCAGCACGATGCTTCCGGGGCGCAGCAACGGCATCATTCGCCGGTCCGACGTTCCGATATAGCCATAGAAGTAATGGCTGTGGCCGTTCGTGAGCACGCCTTCAAAGTTCCCCCATTTCTCCACCATTCGCGACAGGAATTCCGTTCGCTGGGGATCGAACGCCGGATCAAATTTCATCGGTATCCGCAACGAGGTCGGCGCCGCCATCAGATGTGTTTGCGGCACCGCGAACGCCGCGCCATCATGAAAACACTCTTCGATGGGCACGTCGTACCAGCGGAAAATTTCCACTGGGTTCAGCCGGTAAATGGCTGCCAGCGAGTATAATTTGTGTAGGCCCGGCACTACGCCGCGGTTTTCAATGTCCGCCAGCCTGCTGATGTGGACGATGAAGTCGGGACGTCCGCGGCGCGCGGCCAATTCGTAACTGGCGCGCTCCACATCTCGATAGGTTAATCCGAGTCGCTCGCGGGCCTGCCGCAGACGAAAACCGGGAAGCATCAATCCCTCGGGGGCTGAGTGAATCCCTGTACGCAGAGTACAACAGAATTACCACATTGTTAAGTTTTCAGAACAAGTTTGCAGTTGTTTCAATTTGGAACTGTCCATTTCCTGACAGGGACTGACTCGGCTCGCGACACTCATTCCTATTGCATCCACGCCAGACCGTCAGGTTGCCTCCCAGTGGATACGTATCCAGTGACCTCCAAACTTTTCAAATCTACGACAGCGACTTTGTCCTTCGCACTGACGGCTACGTACGCACGGGAACCATCGGGAACAATTAAGATCCCCGCCGCACCGCCTCCAAGATCGACAGTCTTTAGCTCCTTCCGAGTAGTCGAGTCCAGAACCACAAGATTGGCCCCCGCTCCTGCACCCAGGCCCGATGACAGCACGCGCTTGCCATCCGGCGTGAATTTCAGGCGGTTGGCTCCCTTCACTGGAATGGGAACCGTTTGTGTGACGCGTTTGCTGGCCACATCAATGATGGTCACGGTGGCGTCCTGCGCATTGGCCGCCCAAATCTCCTTGGCGTCGGGCGACACATCAAAACCTTCGGCTCCCCGTCCAGCTGCGACATTTGTCACGCGCCACGTTCTCCTAGGGAGGCCGGTTGGCGAGCCCATACCCGATGGAGGCCCATCCGCAGGAGAAGCAGAACCCGCCACAAAAGTGGGCCCTGCCGTCCCCGGCTGAAGGACCGAAGGGCCCATTGGCAAAGAAACTTGCTCGATGATGCTGATCGTTCCGGAGCTAACATTCGAAGTCACGATCCGGTCGAGACTTTCGTTGACCGCTACCATGTGCGTTCTGTCCTGCCCCGTGCCGAGAACCAAATCCACGCTTTGCGTTGCAGGATCGTAACGGCCCACGATCTTGTTCGTCTCCGCTGTGAAATACAGCTTGCCGCCCGCGAACGCCAATCCATGCGCGGAACGTAGCGGCCCGAGATTGATCGGAGCCAACGCCTTCCGTGCAGCCACATCGACTACCGAGATGGTGTTGAGCGTGCTGTCGGAACCGCCATAGTTCGAAATGTAGGCAAGCTTGCCATTCGGCGATGCCACAATCTCATGCGGATCCGGGCCCGCGGGAACGCGCGCCACGATCTGCAAGTTCGTCGGATCCACAATCGCCAACATGTTGTCGCTCTTTTCCAGGACTAGCAATGCTGGAGAAGGCGTTTGCGCCTCCGCAAGATTCGCGGCCACCAAGAAAACGCCAAGCACGGACGCGCCCCAAATCGAGACTCGTCTTTTTTTATTGATGTATCGCATGGTTCTTTTTCCTTTCCTCCAGCGAGATTCTCGGCGCAAATTCTACACCACGTCTCTCTAAGCTGTATCGCCGGCTCTTCATGTCCTGGGGAGAGCCGGGATAGCGGTGGGCGCAAAGCTGGCCGCACAAACGTTACCGTCGCGATTCTGCTATCCTGAAAATGATATGACCTCTCACCAGAAACACGCTTGTTTCGGGCTGCGCGCTCTTTTCTTGAGTCTTGCCTTGCTGCTTGGTGTCGCCGTCCCTGCGCAGGAAGCGTCCGTCACTCCTCCCCCTGCCGATTCCAAGCCTGCAACGGATGCCGACTTCATTGCCGCTGCCGATGAAGTCCTTGGCCAGATGAGCCAAATCACCGGCCTGAAACTCGTTACCCCGCTGAAAAAATCGCTGCGTTCGCGGGAGGAAATCCGGGCCTACGTCATCACGCAGATGAACGAAGAAAAGAATGCCGCCGAACGCTACGCCGACCAGCGCAGCGCGGAAGCCTTTGGACTTCTCCCCAAGGGCTTCGACCTGGATTCCTTCATGGTCAATGTGCTCACCGAGCAGGTCGAGGGGCTTTACGATCCCAAGGCCCGCGAGTTTTACATCGCGGACTGGAGCCCGTTGGGCGACCAGCGCATGGTCATGGCGCATGAATTGACGCACGCACTCGAAGACCAGCACTTCCAGATCGAGGCGTGGTTAAGGGCTGCCCGCCCCAATGAAGATGCCGAGCTGGCGCGCGACGCCGTGCTCGAGGGCAGCGCGATGGCCGCCATGGTCGACTACCTGATGCTTGGGACAGGGCGCTCTTTGAAGGATCTGCCGGACTTCGATCCCAGCATGCTGATCGGCGATCTAGGCAGCACACCGACGCTGGAAAAGGCTCCGCCGTTCCTCAAGGACGCGCTAATCTTTCCCTATATTGGCGGACTGAATTTTTCGGCCGCCGTCATGAGAAACGTTGGATGGTCTGCTCTGTCGGGAGTGTTCGAGAAGCCGCCGGTTTCCACGCAGCAAATTCTCCATCCGGCGCTCTATCGGTCCGGCAAGACACCCGCAAATGTCGCTCTTCCACAGCTTGAGAAAGTGCTCGGCAACAACTGGTCGAAGCTCGATGAAAATATCATGGGTGAGTTCGGCTGGAAGGAAGTCCTGAAGCAATTCCTGGACAGCGAACGCGCGAAGAATTTGGCGGCCGCTTGGGAGGGCGATCGCTACGCCGTCTTCGAACACAAACAAACGAAGAAGCCCATTCTGGTAGCGCGCCTGCACCTCGACAGCGAAGTGCACGCGGCGCGATTCTTCGGCCAGTATTCGGAAGCGCTCGAGAAAAAACATGCGGAGCGCTCGAACTTGCTTCGCCGCCCAAATTTTTTTTCGTTTGACACGCCTGATGGCGGCGTGTTCCTGGATTGTCTGGGACTTGAGTGCGTCACTCTCGAAGGCACGACGCGAGACAAATTCGACGCCTTCATCAAAGCTCTGGATTGGCCGTTGGCGCCTCAACTGCCAGAAAAACCAGGGTCCGTTCCCGCTAAGACCGCGATGATCCCGGCGTCTGGGGAAAACATCGTTTCGGCGACGTTTGCAGGTCTAAGCTAACAGCCTCCTTGCGATTCGGGACGTTCCTACTCCGCGCGTTGAACTGCTAGAAGCGTTAAATCGTCCGGTTGCTTCACACCCTCCGCAAAACTCTGCAGATCTTCTAGGCATTTGGAGATCAATCCCGCAGGCTCTATCCCTGTGTGTCGCGCCGCCAACGTCTGGATTCGGTGGAGACCATACTCCGTGCCTGCGCGATTCCGCGCTTCCGTTAATCCATCGGTATATAGGAGCAGCGTGTCACCGTGAGCCAATGAAAGCCGATGAACAGGAAAGCGCGTGTTACAGAACATTCCCAGAGGCACTCCCGTGGAATCCTTTGGCGTTGCTCCGTCACGTTCGATGTGAAGCACGGGAAGGTGCCCCGCGCTGACAAACTCTACCGAGCCATCGTGGGCTGCCCGTCCCACGACGAGAGTCGCGAATTGTCCGGCGAGCGTGCTCTCGCAGAAAATGCGATTGGCGTCTTCCACCATGCGATCGAGCTGCAGACCGGCTTCGGCGAGGCTGCGAAACGTTGCATGAAGATGGCTCATGAGCATCGACGCGGCAACGCCTTTGCCTGAAACATCCCCCAGCATAAAGAGCAGGCCACGGTCGGTTTCAAAAAGATCGCAATAGTCGCCGCTCACCATGCCTGCGGGTTGATAGTGGTAACGCACGTCCCACCCGACTGGCGCCACTCCCGGTTTCGGCAAAAGAGCGCGCTGGATGTTCGCAGCCATGGAAAGATCGCTCTCCAAGGCGCGTTGTTCGGCGCTCGTAAGATGGTCCAGACAGAAACGCACCAACGGATCGGCCAGCAGGCGTTCCGCTTCAATGGTATCGTGGCACGTCTCGCAGAGCCCGAATGTCCCTTGGTCGATACGGCTCAGCGCGGTGTCCACAGCCGTCAACAATTCAGAAAGAGAAGCGTCGGCTCCAGGCGAATGCAAAGCCTCGTGAAGGCGCGTGCGGCGCTGTTCCAGTTCCGTGCGCAAATATTTTTGTTCGGCAGTGATCACATTGGCTCCTGCCATAGATTGCTGTTTTGCGGCTGAACTTTCCATCCGATTTCCTCCTTTGAATTGAGGAACGGGAGAATTACTTTGACGCCGTGCGTATCGGCTCTCCGCCTATGATTCGCCGCCGGAGCGTGAAAGAGCAAGCGATCCCGCCAAGCGCTTTCATTTGATGCTGCAGGCGTGCCAGGCGGTGCAGGAATTTTTGTTCCAGCCGGATACATCTCGCGGTGAAATTGGGGTCGCGTGAGGAATTGCGCTGGCGCCGGAGTTTCGCCAGCGCCAATTGCGCGAATTCCGCGGCACGGTAGAAATCTTTATAGCGATGTTCGTAATAGATTGCCAATTGTTCGCACGCATGAATGCCGTCGTTCGCATCGGCAACGATCTCGAGCCAGATCTCCGCCGCGCGCGCGTGCTCGCCGCGCCGCTTGGCCATCTGCGCCAGGGCGCGGCATGCCCTCGGGCGGAATTCTGCCGGCAGTCCAATTTCCAGCGCCTGCGTGCAGGCGGAGTGCGCGCGATCGTTCTCTCCACGGCGTTGGAAAAATCGCGATAGCCCGAAAAGATCGAGGCTTTCGATTTCCACCGCGGCGTCTGTTTGCTGAGAAAGTAATGCGTTGATTTTTCCGAAAAGAGCTGCGAGGCCCCGCAAATCCATCTGATTGTGACGGACTACCGCCGCAAGAGGCTCGACGGGTCCGCCGCGCAAGTAGTCAAAATAAAATTGCGGGATGAGTGCGGAAGAAACATCGTTGTCACGTTGCCAGCCGAGGCGCGGCGCGTCGAGGACATGGCGTTCGAGTTCCACCAGCCGCACCGAACCAAGGCGCAGCTTCCATAACGCGCGCGCGGGATGTAGCAAATCCAGATGCGCCGCCAGTTTCGGTACGGCGATGGACCGCGTCATCGTGAAACGGTTTTCGAGTAGCGGCCAGTCAAATGATTTTCCATTGAACGTAACGAGAACCGGCCGCTCCTTGAGCCGCCGGGATAATTCCTGCAGCAGGGAATGTTCTTCCGCAAAGTCGCGCATAAAGAATTGCTCGACCTGCAGCCCGCCCGCATCCCACCACGCGAGACCAATCAGAAAAGCGTACGTGCCCGTGCCTCCCGCGAGGCCAGTGGTTTCCGTATCCAGAAAAAGCCATTTCTCCGGATCTTCGAGCTCGGCGCGCGTTTTGCAGGAAACGGATTCGTCGCGCGTGCGCGAAAGCAGTTCAAGTGTCGTGCAAGCGGGTTCCGCAAATTCCGGAGTGGAGAACCAGTTTCGAATCGCCAGGTGTTCGCCGAAATGATTCGTAGCGATGCCTGCTCCGAGGAGCCGGCCGAGCGTGTCATCTTCACCGGGCGTTCGAATCGCCGCCGGCCGCGCTGGCATGGGTTGCGCGGGTTTCAGCGCAGCAAGTCTTGCGAATTTGTCGGCAACGGCAGCCATCTACGCGCACAACCTGTCGAGGATGGCCAGTGCAGCTTCCTTTGCGCGCGGTGCGAGATCGCCCGCGGGACCCACGCAGGAGGGACAACCCTGTTCGCAGGGGCACGCGGCGATGAGTTCGCGCGTTTTTTGCACTAGGAGATCATGCGTTCGAAACAGCGGTTCGGAAAAGCCGATGCCGCCGGGATAAGCGTCGTACAGGTACAGGTTTGGTTCGAAAAATTCCCTGACGTTGGTAGAGGTTGCGTCTTCCAAGGGGGACGGATCGAAATTCTCCGTTGTGCCTTGCAGGGGCGCAGCACGCTGCGCCGCTTCAACGTCAGACGCACATTCGCAATCGGTAGCGGGAGGACGTTCGCCGATGGCTGTTCCAAGGTCGCGGCGGTCGCACATCAAGAGAAGCGTGGCCACAGATTCAAGCGCATGCAGCAGGCCGAACATTCCGCTTTGCCGTTCGCTTACGGTGAAAGGAAGCGATTCGAGCAGTGGGCGTTCCAGCGTGATCCAGTAAGCGGTCGTGTGCATTTCGTTTTCAGGGAGTTCAAGCTTCCCGTCGCCGACATTTTCGTGCGTGAAGAATTTGATTTTCTTGAAGCCCACGACTTGCGAGCGCACCAGGACATCGCCGTGCGAATGAAGATGCGCGGAAGCCTCTTTGCCAGCCCGCTGTTCAGTCGCGGCAATTTCCAGGACGCGGACTTGCGTATACCGGACGGCGTCGGTGTAGTAGTTGACGTCGACGCGTTTCACGTAAGCTTTGCGTTCCTTGAAGTCGAGGTGTTCAACGTGGTGCTGCTGGCCGCCGTGAATGTAAATGGCTTTTTCGTGCAGGAAAACAAGTGCGCTAGGGAAATCTACTTCGCCAATAACGGTCGGCGCGCCGGTGACATCGATGATTACGAAATTGTCGCTGGAGACCGAGCGCAGGCTGATGGTATCAGCCGGATAGGCTTCCTGCGTCCAGTGATAATTTTCTCCGGTGAGATGAAGAAATCCTGCCGCCGCGAGCCGCGCGCACAAGTCAGGTAGGTCAACATCACCGAATTTATCGCTCGGAGATATCGGCAATTCGAACGCCGCGCATTTCAGGTGATTTATCAGGATTTCCAAATTGTCCGGCTGGATAAAAGCGTGCTCCGGCGTGTTGCCGAAGAAATAATCCGGATGGCGCACGATGAATTGATCGAGCGGCGACGAAGACGCCACCAGCACGGCGCAAGAACTCCCGCTGCGGCGCCCGGCGCGGCCGGCGCGCTGCCAGGTGGCGGCGATCGTGCCGGGATATCCGGCCATGACGACGGTGTCCAGCGATCCGACATCGATGCCAAGTTCGAGAGCGCTGGTAGAAACCACGCCGCGAATTTTTCCGTCGCGCAAGCCGCGCTCGATTTCGCGACGCTCGTTCGGCAAGTAGCCGCCGCGATAGCCGCGAATCGTTTCCTGTTTTCCTGGCAACTGCGGATTAGCCTGTTGCAAATAGGTGAGAAGAATTTCCGTCTGCAGGCGCGAATTGGCGAAGATGATGGTTTGCAAATCGTGCTTCAGAAATTCCTGCGCCACACGCGAGGATTCATTGATGTAGCTGCGTCGAATGCCCAGCGCGCGATTCACGACCGGCGGATTGTAAAAGACAAAAGTTTTCTCGGCTGCGGGAGCGCCGTTGGAGTTGAGAACTTCGACTTCGGTTTCGAGAAGGCGTGAAGCGAGCTCCCCGGGATTGGCGATCGTCGCGGAGCAACAAATAAACAGCGGATCGCGCCCGTAAAATCGCGCGATACGGCGAAGACGGCGCAACACGTTGCAAAGATGGCTGCCGAAGACGCCGCGGTAGGTGTGCAATTCATCGAGAACAATGTAGCGAAGGTTTTCGAAGAGGCGCGTCCAGCGCGTGTGATGCGGCAAAATTCCTGTGTGCAGCATGTCCGGATTGGTCAAGATAATGTGGCCTTTTTCGCGAATGGAACGGCGCGCGTCAGCGGGAGTATCACCGTCGTAAGTGAAAATGCCGAAGCGATTTTCCAAGCGCTGGTTGAGGTCGTGAAGTTCGGCAAGTTGGTCTTGCGCGAGAGCTTTGGTCGGGAAGAGATACAGCGCGCGACAGTCGGAATTTTCGAGCGTCGCGTTCAATACCGGCAAGTTGTAGCAGAGCGTCTTTCCGGAAGCCGTCGGCGTGACAATGACAACATTTTTTCCAGCGTGAACGGCTTCGATCGCTTCGGCCTGGTGCGTGTAAAGTCGGCGAATGCCTTTGGCGGCGTAGGCGGCAGTGAGATCGGCGTTCGCCCATGCGGGGAAATTCGCCCACTGGGCTTCGCGCGCCGGAAAGTGTCGGACCGCAGTGAGCATATCTCCGTTGTGGTCGCGGGCGGCAAAGGCGTCCAGCACTTCGTGGACGCGAGTGATCGCGGTCGACGTTTCTGCCCTGCGAACTGCCAGCGATTCCGGCATGGAAAGCCCCTTCTGTAATTCGCCTTTTGTTCGCTAACGCTAGCACGGGGCGTTTTGCTACGCAACATGGAAAATGCCGGACTTCGTCCAGAGAAGCTGAAGCCGGCGGCAAAGCCCGAAGATGTGATGGCCCTTGTAGACACGCTTGGGCCGATCAAGCTCGTACCGATCGATGGAGATGTCGTGCTCCGTGCCGTGCAGGTCCGTGCTCAATACGGTGTGCACTTTTACGACGGAATGATCGTTGCCGCCGAGCGCGGCGGCTGTCAGAAAATCTGGTCGGAAGACTTGAATGCGGGCCAGAAGTATTTTGGCATCGCGGTCGAAAACCCTTTTGTTTGACTAAGCGGAACGGCCCGCTTCACCCGGCGTTCGAAGGCGAAGGATGAGAAGGGCACCGGCGAAAAAGAGGATGGCGGAGGCGGTGAAGGCGGTCTGGACGTTGAAGGCGCTCCAGAGGAATCCGACGAGAAGGCTGGAGAGAAAATCGCCGACGGCGTTGACGGCGGCGAGCGTGCCGAAGGCCATGCCGTGTTGTTCCTTGGGGACAATCTCGGCGGAGAGGGAGTCTTCGAGGGCTTCTTCCGTGCCGATGTACAGACCCGCAAGAATGAAAATAACCACGAGCAGCGAAAGAGAACTTGTTCCTGTGCAAAGAAGAATCGCCGTGACACCCGCGAGGGAGTAGCCAGCAACCAGTATCGCTTTGCGATGCGGGACATGATCGCTGAGCCAGCCGCTCGCGTAAGCGGATCCGGCGTAAAAGACGTTATGAAGAGTGTAAAGGCCGACAGCGAGGCTGGCGGCGCGGGCGAGGCCGTGAGCGGGCGTCAGCGCGCGGGTGGCGTAGAGAATCAGAAGAGAGTGGGAGAAATCTCCGGCGCCGAAGACGCCTACGCCGAGAAGCAGACGCCGGAATGATGGCGGCAATGCTTTTAAGCCGATAAGAAAAGATCGCTGAGGACGCGCCTCCATTGGGCGTTCCCGCACCAGAAGCCAGAAAGCCGCGACGGCGATCATCCCGGGCAACAGCGTCCACAGAAAAACTTTGCGGAACGAATGGCCGGTGGCTTCGAGAAGCCACAGCGCCGTCAGCGGCCCGCCGATGGCGCCGAGGGTGTCCATCAGCCGTTCGAGGCCGAAGGCGCGGCCGTATGCATTTGGCGGAACGTCGGCGGCGAGCAAGGCTTTCTTCGCCGGTGAGCGGACACCGCGGCCAAGCCACGCAGCGGCACGTCCGAACAGCACATGATACGCATGCGTGGCGAACGCGAACGACGCCGTCGCGAGAGCGGTGAAGGCATAGCCAAAAACGGCGAGAGGCTTACGGCGCTTCAAGCGATCGGTGAAGTGGCCCGAGGCAAGCTTTGCGAAGCTGGAGAGTCCGTCGGCAATGCCTTCGATGGCGCCAAGCCACGCGGGACCCGCACCGATGGCGGCGAGAAACGCTGGGAGCATGGCGGTTGCGGTTTCATGGCTCCAGTCGCTGAACAGGCTTGTGAGGCCGACGCCGAGAACGGTGCGGTTGAGCCAGGATTGTTTGGACGCGGAATTTTGCATGTTTGGGATGCTAAGGTCGTCCGCCTATTTCTTGGCGGGACGGTAGAGGATGACGCGAACTTTTTCCAGAGTGATGAGTCCCCCGTCAACCATTTCGTCGAGACGGGGAAGAATCTGTTCGATGCGCTCGGCGGACTCGATGACTTCGAGGATGATGGGGAGATCCTGCGAGAGGCGTAGCAGCTTGTCCGTGTGATAGACGCTCGAGCCGCCGTAGCCGCCGACGCCGCGGAGCACTGTGGCGCCGGAGAAGCCGTCTTTGCGGAGCATTTCGACGATGGCTTCATGGAGAGGTTTGCCGTGCCATTTGTCGGATTCGCCGATATGGATGCGCATTAAAGTGCGCTCACCTTCGAATTTTTGGTGCGTCATGGTGACTCCGTGGGCTCTGATTTGCCATTCGTGTTTGGCTAAATACCGAACATTTCGTAAAGGTATAAAGGCTTACAGATATCGCGGCCCGAATTCCAATTTCTCTTCCAACCATTTCTTGACTTTTCCAAAATTTGTGATATACTTGATTCTGTAGATAACTCTGCTTGGAAATGCGGGAGGTTGCTCCCGCTTTTTCTTTTTTCGGGCACTCATTTTTGCCTTTGCTCGTCGAAAACAACCAAAACCGCGTGCTTTAGAATCAACCACTTACGGAATGCTTTTTTTGTAACCCCTTTATTTTGACATTCATACAAATTGATAGGGGGGTGGGGGGCCTCCATTCCTCACAGCTGGTTTGCCAGACGGATACCAGCTACGCTTAGCAACAGTCCGGCAACGACACTCGACGCGACATACGCTGTGGCACGTAGCCACTCTCCGTCTTCCAGCATCTTCGCCGTTTCCCATCCGAAGCTCGAGAACGTGGTGTAGCCGCCAAAGAAGCCGACGGCAATAGCCACGCGCCAGTCTGGCGAGATGACCATGCGATTCAAAGTGAACTGGCCGATCAGGCCGAGCAAAAAGCAGCCTGTCAAATTTATGAGCAACGTGCCATACGGAAAAGTGCTTGCCACACGAATCTGCACTAAGCCTTGCAGGCCGTAGCGTGCCAGCGTGCCAAACGCCCCGAAAATCGCAATCAACGCGAGACGCAATTCCTCTCCAATCTTGCAGGCCACGCGGGAGTGTCAACGGCTGCCCGGACATCTGTAAACAAAAAACCCCTGGCGCGCGTCTGCCAGGAGTCATCAGACCCGGTGAACAGCGCCGGGACGGTTATGGCGAACTCCATCGCCTTCCGAAATCGTGCTTCAGTTTAGCATTTTCCCGCATTGGCGAAAGGCCAATTCAACAGCCTGATCCATGGCGGCGAGGGGAGACTCAATGGTTTTGCCGTGGCCGACCGCGAGACGCTCGGGCTTCAGACCGCGCAATTTCCGCGCGCTTTCGGCCGCGACTTCACGGTTCCACGAAAACAAAGCTGGAAACGGAAAGAGAAGTTTGAATGTTCCGGCGGCAAGCACTCCAGTCTGCGTGGTAAAAGCATCTCCGGCAATGAGAGAGCCATCCCGCATATCCAGAAACGCAAAATGGCCCGGTGTGTGACCCGGTGAAAACACGGCTTGAAGCGAACCTATGCGATCACCATCATTCAAGAGTCTCGTCGGTTGAGATTTTGCGCCCGGAAAACCAACGAGCGTTTTGCCCGTTTCACCTGCATCGAGCGAAAAGTCCTTCTGCAAGAGTCTGGACTCGCGCTGCCCCACTGCAAATTCCATTCCTGGATATTCACCTACGAGCGCGTCCAAGGACCCTACGTGATCAATGTGAGCATGCGTGATAAGGATACGCCGGATTGGCGCGCCCAAACTTTGTGCCGCCTTGCGGATGCCGGGAGCCGACCCGGCAACGCCGGTATCGATCAGCGTGAATCCGTCGTCTTCCCTGACCAGGAAACAATTGACCATGCCGAAGCGCGTCAGGCGGACAAGGTTTTTCGTCTCTGGGACAAGCTGCACATGGCTCCTCGGGAAAATCAGTAATGGAAACGGTAGCGCAGTTGGACAAAAAGTTCCCGCGGATTCAAGTAGTGCGTGCCTCCAAAGGTGAAACGCCGTCGATCAGCCAGGTGACTTGATGGCCGCCGCGAATGTGCAACTGGTCATGGACGACGTACGAACCCGGAACGAAGTCAGTAATCAGCGCCAGGCTGTTGCTTCGCGAAGCGCCGGGCGTGTCCCTGATTTCGAGCCGGTCGACGAGAGTAGTGGGCGTGATCGATTCGAGCTGCGCGGGCCCAGCGTCGGCGGAGACGGTGATGGATTCCGCTTGGGTGCTGAGCTTTAGCTCGAAGTGCAAAATGGGAGCGGTGCCCGAGAGCACAACGATCGTTTGTTCTTCGCTGGCGAACAAAGCGGCGGAAGCTGTCACGTGATATTCGCCAAGAGGGACCGCATCAAAGTGAAATTCACCATTGGCATCCGTTTGTGAAGTTTGAGTGTAACTGGAAGTCCGGGCCTTCAAGGTGACGGTAACGTTCTGAACCGGCCGGTGCTGCGGATCATGGACGATGCCGCGAACCGTGCCGAAGACCGTGGCGAAAGCCGCGCCGGTGAACGGAAGAAATAAAAGTACGAACCACAAAACCCTGCGCATGAGAACTCTTTCTCCTGAAAAGGATGAATCGCGCGGCAGCCAAGCCGCCGCGTGAGTTGATCAGCAAATGTGAGAGAGACGGCGGCGCGTCAGGCAGCCGCGAAAACGAATCGAGGAGGAGGAGAGAGAGGTTCGATGGAACGGGGAAAATCCAAGGGCTTTGCCAATTCGCTTGGCGAACTGATCGTTGTTGACCGTGCCGCTGATACGCCGGCGGGCAGCACGAAAGCAATCAAAATGAGTAGCGAACGCTCGGAATCATGGCAGCAGGACATGGCGCAGTCCATCATCCCGGGCATTTCGCGTCCGCAATCCATGTGATGTGAGGGCGTCGTGGGAGTTTTCTGATGGTGATGCGCAGGAACCTTGCATTGGCCGGACGTGCAGCAGACGGATTGATAGGAGGACCACGCGGCGCCGGCAAGAGGCGCGTACAACAAAACGACCATGAGCAAGCAGATGCTGGCCGCGACGGAACGACGGCGGTTTTGACGCGCAGTTTGCATGTGGCACGCGAGCTGGTATATGTCGTCAGACACTATAGCGTGAACCGCCATAGTTTGCAAGCCTATTCGACGACGCGGCTCGCTTCCCTCACACTATACGCCAATCGCGCGAGTCTCTCACGCGCGGCACTGCTCTTGGGCATCGCATTACTTCTGCGGAACGCTCTAACTTGACTTGAATTCCAGAGCGTCGCAGACTCGAATTATGGCACACAGTTACATACGATTTGACTTTGGCACGGACGAGGACAAGGCGCAGCAAGCGCGGCACAAGCTGGACGGCTGGCGGCAGGCTTTTCGGCTCGACAAGAAATTGCAGTACAAGCTGGACCGTCCCGACAGCGCGGGTGTCGAAACTGTGAGCAAGCCCGAACCCGAACCTGAAGCAAAGGCGGCGCCAGTCAAGTCCAAAGGAAAATCAGCGGAAAAGGCCAAGGGCAAGGCGGCTTCCGCTAAATCGAGCGCACCTGCCGCGAAAAAATCAGCGGCAACAGTCAACGGGAGAGTCGGCTTGCTGGTGAGGCTGTATTTTTCTTCGCACGAAAAGCTTTCGGAACAGCGATGGCTGGACCGCATCCCGTCCGAGGAGCCGTTCAAGAGCGCATCGCCGAAAGTCATCCATCATGGCGACGCGGAATTTGAAACGACCGACAAGCAGTTCGAGACTTTGGCGTAAGCGCTTCTTAATCGGCCCTGCCGAAATCGCAACACGAGGCCAAATTGGCCCATAGGCCGAGTACAATGGATTCAGCCGAAATCGCCGATTTGGGCCGAGCATGAGGGAAATCCGGTATAATTGAATTCCGCGAAGGCACCATTCCGAACTCCAACTCGAGGGCAGAGCGAATGGCGTTACAAACGCGCGTCAAATTGGCAAAGCTTGACGCCCCCAAGGTTCACGGCCTCGATCACGACACGCTGATTCGAATTTATCGCACGATGTTCCTTTCGCGCCGGCTGGACGACCGTGAGATTCAGCTCAAACGGCAAAACAAAATCTATTTTCAGATTTCCAGCGCGGGGCACGAAGCCGTTTGCGCGGCCATGGGGCTATTCCTGCGGCCTGGGGTGGACTGGATTTATCCTTATTACCGTGACCGCGCGCTGTGCCTGATGCTTGGCATGACGCCGGTGGAAATGCTTCTTGCGGCGGTAGGCGCGAAGGACGACCCAAGCTCGGGTGGGCGGCAGATGCCTTCGCATTGGGGGCAGCCCAAGCTCAACATCGTGAGCAAGTCTTCGTGCACAGGCACGCAATTCGTGCAAGCCGTGGGCGGGGCCGAAGCGACGCTTTATTACGAAGGACGCCCCAAGGCGCTCGCGCAAGCGAAGAAGGCGCCCCTCGGCGAATATGTCAATCACGAGCACGACGAAATTGTTTACGTTTCCGGCGGAGATGGTGCGACTAGCGAAGGCGAGTTCTGGGAATCGCTGAACGTCGCGTGCGGGAAAAAACTTCCGCTGCTGTACCTCATCGAAGACAACGGCTACGCCATTTCCGTGCCGATTGAAGTGCAAACTGCCGGCGGGAGCATTTCGAAATTAGTGCGAGGATTTCCCGGGCTGCACGTGGCGGAATGCGACGGGACTGATCCGATCGAAAGCTATTCCGTATGCAAGGAAGCAGTGGAGTATTGCCGCGAGCGTCGCGGGCCGGCACTGATCCACGCGCACGTCACTCGCCCGTATTCGCATTCGCTTTCCGACGACGAAAAACTGTACAAGTCCCCCGAAGAGCGCGAGGAAGAGGCGCGCCGCGATCCAATTTCAAAATTCGCGCTTTTTCTGGTGCGCGAAGGCATCCTGGACCAGAAGCAGATCGAGACCCTGGAAGCGGAAATCGACAATGAAGTGCGCGATGCGGCTGACCAGGCGCTGGCGGCGGAAGAGCCATCCATTGATTCGATTCGAGTGAACGTGTATTCGCTGGACGTCGATCCGACGTCCGCTGCATTTGAAGCGGAATCTCAATTGCGTGGCGCGCCGAAGACCATGGTCGAGATGGTTGCGCTGACGCTCTCCGACGAAATGGCGCGCGACGAGCGCATCACCGTTTTTGGCGAAGACGTGGCCGACGCCAGCCGCGAAGACAATCTGAAGCACGTAAAGGGGAAGGGCGGCGTCTTCAAAGCTACCGCGGGATTGCAGCGCAAGTACGGCCATGACCGAGTGTTTAATACGCCGCTCGCCGAAGCCAGCATCGTGGGACGGGCGGTGGGGATGGCTACGCGCGGTTTGAAGCCCGTGGCGGAAATCCAGTTTTTCGATTACATCTGGCCGGCCATGATGCAGATTCGCGATGAACTTTGCGTCATGCGCTGGCGTTCGAATGGAGCGTTCAAGGCACCGGTGGTGCTTCGCGTGGCGATCGGCGGGTATTTAACCGGCGGCGGCGTGTATCACAGCCAGAGCGGCGAATCGATTTTCACGCACTGTCCAGGGCTTCGGGTGGTGATGCCTTCGACGGCGCTCGATGTAGCCGGTCTTTTGCGCACCGCGATCCGCTGCGACGACCCGGTGATGTTCCTCGAGCACAAACATCTATATCGCCAGCCGTACAACCGCTCGGAAAATCCCGGGCCGGATTTTACGATTCCGTTCGGCAAAGCGCGAATGGTGAAGGAAGGCGCCGACCTCAGCATCATTACCTATGGCGCGGTCGTACATCGAGCGGAAGTAGCTGCAGCGCAATTGGAGCGCGAGGGAATATCCGTTGAAATCATCGACTTGCGTTCGCTATCGCCATACGACTGGGAAGCGATTGCCGCGACGGTCCGCAAGACGCACCGGGTCATCGTGGCTTACGAAGATATGCTGAGCTGGGGCTACGGCGCGGAAATCGCTGCGCGGGTTGCGGATGAACTTTTCGAGGACTTGGACGCTCCCGTGAAGCGCGTTGCCGCCGTGGATACCTTCTGCGCGTACCAGCCGAAGCTGGAGGACGTGATCCTGCCGCAGACAACCCACATTACGGCGGCCGTAAAGCAGCTTCTGGAGTATTGAGCCGTTTGGAATTAGACTATTGCCGCGAGGAAACTTTTTCGACTCATTTGCGTAATTAGGGACAGGGAAGCCATGAGAAATCGCTCTGTGGGGGTGACCCAATGACTTGCGCAAACTGCCAGAAAGACATCGCTGTCGGTTCGCGGTTTTGCTACAACTGCGGGGCCAAGCAGCCGGAAACTCCCCCGCCCGGCTTGTCACCCGCAACGGGCGGCAAGAAAAAACTGATGCGCTCGAGCACTGACAAAAAGATAGCGGGCGTGTGCGCCGGCCTCGCCGATTATTTTGATCTCGATCCCACGATCGTAAGAATCCTGTGGTTCCTGGCGGTATTCTTTGCCGGGACAGGCGGACTTGCTTACATCATTCTTTGGATTGTGCTGCCCGTGGCTCCGGCTGGAGTAATACCGACGTCGGCGACCGTGACTTCTTAGACTACCTGCAAAAACCATGTCCGTGATGAATTCGGGGCGAATCGACGGAACTCGCTTCTGGATCGTCCGAGGTTTATTCCGCTCACCGGGCATGGGATAGGACCCAACTGGCAAAGGCACGCCACGCTGCTGTCTGGCCGATTGGCATTCTTATCTGTTGAACAAAGATGAGGAATGCGCCCGCCCAGAGCGTGGCGCGATAAACCTTACGCGTGGACCACAGGTCGTAGGCCACCAGGACGAGCAGGAAGAGATAAGAGAACAGCGCCGCCCTGATCGGATTTCTGTGAACCATGGCGAGGGGCCAACGCGCGATGGCGGCGATCATCAATGCAACCGTGGCGACGAGGATGAGGCGTTTGTGCGCAGGCGGATTGAAGCGGGCCCGGAAGGCGAAAAAGACCAGCGTCGCAAAAACCAGCATATCCGTGATGGGAATGATGTAAAAAACTTTCGGATCCATGTGTGGATTGCCGCCACTGCGAACGAGCGCATCGGTGGCCGCCAATACTCCAAGGATTACCATGAGACACGCCAGGAGGAAGCCTGCAATGCCGAGGCGGCGATGGATGTCCACGCGGCCGGCGGAAACCAGAGAGGCTTGCGTCACGAGCAAGAGGACCCAGCAGGAAAATGCCGCCCCGTGCAGGTGAATGATCAGGCTGGGCAGCGGCGCTTGGAACACTCCTGCGAGGTAGTAAGTGCGCGCAAAACCCACAAAAACCGTTGCCAGGATAAGCAAGGCCATGGCCGAAAAGAATAGATCGTCGTAACGGCGGCCTGCCAGACCAACGGAAGGTTTCGCGGGATTACTCGGATGTGCTACGGCTGTGGCCATGGTTCCTCTTTGACCGACTGTTTTGACCGAGATTTCTGGGAGCCCTGAGGGAATTGGCTGAAGTGTAGAACGAATTGATGTTGGATTTCCAGCGAAATCTGGTGTTTGGACGGGTGACAGAAATTACCGCCGCCAACACGTGTGGTTCGCAACGGCGACTTTGCTAGATTTTCATTCAGAAACGACTGCACACTTACGACGGTGAAAGTATATTCGCTACTCGTACTTTTCCTAGACGCTAGGCGGTCGCAGCCCTGCTTTTGGCGCGCGTGTCGGACTGGTCCCTGAAATTCCAGCGCTTGTGATTGACGCTCACCGACGCCACGTCGTCGGGCGAAAAGGGGATCTCCTTGTACCCGCGGACCTCGATAATGCAGCCTTCGCTTATGACAACTTGCTCGAAAATTCTTGCATCTTTCAGTTGCACGGAAACAACCTGATAACCGAAACCGGTATCTTCCGCATTTTTCAGGTGTTCTGCACACCCACGGGGAATAGGCACCAAATGTTTCATTACAAACCTTCAGCCGAGTTGGAGTATCGGGGGAGTGGAATAGTACGATACGGCAAAGGGCCTGTCTACCTTCACCGGGGCGAAGAACAAGTGAACCTATTTGAGGTCCTCGGCGAGCCCGCAGCTAGTTGCATGATTCACACAAAACCGATTTACTCTGCGAATCTCGAATTCTTTCCGAGGCCGCTACTTGCCTTTGCCTTCGAACAGGGGTTGATCAAGAGACAATCGCCCCGCGCCGACCGTGGCGAGCACGAAGCACGCGGCTAGTATCGCTAGGGGGAATTCGTAATTGTGCACCGCCAGATAGCCTCCCGCGCTGTGGACTTTCCAGATGGCCACTCCCATTTCGATGGCCAGCAGCAGCGCCACTACCCGCGTAAACACTCCCAAGGACAAAAGAACTGCGCCGAATACTTCCAACACTCCTGAAATGTAAACGAAATATCCCGGCAGGCCGTGCTCCACGAAGAAGGCCTGCATGCCTGGGACGGAGTGGGCCACCTTCGGGTAGCCGTGCGAGAAGAAAATCAGCGCGAGAACCAGTCGAAGGACCAGTAACCCTATTGGCTGAAGGGAATTGAGAAACTTCATTAGCAAATCCTCCGCGATTCGTGGCGAGAATTTGATTCGAATGCCTGAGGATTCTAGCAGAAAAGCAAAGCTGTCACGGTCACCCCTGAGGTTGCTCGCGTTTCAGGTACAATCTTTAGCGAACCACGAAGAGTGACGGGGAATCATGTCAAAAGTTGAGACGAATAGTGTGCTTGGCGGCGGAGATAAGGGCCACAAATGAAGAGGAAACTCCTGATTGCCGTGCCTCTGCTGGCGCTTGTGGCGCTGGCCGCCTGGATGCTCCGGCCGAAGCGCGAGAACCAGGGCGAAGCCTTTGTCAGCGAAAAAGTCGCGCCGCTCCTGAGCGGGATCGCGCAGGTCCGCGAACAGGTGGGAATGCTGCACTACGGCGAGCGCGTGGACGTGCTCGCCAAGCGCAATGACTACGCAAAAGTGCGAAACAACGCAGGCGCGGTTGGCTGGGTGGACAGCCGGCAGTTGATGGAACCGGCCCTGTGGCAGCGCAGCATCAAGCTGCTGGACCAAACGCGAGGAATGCCGGTGCAGGCGCGCGGGCGCACTAAAGTCTCCACCAATTTGCGGGTGCAGCCCGGGCGGACGGAGCCCCGGCTCTATCAATTCGCGCGAAACGTTCCCGTCGAGATTGTCGGGCGCTCCACGGCAGATTGGGCGCAAGCATCTGACGAAAGAGACAATTCAAATGAGCCGCAGGGAACGAAAAAAGAAGATTGGTTTCTGGTGCGTGGCGTGGCCACGCGCCCGCCCGGAGACCTCTCGACGCAATCTGCCGATCCCACAAATACAACCCAACCCGGCGACCAGACCGTGCCCATCGCCGGCTGGGTAATAGCCCGCTTTATCGAGATGGACCTGCCCGATCCGGTGCGCGAGGGAGCGGCTTCCGCAAATATCCGGCCGGTAGCGTGGTTCGAACTGAATCGCGTGAGCGACCCTTCGGGTGACAAGCCACAGTATCTTTTGGCGGCGGCGCGCGGGCCGGAAGGCCAGGCCTGCGATTTTACGACTCTGCGCGTTTACACCTGGTATGCCAAAAGGGACCGGTACGAGACAGCATTCATCGAGAACAGGCTTTGCGGCCAGCTACCGATTGGGCTTGGCAAGGGTCCCAAGGACGAACCCGAATTTCGCTTCCATGTGATGGACGGGAATAAGCAAGAACGCGTCTACAGGCTGATCCAGACCGTTGTTCGACGTGTCCGCCAGCCAGGTGAAGCTTCCGGAAAGCATGGCTCGGCGAAAGTGACGCGATGACCCTGCACATCAACGAGGCGGAAGTGCGGGCGGTGCTGACGATGCCGCAGACGCTCGAAGCGGTCGAAGACATTTCGCGCAAGCAGTCGACGGGAGAAGTTGTGGTGCACCCTCGCCGGCGGTTCGAACTGCCCGGAGGAGGATTTTTTCACTACATGGCCGCGGCGGATTACTCGGCCGGCTTCGTTGCCATGAAGCAGTACACCTACGTTCGCGGCAAACTGCAATTTCTTGTTCCACTTTACGAGATGGCCACGGGCGGCCTGCTCGCGCAGATCGAAGCCGATTACATGGGGCAGTTGAGGACCGGCGCGGCTTCCGGCGTAGCCACGAAATATCTGGCGCGCAAGGATTCTCGCATAGCCGCGATCATCGGCACCGGCGGCCAGGCAAGGACACAGCTCGAAGCGGTTGCCGTCGTTCGCAAGCTGAAATCGGCGCGCGCCTATGGCCGCGACTCCGCGAAGCGCGAGAAGTTCTGTGCCGAAATGTCCAAACGAATTGGCATTCCCGTGCATCCTTGTTCATCCTCGGCAGAAGCTGTGCGCGGCGCCGACATTATTTCGACGGCCACAACTACCTCGCAGCCGGTCGTGCGCGGCGCGGATTTGGCGCCTGGAGTCCACATCAATGCCATCGGCGCGAACCACGCGCACAAGCGCGAGCTGGATGATGAAGCCGTCGCCAGCGCGGACGTGATCGTCGTGGATTCCGTCGAACAGTCGCGGCAGGAAGCAGGCGACCTGATCATCGCTTTTCATGGCGATGAGATTTGCTGGACCGGAGTCAAGAAACTTTCTGAGATCGTGGCGGGGAAAGCGAGCGGCAGAACCAGCGATTCGGAAGTCACACTCTTCAAATCGAACGGGATTGCGTCATGGGATCTCGCCGTGGCGATGCTGGTGTATGCAAAGGCGAAGGAGAAAGGACTTGGCAGGGAATTGCCGTTTTGGAGTGACGGCGCGAAAAGCTAAGACGGCGGCCTAATTGCTTTTTTCCTGGAGCTTGCGGTGCAGGGCATCATGCAGCCGGGACTTCACGTCGCCGGGCAATTCGATAGGTTTCGAATCGCAGAAAAGTTGCACGGTCATCCTGGTTTGATCGACCACGATTTTGCACTCTTCACAGTGTTCGAGATGGCGCTCGAGTTCCTGCCTCACCGACAGATCGAGATCGCCGTCGATATAGTCCGAAATCTCGCGAATGACGTTTTTGCAGTTCAATTTGCAACACCCTGGCGAAAATAGCGGTTCAGCTTCTGGCGGAGCTTGAGCCGGGCCCGCAACAGCCGTGATTTTACCGCAGGAACGGAGATTCCGAGCGCTTTGGCGGTTTCTTCCGTGGAAAGTTCTTCGACATCGCGCAGCACGAAAACAACGCGAAAGTCCGGCTCCAGCTTGTCGATCACGTCGGACAGAATCTCGTGCATTTCCGTCTGGGCAAATCGTTGTTCCGGGCTTGGCCCCCAATCCTCAATCTCCCGTGGCATAAGGTCTTCGTCGCGTTCCACCGGCTCGTCGAGCGAAAACTGGTTCGGGCGGCGTTTGCGCAGGCGCATCAGCGCTTCGTTCGCGGCGATGCGCACCAGCCAGGTGTAAAAGCGGGAATCTTCCTGGAAATCCTTGAGGTGCGCGTAAGACTTAAGGAAGGCGTCCTGCATGGCGTCTTCGGCGTCTTCGCGATTTCGCGTGATGTTCATGGTGAGCCGGAAGATTTTCGCTTCGTAGCGGTTCACAAGCTCTTCGAAGGCACGCGCGTCGCCGCGCTTGGCGGCGGCCACCAGCAGGTGTTCGTCCTCGCGCGCAACCGTGGAGGGTAGTCGATGAGGGTTTGGTGCGTTCAATGGTATCGGCAGCCCGATCGGCGGCTGCATCCTCGCTTTCCCGTCAATAAAGGTAGCACAGAGCATTGAACACTTCCTCAGTCCAAGTGTTTGGATGCCTTCGCTGGCCATAGGATTCAGGAAATGGTGAAAAGTTACGTTGTTGGTATGCTCCGAGGGCCTCAGGGGAATAGCTAGAAGCTAGGCTCCATGTTCAAAGAGGGCAGTGATGACCTGGCGGCCTATGCCGAAAAGTGCGCTGGCCGGTTCGACGTTAAGTAGTAAAATCGAAGGCCACAGTCATCTTACAAATGCGAACACTTCCCGACCACCTTCGAAAAGGTATGAAGCTTGTGATTGTCGGCTGCAATCCGAGCGAGTCCTCCGTCCGCGTAGGCCATTATTACGCCGGCCGCGGCAACGAATTCTGGCCCATGCTTTATGAAAGCGGTGTCGTACCGGAGCCTTTTGATTATCACGACGACAAGCGAGTGATCGAATTCGGCGTCGGGCTTACCGACCTGGTGAAGCGTCCCACCAAAGGTATCGAAGAACTGAAGCGCGAAGACTACGCCGAAGGACGAATCGTTCTCTCGCAGAAGCTTGAGGAATTCGCTCCTCATGTTGTGGCATTTAATGGCAAACTGACCTACGAGCAGTTTGCGCAGCGAAAATGCAAATTTGGCATTCAGAAGGAGATGCTCTACGGAGCGCGCGTGTATGTTCTGCCTTCCACCAGCGGCGCGAACGCCACCGGCAGGAGCGAGAAGGTGCGGCACTTTAGAAAACTGGCGCAACTCGTTGCGCGCATCGGCAAAGAACACGAAACCAAGGCCCACTGAACGGAGTTCCCCGTGAGCAATCCTCCACAACCTGCGCAAGCCGGAGCGCTCATCCTTGAACAGAGGCACGAAGGCATTGCCGTACTGGTGATGAATCGCCCCGACCGGCTGAATGCGCTGAACAACGAGCTAGCCTCGGCGCTCAATGAAGCGCTCGGACGAATCGCGAAAGATCCAAGCGTCAATGTGGTGGTGGTCACCGGAGCGGGACGCGCTTTTTGCGCGGGCGGCGACCTGGGCGCGCTGGGCAAGGGCCGCCAAACCGGCGCGACACATGAGTTGGAGCCGCTGCTGCGCGCCGGCATGCAAATGGTCCTCAAGATGCGCACCATGCCACAGCCAGTGATTGCCGCGGTGAACGGAGCTGCCGCCGGTGCGGGCATGAACATTGCGCTCGCTGCGGACATTCGCATCGCCGCGGAAGAAGCGACCTTCGGACAAAATTTTGCAAAGGTTGGATTGTTTCCTGATTACGGCGGAACTTATTTCCTGCCGCAACTTGTTGGACCAGCCAAAGCTGTCGAACTTTTTTACACGGGTGACATGATCGATGCGAAAGCGGCGCTTGCGCTCGGCCTGGTAAATCAGGTCGTTCCAGCCGCCCAGCTCGAAACGGCTGTGAAAACGTTGGCGCAGAAAATCGCGCAAGGGCCGTCTCTCCCCATCCGCGCGGTGAAGAAGGCGCTTTTTGCGAGCCAGGAGAAGGAACTTGCGCAGGCGCTCGACAACGAAGTGCGCGAGCAGGTTCGTTGCTACCTGTCCGATGACTGCAATGAAGGAATTCGAGCGTTTTTCGAAAAGCGGCCACCGAAGTTTCAGGGGAAATAGCCTTCCTGATTCCAGTCCTTCGACAATCATGACTAGCGGCCACGAAACGGTTCAGTTGCGGCTTGAAGATCGCACGGCGTGGATCACCCTCGACCGGCCGCCGCTGAATATTCTCGACACGGCGATGATGCGGGCGCTGGATGCGGCGCTGAAACGCGCTGTCCCTAAATGCGATTTCGTGATTTTTCAAGGCGCGGGCCAGAAGGCTTTTTCGGCGGGAGCGGAAATTGCCGATCATGCTCCCAAGCGCGTCAGTAAAATGCTCTCGGCGTTTCACGCTGTTTTTCGCAGGCTCGCTGCCGCGGACTGCGTGATCATCGCTGCAGTTCACGGGCACTGCCTTGGCGGCGGGATGGAACTCGCGAGCTTCTGCGATTTTGTGCTTGCTGCGAAATCCGCGGAGTTTGGCCAGCCGGAAATTAAACTGAGCTGTTTTCCTCCCTTGGCGATGGTCACGTTGCCGCAGCTTATCGGGATGCGCGCGGCGGCGCGTCTTATTTTAACTGGAGAGCAAATCGACGCGGCGGAGGCCTACCGGCTCGGCATTGTTACACGCGTGGTTCCTGATGCGGAGTTGCCTGCTGCTGTGGACAGCTTGCTCGAGGAGCTGCGTAGGTTGAGTCCGAGCGTCCTCCGGCTAACGCGAAAGACACTCCATCGTCTCCATTTTGCGGATTTCGCGAAGCAACTCAAAGAAGCGGAACGCGTATACTTGTCTGTGCTGATGAAGAGCCATGATGCGCGGGAAGGCATTCTCGCTTTCCTCGAAAAGCGCAAACCGAATTGGAGAGGAAAGTAGATGGATGAATTGGAAATCACGCCAACGGATGTGAAAGCGCGGATGGATCGCGGAGAGCAATTGGTTCTCATTGATGTGCGCGAGCCCTGGGAGTATCAAGTTTGCCGGATTGAGGGCGCGAAACTGGTACCGCTTGGCTCGCTGGCGGCGAGCCTCCAGACGCTTCCGGACGTGGACGAAGTGATTTGCTATTGCCATCACGGCATGCGCAGTCTAGACGCGGCGGCTTGGCTGCGGTTTCAGGGGATCGAAAAAGCGAAATCCTTGTCTGGCGGAATCGAGCGATGGTCTGTCGAGATCGATCCGAAAGTGCCGAGATATTAGGTACAACCTTGCTGAAGAGGGCGCAGCATGCTGCGCCACTACAAAGAACAAGAAAACGTGACTGGGAAAGAAATCCTTGCCAAAGATGAAAATTAAATTCCTGCAGAAGCCGACGTGAACGACTTGCCGAAAAGCAAGAGGTCTCTTGCTGGAAATGGGCGTGGAGTTCGAGTCACGCGATTTGGATAAGGAGCGACTGAACGAAGCAGAGCTCGAAGAACTGATCGGCGACCGCGATTACAAAGAATTTCTGAATACGCGAAATGAGCTTTACCGAGCACGGAATATGAAAGAACATCCGCCTTCGCGCGCGGAGGCTATTAAACTGATGGCGAAAGAGCCGAATCTCATTCGCAGGCCGATAGCGCTTCAGGGATCGCAGATGGTGCTCGGATTTGACGAAGCGGCTTACCGCAAAATCATAAAGTGATTGTCCGTCGAAATGAGAACTGCGGCCCGCTTCCCCCGACCGAGTCGGGGTAAACTCCGGAGGGCCCTACGAGAGCAAAAGGCGAACGGATGGATGTGAAGACGATTGCCGTGATCGGCGCGGGCACGATGGGGCGGGGAATTGCCTATGCCGCTGCTTTCGGTGGCTACAACACGGTTCTCGAAGACGTATCGCGTCACGTGCTAGAACAAGGCATTGCCTGGATTCGCCAATCCTACGAAGAAGGGGTGGCGCGCGGCAAGGTTGAAGCCGGAGTGCGCGATCGGGCGCTATCGCTGATTTCGACGGCGAACAACGTCGAGGACGCTATTCGCGACGCCGAATTGATTATTGAGGCCGTTCCGGAAGAACTCGAGATGAAGCTGGAGCTTTTTACTATTTTCGACAAGTTTGCCAAGGCCGGCGCGATTTTTGCGAGCAACACTTCGTCGCTTTCGATCACGGATTTTACGGACGTCACGGTTTCGCGCGATCGCTGCATCGGAATGCATTTCTTTAATCCGGTGCCAAAAATGAAGCTCATCGAGATTGTGAAGACGCCGCACACGTCCGATGAAACCGTGGCTACTTGCCGCGAAGTCGCGCGGCGCATGGGCAAGGAAGTGGTGATCGTGAACGAGGCTCCCGGATTCATCACCACGCGCGTGAACGCGCTGATCGGCAACGAAGCGTTCAACATGCTCGAAGCGGGAATTGCCACCGCCGAAGATATCGACAAAGCGCTGAAGATGGGGCTGAATCATCCCATGGGGCCGTTCGAACTGGTTGATCTCGTGGGACTTGATGTGCGGCTGAAAATTCTCGAATATCTCCATCAAACGTTGGGCGAAAAGTACAGGCCCAATCCTTTACTGCGGCAATACGTGCGAGAAGGGCGGCTTGGCCGCAAGACGGGACGCGGCGTTTATGAATATCCGCAAGAAAAAGCCGCGGAGAAAAAAGCGTAATCGCGCTGGAGAGAACGGATTGACTCCACGATGAAAACACTCGCCGAGAGAATCGTCATCCAACAGGGCGACCTGACGGAAATGGACACGGACGCCATCGTCAACGCGGCCAACAACGATTTGTTTTTGGGCGGAGGCGTAGCGGGAGCGATTCGCCGCAAAGGCGGCGAAGAAATCCAGCGCGAATGCGACGCCATCGGAAGCATTCCGATCGGATACGCGGCCATCACCACGGGAGGAAAACTGAAGGCGCGATTCGTGATTCATGCCGCCAGCATGGAGCTTGGCGGAAAGACGAACGCGGATTCGCTGCGGCGCTCCGCGGCGCACTCTCTGAAAATTGCCAATGAGCGCGGCCTGAAAACCATCGCGTTTCCCGCAGTTGGGACGGGCATCGCGGGATTTCCGCTGAAAGATTGCGCGGAGATCATGCTTCGCGAGGCGGCGCAGCATCTGCGAGGAGAAACCTCTCTCGAAACCGTTTACTTTGTGCTTTTTGACGAAGCGGCGCAGGGAATGTTTGAGCGGGCCTGGAAAAAAATCCAGGCGGAGCCCGCTTCCGGTTCAGCGGGAGCCAAAGGCGCGTGACGCCGCTCGCTGAATTACTTGCCGACCGCATTCGCCGCTTCGGTCCCATTACGTTCGCGGATTACATGCGCGAATGCCTCTACCATCCGGTGCATGGGTACTACAGCAAAGCGGAGGTCAAACGCTTTGCCGATTATTACACCAGCGCCGATGTGCATCCCATCTTTGCTCGTCTTCTGGCGAGACAGTTTGCCGAGATGTGGGAAAGTCTTGGCCGCCCGGCGGAATTCATGCTGGTTGAGGCAGGCGCAGGCGTCGGACGGTTCGCTTCGCAAGTTCTCGATTTTTGCGAGGCAAAACTTCCGCCTTTTTATGATGCGCTGCGCTACATCGCGGTGGAGCGATCCGCTGCGCGGCGCGAACAGGCGACGATGCACGCGAAGCGGCACGCGGCTGCCGGACACTTCGCGAGTTCGGCGGAAGTTCCGGCGCGCATCGCCGCGGGCTGCTTCTTTTCCAATGAACTGGTGGATGCGCTGCCGGTGCATCGAGCGGTGATGGACAGCGGCGTAATGAAAGAAGTTTTCGTCGATTTCCACGAGGGGAAGTTCGCGGACCTTGTGGCGCCGGTCTCGACTTGCGCTATCTCCGAATATTTTGCAGCTCAAAACATTACTCTGCACGATAGCCAGCACGCCGAAGCGGGGCTGGAAGCGTGCGACTGGATCAGCGAAATCGGCCGGCGCCTCGAACGCGGTTACGTGCTTACGATTGACTACGGCCATCCCGCAGCGGATCTCTTTGACGATCACCACATGCGCGGGACGCTGCTTGCTTATCAGAACCATCGTGCCGGCGAAGATTTCTATGCTTCGCCCGGGGAGCAGGATTTGACGGCGCACGTCAATTTCACGGCGCTCGAATTGTGGGGAAAACGATCAGGCCTTGAAACGGCGGGGTTCACTTCACAGACGGCCTTTCTGCTGGCGCTCGGCCAGGGAAATGAATTTGCCGACCTCTACGACGAAGGGCAATCCGACGCCGAGCGCACGAAAGCCCGGCTGCAACTCAAGACGCTGATCCATCCCGAAGGAATGGGGGAACGCTTCCAGGTGCTGGTGCAGCGAAAAGGGGTCAGCACCTCGCAATTGACCGGTCTAGCGGGAATCTAGCTTCCGATTTAGAGTGCGCGCCGGCCGAAAGAGAGAAACCTCACCCCTGAAGGGGTGAGCTACAGTTCCTCAGGGTGAGCTACGGCAGCCTTTGGAGCGCTCCTCGGGTTTCTGGTTAACCATAATGACCCCACCCCCTGTGTTTTTTGTAAATGTTGCATCCAAAGAACTTAGGCGATGCGTAAGTCCTTTGGTTGCAACACATGCGGCGGCATCTTGTAAATGTTGCATCTAAAGGGGTTACGGGTTGCATGATCATCGATAACGAAGCTGCTTTTTGCGAAAGCCGACCCTTCGGTTTCTATGCTGGTATTCAAGCCGCCGGACTCCAAAATGTCGCACCGGGCAGTCGCGGTCGGGCGGATTTACGGTGAGAACGGCGAGCTGGAATTTGCGATGCCGCAAATAAATAAGGCGGCAGAAACGCTGCCGCAGTCGGAAAGAACCCACACTTTTACCTGACAATTAGGGTACCAGATAAGATATGGCGAGTCAACGTGATTTCGGATAATGGAAACTCCAAAGCCTATCAATCAATTCTTCTCGACCGCGTCCAGAAGGAGCCGAGTATCGAGAAAAGCGTCGAACACGCCATAAGCCGTTAGATCCTTGGGGACCCCGAGGACCGCATGGATCAGGTGGGAGGCTCCTCGCCACTCTTCTTCGGACGCGGGGCCAAGCATGTCATCGGCGTTCAGAAAGTACAGGAAGACAAGAGTGCTCTTTATGCCGTTCATTTCTCTCAAGAAGTACTGATAAGCAAGGCGATTTGCGTACTGATAAAAGAGGCTGCTCCAATCAGACGTTGCCCTAGGTGCGTAGAACCGCCTCGCCGCTTCCAGGCTCTGCTTAATTAACTTCAGAGATTCAGGCGATGCCTTAGTCGCAGGTGATGCAGCTTCAGGAATATGCGCCTTGGCTTCTATGAACAGCGGGCTTTCCTCAGAGGTGATTCCGATGGCGTCCCACACTGGTCCGCGTGGCGGCCAAAACGAACGGAGCGGCTTCCTGAGCGCGGGTTCGGCAATGCCTGCCTTCTTCAACGCAACACTGTCTCTGTATTCCTGAAATGAGTCTGTCCCAAGCGGCGAGTGCCACGTCACTGAGGTTCGCTGCGCAATTGCGCCGCCGCGTCGAAGCGCGCCCAGAAGTAATTCCGGCTTCCGATTGATGGCAACTTGTAGCCACCTCTGGCTTCCTCTACTGGCGAAATCTACCATTATGGCCTCCACCACACTGTCTAGCGCAGTCTAGCTCTTATTGGCCAAACTCGCCTATTGCGGGGTAGGGGTGGGCTTTTTGAGGACGGGCTTTTCGCCGGAGGCGGGGGTGGGAACCGTCATGGCGGGTTTTGCGGGTTCGTTGGTGGCAGGGGTGGCGATAGAGGTGCCGCCGCCTTCGGAGTAGGCTTTTTTCAGATAGCGTTCGGCCGTTGCTTGCGCGCTGCCGGTGTCGTCGTTAGTTTGCTTGGCTTTGCTGTATTCGTTGACGGCGCGCTCGCGCTGGCCCAGCAAATCAAAAATTTCTCCGAGATAGATGTGGCTCCAGACTTCCGTCCACTTTTCCGAGGGCTCGGGAACGGTCTGCAGGGCTTCGCGGAAGGCGTTGGCGGCGGCCTGATAGTTTTTCTGGTAGAAGAAGGCTTCACCCATGCGGAAATTCGCGAGCGGGCGGTTCGGCTGAATAGAAAGCGCCTTCTGGTACTGGCCGACCGCGTCGTAGAACTTTCCTTGTTCGGCCAAGTCCTCACCTCGGGCGATGGCGGCGCGAGCACGCAGCGAAGTGCTCCCCTTGAGGATGAGATTATTGGGATCGATCTTGATTCCGTTTGGTTTCGGGCGGCCGAACGTTTCGACGGTGAAACCCGATTCGGTTCCGATCACGTCGATGGTTTTCAACTCTGGATTTCCTTCCGTATCGATGCGCAATTCCACGGGCATGCGAAAAGTGTCCAGCGGCTGCTTGATCTTACCGTTGACGCGAAAGCCCTTGGGCGTGCGGTAGACGACGTATTCCAGGGTGAACTCCGGCACGCCCGTGGAATTCAGCCATTGAGCGAAAAACGCTTGCAGGTTGGGCGGGTCTTGCTGGGGCTTGGCGGTGGCTTGCACGCGGCGCTCAGCAATCTTTTCAAAATCGTCGATGCGCGCGCTCTTCTCCGCAAATTGAAAGTAGAAGTCGCGCAAGGCGGCTTTGAACGCCGCGTCGCCCATCTGCGCCCGCAACATGTGAAAAAGCAACGCCCCTTTGTTCATCACTACGGAACGGTAGTCGGGAGAGTAGGGAGCCAAACGCGCCGCTTGCGCGATCGGCGCCGCGTCCTCATACATCAGCGCGCCGACGGCAAATTCGTCCACGGCGCGGAGTCCCGCTTCCTTGCCGGCGTTTTGCTCCGCGTAGAGCGCTTCGGAATAGCGCGCAAGGCCGTCGCTAATCCAGACGTCGCCTGGCGTCGCGGGCAAAACCTGAACTCCCCACCATTGCGAAGCCACCAGGCGCGAAATGGTTCGGTCGCTACCCTTGGGATCCCAGGCGCGCTGGCTCAGGAGCAAAACTCCGGGAGCCGCAAAATCGCGGAGAGTTCCGTCGGGAATCTGGATCAACGTGAAGGAGGGATCCGGAATAGGCCCAAACATGTCTGAAAAAATAATTGCCGAACGCGCGACACTGGCCGCAAATTCCGCGGCGTTCGCGGAGGATGCCTTTGGAGCATAGACCGCGACGTTGATGCCTTCAGCTTGCTTGGGATTGAGCTGAAGTTTGCCGACGACAAACGTGCCATGCGGCGCGGGATTCTTGCACTCGAAAGTGTAGAGAAGCCTGCCGCCTTCCACGGCATTCTTGCCGGCCATGGGCGATGGAGCGGAGGCTTTGCCGGTTCCCGCGACGGCGAAGGAATCTGGAACGTTCAGGCGAAAAGTTGCGGTGTAACGGTTCGAGGGAAAATTGGTGAGCGGGAACCACCTGGCCGGGAGCAGCAGATAAGCGCCATCTTTGTTGATCAGCGCGGCGCGTACACCCGGCACAGGGCTGTTCTCTTCGTTTACGAGCAAGCCGGAATACGTGTAGGTAAGGGTGACATGGCCGTCGGTGGCGACGGGCGTGGGCAACTGGACGATGACGACGAGGGGGTTCTGATTGTCGCGCTCGAAGGTCAACGGCTTGCCGTCGGCTCCCTTGACTTCTTTCACGATCAGATTGGGATGCAACTCCACGCGAACGCTGCTGGAGGCTTCGACGGCTTTAAAATCGATTTTTGCAGTCGCTGAAATGGATTGCCCAATGGCGTCAAGCGACGCGGAGACGTCGTAGTGATCGGCAAGGAAATTCGCGGCCCGGTGAACCTGCGCGCGGAGAGGTGCGGCTGCAAAGCAGAGATACGTGAGCGTAAGGACGCAAAAAACGCTCGAAGGTAGTCGGCGAAGGGCCATCGGACCCCTTTCAAATGTCTTCAATTTTGCACCAATGTCCACTAATAGGATACCAAACCACTCACTTCGCGTTGCTTTGGGCTGCGACAAGCAGCCTGGCAATCTCATCGGCCGCCCGTTCGACCGCTCCAGGCGGCCCGAGGCGGCGGCGCACGTCCGCTAAGCCGCGTGTCATTTCTTCGACTCGCCGTTGGCCTTCTTCGGAGGCGGAGAGCAGCTCTACCGCTTCCGCAGCGACCCGCTGGGGCGTGAAGTCGTGCTGGATTAGTTCGGGCACGACGGCGCGGCCAGCGATCAGATTGACCATGCCGAAAAACTTGGTGCGCACCAGCGACTTTGCGAGGCGCGCCGTCATCGGAGAGAGGCGATACACGACAATCATCGGTCTGCCGAGCAGCGCCGTTTCCACCGTGGCTGTGCCGCTGGAGACGATGGCCAAGTCCGCGGCGGACAAGGCGTTGTAAGTGTCGTCCTGGATGAAGCGCACATGCCAATCGGAAGGGAATTGCGCCTCCAGCCGAGCGGTATCCAGTCCGGGCGCAACGGCAATTACAATCTCGAGCGGGCTTGCCAGCTTTTGGCGAATCTCCGATAGAGCGTCAACCAACACCGGCAAATGGTGCGCGATTTCTCCTCGCCGGCTGCCCGGCAGAACGATCAATATTTTGCCTCGCTCTTCCAGACCGTATTTCTTGCAAAATAATTCCCGCGTCAGCGTGGCGTTTACGTTTCCCACCAGCGGATGGCCGATGAATTTCACGGGCACGCCTGCATCAGCGTAGAACTTTTCTTCAAAGGGAAAGATGCAGAGGGCGTAAGCGAACCGCCTGCGCACCAAATTCACGCGCCAGGGCCGCCATGCCCAGAACTGCGGGCAAATGTAATAAACGTTTCGAATGCCCCTGGGGCGCAGCTTGCGCGCGAGACGCAGGTGGAAGCCGGGGAAGTCCGTCAGGATGGCGAGGGGCGGGCGACGGCGCTCGGCTTCGTCAACGAGGCGACGCATGGCGCGGAACAACGAAGGCAAACGCTTGAGGACTTCGGTGATTCCGACCACGGCAACTTCTGTATAGTCCGTGATGATCTCGACGCCTGCGGCGCGCATTTGCGGCCCGCCCATGCCAAAAATCGCCACGTCCAGGCGCTGCTTCAGCGCTGTCGCGAGCCGCGCAGCGTACATGTCTCCGGAGGCTTCGCCGGCGGAAAGAAGGAGCGGTATGGGCGGCATGTGCGGATGGCGCAAGAATCAGTCGCTGGCCGGTAATACGGAAGGCTCAGCCGAGCGGCTGGCTTCGATGGGAAGGTGCAGTTCCTGTTCCTTGTATTGCAACTGGTACAGCCGGTAGTAAATTCCGCGCTGCGAGAGGAGCTCTTGATGCGCGCCCTGTTCGCGCAAGCGCCCTTTGTGAAACACGAGGATGCGGTTGGCATGCTGGATGGTGCTGAGACGATGCGCGATGACCAGCGCGGTTCGGCCGGACAACAAGCGATTCAACGCTTCTCGAATGAGCAACTCGGTCTTGGTGTCCACGCTGGACGTGGCCTCATCGAGGATGAGGAAGCGCGGATTGTGGGCCAGCGCGCGCGCGAAATTGATGAGCTGGCGCTGGCCGACAGAAAGAGTGGAGCCGCGCTCGTTGACGTTGGCGGCGACGCCCTCCGGCAGGGAGCGAATGAATTCGCCGAGGCCGATTTCTTCGACAGCGTGCTCGACGGTGGCGCGGTCGATATTGGGAGTGCCGAGGCGGATGTTGGTTTCGATTGTGCCGGTGAAAAGGAATGGATCCTGAAGCACGATGCCGAATTGCCGCCGCAGATCTTGCAATTCGATGGTGCGAATGTCCTTGCCGTCAAGGAGAATTTGACCGCGCTGAATGTCGTAAAAGCGAAGCAGCAAGGAAATCAGAGTGGTCTTGCCCGCGCCCGTGTGGCCGACGATGGCGATGGTTTGCCCAGGCTCCACTCGGAAAGAGACATCGCGCAGGACCCAATCTTCGTCGGCGGGCTCGGCGACATTGTTCATTTCAGGGTTTGTACTTACAAACCCTGAATCCCGGCGGTAGCTGAACCAGACGTTGCGGAACTCGATTTCGCCGCGCGGATGGTCGAGCGGAATGGCGTTGGGATCGGACTCGACGAGCACCGGTTCGTCGAGGAGCTTGAAGATGCGCTCGGAAGCGGCCATTGCGGACTGGAGAATGTTGAATTTTTCGCTGAGGTCCTGAATCGGCCGGAAGAAGCGCTGCGCGAACATCGTGAACGCGGTGAGGATGCCGAGAGTAAGCCCGCCGGAGAGAATGCGGTTGCCGCCGGACCAATAAATCAGAGCGATGGTGGCGAAGCTGAGAAACTCGACCGCGGGATAGAAGAGAGCGTAAGCGAGAATGGCATCGCGCCAGGCCAGCATGTTGTCGCGATTGCGCTTCTCGAATTCATCCATGGCCTTGCGTTCGCGGTTGAAGAGCTGCACGACGCTCATGCCGGAAATGTATTCCTGGAGGAAAGCGTTGATGCGGGCGATGGCGGTGCGGATGCGGCGGTTGGCGTCGCGCACGAACTTGCGGAAGATCATGGTTACGATCAGGATGCCGGGGAGGACGGCGAGAGTGTCCAGGGCGAGGCGGCGGTCAATCTTGAAGAGGAGCACGGCCATGACCACGAGGAGGAAGAAGTCGTTGATCATGGTAACGACGCCTGCGGCGAAAAGATCGTTGAGGGCGTCGACGTCCGTGGTTACGCGCGTGACCAGCCGGCCGACGGGATTTCGGTCAAAATAGCTCATCGGCAAGCGCTGCATGTGGCCGAAAATTTCGCGGCGCATGTCGTACATGGTTTGCTGGCCGACGCGCTGCATGATGCGGATCTGGATGTACTGGGCGAGGAAGTCGAACGTAAGGACAGCCAGCAAGAGAAGGCTAAGCCAGCCGATGCCCGACCAAGCGGACGCTTCGGTGATCAGGCCCTTGAGCTCGGGAACAAAGTACTTGTCGATGCCTTTTTGAAAAACAAGGGGCGGTGCGAGTTCGAGCGGGGTGACGATGGCCACCATCACGAGAGCGAGGGCCACGCGCCATTTGTACGGCTTCATGTACTGCAGAAGCCGGCGCATCAAGCGCGAATCGTACGCTTTGCCGAGGGCCTCTTCTTCGTGCAGATTGCTCATGCGCGTTCGAGCTCTTCTTCCAGCAACTGTTTCTGATACAAGTCCGCGTAATAGCCGCCGCGAGCGAGCAGTTGGTCGTGTGTGCCGCACTCGGCGATGGCGCCTTCGACCAGTACCACGATTTGGTCGGCGTCGCGGACGGTTGAGGTGCGGTGCGAGATCAGAATCGTGGTGCGGCCTTGCATGATTCCGCGCAGGCCGTTGAGGATGCGCTCCTCGGTTTGGGTGTCGACGCTAGAGAGCGCGTCGTCGAGGATGAGAATGCGCGGATCGCGGACAACGGCGCGGGCGATGGCGGCGCGCTGCTTTTGCCCGCCGGAAAGAGTGATGCCGCGCTCGCCGACCATGGTTTCGTAGGATTTGCCGAAGTCCTGGACGTCGCCATGAAGACTGGCGATTTCGGACGCTTCGCGGACGCGCTGCTCGTCATATTCCGGCAGGCCGAAAGCGATATTGCCACCTACGGTTTCGCCAAACAAATAAGTGTCTTGCGGCACGAAACCGATCGATTGGCGCAAGGTGGTGAGAGGCCATTCGCGGATGGGACGGCCGTCGATCAGGACACAGTCATCGGGAGCCTCCCAGAGGCGTGCGATGAGAGCAGCGAGAGTGGTCTTGCCGCTGCCGGTGGGGCCGACAATCGCGAGGGTCGAGCCGGCAGGAACTTTGAAATGAATGTCGCGCAACACGGGATGAGAAGCGTTGCCGTTGGATTTGGAGGCGCCATTGGCTCCGGCTCCGGAAAGAGTCGTTGGATAAGTAAAGGTGAGATGGCGGAATTCGATTTCGCCGCGCGGCTTGGCGCCTTCCGGAACTTTCGCCTGGCGGTCATCGATATTGGGTTGGGCCGTGAGAATGTAATTGAGCCGGCCCATGGAAGCGGCGCCGCGCTGAAAGATGTTGGTGACCCAACCGAGAGCAATCATCGGCCAGACGAGCAAGGCGAGGTATCCGTTGAAGGCAATCAGCGCGCCGAGGGAAATCTGGCCGCGGAAAAGCTGATGGCCGCCCTGCCACAGCACGATCAAGAAGGTCGTGCCGATGAGCGCCTGAAGGGACGGCATGAACATGCTCCAGGTGCGGATGAGCTTAATGTTGCGCGAGACGTATTCGCGGTTGGGCCCGTCAAAGCCGCGGATTTCTGATTCTTCCTGAGCGTAAGCGCGAACGACGCGCACGCCGGCAAGATTTTCCTGAACGCGCGCGGTGAGTGTGGCCAGTGCCGCCTGGATTTGTTCGTACAGGTCGTGAATGGTCTTGCCAAAGAACCACACAGCGACGGCCACGACCGGCGCGGGAAGCAGAACCCAGAGTGTCAGGGAAGGCGAGAGCGTGACCATCACCAGGATGGCCATGATCATGGTGATGATAGTCGTCGCGGTGTACATAATGCCCGGGCCAAGCACCATGCGGACAGCGTTCAGGTCGTTGGTGGCGCGGGACATCAGCTCGCCGGTGCGATTGCGCACGTAGAATTCGGGCTCGAGAATTAGGAGGCGCTTGAGGAGATCGTTGCGAATGTCGAACTCGATGTCGCGGGAGACGCCAATAAGCGTCCAGCGCGCTGAAAAAGAAAGAACGCCCTTGATTGCGACGCACAGAACGACGATGAGGCTATAGATCCCCAGCGTACGGCGGCTGCTTGGAGCGTAAAAGGGAATGAAATTGCTGAGCTTCGATGCGTTCATTCCGAGGGCAACCGGAGCGCCCGACTGTATGGAATGTTCAAAGGGAACCGCGTTGCCTGCGAGCGTATCAGTCATGACCCCGGTGGCCAGCGGGAGAATGTTGCCCACGACGCCCATTAGCACGACGGTGAGGAGACCGAAAACGATTCCGCCGGTGTAGCGCCGCAGATAGGGCATCAGCCCGCGCAAACCCTTACTGCGAGGAGCTTCGCGCGAGCTATCGGTTGCCCGATTACTTGCGGCTGACGGGGCAGCGCTCATCGCAGCACGGACCTCGCATCCTGGATGGACGGTGATTCGAGCAGGAAATGCTCGTAGGCGCGGTCGAGAGACTGATAACGCTTTGTCGACGGGTTCCAACGTACGCCGATCGGCAAATTGTGCGAATCGGTAGTGCCTTTCAAAGGCGTGAAATAGAGTTGCAGGCCCTTTTCATCATTTTGTTCGTATTGCAGCCGCCAGCCGGTCACCGCAGCCAGTGGAGTCAAACCCAGAAATCCTTTTTGATTTTTCAAGTGTTCATCGCAGCGCAGCAGTTCCGCCCATTTCCCATCGGCGTTTTCCGCCACGACGACGCGGGTCACGATGGTTCCGGGCAAATTGTTGGTCGGTGTCTTCGGCACGACGTTCGCCGCCAGAAATTCCTGCTTCCCGTTCTTGGCGAGGTCTCCGAACACCAGCACTTGCGACTCGCTTCCCAGCAGGGATTCTGCCGCCTGTTGAATCTCTTCGGGTACAACTGGTTCCGCGGGCTTGGTCGCCGCCTGACTCGCAGACTTGGAGGCATCCGTACCACCACATCCGCCCAGAAGAATGGCCAGGGACAGAAAACTCAGCGAAAAAATCAGGGGGATTCTCCACCTGCGGGCCGCGCCAACGCCAAGACCCACTCTAAGGAAGGACGGACTGATACCCGCCTCGTTAGCACACGAACAGTCGCCTTGTGAAGTTTTCTCCATCGGAGATTTGCCGCTTTGGGCGCTAGTTCGAACGTTTGCCCAAGCTTCCTATCCTTCTCCGGCATGCTGGGCATTTCTATCAAATGCGGCACAGCCGGACCTGCTTCAACACAATGCTCGCTCTAGCAATTCTAACTGCTGGCCACCCCCTGGGGGAAGGACTCCGCGAATCGGGATTGCCCAAGATGGGAATGAGCTAGCGCTGGGCCAGAATCGCATCCAAGCGCGCCTCAAAGTTTTCCTCTCCTTCAGACCAAAGCTCGCTGCGCTGCACGGGCAGCGCCCGCTCGATTGCTTCCACCCAATTGAACAATTGTTGGATGTTTTCGCGTGTCTTGGCGTGATATTCCTTCAAGTTGGCGCTCACCGCCATCCATTGCCGGAAGGTGTGCTCCATCGGATGATCCGACGAATTGAAAGGATTCGACGCCGCTCCCGGAGCAAGCAGCCCTCCATGCCCGGTGAAAAAGTGCTCGAAGCCCAAATCGGCCATGAAGTGACCGGCTGAGGATACAAGCCCACCGTCGTACTCCGGGCCGTGGCAGGTCAGCACCAGCGGCTCCGGCTTGAGCTGCCACCTCAGGGTCTCGATATCGAATCCCCACAAGTCCCATTTTGCGCTGACGATATACGCGGTGTCCGCGTTCAGGTGCTGCAACGCCAGCGCCGCAACCTCTGCAGGCCGGGCCTTCATCGGGCGTAAATCCCATTCCGCAGCAGGTGTTTCCGTCGCGTCCACAGCCTGAACGATCAGCTCGGTAAACGTAGGATGTTCGGCCGATAGGGGCGCGGTTGCGAGAAACCGGGCAAATTCGGCAATCATTGTTTCCAGCGAAAAATCGCGCGTCCACACACGCAGGTAAGCATGGTTGGCCATGGTGGTTGGAACCTTCGGGATTATACCGGGCTAAGCAGGGAAGTAGCGAATCAGCAGCCGGTTGATGTTGGGCAGCTTTGCGTTTCAGCTTCCCACGTTGGCGCTCTTGGCGCGCTCGGGCGGCTCCGTCGGCGGCGCAAAACCCTGCGCCATCTCTCGCAAACGTTCGCGCAGGGATTCTCCCACGCCTTCGAACACCTGGCCGCACGCTTCGCGAAGTTTTACTTCCGCCTTCGAGGCAATGTTCGAAATCATCTCCCGCGAACGGTGATCCAGAGAGGCCACGGTCGCCAGCATCCACTGGTTAGAAACATTATCCAGGCGGCCCTTGTATTGCTCCGCGGCTTGGTCACCCATCCGGTCGTAAATTCCACGCATCTCTTGCTGATGCGCAAGCGTCATCGCCTTCCAGGAATCCAGGAGCGGCCCAAATCCATCTGAAACTTTCTTCTGAGCTTCCGCCACGCCGGCGTCGAGCGCGCCGCTCATGGAGGATTGGAAGCGCCGCAGGAAGGCATCCTGTTCGGCGGTCGTTTGTTGCGCGAACTCCATGCGTGCCGCGTCCAGTTGCTGCCGCGCTCCGTCCGTGGAACGCCGAACCTCTTCGTTGTATCCCTTCAGCTCTTCACGGCCCGTGCGCTGAATTTCATCGGTGAACGCCGCCACAGTGGTGTCCGCGGCTTCCCCGAAGAGAGAGCGCGCGCGGGCGAAGGAATCCCGCACCAACTCCTCCATCTGTGTCTGCGCGTGCCCTATGAAGCTGCGGCTCGAATGATCCAGCTCGCTTGTGAAGGCGCCGGAAACTTCGCCTGCTCTCTCTCTCAATCGGTTTTCAGCGTGCTCGACGGCTCTTTCCGTCAGGTTCTGAATCTGCGTTTGCGCCTTTTTCTCGTACCATTCCGCCGATTTGTGGAGCTCTTCGACCACCTGGTGCTTCAAATCACCGGCTTTTCCTTCCAGTTCCGTCAGGTTGCGATAGGTAATTGATTGCGAAGAATCCTGCAGGATCTGCTCGACACTCCCGAGATTCTCCCGGAAGCGCGCAAGCGATTCAGCGAAGGCTTCGTCGGCGGTATTGCGGATGCGGTCCTGCTGCATGGTAAGCGCGGCATCCAATAGCGAGCGGCTCCCTGCCAGTCGGTGGACCGCCTCTTCGGCGCTCGTCACCTGCGGCTGCACCACTTCCTTGATTTGCTGTTCAAATTGCGACACGGCCTGGCGGCTGGCCTCGTCGAACGTCGCGCGAATTTTCGAGTTGAGTTCCTCGGCGATCGCTTCGGAGCGGCGGTGCAATTCTTCGCGGTGCGGACTCAATACATTTTCGAGGTTTGATTGGAATCCGGCCAGCGCCTGCTGCTGCGCGTTTTCAAGTTGCGCGGAATGTTGTTCGAGACGCTGGCCCGTTTCTGCCGCGACCGCCAGCACGGACTCCAGCCGCTGCGTCTGCTCCTGCAGCGAGTCTCGTAGCGCAGTCAGCCGCTGCTCCGCCTCTATGGCGGCGTTTGATGCCGATTCGCGCGCTGCTTTGGCGTGCCGCGCTATCTCGTCCTGCAGCTGATCCATCCAGCCGCGCGCGTGCTCATTCAGACCACCCGCCGCGCGATCCTGGGCCTCCGCGAGCGTGCTCTCGATGGCTGCCTGCCAGCGCGTTTGCGCCGCTTCCAATTCACTTGCAAGCTGCCCGTGCAAGGACGATTGCGTCGACGCCAGCGCGGCTGTTACCTGTTGCTGAATCTCCTGGGCCGCGGCGAGCAGCGCCTCACGCTGGGTAGACGCCGTTTCTTCCGTCCGCTTCGCCGTTTCCTCAAGCGCCTGTGTCGCCGACTCCACGCGCGCAACAATTGTTGCTTCCAACTGCTCCGTCTGAGCGTTCAACCGGGCGGCTGTTTCCTCTGCTTTCTGGCAAGCAGTTCCCAGAGCTTCCGATGAAGTTTCCAGCCGCTGCGCGTGTTCGCCGCGCTGGGCAGCACCTTCCCGCGAGAGACTCTCCGTCAAATCGCGTGTGAGTTGTTCAAGCTGTGGCGCGAGCCATCGCGGCAATTCCGTGCGCACCGCCTCGGCTGCCGCTGCATGAGCTGTGCGTGAATGCTCATCCGCTTCCTGCTGAAATTTTTCAATGGCCTGCGCAGTCTCATTCTCGATCACCGCGCGCCCTGCGGCGAACTTCTGCTCCCACTGCTCGAAGGACAGCCGGCGCTCCGCCGACACGGCTTGCGAAGCTGCCTCTCGCGTTGCCGCCTGAATTTGCTGCTTGGCATCCGCCACCAGCCGCGCCACTTGCCGCGCCAACTGTAGCGACGCATCGGTCGCGCTCGCCGGAGCAGGGAACACTCGTAAATTATCCGCTTCATTGCCCGCTAGAAGGTCGGGTTCGTTCAAATGGGGCAAATGTGGCACCGCTTCCGCTTCATCCGCTTGAGGAGGCAACGGCGATGACTCCGGCGCTCCATCCAGCTTCATCACGAACTGCCCCGGCTCGGGGAACGCTGTCCAGTCTTCCGGAGGAAACCCAATGCCCCAGACGTTGCCGGAAGCTTCCAGCTCCAGAGCCACTTGAAAGAGCTGCCGCACCGTCCGTGGGCGCTGAATCCAAGCCACTCTACCGCGCACTGTGCGGGGCGGCTGTCCTGTCTCCGGGTGCGGGATTTCCATCGTCACCCACATGTTTTTCAGGACATAGTGTTTGGACTGGTAGCGGCAGCCATGGCAATTGATAATCAGCGACGAAGTCCGTTCCACGAAGGGACGCCCCAGCGCATCGACACCAGTCACGAGCAGCGGAACCGCCTGCACGATCCGCGTGCTACGGCGCTTCCTTAGTTCCGCACTGGCGCTATTGGCGTTCTCAGACACCATTTCCATTGTCTCGTCGGCAAAATTGCTGCCTGAATCGTTCATACAAACCACCACCGGCCCTCAGAATTTTAAGATTTCGCGCAGACGATTGGAATCGCTGCATCTACTTCATCGCGTCGCTTTGCGGAGTGCCTTCCGAGGTCGGCCTGCGGTGCGTGCCCGTTAGGAACATCCATGCTTCCTTTGCAACCCAGATTGGCCCAACTAACAAATAAATTGGTCCCTGAAAAAACGCCGGACGGTTTCCCTCGATCCGGTGGCCGAGAAAAAGAAGCACCCATCCGCCCAGGAAAATTCCCGCTCCCAGGATCCATTTTGTGAAAAGCAGAAGGATAATCCCGACAAAAATCATCGGGATACCAACGCCATGCAGGAATTTGTTCCAGCCGGATTCGTGCTCGTGATCGTACTGCGTCATGTAGTGCGCCAGGCTCGGCATTAGCGCACCTCCTGTCAGCCAGACGGCAGCTGCCCAAGGTTCGGTGGGAGGACAGCCACCTCAGGAATCAAACTTTATACCTAAATGGGAGGATTTGCTAGAGCGTCTTGAGGGTACTGGGAGTAATGCTGCTGTTCGCCTATTGCGGTCTAAAACGAGTAGGCCGTTTGGATGCCTACAAATCCCGGCGGCCTTCCATGGCCTTCAGCATGGTCACTTCGTCGGCGTACTCGAGGTCCGCGCCCACGGGAATTCCGACGCCGATTCGCGTGACGCGCACGCCTAATGGCTTCAAGAGCTTGGAAAGGTAAACGGCAGTGGCTTCGCCTTCGGCAGTGGGATTTGTGGCAATGATAATTTCTTCTACGCTGCCGCCCTTCAATCTCTCGATCAGCGATTTGATGTGCAGTTGCTCCGGTCCGCGGCCGGAAAGCGGCGAAAGCGACCCGCCTAGCACGTGGTACATGCCGCTGTACGTCCGCGTTTTCTCGATGGCCATGATGTTGTGCGCTTCTTCGACGACGCAAATCGTCTTCTTGCTGCGCGTCGGGCCCACGCAGTACAAGCACGGATCGGAATCTGTGATGTTGGAGCAGACAGAGCAAGCGCGGATTTTTTCTTTGGCGTCGCGAATGGCGTCCGCCAGCGCCAATGCGTCCTCGGGCGCCGCTCGCAGCAAGTGAAAGGCCAGCCGCTGCGCGGTCTTCTGGCCAATTCCGGGGAGATGTTTCAGCTCATCGATGAGTCGTTCGACGGGAGCAGCAAAATCGGGCATCCAGCATGTGTAGCATAGCCGCGCGCAGAAGCGCAAATTGCACTGGGCTAGAGGACAATTTTCGCTTTCCCGAACTGATCTAGTTGCCGACGGATGTCGCGGTACTCCTCCCCGCAGAAGCCATAACGGACCAGCTGATCTTCAAGCCACCTATCTGGGATCGAGCCGTGCAACAGTTCTCCCTTGTGGAACATTTCGAAAGTTCCATCTTCTTTTCTAACGATTTCCCAGACGTTGCCTTTCATGGTGTTTCAAACTGTACCACCACTAGAGATCGCGACACATCACGTACGCGTCGACATAGCCCAAGCTCGGATGAAGGAACGCTTTCGGCAGGCGGCCGAGGATCTCAAAATCGAAGCTTTGCCATAACCTTACCGCGCGCTCGTTGGTGCTGACAACGAAATTATATTGCATGGCGCGAAATCTGCGACTCCGAGCGTGGCCTAGGGAATGCTCGCACATCGCGCGGGCGACTCCGCGGCCGGTTGCGGTGACGGCTGTCATGTAGCCGCAATTGGCGACGTGGGCGCCGCCACCTTCCTGATTTGCTTGCAGAAAGTAAGTACCTACAATTTCGCCGTTTTCTTCCGCGACGAAAACCTCTCGGTTACCTGAAAACCAATACGCGAGCGCACTCGCCATATCCATGTCCCGTGGCAGGGTATAGGTCTCGCCTGCACGGATGATGGGCTCCATGATGGCCCAGATGGCGTTTTTGTCCCCGTCGGTTGAGGGCCGAATCAGCATCCCTGTATCTTGCCACGAGTGCTCGGAAAATAAAGAAGGGCCCCCGATCGGATCGAGGAGCCCGTTTTAAGTGGTGAATAGACTTGTCTAGTTTTCGAACTGCGTCTGGAAAACTTCGCCGGGAAGCACAAATCTCTGGGGGCGCTGAATGGATTCCACGCGAGGCAGATTCGCCGGCAGCCGTTCCTGTTTTTCGGGAAGCCCAGCCGTTTCCTCCGCGCGGAGTCGCTCCATCTTGATACCGAGCGAGCGTTCCAGTTGGAACAATTCGGAGCGTTGCTCTTTCACGAAGAGCGTGGAGGCCACACCGTGGCCGCCGTTGCGTCCCGTTCGCCCCACGCGGTGGATGAAATTCTCCGCCACTTCAGGCAAGTCGTAGTTGATGACGTGCGCGATGTCCTGCACGTGAATCCCGCGCGAAGCGAGGTCCGTGGCCACGAGCACGCGGAAGCGACCCTGCTGAAACCCAGCCAACGCTGTGGTGCGTTGCGATTGCGAGCGGTCGCCATGAATCATGGCGGCGGAAAAGCCCTTACGATTCAAGCTCTCGGCAATTCGCTCGGTTCCGCGCTTGGTTCGAGCAAACACCAAGCACTTTCCGGTTTCCTTGGCCAGCAAGCGCTGCAGCATTTCCTGCTTGCGGTCCATGGGAACTTCAAACGCCTGGATGCGGACGTTTTCCGAGGGCTTCGAGGTCGAGCCGAAAGAAAGACGCACGGCGTTACGAAGATAATCTTTCACGACGCGCGCCATGTCGCCTTCCATCGTCGCGGAGAAACACATCGTCTGCCGCTCTTTCGGAAGGATCGATACGATGCGCCGAATCGCCGGGAGGAATCCCATGTCCAGCATGCGGTCCGCTTCGTCGAGGATGAGCATGCGCAGCGCATTAAAATGAAACAGCCGGCGGTCGAGATAATCTTCGAGCCGTCCCGGAGTAGCGACCACCAGCCGCGCTCCCTTGCGAATGGCCTGGAGCTGTCCACCCTCGGATAACCCGCCGACAACGAGCGCCGCGGGAAGAAGCTGCGCGCCGCGCAGCTTGTTAAATTGATCCACGACTTGCATGGCAAGTTCGCGCGTGGGAACCAGCACCAAGGCGGCGATTCCCGGCGTCTTATCCTTGAGCAGCCGCTCGATCACGGGAATCAGGAACGCCAGCGTTTTGCCGGTCCCCGTCTGCGCTGTTGCCAGCACGTCTTTGCCTTCCAACGCTTGCGGGATTGCCGCAGCCTGGACGGGCGTCGGCGTGGTAAACCGCGCCGCGGCCAATCGCTCCTTCGCATAAGGAGAAATCAGCATTTCGGAAAATCGCGCTGATGCGCGTTCCGGCAGAGTCTCCGAGGAGCGTTCTGCATTCACTTCTGAAACATTCAACATTCAATATTACTTTCTTGCTGGCAGAAGCCGTCGCGGTGCGCACACGAGTTCTCGGGCGGACCGGCGGCTTGCTTTGCCAGCCTCTTTTAGATTACGCGTAAAACGTACGGAGGAAACTGGAGGCGGGGAGTCTCAGATCAAGAACTGCACCAGAGGGACCGCACAACACAACCGAGGTAATAAGCGCAAGAAAACTATATCACACCTGGGGGCTATTCGTAACCATTAAATTACGGAATCTAATCTTTTCCGGCTTGAAGCAATGAATTCATGAACCTTTCGTTAGCCACTAAGTCATTCATTTAGAATATCTTACGCAGAGCGGTTTACTTGAAAGGCTGCCTAGGAAACAAAGTGCAAGATTCCTTTTTGGCCTCGTTCTAACATGGAGACATAGAAACACGGACTCCCAAGGACGCCCAATGCCCATGGTCGAGCTGCTGGTCTTTTTGATCGCGATCTTCCTGATCGCCACCCCCATCATCGCTCTCATCCTTCTGGTGAAGTATAGCAAAGTTCGCTCGGAGCTTAATCGGCTTAGCGAGGAAAACGCCCGGCAGCACACATCTTTCCAGCGTGAATTTGCTGATCTAAAGCGGCAACTTTCTATGGTGCTCCATCCTGCTGCACCAACCTCTGAAAAACCATTGGAACGCCCTGTCGTCGCTCCGTCACCAGCCGCGACGACGGTACAAGATACTCGTGTCCCATCTCCGCAGGTTGAGTTGCCCGCGCCAGTCAAGCTGCCTCCGGCCGTATCAGTGCCAACTCTCCCGGTACAACCGCCACTGCTCAGCGTGCCCTCAGAGCCGAAGCCGGTTTTGCCCGCGGCAGCGAAAACGCCAGCAGAAGCAAAGCCGTCCGCACCGGTTGTTCCACCGCCAATCACCACGCCATCTGTTCCTTTGTCCCAGCCTGCAGCGCCACGTATTCCCGCGCCCAAGCCGCCAGCGGCAGCACAGATTCCTCCCTCTGCCGCTCGCGTCTCCGCGCCACCGCCGCTCTCTGCATATCGCGTCCCTGCGTCACGGCCGACTCTTCAACAACGCATGAAAACCGTATCCGCGATTGAAGAAACTCTCGGCACAAACTGGCTCAATAAACTCGGCATCATCATTCTCGTGGTGGGTGTCGCTCTCTTCGGTATCTACGAACTCGGCGCGCTTGGACCGCTGGGCAAAGTCGGGATTTCTTACCTCGCCTCCGCGTTTCTTCTTGTAGGTGGCATTTATCTCGAGAAGAACGAACGCTATCGTCTTCTTGGCCGCACCGGCATCGGCGGAGGGTGGGCGCTGCTCTTTTTCAGCACCTTCGGGATTTATCATGTGGAAGCCATGCGTGTTCTTTCCCAGGACCCAGGCGCGCTCACGCTCGATTGCGCTCTGATGTTGCTTGTTGCGGTAGCCATGGCGTTCCACACGCTGCGCTATCGCTCACAATTTGTCACCGGCCTGGCATTCCTGCTGGGCTACACTACGGTCGCGTTAAGCCAAGACACGGTCTACAGCCTTTCAGCCGGCGTGTTTCTTGCCATCGGACTCGTTTCGATCGTCCTGAAAATGGGCTGGTTCGAGCTGGAAGTGTTCGGCATTCTCTCCAGCTACTTGAATCATCTGTATTGGCTGTATCGCATCCTTGGCATCGAAGGAGCGCAAGGCCGCCACTTTGAGCAATACCATGCCAGCCTGGCATTGCTTTTCTTCTACTGGCTGACATTCCGCATTTCCTACATTGCCCGGACGATTAAAACCGAATTCGAAGAACACATCTCCACGCTCGCCGCTCTGTTAAACGTCCTCCTGCTCCTAGGCGTCATGAAGTTTCAATCCGTGCAGCCGGAGCTCGCCTATCTCGCGCTGCTCGTTGTCGGCGCGTTCGAATTCTTCCTGGCTCAATTGCCTGTTACTAAACGCCGGCGCCAGGCTTTCGTGGTTCTGAGCGTGGTTGGCGCAACGCTGATGCTTGCCGCCGTTCCATTCCACTATTCCGGGAACAATGTGGCCATTCTCTGGCTTGTGGGAGCCGAGGCCTTCCTGGCGGCTGGGATCATTGCGAAAGAAGTGGTTTTTCGGCGTGTTGGCCTTTTAACGGGTTTACTCGTCGGCCTTCATCTCGTGGGCGTTGACTTCCGCCAGCTCCTCAACCAGCGTCTTGCGAACGAAGATCCGGCACTCACCGCAGGTGTCCTTTTCTCTCTCTGCGCCGTCGTTTTCTATGTCAACGCCCTCGGAGCCGGCTCGCGCTGGAAAGAATTATTTACCGGCTCGCCGGAGCGCCCGCTTCTGACCATCCATTCCTATCTTGGCGGGTTCACGGCGGCATGCGCTGCTTGGGCTCTTTTTTCGCACGATTGGACCGCGCTTGCCTTCGCCGCCATCATACTCATCGTCGCGATTCTTGGACGCGCTCTCGAATCTCAGCACCTCCAGGTGCAGTACGTGATGATCGGCGCCCTCGCCCTCTATCGCGGCATTGTCGTGAATCTCCATCTCGAATCGGGGGAGCACGCTCACGTACGAATACGGCTCCTCACACTCCCCATTCTCGCCGCAGCGTTCTATGTCACCGCCAAGCTAGCTGCTCTGCGTGACGATCCCGAACAGCGCACCATTCGCGGTCTATTCGCAGCCGCAGGCAGCGCTTTCATCGCACTTCTTATCTGGCTCGAGGTCCCGGAGCTCTGGCAGCCGCTTGCTTTCATCGTCTTTGCGGTCGTTCTTTCCGAAGCCGCACGTGCGTTGACGCATCACGCGATTGGCTGGCATTCCCATATTCTGGGCGGCCTCGCGATCTTTACAGCGGTCGCGGCCGATCCCTACAACACACATAAGTGGCACACGATTCCGGTGCACACACTGGGCGCTTTACCTGTTGTCGCCGGCCTGTATTGGCTGGCGAAGCGCGTCGGCATTGTAAATCCCCGGCACCTCAGCGCGGCGCAAGTGGTTTACACCTGGGCCGGCACTGGGGTGATGGTGTGGATCCTCGAGGAAGCTCTACATGCGCCATGGATTGCCGTCGGCTGGATCGTTTTCGCGGTCGTGCTCGCGCTTTCCACCCGCTGGATTCGCTACCATCAGCTCGCGTGGCAGGCGAACGTCGTCGGCCTCTGTGCCGTCCTCCGCGCGTACTTTTATAACTACAACCTGGAGAAGAAATTCTGGGGCCCCATTTCCTTGCGCATTTTTACAATATCGGTCGTTGCCGCGGGCTTGTACTTCCTCTCGCGCAACGCCGCGCCGGAAGAGCGTTTCGCCCGCGCCATCGCTTTTCTTCATTCTTTCGCGGCGACCGGGCTACTTGCCCTCCTCGCCTGGTACGAAGCGCCTAACGGATGGCTAGCTCCGCTCTGGGCCGCGTTTGCACTGGTCCTGGCGATTGTTGATCAGCGCCTCGAACTCGAGGAATTGCCCTGGCAATCGCATATTCTCGCTGCACTGACGTTGCTTCGCAGCATCGGCGTAAATCTCTACGTCACCGCCACCTGGCACGGCATCAGCGTGCGCCTCATGTCGCTGGCCATTGTCGCGGTGATTTTCTATGCGCTATCGCGCCTCATTCGCATGCCTGAAGAGTGGCGCCAGCGTGACACCCATCACATCTATTCCTGGGCGGCATCCACCATCGGCGGCCTGCTCCTCTGGTATGAATTGCAAACACAGCCCACCAGTGTCGCCGTCGCGTGGGGTGCGTTTGGCTTAGTGCTCTTTGAGTACGGCCTGTTGCGCAAGAT